>NZ_JALGBX010000004.1:0-145345 GCF_022808175.1 Streptomyces sp. AP-93 | reverse complement strand
CCGAGTTCGGGTTTGCGTTCACATCCGTCGCGGTGTTCATGCCGCGCCTCCGATCAGGGTGAGGAACGCGTCTTCCAGCCGCCGGTGCGGTCCCACTCCCGACACCGGCACCTCCAGCCGTACGAGTTCGGCGATCAGCTCGGCAGCGCTCGCGCCGTCCAGCCGTACGAGCAGACCGTCCTCGGCGTCGGCCACGGACTCCACTCCCTCCAGCGCGGCGATCTTCCCGACGATCGCCTCGTCCACCGGCTCGGCCAGCGACACCAGCAGGACGTCCCCGCCGCCGGTGATCTCGGCGACCTCGCCCGCCTGGACGAGCCTGCCGCGGTCCATGACCACCAGGTGCGTGCAGGACTGCTCGACCTCCGACAGCAGGTGGCTGGAGACGATGACCGTCCGCCCGCCGGCCGCGTACCGGATCATCACGTCGCGCATCTCGCGGATCTGCGGCGGGTCCAGACCGTTGGTCGGCTCGTCGAGGATCAGCAGGTCCGGCATGCCGAGCATGGCCTGCGCGATCGCGAGGCGCTGGCGCATGCCCTGCGAGTACGTGCGTACCGCCCGCTCCAGCGCGTCGCCGAGCCCGGCGATCTCCAGGGCCTCCTCCATGTGGGAGTCCCCGGCGGGGCGGCCCGTGGCCTGCCAGTACAGCTCCAGGTTGGCGCGCCCCGTCAGGTGCGGCAGGAAGCCGGCACCCTCCACGAACGCCCCGACGCGCGAGAGGACGGGCGCGCCGGCCCGTACCTGGTGTCCGAAGACCCGGATCTCGCCGGCATCCGGACTGATCAGGCCCATCAGCATCCGCAGGGTCGTGGTCTTGCCCGCGCCGTTGGGCCCGAGCAGACCGAGCACCTGGCCCTTCTCCACCCGGAAGGACAGGTCCCGTACGGCGTAGCGGTCCTGCGCCTTGGCATAGCGCTTGGTCAGCCCCGTGATCTCCAGCGGTACGCCGGCCAGCGCCGGGTCGGGCTGCGCTGCGCCCGCCCGCCCGCCGCCCGGCCCCCGGCCGGTCCTCCGGGTCCCCACCAGCGCCGCGGCCAGCAGCGCGGCCCCGAGCGGCATCCACCAGGTCCAGGCGGGCAGCCCGGAGGACGCCGTGCGCACCCCGGCAGCGACGGGCACGGCCAGCGGGCCCTGCGCCGAGACGGTGTAGGACGCAGGCGCGGCCGGGGAGGCGTAGCCGAGGTCGGTGGCGGCGACGACGAGCCGCAGCCGGTGCCCGGCCTCGACCGCGTGGTCGATGGCGGGCAGCCGCAGCTCGACGGTCTTGTCCTGCTGCGCGCCCTCCACCCGCACCGGGGCCACCAGCTGACTGGGCAGCACCTGCTGGCGCCCGTCGGGGCTGACGTCGTACACCTTGCCGAACAGGACGGCCGAACCGTCCGCAGCTGTAGACCTCACCTTTAGGGTGATGGTCGGGGTCCCGGTGATCCGGGTTTCCCCGGTCAGCGGCTCCGAGTCGAACCGGGCGTTCTGCCCGGGGAAGTCCAGCGAGAGGCCGCCTCCCAGGGCGGCGAGCTGCCCGCCGATGCCCGGCAGCGCGGACAGCGCGGGCGGGGCCGCGCCCGCCGGGTTGGCGAAGGTCTGCTCCCGGCCGGTCAGGGCGAACTCGCGCGGCCCGGACAGCAGCCCCGGATAAGTGGAGCCGCTCGCTCCGCGCAGCGTGACCCGGCCGTCGGTGGAGTCGATGCCGCCGGAGCGCGAGACGCGGAAGGCGGGGCCGGTGTCCACGGCCGTGTCGTCCTTGAGGTAGCGGTCGAACCAGGTCTTCACCCGGTCCTCGACGCGGTCGGCCTCGCGCATGCCGCCGTCGTGGCCGCCGGCCGCCCAGTCCACGGAGACGGGCGCGCCGTTGGCGGCGATCGCCCGGGCCATGGCATCGGCCTGGTCCAGCGGGAAGAGGGAGTCGTCCTGGCCCTGCGTGATCAGGGTCGGCACCTTGATCGCGCCGCCGACCGCCGAGGGACTGCGCCGCTCCAGCAGCGCGCGGGCCTCGGGGTCGGGCTTGCCGGCCACCGCGACCCGTTCGTACATGGCGCACAGCTCCGGCTGGAAGCGTCCGCAGCCCGGCGCGCCCGGGGGCGCCTGCGGGGCGGCGCCCGCGCCGGAGGCGCCCGGCTGCAGACCGCCCGCGGAGCCGGTGGTGAAGAAGAGGCCGGCCCACAGCTTCTTGAAGACGCCGCCGGGGAAGAGGGAATCCGCCAGGTTCCAGTAGGTGATCGAGGGGGCGATGGCGTCCACGCGCGGGTCGTTGCCTGCCGCGAGCAGCGAGATCGCGCCGCCGTAGGAGCCGCCCGCGAGTCCGGCGCGCGGATCTCCGGCCGCGTCGAGGCGCACCCCGGGCCGGGCAGCGATCCAGTCGATCAGCCGGGAGACGTCCTTGACCTCGTGGTCGGGGTCGTTCAGCCCGATCTTCCCGCCGGAGCGGCCGAAGCCGCGCGCGGACCAGGTCAGCACGGCGTAGCCGTCGCGGGCGAGGCGCTCGGCCTGCGGGCGCACGTCCTCCTTGCTGCCGCCGAAACCGTGGGCGAGGAGGACGGCGGGACGTTTCGCCCCGCCGTCCCCCGCGGTGTCCCCGCCGGTGAAGTACGAGATGTCGATGCCGGCGCCGGGCATGTCGAGGACCTTGTCCTCGCGGCGCACGGACGGAGCGTCGCCGGCCGCGGCGGTGGCCGTGAGGGTGCCCGCCCCCGCGACGACGGCGAGCGCGGCCGCGCCCGCGAGCAGGCGGCTTCGGCGGCGCCGGGGCAGTCGGAGCTTCATACGGGAACCCTAAGCGTTGGGCCTCCGGTGACCGCGCTCCCGCAGGCTGAACTGCGGACGTCCTCAAGGACTACACGGCCCGCCGGGTGTACCGCGCCTGCGGTATGCGGGGCGGGGCGGGGCCGCCCGCGGAGTCCGACTCGGAGTCCGGCCCCGGTAGCTGGCCCCCGGCCCCGGTACCCGGCCCCCGGAATCGGAACGCCTGGCGGGGTCGGCCCGGGGCCGGTCTTTCCCCCACCCCGCCCCTTCCCGAAACTGGGGCTCCGCCCCAGACCCCGCGCCTCAAACGCCGGCGGGGCTGGATTTTCCGGACCCCGCGCCTCAAACGCCGGCGGGGCTGGATTTTCCGGACCCCGCGCCTCAAACGTCGGCGAGGCTGGATGTGCTGGGCTGCGGCGCCCGCCGCTCGGCGGGAGGATGGCCGCATGCTGCTGGCCGAGGTCGCGCGCGTGTCCCGGGAGGTCGCCGAAACCTCCGCCAGGTCGGGGAAGACCGCCCTGCTCGCGGAGCTGTTCGCCGCCGCGCCCGCCGGGGAAGCGGCCCTGGTCGTCTCCTACCTCGCCGGGCGGCTCCCGCAGGGCCGCCCGGGGATCGGCTGGCGCGCGCTCGCCGGGGAGAGCGCACCGGCCGCCGAAGCCACCCTGACCGTGACGGACGTCGACGAGGCCGTGACCCGGCTCGCCGCCGTGGCCGGGGCCGGCGCCCAGGCCGAGCGCCGCCGGATCCTGGACGCCCTGCTCGGCGCCGCCACCGAGGCCGAGCAGCGGTTCCTGCGCAGCCTGCTCGGCGGGGAGGTGCGTCAGGGCGCGCTCGACGCCGTGGCCCTGGACGGGGTGGCGGCCGCGGCCGGGGTGCCCGCCGCCGCCCTGCGCCGGGCCGCCATGCTCGACGGCTCCCTGCCCCGGGTGGCGGCGGCCGTGCTCGCCGACGGGGCGGCGGCCCTGAGCGAGGTCACCCTGCGCGTGGGGCAGCCCGTACAGCCGATGCTGGCGAACACCGCCAAGTCGGTGGCGGCGGCGCTGGCCGCGCTCGGGCCGTGTGCGGTGGAGGAGAAGCTCGACGGGATCCGGGTGCAGGTCCACCGCGAGGGGGACGACGTACGGCTGTACACGCGCTCCCTCGACGAGATCACCGACCGGCTGCCGGAGGTGGCCGAGCTGGCCCGGTCCTTTCCGGGGGACCGGTTCATCCTCGACGGGGAGGTCATCGGACGCTCCGCCGAGGACGGGCGGCCGGTGCCGTTCCAGGAAGTGGCGAGCCGGGTCGGCTCCCGCGCCGACGTCGAGGCCGCCCGGCGGACCCTCCCGGTCGTCCCCTACTTCTTCGACGTGCTGGTGGCGGGTGACCGCGTACTCCTCGACCTGCCGGTGCGCGAACGGTACGCGGCGCTCACCGCCCTGGTACCGGAGGAGTACCGGGTAGGCCGGCTCGTGGTCGAGGACCCGGCGGCGCAGGCGGCCGAGGCGGAGGAGTTCTGGACGCGCACCCTGAGCCGGGGGCACGAGGGCGTGATGCTCAAGGCCCTCGACTCCGCCTACGCGGCCGGCCGGCGCGGCAAACACTGGCTCAAGGTGAAACCGGTGCACACCCTGGACCTGGTCGTGCTCGCCGTCGAACGGGGCCACGGCAGGCGCACCGGTCTCCTGTCCAACCTCCACCTCGGCGCCCGGACCGCCGACGGCGGCTACGCGATGCTCGGCAAGACCTTCAAGGGACTCACCGACGAGATGCTGCGCTGGCAGACCGAACGGCTCGGCGAGCTCGCGGTCGAGGACGACGGCCACACGGTCCGGGTGCGCCCCGAACTGGTGGTGGAGATCGCCTACGACGGCCTGCAGCGCTCCCCGCGCTACCCGGCCGGGGTCGCCCTGCGCTTCGCGCGCGTCCTGCGCCACCGCCCCGACAAGCGGGCGCAGGACGCGGACACGGTGGAGAGGGTGCTCGCGGGCCCGCCCGGGCCCGGCGACGGCCCGTAGGAGCGCTTTGCCTCAGAGGCAACGCGGTTTGCCAGAGGGGTAAGGATCTGGCTCAATCGGGGCATGACAACCGGTCCTGCCCCCGGCCCAGGCGAAGCGGACGACACCGTCCCGGGCGAAACTGCCCCCGAAGCCGAGCTGCCCACCGTGGCCCCGCAGCTGCGCGATCTGCGCCGCCGGGCCGGGCTCACCCTGGAGGCCGCCGCCGCCCGGGCCCGGCTCTCGCCGGCGCACCTGTCGCGGCTGGAGACCGGCCGCCGCCAGCCCTCGCTGCCGCTGCTGCTCGGGCTCGCCCGCACCTACGGCACGACGGTCTCGGAGCTGCTCGGGGAGACCCCGGCCGTCGCCGATCCCATCGTACGGGCCGGCGGCCTTGGTGCCCGCGAGGCGGACGGCTGGACGTACTGGCAGGCAGGCGGCTCCGGCCGCGGGATGCAGGCGTTGCGCGTGCACGTCCCCCACGGCCGCAGCCAGGGCGAGCTGGTCCGCGTACATCCCGGGGAGGAGTGGCTGTACGTGCTGCAGGGGCGGCTGCGGCTGCACCTGGGGGAGAGCGAGTACCTGCTGGAGCCGGGAGACAGCGCCCACTTCGACTCGCTCACCGCGCACCGGATCGGCGCCGCCTCGGCCGCCGGGGCGGAGCTGCTGTTCGTCCACACCCTGCTGCAGAGCAGCCTCGCCGGCCTGTGCCTCGGCGGCGGCGCCGTTACGACCACACACCACCGATAGGCGAGGAGCCGTACGCCATGCCCGAAACGCAGGACACGCAGCAACCACGGCAAGCGCAGCAGTCGAAGTTTCCGCGCGGTCTCGTCATCCGGCTCATCGCCTACTTGTTCGTAGGTCACCTGTTCGCGTTCTTCGTCTACCTGCTGTTCGTGCTGGGTGCGCAAAACCAGTGACAGCGGGCCGGAATTTCCGTACACGGCTCTAGGAACCTACAGGTCCTGAAGCTACCCTCCGCGCATGATTTCCACGGTTGTCTGGGGTACCGGCAACGTCGGCCGTTTGGCCATCCGTGCCGTAGAGGCCCATCCGGCGCTGAAGTTGGCCGCCGTCATCGTCCACAATCCAGAAAAGGTCGGCCGCGACGCCGGTGAACTCGGCGAACTCGACTACGAGACGGGCGTCGTGGCCACCGACGACATCGAGGCGGTCCTCGCGGCCCGTCCGCGGGCGGTCGTCTACGCGGCGTCCGGCGACATCCGCCCCGACGACGCGCTCGCCGACATCACCCGGGCGATCCGCTCCGGGGCCGTCGTCGTGAGCCCCGCCCTCTACCCGCTCTACGACTACCGCAGCGCCCCACCGGAGTTCCTCGATCCGGTGACCGCCGCGGTCGCGGAGGGCGGCGGTTCGCTCTTCGCCTCCGGCGTCGACCCCGGCTGGGGCAACGACGTGCTCCCGCTGCTGCTCAGCGGGCTCGGCACCCGGATCGACGTCATCCGCTGCCAGGAGATCTTCGACTACTCCACCTACGACCAGCCGGACTCCGTCCGCTACCTCATCGGCATGGGCCAGCCCATGGACTACGAGCCGATGATGCTCATGCCGTCCATCCCGACCATGGTGTGGGGCGGGCAGATACGGATGATGGCCCGGGCCCTCGGCGTCGAACTCGACGACATCCGCGAGACCGTGGAGCGCCGCGCCCTCGACACCACCGTCACCACGCGCACGATGGGGGAGTTCGAGGGAGGCACCCAGGGCGCCGTCCGCTTCGAGGTGCAGGGGATCGTCGAGGGCGAACCCCGCATCGTCATCGAGCACGTCACCCGCATCCACGCCTCCTGCGCCCCCGACTGGCCGGCCCCGCCCGACGGCGGCGACGGAGCCCACCGGGTGATCATCGAAGGCCGCCCGCACATCGAGGTCACCATCGAGGCCACCGACGAGGGCGAGAACCGCTCGGCCGGCGGCAACGCCACCGCGGTCGGACGTCTCGTAGGAGCCATCGACTGGCTGGTGGAGGCCGAACCGGGGCTCTACGACGCCCTGGACGTCCCCCTGCGCCCCGCCGTCGGCAAACTCGGAAGGAAACTTTCATGAGGATCGACATCCCCGAAGGCCAGCACCCCATCGAGTACGTGTGGGGCGATCTGGTACCCGGCATCGGCATGGCCGCCGCCAACTTCTCGCTGTCGGTGTACGCCCACACGACCCTGGGGCTGCGGGAGTTCGAAGCGGCACGGCTGTGCGTCGCCCAGATCAACGGCTGCGTCTTCTGCCTGGACTGGCGCACGGACCGGGACGGGGAGAAGGTCGAGGACGAGTTCCCCGAGGCCGTCACCGAGTGGCGCACCACGGACCGCTTCGACGAGCGCACCCGGCTCGCCGCGGAGTACGCGGAGCGGTACTGCCTGGACCACCACGGCCTGGACGAGGAGTTCTGGGAGCGGATGACGGCCCGCTACAGCCAGGTGGAGATCGTGGAGCTGACGATGAGCATCGGCTCCTGGCTGGCCTTCGGCCGGCTCAACCACGTGCTCGGCCTCGACAGCGTCTGCGTGCTCCCGGGCCACTGAGCGCGGAGCGCGGAGCGCGGAGCGCGTGCGGTGCGCACACGGTCCGGGGCCGTCGGAGGATCCGACGGCCCCGGTCTTCGTGCTGTCCGCCGCCCTACAGGTCGGTGGCGATGATCTTCTCGATGTTGCGCTCGGCGAGCGCCGTGATGGTGACGAACGGGTTGACGCTGGTGTTGCCGGGGATCAGCGCGCCGTCGATGACGTACAGGCCGGTGTAGCCGTGCAGACGGCCGTAGTTGTCGGTGGCCTTGTCCAGGACCGCGCCGCCGAGGGGGTGGTAGGTGAGGTGGTCGCCCCAGATCTTGTTGGTGCCGAAGAGGTCGGTCCGGTAGATCGTCCCCTCCTTCGAGTTGATCTTGTCGAAGATGGTCTTCGCCATGGCGATGGACGGAGCCTTCCACGCCGTCTGCCAGTCCAGCTCGACCCCGCCCGTCGAGGCGTTGTACGTGAACTGCGCGCGGTTCGGGTTCTTCGTGATCGACAGGTAGAACGAGGCGTACGTCTCGATGCCGGTCGGCAGCGGCGCCACCTCGGCGAACGCGCCGCCCGCCTCCCAGTTGTCGATGCCGCCGCAGGGGATGGCGGCCTGTACCTTTCCGGTCGCGTCCCACATGTGGTTCGCCCGGCCGCACATGACGTTGCCGTTGTCGCCCCAGCCCTTGCCGATCTCGCTGTTCAGGTTGGGCAGGGCGCCGGTTGCCTTGAGCCGGACGAGCAGCTTGCTGGTGCCGACGCTGCCGGCGGCGAAGAACACCTTGTCCGCGACGACGGTCTTCGTGCCGACGGTGTCGCCCGTGGTGTTGATCTGGTCGATGACGACCGTGTACCCGCCGCCGGAGGCCGGAGAGACCGAGGTCACCTTGTGCAGGGGCGAGATGGTGACCTTGCCGGTGGCCTTGGCCTGGGCGATGTAGGTCTGCTGGAGGGACTTCTTTCCGGCGTTGTTGCCGTAGAGGATCTCACCGGCGACGGCGGACTTGGGGACGGTCCCGGCCACTTCCTGCTTCATGTAGTCCCAGTCGTACACGTCGGGGACGAAGACGAAGGGGAACCCGGCGCGTTGGGCGTGCCTGCGGCCGACGCGGGAGAACTGGTAGCAGTCGACGCTTTCGAACCAGGCCGGGTCGATCAGGCTGACGCCCAGTCCCGCGTTGGCGCGCGGGTAGTAGGTGTCGTACATCTCGTCCGCGTTGACGGTCGGCAGGACGGCGCCGAAGTTCGCGCGCTTCGGGGTGACCGCCATACCGCCGTTGACCAGCGAGCCGCCGCCGACGCCGCGGCCCTGGTAGACGATGATCCCGCCCATCTCCTCGGCGTCCAGGATGCCGGTGTAGCGCGGTACCGCCTTGTCGATGGGGAAGCCCAGGAAGTTGCTCAGCGGCGCCTTGGTCTTGGTGCGGAGCCAGTAGGCGCGGTAGTCCGGGGTGGTCGTGTTGCAGAAGATCTTGCCGTCCGAGCCGGGGGTGTCCCAGGCCATGCCCATCTCGATCATGTGGACGTCGACGCCGGCCTGGGCGAGCCGCAGGGCGGCGACGGAACCGCCGTACCCGGTACCGATCACGAGGGCCGGTACGTGCGCTCCGTTGTCGATGGGGCCGGCGGCGGCCGCGCCGGCCGTGGCGGCCTGGGCCTGGGACGGGGCGATCTGACCGGCAAGGGCCATTGCGCCCAGGATGGAACCCGTTCTACCGAGAAATCCTCGACGCGAGACGCCGTTCTGGTTCGTTTTGTGCAGGCCTTTGTCGCTCATGTGAGCTTCCTCACTCTAGGCGGAATGAGAACGAGTTCTACTGCCGAGCGCTTGCGAAGTCACTAGATACGTCAAGGCGTCTTTCCTGGGCGGCGGCCGTGGGCGGTGCCGGTTCGCGGCCCGCGGAAGGGGGTTGAAGGTCCCATCGGACGCTGGGAACGACGACCCGCTGTGGACGGCCGGTGCGCCCGGAGTGACGCGAGCGCCCGGGGGATCGGGCCTGCGGGTGAGAAGTGCCCGCTCGAATCCACCACGTCAGAAGTCGAACGCGTTGCGGGGAGCCCCGCCGCCCCGGTGCGGCGGGGCTTTCGGCGCACCCAGCCACTCCGCCGTGGCTGCATCCGGTGGGCTCCGAGGCCGAAAAGCGACAAACCGCAAGGTGGGCCCGTGGCCGGCGCCCGAATCTTTTTACCTTCGCCGCACGCTCCTGTTCGCCGCCCGGGCCGGTGTTACAGGCTCGGCGCACCCCGGCCGGCGCCCCCGCGTACAGAAGGGGAACGCGCGCGGTCGCCGGTCCAGACCAGGATCAGGGTCGAGGCGGCCGCCGCGAAGGCGCACCAGCTGGAAGCGAACTCCAGCCTCCACAGGGCGGCGCAGGCGACGGCCCCGGCCGCCAGGAGGAGGCCGAGGAGTCGCAGCAGCCGGTCTCCCGAGAGGAGCAGGGCGCCGAGCGTGGCGAACAGGTAGCCCGTCAGGACCAGGGGCATCCACGGGACGTTCACGCCGTACCCGAGGGTGTGGCCGCGGACCTCGGCGCTCACCGGGCGGGTCGCCAGGCAGTACGAGAGGTACGCGCCGATGGCGAGTCCGACGGCGGCAGGCCAGTGCAGCCGGGGCCTGAGCTCGGGCGCGGCGGCGAGCAGCACCCCGAGCGGCACCCACACGGGCAGCAGCGGGAGGGCGATCACCGCCCAGGCGGTGGTGGCCGGACCGCAGCCGCCGCCGGAGTTCCAGACGGCGGCCTCGATCAGCTGGTGCGCGCCCAGGATCAGCGGGAGCGCGGCGACGGGCAGGTCCCGGGCGCGCCGGGTCCGGACCAGGCAGGTGATCCCGACGGCGGTGATGACCGTGCCCGCCGTCAGATCGGCCGTCGCGCTCCAGCACATGAGGCCCTCCCCGTCCCACGGTAGGCCGTGGCGTGAACGTCTGCCACACCATGGATCCGTGGGAGAATTTGACAAGGAGCAGAAGAATCCTGCGCGACTCTTGCCGTGTTTGCGTGCGGGGTCCTACTGTCCCGGCCATGCCCCCAAGAAGAGGCGCCCGCAGAAGAACCGTCGCCGCGGGCGGCGATCACCGTGGCCACCCTCGGTCCTGGCGCTCTGGGCGCGAGCACGGCCGAAGCCCGGCCCAACACCGCGGTCCCCGCGGCGTCGGCCGGGCCGCCCTCGACCCACACTGGTCGCGCCTCTTGGCCCTACAACCAGTACCGTTCCTTTTCGCTGCGCGGAAGTGATCTCTGCGTAGTGGCACGCCCCGAACGGTCTTGGGCGCACTGGGTTCCGGCTTTCGCGGCCCGGTCGGCGACACACATCATGTGCGTGGTCCGTTCCGGGAGGTCCGGTTCCCTCACGACCTGGCCAAGTGGATGCGGCCAAAGGCGACGGGGAGGCCCTGAACCATCACTCCGGTGGAGCAGGGGCCCCGCACGCTGGCACCGCACCCGGCGTCCCAGATCGCACCAGCGACGCTACCCGACCAGGTACGGCGCCCCGCAAGCTGCCAATCGGACAACCACCCAATCGAGCTAACGTGTTTCGGCGCGCCCCCCTGCGAGCGGTTGGCGACCCCTTCAGCAACGACCCGCAGGCAGACCTCCTGCACCCCGACTGGTGGATCACCGAGCGCGCCTGTGTCCCGGCGGCCACCACCCCGGCCCCGGTCATCGCCAAGCCGTTCCGCCCCACCCACATGTACGACGAGCAGCGCCTGCTCCTGGGCCGCACCCACCGGGCGGGCGACAGGATCCGGCTCACGGTCCCGGCCGGGAGCCCCGCAGCCTGGACGGTCATCGACCTGCTCGACTCGCAGCGCGTCGGCGCCCCGCACGTGGAGGCGGCGGCCGCCAACGCCCTCCTCTTCGGCGCCGACCCGACGGGCCGCCGGGACTCCGCCGACGCCATCGACCGGGCCATCGCCTTCGCCAAGCGCCACCGGCTCCCGGTCTACCTGCCGCCGGGCACCTACCAGGTCAACCGGCACATCATCGTGGACGGGGTCACCCTCACCGGCGCCGGCAGCTGGTACACCACCGTCAAGGGCAAGGGCGTCGGCTTCTACGGCAGGGAGGCCGCGGACGGCGGCAGCCGGAACGTCCACCTCTCCCGCTTCGCCATCGAGGGCGACGTCCGCGAACGCGTGGACACCGACCAGGTCAACGGAGTCGGCGGCTCGATGAGCGACTCCACCATCGACTCCCTCTACATCCACCACACCAAGGTCGGCCTCTGGTTCGACGGCCCGATGAGCAACGTGAAGGTCACCCGCAACGTCATCACCGACCAGATCGCCGACGGCCTGAACTTCCACACCGGAGTCACCGACTCCCTCGTGCAGGACAACTTCGTCCGCAACACCGGCGACGACGGCCTCGCGATGTGGGCGGAGAAGACCACGAACGCCCGCAACACCTTCGACCACAACACCGTGCAGAGCCCCACCCTGGCCAACGGCATCGCGATCTACGGCGGCGCCGACACCACCGTCTCCGGAAACCTCGTGGCCGACCCGGTCCGGGAGGGCAGCGCCCTGCACGTCGGCTCCCGCTTCGGAGCCGAACCGTTCACCGGCAGCCTGCGGATCTACGCCCTGGACCGCAGCATCGACCAGGCGGACATCCAGTCACCGGCAACTCCTTCCTGGACAGCACCTACAACGCGATCATGCTGGTCAGCGACTGGCCGGTGAAGGACAAGGTCCGCATCGAGAACGCCCACTTCAAGGACGTCCGGGTCGACGGCACCGGCACCTCGGTGGTCAGCGCCCGGGTGGCCGGCTCGGCGAGCTTCGAGAACGTCGACGCCCGGAACGTGGGCGCCGTCGGCGTCAACAACTGCGGCTCCTTCAACTTCCCCGCCACCGGCTCGGAGTTCACCCTCGTCGACCGCGGCGGCAACGACGGCGGCGGTACGACGGGACCCTGGCTGGCCGGCTGGGAACTGCCCAATACCCTCACCTGCGACGACCGCCCGCCCGTCGTCGCCCCACCGGCGCCGGGCCCTTGGTGAGCGCTCGGCCCCGGCGATCCCTACCAGGGGCTACCGCTCCGCCGCTCCCGGGGGTTCGAGCGGCGGAGCGGTCACCGCGCAGTTGGTGCGGCACTGCGGGTGGCAGGCCCCGGGCGCGGGGGAGCGTACGGTCGCCCAGGCCACGGCCGCCCCGGCCACCAGCACCCCCGCGCACCAGAACATCGCCCGGCCGAAGGCCGCGTCGAAGGCGCCGGGCGCGAGGTACGCGTCCGGCCCCATCCCCGCCAGCAGCGGCAGCGCGGCCACCGCGAGGAGCCCCGCGGCGCGCGCCGCTGCGTTGTTGATGCCGCTGGCCAGGCCCGCCCGCCCGGGGTCCACCGAGGACAGGACGGTCGCCGTCAGCGGAGCCACCAGGGCCGCCATGCCCAGGCCCATCACGAGCAGCGCCGGCAGCACGTCCCGTACGTACGGGGCCTGCGGGCCCACCCTCAGCATCAGCAGCATCCCCGCCGCGCACAGCAGCGGCCCCACGGTCAGCGGGATGCGCGGGCCGATCCGCTCCCCGAGCTGCGCGGAGCGGGCCGACAGCAGCAGCATCAGGGCCGTGGTGGGCAGCAGTGCGGCCCCGGCGGCCAGTGCGGAGTACCCGGACACCACCTGGAGCTGGAGCACGACGAGGAAGAAGAAGCCGCCGAAGGCCGCGTACACGCACAGGGTGACCAGGTTGACGGCGGTGAACAGGCGCGAGGAGAAGATGTCCGGGGGCACCATCGGGTCGGCCCGCCGCCGCTCGACCACCACGAAGACCGCGGCCAGCAGCACGCCGCCCACGGCGGCGCCGACCACGAGCGCGGCGCCCGACCGGGCCTCGATGAGCGCGTAGGTCAGCAGCGCGAGCGAGGCCGCGCCGAGGACAGCCCCGGCCACGTCGAACCGCCCGTGCGCCGCCGGATCCCGCGATTCCGGTACGTGCCGCAGTGCGACCGGGATGCAGAGCGCGGCCACCGGCACGTTCAGCAGGAACACCCAGCGCCAGCCCGGCCCGTCCACCAGCCAGCCGCCGAGGAACGGCCCCACGGCGGCGCCCACCCCGCCGAACCCCGACCACAGGCCCACCGCGCGGGCCCGGTCGTCGGGATGGATCGAGCCCTGGATCAGTGCGAGGGAACCGGGCGTCAGCAGCGCCCCGCCGATGCCCTGCAGGGCGCGGGCGGCGATGAGCACCCCGGCGTTCGGCGCGATCCCGCACAGCAGGGAGCCCACCGCGAACCACGCCACCCCGAGCACGAAGATCCGGCGCCGCCCGAAGCGGTCCCCGAGCGCCCCGCCGACCAGGATCAGGCCCGCGAGGGTCAGCAGGTAGGCGTTGACCGTCCACTGGAGCACCGCCAGATCGGCGCCGAGGTCCCGCCCGATGGCGGGCAGGGCCACATTGACCACAGTCGAGTCGAGCAGCGCCATGGCGGAACCGAGCACGGTGGTCAGTACGATCCACCGGCCCTGCGCGGTGCCGAGCCGCACGCCGGGGGAGGCGGAGGGGGCGGGGGAGGGCTGCGGGAGGGCGGGGTCGGTCACCCCACCAGGCTGGCGCGGGTGGCCGGGAACGGCCACCCGGTCGGGCGGTTCGGCTCATTAGGCGCTCTTGTAGCGGGCATGACACCTCACGCACCATGGCCCGCGCACGTCACGCACACCCTTTCCGCACGACCTGCACACGGCGTACGAGGAGACCACACGTGGCACGAAGCGACACCCGATCCCACCGGACCCCCCGCTCACGATTACGACCCCTGCGCACAGGGTTCGCCGCCCTCACGGCGGCCCTGCTGCTGCCCCTGGGCGCGGGCGTGGCGGCCGCCGCACCCGACCCCGGACCCACCCCGGGCGCGGCCGAACGCAAGATCGAACCGAGTCTCCGCGCCCAGCTCGACGGTTCCGCCAAAGCGGTCTTCTGGGTCTACCTCGACAGCGCCGCCGACCTGACCGCCGCGCGCGGGCAGCAGACCCGGGCCGCGAAAGCGGAAACGGTCCTGCGCCTGAAGAAGGACCACGCCGCGCGCAGCCAGGCCGAAGTGATCAAGGCCCTGGACGGCGCGAAGGCCGAGTACACCTCGTACTGGATCGTCAACGCGGTCCGCGTCGTCGGCAGCGACAAGCTCGCCGGGGCCCTGGCCGAGCGCCCCGAGGTGTCCCGGATCGACGCCGACGACGAGGTCGCCCTCCCCGAGCCCGCGGAAGGCACCCGGGAGAAGGCGGCGGCCGACGCCGTCGAGTGGAACGTCGACCGCATCAAGGCACCGCAGGTCTGGGACCAGCTCGGCGTGCGCGGCGAGGGCATCGTCGTCGCCAACATCGACAGCGGCGTCGACCACACCCACCCGGCCGTGGCCGGCCAGTACCGCGGCCGGGCCGCGGACGGGTCCTACGACCACCACTACAACTGGTTCGACCCGGCGGGCGTCTGCGCCACCGCGGCCCCCTGCGACAACAACGACCACGGCACCCACACCATGGGGACGATGGTCGGCGACGACGGCGGCGCCAACAAGATCGGTGTCGCCCCGGGAGCCAAGTGGATCGCGGCCAAGGGCTGCGAGAGCAACTCCTGCTCCGAGGCCTCACTGCTCGCCGCCGGCCAGTGGATCGTCGCCCCGACCGATCTGAACGGCCAGAACCCGCGCCCCGACCTGGCCCCGCACATCGTCAACAACTCCTGGGGCGGCCCGGGCGGCGACACCTGGTACCAGCAGATCGTGGAAACCTGGCGGGCCGCCGGAATCTTCCCGGCCTTCTCCAACGGCAACTCCGGACCCGGCTGCGCCACCAGCGGATCACCCGGTGACTACGCGAGCTCCTACAGCTCCGGCGCCTTCGACATCAACGGCGCCGTCGCCTCCTTCTCCTCGCGCGGCGCCGGCCCCGGCGGGATCGTCAAGCCGAACATCGCGGCCCCCGGCGTGAACGTGCGCTCCTCCGTCCCCGGCGGCGCGTACGAGTCCTTCTCCGGCACCTCCATGGCCTCCCCGCACACCGCCGCGGCCGTGGCGCTGCTCTGGTCGGCCGCCCCCGCCCTCGAAGGCGACATCGCGCAGACCGAAGCACTGCTCGACGGCACCGCGCTGGACACCGACAGCAGCCAGTGCGGCGGCACCGCCGCCGACAACAACGTCTTCGGCGAAGGCAAGCTCGACGCGCTCGCCGCCGTCACCTCCGCGCCGCGCGGAGCCCTCGGCGCGCTCGCCGGCACCGTCCGCTCCGGCGGGCAGCCCGTCCCCGGCGTGAAGATCGTCGCCGACGGCCCCATCGACCGTACGACGACCACCGCGGCCGACGGCACGTACCGCTTCCCGACCCTGTCGGTCGGCGCGTACGCGCTCACCGCGTCGAAGTTCGGCTACGGACAGCAGGCCGCGACCGTAGCGGTCGTCGAGGACACCACCGCCACCGGCGACATCGACCTCGTCCAGGCGGACTCCGGGAAGCTCACCGGCACCGTCTCCTCGGCCGCGGGCCCGGTGGCCGGCGCTGCGGTGACCGTCGCCGACACCCCGGTGACCGCGACCAGCGACGCCCAGGGCCGCTTCGAGATCACCCTGCCGCACGGCACCTACACCGTGAACGCCACCCACACCTCCCGCTGCCTCACCTCCGGCGCGGCCGCCGTCACCGTCGCCGGGGACACCACCGTCGCGGTGAACCTGCCCGAACGCACCGACGGCTACGGCTACGCCTGCGCGGCCTCGGGCGACGGACCGTACCAGCCGGGCGACCGGCGGCTCGCGCTGACCGGTGACAACACCACCGAGCGCGTCGACCTGCCCTTCCCGCTGCCGCTCTACGGCAAGACGTACGGGCAGGCCTGGATCGGCACGAACGGCACGGTCAGCTTCGGCGGCAACAACACCGCCGACGTCAACGGGGACATCCCGAGCACGGCCACGCCCAACGCGGCGCTCTACCCGTTCTGGGACGACCTGGTCGTCGGCGCCGCCGGCAGCGGCTCCGGAGTCTTCACGGCCGTCACCGGCACCGCGCCGCACCGCAGTTACGTCATCGAGTGGCGCGAGGTGTCGCACTGGTCGGCGCAGTCCGACCGGTTCTCCTTCTCGGCGGCCATCGGCGAGGACGGCACCGTCCGGTACTCCTACCAGGGGACCGGCGGCACGGGCATCAAGGGCGGCTCCACCGCCACGGTCGGCGTGGAGAACGCGACCGGCACCGACGCCTACCGGTACTCCTTCAACACGCCCGTGATCACGGACGGCCTGTCCGTCTCCTTCCGCACCACCAGGAGCGGAGTGGTGGCCGGCCGGGTGCTCGACGCGAACGACGGCAACGGCATCGCCGGAGCCACCGTGACCGTCGGCACGGGCGCCACCGCGGTCTCCGCCACCACGGCGGCCGACGGCGGATACGTGGTCCAGAGCCCGTCGGGAGCACGGGAACTCGCGCTGACCGCGGCCCAGTACGAGCCGGCGGCCGCCACCGTGGACGTCAAGGCGGCCGACGTCACGCAGGTGACCCGGTCCCTGCGCACCGGCAAGGTGACCCCGGCGAAGCCGGCGGTCGAGATCGTCCTGCCGCCCGGCCAGAAGCGGACGCGGACCCTCGACCTCACCAACCCCGGTCTCGGCACGGCCTTCACCGCCGCCGAGGACGCGGCCTGGCTGACGGCGACCCCGGGCGCGGGCGACCTCCCGACGGGCGGCAAGGCCCCGCTCACCCTGGCGGTGGACACCACGGGCCTGACCCCGGGCACCGTCCTCACGGCCGGCCTGAAGATCACCTCGGCCAGCGGCCGGACCCCGGTGCTCACCGTCCCCGTCAAGCTCGTCGTCCCGCGCTACCAGGTCGCCCTGGACGCCGGCTCCACGGGCGCGAGCACGGACTCGCTGGGCGACGGCTGGTCCCCCGACCGCAAGTACACGACGGGCTCGTACGGCTACCAGGGCAACAGCTCGGCCCAGTCCACGAGCCGCACGATCGCGGGCACGGACGACCAGAAGCTCTTCCGCAACGCCCGTGAAGGCATGTACGAATACCGCTTCGACAGCGTCCCCAACGGCACCTACACCGTGGAACTGGGCTTCGCGGAGCTCTCGTCCACCAAGCCGAACAAGCGCGTCTTCGACGTCCTGGCGGAAGGAACCCAGGTACTGCCCTCGCTGGACGTCTCCCTGGAGGCGGGCACGTACACGGCCCTGACCCGCAGCTACACGGTCACGGTCACGGACGGCAGCCTGAACATCCGCTTCGTCACCCACACCGGTTTCGGCAAACCCCTGCTGAACTCCCTGCGGGTGACGGACCGCCCCGACAAGAGCTGACCCCGGGCCACAGCGCAACGGGCGGGGCGCCTGCGGGCGCCCCGCCCTTCGCCGTCAGGCCCCGGCGGTCATCGGAGGAACCCGCGGTCGCGATCGGCGAAGGAGGGGAGAGGGGCTTGCGCAGCCCGTACGCCTCGCGGACCGGCATCAGCAGGACCTCCCGCCCCGTGAACTCCCGGGGCAGCCGTGCCAGCCAGTCGGACGGGGCCTCCAGCAGACCGATCCCGAGCCCGGGAGCCACGGCGTCGGCGAACCGCGGCCCGGCGTCATCCGGGTTTCGGAGCTGGACGGGGCTTCAGCTGCGGCGGTACTGGTCCACCAGGATCGTGGCGGAGTCGTCGTCCGGGGCCTCGACCAGTCTCACGATCGCGATCTCGCTCCCGTCGGGGCTGCGCACGCAGAACGGCCGGGTCTTCGCGAGCGCGGCGAAGGGCAGCGCGGCGGCCGGGCGGGTCTCGATGCCCTGGAGGCAGGCGGCCACCGTCAGCTCGCCGGAGTCGGACACGAAGGAGTCCGAGTCCTCGGAGGGGACCAGGGCCTGGCCGTCGCGCGCCAGGTACCAGGCGGCCGTCTCCGCGGGCACCACCTTCCCGTCCGTGAGGTCGAACTCGTATCCGGAGTCGGGGGCGGTGAGCCTGGCCTTCGTGTAGCCGGGCACGTACGCGGCGGCCGGGTCGGGCGGGGCGGAACCGGGCGCGGAAGTGGGGGTGGGGCCGGCGGTGGCGGGCGCGGAGGCGGTGGGGCCGGTGGGGCCGGTGACGGGGCCGCCGCCGGTGACCTGGGCCTCGCCGGCGGGGTCGTCCAGGTAGTACACGGCTCCGGCGCCGGCGAGCAGGGTGCCGGCCACGATGAGGGTCGCCAGCAGCGGAAGCCGCCGCCCGCGGGCCGGCCTGCCGGGGCCCGGAGCAGGGACGGACGCCGGAGCGGGGAGCGGGGCGGGTGCCGGCGCCTGCTCGTCGGGCCAGGCTCCGGAACCGGTGCGCGGTCCGGGGAAGGCCGGTCCGGGGAAGGCCGGTCCGGGGGCGGCCGGGGTGACGCCCGCCGGGCCCGGGCGTGCGGTGGCCGTCCTGGTGGCCTGGAACGGCGGCGGGGCGGGCCAAGCGGTGTCGCCGCCCGTGGCCGCGCCTCCGAGCTCCTCCCGGACCGGCCTGGGCAGCCAGCCGTCGGTGAACTCCGGCATCCCGCAGACCAGGGGGTGCGCCCGCACGGAGGCGATCACTTCGGCCGGCTGCGGACGGTCCTCGGGCTGCTTCGCGAGGCACCACGAGACGAGGCCGTACAGCTCGTGCGGCACCCGGGTGAGGTCGGGATGCTCGTGGACGACCCGGTAGAGGGCGCTGGACTCAGGCCCGTTCCCGAAGGGCGCGATCCCGCACGCGACGTACGCGGCCAGCGTCCCGAGCGCGAACACGTCGGTCGCCGGCGTCGCCGGATGCCCGAGCGCCTGCTCGGGCGCCATGAAGGCCGCCGTGCCGATCCGCAGCCCCGTACCGGTGAGCGCGGCGGCGTCGGCCGCGCGGGCGATGCCGAAGTCGATCACCCGGGGGCCGTCCTCCGCGAGGAGCACATTGGCCGGCTTCAGGTCGCGGTGGACCACGCCCGCCCCGTGGATGGCCTGGAGCGCCTCGGCTATGCCCGCGAGGAGCAACAGGACGGTACGCGCGGGCAGCGGCCCGTGCCGGCGTACGACCTCGTGGAGCGAGGGGCCGGACACGTACGCGGTGGCGAGCCACGGCGTGGGGTCCTCGACCCCGGAGTCGATCACCTGGGCCGTGAACAGGCCGTGGATCCGGCGGGCGCTGGCCACTTCCTGGGCGAACCGCCGGCGGAACTCGGGATCGGAGGCGAGCTCCCTGCGGACGGCCTTCAGCGCGATGGGGCGGCCGCCGGGGGTGTGGGCCAGGTAGACCACGCCCATGCCGCCGGAGCCGAGCCTGGCGTGCAGGCGGTAGCCGCCGATCTCGTGGGGATCGTCTGCGGACAGTGCCGTACGGGCCGGCTGTGCGCCGGAGTGCTGCTCGGACATGCGGTGGCTCTTTCGACGATGCGATGCGAAACGCGGCAGGGGCCTGCGCGCATCGTGCCATGAATTGACTGAATTTTCAGTCAGTGCCAGAGTGGGCGACACGTGCCCGCACCGTCCGCCCCGCGTCACGGCCCTTCGCGGACGGAGGGCGCACCCTTGTCGCAGGGGTCCGGGACGGTCGGCCCGTGCCGTGCCTCCCGCGCCCGCCCTGGCCGGATGCAGTCGTCCCGCCAGTCCTCGATCGGAGCTCTCCCGTGTCCCACCTGCCCCCCACGCGCCGGACCGCCCTCCGCACCTTCGCCGGGCTCGGCGCCCTCGCCTTCGGAGCCGCCGCCTGCGGCCCGGGTGCCTCGCAGAGCGCCCCGCGCTCCAACGCCGCCCCCGGCACCTCGAAGCCCTCCCCGGCCGGACCCGAGCGCCGGCTCGGCGCCGAGTGGGAGAGCCACACCCGCACCTTCATGGCCTGGCCCGCGCTGGACGCGGTCTGGATGGAAGACCTGCGCTACGTGCGCGAGGACATCGCGCGGATCGCCCGGGCCGTCGGGGAGTACGAGGCGGTCGTCATGATGGCCCGGCCCGAGCAGGTGGCCGCGGCGCAGCGGGCCTGCGGCTCGGAGGTCGAGGTGATCCCGCTGGCCGTGGACGACTTCTGGGTACGCGACACCGTCCCCGTCTTCGTCGAGGAGGAGGGCAAGGTCATCGGCGTCGACTTCAACTTCAACGGCTGGGGCAACAAGCAGGAGCACAAGAACGACGCCCAGGTCGGGCGCCTCCTGCTCCAGAAGTACGGGATCCCCCGGGTCAAGGCTCCGCTGGTGGCCGAGGGCGGCTCCTTCGAGCCCGACGGCGAGGGCACCCTGCTGATCACCGAGAGCTCGATCGTCAACGACAACCGCAACCGCGGCAAGAGCCGGGATCAGATCGAGGCCGAGCTCAAGCAGACCCTGGGCGTGGAGACTGTGGTCTGGCTGGCCGGCGTACGCGGCGAGGACATCACCGACGCCCACGTGGACAGCCTCGTACGGTTCGCCGCGCCCGGTGTCGTCCTGCTGGACCGCGCCCACCCGAACACCCCGAAGGACTCCTGGTCCCGCTCCGCCGACCAGGCGAAGTCCGTCCTCTCGAAGGCGACGGACGCCCGCGGCCGGAAGTTCGAGATCATCGACCTGCCGCAGCCCGACCTGGACAAGATCACGGGCGAGGGCGACGACTTCGTGTCGACCTACGCCAACTTCTACATCGCCAACGACGCCGTCTTCATGCCGAAGTTCGGGGACCGCCAGGCCGACGACCGGGCCCGCGGCATCCTGCAGGAGCACTTCCCCAAGCGGGACATCGTCCCCGTCGCGATCGACACGATCGCCTCGGGCGGCGGCGGCATCCACTGCGCGACCCACGACCAGCCCGGCAAGCCCGCCGCGTGAGCGCACTGAGGCGCCGCCCGGCCGGGCGGCGCTTCCCGCTGCTGCCGGCGCTGCTCCTGCTCGCGATCGTGGCGGCGGTCGGCGTGGGGGCCTGGCTCCAGTTCGGCGAACGCCAGGCCCAGGACACCGTCCACACCGCGGGCCGGGCCGATTCCGACCGGGTGGACATCGAGGCGACGATCCAGCGCGTCGACGCCGCCGGGCGCGAGCTGGTGCTGCGGGTCCTGGTCACGCCCCGGGGTGCGCTGGCCGAAGCCGGCGGGATCGCACCCGTCGACGACCTCACCCTCCAGACCTCGACGGCCACCCGCGGGGACCTGACCTTCAAGGCCCACCAACGCATCTCCACCCTGGACGTGCCGGTGGCCCTGACGGGCGGCTCCATCACGGACTACCCGTTCGACGGCTACGGGGCGGACGTGGAGTTCGCGGCGGTACTGGGCCAGGAGAAGGTTCCGGTGCGCGTCCTGTTCTCCAACAACGACGTGCTCTTCTCGTCCACGGTGGAGGCCTCGACGGCGAACGACGGCGCGGCCGTCCTCGACATCGGGCTGGCCCGCTCCAACAGCGTGCTCGTGTTCGCGGTGTTCATGATGATCGCGATGTGGGCGCTCGCCGTGTCCGTCCTGATCGGCGGGTGGTACCTCGTCACCCGCCGCAAGGGGCTGACCTGGCCCGCCCTCGGCTGGATGGCCGCCACACTGTTCGCCCTGGCGGCCTTCCGCAACACCGCCCCGGGCACACCGCCGATCGGCTGCCTCCTCGACTACCTCGCCTTCCTCTGGGCGGAGATCCTCATCGCGTTCTGCCTGATCACCGTGGTCGTCACGGGGATCCGGGCGGAGCCGCCGGCGGAGGGGGCGCGAGGGGCGGAGAGGGCCTGACCCGGCGTACGGCCCTCCGCCGGCGGGCGGGGGGGGCAACCGGGCCGGGCGTACGGGACCGGGCGCACCGGGCCGCGCGCCGACGGCCCGCACGGGCCGCGCCCCCGCGCCCCCGCGCGCGGCCGGGGGTACCGGGCGAAGTGCGGGGTGCGGGGGCATTCGGGTGGCCCACCGCGGCCCGACCGCGCGACGCGCGGGGCAGGTGCGGAGGGCGCCGTACCGTGGCTGACCATGACGCTCCAGAGCGACCGGGCCGGACGGGCCGACCAGACCGGGCATGCCGGGCAGCGCGGGCAGCGCGGGCAGTACGAGCCGGTCACGCAGCACGCTCCGGCGAGGCGCGTGGACCGGATCGCGGCGCTGGTACGGGACACGGACCCCGGGGCCGGCTGGGCCGTCGGTGGCGCGGACGGTCCGGACGCGGTGGTGGAGGCCGGGCCCGGGGATCGAGAGCGAGCCGGGACAGAGTCCCTGTCCGGAGCCGGAGCCCTGGGCGGAGTCGGATCCGCAGTCCCCGTCGGGGCCGGAGTCCGAGCCGAGACGGGAGTCGGAGCAGGAGCCGAGGCGGGAGTTGGAGCCGCAGCCGGGGGCGGAGCCCTCGGTGGAGTCGGAATCCCAGCCCTCGCCGGGGATCCGGACACCGCCCCCGATGTCGGCGGGCTGGCGGGCGTGCTGGCCGTCTGGCCCGTCATCGGGATGCTCGTGGACGCGGGGGAGCTGGCCCTGCACACCCCGCTCACCGCCTACGGGGCGGGCGACGGCCTGCCCGCCGGAACCACCGCGCACCACCTGCTCACGCACGGCTCCGGGGTGTCGCCCGCGCTCACCGGGCTTGCCGAGCGGCTGTGCGGCAGCCCCCTCGCCGGGTTCGCCGCCGAACGGATCTGGGCGCCGCTCGGCATGACCCGGACGGGCTTCACCGCCGACGGGACCCTGCGTGCGCCCGTCGCCGACCTCGCCCGGTTCCTGAGCCACCTCCTCGCCCCGGCGGGCGGCGGCCCCGTCAGCCCGGCCTGGACGGCGCAGTCGCTCCGCATCCGCACCGGCGAACTGCTACCCGCCCGAGGCCTCCTCTGGCACCCCGCCGCGCACGGATCCTGGTCCCACGGCGAAGGCCCGGCCCTGTGGATCTCCCCGCGCGGACGACGCTGGGCCGCCCTCCTCCCGACCACCCCGTCGGCCCCGCTCCGTACGGCCTTCCGGGAGGCGGCCTTCGCCTGAACCCCATGGCACCGCGACGCTGTCGTGTCTCGGATTTCCCTGGTGAAGATCCGGCGGAAGGATGCCGTGTTCCCTGTCCTGCGGAACCGGCTCATCGGCCGAGCCCGGGGTGCTGCACGTCATGGGGAGGCCGCGCGGGCACGGGATGCGCAACACTTCGCCGGGTGATCGTGATGCAGCCCGTACTGGAGATTCTCATCCCTGACGGCTTCGACCTCTGGCGCGTCGCCGAATTCAACCGGTTCGACTTCCTGCCTCTCAGCGGCGAGCTCTCACCCGCCGAGGTCGGGGCGGCGGTCGCGAGCATCGCCAGTTGGAATGACGCAGACTCCGACGGTGGCCGACCGCCCCGGCCGGCCGACCCGCCGGCCTCGTTCCTCCACGGGCTGCTGACCCTCGAGGACCTCTTCGTCGCCGGCGGTCTACAGGTCACGGACCCGTCCACGGGCGTCACCTTCCAGCCGGGGTGCTGCGACGGGCTGGAGGACTGGCGCGACTGGCACCGGTTCGCCGACGGTGGGAGCCTGCTCGGATTCGGCCACGACCCCGTGTCACCCGTGGCCGAGCGCTTCGGCTGCACCGTCCGGCTCACCGTCAACGGCGAGCAGAGCGACAGCCCCGTGATCGAACTGTCCGTCACCGAGCTCCGCACCCTGCTCGACGCTGCGGAACGCCACTTGGCCGACTTCCTCGCGCTGGCCGCCGACTGGATCCTGCAACGCCTGCCCGGCCACTGCGCCCCGGTCACCGCCGCGCTCGCCCGCGCGCTCGACCTTCCCGCACCGGCCTCGTCACCGGTCTCGTCACCCGCCCGGGTCACGGTCCGATCCGCGCGTGGAGCCCCTGGTCGGTGAACCGGCCGCCGCCCGGCCCACGGCGCGCTGTGCGTCGGCCCCGGTCACGACCCCGAACCGGGCGCTCCGCCCCGCCCGTAGCCCGCCCGGGGACCTCCCGTACCCCCCTCGTGGTCCTCGGGGCGCGGACCCGGGACGGTCGACGTACGGTGAGCGCGAGATCACCGAACGTCGAGTCCAGGCTGCGCGGAGGTACACGGATGCGTACGGCCCACGAGACCGCCCGCGGTGCGCGCACGCCACCGGCCCCGGCCGCGGAGGCTCCCGTATGACGGCCGGGACGGGGCGCGGCGAGAGCGCCCGGTTCGCCGCCGCCGCCCACGCGCTGCCCGCCCTGGTACGGGGCTTCGTGAGCGTCCGGCCCCGGGCGGTGCGCGGGCACGCGGGACCCGGCCGGCCGCGCTGGTCGGCCGCCACGCTGCGGGCCCTGCGCGAGCGGCACGGCGGGGCGCCCGTGCTCGTACGGGGGCTGACCGGCACCGTCCTGCTCATCCTCGATCCGCGGGACATCCGGCAGTTCTACGCCGAACCCGTCGGCTCCCTCGTCCAGCCCGCCGCACAGGCGGACGGCAGCTGCGCCCACGCCGGGCTCCACGCCGGGCGGCGGGCGGTCGACCACTCCGTGCTCGCCGCGGGACTGACCGTGCACCCCTCCTGCGGGGCGTTCCTCTCGGTCCTCACCGACGAGGCCCGGCGCCTGACAGCGGGGGGTTCCCTCGAACTCGCCCGCGTCCGGCACTCCGTGGCCCGCGCCGCCCGGCGCATCGTCCTCGGCGACGCGGCCGCCGAGGACGCGGAACTCGGCCGCAGGCTCGGGCGTTCCCACGACAGGGCCGGCGCGCGGATCGCCGCGTACGCCGACCTCGCGGAGCCGCACACCCTCATCGGGCGGGCCCGCCGCCATGCGGATCTCCTCAGCCGGCCGGACCGGTCCGGGCCGGACCAGCCGCCGGCGGACCCGGTCGGGCAGGTCCGCCAGTGGCTGGCCGCCTTCGACCTCGTCCCCGGCATCCTGCTGCGCACCTTGCTGCTCCTCGGCGCGCACCCGGCCGAACAGGACACCGTCGCCGCCGAGGCCCGCACCGCCGGATGGGCGCAGGGCGCAGCCCAGGGCGCGCTGCCCCGGCTGCGGGCCTGCGTCCGGGAATCGCTGCGGCTGTATCCGGCGGTCCCCGACCTGATACGGATCACCCGGGCCGAAACCGAATGGCGGGGCGTGCGGCATCCCGCCGGGACCTGGGTGGTGCTGCCCGTGCTGTTCCACCAGCGCGACCCCGAGCATGTGCCCGCCGCGCACGTCTTCGTACCGGGCCGGTGGGCCTCCCGCGAAGCGGACCGGGACGTCCGGATGGCCCCGTTCAGCCATGCCGACGGCCGCTGCCCCGGCGAACAACTGGGGCTGCTGGTCACCGCCGCGCTCTGCGCGGAGGTGCTGCGCGGACACCGGGTCCGGCCCGTCCGGCCCGTGCTCGACCCCCTCGGCCCGCTCCCCGCGGCCCTGGACCCGCAGGGCATCCGCCTGAGCCTGACCCGCCGCTGACCCCGGCGCCGGCCCGGCCCCGCCCGCACCCCGGCGGCGCCACGGCATCCGGCCCACCCGACCTGCCTGCCTGCCTGCCGACCTGCCTGCCTGACCGACCGACCTGTCCGTCCCGTCCCGTCCTGCCCGATGCTCATCCGACCCGACGAGGAATCCATGTCCGACGCCGCGACCCCCGGGACCTCCGCGACCTCCGCGCCCACCGACCCGGACGCCGATCAACTGGGCGTCCTGTGCCGGGAACTGGCCGAGGCGGCCGACGCCGTCGGCGAAGCCTCGCGCTACGCCTCCCGGCTGGCACTCGGCTCCCGGCTGCCGGTCACCGCACTGGGTTTCGGCAGCCGCCGCCGCGCGGCCTGGCGTACGCTGCTGCGCGCCCTCACCGACCCCGACGGACTCGGCTGGGCCGCCCGGGGCCGAGGCGTGGCGCGGGCCGGGTGGCTCGCCGGAGTCTTCACCGGCCGGGAGAGCCTCGCCGTCAGCCTCGCGGTGTGCGGCCTCAAGGGCCGGATCCGGGCCGAGGCCGCCCGTAACCCGGCGAGGTCGGCGGACCCGGCCGCCGCCGAGGTGTTCCTCGCGGTGGAGGAGGGCCGGCAGGCGGACGCCGTCCGGGCGTTCCGCGACCTCGTGCGCCGACGCGGCGAGGGTCCCGCCTTCGCCCTGCTGAACCCTTCCTTCGCCGACATCCTGGCCTGGAACGCGCTGACCGACGACAACCCGTTCAACGACCACGCCGGCTGGCAGGTCGCCACCGGCAGGGCCGTGGCCGCCGAGCCGCTCCTCGGGATCGGCGCCGCCCTGCGGGCCTTCTTCGACCGGGGACCCGCCTGCTCCGAACCGGGCAGCACCCGCCTCCTCGCCGAGCTGGACACCACCGGCACCCCGGCCGGGTACCGGGGCAATGCCGACCGGATCGGCGCGGCCGCGGGCGCGGTCCTGCTCCAGCAGGTCGTCGGCCCGGACGGGGTCGAGCGGTGCGTGCTCCAACTCGCCGGCCCACCAGCGGAGTCCGGCCGCGCCGACGCCCCGTACGGGGAACCGGCCGCGCACGTCCGGGACGTGGCCGCGACCGTACGCCGCCTCGTGCCCTCCGGGACCGAACTCGCCCTGCTCGGCCACGGCCCGGGCGCCCGGACGGCCGGACGGCTGGCCGCGAGCCGGGAGTTCACCACGGTCTACCGGGTCACCTGGGTGGGTTCGGGCCCCGAGCCGGGTCCGGCGGCGGCCCTCGCGGGCTTCGGGGGCCTGGTCACCGGAAGCCACCTCGTGCGGCTGCCGGGACATCCCGACGTCTACGTCCCGGGGCGGGACCGGTGACGGACACCGCCGGGCCCGCGCCCCGGGCCGAGACCCGTCCGGCCCCCGCCGAGGGCCTGCGCGCCCACTCGGCCGCCCTGCGTTCGCACGCCGAACGGCTGCGCCGTGCCGCCGGAGACCTGCGCTGGCAGGGCCCGGGGGGCGACGCGTTCCGCGCCGAGGTGGCGTCACTGGCCGACCGCTGCGCCACCGCGGCGGGCGGTTTCGAGCTGGCGGCGGCCCAACTGGCCCGCCCCGGGTCCCGGAAGGGGACGCGGGGCAGGCACCGGCGGACCGGCTGACCGGACGCCGCCTGATCCCCGCCGGACCCGGCGCGGATCGGGCTCGGATCCGGCGGGGGAGTCGGCGGCGAGGGGTCTGAGGACGAGGGGTCAGAGGACGAGCGACAGCAGCAGGACGAAGCCCAGGCCGACCACCGAGATGATGGTCTCCATCACCGACCAGGTCTTGAGGGTCTGGCCGACCGTCATGCCGAAGTACTCCTTCACGAGCCAGAACCCGGCATCGTTGACGTGGCTGAAGAACAGCGACCCCGCTCCGATGGCGAGGACCAGCAGAGCGGTCTCCGTGGACGGCATGCCCGCCGCGAGCGGGGCCACCAGGCCGGCCGCGGAGATGGTGGCGACCGTGGCCGAGCCCGTCGCCAGGCGGATGGCCACCGCGATGAGCCAGGCCAGCAGGAGGGTCGGTATCGACCAGCTCTCGGACAGGTCCATGATCATCTGGCCGACGCCCACGTCGATCAGCGTCGTCTTGAAGCCGCCGCCCGCACCCACGATCAGCAGGATGCCCGCGATCGGGGCCAGCGACTTCTCCACCGTCACGGACAGCCGCGCCTTGGTGAAGCCGGCCGCCCGGCCGAGGGTGAACATGCCCACGAGCACCGCCGCGAGCAGTGCGATCAGGGGTGAGCCCGCCACGTCGGTGACCCGCTGCACCGTGTTGGCCGGGTCGTTGACCACGATGTCGACCAGGGCCTTCATCAGCATCAGGACCACCGGCAGCAGCACGGTGAAGACCGTCGCACCGAAGCGCGGGCGGTGTTCCAGTTCCGCGGAGGGCCGCTGCGGGATCATGTGCTCGGGCGCCGGGATGTCCACCCACCGTGCCGCGTACCGGGAGAACACCGGGCCCGCGATGACGACGGTCGGAATGGCGACGAGCACGCCGAGCGCGAGGGTGAGGCCCAGGTTGGCGTGGAGCGCGTCGATGGCGACCAGCGGGCCGGGGTGCGGCGGAATCAGCCCGTGCATCACGGACAGGCCGGCCAGCGCGGGGATGCCGATCCGCATGAGCGAGTAGTTGCCCCGCTTGGCCACGAGCAGGACCACGGGGATCAGCAGCACGATGCCGACCTCGAAGAAGAGCGGGAGGCCGATCACCGAGGCGATCAGCACCATCGCCCACGGCATGGCCCGGCCCTTGGCGCGCGCCAGGATGGTGTCCACGATCTCGTCCGCGCCGCCCGAGTCGGCGAGCAGCTTCCCGAGGATGGCGCCGAGCGCGATGAGTACGCCGACCCCCGCGACGGTCGAGCCGAGCCCGGCCGTGAAGCTGGAGATGGTCTTGGCCAGGGGGGCGCCGGCGAACACCCCCAGGGCGAGCGAGCCGAGCGTCAGCGCCAGGAAGGCGTGCAGCTTGAGGCGCGTGATGAGCAGGACGATGACGGCGATGCCCGCGAGGACGGCTATCCCCAGCTGGGTGTTGCCGGCCGAGGTGATCGGCTCGGTGGCGGCCGCTGCCAGAGTCTCGACGCTGAGACTGGTCACGGTGATGGATTCCTTCGTTCTCGTTCCAAAGGCGGCGGGACGGGGTGGGTCCGGGTGGCTACGTGACCGGCGCCGGGAGGCGGCGCAGGGCCGACAACGCCCGTGCCGCGATCTCCTCCGGGCCTGCGGACACGTCGACGAGGACGCCGAGTTCGTCCGGCTGGAGCGGCTCCAGCGTGGCGAACTGCGAATCCAGCAGCGCGGTGGGCATGAAGTGCCCCTTGCGTGCGGCCATGCGCTCCTCGATCAGCGGCCGATCGCCGGTGAGGTGGACGAAGACGGTGTCCGGCGCGACGGCCCGCAGCCGGTCGCGGTAGGCCCGCTTGAGGGAGGAGGCGGAGATGACCCCGCCGCCGACCCCGGCCCGGTTGCGCATCCACTCGCCGATCGAGTCCAGCCAGGGCCGGCGGTCCGCGTCGTCCAGGGGGATGCCGGCGGACATCTTGGCGACGTTGGCCGCCGGGTGGAAGGCGTCGCCCTCCGCGTAGGGGAGGGCGAGCGCGTCGGCGAGCAGCCGGCCCACGGTCGTCTTTCCCGTCCCGGCCACGCCCATCACCACAATGACGCGCGTCATCGCGCACCTCGTTTCGCTGTCCTCGTCGACATCGGCCCGGAGAGCCCGGGGAGTACCACTGAAGCCCATTACGTAGTACTTATTCAAGGGCTCCTCGGTAAAACATCACATCTTTTGTCCATCCGGGGGTCACCGTACGCTTACGCCATGACCACTGAAGGGCCGGGCGGACCGGGCGGCGAAGGCGGAGCAGGCGGGCCGGGCGGCCCGGGCGGCCAAGGGCTTCACTCCCACGTACTGGACACGATCGGCCTGGCGATCACGGCCGGGGAGCACCCACCCGGCAGCGTGCTGCGCACCGACGAGATCGCCGAACGCTTCGACGCCTCCCGGACAGTGGTCCGCGAGGTGGTCCGTGTGCTGGAATCGATGCAACTGGTCGAGTCCCGCCGCCGGGTCGGCGTCACCGTCCGCCCCACCGAGGAGTGGAACGTCTACGACCCGCGCGTCATCCGCTGGCGACTCGCCGGCGCGGACCGCCCCCGCCAGTTGCGTTCCCTCACCGTGCTGCGCTCGGCCATCGAACCGGTCGCGGCCGGACTCGCGGCGCTGCGGGCCACCCCTGAGCAGTGCGCCGAACTCACCGAGGCGGCCCTGGGCATGGTCCGCACCTCACGCGGCCATCAGCTCGACGGGTACCTCCGCCACGACATCGCCTTCCACCGGACCGTGCTCAACGCCTCCGGCAACGAGATGTTCGCGCGGCTCGGCGATGTCGTCGCCGAGGTCCTGACCGGGCGCACCCGGCACGCGGTGATGTTCCACGACCCCGACCCGGCCGCCGTCACCCTGCACGTGCGGGTGGCCGAGGCCGTACGGGAGGGGGACGCGGCCGGCGCCGAGGCGCTGACGCGGCAGATCGCGGTGGGCGCGCTGGAGGAACTGGACGTACTCGCGCCGTAGGCGGGCGGACGGGCGGGCCGGCCGGCGCACGGAGGGACGGGCCGCCACCCGGTCAGTCGTGCACCCGGACGTTCACCGGGGGACGCGCGTCGGCGCTGTCCGCGCCCAGTCCCGCGAGCAGCCGGAGCCCGTCCTCGGCGGGGCTGCCGGGGGCCGCGGACAGGACCAGCAGTTCCATGCCGGGGCTCCCGGGGTCAAGGGTGATGCCGGGCCGCCTGGGGTCAAGGGCGAGAGGGGGAGCGCCGGGGTCAACGGTGATGCCGGGCCGCCTGGGGTCAAGGGCGAGCAGGGGATCGCCGGGCCCAAGGGAGACCGGGGGGCCGTCGGGCGCAAGGGGGACCCGGGGCCCAAGGGGGACCTCGGCGGACCGGAGACGTCGGGGCGGCCGGGCCGCAGGGGCAGCAGGGGTCTGCGGGTCCGGCGGGCGCGCAGGGGCTGCCCGGTCTTCCCGGCGCCGCGGGTCCGCAGGGCTTCGCGGGCCGCCCGGACGGCCCTGCGGGACCGGCCGGGCCGGCGGGCGCGCAGGGGGTGCCCGGTCTTCCCGGCACCGCGGGTCCGCAGGGCATCGCGGGGCCGCCCGGACGGCAGGGCGCCCCGGGTCCGGCCCGCGTCACCGGGGCGCTCGGTCCGCTGGGCCCGGCGGGGCCTCGCGGGGTGCCCGGCCCGATCGGCCCCTGTGCCTCGGTGGACAACCAGATGCCCAACAACTCCGAGGAGTTCGCGCCCGTCCTCAAGGACGGCAGGACCTACCTCGGCCGCCGCACCCGCGATATGGCGGGCCAGTGGGGCGACTTCGACTGGACCGGCGGCCTCACCGTTGCACCGGTCACCGGCTACCCCGCCGACGTCTGCACGGTCGCCCCGGCCATCCAGGGCAACGACGTGAAGATCAAGGCCATCACCAAGACGGGCACGCTCTACCGCACCCCCTGCGGGACCAGCGGGCGCGCCGTCACCTGCGACGCACCCTGGGCGCCCGTGCATCCGCAGCCCGGAGCCGCGACGCCCCCCGCCGCAGGCGCCCTGACCGGGACCCCGTCCGCGAGTGACCGCGCCTCCGGCACCCGCCCCGTACGCCACACTGGGCGGGTGCTGGGACATGGCGACGGGTACGGGGCCGGGGACTGGTCCTCCTTCGTGGGGCGGACCCGTGAACTGGCCCTGCTCGAACAGACTTTGCGTGAGGACCGGCTGATCACCCTGACCGGGCCGGGCGGCGTCGGCAAGACCTGCCTGGCCCGCCGGGCGGGGGCCCTGGCGGGGGCCGGTTCGCCCGGGGCCGGTCGCCCCGGGGCAGGCCATCCTGCGGGCCCCTTCCCCGACGGGGTCCACTGGGCCGACCTCTCCCCGCTGCCCGACGAACGACTGCTCGTGGCCACCGTGGCCGACGCCCTGGACCTCGCCGACCACACCGCCCGTACCCCGGTCGCAGCGGTGCGCCAATGGATCGGCGGGCGCCGGCTGCTCCTCGTGCTGGACTGCTGCGAGCACCTGGTGACGCCGGTACGGAGCCTCGTACGGGAGCTGCTCGACGCCGCCCCGCACCTCGTCCTGCTGCTCACGAGCAGGCAGCCGCTCGGACTGTCGGACGAACGCGTCCTGGACATCGGCCCGTTGCCGCACGCCGTCGACCCGTTCGGAGCCGAAGAGGCCCTCGCCCTGTTCACCCGGCGGGCCGCCGCTGCCGCCCCCGGGCAGGCGCCGCCCTGGACCGAGGCGCGGCTCGCGGCCGCCCGTTCCGTGTGCGCCCGCCTCGAAGGGGTCCCCCTCGCGCTCGAGTTGGCCGCCGCCCAGTTGACCGACCACACCATCGAGGGGCTGGCCGAGCGGCTCGCCCGCAGGATCGGCCCGCTGTCCGCACCCGCACCCGCACCCGCACTCGCAGCCGCACCCGCAGCCGCCCCCGTCCAGCCGCCGCGCCACCGCGCGCTGCGCACCGCCATCGGCTGGAGCCACGAGTGGTGCGCACCACGCGAACGGCTGTTGTGGCTGCGGCTGTCCGTCTTCGGCGGCTCCTTCGACCTGGCGGCCGCACGCGCCGTCTGCTCCGCCGGCCCCCTCGCCGAGGCGGACGTCCTGCCGCTGCTCGACGCGCTGGTCGCCAAGTCCGTCGTACGCCGGGGCGCGGACGGCTCGTACCGGATGCTGGACACGATCCGGGAGTACGGGGCCATGTGGCGCGACGAGGCAGGGGAGCGCGAGGCGCTGCGCGAGGCGCACGCCGCGTACTTCACCGAGCTCGTGCGCACCGCCGAGCGGGACTGGCTCGGGCCCGCCCAGCGGACCGGGTACCGGAAGGTCGAGGCGGTGCACGGAGACCTCTGCGCGGCCCTCGACCACCACCTGGCCACCGCCCCGGAGCGGGCCCTGGATCTGGCCGCGCGCGCCGGCTTCTACTGGGCCTGCTGCGGCCACCTGCACGCCGCCCGCGGCTACCTGGAGCGGGCGCTGGCCGCCGCGCGGCCCGAGGAGGTGCCCGCGCGGATCCGGGTGCGCGCCCTGTGGGCCCTCGGGGTGACCCTGCTCCTCCAGGGAGAGCAGGGGCAGGCCCACCGGATCGCCGTCGGCTGCGAGGCCCTGGCCGCGGGGCTCGACGGGGACCCCGGGCCGGCGCTGGACGCCGCGTACCTGCTGGGCCTCAGCCACCTGCTGGCCGGGCGGCCGCTGGCCGCGCGGATCGTCTCCGACAACGCCCTGGAGGCCTTCCCCGGCACGCCCTTCGACTCGGGGCCCCGGCTCCGCTGCCACCTCGTACGGGTCTTCGCGCTCACCGGCACGGGCCTGTTCACCGACGCCCGGGAGGAGGCGGAGCTGCTGCGCGCCGGCTGCACCGAGCGGGGCGAACACTGGACCCGGGCCTACGCCGACTACCAACTGGCCCTGATCTGCCTCTTCGAGGGGCGCCCCGCCGAGTCCGCCGTACACGCCCGCGCCATGCTGGAGAGCAAGCGGGAGCTGGGCGACAGCTTCGGCACGGCCCTCGGTCTCGACCTGCTCGCGGCGGCCCGCGCGGCGACCGGGGACGGGGCCGGCGCGGCCCGCGCGTACGGCACGGGCCACGCCTACTGGCAGGCCGTCGGCCACCCGCAGCGCGGTACGCCCGAACTGGCCTCGGTACGAGAGGAGTTCGAGCGTACGGCGCGCGGGGCGCTCGGCGACCAGGCGTACGAGGCGGCCTTCCGGGAGGGCGTACGGCACGGCCACGCCCTGCGCACCCGGCCCCACCCGTACGAGGGTTGAGCCCCGGTCGCCGGGGCGGCCCTCAGCCCGTCGAGCCCGTGCGCGGGGTGGTCTGCTGGACGGCCCAGCCGTTGCCGTCGGGGTCGGAGAAGTAGACGAAGGAGCCCCAGGGCATGTCCTCGATCTCGGTCACCTCGATGCCCCGGCCCTTGAGATCCGCGAAGGCCTCCTCGATGTCCGCGACCACGACCTGCATGTTGTCCAGCGAACCCGGTGTCATCCGGGTCAGGCCCTTGCCGAGGGCGATCGAACAGGCCGAGCCCGGCGGGGTCAGCTGGACGAAGCGGATCTCCTCGCTGACCGTGATGTCGTGGTCGGCGTGGAAGCCGATCCGTTCGTAGAAGGCCTTGGCCCGGTCGATGTCGGTGACCGGTACGGCGACCAGTTCCAGTTTGATGTCCATCGGCTGCTCCTGACTCCGGTGTCCCAGCGGTTGCGGGGGGCCGCTGCCGGCCGCCCCGTTGGCCATCATCCGCCGGAGACCGCCGCCGCGCCGCCCGGAACGGCCTGCTCCGCCGGCGTGTCCCCGTCCGGGCCGGCCGCCGCGAACTGGGTGCGGTACAGCTCCTCGTACCGTCCGCCCACCGCCAGCAGCTCGGCGTGGGTGCCGCGTTCCACGATCCGGCCGTCCTCCACCACCAGGATCAGATCGGCCGCCTGCACCGTCGACAGCCGGTGCGCGATCACCACGGCGGTCCGGCCCGCCAGGGCCTCGGCCAGGGCCTCCTGGACGGCCGCCTCCGAAGTGGAGTCCAGATGGGCGGTGGCCTCGTCCAGGATCACCACCCGCTGGCCGGCCAGCAGCAGCCGGGCGATGGTCAGCCGCTGGCGCTCCCCTCCCGAGAGCCGGTAGCCGCGCTCGCCGACGACCGTGTCCAGCCCGTCCGGGAGCGAGGCCACGAGCCCGTCGAGCCGGGAGCGGCGCAGGGCCTCCCAGATCTCGTCCTCTCCGGCCTCCGGGCGGGCCAGCAGCAGGTTGGCCCGTACCGACTCGTGGAAGAGGTGGCCGTCCTGCGTGACCATGCCCAGCGTCTCGCGGATCGAGTCCGCGGTGAGGTCCCGTACGTCGACCCCGCCGAGGCGGACCGCACCGGCGTCGGTGTCGTACAGCCGGGGCAGCAACTGCGCGATGGTCGACTTCCCGGCGCCGGAGGAGCCGACCAGGGCGATCATCTGCCCGGGCTCGGCGCGGAAGGACACCTCGTGCAGCACCTCGGTGCCGCCCCTCGCGTCGAGGGTCGCGACCTCCTCCAGGGAGGCGAGGGAGACCTTGTCGGGGGAGGGGTAGCCGAAGGAGACCTTGTCGAACTCCACGGCGACCGGCCCCTCCGGCACCCGGCGGGCATCCGGCTTCTGGGAGATCAGCGGCTTCAGGTCGAGGATCTCGAAGACCCGCTCGAAGCTGACCATCGCGCTCATGACCTCCACCCGGGCCCCGGCCAGCGCGGTCAGCGGCGCGTACAGCCGGGTCAGGAGGAGGGCCAGGGCGACCACCGAGCCCGCGTCCAGGGTGCCGGCGAGCGCGTAGTGGCCACCGAGCCCGTACACGAGCGCCAGGGCCAGCGCGGAGACCAGGGTGAGGGCGGTGATGAAGGCCGACTGGGCCATCGCCGTCCGGATCCCGATGTCACGCACCCGCGCGGCGCGCGCCGCGAACTCCGCCGACTCCTCGTCGGGCCGCCCGAACAGTTTGACGAGCGTGGCGCCCGGCGCGGAGAACCGCTCGGTCATCTGCGTGCCCATCGAGGCGTTGAGCGCGGAAGCCTCCCGTTGCAACGCAGCCATCCGCACCCCCATCCGGCGGGCCGGCAGCACGAACACCGGCAGGAGGACGAGGGCCAGCAGGGTGATCTGCCAGGAGATGCCCAGCATCACGGTGAGGGTCAGCAGCAGCGTCACGGTATTGGACACCACCCCCGACAGCGTGTTGCTGAAGGCCCGCTGCGCGCCGATCACGTCGTTGTTGAGGCGGCTGACCAGCGCCCCGGTCCGGGTCCGGGTGAAGAACGCCACCGGCATCCGCTGCACGTGGTCGAAGACCGCCGTCCGCAGATCCAGGATCAGCCCCTCGCCGAGGGTGGACGACAACCGGCGCAGGACCAGCCCCAGCCCCGCCTCCGCGACCGCGATCAGCGCGATCAGCAGGGCGAGGCGGGTGACCGTACCGCCCTCGCGGCCCTCGACGATCGTGGTGACCACGCGGCTGGCGAGCACCGGGGTGGCCACCGCGAGCAGCGCGGTCACCACGCTGAGCAGCAGGAAGAAGGTCAGCCCGCGCCGGTGCGGGCGGGCGAAGGCGGCGATCCGGCGCAGGCCGGCCCGCGAGAGCGGGCGCCGGTCCTGCTGGGCGTTGATCGCGCTGTGGAGCGAGGTCCAGGCGGTGACTTCCATATCCATGAGCCGAACCGTAGGACCTCAACCAAACTTGAGGTCAAGGGGTGGATGGCCCCGGGGTGACCAGGAACCCTGTTCGACACGTCGATCGACACGTCGATCGACAGGCAAGTCGACAGGCAAGTCGAGAGGTCAGTCGAGGCAGAAGATGTTTTCCTCGGGATCGGCCATCACGATGATCCCTTCGTTCTCCTCATCGGACTCCAGGCGGTACAGCCGCTTCGCGCCCAGCTCCTCCAGCCTGGCGGCCTCCACCTCCAGCGCGGCCATCCTCTCGTCCCCCTTCAGTCCGGGTGCCGAGCGCACGTCCAGGTGCAGACGGTTCTTCGCCTCCGCCTTGGCCTCCGGGACCCTCTGGAAGTAGAGCCGCGGGCCCTTGCCGTCCGGATCCGAGATGGCCGCCCAGTCGGCGGAGCCCTCCGGCGGAAGTTGGACGCGATAGCCCAGCGCCTGCGCCCAGAACACCGCCTGCGCGCCCGGATCGGCGCAGTCGTACGTCACCTGGAATTCCTTGGCCATGCGGCCTCCTGCCATTCGAAACCTGTCCAGCGGCACCAGTCGGCGCCAGCGCAGGACGATAATGGATCAACCGTCGCTCGTACGAGGGATTTTCGCAGCCCTCGTGCCTGTCGGTGCCCGGTGCCAGAATCGGCCCATGACGCAGGGATCAGAGTCCTTCACGCACTTCGGCCGGCGCGCCGACGACACCGTTCTCTCCCGCTTCGAACGCTGGGTGCGCGACACCCCGGGAGCCCATGCCCTCGCCGCGGGCACCGGCAGCCTCACCTACGGACAACTCGACGCACGGGCCAACCAGTCGGCCCGCCACCTCCTCGACTCCGGACTGCTGCCCGAACGGGCCGTCGTCGCCGTGGGCTCCACCCCGCGGGCCGAGCTCCTCGTCCTCCTCCTCGGCATCCTCAAGGCCGGCGCCGCCTACACCGTCGTCGACGTGGAGAACCCGCGCACCGGACAGCGCCAGCTCGCCGCCGCCCGGCCCTGCGTCCTGCTCGCCGACGCCGCCGACCAGGCCCGCCTCGACGACGGCGGCGACCTGCGGGTGATCCTCCTCGGCGCGCAGCAGGAGGCCGCCACGGGCAGGCTGTCCACCGACCCGCCGGACCGGGCCCCCCGAGGGGACGCGGCCGCCGTGCTGTTCACCGGGGGCGCGGACCGGCGGGCCGTCCCCCTCTCCCAGGAGCGGCTGCTCGCCGCCCACGAGGGATGGGCCCGGGTGGTGGGGCCGGTTCCCGAGGACCGGCACCTGATCACCGCCGCCCCGGACCTCACCGGCTTCGCCGCCGGATGGACGCGGGCCCTGTGCGAGGGCGGCACCCTCGTCCTGCCCGAAGGCCCGCGCTGGACACCCGCGTCGCTGCGCCGCGCCGTCGACGCCGAGCGGGTCACCGTCCTGCACACCGACCCGGACACCGCCGCCCAGCTCCTCGTACGCGACCGGGAGGCGTCCCTGTCGCGGACCCTGCGCCGCCCCGACGAGGGGCTGCGGTCCCTGCGCATGGTCACGGTCACCGGCGACCGCCTCTACCTCGACGAGCAGGCCGCACTGCTCGCCCGACTGCGGCCCGGCGCCCGACTGCTCAACGTCTACGGGCCCACCGAAGCGGCGGGCGTCGGCGCCCGCTTCGAACTCCCGCAGCTCGCAGCACCGTTGGACGGGCCCGAGGAGCTCTCGCTGATCGGAACCGCCTTCCCCGGCTGCGAGCTGGACGTGCGCGACGGGCAGATCCACCTCACCGTGCCCGGCGGCGGCGAACCGATCCCGACCGGGGATCTCGGAGTACTGCGCCCCGACGGCCTGCTGGAGTTCCGTGGCCGGCTCCGCGACCGGCTCACCGTGGAGGGCAAAGCCTTCGACCCGTATCCCGTCGAGTCCGCGATCCGCGGCCACGAAGCGGTGGGCGCCGCGCTCCTGGCCGAGGTCAAGGGCGCCGGTACGGGCGTGAACGCGCGACCGATGCTCGTCGCCTTCCTCGCCCCGGCCGCGGAGGACGACACCTGGCCCCCGGGATCCGACCTCCCCGACGGCGGGGAACTCCGCCGCCACCTGGCGGGCAGGCTGCCGGGGGCCATGATGCCGAGTGCCGTGTTCCGGCTGCCCAGGATCCCCCGGGACCGGGCCGGCCGCGAGCAGCGGGCCGCGCTCCCGATGCCGCCCGGACCGGCCGGGGAGGATCGCAGCGGAGGCGGGAGCAAGTACGGGGGCGCGTACGCGCGAGGGGACTCGGGGTCCAACATCGCCGGATGGGCCGGCGTCATCTTCTTCATCGCGGTCGGGCTGGTCCTGGTGGCGGGCTTCACCATGCTCCTGACCATGATCCTCTGGCCCGGTTCCACGGACCTCTCCGGCGTCCCGAACCCGTACGCGACGCTCTTCTTCCTCCTCTACCTGTTCGAGTGCTGGGCGTTCGCGGCCGGTGTCTGGTTCCTGTTCGCCGGCCGGTCCCGGATGCGCCGCCACGGGCGTCGCGGCCCCCGCATCACCGCGGCGGCCCATCTGGCGATCGTCTACCTGCTGGCCGCGTGGTGGCCGCAGGACAACTTCTACCGGCTCGCGGCCAAGCAGGACTGGCCCCAACAGGCCGCGCTCGTCTACGCCTTCAACATTCCCCTGATGATCGCCGCCGGGATCGTGGCGGTCTACGCCTCGCGTCCGCCGCTCAGTGCCTTCGACGTGGAACCGGACCCGGACCCGGACCGGGCATCGGCCCCGGCCCCGGTCCCGGTCCCGGTCTCGGCCCCGGCCCCGGCCTCGGCGTCGGTTCCGGGGCAGGCGCAGGCGCCGGTCCGGGACGGGGGCCCGACCAGGGATCCGGCCGGCTGAGCTCCGGCCTACCGGTCCCCGTCCGCCTGCTCGAACATCGCCCCGACGGACAGCGCTTCCGCCCGCACCAGCCGCTCGGCCGCGTCCAGCAGATCCCTGCCGGTCGCTGCCACCAGGGCGCCCATCCAGGGCGCCGGTTCGAAGGCACCGGTGGGGATGGCGGGGAGGAACACCGCGCCGATCCCGGCGCACCGGCGGGACAGCCGCTCGCACAGGTCGTCGAAGGCCGCCTCCGGCAGCCGGGCGCCCAGCTCAACCCGGTCGGCGATCCGTACGAAGTGTCCCGCACCCCGCAGTTCGTCGAGCCGGGCCGCCACCACGAAGGCCACGGACGGCCCGGTCAGGCGCAGGTTCGTCTCGGTCGGGGCGAGCCGTCCCGCGCCGTCGGCGACGAAGTCCACGTCGAACCAGCCCCGGTAGCCAGCGGCCGACAGCTCCCGGCCCACCGCGCGGCCGAAGGCGAGCAGCGGCTTCGCCGCCCACCCGGGGAGCACCCCCGGGCCCACCGTCGCCCCGCGGTACCCGCCGTCCGCCACGTCCATCACCGCCCCGCCGACCTCGTGCACGCGGCCCCGCGCGTCCACGAACCCGTCGTACGTGAGGTCGCGCGGCTCGGCCGGATCCGCCGGACCGCGTACGTACTCCTCCACCAGCAGCGGTCCGCGCGGCAGCGCCCGCACCGCCGCCCGGGCGCCGCCCGCGGCGCGGACCCGCTCGGGGGTCATCACCGCGGTGCCCGAGCCGCCCACGCCGTGCTCCGATTTGAGAACAGTGCTCTCGCCCGCCTTGGTCCGGGACGCCAGCAGCCGGATCGCCGCCCGCCGGGTGTCCGCCCGCCATTGCGCGGGCAGCGTGATCGCGGGGTGCGCGCCCTCCGCGAGGATCCGGCCGAACAGCCCGTGAGCCGCGGACTTCGACTCGTACCGCAGCTCGTCCGGCCGCCAGGGCCGCCGCGCCAGCCGGGCGAAGGGCGCGGTCAGGCCCCACGGGACGAGTGGCGCGGTCCCGGCGCCGGCCCCGGCCCCGGCGCCGGCCCCGGCCCCGGCGCCGGCCCCGGCTCCGGCTCCGGCTCCAGGCCCGGGCCCGGGCCCGGCCCCGGTCCCGGTCCCGGTCCCGGTCCCGGTCCCGGCCCCGGCCCCGGTCCCGGTCCCGGTCCCGGCCCTGGTCCCGGCCCTGGTCCCGGCCCTGGTCCCGGTCCCGGTCCCGGCCCTGGTCCCGGTCAGCCGTGCGGCCAGCGCCGGCCGGGACCGTACGGCGTCCGACAGGAGCGGATCCCGCTCCGCGAGCCCGTCGTACACCTCCACCCCGGCGGGCCAGTCCAGTTGGCGCCCGAGCAGGGAGATCCAGCCTGGCGGCACCGCGCGCGGCAGCACCAGCGCGGCCGGCCGCGGGCTGTAGAAGGCGGCCAGACAGGCGTAGTGGTGGGCGGCCCGCTGTTCCCGGTCCAGGGAGGCGTCCGCGAACTGCGCGTTGTACTCTGCGACATTGCCCACGTGCACGGCCGCCCCGCCGCCCGTCCAGGCCCGGGCCCAGTCCGCCAGGGGCACGGGCGCCACCTCGAACCGCACCAGCCCGCCGGAAGCATCCGGCCCCGGCTCCGGCCCCAGTTCCGGACCCCGCCCTGGTTCCGGCCCCAGTTCCGGACCCCGCCCTGGTTCCGGCCCCAGTTCCGGACCCCGCCCTGGTTCCGGCCCCGGCCCCGGCCCCGGCCCCGGCCCCGGACCCGGCCCCCGCCCCGGCCCCGGTTCCGGACCCGAGGCCACCGCGCCCATCGCCCGGTAGAACCCGGCGGCGTGCGGATCGGCGTCGATCAGCAGCCTGCGGAAGCCGAGCCCGGCGGCGCGCCGCAGCACGTCCCGGTACAGCAGGCGACCCACACCCCCGCCGATGGCGGCCGGTTCGACGAAGAGCAGCCCCAGCCGCCCGAGCGGCGGCTCCCCGTCCAGGGAGGCGAGCCCGAGCACCGTGGCCGGGCCGCCGCCGGACCGGCCTCCTGCCGCCCCGGCCGCGCCTTCGGCGACCACGATCCGCCGCCGTACCTCGTCCCCGGCCCCGATCCGCAACTCCGGCGCGCACGCGGCCAGGAACTCGGCCCCGTACCCCCAGTGCGCCTGGGAGCGCATGACCAGCCCCGTCAGCGCGTCGGCCTCATCGGGCCGCGCCGCCCTGAGCTCCGCCATTTCCTGACCTCCCCATGGTCGGGTGCGATGGCGTGCGATAGATTCGGCCACCGCGACGACAGGCACGCGACGTACTTCCTACCCCACCCCGGAGACGGCTTCCCAATGAGCGACATCATCAACGGACTTGGCCGCACCACCGCATTCGGCGGCGTCGGCCTGGTGCTGCTCATCCTCGGCATCGTCCTGGTGGACGTGCTGACCCCCGGCAAGCTGCCGAAGCAGATCTGGGAAGAGCGCAACCGGAACGCCGCCGTGATGCTCTCCTCGGCGCTGCTCGGCATCGGCGGCATCGTCTTCACCTCGATCTGGACCACGTACGACAGCTTCGGCAAGGGCCTGCTGTCCACGGCGGCGTTCGGACTCCTCGGCCTGGTCCTGATGGCCGTCGCCTTCCTGGTGCTGGACCTGGTGACCCCGGGCAAGCTCGGCGCCATCGTGGTCGACCCCGAGCCGCACCCCGCCGTGTGGGTGACGGCCTCCTGCAACCTCGCGGTCGCCGCCGTCGTCGCCGCATCCATCGCCTGACGGCTCACCTGGATCGCACGAGAGCGCCGCTCCCCGAGGGGAGCGGCGCTCTCGTTTCGTACGGGTGCTCCCGCCGCCGCTCTACGCCAGCCCCAGCGCGAAGACCGCGAACCCGGCCGCCAGCAGGCCCGCCACGGTGCGGCGCACCGCCGTGGCCCGCGTCCACGGCTGCTCGAACCGGCGCGCGTACCGGGCGATGCCCACCAGCAGCGCCGCGAACACCGGCATCCACGCCAGCCGCGCCACGATCCACCCCACGCTGTCCGGCGCCGTCGTCAGCCCGGCCAGCCCGCCCGCGAACGACCCCGGTACGGCGGCCGCCAGCATCGCCGTCTGGTGCCAGCACAGGATCGTCATCGCGCACAGGTTGATCACGACCACCGGAGCCCACAGCAGCGGCCGGGCCAGCAGCCGCGCCAGCCGGTCCCGCAGCAGGACCGCGGCCCCCGACTGGGCCGCGGCCAGGGCCAGTACCAGCAGCGACGGCGGATGCGAGTTGGTCCGGGCCTCGCCCGGCACACCGACCATCGACGCCGGGTAGTGGAAGACCATCAGCAGCGCCGCGAACAGGAAACCCCCGCCCGCCAGCAGCAGCCACCCACCGCGCCGCCCGATCCGGCCCTCGCCCCAGTCCACGCCGAGCTGGTACGCGAACAGCCAGCCCGGCAGGATGTTCACCAGCGCCACCCACCCGGGCACCGAGTCCGCGAAGGGCCCGTAGCGCAGGAAGTCCACCACGGCGACCGAGGCGAGCAGCGGGGCCGCCGCCCAGCCGCCGAACCGGTGCGCGGCGCGCACGCAGTACGGGGTCAGCGCGGTGACCACCACGTAGACCCCGACGAACCACAGTGGCTGGATCACCAGCTTCGCCCCGGTCCGCAGGGTGGCCTCGGGCACTCCGGCCGCGTACAGCACGGGCGCGGCCAGCGCCCACACCGCCGTGACCCCGAGCACCGGCCGCCCCAGCCGGGCGATCCGGCCCTTCAGCCAGGCCCCGGCCGATCCGGTGTGCCGCCGGAAGGACAGCGCCGAGGCGTAGCCGCCGACGAGGAAGAAGACGCCGAGCATCTGCAGCACCCAACTGGCCGGTGCCAGGCCGCCGAAGGCGGAGAGGGGACTGGCGTTGTGCAGGGCCCCGTCGGAGTCGAGGGTGAACCCGCCGAGCAGCCAGTGCCCGGTCGGAACGGCCAGCAGGGCCAGCGCCCGCAGCCCGTCGATCGCCCGGTCCCGGTGGGCGGGGGTCTTCGCGTCGATCCGGCCGGCGGCCGCCCGCGCCTTGGTGAGAATGCCCGGCGCGCTCGCCGGCCTCGTCTCCGTCGTGCTCATCGGCCCGCTCCCGTTGCGATCGCGGCGAAGCCCTTCAGGGACCCGGTGCCGGGGGCGAAGTAGCCGGTGTGGCCCGTCACGTCGGCGGCCGGGACCGGGCGGGCGCCGAAGGCCGCCGAGGTGGGATCGGCGCCGTGGCCGAGCCCGGCGAACTCCACGTTGGGCACGTCGGCGATCCAGTCGGAGGGCCCGCGCGCCGCCCATACGCGGGCTTCGGTGTGCAGGCGGGCGACGCTGTCGGCCCGCATCCCGGGGGAGCCGAAGGCGACGATGTCGGTGGCGTCCGTGTGCCGGGCCGCCAGCCCGCAGACCACCGAGCCGTAGCTGTGGCAGAAGAGCACCGGGTCGGGTGCGCCGACCGCGTCGAGCCCCTCCGTGAACCGGGCGAGGCGGACCGCGCCGGCCTCCGCCAGCCGCCCGCGGGCCGTGTCCAGGCCCATTCCGACGGGCGTGGTGTAGCCGGTCCAGGCGATGACGGCGGCCGCATCCCCGGTCGCGGACCGCAGGGAGCGGGCCATGCCCGCCGGGCCGGTGTACGCGGCCCGCGCGCGGTCGTGGGCCGTGGCGTCGTTGTCCGAGCCCGGCACGATCACCGATACGTGCGCGGTCCGCTCCAGGTCCCCGAACACCTCGGCGACGGTGCCCCGCCCGCGCGGGTCGAAGGCCAGGATCTGCCGGCCGGGCTCGGCCAGCGAGGCGAAGCGGGGCTCGCCGGTCGCCAGCACGGCCAGCCGGTTGGCCTCGTACCTGAGCGGGAGCGGAGCCCCGTCCAGGTTGCCGACCACCGACGGGTGGGCCCGTACGAGGTCCCGTGCGCGGGACCCGTCCAGCCCGGCGAAGAACCGCGCGACCTCGGAGGGCGCCGCCCGCGCCGGATCCGGCAGCGGCTGCCCGGACACCGTGTCGGCCCGCCAGGCGGCGCTGCCCGGCGGCGGGCCGGTGACCGCGGTCTGGGCGTCGGCGGAGGCCCATCCGGCGGTTGCGGCGACGACGGCCGCCGCCAGCGCGGCCGTGACCAGTGTCCTTACGAAGCGGCGCATGCCCCTTCTCCTCTCCTCGTGACGAGGAGGAAGGTAAGAAGGAGGTGGCGCAGCGGGCGTCGCACCGTGGAGCCAAACCGGATGTCATACCCAGGTAGGGGGTGGAGGAGAAGATCCTCCCGGCGGCCCGGCGGCCCGGCGGCCCGGCCGTTCAGGCCGTCGAGTCGCCCGGCCGCACCAGCCCCGCCTCGTAGGCGAAGATCACGGCCTGGGCCCGGTCCCGCAGGTCCAGCTTGCCCAGCACCCGCCCGATGTGCGTCTTGACCGTCTGCTCGGCGACCACCAGATGACCGGCGATCTCCTGGTTCGACAGCCCGCGCGCGATCAGTTCCAGCACCTCGGTCTCCCGCGGGGTCAGCCCGTTCAGCCGCAGCGCGGGATCGCGGCGCGGCACCGGCCGCCGCTCGACGAAGTCGGCGATCAGCCGCCGGGTCACCGACGGAGCCAGCAGCGCCTCGCCCGAGGCGACCACCCGTACCGCCGCGATCAGGTCCGCCGGCGGGGCGTCCTTCAGCAGGAAGCCGGAGGCCCCCGCGCGCAGGGCCTCGTACACGTAGTCGTCGATGTCGAAGGTGGTCAGCATCAGCACCTTCGGCCGGTGCACCACCCCCGGCGGGGGATCGAGGAGCTCGCGGGCGGCGCTGAGCCCGTCCATCTCCGGCATCCGGACGTCCATCAGCACCACGTCGGGGTGGACGGTGCGGGAGACCTGGATCCCCTGGCGTCCGTCGGGCGCCTCACCCACCACGTCGATGTCGGCCTGCGCCGACAACAGCGCGGCGAAACCCGCCCGCACCATGGCCTGGTCGTCGACGATGATCACGCGGATGGTCAACTTGGTTCCTCGGGAGTGGTGTTGATGGGCATGCGGGCGGCGACCCGGAAGCCGCCGTCGGGCAGCGGACCGGTGTCCAGCGTCCCGCCCGTCAACCGTACGCGCTCCCGCATCCCCACCAGCCCGTGCCCGGTGCCCGAAGTCTCCACCGCCACCACCGCGTCCCGCGCCGGGCCGTTGACCACGAGCACGAGGAGCTCCTCCTCGTCGAAGGTCACCGAGACCCGCGTCGGGGCGCCCGGCGCGTGCCGCACCACATTGGCCAGCGCCTCCTGGACGATCCGGTACGCCGACAGGTCCACGGCCGGCGGCGCCGCACCGGCCGCGCCCGCGGCCAGCGCCAACTCCACCGGCTGCCCGGCCCGTACGGTCGCCTCCACCAGCTGCTGCAACCGGCCCAGCCCCGGCTGAGGGGTCCGGTCGGCGCCGTTCGCCTCGTCGCCGCGCAGCACCGTCAGCAGCCGCCGCATCTCGCCCAGCGATTCGCGCGCGCTCGACGCGATCGCCGCGAACTCCTCCCGCACCGGCTCCGCCATGCCCGGCAGCCGGTACGGAGCCGAATCCGCCTGGACCGTGATCACCGACATGTGGTGGGCCACCACGTCGTGCAACTCCCGCGCGATCCTGGCCCGTTCCTCCAGCAAGGTGCGCCGGGCCCGCTCGGCCTCGCTGATGCTCTCCTGCTCCGCGATCTTCTGGCGCGCGTCGCCGAGCCCGCGCAGCGCCCCCGTCAGCGCGAGCACCACCCCCGCCAGGACGAACAGCAGGGCGACCGTGTTGGTCGACCCGTCCGGGCGGAAGGCCCACAGCGCCGCCCCCGCCACCCCGGTCGCCAGCCACACCCCGACCAGGGTCCGGATGGACTCGCGCAGCCCCAGGCAGGCCATCAGCACCAGGTAGCCGATGATCACCATCGGGGTCCAGGGCCAGGCGTGCCCGGCCACCCGGTCGGCCTGGGTCAGTACGGCGGCCCCGACCGTGTCCGCGAGGAGCACCATCCCCCACGCGGGCAGCGGCCGGGTCACGGCGAGCAGCAGCGGCAGGGTCTGGGCCACGCCGAGCGCCCCGGCCCAGCCGCCGCCCGCCTTGTAGTCGTTGGTCAGCACGGTGATCGTCACCGGCAGCAGCGTCATCACGCACACGGCGGTCACGGCGTACGGCAGCACCCGCTGCCAGGCCTCGGGCGCCTGCGCGAGCAGCGGCTCGGCGGCCCGCGCGGGCGTACGCAGCGCCACCGCGAACCGCCCTGGCCGGGCGTGGGAGGCATCCGGGTCTACCGGCACGGATCGGGGCGGCGAGCCGGGCCGGGACCCGGAGGGGGATCCGGACGGGGACCCATGCGGCGATCCGGGCCGGGATCCGGACTTGGACCCGGGCGGGGATCCGGACGGGGTCCGGGATCCGGGCCGGGCTCGGAAGAGGGATCGGAATCGGGATCGGGCTCGCTCGCTCATGATCGGTCCAGCGTATGCGTCCGCGTCACGCCCGGGCCCCGGACGGCTCTCCCCGGCCCTAGACCTGACCCGCACGTCAGGGTCAAGCCCGCCCCGGCGGCCGCGGCCGACCGGCATAGACTGCGCCCGGCACGGACGATCACCGAACGGCGATCACCGAACGGCGATCACCGAACGGCGATCACCGAACGGCGATCACCGAACGGCGATCACCGAACGGCGATCACCGAAGGGCGGGGAGCGGGTACGCATGGGCGGGGCGGCCGCGCTGGAGAAGCTCATACCGGTGGTGCTGGCCTTCGGCGCCGGCGTGTTCCTCGCGCGCCGCAAGGTGGTGCCCGCCGAGGCCTCCAAGGCCTTCGCCGACTACGCCTTCCTCTTCGCGGTGCCGTGCTACCTGTTCGGCAACATCTACGCCGCACACCTCTCCGCCCTCTTCGACTGGCGGGCCATCGGCGGCTACGCGGCCGCCGCCGCCCTCGCGGTCGCGGCCGTCGCCGCCGCCTCGGCGGCAGCCGGACTGCGCGACCCGCGGGCCGTGGCGCTGCGCGTGATGGCCGGGGTCCAGGTCAACACCGCCTACTTCGCCGTCCCCGTGTTCATCACCTTCTTCGGCACGGCGGCGCCGATCTTCCCGGTACTGCTCTTCCAGGTGTGCGTGCTGTCGCTCGTCGTCATCGCCATCATGGAACTGGGCCGCACCGGCCCCGGCTCGGGCGGCGGCCCCGCCCGGCGCCTGGGCCGCGCCGTCAGCGCCTCGCTCGTCACCCCGCTGGTCCTCGCCTGCAACGCGGGGATCCTGCTCAACCTGCTTTCCGTGCACGTCCCGGAGGTGGTCCTCGACGGGGCCGCCTTCGTCGGCGACAGCGCCTCCCCGGTGGCCCTCTTCGCCCTCGGACTGCACCTCGGCGGCATCGGCCTCGACATCCGGGGGACCACGGCCGAGGAACTGGCGCTCATCGGCTTCAAGTGCGTGGCCTTCCCCCTGCTGGCGTGGGCGGTGTGCGGGGCACTGTTCGGGGTCCGGGGCGAGTGGCTCACGTACCTCGTGCTGATCGCCGCGATGCCGACGCCCCAGAACCTGTTCATCTTCGCCCAGCGCTACGACGTGGGCGTGAACCTCTCCGCCGCCGTCGTGATCAAGAGTTCCCTGGTCTCCCTCCTGCTGCTGCCGCTCTGGCTGCAGGCGGTGTCCCCGTGACCGTCTGTCCCCGTGACCGCGGCGGCCTTCGTTCCCCGGGCGGGTTCCGCTCGTTGAGCGGGTATGGAGCTCCCGACGATCGCGGCGCCCGGCGTCGGTGAACAGGCCGACGCCGTGGCCGATGCCGCCTGCCACCTCTACGACACCCTCGCGCCCTGGGGGCGGACCGCCCCCGGAGGGTGGAGCCGGGGCGCCGCCGAGGACGCCGCCGAGGCCATCGAGACGGCCGCGCACGCCCTCGCGTACGCCCATCCGCGCGCCGAGGTCATCCTCGCGCCCGTGCACACCGCCCTCGCGGACCTGCGCCGGCAGCTTGGCCTCGCGCCCGCCGAACCGCTGACCGCGGAAGGCCTGCCGGCGACCCCGCGCACGGTGAGCAACCCGCGCCGCACCCGATGGGTGCGGGTGCTCACGCCACCCGCGCCCCGGCGAGAGCCTTCTCGTACAACTTCCTGATGTCGGCGCCGAAGTAGGAGCTGTAGGAGGTGTCGGCGGTGTCCCCGCCCGTCTTCCAGCCGCCGATCACCCCGACCACGTCGCCGGTCTCGGTCCGCTCGTCGAAGCCGGTCAGGAACGGGCCGCCGCTGGTGCCCCCCGGATAGCCGGTGCAGTCGATCCGCAGGAACGAGCCGGGGATCCCCGGATCGGTACTGGTGAACTTGGCCGTCCGGTTCACGCACAGCCGGGGCCGGGCGGCGGAGGCCGGATAGCCGATCAGCGAGACCTTCTTGTGCGCGTACGTGGCGCCGGTGACCAGGCGGTTGCCGCCCACCACGTCCTCCACGGGGAAGCCGTCGGCGTCCGGGCCGACCTGGGCGAAGGCCACGTCGAGGGCGGCGCCCTTGTCCGCGCCGAGCTGCCGGTAGCGCGGGTCGATCCACACCTTGGAGCGGCCGGCCGCGTTCCGCAGGACCGGGAACATCCCGTACGGCTGGGGGTTCTGGGCCGTGTACTGCGGTACGAAGGCCACCTGCCGGGCGTCCGTCCCGAGCAGGCAGTGCGCCGCACTGAGCACCAGATCGCGGCCGGGGGAGGCGACCACGCTCGCGGTGCAGAAGTACGCGCCGCCGCCCTTCATGACGAACATCCGGCCGACGACCGGGATGCCGTCGAAGTCCCGGCCGGTGCCGTCCACCGCCGCCGGGGCGCCGCCGCGGCTGATCGGGACCGCGGACGCCATCCGGTCGGGAGTCCAGAACGACTCCGCCTCCCGGGCCGACCACCGGTCGGCGGCCGGGGCCTGAGCCGGGGCCTGAGCCGGGGCGGTGCCGGCCTCGGCCTCGGGCAGGGGCCCGCCGGGCAGCAGCAGGGCGGCCGTGGCCGCCGCCACCGTCAACGTACGTCGCATGTCCGTCTCCTTCTTCGGGGATGGGAGGGAGGGCGAGGGGGCTATAGGGCCTGGGGGAAGCGGAACAGCCGGTCCGGGTCGTAGCGGCGCCGGACCTCTTCGAGGCGGGCCAGGTTCGGGCCGTAGTAGGCCTCGCGCCAGCCGGTCAGCTTCGGATCGGCGTAGTTCTGGTACGCGGCTCCGCCCGCCCAGGGCCGCAGGTCCTGCCAGAGCCCGTCGAGCCAGCCCTGGTGGCGGCCGATGTCGGCCGCCGGAGCCGGGCCGGGCCAGTAGACGAGGTACTGGGCGAGGAACCCGGCCGAGCGGTGCGCGAAGGCGGTGGCCCGCGCCGGGATCCGGTTGAGGGCTCCGCCGCAGACCCCGTCGAACTGCACCACGCCGACCCCGCCGCGCGGCACGCTCGCGGCGTAGCGCCGCAGGGCGGCCAGTACCGCGAGGAAGGCCGGCTCGGTCAGCCCGTCCGGGGCCCAGAAGTCGGACCGGGCGGCGTAGGAGTCGCGGCCGAGCCGCCCCGAGGGATCGTGTCCCGGCAGGCTGCCCGGCAGCCGGCACGCGCCGGGGCTCCGGTCCGGGCAGCCCGCCATCGCCCGGACGGTGTCCCCGTAGCCGCGTACGACGGTCCAGCTCTCCCGGGGCGGGCCGCCCACCAGGTCGGCCAGCCGGGTCAGTTGCCGCTCCAGCTCCGCGAGCCCGCCGTCCAGGCAGAGCACCCGCAGGGCCGGGGCGCCGGCCGGGCCGCCGTCGACGGTGAATTCCACCTGGCTCCAGAACGGATCGGGCAGCGCCCGGAGCCAGCGCTGCCAGCCGCGCAGGACGGCGGGGGAGCCGGCGGCGGACCAGCGCAGTTCCGCGAAGGCGCAGTCGGAGACCGGGTGGGTGCGGAAGCGGAACCCGGTGACCACCCCGAAGTTGCCGCCCCCGCCCCCGCGCAGGGCCCAGAAGAGGTCGGGCTCGCGGTCGGCGCCGACTTCGCGGACCGTCCCGTCGGGGGTCACGACCGTCACCCCGGTGAGGCGGTCGGAGGTGGTGCCCCAGGAGCGGGAGGAGAGGCCCAGCCCGCCGCCGAGGGTGAGGCCGGCGATGCCGACGGAGGGGCACAGCCCCGTCGGGACGGCCAGGCCCCGCGCGGCGAGGACGGAATTCACCTCCCCGAGCCGGGCGCCCGCGCCGATCCGGACCCCGGTCCCGGGTCCGGTCCCGGGTCCGGACTCTGCGGCCACCTCCGCCATGGCGCTGGTGTCGATGACGAGTCCGGCCTCACGGGTGGACCAGCCCGCGTAGCCGTGGCCGCCGCCGCGCGGCACCACGGGGACGGCAGAGCGCCGGGCGAAGTCGAGACAGGCGGCCACGTCCCCCGGGTGCGCGGGGTAGGCCACCGCGCCCGGCCGGACCGTGTCGTAGCGGGGCTGGAAGAGCTGCCTGGCCTCGTCGTAGTCCCGGTCGCCCGCCGTGACTACCCGGCCGTCGAGGGCCCGGGCCAGCGCCCCGTAGTCCGGGTCCGCGCGGCGGGCGGTCGTACGGGTCGTCGTACGGGGTGTCGTGCGGGCCGTCGCGCCGATCGAGGCGAGGACGCCCGTGGCGGCTCCCGCGAGGACCTGGCGGCGGTGGAGGGTCATCCCTCCTTCCTGCCACCGCCCGGCCCGTTCGGGGCGAAGGCGGGCCCACGGGGGCGGGCTTGCCCCCCGAACGGCCCATGCCGGGGCGGCCGCGGGTGGCTTCTAGCCAGTCCCCCCGACCGGGCCCCTGCCGGGGTTCGCCCGGGGTCGGCCCGGGGTTGATCCCGGGGGCTCCGGGCCAGCCCCGGGTCAGCTCGGGGTCAGCCCGCCCGGCGGGCCAGCAGGAAGCCCTGCGGGGACTTCTCCGTGGCGTCCGGCTCCCGGACCAGGCGGGCCGTCTCGGTGAGGCCCGCCCCGGCCAGCAGCTCGCTGATCAGCTCGGGAGGGGTCCAGTACACGTCGAGGTCGACCGGATGCCCGTACGCGTGTTCCAGCCGGAGTTGCCGGTCGCCCGCCTTGAACGCGATCAGCAGGTACCCGCCCGGGGCCAGCACCCGGGCGAACTCGGCGAACAGCGCGGGCAGCCCGGAGGGCGGGGTGTGGACGGTGGAGTACCAGGCCAGCGCCCCGCCGAGGACCCCGTCCGCGATGTCCAGTGCGGCCATCGAGCCGACCTCGAACCGCAGCCCCGGGTACGTCCGTCGGGCCACCGCCACCATCGCGGGGGACAGGTCGACGCCGAAGGCCCGTACGCCCAGGCCGTCGAGGTGCGCCGTCACCCGGCCCGGTCCGCAGCCCAGGTCCGCGACCGCCCGGCCGGCGCCGGGCCCGTCCCCGCGCACGCACTCCGCGAAGGCGGCCAGCATGGCCCGGTCCAGCGGTTTGCCCTCCAGCTCTCCGGTCAGCAGCGCGGCGTAGTCGGCGGCGACGGCGTCGTAGGACGACCGGACGGAGTTCAAGCGCGAAGTCGATGCCATGCCCCCGGACAGTAGCCCGCCGGAGCCCCGAACTCAGCCCCCGGTCAGCGGATTGTCCAGCTCGGCCCACTGATCGCCCGGCACGCCCGGGCTCAGCCGCATCAGGGTCAGCGCCTTGGTGGGCAGCGGCGCGGTCAGCAGCGCCCGGGTATCGGCGGTGGACGGCAGGCCGGGCGCGGCCGCCGCCAGGTCCGCCGCGAGCGCGGGGGCCGAACCGGCCGTGGAGCCGAGCGCCCCCGCCACCAGCGATCCGAAGAGCTTGCGGCGCAGCAGGGTCACGTCGTCGGTGATCAGCCGCCCCGACAGCGGTGGCGCCGCCAGCCCGTGGCGGGCCAGACGGGCCGGGCTGATCCGGATGTCGGCGAGGTCGCGGTACACGAGCCGCAGCGGGGAGCCGTCGGCGGACAGCACGACCAGCAGGTTCTGGCCGTGGGCCTCCAGGGCCACCCCGAGATCCAGGACCCGCAGGCACACCGACAGCGCGAGGCGGGCGAAACCGGCCCGCCACGTGCCGGAGCGCGCGTACGGGGTCAGCGCCAGGGCGGCCACGGGCAGGACGCGCTCGCCCGCGCCCCGGTCCGCGTACGCCTCGGGCGGCTCGCGGAGCACGGCGGCCAGGTCCGGGGTGCCGGCGGTGACGGCGCCCAGGGTGCGGGTGATGTGCAGGCGGCCGTCGAGCCGTTCGGACAGGCTCTGGGCGAAGGCGGAGACCGCGGCGGCGGTCTCGATGGAGTAGACGGAGATGTCCCGCACGGAGGAGGTGAGGCGGGTGCTGAGCGCGGTCTTGACGTGCGGTCCGCCGTCGGCGGGGGACAGGGTGCGCAGGGCCATCAACGGGTGCGCGACGGGCCCGGGCCGCAGCTCGTGCCCGTGCCCGTGCACGTTCTCCTTCCCCTGCCCTTCCCCCTGTTTCACCACGTGTTCGGCCTGCCAGGGGTGGACCGGTACGAGGATCCGGCCGGCCTCCCGCCACCGGTCCGGCCACTCCCCGGTGACCCGGCACTCCGCGTCCCGTACGACGGCCAGCCCGAGGGTGACCAGCGGCCGGTGCTCGGGTCCGTACGCGAGCTGCTCGGCCACCGTGAAACCGGGGCGGGAGCGGCAGTTGGGGTGGTACGGATGGCCGTCCACCACCCGCTGCTCCCACTCCCAGGCGGCGAGGTCCCCGGCGCCCGGGCCGGCCGGCTGGCCGGCCCGGGACAGTGCGAGGGAGGCCGTGCTCTCGTCGAGCTCGGCGGCGAACTCCTCCCCGTACGGCAGCCCGAGCGCCGCCACCAGCGGGGCGGCACACCGGTAGGGACGGCCGTCGAGCAGCAGCTCGGTCACGGGGGGTGCGCTCGCGCGGGCCGCGGAGAACGTCGTCGCGTACGGATCCGGGACGGGGCCTTCCAGCCGGGAGCCCGAGGCGAGCCGGAGCGCGAGCGATCCGGAACCCCGCTCCCGGTGGGTGATCCACGGCAGCGGTTCGAAGGCGAACGCCCGCCACAGCCGGGTCAGTACGGCGCCGCGCGCGCCGGGGAGCGCGGCGGCGTACGCGGCCCGGAGGCCGGTCCGTGGGCCGGCGGGGCCGGTTTCGGACAGTCCGGCGAGTTCGGCGGCGACGGCCTCTTCGGCCGCGGTGGCGGGGAGGTGCATGCTGGGATCCAGGGCCCCGGTCCTCTCGGATGACGTGATGATCACTTCATCATCGCGGATACTGAAGATCACGGCCGGTGGCACGCCCCCGCGCACCTCCGGCGCTCTGGACGTACCGAAGGAATCCGTGGACCTCAACGCCACCGACAACGCCGTCGCCGACACCTATGCGGCCACCCCGCTCCTGAACTGCCTCCTGCGGGAGGCAGCCGAGCCGGTTCCGCCGGCCGGGTCCAGCGGGTCCACCGGGTCAGGGGGTTCCGCGGGTTCTGAGGGTTCCTCGGGTTCCGCGGGTTCTGAGGGGAGCGGCTGGTGCGCGTACCGGCTGTCGGGCAGTGGGCGGTTGCTGCGGGTGCGTGCGGGGCGCAGGCCCGAGCGGCCCGAGCTGGGGACCGAGGCCGGCTGGCATCCGCTTACCCATACCGAGCTGGTCAAACTCGTCTCCGACGAACTGCGCCAGTACACCGGGGTGTCCAACGACGAGCTCCCGGTCGAGATCGCCGACAGCCGCGAGACCATCGCCGCGCTGCTGGCGGCCCGCGCGGCCACGCCGCCGCCTGCGGACGCGTACGTCCGCTCCGAACAGTCCCTGATCATGGGGCACCCCCACCATCCGGCCCCCAAGGCCCGGGGCGGCGGGCCGGCCAACGGCTGGCTGCCGTACGCCCCCGAGGCGTACGCCCGTTTCCCGCTGGCCTTCCTGGGGGTGCGCGAGGACCAGGTGGCCGAGGAGGGCGGGCCGGCCGCGGCCGCCGCGGTCGATTCGCTCGCGGAGGCGCTGGGCGGGCCGCGCGCGCCGGCCGGCTACCGGCTGCTGCCTGCCCACCCCTGGCAGCTCGACCTGGTCGCGGGCAGGCCCGCCGTCCGCGAGGCGCTCGCGGACGGGAGGCTGCTGTCGCTGGGAACCGGGCGGGTGCCGGTCTGGCCGACCGCCTCGATCCGGACCCTGTACGTTCCCGGCGACGGCAGGGGGAGCAGCAGCGCGGGCGCGGCCGGGGATCTGTTCGTGAAGTTCAGCCTCGACGTGCGGATCACCAACGACGTGCGCCGGCTGTGGCGGCACGACCTGCTGAAGCTGCGCCGCACGGACGCGGCGGTCGAGGCGGGCTTCGCGGAGTTGCGCCGGTCCGGGTCGGGCGCGGCGTGGCTGCCCGACCGGGGGTACCGGACGGCCGCCTTCGCCTTCGAGGAGCTCGCCGTACTGGTCCGCGACGGCCTGGCGGCGCACGCGGAGCCCGGGCTCACGCCCTTGCTGGCAGCCGCGTTGGCGGAGGGGTACCCGGGCAGCCCGCTGGCGGGAACGGCCGAGCCGGCCGGGTGGTGGCGGGCGTACCTGCGCCAGGTGGTGCCGCCCGTGCTGCACCTCTTCGCCCGGCACGGAGTGGTCCTGGAAGCGCACCTCCAGAACACCCTGGTCGCCGTCGACGCCCAGGGCGTGCCCGCGCAGGCCCTCTTCCGGGACGCGGAGGGCGTCAAGCTCCTCCCGGACCTGGATCGGGAGGCTGCCTGGCAGCGCCTCGTCTACTGCCTGGTGGTCAACCACCTGACCGAGGTGGCGGGCGCGCTCGCGGAGAGCCATCCGGAGGCGGCCGGGGACCTGTGGCCCGCCGCCCGCGCGGAGTTCCGGCGCTTCGGCGCCGAGTACGGCCTGCCCGAGATCGCCGGCCTGCTGGCCGCACCGAGCCTCCCGGCCAAGACCAACCTGCTGCTGCGCTGGACCCGCGCCGACGGTGCGGACGCCCGCTACCTGCCGCTTCCCAACCCGCTGCGGCCCTGAGGGAGCGTGCGGTTCCGGCCAATCAGGGTCCGGATACCGGATCCCCCCTCACTGACAGGTATAGACCAATGCTACGTTGGTCGAGCAGACCGCGCAGTCCTTGACCTCCCGTCAGAGGAGAAGCCATGCCCTCCCCTTCGCGGGGCGGCGGCCCGGCCGCCATGCCCAAGTACCAGCGGATCGCCGCAGCGTTGCGGCGCGAGATCGACCTCACCGCACTGACTCCCGGCGCCCGGCTCCCCTCCGAGCGCAGCCTCGCCGCCCGCTACGAGGTCAACCGGCAGACCATCCGGGCCGCCCTCCAGCACCTGAGGGAGGACGGCCTCGTCGTCACCGGCCGGCGCGGCACCCGGCCGGCCTTCCCGGTGCCGGAGCACCGGCCCCCGGCGGCGTTCCAGGCCGGCCATCCGGCCCAGGCCCCGAATCCGGCCCCGAATCCGGCTCTGGTCCCGCCGCCGCCCGCTCCGGCGGCCGTGGCCGCCCCCGCCCCGGCGGCCACGCCGACGCCGACGCCCGCGGGGGCCCCCGCCCAGGCGTGGCTCACCCTCGTCACCCTGGCTCCGGCGCTCGCCGAGCAGCTCGGCATGCGCGGCGGGGAGCAGACCCTGGTCCACCACCATCGCGAAAGCGGCCCGACGGGCCAGACCCGGCGGCACGCGGTGACGTACCTCTGCCCCCGCACCGTCGTGCGGACCCCGGAACTCTCCCGCTACAGGGACCGCCTGGTGGCGGGCGTCCGGGACGAGGACCTGGGTCCCCTGCACCACTGGCTGGAGGGGGCCGCGCGGGCCGGCCGGGTCGCCGAGACCATCACCATGACCCGGACCAACTCGCCGCAGGCCGCCACCCCCGCCGGCGGGCTCTCCGTACGCCGCACCCTGCACGACGCCTCCGGGCGGCTGCTCGCCGTCACCGATCTCGCGTTCCCCACCTGGGACCGGCTGACCTTCGACCGGTCCCCGGCCGCCATCGGCTTCCGGGTGACGTAGCGGAGTAGTACCGGGCCCGTCAGGGTGAGCCGGGGCGGGGTGGCCGGGTGACGCGGTCACGGGAGCGGGTGTCGGCGTGGACCGGCCCGGTGTGGACGTGCGTTCGTACGCGCATGATCATCTCCCGTCTCGGCCTGGCCACCGGGCTGCTCGTCGCCCTCTCCGCCACCGCCTTCGGCCTGCCGCCGGCCCTGGCCGCCGCGCCCGCGCACCCGGCGGCCGAGCCCCCGCCGCCCGGCCACGTCCTGCGCAGCCGCACCATCGACCTCGACCTGGCCGACTACCGCTGGCTGTGCACGGACCAGCCGTTCGGGACCCCGCGCAGACACACCTTCAGGCCGTTCTCCGACACCTCCATCGAGGTGGTGGAGTCCGGCGTCGAGCGGGACCCGGCGGGGGGCGCCGTCAAATGGAGCGGTGAGGTCGTCAAGGTCGACGGGCACCCGGTCGGGTCCGGGGTGCACCGCCGGGTGGTGCTGTCGACCACCGGAGTCTGCGACCCCGGGGCCGCACCGGACACCGTCGGCGTGGACGCCCTCTTCGACCTGGGCGAGAGGGCCTACCGCATCGCGCAGCCCCGCAACGAACCGGGCCGGCTGCTGATCACCGAGGAGGACCCCGGCCTCCACGTCAAGCCCCCGCAGGACGACGCGGACCCGCAGTACGAGAACCCCGACCCCGCGGTCATCGCGGAGGCACGCAGGCAGTTGATGACCCGCGCAGCCTCCGCCGAGCCGGTCGTCATCGACATGGTCGTCGGCTACACCCCGCGCGCCGAATGGGGCATGGGCGGGGAGGAGGCGATGCTCGCGCGGATCGCCTTCGCCGAGACGAGCATCAACCACGCCTTCGCCGACAGCAACATCAAGGCGAGCGTGGACATCGTGGCCACCTACAAGGCGAACTACTACGCCCCGGCGGACCAGGAGACCGCGCCGGTCGTCCACGGCCTGCTCTCCAACCCGAGGGAGCCGCGCCTGGGCGCCCCGGCCGCCGCGCTGCGCGAGCAGCACGGCGCGGACCTGGTCTCCCTGATGATCGAGGTCCCGAACGGAACGAGCAGCGGGCAGGGCAACCTCCCGCAGCCACCGAGCGAGAAGACCGACGACCAGGCGTACTCGGTCGTCGACTACCGGACCGTGGCGCTCTGGTACAACTTCGGCCACGAGGTGGGACACAACCTCGGGCTGTGGCACGACCGGACCACCCTGGACGAGCAGGCGGGCGGCGCCGACTACCGCCCGTACCTGACGACCCCCTACAGCACCGGCTACGTCACGCCCGACCGGCGCTACCACACGCTGATGGCGTACTCCTCTGCCTGCGGCGGGCCCTGCACGGCCGTCAACCAGTACTCGAACACCGAGAACACCTGGGACGGCCAGCCGCTCGGCGACGCCTACAACAACAACGCGGCCGTCGCCCGGATCACCACCCCGCTCATCGCCGGCTACCGCGCCCCCGCCGAACTCCGGCAGCGCTACGCCTTGACCCTCGGCGAGGGCCTGCGCCCCGACACCTGGGGCCCGTACCGGCCGGGGACCTCGATCAAGGTGACCGCCACCCCGCCGCGCGGGTACCGGATCGCCGCGTGGGAGCTGGACGGGCAGCGCTACGCGATCACCGCGACCCAGGTCAACGTCACGATGGACCGGGCCCACGACCTCAAGGCGGTCTTCGTCCGCAGCTGACGGCCGACGGAGTCGTGCGGGACCGTCACGTGCTCGTGTGGACGTCCCCGGTGGTGGTGGAGGTGATGACCGCCCGGCGGCCGAGGTCGCCCGGCGGGATCCCCGGGTGGTGGCCGCCCGGCCGCCCGGAGCGCGGGGACACTCCGAGGGCCAGGCGCGAGACGATCCGGTAGCGGTCGCCCCGGTACACGGAGTGCACGTACTCCACGGGCCGGCCGGTGGAGTCGGTGGTGAGCCGCTCGATGAGCAGGGCGGGGGAGAGCAGCGGGACGTCCAGCAGGCCCGCCTCCCCCTCGTTCACCACCGTCGGCTCGATGGACTGCTGCGCCTCGTGCACGTACACGCCGTGGTGGTCGCGCAGATGCTCGTAGAGGTCCCCGGCCTCCAGCTCCGCCGGGGTCAGGGCCGGGACCAGATCGGCCGGGATGTGCAGGTGCTCGATGGCCATCGGAGCGCCGTCCACCAGTCGCAGCCGGGCGATGTAGAGCAGGCTCGCACCGGGGGAGACGCGCAGCCGGCGGCCGATCCGGGCGCCCGCCTGGATGGTGGAGTGCTCCAGGATCCGGCTGGACCAGTGACCGGCCGCCTGCCGCATCGCGAAGGCCGCCTCGTCGGCGGCGAGTTCCTGGGTGATCTTCGCGGGGGCGACGAACATCCCGCGCCCGTGCTCGCGCACGAGCAGCCCCGTGGACACGAGCTCGTCCACCGCCGCGCGCAGGGTGGGACGGGAGACCTCCAGGGTGGCGCACAGGGTGCGTTCGGAGGGGATCGCGTCGCCGGGCCGCCGGATGTCGATGAGCCCCAGCAGGTGCTCGCGGACCCGTTCGCGCTTGAGTACGGATCCTGACGGGTCGGTTGCGTCCTTCGTCATGGCCCGCCCCCATTTCTCTCTGCTCACCTGTCCAACTGGTCATGTGCATCTAACCACTCGGGGTGGGGAGGGCGCGAGGAGTCCGTCGAAATCATTCGGGCCGTACGGGGTTGACGGCGCACTCGGGCCGTGTCACCTTCTAGCCACTCAGCTAACCAATTGGTCAGTTGGTCAACTCCGATCCTCCTCGGGTGAGTTGACGGAGCTGCCAGGTGAGGAATCTCCGAGACCGTGACCCAAGCCGTGACCGACGCCGTGACCGAAGCCGTGACCGACGCCTTGGCCGCTGCGGCCGCCGCTTCCCTCCGCCCCGACCTCGCGCTCGTCCCGCGGCCCGATTCGGTCATCGCCCTGCCCGGCCGCTTCACCGTGGACCACCGCACCGGGCTGCGCGCCGGACCCGGCGCCGAGGCGGCGGCCGGCCTGCTGCGCGAACTGCTCACCCCCGCCACCGGGTTGCCGCTGGCCCCGGACCCCGACGGGCGGATCGCCTTCCTCCTGACCGGGGACACGGCCCCCGGGGAGGATCCGCTCGGCCCCGAGGGGTACGTCCTCACCATTCGCCCCGACTCCGTCCTGCTGCGCGCCGCCCGCCCCGAGGGGCTGCTCCACGGGGTGCAGACCCTGCGCCAGCTGCTGCCGCCCGAGGCGCTGGCCGCCGGGGGCGCGCAGCCCCGTAGGCCCGCCGCCGGCCGGTGGATGCTGCCCTGCGTACGGATCACCGACCGGCCGCGGTTCGCCTGGCGCGGAGCCCTGCTGGACGTGGCCCGCCACTTCCAGCCCGTGGCCTACGTACGCCGCTTCGTGGACCTGCTCGCGCTGCACAAGCTCAACGTCCTGCACCTCCACCTCACCGACGACCAGGGCTGGCGGATGCCGGTCGCGGCCTACCCCCGGCTCACCGAGATCGGCGGCCGGCGCGCCGAGAGCGCGGGTGACGGAATCCCGCACGAGGGTGCCTACACCCGCGCGGAGCTGGCCGGGCTCGTCGCCTACGCCGCCCGGCGCGGGGTGAGCGTCGTACCCGAGATCGAGATGCCCGGCCACGCCCGCGCCGCCCTCGCCGCCTACCCCGAACTCGGCAACCGGCCCGGCGTCCGGCTGGACACGTGGACCCGCTGGGGGGTCTGCGAGAACGTCTTCGGGGTCCACGACGCCGTGCTCGACTTCTGCCGTGGCGTGCTGGACGAGGTCGCGGACCTGTTCCCCGGGCCCTACGTCCACCTCGGCGGCGACGAATGCCCCCGCGCGGAATGGGAAAGCTCCCCGGCCGCCCGCGCCCGGGTCGCCACCGAAGGGCTGGCCGGCCCCGGCGCCCTCCACGGCTGGTTCCTCGGCGAGGCCGCGAAGCACCTGGCCAGCCTAGGCCGCCGCCCGCTCGGCTGGACCGGGACCGGCACGGAACTCCCCGCCCCCTTCACGGCCCTGGCCTGGCTCGACGCGGAGCACGGGCGGGCCGCCGCCCTGCGCGGCCACGACGTGATCATGACCCCCTACCGCTCCACCTACCTCGACTACCCGCAGTCCGCCGACCCCGGCGAACCGCGCGGCCAGGACGGCGGCGTGCTCGACCTGCGCGGCGTCTACGACAACGACCCCGCCCCCGCGCACTGGGAACCCGAGGCCGCGCGCCGGGTGCTCGGCACCCAGGCGCAGCTGTGGACCGAGTACGCGCGCACCCCGGCCGAGCTCGAATACCTGGCCTTCCCCCGGCTGTGCGCCCTGGCCGACACCGCCTGGTCGGCGCACCGCGACTGGCCGGACTTCCTGCGCCGCCAACGCCACCACCAGACCCGGCTCGCCGCCCTCGGCGTGCGCGGCCGATCCCTTCCCTCCCCCCACCCCGAGAGGAACGCAGCATGAGCACCCCGACCCGTGCCCCGCACCACACCCCGCGCCACACCCCCGTCCGCAAGCGCCGTACGGCCCTGGCCCTGGCCGTCGCCCTGACCGCCGGTGTCGGCTCGGCCGCCCTGACGGCCCTGCCCGCGACCGCCGCGGCCGACTCCGTCAAGGTCCAGTACCGCACCAGTGCGACCGGGGCCACCGCCGACCAGGCGGAGCCCTGGTTCAAGGTGGTCAACAACGGCTCCGGCACCGTTTCCCTGAGCCAGGTCAGCTTCCGCTACTACTTCAAGGCGGACGGCCCCAGCACCCAGTACCGGTACGCCTGTTCCTGGGCCGTCAAGGGCTGCGCCAACATCACCGGTACCTTCCACACCATGGCCACCCCGACGGCCACCGCCGACCGCTACCTGGAGATCGCCTTCACCTCAGGCGCCGGCAGCCTCGCCCCGGGCGCCGACACCGGCGACATGCAGCTGCGCTTCCACCGCGCCGACTGGCAGACGCTGCGCCAGTCCGACGACTACTCCTTCGACGCCTCCCGCACGGCGTACGGCGACTGGGACAAGGTGACCGCCAAGCTGGGGACCGGCACGGTCTGGGGCACCGCGCCCGGAGGCAACGTCCCCGACCCGACGCCGACGCCGACGGACCCCACCCCCACCCCGACCGACCCGGGACCGGCCGGAGCCACCCTCTTCGACGACTTCAACTACGCCTCGCACACCGACCCGGCCATCGCCGCGCACGGCTGGAGCGTGCGCTCCAACGCGGGCGGCCCCGGCGTCCCGGGTGCCACCTGGGCCCCCGAGAACGTCACCTTCGGGCTGGAGGCGGGCAACTCCATCATGAACCTGGAGACCTCCACCGCCGGCACCGGTGCGAGCACCGAGCACACCGAGATCCTCACCAAGACCATGAAGTTCAAGAACGGCACGTACGCCGCCCGCGTCAAGTTCAGCGACGCCCCGAGGTCAGGCCCCGACGGCGACCGCCTCGTACAGACCTTCTTCCCCATCAACGACCTCAAGGCCCCGATGGCCGACGACTACTCGGAGTACGACTTCGAGTACCTCCCCAACGGCGGCTGGGGCGAGCCGGCCAACATCCTGTACACGACGTCCTGGGAGACGTACCAGGCCGACCCGTTGGTGGCCGTCAACCAGCACACCGAGTCGAGGCAGAGCTACGCCGGCTGGCACGACCTGGTGCTGACCATCGACAACTCCACGATCAAGTACTACATCGACGGGCAGCTCTTCGGCACGCACGATGCCACGTACCTGCCCGAGCGCGGAATGTCGATCAACTTCAACCAGTGGCTGATCGACCTCAACGGCCAGACCAGCACCACCCCGCGCTCGTACGACCAGAGTGTCGACTACGTCCTGCACGTCAAGGACCAGGTCCTCACCCCGGCCCAGGTCGCGGCCAAGGTCGGCGGCTTCCGCACCGCGGGCACGGCCTTCGTGGACAACGTCCCCAACGGCTGATCCGGCCGCCGCCCTGTGCTTGCGAACCGCGCCCCTTCAGAACCGCAGCGCCCACCAGTCCAGGTACCCGGTGGTCCCGGCGAAGGCGTCGAACACGCGCAGTCTCCACACCCCGGCCGCCGTCTCCGAGGAAGCGTCGACCGTGTACAGCCCGACGAGGTCGCTCTCGCCCCAGTCGGTGTACTCGTCCTTGACCGGGTACACCGACCCGTCGGGTGCGATCAGATCGATCCGCAGGGTCCCGGAGTCCGGGTGCTTGACGGACACCTCCACCTCGAGCTTGGAGGGGGCGCGGCCCTCGACCTCGCTGACCGTGATCGGTGACCTGATGGTCTTCAGGTCACCGACCGCGTAGTTCCTGGTGTTGGAGAAGCGTTTGGCGACCACCCGGTTCGGCGCGCTGCCCATGTAGAGGGCGCGGTCCGGGGAGCCGGAACCGCGGTCGAGCACCGCCCCGGTGGTGGCCTTGGCCTTCAGGTAGCTCGCCACCTGCGCCGGAGTGGCGGTGCGGTTGAGGGACAGGTAGACCGCCGCCGCGCCCGCGACGTGCGGGGAGGCCATGGAGGTCCCCGACATCTGGGTGCTCCACTCGTCGTCCCAGGACACCGCCGAGGTGATGGAGTCGCCGGGGGCGAACAGGTCCACCAGCGAACCGAAGTTGGAGTAGGTGGAGCGCGCGTCGCGGGCGCTCACCGCCCCGACCGTCAGCGCCTGGGAAACCCGGGCCGGCGAGTGTCCCGAGGCGTCCTTGTCCTGGTTGCCCGCGGCCACCGTGTAGGTGATGCCGGAGGCGATGGACGCCCGCACGGCCGCGTCCAGGACGCTGTCCGGGTCACCGCCCAGGCTCATGTTCGCCACGGCCGGTTTCACCGCGTGGCGGGTCACCCAGTCGATGCCGGCGACCACCTGCGCGGTCGTGCCCTCACCGTTCCAGTCGAGGACCCGGACGGCCACCACCTTCGCCCGCTTGGCCACCCCGAAGGTGGTGCCCGCGAGCGTCCCGGCCACGTGCGTTCCGTGCCCGTGCATGTCCTCGGCCACGGAATCCTTGTCGATCGCGTCGTAGCCGTACCGGGCACGCCCGCCGAAGTCCTTGTGGCTGATGTTGATCCCGGTGTCGATGACGTACGCGGTCACGCCCACACCGGCCGAAGTGGGGTACGTGTAGGCGTTGTTCAGCGGCCGTCTGCGCTGGTCCAGCCGGTCCAGGCCCCAGGACGGCGGGGTCGGCTGGGTGGTGTCGAGGCGCAGCTTCCGGTCCTGCGCGACCGTGGTCACGGCCGGATCGGCCGCGAGCCGCCGGGCCTGGCGCTCCGTCATCCGGACGGAGAACCCGTTGACCGCCGAGTCGTACGTCCGGTCGACCGTGCCGCCGAACCGTTCGACCACGGCCCGGCCCCGGTCCGTACGGGAACCCGCGCGCGCCGGGTCCAGCAGGACGAGGTAGCTGTCGCCGACGGCTCCGGGAGCTCCGGCGTACAGGACCACCCCCTCCGGCGGGGCCGCGGCCGAGGCCCCGGTGTCCACCCCGAGCGCGAGCGCCGAGGCGAGTGCGAGCACGGCTCCGTACCGCCGCAATAAGTGCGAGCGCATGATCATTGAATCGGACCCCCCTGAGTCGTCCGCTCAGAGTGCTGCCTTCACAAGCTCCGCACAAGAGCCCCGCGCGGACCCGGACAGGGCCCGCGCGGGGCTCTTGTGCGGAGCCCGCGCGGGAGGAATCAGACCTTATGGATTGGGGCCCTTCTCCTCTTAGCGCCACCCAATTGCAGAACGGAATCTTTATGTGCGACCCCCTCCGAATCCGGACGAAAGATCCACCATGAAGAAGACGAAGGCAGCGCTCTGGGAATTCCTCCAGGGCCTGGGCAAGACCTTCATGCTGCCCGTGGCGCTCCTGGCCTTCTGCGGGATCATGCTCGGCGTCGGCTCCTCGCTCTCCAGCCCGGCCGTCCTTCAGAACCTCTCCTTCCTGGACAACGAACCCCTCCAGCTGGCCTTCACCTGGATGTCCAACACCGGACTGGTGGCCTTCAAGTTCCTTCCGGTCCTCTTCGCGATGGCGATCCCGCTGGGCCTGGCGCGCGAGGACAAGGGGGTCGCCGCCTTCTCCGGTTTCGTCGGCTTCGCCTCGATGAACCTCGCCGTCAACTTCTTCCTCACCACGCGCGGCGTGGACTTCGAGGACAAGGGCGAGATCGCGCACTACGGCATCGCCGACGTGCTCGGCGTGAAATCCATCGACACCGGACTGCTCGGCGCGGTCGCCGTCGGTGTCATCGTGGCCCTGCTGCACAAGCGCTACCGCACGAAGCAGATGCCCGACGCACTCGCCTTCTTCGGTGGCCTGCGCTTCGTCCCGATCGTCTCCGCCCTGGCCATGAGCATCGTCGGACTCCTCGTCCCGCTCGTCTGGCCCACCCTCGGAAGCTGGATCGCCTCCGTCGGCACGGGCATCGCGCACGCCGGAGTCTTCGGCCCCTTCTTCTTCGGCATGGGCGAGGTGCTGCTGCGCCCGATCGGCCTGCACCACATCCTCGTCGCGCTGTTCCGCTTCACCGACGCCGGAGGCGCCGGAGCGGTCTGCGGGGAGAACGTCAGCGGCGCCCTGAACCTCTTCTACGCACAGTTGTCCTGCCCCACCCCCTCGGGCGCGGCGCACACCGCGACGCAGTTCCTGTCCCAGGGCAAGATGGCCGCCTACCTCGGTGGACTCCCGGGCGCCGCGCTCGCCATGTACCACTGCGCGAAGCGCACCATGCGCCCGGAGATCAAGGCGCTGCTCATCTCCGGCGTCGTGGCCTGTGTGGTGGGCGGGGTCACCGAGCCCCTCGAATTCCTCTTCCTCTTCATCGCCCCGTGGCTGTACCTGATCCACGCGGTCCTGGTGGGCCTCGGTTTCCTCCTCTCCGCCGTCCTCGGCGTGTACATCGGCAACACCGACGGCAACATCATCGACCTGCTGGTCTTCGGAGTCCTCCAGGGCACGACGACCAAGTGGTACCTGGTCCCGGTGATCGCCGCGATCTGGTTCGCCGTGTACTACTTCCTCTTCCGCTGGGCGATCACCACGTTCGATCTGAAGACCCCGGGACGCGACGACGAGCCCACCGGCCCGCAGGCCGCGGACACCGAGGCCGATGCCGATGCCGACGCACCCAAGGCCGAGCTGGTCGCGGGCAAGTACGACCCGGTCGCCATCCTCGAAGCCCTCGGCGGCCCGGCCAACATCCACGCGCTCGACAACTGCATCACCCGCCTGCGCATGACGGTCGGCGACGCCGCCCTGCTGGACGACGCCCGGCTGAAGAAGCTGGGAGCCATCGCCGTGGTCCGGCTCGACGACCACAACGTGCAGGTCATCATCGGCCCCCAGGTGCAGTCCGTGAAGGACGCCCTCGCCAAGCTCACCCCGGTCGGCTGAACCATGGCCACGACCTACGATTTCGATGTGCCGGTCGACCGGCACGGCACCTGGTGCACGCAGTGGGATTACGTCGAGGACCGCTTCGGGGTCCCGGACCTGCTCCCCTTCACGATCTCCGACATGGACTTCGAGACCGCCCCCGAGGTGCTCACCGCCCTGCGCGGCCGCCTGGAGCACGGGGTCCTCGGCTACTCCCGCTGGCGCCACGAGGAATTCCTCTCCGCGGTCCGGCACTGGTACGCCACCCGCTACGACACCCCCATCGCCGCGGAACGCATCGCCTACGCCCCCGCCGTCCTCTACCAGGCCGGCCGGATCCTGGACCTCTGGTCCGCCCCCGGCGACGGAGTCGTGGTCCACACCCCGGCCTACGACGCCTTCCCCCGCCTCCTCGCCGCCCGCGACCGGGAGATGCGCGGGGTCCCGCTCCACAACTGGGACGCACTGGAGCGGGAGTTGGCCCGCCCCGACACGACCGTGCTGCTGCTCTGCTCCCCGCACAATCCGACCGGGCACGTGTGGAGCGGGCCCGAGCTGGAGCGGATGGCCGGCCTGTGCGAGCGCCACGGGGTCGCGGTGATCAGCGACGAAATCCACTCCGACCTCGCGCACGCCCCGAACCGGCACCGCCCCTGGGCGCTGCACGGCCGCCCCGGAGGGCGCTGGGCCATCGTCACCTCGGCTTCGAAGTCCTTCAACATCCCTGCACTGACCGGTAGTTACGGCATCTTCGGTGACGCGGAGTCCTGCGAGCGCTACCTCACCCTCCTCAAGGACGCCGACGGGCTGTCCTCCCCGGCCGTCCTCTCCGTCGCCGGACACATCGCCGCCTACCGCGACGGCGGACCGTGGCTCGACGCCCTCACCGCGTACGTCGCCGAGAACCTGGACATGGTGCGGGAGCGCTTGGCGCGGGCCTTCCCCGAGCTCGACTGGCAGCCCCCCAAGGCGGGCTACCTCGCCTGGATAGATCTCCGGCCCCTCGCGGTGTGCGACGAGGCGCTCCAACGTGAGCTGATTCATACCGAGAAGGTGGCGATCATGCCGGGAACCGCCTACGGGCCCGAAGGCGCGGGCTTCGTGCGCCTCAACGTGGGCTGCCCGCGCTCCAAGGCCGAGGCCGGAATCGACGCCCTCGTCCGGGCGCTCCGCACGACCTCGGGAACCGCCTCCCCGGCCGCTTCGGCCGCCGCCACCGGGCCCGCCGCCGAAGGGAATTGACCGGACGGCCGAGGAGACTTCGGCCGGACGGCCGATGTGCTACCGGAACGGGGCCCTGCGGCAAATGCGGCCGGGCTCCGGCTGGTTGATCTCGCAGGAAGGGAACTGGGGAAGGGATCCGGAACCGGCTAGGGTGTACGCCCATCAAGGTCATGCGCCGCAAGCCGACCAGCCCAAGGAGCGACCCCGTGCCGATGCCCACCCCGTTCTCCCATACCGCCGGCCCCCTTCCCGGCCCGCTTCCCGGACCCCGGACCGGCCCCCTTCCCGGCCCCCTTCCCGGCCCCCTTCCCGGACCCCGGACCGGCCCCCTTCCCGGACCCCGGACCGGCTCCCTTCCCGGACCCCGCACCGGTGCCCGCCCCGGCCCCTGCGCCGGCCGGCTCGCCGGCCCCCTCCCGGACCCCGCCGCCGGCAGAGCCCCGGACTCCGGCGGCAGAGCCCCCGGCACAGCCGCCGGCGCAGAGCCCGCGGCCACGGTGCTCCCGCCCCGGATCGCGGAGCCCCGCGAGGTGGCCCCCGCGGACGCGCGCGAGCTGACGCGGCTCTTCTTCCGCCGGCTCCACGAGCTCGACGAGGGCACCCCCGAGTACCGGTACGTCCGCGAGACCCTCATCGAGATGAACTGCTCGCTCGTCCGGTTCGCGATGCGCCCCTTCCGCGGCCGCGGAGACGGAGGCGACCTCGAAGACCTCCTCCAGGTCGGCACCATCGGCCTGATCAAGGCCATCGACCGGTTCGACCCGGCCCGCGAGGTGGAGTTCGCCTCCCTCGCCATGCCGTACATCACCGGGGAGATCAAGCGGCACTTCCGCGACACCAGTTGGGCGGTCCGCGTCCCGCGCCGGCTCCAGGAGCTGCGCATCGACCTGGCCAAGGCGAAGGAGGAGCTGACCGCGCTCCTCGACCGGCCGCCGACGGTCGCCGATCTCGCCGCGCACCTCTCGCTCACCGAGGAAGAGGTCATCGAGGGGCTCGTCGCCGCCAACGGCCACACCAGCGGCTCCCTCGACGCCCCGGGCTCCGATCACGCCGACGGCCGCACCGAGGGCCACAGCCTCGCCGAGACCATGGGGGCCGAAGAGCCGGCGCTGGAGCGCGTCGAGGACATCCAGACCCTGGCGCCGCTGCTGGAACGCCTCAGCGACCGCGAGCGCCGCATGCTGTCGATGCGCTTCGGCGAGGAGCTCACCCAGGCCCAGATCGGAGCTGCCCTCGGCATCTCGCAGATGCAGGTCTCGCGCCTCCTGACCCGGGTGCTCGCGCACCTGCGGGCCTCGATGCTCGCGGACCCGGAGCGGTCCGCAGAGCGGTTCCCGGAGCGGTCCACAGAGTCGTCCGCAGAGTCGTCCGGAGCCGGGGTCCCGCAGCAAGCGGAATCCGGCTGCACGGGCGCAGCCGCGGGCGCGGGTGGCGGCGTAGCGCAAGTGACATGACTCACTTCACCGTTTGCAGGGGTTAAGCACGGGCAGTAGCGCGGCTGGAGCGGACCCGTCCGCCGGCCGACAGCGGCCGGGACGCACGGGTGACGGGCGGATCCCGTCGCGCTCCACGGCCCGCCGGCCGCACGCACGCCGGTGGGCCGTTTCCGGTACGACCCTTGAGGTGTATGTGTCCACGCTCACAGCCGAGCACGTGTACAAGGTGTTCGGTAAAGGACCCGACAACGGCGCGGCCGTCGCGAAGGCGGTCCGCGCGCTCGAAAGCGGCGCGACCGACCGCGACGAGCTGCGCGCCGAGGGAACGACGGCGGCGGTGATCGACGCCTCGTTCCGCGTCGAGCCCGGCCAGATCTTCGTCGTCATGGGTCTTTCGGGCTCGGGCAAGTCCACCTTGCTGCGCATGCTCAACGGCCTGCTGGAGCCCACCGCGGGGCGGATCCTCTTCGACGGAGAGGACCTCACCGCACTCTCGCCGTCCGAGATGCGCCGCGTACGCTCCACCAAGATCAGCATGGTCTTCCAGCACTTCGCCCTGTTCCCGCACCGCGACGTGCTGGAGAACGCCGGCTACGGCCTGGAGGTCCAGGGCGTCCCCCGGGCCGAGCGCGACCGGAGGGCCGCCGAAGCGCTGGCCCTCTGCGGGCTCGGCGGCTGGGAGAAGTCCTGGCCCGACGAGCTCTCCGGCGGCATGCAGCAGCGCGTCGGCCTGGCCCGCGCCCTGGCCACCGACGCCGACCTGCTGCTGATGGACGAGTCCTTCAGCGCGCTCGACCCGCTGATCCGCCGCGACATGCAGGACCAGCTGCTCGAACTCCAGAAGAGCCTGGGCAAGACCATCGTCTTCATCACGCACGACCTCAACGAGGCCATGCGGCTCGGCGACTCCATCGCCGTCATGCGCGACGGCCGCATCGTCCAGCAGGGCACGGCCGAGGACATCCTCACCCGCCCCGCCGACGAGTACGTCGCCTCGTTCATCCAGGACGTGGACCGCTCGCGGGTGCTGACGGCCGACGCCGTCATGACCGGAGCCACCGGCGGCCGGCCGGACTGCGGCTGCCCCACCGTCTCCGCGGGAACCCCGCTGGCCGACGTGTGCGCCGTCAGCGCCCGCGTCCCGCACGACGTCGCCGTCACCGCCGAGGACGGCTCCGTCGTCGGCTCCGTCCCGCAGGGCCGCCTCGTCGCCTTCATTGGCGACGAGCGACGCGCCCCGCTGGACTGCGCGGAGGTGGCTGCCTGATGCCCCGCCTGAACCTCGGATCCTGGGTCGACAGTGGTGTCGACTTCCTCCAGAGCCACCTGTCCTGGCTGTTCGACGCCATCGCCGCGCTCGTCACCGGGCTCTACGACGGCATCGAAGCCGTCCTGTCCGCACCGAACCCCCTGCTGCTGGCCGGCGTCCTCGCCGTCGCCGCCTGGTGGCTGCGCGGTCTGCTCGCCGCCCTGCTCGCCTTCGCCGGCTTCGCCCTGGTCGACTCGGTCGCCCTGTGGCCGGAGGCCATGTCCACGCTCGCGCTGGTCCTGGTCGCCACCCTGGTCACGCTGCTCTTCGCGATCCCGCTGGGCATCTGGGCCTCGCGCTCCGACAAGGTCAGCGCCGCCCTGAAGCCCGTCCTGGACTTCATGCAGACCATGCCGGCGATGGTCTACCTCATCCCCGGCATCATCTTCTTCGGGGTGGGCGTGGTGCCCGGCATCATCGCCACCATCATCTTCTCGCTGGCGCCCGGCGTCCGGATGACCGAGCTCGGCATCCGCCAGGTCGACGCCGAACTGGTCGAAGCCGCCGACGCCTTCGGCACCACCCCGCGCGACACCCTCGTCCGGGTCCAGCTCCCGCTGGCGCTGCCCACCATCATGGCAGGCATCAACCAGGTGATCATGCTCGGCCTGTCCATGGTGGTCATCGCCGGCATGGTCGGCGGCGGCGGCCTCGGCGGCGCCGTCTACCGGGCCATCGGCAGCGTGGACATCGGCCTCGGCTTCGAGGCCGGCATCTCCATCGTCATCCTCGCCATGTACCTGGACCGGATGACGGGGGCGCTGGGCCGCCAGGTCTCCCCGCTCGGCCGCCGCGCCCTCGCCAAGGCCCGCTCCGCCGCCACCGGCACCGCCAAGGTGTGGAGCCACCGCCCGCAGCCCGTCTTCGCCGTGGCTTCGGCCGTGGTGCTGTCCCTGGTCGCGGGCGGCCTCGGAATCTTCGGAGACTCCGGGAAGTCGCAGGTCAACGCGGTCGGCGGGGCCGGGGTCGAGAACATCGGCAAGGGCCGCAAGCTCAGCATCGGCTACATCCCGTGGGACGAGGGCGTCGCCTCCACCTTCCTCTGGAAGGAGCTCCTGGAGCGCCGCGGCTTCCAGGTCGACGCCCGCCAGCTGGAGCTCGGCGCGCTCTACACCGGGCTCGCGGGCGGCCAGGTCGACTTCCAGACCGACGCCTGGCTCCCTTCGACGCAGGCCGAGTACTGGAAGAAGTACGGGAACAAGCTCGACGACCTCGGCTCCTGGTTCGGACCCACCTCGATCGAGCTGGCCGTCCCCTCCTACATGAAGGACGTGAAGACCCTCGCCGACCTGAAGGGCAAGGCGGGGGAGTTCAAGGGCCGGATCATCGGCATCGAGCCGAGCGCCGGCGCGATGGGCCTCCTCAAGGACAAGGTGCTGCCGCAGTACGGGCTCGACGGGGAGTACAAGGTCGTCGACGGATCGACCCCGGGCATGCTCGCCGAACTCAAGCGGGCCTATGCGAAGAAGGAGCCCGTCGCGGTCGTGCTCTGGTCGCCGCACTGGGCGTACGCCTCCTACGAGCTGACGAAGCTCGCGGATCCCCAGGGCGCCTGGGGCAAGGGCGACGGCATCCACAACGTCGCCCGCAAGGACTTCGCGGCCGACGAGCCGCAGGTCGCCCGGTGGCTGAGCTCCTTCAAGCTGACGGAGGCCCAGCTCACCGGTCTGGAGGCCAGGATCCAGGAATCCGGCAAGGGCAAGGAACAGCAGGCCGTCCGCGCCTGGCTGGAAGAGCACCCCGAGGTCGACAAGCTGGCCTGAGCGTGTGCGGGCGCGTGCCCGTACGCCCGGACGCCGGGGCGCGAAGGATCCCCTACGGTCCTTCGCGCCCCGGCGTGCGTCTCTGACCAGCCGGAATCCTGGAGGATTCACCCGTGCGGACAGGGGGCCGTCCATGGCACAGTGCGAGCAGCCCAACCGCACGACCAGGGAGTCTCCATGAGCGATCCGCACTCCACGCAGCTCGCGGCCGCCCCCGAGTACCGCCCGGAGCCGATCCCGTCGAGTACGTCGAGTCCGTCGAGTCCGTCGAGTTCGTCGAGCCCGCTGGGCCTGATGAGCCGGCCGGGTCCGCTGCCGTGCTGCCCGGTGTGCGACGAAGCCCCGGAACGCATCTCATGGCGTCAGCGTCCGGGGCAGCCGGTGGTCCTGGTCTTCGATCCCTGCGGGCACCGGCACGGCTCGCCGGCGGCGCCGGTCCTGGCCGTGAGCGCGCCGCAGCCCGTCACGGGCTGGGGACGGGCCCTCGCATGAGCTTGCCGGCCACTGGATGAGCCCGTCGTCGACCAGACGTCGACGGGCTCAGGCGTCCGCCGAGGCGGGCTGGAGGTGGGCCGGGTCGGCGGGGCGCTGGCGGTCGATCAGGGCCGAGGCCAGCAGCGCCGTGACCGCCGAGATCACCAGCAACGGCATCAGGGTCGGGGCCTCCTTGCCCAGCAGGGCGGCGGCCAGGACCACGCCGGTCACCGGGAGCCGGGTCCCGGCCACCCCGGCCGCGCAGATGCCGGCCGCCAGGGCGGGGCCCATGCCGAAGCCGGGAAGGCTGCCGAAGGCGACGCCGATCGACGCCCCGATCATGATGGACGGGAAGATCGGGCCGCCCCGGAGGCTGCCCAGGGCGATGCTCCAGCCGATCAGTTTGAAGACCGAGAGGGCCACCAGCGCGCCCACCGCCCAGGACGAGGGCTCGGCGGCCAGCTGGCCGACGGTGGCCTGTCCGGACAGGGCCACCTCCTCGGGGGAGCGTCCGGTGATCAGCGCGTAGGCGGTGACGCAGAGGCCGACGGCCACCGCGCACAGGATGATCCGCTGCATGGACGTGCCCGTCCAGGCGTGGACGCGCAGCCCGGCGGACTTGCCCAGGGCGACGAGGACCCCGATCAGGGCGGCCATGGGGATGCCCCACAGGAAGTCGCCGGCGTCGGGCAGGCCGGCGGCGGGTTCCTGGGGGAGGGTCAGCGCGCCGATGCCGAGGCCGGTCCAGTGCCCGAAGCCGGTGAAGACCAGGGCTCCGACCCCGCTGGCGACCAGGGCGGGCAGGATCAGTACGAACAGGCGCGGGCCCCCGGCCACGAGTGCGGCTCCCTCCAGCACCATCACCACCGGGATCAGCGGACTGCCGAAGATGGTGCTGATGGCGGCGGTGGATCCGGCCATGCCGAGCACCGTGGCCAGCTCGGGCTGGGCGGCGCGCTTGGCCGCGCGGATGCTGAGCAGGGCGAGGCCGCTGCCGATCGCCATCAGGGGTGCCTCGGGTCCGAGCATCACGCCGAGGGGGAGGCAGGCCAGCGCGGCCAGGATCACGCTCAGGGTCTCGCGGGGCATGGTCGGCGGGCCGCCGAAGCCGTGGGCGGGGACGTGTCCGCCGGCGCCGGCCATCCGCGTGATGATCGGCGCGGCCAGCAGTCCGGCGAGGGTGAGCGTGGGCAGGCCCCACCACCACGGGGCGCGGGTGTAGCCGAGCAGGTCGGGCGCGGTGTGCCACACCCAGTGCTGGAGTTCGTGTTCGAGGCTGACGAAGGCGAAGGCGAACAGCGAGACCGGTATGCCGATGAGGGCCGAGAGTGCGAGCAGTCGCAGCGTCCCGGGGGCGAGGAGGAGCTGACGGAGCGATGCGGGCTGTTGCGCCTGTTCCATGAGTGCCGGGCCCTCCAGAAAAGTCCGTAGTTCGTCTCAGGGTCGGGGCGCGGGGAGGGCCGCGCAGGGCGGGTGGGCCATACGGGTGAGGGATCGACGAGCGATCCAAGGCCTTCCGCACGAGCAAAGAGTGTTCAAAGATGCTCGTTGACCAGCCATTCCGAGCATCTTCCTTCAAATGGGGCCGTCGGACCGCTATGTTGCCCGGTGCATGCCAAAAGGTGTGTCCGCGATCCGGACCGCACGAGGAGCCGCCCCATGAGACTCATCAGCATCCGCAGAAGCCCACGGCGGCGGCGCGCCCCGGCGGCCGCGCTGCTCGCCGCGGCCCTCGCCGTGGCCGGTCTGGCCACCGCCGGCCCCATCTCCTCACCGGCCTCGGCGGCCGCCGAGGCGCCCGCCCCCGCCACGGCGGGCAACGCCACCGGCGTCACCCAGTCCGGGAACACCTTCACCATCGCAACCTCCGGCGGGTCCAAGGCCCGGGTGGTCGTCGCCCGCGCCGACATCTTCCGGCTCTGGCTCTCACCCGACGGCACCTTCACCAACGACCCGGCCGGCACCGATCTCGCCCCCACGACGGACTTCGGCCCGGTCGGTGCGGCCTGGACCGAGGCGGGCACGTACTACAAGATCACCACCGGTTCCCTGTCCATCCGGGTCAACAAGACCCCGCTGCAGTTCTCCGTCTACCGGGCCGACAACTCCACCCTCGTCTGGCAGGAGACACAGCCCACCTCCTGGACCGGCAGCCAGACCACCCAGTACCTCGCGCGCGCGGCGGACGAGCAGTTCTACGGAACGGGCCTGCGCCTGGGCGAATGGGCGCTGCGCGGCAAGACCGTCCCGATCGCGGTCGACAACAAGTGGCGCGAGAACAACAACGCCAGCCCCGCGCCCTTCTACGTGTCGACGAACAACTACGGCGTGATGCGCAATACCTGGGCCCCGGGCTCGTACGGCTTCAACGCCCCCACCACGCTCACCCACGACGAGAAGCGCTTCGACGCCTGGTACTTCACCGGCGACTCCCTCAAGACCGTCCTGGACGCCTACACCGACGTCAGCGGCAAGCCCTTCATGGCTCCGGCATGGGGCTTCGAACTCGGCAACGCCGACTGCTTCAACGCCTCCAACCCGGCCTACCAGGGCGACCACAACCGCCTTCGCCACCAGACCACCCCGGACGTCGTCGGCTACGCCACGGACGCCCGCGCCGCCGACATGCCCTCGGGCTGGTTCCTGCCCAACGACGGCTACGGCTGCGGCTACACCACGCCCCTGAAGTCCACGGTCGACGCCCTGAAGGCCAAGGGCTTCCAGACCGGACTGTGGACCTCGACGGGCCTCGGCAACATCAACGAGGAAGTCGGGGTGGCCGGTTCCCGGGGCGTGAAGACCGACGTCGCCTGGATCGGCGGCGGTTACAAGACGGCGTTCGCTGGCGTCCAGCAGGCCGTCGACGGCATCGAGAAGAACTCCGACGCCCGGCGCTACGTCTGGACCGTCGACGGCTGGGCCGGCACCCAGCGCAACGCCGTCGTCTGGACCGGTGACACCAACGGCACCTGGGACGACATGCGCTGGCACGTCCCCGCCATCACCGGCGCCGGCCTCTCCGGCCTCAACTACGCCACCGGCGACGTCGACGGCATCTTCGCCGGCAGCCCCAAGACGTACGCCCGCGACCTCCAGTGGAAGGCCTTCACCCCGGCCTTCATGACCATGTCCGGCTGGGGCGCGACCGGCCCGACCGCCGGCTACCAGGACAAGCAGCCCTGGCGGTTCGCGGAGCCGTACCTCTCGATCAACCGCAAGTACCTCCAGCTGAAGATGCGGCTGATGCCGTACCTGTACACGATGAGCCGGACCGCCCACGAGACCGGCGTCCCGAGCACCCGCGCGATGGTCCTGGAGTACCCCGAGGACCCGGTGGCGCGCGGCAACCTGACCAGCGGCCAGTTCATGGCCGGGGACTCCTTCCTCGTCGCGCCCGTGGTCTCCGACACCTCCGTACGGGACGGCATCTACCTCCCGGCCGGCACCTGGACGGACTACTGGACGGGCAAGACCTACGCCGGACCGGGCTGGCTCAACGGCTACCAAGCACCCCTCGACACCCTGCCCCTCTTCGTCAAGGGCGGCGCCATCGTCCCGATGTGGCCGCAGATGAACTACACGGGGGAGAAGCCCGTCTCCACCCTCACCTACGACATCCACCCGCGCGGCGCCACCTCCTTCAGCCTCTACGAGGACGACGGCATCACCCGCGCCCACCAGACGGGTGCCTTCGCCCGCCAGCAGGTCGACGTCACCGCCCCCTCCTCCGGGTCCGGCACCGTCACCGTGTCCGTCTCCGCCCCGGCCGGCAGCTACACCGGCAAACCGGCCTCGCGCGGCTACGAGTTCAGCCTCCACGTGGCCACCGCCCCCACCGCCCTCACCGTGGACGGCGCGGCCCTCACCCGGCTCACCAGCAAGGCCGCCTACGACGCGGCGGCGACGGGCTGGTACTTCGACGCCGCCGACCGCGGCGGCGTCCTGTGGACCAAGACGGGTACGAAGGCGGGCGCGTTCAGCGTCTCGGCCACCGGCACCTCCGTCCCGGCCGCCGACCCCATCCCGGTCACCTCCAGCCCCGTCCCGCAGACGGCCTGGACCCTGGTCTCCGCCGACAGCCAGGAGACCAGCGGCGAGAACGGCGCCGCACGCAACGCCTTCGACGGGAACACCGGGACCCTCTGGCACACCGCATGGTCCGGTTCCGCCCCCGCGCCGCTCCCGCACGAGATCCAGATCGACCTCGGCGCCCGCTACACGGCCGACGGCCTCGGCTACCTGCCCCGCCAGGACGGCGGGGTCAACGGCCGGATCGGCGGCTACGAGGTGTACGTCTCCGACACCACCACCAACTGGGGATCCCCGGTGGCCACCGGCACCTTCGCCGACACGGCTGCCCTCAAGTCGGTCTCCCTGTCCGCCAAAGCGGGCCGCTACCTCCGCCTCAAGGCACTGACCGAGGCGGGCGGCCGCGGCCCCTGGACCAGCGCCGCCGAGATCACCCTCACCGGCCGCCCGACCCCGCTGCCCGCGGCCGCCACCCTGGTCAACGGCGCCTCGGCCACGTGCATCGACCTCCCGGGCAGCGCCACCACCCCCGGCACCCAGCCCACCCTCTACAGCTGCCACGGCGGCCCCAACCAGCGCTGGACCCTGCAGGGCGACGGCCGGCTGACCGGCCACGGCGGAGTCTGTCTGGACGCCGCCACCGCCACCGCCGTCGCGATCCAGACCTGCAACGGCAGCTCCGGCCAGAGCTGGCAGACCGGCCCGGACGGCAGCCTGCGCAACTCCGGCCAGTGCCTGACCCCGGCCGGCTCCGCCACGGCCAACGGCACCAGGCTCACCCGGGTCGCGTGCGCCACGACCCCGGCCCAGCGCTGGACGTTCACACCGTGACCCGGGACCGGGCGGTCCCGGCCTTCCCCGCGACCCCCGCCCGATGAGGACCGCCTGACACCCCCCACCGAGCCCGGCCCGGCACCCAGCCGGGCCGGGCTCCGCGGTGCGCGGAGCCCGGCGGCTACCGTGGAGGCCGCCGCGCTCCTCGGACGCTTCAGGAAGGTGCTCATGCCCGCCGGGAAAATGCACGCCGACGAACCCGACATCGACGCCTCCCTCGTACGCAGGCTGGTAGCCGGGCAGTTCCCGCAGTGGGCGGGGCTGCCCGTCGAGCGGGTCGACTCGGCCGGCACGTCCAACGCCATGTACCGGCTGGGCGGGGACCTGGTCGTACGCCTTCCGCGCACGCCGGGCGCGGCCGGTGACGTGGGCATGGAGCGCGTCTGGCTGCCGAGGCTCGCCCCGGGTCTGCCGGCCGCCGTCCCCGCCCCCATCGGCACGGGGCGGCCCGCCGAGGGCTATCCCTGGTCCTGGTCGGTCTTCGGCTGGGTCCCCGGAGAGAACCCGGTGCCCGGCCGGATCGCGGACCCGGACCTCCTGGCCGAGGACCTGGCGGAGTTCGTCTCCGCGCTGCACCGTGCCGATCCGGTGGACGCTCCGGCCTCCTACCGAAGCGAGACCCTGGCGGCCCGGGACGCCGAAACCCGTGCCGCGCTCGCGGAACTGGGCGCGAGCGCCGATGCCGACGCGGACGCCGACGTCCAGACCGGGAAGGCGACCGCCCTGTGGGAGGAGGCCCTGCGGGCCGAGCCCTGGTCCGGGCCGCCGGTCTGGATCCACGCCGACCTGCAACCGGGGAACCTGCTCCTCGCCGAGGGAAGGCTCGCCGCCGTCATCGACTTCGGCTGCGCCGGCCTCGGCGAACCCGCCGTCGACCTGATCCCGGCCTGGTACGTCCTCCCGGCCACCGCCCGCCCCGCCTTCCGGGCCGCCCTGGACGCCGACGACGCGATGTGGACGCGGGCCCGCGGCTGGGCCCTGTCGATCGCCCTCATGGAACTGAACTACTACAAGGAGACGAACCCCGTCATGGCGGCCATCGCCCGCCACGTCCTCGGCGAACTCCTCGCCGAGGGCCCGGCCCCTACAGGTGGCCGCCGCCGTCGAAGACGACGACGGTGCCGGAGCTGAGCCGCAGCGAGGTGACGGCGCCGATCAGGGAACAGGCCACGTCGTCCGGGTCCGCGACGACCCGGAGCGGCGCCGACGCGGCCTGCGCCCGCACCACGGCCGGATCGCGGCCGGCGACGAAGCCGTGTCGACCGCCGCCGGCGAGAGGTTGAAGATCCGCACCTGTGGGCCGAGCACCCGGGCAGATGGTGGCGACGACCGCGTCACCGGAGGACCGCAGGAGCGGGGTGAACGCGCGAATCACGGAGAAGGTGCCCCTGACGTTCACCGTCAGGATCCGGTCGAACTCCGCGTCCGTCAGCCCTTCCAGGTCGGCATGGTCGACCTTCTTGGTGATGCCGGCGGAGTTGACCAGTACGTCCACCACGCCATGCCGGTCGGCGATGGCGTCGGCGGCCCCGCGCAGGGCGGCGGAGTCGTCGAGCGGAATGGGCCGGTGACCTGGTCGACTTCGGCGGATCACACCTGCGCGTGGAGGGCGCCCGGCTGGGCCGGCTGCCCGACCCGGTGCCACCGGTCTACTTCGGCGGATCGTCGCCGGCGGCCGTCGAGGTCGCCGCACGCCACAGCGATGTCTACCTGACGTTCGGCGAACCACCCGTGCAGGTGGCGGAGAAACTGGACCGCGTACGCGCGCTCGCCGCACGCGCGGGGCGGCGCGTACGGTTCGGCATCCGGCTCCATGTGATCACCCGGGACACTGCCGGGCAGGCGTGGGCCGAAGCCCGCCGGCTGCTCGAAGGTTTCATCCCCGAGGCGATCCGATCGGCCCCGCTGCTCGCCCGGGCCGGCCTCTGGACCCACCCGAACCACGGCTGACCGTCGCACTGACCCCGCCGCACTGCCGGGCGCGCCCTCGGGCCCCGGACCGAGGCCCCGCGGCTGCGGGTCGGCACCCGGGCCCACCCTCGCGATGGCGGGACCGGGTTGCCGCCCTGGGCCGTGAACTGATCGTCGGGCAGCCGGACATCCAAGTCAATCCTCCGGATTTCTCGTAACCTCCAAGGGATACCTTGGAGTTGTGACCCTCGATGATCTCCGCGTGTTCGTCGCCGTCTGCCGGGCCGGCAGCCTCAGTGCCGTCGCCCGTGACCTCGGCCGCACCCAGTCCGCCGTCAGCCAGCACATCCGCCGCCTGGAAAGGGAGACCGGCACCGCGCTCCTGGAGCGCCACCCGCGCGGGGTCTCGCCCACCGGGGCCGGTCTGATCCTCCAGGCGGCCGCCGCCGACGGCATCGCCGGGCTCGACGGAGCCCTGCGCCGGATCGACGACCTGGTGCGGGGCGACGGCGGCTCGGTCCGCGTCACCACCGGGGCCACCACGGTGCGCCACTTCATGGCCGAGGCGATCGTCGCCTTCCGGCGCGGCCACCCCCGGGTCAGCCTGGAGTTCCAGACCGAGAACTCCAGCCGGAGCTGCTTCGACGCCCTGTGCGCCGAGGACCTCGACCTCGCGTGGATCACCATCGGCGCCCCCGTGCGGGGGATCGAGCAACGCCCCGTCATGCGGCTGCCCTGGGTCCTGGCGGTCGGCGCCGACGATCCGCTCGCCGCCCGCTCCCGCCTGGAGCCGTCCGACCTCGGAGCCATCCGTCACATCCGGCTGCCGGAGAACTCCACCTCCCGCGCCCGGCTCGACGCCGCCCTCGCCGAAGCAGGCATCCGGATCAGCTCCGACACCAGCGCCGCCGACTGGGACACCGCCCTCCTCCTCGCCGAACTGGGCCTCGGCCACGCCGTCGTACCGGCGCTGCCCGGCTGGCGGGTACCCGGATCAGACGGACCGCTGCGCCTGGTACCGGTCCCCGCCCTGCCGCCGCTCGCCGTCGGCTGGGCCGTCCGGAGCTGGTCCGCCCTCTCCCCGCCCGCCCGCGCCTTCGCCGACGAGGTGGCCCGCACCTGCGTGGCCCGCGGGGCTACCCCCGAGCTGCCGTGACGGCGGCAGCCGAGATGCGGGCAGTCGTGGGGTCGGCAGTCGTGACGGCGGCAGCCGTGACGCGGGCAGCAGCCCTACGGCGGCCAGCGCCGTCAGCGCCGCGACCGAAGCCCCGGTCCCCGCGGCCACCGCGATGCCGAGGGCCGGCCCGACGTTCATCGCCGTCTGCTTGAGCCCGCCCAGCACCCCCGGGTGCCCGGCAGGGGCGTCGGGGCTGGGCGGAGCTGCGCTCGGACCGTACGAGCAGGGCCGCCAGCGCGGCCGCGGCGGTGAACCCGGCCAGGGTCCGGGCCCCGGCCAGCCGTGTTCCGGTACGCCGGCCAGCGCGTGGACCAGCGCCGCGAGGGCCGCCGCGAGGAGGACCGCGCCGCCGGGCCGGATCCGGCCGGGCTCGGCGGGCGGGGGCGCGGGGGCCCGTAGGAACAGGGCCGCCGCCGCGATCGCGAGGGCGACGGGGACGTTCGCCACGAACACCGCACGCCAGCCGAAGCGTTCCACCAGCACACCCCCGAGCAGCGGCCCGGCCGCCGCGGCCACCCAGATCGCCGCGGTCCGCACCGCGACCGGCCCGCCGATCCGGTCGGGCGGGTACACGAGGCGCAGCAGGGCGAGCGTCGCCGGCTGGAGCAGCGCCCCGAACAGCCCCTGCGCCGCGCGCAGGCCGCCACGCTCAGGAGGTACGCGCCGCTCGTCCACTGCACCTCGGCCAGACGCGCCCCGAGGTCCCGCCGCAGGCTGGGCTGCACCACGAGCAGCACGGTCCCGTCGAGGGCGACGAGCATCGCGCCGGCGGCGCTGACGCAGAGCGCGAGCCGGGGCTTCACGGGCGGCGCTCCGGCAGATGGGCGTCGAGGGCGGCGTCGACCACCTGGTCGACGGAGGCCTCCGGATCGCCGTCGAGCACGAGCGGCAGGCTGCCCCGGGCCCACAGCTGCGCCACGCCGTGCAGATTGGCCCAGAGCGCGGCGGCGGTGACGCGGGGGGCTCCGGCCGTCCCGCACCGGGCGACCAGCGAGACGAGCAGCTCGAACAGCGGCAGCGTGGAGTCCCGGAGCCGGGCCCCCGGCGGCCCGTCCTGACCGCCGCCGTCCAGCAGGTCGTGGCGGAACATCAGCTCGAACATGCCGCGGCGCTCCAGCGCGTAGCCGACGTACGCCCGCCCCAGCGCCCGCGCCTGCCCGCGCGGATCCTGCGCGCCCGGGCCCTCCATCGCGGCGGGGATCCGGGAGCCGAGTTCCTCGAACCCGCGCCGGGCGATGGCGGACAGCAGCGCGTGGTGGGTGGCGAAGTACCGCCGGGGCGCCCCGTGGGACACCCCGGCGCGGCGGGCGATCTCGCGCAGCCCGAGCGCGGCGGTCCCCTCGCTCGTCACGAGCTCCACGCCGACGTCGATCAGCCGCTCGCGCAGCCCGTTGTCCTGATCCATGGACACGGTCTACCACCGGGCCGTAGACAGTGTCTATCTCTCTCCCTCGGCGATGATGGGATGAGCGCGGCCGGGCGAGGCGCCCGGCCCGGCCGAGGGAGAGGTGACCTGCCATGGCGGAGCGCGAGGCCCGCGAGGCCGGGCCGTCGGCGGACGGCCTGGAAGAGGGCCGCCTGATGAAGGAGCTCGAAGCCATCCACCGCACGCGTCACGAGACCCTGCTGCACGGATCGGACGACGCGCTGGTCACGCACACCCGGCGGATGGACGAGCTGGAGCGCGAGTACGTACGCCGCCACCCGGAGCGCGCCCAGACCACCGGCCGCACCCGCTCGGGCGCCCGCGCCCGCACGGGGACGGAGGAGCAGGGCTGAAGCCCCGGGGGGAGGGGGGTGTGCCTCTATAGCTGGACCGTGAATCAGACTTGCATCATGTGAGACAAATTTGTATCGTTTGATACGAAGGAGGATCGCATGATGAACGAAGAAGAGCTGCTGGACGGCGCCGCACGCGTGCTCGCCGGCGATCACAGCGCCTCCATGGCGCACATCGCCGCGGGCATCGGGACCAGCCGCGCCACGCTCAGCCGTCGCTACGCCACCCGCGAGGCACTCCTCAAAGCCGTGGCCGTCCGGGCCATCGACGTGGTCGACGGGTGCCTCGCCCCCGCCGACCTGGCCGGCAGCGCCGACGGAGCGGAGTTCGACGCCGCGCTGGAGCGGCTCGTCACCGGGCTGCTGCCCGCCGCGCACCTGTACGGGTTCACCTCCCGCGACGCCACCGTGCTCGCCGACCCGGAGTTCCGGGCCGGGATCCAGCGCCAGGACCAGCGGGCCCTCGCCTTCCTCGCGCTCGGCCAGCGCCTCGGCCGGCTCCGCGTCGACCTGCCCGCGTACTGGATCTGGTACTCGCTGTGGGGGCTTCTCGACGCCGCCGCCGAGGGCGTCCGCGACGGCCACCTCGCCCGCCGAGACATCGGCCGCCTGGTCCTCGCCTCCTTCCTCAGCGGAACCCGGCCGTCCCCGGCGGCCTGAGCCCGCACCCCTCCCGCGTAGACCGCACTACGCGGACCGTGAAATCCGCACAACCGTGAAACAACCGTGAACGGAACCCCCATGCACACCCCCACGCAGGACCCGCGCCGCTGGATCGTGCTCACGATCCTCTCCGGCAGTCTCCTGCTCATCTCGATGGACACCACGATCCTCAACGTGGCCTTCCCCTCGCTCGTCGGCGACCTCCAGCCGGGCGCCGTACAGCAGCTGTGGATCATCGACATCTACGCACTCGCCCTCTCCGGGCTCCTGGTCACCGCGGGCGCCCTCGGCGACCGCTGGGGCCGCAAGCGGCTGCTCATGGCGGGCTTCGGCATCTTCGCCCTCGCCTCCCTCATCGCCGTCTTCTCCACCGAGGCCTGGCACGTCATCGCGGCCCGCGCCCTCCTCGGCGTCGGCGGCGCCGCGATCATGCCCTCCACCCTGTCGATCCTGCGCAGCGTCTTCACCGACGCCAAGGAACGCGCCTTCGCCCTCGCCGTCTGGGCCGCCGTGTTCGGCGGCGGCATGGCCTTCGGCCCCGTCGTCGGCGGCCTGCTCGTCCAGGACTACGGCTGGCACTCCGCCTTCCTCCTCAACCTGCCCGTCACCGCGGTGATCGTCGCCGCCGGCCTGCGCTACCTCCCCGAATCCCGCTCCCCGCGCTCCACCGGAAAGTGGGACTGGACCGGCGTCGGACAGTCGATCGTCGGCATGCTCGCCCTCGCGGGCGGCATCAAGCAGCTCGGCAAGAGCGGCGTCGCCGACCCGCTGCCCTGGGCCCTGCTGGTCCTCGCCGCCGTCGCGCTGACCCTGTTCGTCCGCCGCCAGCTCCGCGTGGACAACCCGCTGCTCCAGGTCCGGCTCTTCACCAAGCCCGCCTTCAGCGTGGCCGCCACCGCGATCTTCCTGCCCATGGTGGGCATGGGCGCGATCCTGTTCCTGGTCACCCAGTGGTTCCAGTACGGCCAGGGATACACCCCGCTGGAGGCGGGCCTGCGCCTGCTGCCCGCCCCGCTCGCGCTGATCTGCGCCTCGATGGTCGCCCCGACCCTCATGCAGCGCTTCGCGATCCGCCACGTGCTCGGCGGCGGCCTGGTGGTCCTCGCCACGGGCATGGCCCTGCCCTGGACCCTCCAGCAGTTCACCGGCCTCGGCTACCCCGCCTTCGCCGCGGCGCTGACCATCATGGGCGTGGGTGCGGGCATCGCCACCACCGTCGCCTCGGTGACCCTGATCTCCGCAGCCCCGGCCGACGAGGTCTCCAGCGCCGCCGCCATCGAGGAGACCTGCTACGAACTCGGCTCGGCCATGGGTGTCGCCATCCTCGGCTCCACCGCCGCCGCGCTCTACCGGGGCAACCTCCCGGCCATGGACCTGGACTCCGCCACGATGGCCGCCGTACGGGACTCCGTGGGCGAGGCCGCCCACACCGCCGAACAGCTCGGCGGCGCCGTCGGCCGGACCCTGCTCGACGCCGCCTCGCAGTCCTACACCCTCGCGATCACCCCGGCGTTCCTGCTGGCCGGCGTCCTCGCGATGGCCGCCGCGGCGACCACCTGGACACTGATCCCGCGCGACCTGCGGCCGACCGAGAACCACTGACGGGCGCAGGAGGAGCAGGGGCGTACCGGCGCCCCCTAGGCGGCCGCGTACGCCCACACCGCGCGCATCGTCTCCGGGGCCGGCGACGGGCCGGTCAGCTCCCGCTGGGTCAGCAGGATGGTGACGGCCCCCGTCGCGGGGACGATGTGGGCGGCGGTGCCGGTGCCGCCGATCCAGCCGTAGCGGCCGGGCACGTTCCACGGGTCGGCCGGCACGACGTCGACCGACCCGCCGAACCCCCAGCCCTGGCCCTCCAGGAACAGTTCGGCCCCGGCCCGCTGGGCCGGGGTCAGCCAGTCGGTGGTCATCCGGCGCACCGAATCGGCCGAGAGCAGCGGGCCGCCCCCGTCGAGCAGCATCCGGGCGAAGCGGTGGTAGTCGTCCGCCGTGGAGACCAGCCCGCCCGCACCGGACGGGAAGGAGGGCACCGCGCTCCACTGCCCGTCGGGGCCGTCCACGAGGTCGAGGCCCCCGTCCGCGCCGGCCCGGTAGAGGTGCGTGAACCGGCCCGACTGCCCCGCCGGCACTGCGAAACCGGTGTCGGGCATGTCCAGCGGCTCGAAGATCCGCTCCGCCAGGAACTCCGGCAGCGAGCACCCCGCCACCCGGGCGATCAGCACCCCCAGCACGTCCGAGCAGGTGTTGTACAGCCAGGCCTCGCCCGGCTGGTGCAGCATCGGGATCCGGCCCAGCGCGGCCATCCACTCGTCCGGCCCCGCGACCTCCTGCGGTCGCGGCGGGCCCTGGCGCAGCTCGCCGAAGAGCGGTGAGACCGCCGGGAGCGAGAAGTCGGAGGGGAAGCCCCACCCCGCGCGGAAGGTCATCAGGTCGGCCACCGTCACCGGCCGCTTCGCCGGGACCACGTCGTCCACCGGGCTCGCGGGAGTCCGTACGACCACCGGTGCGGCGATCTCCGGCAGCCAGGGCGCGACCGCGTCGGTCAGTGCGAACCGGCCGTCCTCCACCAGCATCATGACCGCCGCCGCCGTGACCGGCTTGGTCAGCGAGGCGATCCGGAAGATCGAGTCGCGGACCATCGGGGCCTCGCCCCCGGCGTCCGCGCTCCCCACCGCCGCCACTTCGGGTTCCCTGCCATCGCCCCGGTCCACCAGGGCCACCGCCCCCGGCAGGGTCCCGTCGTCCACGTACGGCTGCAGGATGTCGGTCAAACCGGTCACGAGCCCGCCCTTTCGAGAGCCTGTCCTACGGAGGGAGCCTGTCCTACGGAGAGAGCCTGTCCTGCGGAGTCCCACAGCCCGCAGTGGTGCCGGGCCGCCGCGTCCACGGGCCGGATGCCGCCCGAGGGCCCCGGCGCCAGGGACAGTACGGCGGGGGAGCGCGGCCACCACGGCCCCGCCCCGGGTGCGTTCGGATCGCCGGTCGCCGCGAACCGGGTCCAGTAGCCGGTCATCCGCTCCGCGAGCACCCGCTGCGCGGCGCTCATCGGGAGCCCGGTGTCGAAGAGGTACGGCAGTTCGGACCCGTGCGAGGCCCCGTACGGGAAGCCCGGCACCGGCGGCAGCCCGCTGAAGTCCGGTGCGTGCCGGTCGTCGAACCCGTAGTCGTACGTGGGCACGTGCCGCGCCAGCGAACGGCTGTCCCGCAGCTGCGGGCAGACGAAGGAGGCGTCCGTCAGCACCGCTGCGAAGGCCAGCGCCGGTGTCGGATGGGCCGCCACCGGATAGGCGGCCTCGACGAGTCCGGCGCGTGCCCCGAAGGCGGAGCGCAGCCGGGACCGGTAGGCCTGCCGGTCGGCGACCGGGTGGGCGGTCAGCGTCTGCCCGAGGAAGATCCGCATTTCGTCGCGGGTCGAGCCCTGCACCACCGGGACCCGGTGGAACTCCCCGCGTTCCAGGGCCCGCCGGGGCTCGGTGGGGAGCAACCGGGTGCCGTAGGACACCGCGGAGAAGAGGGTCATGAGCTCGGGGGTCGCCAGGGCCTCGGGGGCGAGGCCGCGCAGGCACCCCAGTACCTCTTCGTCCTCTCGCCGGCCGCAGCCGAGCCGGACCGCCGCGGCGGCCCCCTCGGCCGTGGTGCGGCGCTCCGGCACGAACGGCTCGTAGGCGGGCAGCGCGGGGAGCAGCGAGTGCGCCGGGACGGTGAGCGAGCAGGAACCGCTCTGCACGATCGCCCGGTGGAACAGGCCTGCCGAGGCGGGGGAGGTGAGGTGCAGGCAGACGCTCAGGGCGCCGGCGGACTCGCCGAACACGGTGACGTTGCCGGGATCCCCGCCGAAGCGGGCGGCGTTCGCCCGCACCCAGCGCAGGGCGGCCTGCTGGTCGGCCAGCGCGAAATCGGGGGCCCCGTGGAGCGCGGGATGCCCGAAGAGCCCGAAGATCCCGAGCCGGTAGTTGACCGTGACGATCACGGCCCCACCGCCCGCCGACGCCAGTCGGCCCGGCCGGTACAGGTCCCCGGCACCGTTCATGAACCCGCCCCCGTGGAACCAGACCATGACGGGACGGCCGGAGGTGTCCGGGGCCGCCGGCTCCGGGAAGGCCGGCTCGGGGGCCGTGACGTTGAGGAACAGGCAGTCCTCCGAGCCGCTCGGCCCGCCCGGTCCCACCGCGGGCAACTGCACGCAACGGGCCCCGGGCGCACCCGCGTCCCGTACGCCCGCCCAGCGCGGGGCGGGCTCCGGAAGCCGCCAGCGCAGCGGCCCGGTCGGCGCGGCGGCGTACGGGATGCCCTCGAAGGTGCGGTACCCGGCGGCCTCCCGCCCGCGCACCGGCCCCCGGTCGGTCTCGACGACGGGCCGCTCGGCGGCGCCGGTGCCGGGGCCGGGGCCTGGGCCGACGCCCGCGCCCGAGCGGCGGCCGGTCGCGTCGGCCCGGGCCCCGTCGAGCGGCGCGGAGCCGGCCCAGGCCCATGCCCCGGCTCCGGGGGCGGCCGAGGCCGTGGCAGCCGGGGCGGCGGCCATGAGGAGGAGGGTCAGCAGCAGGGCTCCCGCGGACGCCATCAGCGGCCCCTCGTCAGCACGCCCCGGACGAAGGCCGCCTGCCCCGCGTGCTGGAGGTCGTCGCCGATCACGCTGACCAGCCGCACCCCGAGGGTCACCGGCGGGTCCCACCGCTCGTCGACCACCCGGTCCAGGTCGGCGGCGGACAGCCCCCGCAGGAACCGTTCCGTCTGCGCGTGGACGGCGTCGAAGTACCCCAGCAGGAGCTCCCCCGAGCCGACCCGGACGGTGCCGGCCTCGCGGGCGGTGTGCCCGTAGCCGGTCGACCCGGGGGGCAGCGCCAGCCCGAACCGCTCGTCCCAGCCCTGCGCGTCCCAGACCTGTTCCCAGCCGGCGGCGTCCGCCACGTGGTCGTCCTGGATCCGGGTCAGGTGCCAGACGAGCCAGGTGATCGAGTTCGCACCCGGATCGATCCGCGCATCGAGCTGTCCGGGCTCCAGCCCCTCGACGGCCTCGTGCACCACGACCTGGATCCGGCCGAACGCGTCGGCCAGTACCTCCGTACCCTTCATGCCCCCACCATGCCCACGCCGGGCGCCGACCGGGCCCGCGGCACCGCGGGGAACCCCCGTTTGCCCGCCCCGAATGGCGCAGCGCGGCCGGGTGCCGCTGAATGTAACAAAGCGTGCGCTTCCCATGACGCACGATGACCGGCGTGCGATGTGTAGACCCGCGCGCCGGCGAACGGAGCTTTCCATGAATGACCCGATCACGCTCGCCGCGACGGAGTACGAAGAACCGCGCCGGCTCCCCGAGAACACCACGGACGTCCGGCCGCCGGCCCCCGGCACGGACGACCTCGACTTCGGCCCCGAGCCCGGCTCCCGGACCGAATCCGGGACCGCTCCCGAGACCCGGGCGGAGACCCGGGCCGAGACCCAGGCCGGTCCTCAGGCCGGTCCTCAGGCAGGTCCCGGGGCTGGGGGCGCTCCCCGCCCGGACCCCGCACCCCGGCCTGCGGCACCACCCGCACACACCATCCTGGAGACCGCCGCCACCGGCCGCTCCGTACGGGAGGTCACCGATCTGGTGAACCTCCTCAAGGACTCCGGACAGGTCCCCAACCCCGGACACACGGCGCTGCGCGCGGCCGCCGTGTCCCGGCCCGTCCACGAGGTCCGCGAGATGGTGACCCTGCTGGGCGAGCCCCCGCACGAGGGGGTCGAAGCCGACATCACCCTGCGGGCCGCCGCCCTCGGCCGGCCCATCGAGGACGTGGCCCTGCTCGTCAGCATCCTCGGCACCGGCGAACAGCCCGCACCGCACCGCCCCGAGCAGGTGGACCGGGCACGGACCCCCGTCCACCCGCCCGCACCGCAGGCCCAGGCCCAGGCCCAGGCCCCGGCCCCAGCCCGGAGCCCGTCCACGACCCCGGCCCGGGGCCCGTCCACGACCCCGGCCCGGGGCCCGGCACGCCCGGGTAAGGGCGCGCTGCGCCATATACTGCGCTGGCCGGTGGCCCTCGCACTGCTCCTCTGCGGTGCGCTGCACGTGCCCGGCGACCTGGCGGCCCTGGCCTCCGGCGACCCCGGCGGGCTGCTCGCCCTGGCCGTCACCCTGCTCTGCCTGACCGCCGGCGCCCTGCTGGCGGTACGGGACACGGCCGGAGCCTGGCGGGCCGGCGCGGTGGTCGCGCTCGGCGTGGCCGGGCTCCACGTGGTCGGCGGCGTCTCCGGGTTCGACCCGCTCGGCGGCGCGGTCGGCGGCTCCCTGGAGTGGGCCGGCACCACGGCGGTGCTGAGCGCGGCGGCCGGCGCCGTACTCGCCGGCCTGGCCCTGCAGTACCGTCCGGCGGCCGACCCGGCCGACGGCGCCTGACCCCGGGCGGAGGGGGCACGGGTCCGGGACCCGGGCCCCCTCTGACCCGGTCGTCGTCTCGTGGAGGGAGACACGCGATGGACCCGGTGGCCGCACTGGACCGGATCGCCTTCCTGCTGGAACGCGCCCAGGAACCGACCTACCGGGTCCAGGCCTTCCGTACGGCGGCCGTCGCCATCGGCCGGATGGGCGAGGGCGAGGCGGCCGAACGGGTCGCCGCGGGCACCCTCGAAGCGGTCAAGGGCATCGGCCCGAAAACCGCTCAGGTCGTCCGGGAAGCCCTCGGCGGAGCGATCCCCACGTACTTGCAGGGGCTGGAGGAGAAGGCCGCGGCCCACCCCGTGGGCCCGCCGCCCAGCGCCGAAGCCCTCGCGCTGCGCGCCGCCCTGCGCGGCGACTGCCATCTGCACTCCGACTGGTCCGACGGCGGCAGCCCCATCGAGGCGATGGCCCGGGCGGCGGCCGCCCTCGGGCACGACTGGGCGGTGCTCACCGACCACTCGCCGCGCCTGACCGTGGCCCGGGGACTCTCCCCGGAGCGGCTGCGGGAACAGTTGCGTACCGTCGCCGAACTCAACGCGACCTGGGCCCCGTTCCGGCTGCTCACCGGCATCGAGTGCGACATCCTCGACGACGGCTCGCTGGACCAGGAGCCGGAACTCCTGGCCGAGGTGGACCTGGTGGTCGGCTCCGTCCACTCCAAGCTCCGGATGGACGCCCCCGCCATGACCCGGCGCATGGTCGCCGCCGTGCGCAACCCGCACCTCGACGTCCTCGGCCACTGCACCGGACGGCTGGTCACGGGCAAGACCCGGCCGGAGTCGCAGTTCGACGCAGAGGCCGTCTTCGCCGCCTGCGCCGAGTCGGGCGCCGCCGTGGAGATCAACAGCCGGCCCGAGCGGCTCGACCCGCCGCGCAGGCTGCTGCGGCTCGCCGTGGCCGCGGGCACCCTCTTCGCGATCGACACCGACGCGCACGCCCCGGGACAGCTCGACTGGCAGACCCTCGGCTGCGAACGCGCCCTGGAGTGCGGGGTGACGGCCGACCGGGTCGTCAATACCTGGTCCGAGGCCGAGCTCCTCGACTGGACCCGGACCCGTCGGACGCCGTAGATCGGCGGACCCGTCAGTCCCCTCGGTCCCGTCGTCCCTCGGACCCGTCAGTCCCCTCGGTCCCGTCGTCCCTCGGTCCCGTCAGTCCCGTCGGTCCCGGCCGGTCCCGTCGGTCCCGTCAGTCCCGGCCGGTCCCGTCAGTCCCGGTCGGCCCCCTCGGTCCCGTCAGTCCTGTCGGTCCCGGCCGCCCCCGCCGCCCCCGCCGGTCCCGTCGTCGTCCGTCCGGGACGAGGTGAGGGTGAAGAGCGCCCCGTCCGGATCGCGCAGCGCCACCCACCGCTCGGTCCCGCTCGACCCGGGCTCGGACACCGTGCGGCCGCCCAGTGAGACCGCCGCCTCCACCGCCGGCTCCAGCGCCGGCACCCGGAAGTGCACGTGCCAGCGCGGCCGGGTGTACGGACTGTAGGAACCCGGCTCCACGGGACCGCTGTCGAGGCGCGCCACCGGCTCCCCGTCCTGGCGCAGCACGACGCGGTCCTCCTCGTACGCGACCTCGCAGCACCCGGCGCGGCCGGTGGCCCACTCCAGCACCTCCCCGTAGAAGATCGCCGACTCGAAGGCGTCGCGGGTGCGCAGCTCCAGCCAGGCCGGAGCCTGTCCCGAACCGACCCGCCAGCCCGAGGAGACCTGGCCCTCCCAGATCCCGAACACCGCCCCGTCCCGGTCCGCCGCCAGCGCCCCGCGGCCCCCCGACTCGAAGGAGACCGGGCCGACCGCGATCGTGCCGCTGCGTTCCCGGATCCGGTCCGCTGCCACGTCGGCGTCGTCCACCGCGAAGTACGGGGTCCAGACCACGGCCACCGCGAGATCCCCGGCCAGCGCCCCGATCCCGGCCACCGGCATCCCGTCCAGCTCGGCCACGGTGAAGGCCTCGCCGAGCCGCGCGGGCCGGAACCGCCAGCCCGCCACCTCACCGTAGAACCGCTGCGCCGCACCGAGATCCCGGGCCATCAGGCTCACCCAGCAGGGCGCCCCGAAGACGTCCCTCGTCGAAATCTCCACCGTTTTGCTCCGCCCTTCACCGGGGCGCGGTCAGCGCGCCGTCCCGGCACAAGCAGTAGCGCCCCGGCCCCGGCTCGGCCGCGCAGGCGCGCCACCGGGCCTCGGATATCCCCTTGGCGGCCCGCGGGAACGACACCTAGGGTTCGCCGGATGATGATGTACAAGGGTTCCCCCGCGACCGCCACCGACGTCGAACTGGCGGTATCGATCGCCACCGAAGCACTGCGTGCGGTGACTCACCGCGACTGGAGCACCCCGGCCGCCGGGCTGGACTGGAGCTGCTACGACACCGCCGTGCACGTGGCCGAGGACCTGGTCTCCTACGCCGCGCAGCTCGCGGTGCGCGCCACCGACGCGTACGTCCCCCTGGAGGTCCGGGCGGACGAGGGCACCACCCCGGCCGGGGTGCTCGACATGATCACCGCCTCCGGCCGCTTCCTGTCCGCCATCGTGTCCCTCGCCAAGCCGGAGGACCGCGCGTGGCATCCGGCGGGGATGGCGGATCCGGGCGGCTTCGCGGCGATGGGCGTCATCGAGACGCTGCTGCACACCCACGACGTGCTCGGCGGTCTCGGCGTACACGACTGGCAGCCCGGCCCCGAGCTGCCCGCCCTGGTCCTGGACCGCCTCTTCCCGCACCTCCCGCACGGGGACGCCGACGACTCCTGGCGCACCCTGCTGTGGGCCACCGGCCGGGGCGAACTGCCCGGCCGGTCCCGGCAGACGATCTGGCGCTGGTACTTCGACCCCGTCCCGGCCGAGCGCGTGCTGCTCTGCGAGATCACCCCGAACGTGGCGGCCGACCTGCACGCGGGCGGCACCGGAGGGTTCGTCTGGGCCGAAGACGGCCCCGGCGAGGGTACGCGATACGCCGCCGGCAGGACGGCCGAGGCGCGCGAGAAAGGCGTGTACCGGCCGGGCTGGGGCCCGTACGCCATCATCCGGGCGAGCGACCGGCGGGCGATCGGCGGCATGGGCTTCCACACGGCCCCGGACAAAGAGGGCCGTGCCGAGCTGGGCTACGACCTCCTCCCGTCGGCGCGCGGCAACGGCTACGCCACCGAAGCGGCGAAGGCCCTCTCCGGCTGGGCCTTCGGGCAGCCGGGCTGCACCTTGCTGGCGGCCGAGGCGGACGACGACAACGCCCCCTCGCACGGAGTGCTGCGCCGGGCCGGTTTCACGGAGGCGGGCTCCGGGGAAGGCACGGTCCGGTACACCCTGAGCCCGCCCGCCTAGGCCGTCTCTTCCGGATCCCGCCTGGCCGTCAGGATCCGGAGGATCCCGCCCGGGCCGGGCTCGGGCAGCCCTCCCGATCCGGAAAGCAGGTCCCGCCGTGGTGAGTTCGCAGGTCCCCGTGATCGATCTCGGCCCATGGCGCTCCGGCGGGTCCGAGGCCCGCCGGCAGGTCGCCTCCCGCGTCGACGAGGCGCTCCAGGCGGCCGGGTTCCTGCTGGTGACCGGGCACGGAGTGGACCCGGAGCTGCCGGGGCGGATCCGGGAGGCGGCGCGGGCCTTCTTCCGGCTCCCGGCCGCCGCCAAGGCCCCGTACGCCGTGCCGGTCGGCGGCCGCGGCTGGCTCGGCCCGGGGGCCGAGGCCAACAGCTACGCGGAGGGCGCGGCCTCCCCGCCCGACCTCAAGGAGTCCTGGTCCTTCGCGGCGGAGGAGCCGACCGGGAACGCCTCGGTGGACGCCGAGTGGTTCCGGCCGAACGTGTGGCCGGCCGAAGTGCCCGCGCTGCACGGGCCGGTGACGCAGTACCTGGCCGCGATGCGGGCCCTGTCCGACGAGCTGCTGGAGCTGCTGGCGGCCGCGCTCGGCCTGGAGACGGACCACTTCACCCGGCACACCCGCCACCCCACCTGGGGGTTCAACCTCAACTGGTACCCCGGCACCGAGCTCCTCGGCCCGCCGCTGCCCGGCCAGTTCCGCATCGGCGCGCACACCGACTTCGGCACCGTCACCGTCCTCGACCGGCAGCAGGGCGCGGGCGGACTCCAGATCCACACCGACGCCGAGGGGTGGCAAGACGCCCCGTACGATCCGGCCGCGCTCACCGTGAACATCGGAGACCTGATGGCGCGCTGGACGGGAGACCGCTGGCGGGCGGGCCGCCACCGGGTGCTGCCGCCGCCCGCCGACGCGCCCGCCGAGGAGCTGATCTCGCTGGTCTACTTCTACGAATGCGATCCGCACACCCGCGTGGAATCGCTCCCGGCGCCGCTGGGCCGGATCGCGCACGAGCCGGTCGACTCGCACGTCCACCTCAGGGCGCAGCTCGACGCGATCACCGTTCCGGAGGGGTGAGGGGGTCCGTGGGGGACCCGATTACCCGATGTCCGGCGGGTTCGGCAGGATGGGACTCATGACCGAGATCCGTACCCCCCGCCTCCTCCTCCGCCGCTGGTCCGAGGACGACCTCGTCCCCCTGTCGGAGATCAACGCCGACCCCGAGGTGATGCGCTGGATCGGCGACGGTGAGACCCTCGACCTGGAGGAGACCGCCGAGACCATCGAGCGGTGGGAGGACGAGTGGGACGAGGAGGGCTTCGGGATCTTCGCCGTGGAGCTGCTGGCCTCCGGCGAGCTGATCGGAGCCGTGGGGCTCTCCATGCCGTGGTGGCTGCCCGAGGTCCTGCCGGCGGCCGAGATCACCTGGCGGCTCGGCCGCTCCTACTGGGGTCAGGGCTACGGCTCCGAGGCCGCGCACGCCACCCTGGAATTCGCCCTCCAGGACCGGGGCCTCGACCGGGTCGTCGCCATCAACCGGGCGGGCAACGACGAGTCCGAGAACGTGATCCGCAAGCTGGGCATGACCGCCGAGAAGGACATCAACCACCCGCAGACCGGCGCCCTCCTCAACCTCCACGGCATCGACCTGACGGAGTACGAGGGCTGAGCCGTCCCGACCGCCCCGGTCAGTCGGTCAGTCACCCCTGCCCGGCGCGTCCCCGCATCGACCGATCGGACGACCCCCCTGTCGGCCGCCGGGCCGAGCGGTGCGGCGGCCCCGCGAGGTGAGGATGGGTACGGGGGAGCGGGCGCACCACCGGCCCCGCCCCCGGAACCGAGAGGGGCCACGCCCATGCCGCAGCACGACCGCCCGCACCCGCGCCGCCGCGTACGGGGAACCCGTACCGCCCTCGCGGCCCTTGCCGGAGCCCTGCTGCTGGGCGCCTGCTCCACCCCCGACGCACCGGCGGCCGCCGCGCCCGCGGCCTCCCCGCTCCCGACGGCCGCGACCACTCCGGGCGGCACCCTCCTGGTCGCCGACTTCGGGGCCGACACCGTCACCTTCGTGGACCCGGAGCGCGGCGCGGTCGGCTCGGTGCCGGTCGGCAGGGCCCCGTACGGCCTGGCGGTCGGCGCGGACGGCCGGGCCTGGGTGGCCACGGCCGAAGGGGTCGCCGTCGTGGACACGCGGACGCGGACCCGGCGGGCCCTGATCCCGTACCGCACCACCGGCACCGGGCCCGTGACCGGCGGCGAGTACCGGGGCGGCGGCATGGGCATCGCGCTCTCGCCCGACGGCGCGCACGCGTACGCCGGGGTCAACGTGCCCGGGACCACCGGCGTCCTGGAGGTCATCGACACGGCGACCAGCAAGGTCACGGGGGTGATCCCGGTGGGCCGACGGCCCTTCGACGTGGACGTCTCGCGCGACGGCTCCGAGGTGTACGTCACCGGTCACGACTCCTTCGACGTCACCGTCGTGCCGGTCGGATCCGGCGGAACCGGTCAGGACGGGGCGTCGGCGCCGCCGCGCCGCATCGAGGTCGCCCCGTACGGGACGGAGGGCGGCCTCGCCTCCTGGCTGAAGCCGCACTACGCCGTCGTACGCCCGGCGGACGGAATGCTGCTGCTCCCCTTCGAGGGCGAGCGGCTCGCGGTGGTGGACCCGGCGACGGGCCGCACCACGGTGGAGGAGATGACCGCCGACACCCACCAGCACGGGGCCGCGGTCACGGCGGACGGCCGGCTGCTGGTGGTCGGGACGGGGGCGGTGGAACCGGGCAAGGGCAACGGGCCCTCCCTCACCGTCCGTTCCCCGGACGGCTCGGAGCGGGTGTACCCGCTGGACGGGCCGCACGAGGACGTGGCCGTGTCCCGGGACGGGCGGACGGCCTACGTCACGGGGGGCTACACCCGCGACGGCTACTGGAACGGCATCACGGTCGTGGACCTCGACAGCGGCAACAGCCGCCGGCTCGAGGCGGGATCGCGTCCCCTGGGCATCGCGGTCCTGGGATGAGCGGCGTCAGGACGCGCAGGTGTCCAGCATGGTGGAGAGCGTCTTCTTCTCGGGCTCGGTGACGGTCAGGCCGTACACGGACTTGACGGTGGTCCAGGCCCGCCCGTACTGGCACCAGGCCGTCTTCGACGGCGGCTGCCACAGGTCGGGACTCTGGTCGCCCTTCGAGCGGTTGGAGGAGGCCGTGACCGCGAGCAGTTGAGGGTGCGTCAGATCGTTCGCGAAGGCCTTGCGCTTCGCGGCGTCCCAGCCGGCCGCGCCGGAGCGCCAGCCTTCGGCGAGGGGCACCATGTGGTCGATGTCGATCTTCGAGGCCTCGGTGACGACCACCTCGTCGTACAGGCTCTTCCACGTGCCGGAGACGGCCTTGCACTGGGAGTCCCGGGTGACGTTCGCGCCGTCCCGCTGGAGGATGACCTCGCGGGTGTCGCACTTGTCGCCCTGCTCCGCCCAGTGCGTGAACTTGTCCCTGCTGTAGCCGGACATGGTTCCCGGCGGCGCGATCTTCAGCGCGGCCAGCTGGGTACGGGCCACGGAGGCGCCGACCATGCCGGGGAGCACGTCGCCGGAGGGGGGCTTGGCGTCGGCGGGCGCGGACCCGGTGGGCGCGGACCCGGTGGGCGCGGACCCGGCGGGCGCGGACGCGGAGGGCGTCGCGCCGCCCGGCTTCGGGTCGTCGCCGGGAGCCTTCCCGGCCCCCGTCCCGGACCCCGTCCCCACCCCGGAACAGCCGGCGGCGGCCAGCAGCAGCACGGCCGCCAGTACCGCACCGGGCACACGTATCTGATGCCCCATGACCCCACCCCGAACCCCGCCGCACACTGTGTCCCGGGAAGACTACCCATGCCGGACGGGGCCCGAAGCCGCGCCCGTTGACCCGGCGGTATGGCGAACGCTCCCCGGGCGCACGCCGGGTGACGCGCGGGGGCGGCCGCCCGAGGGGGCCGCGCGGCGTCCGCAGCTGTCCAGGCTCAGGCGCCGTGGGCGCGCAGCCACGCCTCCAGGACGGCGAAGTCGGCGTTCCCGAGGCCGATCCGGGGGTCGACCCGGTGGAGGAGGGCCGGGCCGCGGTGGTGGGCGGACACCCACCAGCGGTCCGCGTCGCCGATCTCGTCGTCGACCCAGACGAACGCCCGGCCCGCCGCCCGGGCGACGAGGCCGGCAGTCTTCCAGTGCGCCGCGCCGCCCCGGCCGTCCGCCCGGGAAGGCTCGGGCCACTCCACCACCGGCAGGGCCGGCAGCCCGAGCCGGGGGCCGAGAACCAGGTTCGCGTCCTCGCCCCAGGTCGTGGCCCACACCAGCTCGCACGGCAGCGCCGCGAGCAGCGGGCCGAGCGCCGGATCGACCCGGGAGAGGAGGGGATGGCCGCCGGAGACGTCGGCCGTGCCCGGAGCCTCGTAGACCGGGTGCCCGTGCGGGGAACCGAAGGGGATCAGCGGGCCGTCGACGTCGAGGAAGAGGAGGGGGCGGCGGACGCGAGAGGTCTCCGGGAGGCGGGCGGGGTCGGTGTCCATGCGGCCCATGGGTATCACGGGGTTCTGCCCACCTCCTGGAGGCCGCCGAAGGCCCCAAGCGTGGCTTGGGGATGTCATAAGCCAGGGTTATAGGGGCATAACCAAGGGGTGGGTGCCGGGTTAGGCTGCCCTTAGCTTAGGGTTCCCTTGATCGAGTGTTTCGTCGTTCGAAGGGAACCCAGCCATGCCTCGCCCCCTGCGGGTAGCAATCGTCGGTGCCGGCCCCGCCGGCATCTACGCCGCCGACGCCCTGCTGAAGTCCGAGGCGGCCGCCGAGCCGGGTGTGTCCATCGACATCTTCGAACGGATGCCGGCCCCCTTCGGTCTGATCCGCTACGGCGTCGCTCCCGACCACCCCCGCATCAAGGGCATCATCACCGCCCTTCACCAGGTGCTCGACAAGCCGCAGGTCCGCCTCTTCGGCAACGTCGACTACCCGAACGACATCAGCCTGGACGAGCTGCGCTCCTTCTACGACGCCGTGATCTTCTCCACCGGCGCCACCGCGGACCGCGCGCTCACCATCCCGGGCGTCGACCTCGACGGCTCCTACGGCGCCGCCGACTTCGTCTCCTGGTACGACGGCCACCCCGACGTGCCGCGCACCTGGCCGCTGGAGGCCGAGAAGGTCGCCGTCCTCGGCGTCGGCAACGTGGCCCTCGACGTGGCCCGGATCCTCGCCAAGACCGCCGACGAGCTGCTGCCGACCGAGATCCCGGCGAACGTCTACGACGGCATCAAGGCCAACAAGGCCCTCGAAGTCCACGTCTTCGGCCGCCGCGGCCCCGCGCAGGCCAAGTTCAGCCCGATGGAGCTGCGCGAGCTGGACCACTCGCCGAACATCGAGGTCATCGTCAACCCCGAGGACATCGACTACGACGAGGGCTCGATCACCACCCGCCGCTCCAACAAGCAGGCGGACATGGTCGCCAAGACCCTGGAGAACTGGGCGATCCGCGACATAGGCGAGCGCCCGCACAAGCTCTTCCTGCACTTCTTCGAGTCGCCCACCGAGATCCTCGGCGAGGACGGCAAGGTCGTCGGGCTGCGCACCGAGCGCACCGAGCTCGACGGCACCGGCAACGTCAAGGGCACCGGCGCCTTCACCGACTGGGACGTCCAGTCCGTCTACCGCGCCGTCGGCTACCTCTCCGACGAGCTGCCCAAGCTGCCGTGGGACGTCGACTCCGGCACGGTTCCGGACGAGGGCGGCCGCGTCATCGAAGCCGGCGCGCACCTGGCGTCCACGTACGTCACCGGCTGGATCCGCCGCGGGCCCATCGGCCTGATCGGCCACACCAAGGGCGACGCCAACGAGACGGTCGCGAACCTGCTCGCCGACCACGCGGACGGCCGCCTGCTGACGCCGCCCACCCCCGAGCCGGAGGCGGTCGAGACCTTCCTCGCGCAGAAGGAGGTCCGCTTCACGACGTGGGAGGGCTGGTACAAGCTCGACGCCGCCGAGAAGGCGCTGGGCGAGCCGCAGGGCCGCGAGCGCGTGAAGCTCGTCGAGCGCGAGGACATGCTCAAGGCGAGCGGGGCGTAGTCAGGTCCCCCTCGTACGGCCGGTCCCGCCGAGCGCGGGACCGGCCGTACGGCTGTACGGGCGTGCGGGCGCGCCTTACGGAAGTCTGACGGGCGGGCGCGGACCCTGGCCGCCGGGGCGGCGCAGGTGGTCGAATCGGCACGTGAGCACAGCAGATCAGCAAGCCGGCCCAGGCCTCGAACCCGACCCCGCTCCCGACCCCGACGGCCGCGGTGCCCCCGTGGGCCGGCGGCTGCTCCTCGGCATGGTGGGGCTCGGCGCCCTCGGGCTGGCCCTCGCGCCGCGGCTCCAGTCGGGATTCGACGCCGTACTGGGCGCGGCCGCGGACAAGGACCCCACCGGGCTCACCGGACTGCTGCCGGGCGGCGGCGGGTTCCGGTACTACTCGGTGGCCTCCTCGGTCCCCGAACGCGGCCCGGCCGACTACCGGCTGACCGTCGACGGCCTGGTCGAGCGCCCGGCCACGTACACGCTCGACGCGCTGCGGGCCCTGCCGCAGACCCGGATCGTCCGCGACGTCCAGTGCGTGACGGGCTGGCGGGTCCCCGAGACCCCCTTCGAGGGCGTCCCGCTCTTCCGGCTCCTGGACGCCGCCGGGGTCCACCCCGATGCCCGCGCGATCCGCTTCACCTGCTTCGACGGCACCTACAGCGAGAGCCTCACGCTCCCGCAGGCACGCCGCGAGGACGTCATGGTCGCCCTGAACATGCAGGACAAGCCCCTCAGCCACGCCCACGGCGGTCCGGCCCGCCTCTACGCGGCCCCCATGTACTTCTACAAGTCGGCGAAATGGCTGTCGGGCATCACCCTCACCCGGGACGTGAGGCCCGGCTACTGGGAGGAACTCGGCTACGACGTCGACGCCTGGGTCGGCAAGTCGAACGGACGCGACGATGCCCCGACCGTCTGAACTCCCCGCCCGCGTGCGCCGGTTCAGCCGCGCGCAGCGACTGGTCCACCTGGCCACCGTCGGCCTGACCGGGGTGTGCCTGGCGAGCGCCGCCTGCCTCTACCTGCCGCCCCTCGCCGAACTCGTCGGCCGCCGCCACCTCGTGGTCACCGTCCACGAGTGGTCCGGACTGCTGATTCCGGCCCCCGCCCTGCTGGGGCTCGGCTCCCGGGCCTTCCGCGGGGACCTGCGCCGGCTGAACCGCTTCGGCCCGCACGACCGCACCTGGCTGCGCTCCGCCCTGCGCCGCGACCACCGGCCGTCCGCGCGCCCCGCGGGCAAGTTCAACGCCGGGCAGAAGCTCTACGCGAGCTGGAGCGCCGGGGCCGCCCTCGTGATGCTCGGCACCGGTCTGCTGATGTGGTTCACCGGGCTGGTGCCGCTGTCCTGGCGGACCGGGGCCACCTTCGTCCACGACTGGCTGGCCATCGCGCTGACCGTGGCCGTCGTGGGCCACGTCATGATGGCCCTCGGGAGCCCGGAGGCGCGGCGCGGCATGCGGACGGGCTCGGTGGCCGCCGACTGGGCGCGGCGCGAACACCCCCTGTGGCGCCCCTACGGAACCTCCGCCGCGCGGTCGGAACGTCCTGCTCCGCCTACTCCGGCGGAACCGCAGCGTCCAGGGCGGCGGTGAGCCGCCGCAGGCGGTCCTGAAGCTCCTTGATCTCACCGAGCTCGAAGCCGGTCGCGGCCGCGATGCGCCGGGGCACCAGGGCGGCCCGGGCGCGCAGGGCCGTACCGGCCTCGGTGGGCCGTACGTGCACGGACCGTTCGTCGGCGGCGCTGCGCTCGCGCACGAGCAGGCCGGCGGCTTCCAGCCGCTTGAGGAGCGGGGAGAGCGTGCCCGAGTCGAGGCGCAGGTGCTGCCCGAGCTGTTTGACCGGCATCTCCCCGTGCTCCCACAGCACCAGCATCACCAGGTACTGGGGGTAGGTCAGCCCGAGGTCCTTCAGGACGACGCGGTAGAGCCCGCCGAAGGCGCGGTTCGCCGCGCCGAGCGCGAAGCAGATCTGGCCGTCGAGGCGCAGGAAGTCCTGGTCGGGGAGGGTGTCGGTCGGTTGCTCGGTCATGGGGGCAAGTGTACCCGGGGGTGCCATGTCGGCAACTAAATTGTGCACAACTCAATTGTGTGTCATATTGATGGGGCGGGGCCGTCGATCGACGGCCCGCCTCCGCCCCGTGAGAGGAACCCCCGAGATGGACGCGATCTACACCGCTGTCGCCACCGCCAACGGCCGCGAAGGCCGCGCCGTCAGCTCCGACGGCCAGATCGACCTGGCGCTGGCCATGCCGCCGGCCCTCGGCGGCAACGGCCTGGGCACCAACCCCGAGCAGCTCTTCGCCGCCGGGTACGCCGCCTGCTTCGCCAGTGCGCTCGGGCTGGTCGGCCGTCAGGCCAAGGTCGACACCAGCGAGATCTCGGTGACCTCGGAGGTGTCCATCGGCAAGGACGGCGCGGGCTTCGGCCTGGCCGTCGTCCTGCGCGTGGAGCTGCCCGAGGCCCTGATGGGCGAGACCGGCACCCTGCTGGTCAAGCAGGCGCACGAGGTCTGCCCCTACTCCCGGGCCACGCGCGGCAACATCCCCGTCGAGCTCGTCGTCGAGTAGTCGCGGTCGAGTAGTCCCGGTCGAGTGGTCCCGGGAGCTCCGGGCGACAGCCCCGAGCAGGTCGCCGGAGCGGCCGCCCTCCCCGTCAGAGCGCCGCGCCCGCCGCGCCCGCCGCACGCGCCGCGCGGGCGGTGAGGGCGGCCGCTCCGGCGTCGGTGAGTCGGCCGTGCAGGCGCAGACGGGCGAATCCGCCGTCGGGGTACACGTCGATCCGGGCGTGCGTGGCCAGGGCCGGCGCCGCGAGCGGCAGCCGGTGCGGGCTGTCGGGCTCCAGCCGGGTGCGCGGGAGGACCTGGGTCCACGCGCCGTCCGCACCGTCCTTGACGGACAGTGCCACCCAACCGGCCGCGTTCCCCTTCAAGTTCGCGGTGTCCACCTCCACCGCACGGATCTCGCACTGCCCCGCCAGCCGGTACGCGATCCAGTCGTTCCCCTTGTCGCGGCGTCGGCGCGTCTCCCAGCCGTCGTCCTGCTTCTGCGACAGCCCCGGCATGATCGTGTTCCCGGGGGAGGAGTAGAAGCCGTCCGAGGCCTCCTCCACGACCCCGCCGTTGACCACGCAGGCCACGTCCACCGTGCCGAGCAGGGCCAGCCACCGCGGATCGGGCAGCACCTCGCCGTGCACCCGCAGGCGTGCGATGCCGCCGTCGGGGTGCTGGTTGATCCGCAGGTGCGTCCAGCGGCGCCCCGACCCGACCGCGAACCCGTTCGCGGCGTGGCCGCGCACCGGAGTGCGGGGCACGATCTCCTCCCAGGCGTCCGCCCGTTCGAGGAGCTCGGCGGTCGAGGGCGTCCCTTCGAAGGCGGCCGCCCACACGCTGACCTGCTGCGGGTGGTTGCCGCGGAAGTGCGCGGTGTCGACGACGATCCCGCGGATGACGCCGGGGGAGCCGAGGCGGATCAGCGCCCAGTCGTGATCGGAGTCCGTCGGGAACGGCTCGCCCGCGCCCGCCCCGCGCCGCCGCCGGGTCTCCCAGCCGTCCATCACCTTCCCCTTGTTGCCGTAGTCGTGCACGTCGAAGACGGCCGGAGTGCGCAGCAGGAGGTTCTCCCGCTCGGCGAAGAACTCGTCGTTGGCCGCGACGACCCCCGCGCCGAGTCGGCGGTCGGCGAGGTCCGTCAGGTGGGAGAAGCCGAAGGTGCCGCCCCGGTAGTCGGCGTACGGGTCGCCCGAGACGTAGGGCGCGGCGGCGAAGTCGGTGGTCGGGAGCTGCATGCGCGGAATCCTGCTTTCCGTTGCGGGTAAGGGAGTTGGGGCCTTGTGGTGATGCCCCGACTCTCGCGCACCGGAATTGTTCAGGTCCATCGATTGTTTTCGATCATTCCTTTCAGGAAACCTGAAAGATGCAGGCGGGCGCCTTGATCGGCGTAAACCTCTTATCTGCTAGGTGAGACAGTCCTCTCTCGCTGTGGATGCATGCCAAAAGGACTGTTACAGTCCGCATGCGCGACTCTGGATGAGGGAGACAATTTCATGCCAAAGACAGTTCTGCGGCGCGCCGTCGCAGGAAAGTCACTGGTCATCGCGCCCTCCTGGCCCTCTTGGTGCCGGGACCGGCCTACGCCAACACCGTCGGCGTGACGGTGAAGACTCCGGGGGCCACCTCCGGACCCGCAGCGACCTTCTCCGAGATATCCACCCACGCGGACTGCCCCTCGGGGCTCGTCTCCGGTGGCGGGATCAACCAGGCCATCGGCACCGGGACGTCGTCCAACGGCAACAAGGTGAACGGCACGTCGCCCAGCCCCGACGGCAGCACCGAGTACACCGGCTCCACCGGCGTCGTCGGCAGCGACGTGACGCACTGGCTCGGCATCGGCGGCAGCGGGGGCGCGGTCAACGCCTCGTTCTCCAGCACCCCTTACGCCATGTGCTTCACCAGCAACCTGATCAACCACACCCAGGTGGTGATGAACAAGGTCGCCGGACCCACCACGTCCTCCACGGTGGGCCTCGTCACCGCCACCTGCCCGGCCAACACCCGGCTGCTCGGCGGCGGCGCCCGGATCACCCCGGCCGACGTCGGCAGCCTCAAGCCGATCGCGTCCTTCCCCACCTTCAACGACGCCGGGCACGCCTACGGCCAGAAGGCGGCGGCCGACGGCGAGACGAACCCCGACTCCTGGACCGCGGTCTGCTGGAACGGCGGTGGCGGCGGCACCGGCAATACGACGTACGCCTACGCGATCTGCAGCGGCAACACCATCGACATCAGCGGCGCCACGGTCAAGGTGCGCCACAGCGAGGTCAGCGGCCCGACCGCCGCCACGTCGGGCCAGACCGCAACGGTCGGCTGCGGCGGCAACGACGGAAAGCTGATCAGCGGCGGCGCGGCCATCAGCGGCGGCAGCGTGACCACCACGGCCTTCACCGGACCGGGTTCGCCGGGCGACCACCTGGGCGGCAGCTACCCGAGCGACTCCGGCGGAACCCCGGTCGGCGACGGCACCACCACGGCCTCCTACTGGACGGCCACGGCCTACACCCACACCGGCCACACGGGCGGCGGCAGTTCCCCCAACACCTACACCGACGCCTGGGCGCTGTGCGCCGACGACGGCGTCTGAGCGGCACGAGGGACCCCCGCCCCATCACCACCACACCGATCAGGACCATGACCCGAATCAGACCCCACTCCCTCCCCGCCTCCCGGACCGCGCTCGCCCTCGGAGCGGCCGCACTCCTCGCCGCCCTGGTGGCACCCCTCACCGCGACCGCCGACCCGGCGGACGCGTCGTCCGGCCCCTGCGGCCCGGCGGGCTTCTTCACCAGCTCGCCGCCCACCTGTACGTACGCCACCGCGGGCACGGACGTCTTCACCGTGCCCGCCGGGGTGAGTGAGCTCACCGTCGACCTGTACGGAGCCGAAGGCGGCAGCGCCGCCGGCTTCGTCTCCCCGAACCCGCCGAACGAGGGCGCACCCGGCGGCCTCGGCGGCCGGACCCACGCGGTCCTGGCCGTGACCCCCGGCCAGGCTCTTCAGATCACCCGGGGAGGCGTCGGCAGCTCCGGCACCTCCCGGCGCGGCGAGTACGCCCGGCCCGGCGGCTTCGGCCACGGCACGGGCGGCGGCGGCGCACACGGCGGCGGCGGCTCCGGCGGCGGCGCCACCGACCTGCGCGCCGGCGCCTTCGGGCCGGCCGACCGGATCCTGGTGGCCGGCGCGGGCGGAGGCGCCGGGAACGGCGGCCCCCTCCTGCGCGGCGGGAACGGCGGCCAGGGCGGCGGTCCCGAGGGATCCGGCGCCGGGGGAACCGGCGGAACCCAGACCCAGCACGGGACCGGAACCCGGACCAACCCGCTCGGCGCACCGGGCGGCAACGCGAGCGACATCGATCAGTACACCGGCCTGCCCAACCCCGGCTCCGGTGGCACCGGGGGCAACGGCGGCCGCGGCGGCCGCGGCGGCAACGGCGGCGGCGGAGGCGGTGGCGGCTGGTTCGGCGGCGGTGGCGGCTCCGGCGGCGGCAACCCCGGCAACCTCTACGGAGCCGGCGGCGGTGGCGGCAGCGGCCATGCGGCCGGGGCCGAGGCCGGTGTCTCCGAGTCCTCCCTGCAGTCGGGCGTCCAGCACGGCGACGGCAAGGCCGTCGTCTCCTTCCGCTACAGGACGTCGACCACCCTCACCACGGACACCACCACCCCGCTGTTCGGGCACGCCGTCGCCCTGACCGCGACCGTCACGGGCTCGGAACACCCGCCCGCCGCCCCGGGAGGCAGCGTCACCTTCTCCGAGGGGACCACCCCGCTCGCCACCGTCGCGCTCGACGGGGGGCGGGCCCGCTTCACCACGAGCGCTCTGCGCCCCGGAGACCACCGGATCAGCGCCACGTACACCCCGGACGCCGACCACACGGCGAGCTCCACCGGTGAACCGGCCGGCATCACCGTCGGATTCAGCCGGCCCTGCATCACGACCGGCCACCGGGGGCCGCTGACCGTGGCGGCCGGGGAATCGCTCTGCATCGCCTCCGGCGGAAGCCAGAGCGGTCCGCTGACCGTCCGGCCCGGAGGCGCGCTGTCCGTATCGGACGGCCGCGTCACCGGTCCGTTCTCCGCCGACGGGGCGCTCGCCGTGTCCCTCTGCGGATCCACGCTGACCGGCCCGGTCGGCGTACGCAGCACCAGCGGTTTCGTGGAGATCGGCTCCGCCGCGGACGCGGGGGCGCCCCCGGTCTGCGCCGGCAACACGATCACCGGTCCGGTCACCCTGGAAGCCAACACCGGAGGCGTCGAGTTCTCGGGCGGCCGGGTCGTCGGACCGCTGCGCTGCGAAGCCAACGAACCGGCGCCGCGCGTCACCGCAACCACCGTCGTCGGACCCCGGTCCGGCCAGTGCCGGTAAGCGTAGCCCCGTAGCCCCGTAGCCCCGTAGCCCCGTAGCCCCGTAGGAGCGCGGGCCCGGCAGAACGCCGGGCCCGCGCGACTCAGAACGTCCGGTCCAGCAGCGCGAACAGCGCGGACCAGTGCCGCTCGTCCGAGACCGCGTCGTAGGAGCTCGTGTCGGCCAGGGTGTAGCCGTGCGCGGCGCCCTCGTACACCTCGGCCCGGTGGCGGACGCCCGCCGCCGAGAGGGCCTTCTCCAGCCGGTCGATCTCCTCGGCCGGCAGCGACGGATCCCGGTCCGCATGGCCGAAGTACAGCTCGGCGGTGACCCGGTGCGCCACCAGGTGCGGACTGTCCGCCGCGTCCGTGGCCAGGAACCCGCCGTGGAAGCCGGCCGCGGCCGCCACCCGCTGCGGATACGTACCCGCCGTGAGCAGGGCCAGCCTGGCGCCCAGGCAGTACCCCGTGATCGCCACCGGCCCGGCGGCGACCTCCGGGAGGCCCGCGAGCCGCTCCAGATAGGCCTCGGCGTCGCGCATCGCCAGCTCGGCCGTCAGCGAGTCGAGGGCCGGGCCCACCCGGTCGGTGAGCTCCGGCTGCCGGGCGAAGTCCACGAACTCCGGAAGCTCGAACACCGGTGCGCGCCCGTGGCGGTAGAAGAGGTTGGGCATCAGCACGACGTAGCCGGCCGCCGCGATCCGGTCCGCCACCGACTTGATGTGCGGGCGGATCCCGAGGGCGTTCACGTACAGCAGCACCCCCGGGTACGTGCCCGCGCCGTCGGGCCGGGCCAGATAGGCATCGGCGGTGCCGTCCCGAGTGACGACGTCCACCGTCGTCCGGACTACCTCGCATGCGGTCGTCATGGCCGTCCCCCTCTTTCGTATGGCGAAGGCCGCAGACTACCGTGATCGGGCACTTGCCCCGGAGTGTCCGGAAACCGCCCCCACCGGTCCCCAACTGGGGGCGTACCGTGGTCCGATGCCAGTAGTGGACATCAGTGCCAGCGCGGAAGAGTTCGATGCCGACCCCTATGCGTTCTACGAGAGGATGCGCGCGGCGGCGCCCGTCCACCAGATCGTCCTCAACGCCGACGAGATCCAGCCGAGCTGGATGATCGTCGGGCACGAGGAAGCGCGCCGCGCGCTCAACCACCCGGCCCTGTCCAAGGACTGGCGCTCCTCGGGCAACTTCCCGGACGCCCAGCTCAACGCCGTGAACTCCAACATGCTGGAATCCGACCCGCCCCACCACACCCGGCTGCGGCGCCTGGTCGCACGGGAGTTCACCGCACGCCGGATGGAAGGCATGCGGACGCGAGTCCAGCAGATCACCGACGAGCTGCTCGACGCGATGGCCGCCCGGCCGGAGCGCGGCGGCGACCTGATCGACGCACTGGCCTTCCCGCTCCCGATGACCGTGATCTGCGAGCTGCTCGGCGTCCCCGACCTGGACCGTGCCCGCTTCCGGCACTGGTCCAACGAGATCGTCGCCCCGACCTCGGGCGCCTCGAACAGCACCGCGCACCAGGAGCTGGGGATCTACCTCGCGGAGCTCATCGAGGCCAAGGCCAAGGAGCCCGGCGAGGACCTGCTCAGCGCGCTGATCCGGACCAGCGACGAGGACGGCGACTCGCTGTCCTGCGACGAGGTCATCGGGATGGCCTTCCTGCTCCTGGTCGCGGGCCACGAGACCACCGTCAACCTCATCTCCAACGGCGTACGGGCCCTGCTCGCCCACCCCGGACAACTGGCCGCGCTGCGCGAGGACTTCGACGGACTGCTCGACGGAGCGGTCGAGGAGATGCTCCGCTACGACGGCCCCGTGCAGCACACCACGTACCGCTACGCCCGCGAGTCCCTGGAACTGGGCGGCGCCACCATCCCGGCCGAGGCCACCGTGCTCGTCTCCCTGGCAGGCGCCGACCGCGACCCCGCCCGCTTCGCGGACCCCGAGGTCTTCGACATCGGCCGCGCCCCGCAGGGCCACCTGGCCTTCGGGCACGGGCTGCACTTCTGCATCGGCGCTCCGCTGGCGCGCATGGAGGGCCGCATCGCTATCCGCTCCCTGCTCGAACGCTTCCCCGGCCTGGCCGAGGACCCGGCGGCCGGCCCGCCGGCCTGGCTGCCGGGCACCCTGATGCATGGCGTGAGCCGCCTGCCGCTCCGCTGGTAGCCCCGGCGGCCCGGGTCAGCCGGCGGCGCCCCGCGCCAGGAGGCGTACGGCCTGCTCCAGGCGGGTCTGCCGGGTCTGCGGGGTGAGGGCCTGGAGGAGGGGCAGGGCGACGAGGTAGCGTCCGGTCCGGTCCAGGGCTTCGAAGGCCGCCCGGGCCACCGGGTTCTGCGCCAGGGCCGCCGAGAGGTCGGGCGGCACCTCCGCCGTCCGCTGGGAGGCGTAGGCCCCCGCCCAGCGGCCGTCCTCCTGCGCCTTGCGCACCTCGGCGAGGCCCGGTCCGCGCATGCGGCCCAGGGCCGTCAGCTCGGTCACCTTGTCGACATTGACCTGCGACCACAGGCTCCGGGGCCGGCGGGGGACGTACTTCTGAAGGTAGTGCCGCTCGTCCAGGGACCGGCGCTGCCCGGAGATCCAGCCGTAGCAGAGCCCGATGTCGACCAGTTCGTCCGCGGTGACCGAAGGGATCCCGGACGCCTTCTTCGCCAGCTTGACCCACACGCCCTCGTGCCGGGCGTGGTGCCCGGCCAGCCAGTCCTCGAAGGCCCCGGCATCGGCGAACGCGATGACCTCCACGCCGTCCAGCTCGTCCAGCCCGTCGCGCTCATCCCGCTCGTCCCGCTCGTCCATGCGGGCCAGATTAGTGGCCGCGCCCCCGGAGCGGAGCGGGTGCCCGGCTGCGGGATAATGATCGCCGGTGCGGGCCCGGTTCGCGCCGGACAGCGCAGCGACCCGAGATGGAGCCCCCGATGGACGTACGCCACTTCGAGCGGATCACCGCCTTCATCGAGGCGCGGCTGACCCCGCTCTTCGCCGAGGAGACGGGCAGCGAGAACGGCTTCGGGATGGACGACACCTCCCGCGCCCTGCGGGCCCTGCGCAACGCGGCGCTGGAGGCCTCGGTGGCCAAGGGGCTCATCGAGCAGCGGGAGACGGCCGAGCCGGCGGTCCGCCGGGTCATCGACCAGGCGGTGGAGCACCACTGGGACGTGCTGCGCGGCATCGCCCGCCAGTGGGAGGACCACGCCGACTTCGTCCGCGAGTTCAAGCGCCACGCGTGGGAACTCGACGAAGCCCCCGCGGCGGCCGTGGCCCCGTAGTCCGGACAGACCCCTGCCGGACCAGCCGGCTCTACCGCAGGTCCATGCCCGGGTCGTCGATGACGCGCTCCTGCTCGCTCTGCTCGCGCAGGCGGCGCGCCTTGTCCCGCAGCCGGAGGCTCTCGTCGGGGTCGGTCGAGCGGGTGGCGGCCTCGTCGAGTTCCTGCGCCTTGTCGCGCAGCTGCCGGGACCGGCCGTGGGATTCGCCTGCACTCATGATCACTCCTGGGCGCTGTGGGGGGACGCCGGGCGGATTTCAGCGAACCAGCAGTACACCCGGAGCGCATCTCGAAGCGCCGCCACGGCGACGTACGGTCACCACCAGTACGCGGGGTACCTCGGCGCCGTGCGGCGCACGCGGGAGGCCGCGTACCCGGTCAGGACGATCAGGACGGTCGATCCGAACAGCAACGGGACGAACCGGGCCGCCACCGGGGTCTGGAGCACGACCACCACCGCGGTGGCGCAGGCGGGTGAATGCGGCGTGCGCGCGGCCATGACCAGCGCCAGCGTGACACCGGCGGCGGCCGTGGGCCGGGCCGGGGCCCGGCCGCCGAACGCCCGGCGGCGGGGCGGTTCGGGGGCGGCGGGCCCGGTGGATCCGGGAGGACCCGGGGATCCGGCGGGCGACGCGGGGTGGACAGCGGTACTCATCGAGGCAGGTTTCCGGGCAGGGCGGCCGCCGGCCGGGCAGGGGCGGAGCGGGGGTGGCGGGGCGGCGCCGTTCCCGCCGTGACCCTATCCGGCCCCCTCTCGCCACCTGCCCGCGAGTCCGGTGGCCGTCACGGGAGCCACGGCCGTCACGGCCGTCACGCGTTGGGGTCGAAGGGGATCCCGGCCGGTTTGGCCTTGGCCAGGTGGCCGTTGAACTGGCCGTCCTTGATCCCGAGCAGGGCGCTGCCGAAATCGGCCTGGCTCAGCTTGTCGCGCAGCCCCGCGGGGTAGCCGTTCCAGCCGACCAGCGTCGGATACTGCCAGGTCCCCTTGTGGTTCTCCGGCGGCTCGTCGTTGGAGTTCGCGGCACGGAAGCAGTGCGTGCTCCAGCCGTCCTTGTGGTAGACGATCTTCGGGTGGGTGCCGTCGAACCGGATCTGCGAGGCGGCGTGCACCTTGAAGTTCCCGTGCTCCGAAGTGGAGACGTAGGCCACCTGGTTGTTCTGGATCCACACTACGACGTGCTCCCAGTCGTGCCGGTGCCCCGCGCTGCCAGGGCCGAGCGAGACCTGGTCCTTCTCGAAGTAGAGCGCATACATGACGGCGCACCAGCCGTTGTTGCACTTCGCGCGGGAGTAGCCGTTGGTGTTGTTGAGGTCGGAGAGGTCGCGGCATTGGCCGTTGACGTCGCCCCCCATCTTCAGGCCCCCATTGATGGTGCCGTCCGGACCGATGGCGGGGCTGGAGTAGCAGCCGTCGCGGTCGTAGTCGTAGGCCGGCTGGAAGGTCTGCTCCAGCCCGTCCGCGTTGGCCGGCAGCGCCGGGGGCGGAGCCGCGTACGCGATCCCCGAGGCGGCGAGGACCAGCGCCGCGGCCCCCGCCGTGACGGCGGCCATCCTGCGGGCCCGTCGGCCCGGCCCCCTGCGGGAACGCTTCACGGACGGTGCGTCGGGCATCGTGTCCTCCTCATCGGTCACACGGACAACGCCCGTGTGGGAATGCGGAGTTCAGCTTTCCCGGCTCCCGCCCCCAGGCCAAGGGGCGGGAGCCTCCCGGTGTCCGGGAATCGCCGTCAGCGGTTCTCGGGGAGGTCCGCCTCCGCCGCGGCCGCGGCCGGGGCGAACGCGAAACCGCGGGCCGTGGCCGGGCCGGCCGCCGGAGCCTTACCGCAGAAGGCGGCCTCCAGCGTGCCGCCGAGGGCGGTGTTGGCCTGCCCCCGGTTGGAGGTGTTCGCCATGGCGGAGAGGGAGCGCTTGCCGTCCCGGGTGGTGAACGCGTAGGTGTAGAAGCCCTGCACCGTGCCCGTGTGCCCGTAGACCTGCGCACCGCACGAGAGGTCGTAGCGGCGCAGGCCCAGCCCGTAGAACCGGGTGTTCGTGGTGTCCGTCGGGGTCACGGTGAGCATGGCGTCCAGCGTGCCCGGGCGCAGCAGCTTCCCGCCGAGCAGGGAGGACATGAAGGTGCTGAGGTCGGCCGCGCTGGAGATCATCGCGCCCGCGGACTGCGCCCAGGAGACGGTCTGTTCGGTGGAGTCGACCAGCGGGGCGCCGGCCTCGTCCGGGTGGAGGTAGCCGTTGGCGTGCAGACCCTTGATGGCCGTGCCCGGGTGGACGTAGGAGGTGTGCTTCAGCTTGAGGGGCTTGATGATGCGCCGCTCGTACTCCTTGGCCACCGGCTTTCCGGTGGCCTTCTCGATCAGCATCCCCACCACGACGAAGTTGGTGTTCGAGTACTTGTACGCGACCCCGGGCTCGGTGGTCCTGGGCTCGGCGAGCGAGAGGCCGACGAGCTCCTTGTAGGTGAACACCTTGTTCCGGACGGCCTCGAAGCCGGGCACGGTGTGCTCGAACATCGCGTTCGTGTAGTCCGCGAGACCGCTCCGGTGGGTGAGCAGGTGGCGCACCGTGATCCGGTCGTCGGGCAGCAGGCCCGGGAGGTACGCGTTGACCGGCCGGTCCAGCTCGATCCGCCCCTCGTCGACCAGTTGGAGGAGGACGACCGAGGAGAACGTCTTGGTGACGCTGCCGATGCGGAAGCGGGCCCGCGTGTCCATCGCCGCGCCCGTGCTCCGGTCCCGTACGCCCTCCACCCGGGACCGGACGCCGTCCGGACCGGTGAAGCGGGCCATCGCGCCGGGCGCTCCGGCCGCCGTCGTATTGCGCAACGCCTGCGTCAGCGCCTCCAGATCGGGCGCGGCGGCCGGCGCCGCGGCCGGCTGGGCGGCGGCCTGGGCGGCCGAGCCCGGCGCGGTCGCCGCGTGGGCGGCGGTGGCGGGCAGCGTACCGCCGGCCACGACGGCGAGCAGGGCGGCGCCGACGGCCAGGCGCCGTGAGCGGGGGAGCGGCGGCCGGGTGGACGGGGACGACGGGGACGACAGGGACGACGGGGACGCGGACAGGCGCACTTTGCTCCTCGGATGGGCCGGGCGGGCCGGCGCGGGGGGTTTGCGGGTCGATTCCGACCTTACGGATGATCAACGACAGGTAGGCACGTTTTCCAGCCAAGCCGCCCCGCGGACGTAAATGTTCGTCATCCACGCCTGATAGTCCGGAAGATACGACCAGACGTCATTGGTGTAGCCGTCCGAGGTCACCGACTCCGCGTGCTTCTGGCATTCGACGCGGATGGTCGTCGGCCCGGGGAAGGCGTAGACGCGCGCGGCCGCCGTGGAGGGACGGTCCTTCGTCCAGACGCCCGAGCCCCAGGTCTGGAACACGTGTCCGGTGACCGGGCCGGTGTCCACGCGGACCGCCCCGTAGTAGCCGTTCGACAGCCGTGCGTCGGTGACCTCGCTGACCATCAGTTTGGTGCCCGACTGCCGGGCCTCCGCCATCTTGCCCGCCCCGAGGTAGAGGGCGATGTGGTGCAGGTCGCGGGAGGTGCCCCACACCAGCAGGTCGCCGGGGAGCAGCGGCGCGAGCCCCTGGGCGGCCGTGAAGCGGCCGGCCGCGCGGTGCGTGTAGTACTGCGCACTGGCCACCCCGTCCAGCAGGTCCGAGCCGGCTGCCTGCGCGTAGGCGTAGCGGACGAACCCCGAGCAGTCGAAGCCGAGCCGTTCGGGATCGTGCTCGCTCGCCGGATCGGTGGGGTCCACCTGCCCGTACGTGGCACCGGGCCCCGGGCCGTGACCACCGCCCCAGGTGTACCAGACCCCCTTTCCCACCTGTTCGCAGGCGGCGGCGACGGCGCGCTCGGCCGCCGCCGAGGCCCCGGGGGCCAGGACCCGGCAACCGCCGTCGGCGGCCGCCGGGCCGGCGGGGGTGCAGAGGAGTACGGCCAGGAGCGCGAGGAGCGTTCCGATGAGACCTGTTCGGCGCAGCACGAGGGGAGACACGAGGGGAGACACGATGGGAGACCTCGATTCACTGGGCGCGGTGGTGGTGTGAAGCGCGGCCGTCCGCCCGGCACTTGGCCGTCGGCGCCGCACCCGCGACCAGCCTGTCGGCCGCCGCCGCGTCCCGTCGAGGACCGGGCGCGGCACCACCCGAACGGGCAACGGGAAACCCCCGAGGAAACCCCGGAACGGCTCAGCAGCGCCGCGGAGCCCGCGGCGGCAGGCCGGGCACCAGCGCCTGCCGCTCGCGCGGTCCGAGGCGGCCCACCGTCCGGCAGATGTCCGCCAGCCGGGCGCCGGGATCCGGGTTCCACAGCCGTACGGTGCCGTCGTTGCTGCTGCTGGCCAGGGTCCGCCCGTCGGGGGAGAAGACGACCCCCCACACCGCGTTCGTGTGGCCCGACAGCGCGGCCCGGAGCCGGTGTCCGGGCACGTCCCACAGCCGCACCGTACGGTCGTTGCCGCTGCTCGCCAGGGTCCGCCCGTCGGGGGAGAAGGCGATGCCCCGCGCCGATCCGGTGTGCCCGGTCAGCACCGCGGTGACGCGCCGCTGCTCCGCGTCCCACAGCCGTACGGTGCCGTCGTTGCCGCTGCTCGCCAGGGTCCGCCCGTCCGCGCCGAACGCGACGGCCCGTACCGCTCCCGCGTGCCCGCTGAGCGCGGCGAGCGGGCGGCGCCCTGCCACGTCCCACAGCCGTACGGTCAGATCGTCCCCGGCGCTGGCCAGGGTCCGCCCGTCGGGGCTGAAGACCACGTCGTTCGCGAAGTCGGTGTGCCCGGTGAGGATGGCGAGCGGACTGCGCGTGGCGGTGTCCCACAGCCGCACGGAGCCGTCGGCCCCGGCCGAGGCGAGGGTGCGGCCGTCGGGGGCGAAGGCCACCGAGAACACGGTCCCGGTGTGCCCGGTGAGGGTGGCGAGGGGAGCGCGCCCGGCGGTGTCCCAGAGGCGTACGGTGCCGTCGGCTCCGGCCGAGGCGAGGGTGCGGCCGTCGGGGGCGAAGGCCACCGAGAACACCGTCTCGGCGTGCCCCGCGAAAGTGGCCTGAACCCGCCGTCCGGCCACGTCCCACACCAGCACCGTGTGATCGGCGTCGGCCGTGGCCAGCAGCTTCCCGTCGGGGCTGTACGCGGAGTGCCACACCTCGGTGAACGGGCGCGCCGTCAGCACCGGCCCCCGCAGGTCCCAGAGCACGACGGACTGGTCGAACGCGGCGGTGGCGAGCACCGATCCCGCCGGATCCACGGAGACGGCGAGCACGTAGTCGGTGTGCCCGGCGAGCGTCGCCGTGAGCCGGGCGCCCCGGACGTCCCACAGCCGGGTGGTGCCGTCGCCGCCCCCGCTGATGACGGTGGTCCCGTCCGGCGTGTAGGCCACGGAGTTGACGTCGTCGCTGTGCCCGGCCAGCGTCGCGGCCGCGCGCCGCCCGCCGACGTCCCACAATCGCACCGTACGGTCGACCCCGCCGGTGGCGACCGTACGGCCGTCCGGGGCGAAGGCCGCGCCCAGCACTTCCCCGGTGTGCCCCTCCAGGACGGCGGCCGGCTCCGCCCGCCGCGTGTCCCACAGCCGTACGGTCCCGTCGGCGCCGGCCGATACGAGGCTCCGGCCGTCCGGGGCGTAGGCCAGGGTGTTGACCCGTGCGGTGTGCCCGGTCAGGACGGCGCGCTCGCCGTGTTCCCCGGCCGGGTCCCGCAACTGGATGGTCCCCTCGGCGGTGGCGATGGCGAGGGTGCGCCCGTCGGGGGCGAAGGCCACCGCCCGGGCGCCCGCCGTACTGGCGGGCAGCACGGACACGGGGCGGCCGCCCGCGCCGACGGACCAGAGCCGGACCGGGCCGTCGGTGGAACCGGCCGCCAGGGTCCGCCCGTCGGGGCTGAAGGCGACCGTGCGCACCCGGCCGGGCGCGGTGAAGGCGGCGACCGTGCTCCGGTCGGCCACCCGCCGCAGCAGCACCTTCCCGTCGGAGCCGGCGGTCGCCAGGAGCCGGCCGTCCGGTGCGAAGGCCACCGCGTTGACCGGCCCGCCGTGCCCGCCGAGCCGCGCCAGGAAGGGCTGCGACTGGGTGCTGAGCAGGGCGCCGCGCGCCTCGGGCGTCGCTTCGGCCCGGTAGGCCTCCTCGGCGAGCAGCATGGAGGCCTCGGGCTGTCCGGCCGCCAGCGACAGGGACCGGGCGGCCAGCGCCTGGGACCGGGCGGTCCGCTCCTGGCCGAGCGCCCCCGCGCGCTGCTGGTAGGCCACCCCGCCGGCGGTCAGCGCCAGCAGGAGCAGGACGACGAGCGTGGCCAGCATCCGCTGGTGCAGCCGGACCCGGAGCCGCTCCTGACGGCGGCGGGCCTCCTCCGCGGCCCGGCTCGCGTCGAGGAAGGCCGCCTCCCGGGTGCCCAGCCGGCTGCGGCCGTCCAGCTCGTCGGCCCAGGCGCGGGCGGTGGCGAGGCGGCTGCCGCGGTACAGCACGGAAGGGTCGTGGGCTTCGCGCGCCCATTCGTCGGCGGCCTGGGCCAGTTGCTGGTGGACCAGCAGTCCGGCCCGGTCGGCGTGGATCCAGCCGCGCAGCCGGGGCCAGGCGTGCAGCAGGGCCTCGTGGGTGATCTCCACGCTCTCGCTGTCCGCGCTGATCAGCCGGGCCCGGACGAAGGCGTCGAGGGCGGCGGCGGCCCGTGCTGTGTCGGCCTGCCCCTCCAGCAGGGCGGTGCGGCTCATCCGGCGCCGGGTCGGCCCCGTTCCGTCGGCGATGTGCACCAGCCGGACGAGGAGCCGCAGGACCATCCGCTGCTCGGCCGGGTACAGGTGGGCGAACACCTGCTCGGCGCTGCGCGCGACGGCGCCCTGGATGCCGCCGGCGTACTCGTATCCCGCGACGGTGAGCGTGGATCCCTCGCGCCGCTGCCAGGTGGCCATCAGCGCGTGGGACATCAGGGGCAGGGCGCTGGAGGGAGCCTCCCCGGGCCAGGCTTCCGTACCGCCGCCGGTGCGTGCCGCGGGGTCACCCGCACCGGGGTCCCGTACGCCCGCGTCCCGCAGCAGCAGCGGGACCAGCCCCGGCTCCAGTACGAGCCCCGCGAGCTCCGCCGGGCGCGTGATCGACTCCCGCAGCTCCGCCACGGACATCGGGGGCAGGACGAACAGCCCGTCGCTGAACACGGCGGCCAGCTCCGGCAGGTCCAGGCACTCACCGGAGAAGTCCGCCCGCACACCGAGCACGACGACGGCGGGTTCGTACCCGGCACCGGCACCGGCACGGGAACCGGCACCGGCGTCGGCGTCGGCCTCGGCGTGGGTGGGAGAGGCCGGGGAAGCGGACAGGGCAAGGAGCACCCGTACGAAGGAGCGGCGCTCCTCCTCGTCGGAGCAGAGGGTGAACAGCTCCTCGAACTGGTCGACCAGCAACACCGGCCGCACGGTCGGGAGCTGCTGCCCGTCCGGACCGGGGAGGGAGCCGGCGCCGTGCGTCAGCCGGTGGACGGATTCGAGCAGCAGTTCCGGGTGGGCGCTCAACTGCCCCGGGGTGACGTCGAGATCGCCGCCCACCGCCTTGACGGTGGCTTCGAGCAGTTCCCGTAGCGGATGCGCGGTGGGGGTGAACCTGACGACCGGCCAGCCGTCGGCCCCCGCCACCGGGAAGCGACCGCGCCGCAGCGCCGGTACCAGCCCCGCGCTGAGCAGGGAGGACTTGCCCGCGCCCGAGCGGGCGACGAGGAGCAACGGGCCGTGCCCGAGCCGGTCGTGGACCCGCTCGACGAGGAGGGCCGTGGCACGCTCGCGGCCGAAGAACCACTGGGCGTCCTGGGGGGTGAAGGCCGACAGACCGCGGTAGGGGCAGGCGCCGTCCGACTGCGGGGCACGCTGGCGGGGCGGGCCGGGAGCGGCGGGAGCACCGGGAGAGCCAGGAGGACCGGGAGGACCGGGAGGACCGGAAGTGTCAGGAGGACCGGGCCGGCCGGCCGGCCCGGCGCGGGATCCGGCCGGGGGCGGCCCTGACCCCTCGTTCTCCGGTACCAGCCGCAGCAGTTCGCCCTCGGCCCCGAGGGCCCGGTCGCAGCTGCGGGCGACATCGAGGGTGACCGGCTTCGCACCGGTCTCGATCTTGCTGAGATAGCCCTTGCTGTAGTGCGTCCGGCGGGCCAGGTCGCCCAGCGACAGGCCGCGCTGCACGCGCAGCCTTCGCAATTGGGCGGGAAAGGCCGCCGCGGTCCCGCTCGCGCGGTCCGGATCCCCCAAGACGTCCCCCATGGCAATGTGCGCCCAGGTTGTGAGAGGCAGGTGCCCAGGCTAGCGCGGGGGTCGGAGGGCCGACCGGCCATTCGTGCGGTGTGGCGTGAAACGGCGGCGTTCCGGAGCCCGGCCGCGGGCCGGACTCCGGAACGTCTTTGCGGGTGGCGAACGGGCGTACCGGCCCGTGAACCGCTAGCGGTTGAGGGTGATCGAGTTGATCGGCCCGAGGTCGGCGTAGACGCCGGTGCCCTGGGCGATGGGGTTGCCGCAGTTGACCCCGTTGGAACCGCGGCACAGGCGTGCGGTGGCGCCGCCGTACTGGTTGTTGAGGACCCAGTGGTTGCCGTACTGGTTGGTCAGGTTGTGGGCCCCGTAGCTGTAGAAGACGTGGCTCGGACTGACGGCGGGGTTCTGGTTCTGCGGGTAGATGCAGACCGCCCCGTCCGGACATCCGGCCCACGTGTCGGCCGGCTGGGCGCCGGCCGCTCCGGCGGCTCCGGCGGCTCCGCTCAGTGCGACGACGGCGGCCGCGGCGGTGGCGAACGCGGCGGCGCCGCGGATCATCTTGCGCATGGTGTCCCCTCGGGTCTTGCTCCGTGCTGACACTTCGAGCCTGTCCCCGGCGGGCACCGGGGTCGACGGGTTTCCCGTCGCCCGTCCGCGGACCGGACCGGGAAACCCCCTGTGACCAGCGAACTCCCCGATGGAGGGGCAACGCCCGTGCCTGCTCCTTCGGCCCAGCGCGGATGAGGCCTTCGGGCGAACGCGCTGCGCGGCACACGGGGCGGCCGCCGCCGGGGTGATAGCCCGAGGGGACCAACACACCCCGGAGGTGCGGCCGCACATGACCAGGCGACTCGTGACGCGGCCCGCCCGGCGGCTCCCTCCCGGCGGCCGCCCCCGCGGCGAAGGAGGGACCGGCCGGGCCCGTACCCCTGAGCTAGCGGCGGCCCCGGCCGCACGGGCGGCCGCCGCCGCGACCCCGGTGGCCCCGGCCCTGCGGACGGCGGCCGGGTACGCCTGGCGGCTGCTGGTCGTCGGCGCGGCGGCGTACGCGGTCTTCGCCGTCCTGGGCCGGTTCCACGAGATCGCGCTGGCCCTCTTCCTCGGTCTGGTCGCGGCGGCGATGCTGCGCCCGCCGGCCGCGCTGCTGGCCCGGGTGATGCCGCGCGGGCTCGCCGTGGCCTGCACGCTGATCGTCAGTCTGGTCCTGGTGTCCGGCGCCCTCGCCCTGGTCGGCGAGGCCGTCGCGGGGGAATGGCCCGCGCTGGTGCGCGAGTTCCGGGTCGGGCTGGCCCGCATCCAGAGCTGGCTCCAGGGCCCGCCGTTCCACCTGGACTCGCACGCCCTGAGCGACGTCCAGTCGAAGATCGGCACCTACCTCTCCAGCCACCGATCCACCGTGCTGAGCACGGCCCTGAGCGGGGCGGGACGGGTCGTGTCGGTGCTCACCGTGGCGGCCCTGGGGTTGTTCTGCTCCATCTTCTTCATCCACTCGGGCGACCGGCAGTGGAACTGGTTCTGCGGACAACTGCCCGAAGGGGTACGGGGGCGGGTGGCCGACGCCGGCCGCGCCGCCTGGCGGACCTTCACGGGCTACACCCACGGCATCGTCCTCGTGGCCGCGACCAACGCCGTCCTCGTGGGCATCGCGCTCTACCTCCTCGGCGTCCCGCTGGCCGTGCCGCTCGCCCTGCTGGAGTTCGTGGCCGCGTTCGTCCCGCTCATCGGCTCCCCGGTGGCCCTCGGCGTCGCCGCCGTCGTCGCCCTCGCCACCAAGGGGCCGCTCGTGGCCGCCCTGGTGGTCGCGCTCATCGTGGTCATCGGCCAGATCGAAGGGCACCTGCTGCATCCGCTCGTGATGAGCTGGGCGGTGCGCCTGCACCCGATGGTGGTGGCCCTGTCGGTGGTCGCGGGAGCCATCGCCGCCGGGATCGTGGGGGCGGTGGTGGCGGTGCCCCTGGTCTCGGTGGCCTGGTCCGTCCACCAGTCCCTGCGCAAGGCCCGCACGGGCTGACGCGGAGCGGCCCGCACGGGCTGACGCGGAGGGGGCCGCACGGGCTGATGCGCAGAGCGCCGCACGGGCTGACGCAGAGGGGGCCCGCACGGGCTGACGCGGAGGGGGCCATACGGGCTGATGCGCAGGGGCCCGTACGAGCTGACGCGGAGGGGCCCGTACGAGCTGACGCGGAGGGGCCCGTACGAGCTGATGCGGAGGGCGCCCGCACGGGCTGACGCGGAGGTGGCCCGTACGAGTTGACGCGCAGGGGTCCCGCACGCGCGGAGCACCCGTCAGCCGAGGGGGTCCACGACGGCCTCGACGTGGTCGGCGACGGCGACGAGCAGCACCCGCGTGCCGGCCTCCAGCGCCCGCCACCGGTGCTCCACCCCGCCGGTGAGGTACAGCGTGTCGCCGCGGCCGAGTCGGTGGGTCCGCCCGTCGGCCTCGACCTCGGCGGCGCCGTCGGCCACGTACATCAACTCGTCGTTGCGGTGCCGGAACGCGCGCTCGGCGTCGTGGTCCCCGGTGAACTCCAGCGCGTGCATCTGGTGCTGCCCGCGTACGAGCGGACGGACCCGGGCCGTCGGATCCGGCCCGGAACCCGGCCCGGAACCCGGCCCGGAACCCGGCCCGGAACCCGGCCCGGATGCGAGCCCGGGATCGGCGTCGGCCCGCACGATGTCCACCCGGCGCGGGGTCTCCCCGGCGGCCAGCAGCTGCACGGCCGTGGTGTCCAGGGCGTCGGCCACCCGCTGGAGCGAACGCATGCTGGGGCGGGCCCGGTCGTTCTCGATCTGGCTCAGGAAGGGCGAGGACAGCCCGCTGCGCGCGGCCACCTCGGCGAGGGTGAGGTCCAGAGCCCTGCGCCGTCTGCGGATGCCCGCACCGATCCTCCGCTCGGACGTCTCGTCTTCCACCTGGCCGCCCACCCCGCACCCCGCTCGTCGTTCTCCGCCTCTGACGATCATCTTCCCGCACCCCGCCGCGGGCTTCGCACGCCCTTCACAGTGCCGCAACAATGCGCGGCTAACTTCAAAGGAGATTGCTCGCATCAAAGAAAGTTTCACGATCCGGCGACGACCGCCGCCACCTCATGGCCCGCCCGGCCTCGCCCCCCGCCCCATCCCGCAGGAGGACATCCGCATGCCCCCGGTCGACCAGAACTTCCGCCGCCGCCGCGGCACCGGTCTCATCGCCCTCGACCCCACCGCCTCGGAAGGCGGGTACACCCTCTACGCCCCGCTCACCGGCACCGGCGAGGTCTACCTGATCGACATCCACGGCGAGGTGGTCCACGAGTGGCGGCTGCCCTACCGCCCCGGCCGGCACGCCCGGATCCTCGCCAACGGGAACCTGGCCTACAGCGGCGTGCTCCCCGGCGAGGAGGCCCTCTTCCCGATGTGGCACAAGTACCGCGGCGGCGTGATGCTCGAAGCCGCCCCGGACGGCACCGTCCTGCGCGAACACCGCGATCCGCTCCAGCACCACGGCGCCCACCACCTCGGCGGCGGCCGCGTCCTCTACACCGCGCTCGAACCGCTGCGCGGTGCCGACGCGGCGGGCGTGCTCGGCGGAGTGCCCGGCTCGGAGGCGGCCGACGGCACGGTGTGGGCCGACACCATCACCGAGGTCGACGCCGACGGCTCCGTACGCTGGTCGTGGAGCGCGGCCGAACACCTCGACCGCGCCGACTACGCCCTGCACCCCGACTACGCCCGCGAGCACTGGCCGCTCATCAACAGCGTCGTACCGCTCGCCGACGGGAACGTCCTGGCCAGCCTGCGCAGCGTCTCGGCCGTGGTCGTCATCAGCCGGGCGACCGGCGAGATCCTCTGGCGCACCGAGCCCGGAACCGTCTCGCAGCAGCACGCCCCCACCGAACTCGCCGACGGCAGGGTGCTGGTGTTCGACAACGGCGTCTTCCGGCCCGGATCGGACGTCCCCTACTCCCGCGTCATCGAGATCGAGCGCTCCTCCGGCAAGGTCGTCTGGGAGTACCACGACCCCGCCCGCGAGGCCTTCTTCGCCCCGTTCATGGGCAGCGCCCAGCGCCTCGCCGGAGGCAACACCCTCGTCACCGACTCCCCGTCCGGCCGCCTCTTCGAGGTGACCCCCGAGGGCTACCTCTGCTGGGAGTACGTCGTCCCCCACTTCGGCCCCTACCAGGAGTCCGAGGTCCGAGGCCTGTTCCCGTCCGAACCCAACGCGGTCTTCCGCGCCTACCGGTACACCGCCGAAGAGCTGCCCTGGCTGGACAGAGAGGCCGCCCGGTGAGCGCCGCCTCCGCGAAGCGCGCACCGCAGAGCCCGGCCGGTCCCGTCAGTCCCGTGGACGAGCGGCTGCCGCTGCGCCGGCTGGCCCCGCTGTCCGCACAGCACGTCCTGGCCATGGTGGCCGCGCCCGTCTCCACCACGTTCCTGACCGGCCAGGCCCTCGGCCTCACCGCAGCCGCCACCGCCTCCCTGCTCAGCGCCACCCTCGTGCTCTGCGGCGCCGGCACCCTGCTCCAGTCCCTCGGGATCTGGCGGTTCGGGGCCCGGCTGCCCTTCGTCATGCTCCCCGGCGGGGCGGCCACCGCCCTCTTCCTCCAGATAGCCAAGGACCACGGCCCCGCGACCGCGACCGGCTCCGTGCTCCTGGCCGCGGCGCTGCTCCTCGCCGTACTGCCCTTCTACGCGAAGGTCGTACGGCTCTTCCCGCCCGTGGTCATGGGCATCACCGTGCTGCTCATCGGGATCGCCATGATCCGGGTCGCCGCCCAGCTGGTCACCGGCCGCCCCGGGAGCCCCGGGTACGCCGCGCCGTCGGCCGTGGTGCTGGCCGGCGCGACCATCGCCGCCACCGTGCTCTTCCTCATGGTGCTGCGCGGGATCTGGCGGCAGACCGCCGTGCTCCTCGGCATGGGCGCGGGCACCCTCATCGCGCTCACGACCGGCCTCGGCCACTTCGAGCCCGTGGGCGGAGCCGGCGGGGGCCTGACCCTGCCGCACCTCCTCCCGTACGGCGCACCGCACTTCGACGTGCTCGCCGCGCTGCCCCTCCTCGTCTTCAGCCTCACCACCCTCGCGGAGATCACCGGGCAGACCGTGCTCAACAGCGAGACGGTGGGCCGCGAGAGCGACCCCGGCCGCGATGTGCCCCGGGTGGCCAGGGCCGACGCCCTGATCTCGGTGTTCGGCGGGCTGTTCGGCACCTCGCTGATGGTCACGAGCGCCGAGAACATCGGCATCGGGCGGCTCACCGGGGTCCGCAGCCGCTTCGTGACCGCCGGGGCGGGAGTACTGCTCATCGCCGTCGGCCTGCTGGCACCCGTCTCCCGGCTGCTCGCCGCGATCCCCGCGCCCGTCGTCGGCGGATCCGCCCTGGTGATCTACGGGATCATCGCGGTGATGGGCGTCGACATGCTCGGGCGGACCGCGCCCGGCGCCGGCGGCGGTTCCACCGTGATCGCGCTGGCCCTCACCGCCGGACTGCTGCCGGTGGTGGCCCCCGACCTCTACCAGGGGTTCCCCACCTGGGCCCGGACGGTCCTCGGCAGCGGGGTGGTGGCGGGCACGCTCGCCGCGGTCCTGCTCCACGCGCTCTTCCGCGCGTTCGGGGGCGGCGAGCCGCCGGGCAGGGTGTCCGCGCGGAAGGCCCGCTCCGCGGACTGACGGCGGTGATCCGCCGGGCCGGCGGCTATCCTCGCGCGGCGAAGGCGGATACAACTGCTGTGCGAAGAGGGGGAGCCGATGCTGCGCGATGCGCGCGAGTGGTTCGACGGCGCGGCCGACGGGGAGATACGGGCACTCGAAGAAGTGCCCGGCATCGATCCGGAACGGCTGCGGGAACTGTGGTGTGCCGAACCGGAGCTGATGCTCCGCCTCGACCGCCTGCACACGGCCGCACAGCGGGCCTTCGAACGGCGCACGAGGGCGGCGGTCACCGAGGACCTGTTGCGGGCCCTGCGCGCCGTTGCCCAGGGGGCCGACGTGGCCCGGCTGGAGACGGCGGTCGCGCTGGCCGGAACGCGGCTGGACGCCGATACGGCCACCGCGGGGGCGCGCGGCCTGAACACCGGCCTGACGTGCGGGATCGTGGTCAGCCCGGTGATCCTGGTCGTGGTCTTCGCGCTGGGCGCGTGGGTGCCCAGGATCTTCGGAGTGGAGCTCGGCTGCGAGTCGCGACTGGCCCTGGCGGGGGCCCTGGTGTGCTTCGCGGGCGGCGCGATGGGCGCGGTCTTCAGCGTGATCGTCCGGCTGCGCGATCCCCGGCAGCTCATCCGCGACAGTCCGGGCGGGGCCGGCCCGGACGCGGATCCGGTCCAGCTGTGCCGGGCACTGCGCCAAGAGGGCTGGTACCGGGTGGTGGTGGGGTGGTTCCTGGCCACCGCGCTCTACCTCCTCGTCGCCGGCGGGATCCTCACCGCCCTCACCCCGCCGGCCGACCCGGCCGAACTGTGCGGCCCCGGCCCGCTCTCCGGCGACGGGCCCGGGGCCCTGGCCAGGACCTGGTTCTTCTGGGGAGCCATCGGCTTCCTCGCGGGCCTGAACGAACGGTGGGCGCGCGGACTGCTGCGCCACCCGTCGCCACCCGGGAAGGAAACGGCCTAGCCCCGCCCGCCCGCCCGCGCCGGACGGCATGATGCGCGGGAGCCGGTTAGCGTCGGGGGATGAGTACCGAACCGCAGACCTTCGAGATCCTGCTGGTGCCCGAGCACGTCGTGGAGGGATCCGCCGCCGACGCCGTACGCTCGGCCGTCGTCACGCCGACGGGCCAGAACGGCGCCTCCGGCTATCCCCGCTACTCGGGTGACGGGATGGTGGCGGACATCGACCCCGTCACCCGAACGGTGGAAGCGCTCCTCGTGGACGGCTCCGAGCTCGACTACGGCCTCAAGGCCGTCCTGCACCCGCCCACCTGACGCGCAGCGGCCGCCGCTACTCGAAGCGGGCGGTGTCCCCCGCGCCCCGCCGGACGATCTCGGCCTCGCCGCTGGAGAAGTCGATGACCGTCGTCGGCATCGTCCCGCATTCGCCCGAGTCGACCACCATGTCCACGACGTGGTCGAGCCGGTCCTTGATCTCCCAGCCCTGCGTCATCGGCTCCGCCTCGTCGGGCAGGAGCAGCGTGCTCGACAGCAGCGGCTCGCCGAGCTCGGCCAGCAGCGCCTGGACCACGACGTGGTCGGGGATGCGCACGCCCACCGTCTTCTTCTTCGGGTGCTGGAGCTGGCGCGGGACCTCCTTCGTCGCCGGGAGGATGAAGGTGTAACTGCCGGGGGTGGACGCCTTGATCGCGCGGAAGACGTCGTTGTCGATGATGACGAACTGGCCGAGCTGCGCGAAGTTCTCGCACACCAGGGTGAAGTGGTGGCGGTCGTCGAGCTGTCGGATGGACCGGATCCGGTCCACGCCGTCACGGTTGCCCAGCTGGGCGCCCAGCGCGTAGCAGGAGTCCGTCGGGTAGGCGACGAGCCCTCCGGCGCGGATGCCGTCGGCGATGCTGCCGATCGCGCGGGGCTGGGGGTTTTCGGGGTGTACGTCGAAGTACTTTGCCATCCGCCGAGCCTACGGGATCCGGTGGTTCCGGCACTCGGGCCGGGCGCTCCCCGAGGCTCCCCCCGAGGCCCCCCGAGGACCCCGCCCGAGCCCCCCGACGCCCCCGCCCGACGACTCCGCGAGGCCGGGCCGCACAAAAAAATGGCCGATTGTCCATTTTTTATGCTGCACGGACCGGACAATCTCGTGATTGCGATCATATTCGTTGCGCCGTGTGCCTGAATTTTTCGGCGGTGTGCATAGGCTGCGGGAATCGGTGGCCTGCCCGCGGCCGATCGGCCACGCACGGGGAATTGCCACACATGACCGCCACTTCACTCCAGCCAGCCGGAAAACCCCTCTCCACGCGAGGCCGCAGAGGGGTCGCGCCCCAGGTGGGCGGGGTCAAACGGAATATTGAATTCCTTTCCGCTCTCGTGGCCGCGCTCATATCCATGGCGGCTTACAGTTCCGGTCTCGCCGCGCGCGGCGTCTACCCTTTCGGGTCCGTCTCGCGCGCCACCAACGACCTGCGCCACCAATACGTTCCGTTCCACACCCGCCTCTGGGACCTCCAGCACGGCAATGCCCAGGGAGATCTGCTCTTCAACTGGCAGAGCGGCTACGGTGTCGGATTCCTCGGTGACTTCTTCACCTATCTCACCAATCCGTTCTCCCTGCTCACCGGACTCCTGCCCCGCCAGCAGGCGGACCTCTCGGTGTACCTCGTCAGCCTCTGCAGCATGGGCCTCGCCGCCGCGCTGATGACCGTGTACCTGGGACGCCTGCGCCCCGGCTCGCCCTGGCTGCGCGCCCTGCTCTCCGTCGGCTACGCCGTCTGCGGCTGGGGAGTCACCGAGGGCACCGTCGTGCCGATGTGGACCTGGGGCCTGGTCGCGATACCGATGCTCGGGATGGCCGCCGACTGGTGTCTGACCGGCCGCCGCTGGATCCTGGGCAGCCTCCTCGTCGCCCTGTGCTGGTTCGCCAACTTCTACACCGCCGCCATGGCCACCGCGGCCACCGCGCTCGTGTTCTCCGTACGGCTCCTGCTCGCCGACACCGGCCTGCGCACCCGCGGCCGGGCGCTGTGGCGGGCCGCCACCATGACCGGCACCGGGCTGCTCCTCGCCGCCCCCGCCATCCTGGTGTGCGCCTTCGCCAACCGGCGGGCCCAGCCCACCGAGCTGTACGTGGTCGGCGTGAACACCGACCCGCTGACCTTCCTCTCGATGCTCATACCGGGCACCCACCCCGTCCGCGTGGCGTCGCCGAACGTCTACGCCGGGGTGCTCGTCCTCCTCCTCGTCCTGACCCTGCCCTTCCAGTCGAAGGTGCGCGGCCGCGAACGCCTCGCCTGGTTCTCGCTCATACTGCTGACCGGCGTCTCCTTCGTCCTCACCCCCACCGCGGAACTCTGGCAGGGCGGGGCCCTCCCGCACGGCGCCCCCTTCCGCGAGTCCTTCGTACTCAGCGGCATGCTGGCGATGGCCGCCTGGATCTGCCTGGCCCACATGCCCCGGCCCCGGGCCCTGCTCGGCGGCGCCGGCCTGCTGGCCCTGCTCGTCGCGGCCACCTACGACCTCCCGCCGGTCAACGGGCAAGCCCTCACCGGCGTCCTGATCGGTGGGGCCGTCACCACCGTCCTGCTGCTCCTCTACGCGCGCGGGCTGCGCCGCCCCGCCCGCACCGGCGTCATGCTGCTGCTGGCCCTATCGGTCTTCGCCGGCACCACGTACTCCGTCTACGGCAACTCCGTCGCCGACGACCCCCGCCGGCGCGGCCCCGTCCGCGCCCAGACCATGACCGAGCGGGGCAAGGGCGCGCACCAGGCCCTGGACGCGCACAAGAACTGGCCCGCCACCCGGGCCGACGCCGGATCGGGCCTCTTCGTCACCAACAACGACGCGATGCTGGTCGGCGGCCAGGGCGGCGCCTACTACAGCAGCTACGTGAGCGTGCAGACGGCGCGCGGACTGCGCGGCCTCGGCCTCGGCCAGGGCATGGGCGGCCGCCACCTGTGGCCCGCGGGCGACCCGGTGCTGCGGGCCCTGCTCGGCATCGGCACCGTCCTCGAACCGGTCGGCGAGAGCGGCGTCACCGTCCGCACCCTGCCCGCACCGCCCCTGGTCACCCTCCGCACACCAGGCAGCGACCAGTCCTACGGGGCTCCCGAGGACTCCGTATGGGGCCGCCGCCAGGCCGCCCTCGGCGCCAGGATCTACACCGTGCCCGCGCTCGCCCGCACCGGCGGGCCGGCCGCACCCGCACCGGCGGCCGGGCCGGGCTTCGCCCTGACCAGGGCCGAGGGCAAGGGCCCGGAGAGCTGGACCGCGTTCACGGGGCAGTGCGCCCCGGGGGCCCGCGCCTTCCTCCACGCACCCGACCTGTACGCGACCGTCCGGGCCGAAGGCACCGGCCGGCTCCAGGACTTCGCCGGCAGGCCGCCCGCGGTCAGTGCTCCGGTCACGGAACTGGGCACGGTGGCGGCCGACGGCCGTTTCACCTTCTCCGTGCGCACCCCGAAGGGCGGCCAGGTCCTGCCGCCCGAGGCGCTCGGCTGCCTGGACCAGGCCGCCTTCGACGCCGCCGTGGCCCGGCTGAAGGCCGACGGAGCCACCCACGTCTCGGCCGGCGGACACACCGTCGACGCCCGGCTCCCCAAGGGCTCGACGGGCACCGCGGTGCTCGCCACCACGGCGTCCCCCGGCTGGAGTTGCTCGGTCGACGCGGGACCGGCCCGCGCCCCGGTCCCGTACCAGGGCCTGCTCGGCGTCCCCCTGGGGTCCGGCGGCGCCGACCGGCTGCAGTGCTCGTACGTCCCCGAGGGGCTCCGCGCGGGCCTGGCCGGCACCGGCGCGGGCCTGCTGCTCATCGCGGGTGCCCTGGTCGGCGCGCGGTGGCGCTCCAGGGCCTCCCATCCCGCCGATCGGTGATCGAAAAGCCCTGCCACCCTCATCTTCCGGCCGTATCCCGACCCGTGATCAGCCCGTGCGAGAACGGGCCCGTCGACGGTGATCCCGGTCACGACCGGCCCGTCCCGCCGGGGCGGAGTGCCGCAAAGGGAACAATGAGGGCGTCCTGGATCGCCGATTCGAGGAGTCAGGGGAAGGAAGCGCAGCTTGTACGACGCACTCGTGGCCGGCGCCTGGGGGCTCCTCGCCGGCAGCGCCCTGCTGGCCGGCGCGGCCATCGGCACCTTCTTCGCGGTACCGCGAAGGCTCATCGCCCTGATCATGGCGTTCGGCTCGGGCGTGCTGATCGCGGCGGTCTCCTACGATCTGATCGCCGAGGCCCACGACACGGGCGGCATGCTCCCCACCGCGCTCGGTACGGCCGCGGGCGCGGCCGTGTACAGCTCGGGCAACGCCCTGCTGGCCCGGCGCGGCGGCCGGCACCGCAAACGCTCGGGCGGCCACCAGCCCTCGGAGGACCAGCAGCCCGGCTCGGGCAGCGCCATCGCGATGGGAGCCGTGCTCGACGGGGTCCCCGAGTCCGTGGTGATCGGCGCGAGCCTGCTCGACGGCGGATCCGTCGGACTGGCCACGATCGGCGCCGTGTTCATCAGCAATGTCCCCGAAGGCATGGCCAGCGCCGCCGGCATGCGCACCGCGGGCCGCGGACGCCGGTACGTCTTCGGGCTCTGGGGCGGGATCGCCCTGCTCAGCGGTGCGGCCGCGCTGCTCGGCAACGCCCTGCTCGGTGACGCCGCGCCGGAGACCCTCGCGGCGGTCACCGCCTTCGCGGCCGGCGCGATCCTCGCGATGATCGCCGACACCATGCTCCCGGAGGCCCAGGAGAACGCCCACCTCGCCACCGGTCTGGTGACCGTGGCGGGATTCCTCACCGCCCTGGGTCTGGGTGAGCTGTGAGCGGGCGAGCCGCGAGCGTGCGAGCAGCGAGCGTGGCCGGCGTCGGACCGTCCGGACGCACCGTGATGCTGTAGGCGGCCTTGTCCGGGACGGACCGGAAGGCCGGCACATGGGCCGGCAGCAGCTGCTCCAGCAGCACCGTCGACTCGCGCAGCGCGAACTGCAGCCCGAGGCAGGCGCGGGGGCCGATGCCGAAGGGCACGTACCCGCCCGTGGCGGACGGCCGGCCGCCCGGTGCGGTGAAGCGCAGCGGGTCGAAGCGCCCGGGATCGGGCCACAGCGCGGGGTCGCGGTGCGCGAGGTACGGGCAGACGAGCACGTCGGTGCCCGCCTCGATGGCGTAGCCCGCCAGGACGTCGTCCTCGACGGCGTGCCGGGGCAGGATCCAGGCGGACGGGTACAGCCGCAACGTCTCGTTGACCAGGGCCTGGATCGCCTCCCGGCGCTCCGCCGAACCCTCGCCGCCCGCCGCGAGGGCCCACTCGCGGGCCTCGGGACGGCGGTCGAGGAGCAGGTACAGCCAGGTCAGCGTGGTGGCCGTGGTCTCGTGCCCGGCGACCAGCAGCGTGACCAGCTCGTCGCGGATCAGCCGGTCGGTGTACTCGGGCCGCTCGGCCGAGGCCTCCACCAGCAGGTGGAGCAGCCCCGGCCCGTCGGGACCCGCGGAGCCCCGGCGGGCGGCGGCGATGGCGTGGTGGGCCACGGCGTCGATCCTGGCCAGATCGGCGGCCACCGCCTCCCCGGCGTCGGCGGAATCCGCGGGCAGCGTCGGCAGCGCCGCCACCACGGCCGCGACGGAGCCCAGTTCGCGCTCGGTGTCCGCGTCCAGCGGGTGGCCGGTCAGGGAGCGCCAGATGGTGTCGAGGGCGAAGCGCCGCATCTCCTCCCCGACGTCGAAGACCTCCCCGGTACGGGCGTACGCGGCCCAGCGCCCGGCGGTGATCCGCGCCGCCTCGGCGATCCGCTGCTCGTAGCGGCGCATCCCGGTCCCCGTGAACTGGGACTGCAGCAGCCGCCGTTGCCGCTTCCACGCCTCGCCGGTCGCGGAGAGCACGCCCTCGCCGACCAGCAGCCGGGCGCGGTGCGAGCGTTTGACGTAGCGCTGCGGATGCAGGGCCAGCACGTGCTGGATCGCCCCGGGATCGGTGACCAGCACGGTCGGCCGGGCGGCTGGCCCGCTGGCCGCCCCGCCCCCGGGGCCGTCGCCGAGCCGGAACGCACCGACCCCGCCGAGCCGTCCGCACACCTCGGCCAGCAGCTCGACGAGCTGGCCTCCCCCCGCGCTCCACCGCTCCACGACGGAGGGGTCCAGCTCGGGGACCGGGGGACTGAGGCGGCCCACGGGACCGGCTTCGATGGCCATCGGTGTTCCCCTGTTCGTCCGTTCGCCGGCTGGGCCGGGTTCCGCTCGGGCACCCCCTGCGTTCCGCCGGTTGCGGCGGATTCCGCCCGCGCGGGGCCGGCGGCAGCACGGACTGTACGGGACCGGGCACGGACGGGGGTCGCCCTTCGGCCAGGCGGCACACCGTCCCGGACGGGCCCTCGACGGACCGGTGACGGGGGCCCTACGCCGGGCGGGTGTACCTCCGGCCCGCCTCCGGGCCGAGGCGGGAGGCGGCCCGTTGGATGGGGGTCCGGGGGATCGTGGTCAGGGGCCGGGGCGCGCGATCGGCAGTGGATCGGTTCCTGAGGAGTGGCGATGGGTCCGTTCTCGGCGGACGGGGCACGGGACGCGCTGGACCGCACCCAGGCCGCGATGCTGCTGCCCGCCGTACTCGTGGGCGCCGGGTCGGGATTCGGCGCGGTGGGCTTCCGCTGGCTGATCGAGGTCTTCACCCGGGCGCTGTCCGGCCACGACGACTACTCCTCCGCCGGCCATGCCGACAACCCGTACGTGCCCTGGCTCGGACCGTACTTCGTGCTGCTCGCGCCCGTGGTCGCGGGCGCGCTCTACGGACCGCTCGTCTACCGCTACGCCAAGGAGGCGCGCGGCCACGGAGTCCCCGAGGTGATGTACGCGGTCGCCCGCAAGGGTGGCCGGATCCCGCCCCGGGTCGCGGTGGTGAAATCCCTCGCCTCCGCGCTGTGCATCGGCGGCGGCGGTTCCGTCGGCCGCGAAGGGCCCATCGTCCAGATCGGGGCCGCCCTCGGCTCCACCGCCGGAGCCCTCCTGCGCGTGCGCGAGGAACGGATGCGGCTGCTCGTCGCCTGCGGCGCGGCCGGCGGCATCGCCGCCACCTTCAACGCGCCCCTGGCCGGCGTCTTCTTCTCGATGGAACTGATCCTGCGCGATTTCACGGCCCGCGCCTTCGGCCTGGTGGCGGTCTCCTCGGTCACCGCCAGCGTGATCGGACGCGTGGTCCTCGGCGACGAACGGTTCCTGGACCTGGCGCCGGTGGGCGCCGGCCACCTGGCCGCGTACGCCCTGTACGTACTGCTCGGCGCGTTGGCCGGGGTCGTCGGGGTGCTCTTCACCAAGGTGCTGTACGGGGTGGAAGACCTCTGCGACTCCGTCTGGCACGGCCCGGAATGGCTCCGCCCGGCAGCCGGCGGCATCGTGCTGGGCGCGATCCTGCTCGCACTGCCCGAGATGTACGGGGTCGGCTACCCCGTCCTGGGCAAGGCCGCGGTGGGCGGGTACGCGATCGGGTTCCTGCTCGTGCTGCTCGTCGGCAAGATCATCGCGTGCAGCGTCACGATCGGGATCGGCGGCTCCGGAGGCGTCTTCGCACCCAGCCTCTTCGTCGGCGCCATGCTCGGCAGCGCCTTCGGACAGTCGATGGACCACCTCGCCCCCGGAGTGACCGGCTCGGCCACGACCTACGCCGTCATCGGGATGGGCGCGGTCTTCGCCGGTTCGGCCCGCGCACCGATCACCGCCGTCGTCATCATCTACGAACTGACCGGCGAGTACGGCATCATCCTGCCGCTGATGGCCGCCGTCGCCGTCGCCACCGGAGTCAGCCACGCGCTCAGCCGGGACACTGTCTACACGGCCAAACTCCGCCGCCGCGGCGTCGACTTGGACCTGACGGGCCCGGCCGCGATCGAGGTCCGGACCGCCATGGGGCCGCCGCCGCCCCCGCTCGCGCCCGGCACCGGACTGCGCGAGGCGGTCACGGCGATGATCGAGGCGGACGCCGGCCGCCTCCCCGTCGTCGACCGGCACGGCCACTACACGGGCTCGGTCGGCGCGCTCGCCCTCTCCCGGGCGCTGCACGAAGGCCTCCCCGAGAACACGCCCGTCGAGGCGGTACGGGACCACCCGCCGGCCCTGCTCGCCGGCCAGTCCCTGCAGCAAGCGCTGCCGCTCCTCGCCGCGAGCGAGGGCGACGGACTCCCGGTCCTCGACGAGGAACGGCTCCGCCTCCTGGGATGGGTCTCCCACCGCTCGGCCCTGCTGACCCTGCACCCACCGACCTGACGCGGCGCCCCAGGCCGGTGACCGGCCTGCGCCGCGACGGCCGCTCCGCCCGGCACCCACGCTCAGACGCCCCGTTGGCTTGGTTATTCAACCTCAGGCGCCGGCCGTTGAACTGAGTTGAACTGAACAGGGCAGACTCCGTTGGAGTCCGTCCTTCCGAGGCTGTCAGCCGTCCTGCGCCTCCTGCTCGGCGGCTTCGGCTCTTGAGAGGCGCCATCGCATGGTCTCCGCCTCGCCACGGGCCCTCTCCTGAAGCTCCGCCGTCAGGTCGGGGCGATCCGCGGCAGCCTCGGAGGCTTCGGTCCAGGCACGCAGGACTTCGATGGGCCGCTGATGCCCGCAGTCGACTTCGTTGCCCGAATGGTCGTAGACGGTCGCCTTGTAGCCGGTGTTCACCCACACGCTGGCGCCTTGGTCGTGGAAGAGGACCTCGAATGGTGCTTCGTCGGGGTCGGTGTCCTTGGGGGTGTCCGTGACGATCGTGAATTTCTCCCCGGGCTTCATCCAGTAGTCCTCACCCCATGGTTCAACCCAGATCCCGAGGGTCTTCTTGGTGTCGTTGCTCAATCTGATCTTCGGCATGGCTGCAGGGTAGGCCGCCGTGCTCGGGCTACGGAGCGGTCCGGCATGGCCTATCCAGCACGTCTGGGTTTCGTGCTGACCTTGTGGTGGGCGGGCCGAATGTAGGGCTCGCCGGTGCGAAGACGCGTCCGACGTCGTAGCGGGTGGCGGCTGTCCGTTCTTCGAGCCGGACGGCCGACCGGGGCCGGGACGGGCGGGTTTCTGCTATACCGGCTGGCGTGCCCGTCTTCCCGCGCAGGTTCCTGAACCCCCGGCAGACCCGGGCGGGGGAGAGCCCGTTCGGTTCCGCGGCTCGTTCCCGGGGACGTCGGAGGTCGCGTGCGAGGCGGCGGGCGAGACGGAGCTGCGCGTGTGCGGCCAGGACGAGCCAGGCTCAGCGGTCTGCCGCCGCCGAGCCCCGCAGTTTCCAGGGACCGCTAGCCGGCCGCCTCCAGCTTTTCGTGTTGGCGCTCCATGAGGGAGGCCGGGGGCTGATCCTCGTCTGGAGGGGTGAGATAGACGGCCAGCGACCCGCCGGTTCGTACGACCGTCATGATCTGCCGTCTGTCGGGAACTTGGTCGCTGGTGATCGAGTAGGAGACGGATTCGTCGCCCACTCCGACAGATGGCAACGCCACGAGGGTGCCTCGTTCCGACCAACCGCGTTGGGAGGAAGCCGCGAGATCCTTGCACGTGGTGAGAGCTGCTTTCAGCTCGCCCATCCAGCTCTTTGCCTCACCCGTCGCGAAACTGGTGAGCACGACGCTCCCGCCGGCGGTTCCGTTCCTGGGCTCAAGGGTCGCCCAGGCGGTCCCGGTAGCTTCGTGCTCGGGTTTGACGCTCCTCAAGTCGGCCAGGGGCTGACAGGCAGGATCGGCCGCCGTGACCACGTCCACGTCTTCCAGCAAGGGCTCCCGCTGGGGCGAGACGGTGAACCCGGAGTGCTCCCCCGTCAGCAGGGCCTCCGAGAGATCCGCGGAGCTGAGCATCGCGCGCCCCTTCTCACCCGCCTTCTCGCTGGTGCAACCCGCCGCTGCGGAAGACACGACAAGGAGCGTCGCCACTCCTCGTATGAAGCCGCGCACGCTATTTCTCCATCGCTGAGAGCCGGTGATCGGATTCTGTCAGCCACGGCCTGTCCGGCAGTCGTCAGGGTGCCGTCCCATCCGAAACACCTGGGCCTGAGCCCTCTGCCCAACCACCGAACGGCGGCCCATGCCGACAAAACCGGTCGTGCCCCAGGCGGTCGCTCCCCGACACCCTTCTCAGATGAGAGCGATGCCTGCTCCGCCTGAAGGAGTTGCAGACATACGTAGGATTCGACGCCGTACCGTCGCCGCCCCTCGCCGCCCCTCGCCGACCCGCTCCCCAACGTCAGCGGCGTACGCCTCGGCGATGGTCTACAGCAAAGCCAAGGCAGCCCAGCTCGCCTCCCACATCACCCGGGCCTGCCCCACGGGGGAAACACGCCCGGTCGGCAAGACCTGCGACGAGTATCCGCTGGCCACATCCGCCCAGCGCATGTCCGCCGGCGGCGCCCGCCGCACCTTCTCCGGCTGCTCCATCACGGGGGTACCGACCCGAACGGGCACCACCGGAGCCGGCGCCTGCATGATCAGCGAGAATGACCAGGACTACCAGGGAGGAATCACCGGCACCTTCAACCGCCCCGCAGCGCTCGGCCCGCTGGCATAGCCTGCGGCCATGACTGAACCGGCTGTCATCTTCGTCAACGACGGGATGTTCGCCATTACCGGCGGCTCCGTCTACAGCGTCGAGTCCGCGGACTGGTCCAACGCCCTCGCCGCTCCCATGGACCACGGGGCGTTCATCCTCACCGGCATCCACACGGGACTCGTGAACGTCCAGACTCTCATCACCTCCACCCCGCCACCCGCCGACACCGCGGGCTGGGAGGAGGTGGTCGAGGTCAGCGTGCACGCCGACGAGGTCGATCTCGCCCTGCACTACTTCCAGGGCGAGGGCCCAGACGAACCGCCCGCCCTCAGCAACCAAGGCCCCGGCTGGTACCGGATGCGGGTGCACGCCCGAGGACGCGACCTCCTCCGTGACGGAGTCAGCGAAGAACCCGTCGAGGACTACCTCCTCACCGCCTGGCCGCAACAGCCGACAACCGCCGCCACCCTGCGGACCAGCCAACGAATCGACCAGTCGCTCCGAGACATCAAGCAGGCTTGATCCGGCCGGAGCCGACGCTACAACGGGCGGGGTCAACCGGCCACGGCGTTTGAACGTTCGAGTCTCACATTTGGCGTGGCCGGGGGGAGGGAGGGGCATGCAGGCGCCGCACAAATCTCGTCTTGCGCCGCTGGGACGACCGCGCAACTCCGATGGCGCCCAAACCTTTGTTGGCTTCGGACCAGCTACTGGGGCGACAAGGCCGCAGGGAAGTACTACGTCGGGCTCTCGGGCCGGTTGTACGGCCGGTACTTGTGGGTGGGCAACGTCTACACCCAGTACTGATAGACATCGCGTGCCGCCGCCTCAAGGCTCGTATTCCACCGGGCCCTTGAGGCGGCACACGCTCCTCCAGTGGACCACTACCAGCTGCCCGTAGATCAGGCGGCGGATTGCGCAACCTCATGGCTCTGGTATTCGACGGCGTAACCTTCCGGTACAGCCGGAGGAACGACGTGTTCGACGGGTTCGACCTTCATCTGGACAGTCCCGCGACGGTCCTCCTGGGACCCAACGGTGCCGGCAAGTCGACGCTCATGGCGCTGGCCTCATCGCAGCTGCATCCCCATGCGGGCAGACTGTCCTTCAAGGACCTCGATCCCGCGAAGCGCCGCGAGAGGGCAGCCTTCCGCCGCCAGGTCGCCTGGATTCCCCAGCGGGTGACGCCGATGCCCGGCCTCACCGTCCGGGAGCAGGTCGCCTACGCGGGCTGGCTCAAGGGAATGTCCCGCGGTGACGCCTGGCAGGCGTCCGAGCGTGCTCTTGACCGGGTGCTGCTGGGCAAGCTCGCCGACCGCAAGAGCCACCAGGTCTCCGGGGGCCAGCTCCGCCGCATGGGCATCGCGGGCGCCCTTACGCACCGCAGCGAACTGATCCTCATGGACGAGCCGACCGCCGGCCTCGACCCGCAGCAGAGGTCCGTGTTCCGCCGACTCGTCGAGGAACTCACCGGGGACGTCCAGGTCCTGGTCTCCACCCACCAGACCGAAGACCTCTTCGACCTCTACAGCCAAGTCGTCGTCCTGGACGAGGGAACCGTCCGCTTCCAGGGCACGACCGCCCAGTTCCACGAGCTCGCCGACCACGGGGAACCACCCCGCGCACACGCGGAGAGCGCCTACGCCCGCCTCGTAGGCAAGGAGGTCTGAGATGCTGCTGCGCACCATCATCCGGTCCTCCTCGGCCACCTGGCTCCTGCCCCTGCTCGCCCTCTTCGTGGTCACAGCCCTGGGCGACGACCTCACCACCTGGGTGACGCCGCAGTACTGGCCCTCCGCCACCGGCACCGCCACGTTCGCCCAGCCCTTCATCGCCGCCGCGTGCGCGGCCGCCGGGGCATGGGAAGGCGCCCGCCTCCACCGGGGAAGGGTCTTCGACCAGGGTCCGGTCCGCTCCCCGCTCGCCATCACCTTCCCCGCCCTCGCCCCGGTCGTCGTCATGGGCCTGCTCGCCCTCCTCATCGCGTTCGCCACCGCAGCGGCCGCCGCCGACCTCGGCCTCGGCATCCCGGACCTGGGCATCCTCGCCGTCTCCACCGCCATCCTCATCGCGAACACGCTCGCCGGCGCCGTCCTGGGCCGATTCCTGCCCGGCGTGCTCGCGGCGCCCCTCGCACTGATCGCGGCCTTCATCGCCAACGCCTATCCCGCGTCCTGGGACATCCGCTGGATCCGGCACCTCGTCGCCGCCAGCCTCGACAGCTGCTGCGCCGTTGACCAGGTCGTCGACCCCCGCGCCCTGTGGAGCGGCGCCGTCTTCGCCCTCGCCACCAGCTGCGCCGCCCTGGTCGTGATCCACTTCGAAGACACCCTCCCGGCAGCCGCGGCAGCCGTAGCCCTCGCAGTTTCGGGCGCCGGCATCGCGGGCTACCTGGCCCGGGACATCGACTACGACCCCGTCGTCGCCCGCCCAACCGCCGAACTGGCCTGCGACAACGGCGCCCCCAAGGTGTGCCTGTGGCCGGAACTGAAACCCCAAGCCGACGTGATCGCGACCGGGGCCCGGGCCGCGACCGACCGCCTGGCCAAGGCCGGTCTCACCATCGCCCCCACCCTCACCATGGCGGCCGAACCCGGCCCAGGAGAGAGCAAGCTCGGCATCCCCACCCGGCCCACCCCCAGCGACCTCGCGGCCGGTGTGATCTCCGGGTTCCTGCCTCAGCCTCCCGCCTGCGCCCTCAACGGAGACGCCTACCCCGCCGGTGCTGCCCAGGGCCCCGTCGCGGCCTGGCTCTATGCCACGGCCACCGGCGAAACCCGCTTCATCGAGGGCCGCTTCGACCCGCGCGACGTCGCCTTCGTCACCGAGAAGGTCCTCAGCCAGCCGAAGAACGTCCAGCTCGACTGGTACCAGCGCAACACCGCCGCCATGGCCAACTGCATCGACAAGCCCCCGATCGCCCTCGCTGCCGGGAACAGCCAGTGATCTGGTGGTGCAAGGCCCGCGCGGTCCCCGCCCTCCTGGCCACCCTCATCGCCACGATCGCCCTCGGCCTCCTCATCGGCGACGCCCAGCTCCCCGTACCCGCGCTGACCGGAGCATCAGGCGATTTCCTCATCGGTCACCTGATCACCCTGGCACCGGCGATCGTCCTTCTCTACGGCACCGGCCGAGGCGACCTCGCCACCGAGACGGTCGCAAGCCGACCCCTGCGCGTCTGGGACACCGCACTCGCCGGGGCGATCGGCCTCCTCGGACTGAGCACCGCAGTGGTCAGCCGCCTCGCCGACGCGGACGGCCTCACCACCGTCCTGGGCCGCAACCTCGCCGGCTACACCGCACTCGCCCTCCTCCTCATGCCCCTCCTCGGCCAACACCTGTCCACTTCGGCACTCGCCTGCATCCCCCTCGTCTGCGCCGCCACGGGCTGGGCCCGCAACGGCCAACCCGACTACTGGGCCTGGATCCTCCACCCCGCCGACTCCCTCCCCGCGCTGCTCCTCGTGACCGCCCTGCTCCCAGCAGGCATGGCATTCGCACTGACGTGGCGCCGACCGCCCCTGACCATCCGGGGCCTGTAGTCCGCCACCCCCAGACCCGGCCTCCGCGCGAGAGGCAGTCGCACCCCTGGAAGGAGAAACGTGCACTGACATAAAGTCGCACCGCCCTCTCGAGCCACTGTCCCGAACCCGAGAGATCGCACACGCGCAATCGGCCACATCCGGCACGGTTACCGGACGGATGATCGAAATGGTTCATGGGGCAGATAGGAGTGGCCGTATAACTCTGATGGATCATTCGACGCAACCCGGGGGGACCTTTTGCGTAGAACCAGAGTTTCCGTACGCGCTGCCGGCGCCGTGACATTGATGCTGGCCTCGCTCTTGCTCGGCATGGCCCTGCCCGTCTCGCAGGCGGCGGCGACTGAGTTGCCGGCCGCAGAGAAGGGGCACCTGGCGCAGATCGCCGACGCCTACCTCCAGCGCCGAGCCGACGCCGTCACCCTCTCGCGATCCCAGGGCCTGCGCGCCGCGGCACCTCTTGCGTTGACCGCGCAGGCGGCCGACGAACTCGGAGGCGAGATCGCCGCTCTGCAGGACAACGCTCGGGCGCTGGAAGAGCGCTGGAGCGGGTTCAGCCACGCCGAAGTGACCGTCATTCCCGGCAAGGGCACGGTCAGCGGCGATACCGCGACGCTGGAGGTCGAGGAGGAAACCCGCCTGTACTTCCCCGACGTCCAGGAGGGGGACGCGATCACGCACACCTCGTACGTCCTCCCTCACACGCTCACGTTCAAGCGTGCCGTGGACGGCGCGTGGAAGCTCGCGGACGATCAGACGCCCGACAACGGCTCGGGCCCCGCGGTGCCCACGCAGCTTGAGGACCCCGGCCCCATCAACGAGCCGGGCCCAGACGACGAGCCACTGCCCGGCTCCGAAGACTAGGGCCCCAAACCACCCCCCCAACTCCGTCGACGCTCCCCTCAGTTACCTTCGAGCCAAGTACCCCGGCTCATCGTGGTACGCCCACCGCACCTGACCCGAAGGGTGGAAGCCATGAAGAGGGCCCTCGTGCTGCTGGCGGTGCCTGTCCTGTGCGCAGCACTTGCCGCCTGTTCTTCTGATGACAAGGGCGGCAGGAGTGAGAAGCAGAGCGCGGAGAAGTACATCGCCGCGCTCAACGCCCGGGACCCTCAGGGGCTCATCGACCTGAATCATCTTGCGCCAGGCGAGACCGGGGTGAAAGAGGAAGCCGACAAGCTGATAGCGGAGAACGGCGGCCGCGGCCTCAAGATCTCGGGTATCGACGTGAGCAAGGAGTTCGAGCCGACCCTGGCGAGCGTAGGCATCACCGGCACCGACGGCACCGGGAAGCCGTTCAGCATGTACGTCCTGATGAACGAGAAGGACGGAGACTGGGTCATCGGCCTCGGCACGCTCCCCATCAAGGGCACACCCAAGCCGACCGCCCATTAGGTATCGCCTCACCGATCCGGTGCACTGGCATAGTCGAAGGCCTGGCATCCCGGGGCTTGAAGGTATCGGCATCCTCTGCCAGGGTGTTGATGGTCGACAGGGCAAGTAGCCCTGGGTATCCATCTATTGGGGGCGGATCATGATCCACATCACGCTCGGCCGCATGCGCTACGTCAACCCGCAGGAGGACCAGCTGGGCCGGGAACACGTCGGATGGGACCCGAACATGGGCGACGAAGCTCTGTTCCGCGCCAACCGGGGCTGCTGGGTCCTGGGCGAGCGGGCGGAGAAGGAACAGTACGCGCTGCTTTCCTGCGAGGGTGAGGTGCGTATGGCCATCCAGATCGACGGGCTGGTTCCGGTGGCCGGAGGGCGCAAGGCGATGGAGGGCAGGTTCCTCAAGCCGGGCGACGCGGTCTACGACGCTTACGTCGGCGGGAAGCCTCCCGTGGAGTCGACCCGCAACCCGATCACCTACTTCGACTCCCCGCATGACAAGCGCCTGTGCGGCTGCGACTGTGGCGAACCGGTCGCCGGCGGCTGGTTCCTGGCCGGACACGACCAGAAGGCCCTGCATCTCCGAGTCGCCAAGATCGGCACGGTCCGCGAGTTCCTCGATTGGTTCGACAACACCTACGTCGAGCCGACGGCCGAGTAGCTGCTCGGCTCGCTCCTCGCCGTACCACCCGTCCCCCTTCCCCTTCCCCTTCGGCCCGCCACTCGACGGGACGCTGTTGTGGCCGATCTTGGCGGTCTGTCACGGAATGGCGTGGCCGCCTCGGTCGAGATCCTTGAGGAACTGACGTTGGCCGTCCAGGAATCCGTCCGCGAAGAGCGAGCGGGGCGAGAAGAGCGCGGTGAGCGTGAGCTTGAGGTCCGACTGCTCGATGGACTGCTTGAGCAATGAATGGGTCGCGTCCGGGTGGTTCTTGGACGTCAACGCACCGCCCGCGTCCAGTACCTCGCGGTAGATGTGCTCCGTGTCGGCGGTGTCTACGTTGATGTCATGACCCGCGAGGGCCAGCAGCACCGGTACGCCGCGCAGGGCGCGGAGGTCGTGCGTGGCGTCCGCGGTGTGGTTCTTGGAGATGAAGCCCCAGCGGTCGGCGGTCATGCCGTCCGCGTCGCCGCCCATCGCCTGGACGTACTCCTCGAAGGTCGCGTGGCGTTCCAGTAGCCGTCGGGTGGTGTCGCTCTTGGCGATCGCCGCGTTGGTGCGGTCTGCCGAGGCGCCGTCGGCGCGCAGCTCGGCGAGGAGGTTGTAGCGGCCCTGCCGGAGCCAGTTGATCGCGGGCGAGACGGCGATGACGAAGCTCACGGGCGTCTTGGCGGCGACCTTCGGCAGGACCCAGCCCGCCTGGCTGGCGCCCCAGAGCCCGATCCGGTCGCCGTCGATGTCCGGGCGGGCGCGCGCCCAGGCGATGGCGGCGGCTGCCTCGTCGGCCCGGTCGTCCATGGACTGGCTGAGCCAGTTTCCGGGCGCGCCCGCGACGCCGGGCTTGTCCCAGGACAGGGAGGCGTAGCCGGCCTTGGCGGTCGCTTCCCACAGGGGCTTGTACCCGTCGTCATGGGTGGCGTCGACGGGGCCGTCGCCGTGGACGTACACGACCAGGCCGTGGGGCTCGCGGCTGCCCTTGGGGGTGGTCAGCACTCCGTTGAGGGTGTGGCCGCCGTGGCGGATCGATACCCGCTGCTCGTCCATGGCGTAGGAGTGCTGCCACAGCACCACGCCGGCGAGACCGGCGGCCACGACCAGGGCCGTGACGAGTGACCACACGGCCATGCGGAGCCCGCGCCGTCGGGGCGGCTGGATCTTTGGATGCATGGGATTTGACCGCCTCTGTTCGGTGAGCCAACCTGAAACTATCAGTACCAGCACGATCGTAGTAAGGATGATAGTTTTGAGTTTCGGGTTGCAGTGAGAAGGAAGGGCACGGGATGGGACGGGACACGACGGACAGCGGTAGGGACACGCCGAACACCGGTACTGGACCGGTGACGGTCCGGCGGGGTCTTCCGGCCGGCGCCGAGCGGCGGGCGGCCGAGATGTACTGGGACGCCTTCGGCCGTAAATTCGGCCCCGCGCTGAACCCGCCGGACAAGGCGGTGCCCTTCATCGCCGCCCACCTGAACGCTGATCGCGCGGTGTGCGCGCTCCTCGACGGGCAGCTCGTCGGCCTCGCCGGCTACCAGCTCGGCGGCCGTGCCCTCACCGGGGGATCGGCCTCCGCCGTGCTGGGCGCGTACGGACACGTGCGGGGGCTGCACAGGCTCCTGCTCCTCGCCCTGTTCGAACGCCACCCGGCCCCCGGACAGCTCGTCATGGACGGCATCGCCGTGGACCCGGGCATGCGCGGGCGTGGCGTCGGTAGCCTGCTCATCGAGGAAGTGGCCGCCGTCGCGGCGGAGCAACAGTGCCGGGAGATCAGACTGGATGTGATCGACACCAATCCGCGCGCCAGGGCCCTGTACGAGCGGCGCGGCTTCACGGCCGTGCGGACCGAGCGCACGCCCTACCTGCGCGGGCTGCTGGGGTTCGGCGCGGTGACCACCATGCGTCGCGCCGTCGGAACGAGAGGGGCGCGAGAACTGTGAGCACCGAGGCGGACCACGTCGAGGTCCCCACCCGCATGCTCGTCCACGCGCTGATCCGCGCGGACGGCACCGTCGGCGCGGACGAGCTCTACACCGTCGCCAACACCCTGGGCATGAGCGACCAGCAGGTGCGGCTGTGCGTCAAACGCCTCGTGGCCGAGGGCCGCTTCACCCACGAGGGCCGTGGCCGCAAGGCGCAGCTGCACGCGACCGCGGACACCACGCGTGACCTGGCTCCCCACGCGGACTTCCTCCGGCACGCGTTCCAGCAAGACGCCGGGCTCGCTCCCTGGGACGGTGTCTGGCACCTGGCCGCCTTCGCGGTGCCCGAATCGGCGCGCACGGCCCGGGACGCCCTGCGTGAGACGCTCGTCCACCTCGGCGGCGCCCCGCTCCAGGGCGGACTGTACGTCTGCGCCAACGCCTGGGAACCGTACGTCGAAGAAGCGGCCCAGCGCCTCGGCGCCACTGGCGCGCTCACCCTCCTCACCACGACCGACCTGCGCAAGGGCGACACCCAAGAGCCTGCCGAACTCGCACGCAGCCTGTGGTCCCTGCAGGAGATCGCCGACCGCTACCACCGCCTCAGCCGCATCGCCCGGCCCCGCCTCGCCCGGCTCACCGGTCCTGCCGGACTCCCCGCGCCCGCGCTCCTCACCATCGCGGTCGAGCTCGCCGCCGAACTGACCCGCGCCATGGAGCCCGACCCGCTGTTGCCGCCTCAGCTCCTGCCCCAGCCCTGGCCCGGCACCCAGGCCCGGGAGCTCGTCGCCCGGTGCTGGGCGGCCCTGCACGAACGAGAAGGCGGCGAAGCCCGCCCAACCCTCTTCCGCCTCTACGCCGACATCACCCGAGAAGCTGCGGACCGGGCCGCGCGCTGACACCTGGGCGAGGACTTCCTCACGCTCAACGCCTCGCCTGGATCAAGAATCGTGCGGACCGGCGTCCGAGTCCCGATGAAGTCGTCATCCATCATGGCGAGCAGCGTGGAGGTTGTTTGGGCGAGGCCGGCGGTTGGCACGGCTTCGGCGATGTCACTGGGCTCCACGTAGCCGTCCCGCCCCGATTTGGGGGTGAGGACCCAGATGATGCCGTCCTCGGCGAGGGAACCGATGGCGTCGATCAAGGCGTCGACGAGGTCTCCGTCGTGGCCGCGCCACCGCAGGAGCACGACGTCGGCGGCCTTATCGGCCTCCTCGTCCAGCAGTTCCGCGCCGGCGCGTGCCTCGACGGCCTTCCGGACCCTGTTGTCGACGTCCTCGCCCCATCCGAGCTCGAGGAGGACCATGTTGGGTTCGATGGCGAGCCCCGGTGGGTGCAGCCCGGCCGGGGGTATCCCCGACCGGAACCCTCGCCCGTCCCACCTGCGTTGCGAGCAGGACGCTTGTCACCTGCCGGAGTGGTCGATCACGTTGCCGTTGGAGCAGTTGTTCGCGTGGTCACCGACCCAGCGTCGACCAGTCCCCAGCCCTCGTTGGTGGTGCGTACGTCGTCCTCAAGTGGTGGATGACCCCAGCCGGGGCTGTCGGGACAGAACCGCTCGTGGAGATCGGCGGTCTCGGCGTACACCTCCGACTCTCCCGGCCGGCGGGCCACGACGTGGCCAAGTAGCGCCATCCGGGCTTCGGGGAGGAGCACGTGCCCTACCTGTGGTCGCTACGTGGGAGTCGTCTCTCGGCATCCGGCATCCGGCGGATGTTGGCGGGGTCGTCGCGTCGTTCAGGCAGCGGTCGAGGAGTGCGTGCATGCGCGGAACGGGGAGGGACGGGTTGGAGGCGGCGCCCTCCGCGGTGCGGGGGTCGGCGAGGAGGGACTCCAGGACCTCTGCTGTCAGGCTCGGGTTGGAGGCGGCTGCCCGGCACACCGACTCGTCGGGGTCTTCCACGGGCGGTTCGGGCAGGGTGGGATCGCATGCGGCCAGGGCGCGTACCTCGGGATCCGGGTGGCCGATGAGGTGGGTCCGACCGGTGCGGGGGAACGCGGGCAGGGTCAGTAGGTGCGGACGGTGGACCGGGCGGCTGGCGAAGACGTCCAGGAGGAGGTTTGGCGGAGCCAGCGGGTGGTGGCAGGCCAGCCGGATCCGTACCTCCTCGTCGTCGTCCTGCGCGAGTGTCTCGACGAGTTCTTCGGGCAGGCCGGGCCAGCTCGCCGCAACTCGGCGCAGCACTGGTTCCTCGGATGCCGCGCAGGCGGCGAACCACGCGGGGGACGGCTCGGTGTCAGGCTCGGTGTCAGCCTCGGTGATCGGACAGGTGCAGTCCGGACCGTGCCCGATGACCCGGCGGATCGCCCAGTACTCGGCCCAAGTGCGGGGGAAGGGGTGGAGGCGTGCGCGCATCCGTACGTCCTCGTCCGGGTCCTCCCTCAGCTCGGTGACCAGGTCCGGTCCCAGGTCGGGCCGGGCGGCGACCATCTCGCGGACCTTTGCCTCGGGGTGGCGGGCGAGCCGGGCGACGGCGTAGGCCGGGGTGTGGCGGTTCCAGGTCAGGGGGTGCACCGTGTCGTCCGCGAAGCACTGCTCGACGAGGCCGGGGGACAGGGCGCACGTGCCGAGCACGAACCGCTTGCCGTGCGAGCCGAAGGACGGCAGCTTGGCCTCCACAGCTTCCGGGTCCAGCTCCCAGATGCTTCCCTGCGCCGCTTCCCGTACAGCGGGGTCGGGGTCGTGGAGCAGGGCCTCCCGCTGCGCAGGGGTGAGCGACTGCCACCTCCAGGTGGCGCGTACGCGGAGCTCGGGGTGCTCGTGCCCGGCCATGGCTCGGTAGAAGGACAGAGGGGTCTGTCGTGAGGCGCTGAGCTCCTGGGTGATCTCGTGCTCGGTGAGCATGCCGTCCTCGCCCCCGTCCTGGGCGGTCAGGAAGGTGACGAGGATGTCGTCCGGCAGCGGTCGGACCCATCTGGGGCGCGGGCGGGGGCCGCCGGCGAGGGCGGCGCGGACGATCCCCGACGGGTCGGTTGCCAAGGGGGCGAGTCGTGCGGGGTCGACGTGCCGGTTGCCGGCGAGCGCGCGGCGGATCCCCCTGGCCGGGTGCCGCAGGGCCGCATCGATGACGGCGTCGGGCAGGTCGCGGCCCTCGCACATCAGCCGCCCGGCCTCATCACCGGCCGGTCGATCCAGCAGGCGTATCAGTACGTCGGAGGGGGCCGCCGGGTTCAAGGCGATGCCGTGCAGCCACGGTTCATGGAGAGAGTCGGACACCACGGCATCGTGCCACCCCTAGAGTGACAAACGCTCCCGCCACTGACCAACCAACAAGGCCATACGGGTCAAGTGGGCAGTTCCCACACGGTCACTTGAAGTCTGACCTGGCCGCCGTTTCCTGGGCCGGGTGTGAAGTACCCGACCCGGCCGGCTTCGGTTCCGAAGCAGGCGGAGCGGCCCGCGGGGACGTCCGCGGTGCGTTGTCCGAGCTGGGTGTTCAGGAGGTCGACGCACTTGTGCCGGTCGGGTGTCCCGGGACCGTTGAAGGCGACGATCGTGTTGCCGACGTAGCGTCCTGGATCGCAGCTGAGTTGGCAGGACAGTCCGAGATCCCCCAGTGGTGCCCGCTGGGGCGGGACGGGATCCAGGAACCAGCCCGTCGTCGGGATCCCGGTTTTGCTCCCGTCGTCCAGGGTCAGCGTCCCGCGCCATCGGACGGGTACGGCAGCGGGCACCGTTGGGGCGGGGGGTTCACTCGCTGGGGACGGGGTGGGGCTCGGAGAGGGAGAGGTGGAGGAGAGCGGGGCGGACGGGGTGGGAGAAGGCGTGGGGCTCGGTGACGGGTTCGGCGACGGCGACGGCGACGGCGACGGGGACGCGAACGCCGCCCCGACCGGGGACGATGCTGAGCTCGCGGGCTGTGGGCCGGCATCGGCTATCGGGCTCTCTCCCGCCGCCGGATTCTCCCGCTGGAGCAGTACCGCGCCCCAGACGATCGCGGCCACCGCGAACAAGACCGCGGCCAGACCCGCCAGCGGGAGACGGTGTCTCCAGGGGGAAACAGCCTCGCGGCCCGTGCCGGAAACAGTCTCGGGAACGGCCGTATCCCACGGTGGGGACGGTGGGGCACGAGTTCGGCGGAGCCCTCGCCGGGGAGCCGGGCCAGGAGGTGGTCGATCTCGCCGAGGATCCGCTGCCGCTGTACGGCCAGGTGGCCGCTGAGCCGCTCCAGCTGCGCCGCCCGCGCGTCCACCCCGTCCGCCCCGTCCCCGGGTTCGGCGCCGGCCTGCGGGTCCTGACTCTGGTCGGCCGGCTCGGCCAGTTCGGCCAGCAGCCGGGCGGTCTCAGCCTCCCGGTCCTGAACCTCCCGCAGTGCCCGCTCCTGTTCGTAGAGCGCGGCCCGCTCGCTGTTGCGCCCGCCCACCGGGCCCAGGGCCCGCTCGTACAGGGCCGTCACCAGCTCACGTACGGCGGTGGTGAGCGGGGCCCGCCCGCGCCGGTCCGCCTCCTCCAGCAGCGCCTCCACGTAGGCACTGCGCGGCAGGCGGTCCCCGTTCTCGTACCGCGAGACCGAGGTGATGCTCCCCCCGTGCAGGGCGACCATCGCCCGCTGGGACAACCCCGCGTTCTCCCGCAGCAGCCGCAACTGCTCACCCAGCGCCCGCGCCGCCGCCACGGAACCCGGCTCCCCGGCGCCCTCCACGCCGGAACCGGCCCCGCTTCGGCCATCGCTCTCAGACATGACTGCTCCAGCTCCCCCGAGGCCCACGGAAATCTTCCCCACCGGGAAACCACCTGCTCCCAGGAGGGGACACCGAGCCTAGGCGCGAAGGTCGATCACAGAGCCGATACCGGCCAACTTCCCCGCCCGACGAAAGGAAGACCCCCATGTCCTCGATCGCCCTGGCCGTACTACTGCTCCTGGTCTTGGTCCTGGTGACGCTGCTCCTGGCGGGCGCCGTCGGCTACACCGTCCACCGGCACCCGGCGCTGACCGCGCCACTGACGGCGGCCGGGATGGCCGTGGCCCTCGTCGTGACCTGCGTGTGCACCATCGCCGTCCGCTGACGTGCAGCCCGCCGCTGCATGGCAAGCGGCCTGAGGAGCATGAACCGCACACTCGTCAGCTGCCGCGACTACTCAGAAGGCATCGAACGGGCAGAGACGGGCTTCCTGGCGGGCCGTTTCTCGTTCGGGTGAACCCAGGCCTTGGGCGCATGAGGCGTGGGTAGTCCTGCCGCGAGGTTCCGTGCACGATGCAACGGGATCGATCGTCCTGGCCGCCCCTGGAGTCTCAATGACTAAATCAAGCCGCTTGCGTGACCGGCGGGGCGGAGGTGAACGCCCGGTTGTCGCGCAGGAGAGCCCACAGGACGCTGGCGCGTCGGCGTGCCAGGGCGATGACTGCTTGGACGTGTTTGCAGCCCTCGCCGCGCTTCTTGAGGTAGAAGTCCCGGTTCGGCCCGTC
>NZ_JALGBX010000049.1 GCF_022808175.1 Streptomyces sp. AP-93 | reverse complement strand
GCCATACCCGGTGTCTCTGGATCTCTGGACCTTACGACTGGCCCGTCCAACCCACACAACAACGTAGGACCGGCTGAGGGCCCGGACGCGGGTGGACGCGGGTACGGGCCGCCGGCGCCGGCGTCTAGCCGTTCAGTACGGCGGCCCGTACGCACAGGACGTCGGGGAGGTGCTCGGCCAGCAACTGCCAGCTGTTCCCGTCGTCCTGGCTGGCGTACAGCTCGCCGTTGCGGTTCCCGAAGTAGATTCCGGCCGGGTCCGCGTCGTCCGTGCAGAGCGCGTCCCGCAGCACCGTGCCGTAGTGGTCCCCTGACGGCAGGCCCTTCGTCAGGGGCTCCCAGGTCGCGCCCGCGTCCTGGGTCCGGAAGACCTGGCAGCGGTGCTCCGCCGGGACGCGGTCGATGTCGGCGTTGAGCGGGAAGACGTAGGCGGTGCCGGGCCGGTGCGGGTGGGCGGCCACCGCGAAGCCGAAGTCGGAGGGCAGGCCGGCGCCGATGTCCGTCCAGTGGGTCCCGGCGTCGTCGCTGCGGTACACGCCCCAGTGGTTCTGCAGGTACAGCCGGTCGGTGTCCCCCGCGTCCTGGGCGATCTTGTGCACGCACTGGCCAAACTCGGGATCCGGATCGGGCAGGAACACCGCCGAGACCCCGTGGTTGGACGGGGCCCAGCTCGCCCCGCCGTCCGTGGTCCGGAACACCCCGGCCGTGGAGACCGCCACCGTGACCAGGTCAGGGTCGCCCGGGTCGGTGATCACCGTGTGCAGGCCTTCGCCGCCGCCGCCCGGGACCCACTTGTCCCGGGTCGGGTGTTCCCACAGGGGGCGGACCAGCTCGAAGGACTCGCCGCGGTCGGCCGAGCGGAACAGCGCGGCCGGTTCGGTCCCCGCGTAGACCACGCCGGGGGCCTCCGGGCCGGCCGGATGGAGCTGCCAGACCCGCTCCAGGGAGGCTCCGGTGTCCTCGGGGAACTTCACGGCGGCCGCGGCGGGCTCCTGCCAGGTCGCGCCCAGGTCGTCGGAGCTGAAGACGGACGGCCCCCAGTGGGTGCTGTCCCCGGCGACCAGGAGCCGGGGCGCGCCGCCGCGCCGGTCGATGGCGACGGCCGAGACCGCCTGGGCGTTGAACTGCGGCTCGCCGAACTCCCAGGTGCCGCCGGAGCCCAGGCGGCCGATGAACAGTCCCTTGCGGGTCCCCGCGAGCAGTACCACGTCGGTCATGGCCGACACCTCCGGACGTCTTTGTCCTGCACGGCAGCTTTTCCGCCAGTCTGCACCCGACCACTGACAGGGGCAGGTCGCGGCGCGCGAGTCCGCCCCCGTCGTACGAAAGGTCTCGTAGTACGAGAGATTTCGTAGTACGGTGAATCTCGTACTTAGCGGCCGGTTCCCCGGTGCGCTTCCAGCCGCCGCCCTTGGAGACCCCTCATGAGTGCTGCTCCCGTTTCCTTCGCCGCCCTGTTCCAGCCGTGGACCATCCGCTCGGTCACCGTCCCGAACCGGGTGTGGATGGCAGCGATGTGCCAGTACAGCGCCGAGCCCTCCGGTCCCGAAGCCGGGGTCGCCCACGACTGGCACTTCGCGCACTACGCGGCCCGCGCCACCGGCGGCACCGGCCTGATCATCCAGGAGGCCACGGCCGTCGCGCCCGAGGGGCGGATCTCGCCGTACGACCTCGGCATCTGGAACGACACGCAGGTCGAGGCGCTGCGCCGGATCACCGACTTCGTGAAGAGCCAGGGCGCGGTCCCCGGCATCCAGCTCGCTCATGCCGGCCGCAAGGCCTCCGTCGACCGTCCCTGGAAGGGCGGGCGGCCCGTCGGACCCGAGGCGCACGGCTGGCGGCCCAGCGCCCCGAGCCCCGTGCCGTTCTCCGCGGACCACCAGGTCCCGCACGAGCTGACGGTCCGGGAGATCCGGGACGTCGTGGAGCAGTTCGCGGCCGCCGCCCGGCGCTCGCTCGCCGCGGGCTACCAGGTCGTCGAGGTCCACGGCGCCCACGGCTACCTGATCGGCGAGTTCCTCTCCCCGCACGTCAACAAGCGCACCGACGAGTACGGCGGCTCCTTCGAGAACCGCACCCGCCTCGCCCTCGAAGTCGTCGACGCAGTACGGGCGGTGTGGCCCGAGGAGCTGCCGCTGTTCTTCCGCATCTCCGCCACCGACTGGCTGGAGGAGGACGGCTGGACCGCGGACGAGACGGTCCGGCTGGCCGGGCTGCTCGAGGAGCACGGCGTGGACCTCCTCGACGTCTCCACCGGAGGCCTCGCCCCCGGCGTGACGATCCCGGTCGGCCCCGGCTACCAAGTGCCCTTCGCGGCCCGGGTCAAGGCCGAGACCACCCTCCCGGTCGCCGCCGTGGGCCTGATCACCGAACCGGAGCAGGCCGAGAAGATCCTGGCCAACGGCGAGGCCGACGCCGTCCTGCTGGGCCGCGAACTGCTGCGCGACCCGTTCTGGGCCCGCCGCGCGGCCGCCGAGCTCGGCGCGGAGATCCGTACGCCCGAGCAGTACCACCGCTCCTGGTGAACCGGTGCGGCGCGGGGGACGGGGGTCCCGCGCCGCACCCGCCGTTCGGCTCCGCTCCTACGATGGTTCTCGTACGATGGAGGCGGAGACCAGGCATCACCCAGCGAGTGGAGTACGGACATGACGGAACGTGACGCGGCCCGTGTCCTCGCCCACCCCGAGGCCGCCGAGATCCGGCTCGAAGGGGTCCTGCACGCCCTCTCGGACCCGGTCCGGCTGTCCATCGTCCGCGATCTCGCGGCCACGGACGCCGAGTTGGCCTGCTCTTACTTCGAGCTCCCGGTCACCAAGTCCACGACCACGCACCACTTCCGCGTCCTGCGCGAGAGCGGTGTCGTGCGCCAGTGCTACCGCGGCACGGCCAAGCTGAACGGGCTGCGCCGCGCCGAGCTGGCGGAGCTGTTCCCCGGGCTCCTCGACGGCGTCCTCGCGGCGGCCGCCGCCGAGGAGACGCGCGACCGGGCCTGACGGCCGGGCCGGAGTCCGAAGGCCGGCCAGGAGTCCGAACCAGGAGTCGGAACCAGGAGTCCGAACCAGGAGTCCGAACCAGGAGTCGGAACCAGGAGTCGGAACCAGGAGTCCTGGCCGGAGATCAGTCCGTGCCGCCCGCCGCGGCCAGCAGGCCCGCCCAGTCCGGGATCTTGACGGAGCGCCGGCCCAGGGACCGCCCCAGTTCCGCCTCCGCCGTCTCGATGGCCAGCCACCCCGGCCACCGGACCGGTCGCAGCCCCGCCTCCCGCAGGGCCTCCAGCGGGTCCGGCTCCCGGTCGCGCCGGGCCAGCGCCCCCGCGTCCTGGAGCAGGGAGGAGGCCGTCTCCTTCGCGCAGGGCCGGTTGGTGCCGATGACCCCGGTCGGGCCGCGCTTGATCCAGCCCGCCACGTACTCGCCGACCGAGGCACGTCCCTCCCGGAGCACCCGGCCCGCCGCGTGCGGGACCGTACCGCGCCGCTCGTCGAAGGGCAGCCCGGGCAGCGGCACGCCCTGGTACCCCACCGAGCGCAGGACCAACTGCGCCGGGACGTCCTCGTAGACCCCCGTACCGGTGACCCCGCCCAGGCCGTCGGGAGCCGTCCGCTCGAACCGCATCCCGGTGACCCGGCCGTCCGGCCCGCCGAGCACCTCCACCGGGCGCAGGAAGAACCGCAGGGCGATCCGCCGGTCCCCGCCGCTCGCCGGAGCCGCCGCCCAGCCGCGCAGCACCTCCACGTTGCGCCGGTTCACCGCGGGCAGGGCCGCGCCGGGCTCCGCGTACGCCGGGTCGAGGGCCAGCTCCGCCGGGTCCGCCAGTGCGTCCACGCCCGGCAGCGTGCCCAGCTCGCGCAGCTCCTTCGTGGTGAACTTGCCCTGCGAGGGACCGCGTCGGGCCACCATGTGGACGGCGCGCACCCCGCTGGCGCCGAGCGCCCCCAGGGCAGGCTGCGGCATGTCGGTGGGGGTCAGCTCCGGCACACCCCGGGCCAGGATCCGCGTCACGTCGACCGCCACGTTCCCGGCGCCGACCACGATCGCGGAATCCACCCCGGGCAGCCCGAAGGCCTCGGCCGCGGCGTCCGGATGGCCGCTGTACCACGCCACGAAGGCCGTGGCGGAGTGCACCCCGGCGAGGTCCTCGCCGGGGATGCCGAGCATCCGGTCCCTGGCCGCGCCCACGCAGTACACCACCGCGTGGTACAGCTCCAGGAGCCGGGCGGTGGGCAGCGCGTCCCCGCCGACCTCGACGTTCCCGAGGAAGCGGATCCGCTCGTCCTCCAGCACGGTGCGCAGGCTGCCCTGCAGGGACTTGATCTTCTCGTGGTCGGGGGCCACCCCGTAGCGCACGAGGCCGTACGGAGCCGGCAGCCGGTCGAGCACGTCGACCCGGATGCCCGGCACCTCACGCTGCTGTACGAGTGTCTGTGCGGCGTAGACCCCGCTGGGGCCCGATCCGACGACGGCGATACGAAGCACGGCGGAGCTCCTCCCGCAGGTGTTCCCAGCATGCCACCGGGTGCCGGGGCCGTCAGCCCATCGCGCGCATCCGGTGGATCTCGGCGCTCTGGGTGGCCGCCACCTCGTTGGCCATCTCCTCCACGGCGGTGTTGTTGCCCGAGGCCAGGACCTCGCCCGCCATCTTCAGGGCGCCCTCGTGGTGGGCGGTCATCAGAGCGAGGAAGAGCCGGTCGAAGTCCGGCCCCCTGGCCGCGGCCAGCTCCTCGAGCTGCTGCCCGGTGGCCATGCCGGGCATCGTCTCGTGGTCGTGGCCTCCCGGGCCGGCGCTGGGCGCCGGGTTGCGGGCCGCCCATCCCTCCATCGCGCCGATCTCGGGCTTCTGCGCGGCCGCGATCCGCTCGGCGAGCCGTTTGACCCCGTCGGCCGCGGCCCGGTCCGGCGCGAGGGCGCTCATGGTCAGCGCCTGCCCGTGGTGTTCGATCATGTTCCGCACGTACGCTCGGTCCGCCGCGTTGGGGGTGTCGTCGGGCAGCTCCTTCGCCGCCTGTTCGGGGGAGATGGTGCGCGCCTTCTCGCCGGGTTTGCCGGGGGCGATCACCATCGGCTTGCCGTCGGCGGCCGCGCCGTCCGTCCCGCCGCCGTCCGTGCAGCCGGTGAGGGGGAGCAGGAGCCCTGCGGTCAGGGCCGCTCCGACGATTCGCCCGAGTGAGACTTTCGCCATGTCCATGCAAAGGACCATACTGCCGGGGTCCGCGTTCCGTTCCCACCACGGGCGGAACCGATCGGACTCATGGGAGGGCACAGTGACCTCGATGCACACCAGCAGACGGCGCGGATCCCTGGGAGTGGCCGCAGCCGCGGCCGGACTCCTCACCACGTTACTGGCGGCCGGACCCGCGGCCGCCACCCCCGACCCGGGAGACCTCCTCCCGGGCGCGGGTACGTCGCATAGCGCCGCCACCGCGGCCGACGCGGGCCGGGAGCTGGCGCCGGGCGAGATACCGGGCCAGGACGAGATCGTCCACAGCCGGAACATCAAACCCCTGGCCAACATCCCCAGTTCCAACCCGACCGTCATCAACTCCGACATGGCGTTCCAGGGCAAGTACGCCTACGCGGGCAACTACAACGGCTTCACGATCTATGACATCGGCAACCCCAAGGCGCCGAAGAAGGTCACCGAAGTGCTGTGCCCCGGCGGGCAGAACGACATCTCGGTCGACGGGGACCTGCTCTTCCTGTCCACCGACTCCTCGCGCAGCGACGACTCCTGCAACAGCGTCTCGCAGCCCGCCACGGAGAAGTCCTCGTGGGAGGGCATCAAGATCTTCGACATCAAGGACAAGAAGAACCCCAAGTACATCAAGTCCGTCGAGACCCCGTGCGGCTCCCACACCCACACGCTGGTGCCGGGCGGCCGGGACGCCTACCTCTACGTCTCCTCGTACAGCCCGAACGACGCCTTCCCCGACTGCAAGCCGCCGCACGACGGCATCTCGGTCGTGAAGGTCCCCAAGAAGAGCCCGACGCAGGCCGCGGTCGTGGCCTTCCCGATCCTCTTCCCGGACGGCGGCAACCCGGGCAGTCCCACCAATCCCGGCGTCTCCAAGACCACGGGCTGCCACGACATCACCGTGCTGCCCTCCAAGAACCTCGCCGCGGGCGCCTGCATGGGCGACGGCATCCTCTTCGACATCAGCAAGCCCGAGGAACCGCGCGTCATCGACCGGGTCCAGGACAACGTGAACTTCGCCTTCTGGCACTCGGCCACCTTCAACGAGCGGGCGAACAAGGTGGTGTTCACCGACGAACTGGGCGGCGGTGGCGGCGCCACCTGCAACGAGGCCACCGGCCCCACCCGGGGAGCCGACGGCATCTACGAGATCACCGGCCGCGGTGACCAGCGCAAGCTCGTCTTCAAGAGCTACTTCAAGATCCCGCGCCTGCAGGCCGACACCGAGAACTGCGTGGCCCACAACGGCTCGCTGATCCCGGTCGGCGGCGGCCGCGACATCATGGTCCAGGCCTGGTACCAGGGCGGCATCTCCGTCTGGGAGTTCACCGACTCAAGCAGCCCGAAGGAGATCGCCTACTTCGAGCGGGGCCCGCTGACCACCGACAAGCTCGGCCTCGGCGGATCCTGGTCCGCGTACTACTACAACGGGCACATCTACTCGAACGACATCGTCAAGGGCCTCGACGTGCTGCGGCTCGACGACTGGCGCACCGACAGCGCCAAGTGGGTGTGGCTGGACCGGCTCAACGTGCAGACCCAGCCCGTCTACCACTAACGGGGCGAGGGAAACGTTCCGCCGGGCGGTCCGCCGTCCGGCGGGACACCCGACTCCCAGTCCAGCCCGTACCGCTGGAACAGCTCGGCCCGCAGCCGGGCCGCCGGCATCGGCGCGCCCGGCAGCAGGACCGCCACCACCGCGCCCATCAGCAGCGCCCGCAGCAGCGGGTAGTCGGTGTCCACGTTCGCCGATCCGTACCGTAGGACGGTGTCCCGCAGCAGCTCCGCGAGCCGCTGCTGCTCGGCGCACTGGACGAACCCCTCCGCCTGCAGGATCCCCGCCATGTGGGTCCGCATCAGCCGGGGCTGGTCCCCGGCCAGCCCGAGGATCGCGTCGATGGCCCGGGCCAGGCGCTCCCGGCCGGCGTCGGGTCCCTCGGGCCGCGGCTCCCGCTCCAGCGCCGCTTCCAGGGTGAGGTGCATCAGCCGGTGCACGGCGGACTGCAGGAGCTGGCGCTTTCCCGGGAAGTAGTACGACACCAGGCCGCGGGCGGCTCCGGCCCGGTCGGCGATGTCCCCGAGCGTGGTGGCCTCGAAGCCGCGCTCCGCGACCAGCTCGACCGTGGCCTGCAGCAGCCGCTCCCGGGAACGCCTGCGCAATTCTTCATTGACCGATGCGCTGCGCGGGGACATGCTTGCTCCTGCGTTGACTGGCTCTGAGCCAGTATACTCAGCGCACCGGACCGCCTGCTCTGGGCGACACGGGGGATCGCCCAGAGCAGGCACCGTCCGAGACCGTGACCGTCAGGGCCACGAGCACCGAGCCCAGCAGCCAGCCCCCCAGGACGTCCGAGAACCAGTGGACGCCGAGGTAGACCCGGGTGAAGCCGACTCCGAGGACCGAGACCGCGGCCAGGAGCAGCGCCAGGGCCGGGACGGACCGCGTGAACGGGCGCGCGGACGGGCGCGCGGACGGGCGCGGGAACGGCCCTGGGGACCGGCGCGCGACCAGCCACACCAGCAGACCGCAGACCACCGTCGCCGTCAGTGCGTGTCCCGACGGATAGGCGGCGTAGTCCGCCGAGTCGACCGGATCCGGCCATACCGGCCGCTCCCGCCCCACCAGGACCTTCAGCCCTTGACTGACCGCCGTGGCCGCGAGGGTGGCGAGGGCGATCCGCAGCGCGCACCGGCCCTCGCCCCGCCACCACAGCCACACGCAGGCCGCGCCGGCCAGGGCCCGCATGCTCCACGGATCCCAGACCCAGTCGGTGAGCACCCGCATCAGCCGGGTGACCGCGGGATGGGAGACGGCGTGGGAGTGCAGCCCCCGGGCGATCCGGCCGTCGAAGGACAGGAGGGGGCCCCAGCCGACGGCCACCAGGACCGTCAGCACGGCCGCCGCGGCGGACAGCGCGCACACCAGTGGGGTCCACAGCCGTACGTGATCGCTCCGCATCCGCCGATCCTCGCACCCGCCGGCGCCGACGCTCCGCAAGGGCGACGGCCCCGCCACCCCCGGCGGGCGGCCCTCAGGCGAGCGCGCCCAGCCCCGGTCCGAACGCCACCAGCAGCGGAATCGCCGGAGCCAGCGCCGCCAGGGCCGTCAGCCGCATCCGGCGCACGGCCGACAGGCGGGGCGCGGCCGCCAGCAGCCGCCGGACCCGCTCGGGAACGTGCGCGTCCGGCGCGGGGGACGGACCGAAGACCCCGCGGTCCTCGTTCAGGCCGATCAGGGCCAGGGCGGTGGTCAGGCGCCCGTACCGCCGCGAGGCCACGTCGTCGGCCGCCAGCTCCACCAGCCGGTGCATCTGCGCCTCGAACGCGGCGAAGACCGGTACCCGCGGGAACCCCCCGGACAGCGCCCGCGAGCAGTGCAGCAGCCAGTCGTGCCGGGCCGCCGCGTGCCCCTGCTCGTGGGCCAGTACGGCGTCCAGCTGACTCCCCTTGAGCCGGCCCAGCGCCGCCGTCGTGACCACCAGCCGCGGGGCCGGACCCGGCAGCCACCAGCTGTCGGGCCGCTGCCCCTCCAGGACCACGAGCCGCGCCCCGGAGGCCTGCTCCCCGGGCAACAGGGGGGCCAGCAGCGACAGTTCGGCGCCCTGCGCGCGGCGCCGGGCGCGGGCCCGCAGGATTTCCCGGGCCAGCATCGCGCCGGTCCACAGCCCGCCGCCCGCCAGCGCGACGGCGGTGCCCGCGGCCCAGAGCCCGCCCGCGGCGTCCAGCGCGTAGGCGTCGACCACGCCGTGCGGAGCCGCGGCGAACAGCCCGCCCCGTACGGCCTGCCAGGCGGCGGCCGCGCTCAGCAGCATCGACAGCGCGAGGCACAGCAGGACGGCGCCCACCACGCACTGCCAGGTCCACAGGGCCACGACGGGTTCACGCTCGGGCCATCGGGCCCGGGCCAGCAGGCGGGGCGCGAGCACCGCGGTCAGGGCGCCGAGCAGCAGGAGAACGGCGGGGACCATCATGGGCCTCAGCCTAGGAGCGTGCGACTACCTGCGGGTATGGTCCGGGCCAAGGGTGACGGATGACACGTTTGCCCGGCCCGCCCGCGGGCCTCACATCGTGAGCAGCATCGCCAACATCCCCATTCCCATGGCCAGTCGGCAGGCGCGGATCACTTCCGCCGGTCCGGCGGGAGCTCCGGAGCCGCCCGCGCCGGGCGCGCCGCCCGTGCTGCGCGCGCCGCCCGCGCCCCCGACCGTGACCAGCCGGGCGCCGCCCAGCACCACGTACCCGGCGTAGTAGACGAGCAGCAGGCCCGTGAGCAGCGGCAGCCCGGCGCCCTGTCCGTGGGCGTGGGCGGAGGACCCCGCACCCGTGCCGGTCCCCGCGGCCAGCGCCATGTAGACCATGGTCAGCGACCCCACCAGATGGTGCGCGTGGTGCGGTCCGCCGCGCAGCAGCCACAGTGCGTGCAGCGCCGCCCCGCAGAAGACCACGCCCAGCACGGGCGCCTGCCAGCCGCCGCCCAGCCGGAGCGGCACCGCCATCAGGGCCATGCCGAACCCCATCGCCGCCTCCCCGGCCGCCGCTCCGCCGCCGGCTCTGCCCGCGCGCCGCAGACAGTACGCACCGCTCGCCGCGCAGAGCAGGACCAGGAGCCAGGCGGAGACGGAGGTGGAGAGGGACGTGGCGGGACCGTGCACGGCGGAACCTCCCGGTTCGTCGGCTTCACCGGAAGAGATGCCCCCTTCACACGGCCATCACGCCGGGCGGGGTTAGGCTCTGCGTGACCACCGCACGCAGCACGTCGCACGACCTCGCGCAGAACGGAGCCCTCGATGCCGAGCGCCGCCCCCCACGTCCTGACCTACCGCAGCGCCGTGGAGGCGGACATCCCGGCGCTCGTGGCGCTCGTGGAATCGGCGTACCGGGGAGACTCGAGCCGCGGGGGATGGACCACCGAGGCGGACTTCCTGGACGGTCAGCGGACCGACGCCGAGGACGTGGCCCGGATCGTCGGGCACCCCGAGGGCATGCTCCTCGTCGTGGAGCGCGCCGGCGAGATCGTCTCCTGCTGCCACCTCGAACACCGGGGTGACCACGTCTACTTCGGCATGTTCGCCGTCCGCCCCGGACAGCAGGGCGGCGGACTGGGCAAGGAGGTCATGGCGGAGGCCGAGCGCCGCGCCCGCGAGCAGTGGGCGGCCAAGGAGATGCGGATGACCGTGATCAACGTACGGGAGGAGCTCATCGCCTTCTACGTGCGCCGTGGTTACGAGCGCACCGGCGAGACGAGCCCCTTCCCCTACGGCGACGAGCGGTTCGGCGTCCCGCTCCGCGACGACCTGGCCTTCGAGCTGCTGGTCAAGCCGCTGTAGGCATGGGGGCGGACGGGGCGGGGAGGTGCCCGCGGGCCCGTCCGCCGCCTTGCCGTCCGCCGCCTTGCCGTCTACCGCCCCGCCGTCTACCGCCCCGCCGTCCGCCGCCCCGCCGTCCGCCGCGCGCGGTCCTCAGGCGGTGAAGCGGCCCGTGGAGCGGATCTCGGGGAAGTCGGTGAGCACGCCGTCGAGTTCGAGGGCCCGCGCGAGGCGCAGCCGCTCCAGCGTGTTGACCGTCCACCCCGTCACGCGCAGTCCGGCCTCGTGCGCCGACTCCACGGTGTGCAGGGTGAGGTGGCCGATGTTGAGGGCCACCGTTTCCGCGCCCGCCAGGGCCGCCCGGGCGACGACCTCCCCGGCCTCGGCGGGGGTCTGGTCCGCGTAGAGCACGGTCCGTACGCCCGGCACCAGCCGGGCCGCCTCCACGAGCACCTCGTCGCGGAGGGAGGCCACTTCCACCCGGCCGGTCAGATCGCGGCGCAGCAGCAGCTCCGCGAACGACCCGACGGCGGCGAGGTCGTGGACCTGGATCCGCAGCGGGGCGCGGACCGCGTCGAGGACCTCGTCCAGGACCGGCACGTGTTCGCCGTCCCCGGCGTCCAGCTCGCGCAGTTCGGCCAGCGTCAGATCGGCCACGGCTCCCGAACCGTCGGTGGTCCGGTCGACCTCGGCGTCGTGCAGGACGACGAGGGCGCCGTCCTTGCTGAGCCGCACGTCCAGCGCGACGACGTCCATACCGGAACGTTCCGCGCGGACGAACGACCGCAAGGTGTTCTCCGGTTCGACACCCATGACCCCGCGGTGCCCGATGGTGAGGAAAGTCAAGGTTCTCATCCTTCCGTCGACGGCGGCTCCCCGCGCGGTCGCGGTGTCCCGACCGGCCGCGCGCGATGTGAGGACGCATGCTAGTGCGCCCCGCATGCGATGGAACCGCCTGTGCGGGGCCTTCGCAACGCCGTCCGGCCGCTTCCCGACGGGCCCGCCGGGGGCTGGGGAGCCCCCCGCGCGGCCCGCGCGGTCACCCGGGGGTGGGCGCGTCCCCGCCGGCTTGACGTTCCTGCCCGCCGAGGCCCTCCAGGTCCGCCAGCAGCTCCCGCGTCAGCTCCAGTTCGGCCAGGTGCTGGCGCTCGCTCCAGCGCAGGGCGAGCACCGGGAAGGCCCAGTCGGGCTCGGCGGCCGCGTGCGCCATGGCCTCCCGTACGGAGGCCAACTCCTCGGTGGTGCGCTCCAGATGCTCCGTCACCATCCCGCGCAGCCGCTCCGGTTCGGCCAGGTGGCCGAGCCAGACCCGCAGCAGCAGCCCGTGCTTGAGCACTGGGGGACCCGCCTCGGCGACGTCCGAGGCCCAGCCGGCCAGCGCGCCCCGCCCGGCGGGGGTGATGCCGTAGCGGCGCTTGGCCCGCGCCTCCTCGGGCCCCGAGCGCACGGAGGCCGCGTAGCCCAGTTCCTCCAGGCGGCGCAGTTCGGCGTAGATCTGGCTGATGGCCGGGGACCAGTAGAAGAAGCGCAGCGAGGAGTCCGCCCACTTCTTCAGCTCGTAGCCGGTCCGCTCCCCGGGGAAGGACAGCAGACCGAGAACCGCCCACGCGGTCGGTGGGAGCTCTTGCTTCTTCGACGTCTGACTACTAGTCATATTCCGAATAGAAGTGAGACCGGGTACGGGACGCAACCCTGGAGGCATAAGTGAAGTTCTCCGTCATCTTCGAGGCACAGCTGGCCGACCCGACCGTGGAGCGCGAGCACCAGGTCATCCGTGACTGCGTGGAGCAGGCGGTGCTCGCCGAACAGATGGGATTCGACCGGATCTGGGCCGTCGAGCACCACTCCCTGAAGTGGTACGCCCACATGTCCGCCCCGGAAATCTTTCTGAGCTTCGTCGCGGCCCGGACGAACACCATACGCATCGGGCACGGAGTCGTGTGCATGCCCTTCGCCTTCAACCATCCCGTCCGGGTCGCCGAGCGGGCCGCGATGCTCGACCTGCTGTCCGGCGGGCGGGTCGACCTCGGGGCCGGGCGGGGCGGCACCGTGCAGGAGACCTCGCTCTGCGGGGTGGACAAGGACCGCACCACGGCGGAGGTCGAGGAGGCGCTGCGGATCATCGGGAAGGCCTGGCAGGAGGACGAGCTGGAGTACCACGGGGAGCTCATCGACATCGATCCGCACCCGATCCTGCCGCGGCCGAGCCAGCGGCCGCACCCGCCGCTGTTCCTCGCGTGCAGCCGGGCCGAGACCCTGGTGCAGGCCGCGGAACTGGGTGTTGGGGCGCTGGTGATGGGATTCGCCGGGCCGGAGTCCATCGCGGGGATGCGCTCCGTCTACGACGCCGCGATCGCCGGCCGGGACGGCGGCCGCTTCGTCTCCACGGCCGTCAACGACCACTTCTCGGTGCTCTGCCCGACGATCGTGCTCGACGACCCCGAGGAGGCGCGGCGGATCGGGATCCGGGGGCAGCGGTTCTTCGCGCAGTCCATCGGTCACTGGTACGGCGGGGCGGGGGTGCCGGACGAGGCGGTGGTCGCGGGCGCCGACGAGGGGGCGGAGATGCGCAGGGCGGCCGAGCAGGTGGTGGCCCGGCTGCACGAGCAGGACATCCCCGTGCGGCCCACCGCCACGGCCACCTTCAACGCGGACCACGCCTACGGGAGCGCGGACGAGGCGATCGCGTACGTGGAGCGGCTGCGGGAGGCGGGGGCCGACGAGATCATGTGCCTGATCCAGATGGGCACCGTGCCGCAGGAGGCCTGTCTGGAGACCTTGCGGCAGTGGGGCGAGAAGGTCATCCCGTACTTCACGAACCAGCGGGCGTAGGGGCCGGCGCCGTGACGGATGTGACTTCTGCGGCTGCTGCGGCCGACGGGGGTGCTGGGGCTACTCGGGCCGATGGGGCTGACCGCGTCGATGGGGCTGACCGGGTCGGCGGGGCCGACCACAGGGCCGAGGGGGCTGACCGGGTCGGCGGGGCCGACCATAGGGCCGATGGGGCCGACCGGGTCGGCGGGGGAGGCATGGTCGACGGGGGAGACGCCGGTGGGGGAGCCCAGGGCGACCGGCTCGACCCCGCCGCCCGTCCCTACGCCGACGCGCTGGCCTCCCTCTTCCCCGACCTCGGCGGCCGCGTCACCGACGCCGACGAGGCCCGCCGGATCCTCGCCGCCGTGCCCCGGACGGCCCGGGCGGCCGTCGTGGGCGCCGTGGAGGACCGGGAGGTCCCCGGGCCGGCCGGGGCGCCGCCCGTCCCCGTACGCGCCTACTACCCCGACCCGGAGCGGTGGCCGGGGCCCCGGCCGACCGTGGTGTTCTGCCACGGCGGCGGCTGGGTCCTGGGTGACCTCGACAGCTACGACGCCACCGCGCGGGCGCTCTGCCGGGCCTCCGGCGCCGTCCTGGTCTCCGTGGACTACCGCCGGGCGCCCGAGGCCCGCTTCCCCGCCGCCGTCCACGACGCGTACGCCGCCCTGTGCTGGGCCGGTGCGCACCTCGACGAGCTCGGCGGGGATCCGGCCGCCCTGGTCGTGGCGGGCGACAGCGCGGGCGGGAACCTCGCCGCCGCCTCGCTGCTGCTGGCCCGGGACGACCGTGCGTACGAGGGGCCGGCCGTCGCGCTCCAGGTGCTGATCTACCCCTGCCTGGACGCCGCCCGGGACACCGGGTCCTACCGGAGCAACGCCGAGGGCTACTTCCTGACCGCGGCGCACCTGCGCTGGTTCTGGGAGCAGTACCTGGGCCCCGACGGCGACGGCGGCGATCCGCTGGCCTCCCCGCTCGCCGCGGACCCGAGGGGGCTGCCACCCGCGTACGTGGTGGTCGCCGGCTGCGATCCGCTGCGGGACGAGGGGGAGGCGTACCACCGCCGGCTGCTCGGCGCCGGGGTCCGTTCGGCCCTCGACTTCCACCCCGGGATGTTCCACGGGTTCCTCGCGCTGGCCGAAGTGCTCCCCGAAGCCCGTCAGGCCTTGGCGCGACTGGGCGGAGTCATCGATTCCACGCATGAGAACGGGAAGACTTCCGGTGAAACCGGGGGTGCCGCAGGATAATTTCCCGGATCTCCTCTTGAGTGGAAGAGCCTCACGCGCTTACGCTGTGCCGACGTGAGGTTCTCCTGTGGAGGAAGTGACATGACGGAAACTCTTGTGCCGGGTATCGGCGGTGCCGTGATAACCGCCGGTGTACGGGTGGTGGACCACCCGGCGTGGCCCGAGCTCAAGGCCGCCGTGGAGGAGATCCGGCCCTGGCAGTCGGCCGACGGGTCCATCGACTTCGAGGTCGAGGGGCACCACGCCCGCATCGCCGCCCCGGCCGCGGTCGAGCGCGTGATCGCGGGCATCGAGGCGCTGTCGCCGCTGCTGCCGCACGGGGCCGCGTACCACGAAGCCCTCATCGGCGACCTGCGCAAGTGGGCCGACGGCGGCTTCGGCGTGCCGGACTTCCTCGACTCCCTGCTGGCCTTCGCACCGGCCGCCGAGCGCGCCGACGGGCTCCAGCACCTCGTGGTCTTCCCGATGTACACGCAGAACGGCAACCCGGACCGCAACCTCGAAGCCGTCGTGCTGAAGATGGTGTGGCCCGAGTGGCTCTCCGAGCTGGAGCGCACGCGGTACGACAACCCGCTCTTCCTCGGCATCACCTTCGAGGACTTCACCCCGGGCTACGACACGCACTCGGCCGTGCTCTTCCCGGAGACCATCGCGGTGCGCGAGGCCCCCGAGCGCTTCACCTGGGGCGGCATCTTCTGCGACCGCGAGGCCGCCCGCTACCGCAAGGTCACCGAGGCCGCCGTGGACATCCTGGGCATCGAGCTGCCCGAGGACATCGCCCGGATGGTCGAGGACCAGGAGCGCTGCGAGAAGGCCTTCGTCCTGTGGGACATGGTCCACGACCGCACCCACAGCCACGGCGACCTGCCGTTCGACCCCTTCATGATCAAGCAGCGCCAGCCGTTCTGGATGTACGGCCTGGAAGAGCTGCGCTGCGACCTCACCGCCTTCAAGGAGGCCGTGAAGCTGGAGTCCGAGGGCAACGAGCACGGCCGCGACGTGCAGTACGCCGTCCTGTTCGACCGGATGTTCCGCTTCCCGGTGTCCGGCGACCGCAACCGGAACTACGACGGCCTCGGCGGCCAGCTCCTCTTCGCGTACCTCCACAAGCACGACGTCGTACGCTGGACGGACAACAAGCTGAAGATCGACTGGATGCGCGCCCCGCAGGTCACCAACCAGCTGTGCGCCGAGATCGAGGACCTCTACCGGGCCGGCATCGACCGCCCGAAGCTCGTCCACTGGTTCAAGGCGTACGACCTGGTCGCCGAGTACCTCGCCCCCCACCCGGGCTCCAAGTGGGCCAAGGGCCCCGACGCCCTGGACCTCACGCAGCCGCCGCGCAAACTCGTCGACGACGTGCTTCCGGACGAGTTTCCGCTGAGCATGTTCTATGAGGCCCTGGCCAAGAAGCTCAAGGGCGTGATCGCCTCGACCAAGGGCATCACGGCAGGGAACGCCGCGGAACGCGAGACCGCCGCGCGGGTCGCCGCGTGAGCGCTCGCCCACAGGAGGCTGCACAGATGAACGGCTCCGTTAACGGGAACGGGAAGCTCCAAGGAGCGGTAGTGGCAGTGGCGGGGGCCGGCGGGCCCGCCGGCCGTGCCACCCTGCTCCGCCTCGCCGAGGCGGGAGCCGTGGTCGTCGCATCCGACGCCGACGCGGCCCGCCTCGCCGAAGCGGTGGACGCCGCGCGCTACGCCCACGGCGGCGCCACCATCACCGGTGACACCGTCGACCTGCTCGACCTGGACGCCACCAAGGCCTGGGCCGAGCAGACCGAGAAGGAATTCGGCCGCATCGACGGCCTGGTCCACCTCGTCGGCGGCTGGCGCGGAAGCAAGACCTTCACCGACGTCGACCTCGCGGACTGGGCCTTCCTGGAGAAGCTCCTCATCCGCACCGTCCAGCACACCTCGCTCGCCTTCCACGACGGGCTGCTGCGCAGCGACCGCGGGCGCTACGTCCTGGTCAGCCAGTCTGGTGCGCACAAGCCGGTCGCCAACAACGCCGCGTACAACGCGGGCAAGGCGGCGGCCGAGGCCTGGACGCTCGCGATGGCGGATTCCTTCCGCAAGGCGGGTGGCGAGGACGGTCCGGGCGCCGCGGCTGCGATCCTGGTGATCAAGGCATTGGTGCACGACGCGATGCGCGCCGAGCGTCCCACTGCGAAGTTCGCGGGCTTCACTGACGTCAAGGAGCTGGCCGAGGCCATCGCCGGCGTCTGGGAGCGGCCCGCCACCGATGTGAACGGACAGCGCCTGTGGCTCACCCCCCAACCGTGAAGACCGGTGCCGTGAAGACCGCGATACGCAAGTCCGCGGCGAAGACCGATGCCCGCCGGCACCACGACCCGGCGGTACGCGGCTTCGCGAGCGACAACTACGCCGGGATTCACCCGGAGATCCTGGCGGCCATCGCGCTGGCCAACGGGGGCCACCAGGTCTCCTACGGCGACGACGAGTACACCGAACACCTGCAGTCGGTGTTCCGCGGCCACTTCGGCCCGCACGCCGAGGCCTACCCGGTCTTCAACGGCACCGGCGCGAACGTGACGGCCCTGCAGGCACTCACCGACCGCTGGGGCGCGGTGATCTGCGCCGAGTCGGCGCACATCAACGTCGACGAGGGCGGTGCGCCCGAGCGGATGGCGGGCCTCAAGCTGCTCACCGTCCCCACGCCGGACGGCAAGCTCACCCCCGAGCTCATCGACCGGCAGGCCTGGGGCTGGGAGGACGAGCACCGGGCGATGCCGCAGGTCGTCTCGATCACCCAGAACACCGAGCTCGGCACGGTCTACACCGTGGACGAGGTCCGCGCCATCTGCGAGCACGCGCACGCCAAGGGGATGAAGGTCCACCTCGACGGCGCCCGGATAGCCAACGCCGCGGCATCCCTCGACGTGCCGATGCGCAGCTTCACGAACGCGGTCGGCGTGGACGTGCTGTCCTACGGCGGCACCAAGAACGGGATGATGGCCGGCGAGGCCGTCGTCGTGCTGAACCCGGACTCCGTCCGGCAGATGAAGCACCTGCGCAAGATGTCGATGCAGCTCGCCTCCAAGATGCGCTTCGTGTCGGTGCAGCTCGAAGCGCTCCTCGCGAAGGACCTGTGGCTGCGCAACGCCCGCCATGCCAACGCGATGGCGCAGCGGCTGGCGGCCGGGGTGCGCGAGACCGACGGGGTGGAGATCCTCTACCCGGTGCAGGCGAACGCGGTGTTCGCGCGGCTCCCGCACGAGGTCTCGCGGCGGCTGCAGGAGCGCTACCGCTTCTACTTCTGGGACGAGATCGCGGGCGACGTCCGGTGGATGTGCAGCTACGACACCCAGGAGGAGGACGTGGACGGCTTCCTCCAGGCCCTCAAGGAAGAGCTGGCCCGCTAGCTGTATTGCCCGTCCTCGAAGGCGGCGTCGATGGCGGCGTGGAACCCGACGCCATAAATCTATAGGCATGCAGAGCGATGCATGAGTATGCTCCTGGATCATGGAATTGATCCAGGAGCATACTGACCTTGACGCCTATCTGGCCGCCGATGAGGTGGTCGATCACGGCCATCCGCTGGTCGAAGAGACGGCCGACGCCCTGTGGACCGCCACGGGCGATGCATATTCATACGCCAAAGCGGCCTTCGAGTTCGTCCGTGACACCATCCCGCACTCCGCCGACTCCGGCGACGACCGCGTCTCGTGGCGCGCCTCCGACGTCCTCGATACGCGCAACGGGATCTGCTACGCCAAGGCCCACGCGCTGACCGCGCTGCTGCGCGCCCGGGGCATCCCGGCCGGCCTCTGCTACCAGCTCCTGGGCGACGACGACGGAGCCGACCTCGTCATCCACGGCCTCGTCGCGCTGCGCCTGCCCGGCAGCGAGGAATGGTCCCGGGTGGACCCCCGGGGCAACAAGCCGGGGGTGGACGCCCAGTTCACCCTGGACCGCGAACAACTCGCCTTCCCCGTCCGCCCGGAGCTCGGTGAGATCGACTACCCCGGGCTGTACGCGGCTGCGCATCCGGCCACGCTCAAGGTGCTCCAGGAGTCCGCGGACCGGCCGCAGTTGTGGCGGAACCTGCCGACGGGCCTTTAGCCGACGGGCCTGTCGTCGACGGCTCTGTCGTCGACGGCTTTGTCGTCGACGGGCCGGTGTCCGCGTCCGGGACCGCGTCCGGGGCCGTGTCCCGTGCGGGGCCGCGTGCCGCCACCGCGGTGTGCAGCAGGGCCGCGGCCAGTTGCAGGGCGGCGATCGCGAGCACCAGGATCCAGGGCGGCGCATCGGCCGCGAGTCCCACGAGCGCGGCGCCCGTCGACGCGGCCGTCACCTTCAGCCCGGCGCCGAGGGTGAACACCTGGGTCCGCGCCCGTGCGGGCGCGTACTCCGAGCGGATGCGCAAGGTGGCCGTCAGCAGCGGGCCGTCGCACACCCCGGCGGCCGCGAACGCCACCGCCGTGAGGGGGAGGGACGGGGTGAAGGCCGCCGCCGTCAGTGCCAGGCCGGTCGCCGCCATCGCCCAGCGGGCCAGCCGGCCCGGCGGCACGGACGTGATGCGGCCCAGCGTCAGGGAACCCGTCAGGGCGCCCAGGGCGAAGGCGGTCATGAGCACCCCGCCGCCGCGCGGGCTGCCCAGCGTGGTGGCCAGGAGTACCGCGGTGGTGGTGAGCGCCCCGATGCCCACGAAGGCCAGGGTCGTGGCCGAGGTGACGGCCCGCAGCTCCCGGATCCGCCACAGGGCGGCCAGTCCCGCACCCAGCCCGGCGCGGGGCGCGCCGTGGGCGGGTCCCGGGTCCGGGTCCGCGTAGGACAGGGTCGCCGCCAGAACCGCCGCCAGCGCGCCGGAAGCCGCGAGCAGGGCCATCGCCGGCCCGGCCGAGCCGAAGGCCGCGACCAGGCTGACGGCCGCCGGAGCGGTGACCGCGGCGGCGTTGTAGGTCGACGCGTCCCAGCCGTACGCCCGGTCGCGCGCGGGACCGTCCGGAACCAGCCCCGCCACCAGGCTCGACAGCCCGCCCGTCACCATCGGCCCGCAGGAGCCGCCGAGCACCGCCACCGCGAGGACCACCGGGGTCGGCGCCCTCCCGAGCAGGAGCGCCAGTGCCGCCACGGCCGTGGTGAATCCGGCCAGGGCCCCCACCTGGAAAAGGCGGGGCCGGCGCGACCTGGCCGCGGCGGCGCCCGCGAGCGGAGCCGCGAGCACGTGCGGGGCCAGCCAGGCGGTCAGCACGAACGCGCCGTGGGCGGCGCTCCCGGTGCGCTGGAGGGCGAGCAGCACGATGGCCATGCTCATTCCCTCGGAGGCGAAGCGCGCCGCCAGTGCGGCGGCCAAGTACCGTCCGAGCCCCGGCATCCCGGCCCCTTTCGCCGGGTGACGTGGCAGAGGGGTGCGAGGTTACGCCATACGGGTGTAGGGCGAAAGGATCGCTGGGCGCTTCGCCACGATGCTGCGCGAGGTCTAAAGGACCGGTTTCCGCCACGCGCTGGGCTTCCACGCCACGTACGAACTCGGTGAGGCCGTGCCCTCCTGGCTGTGCGGCGGGACCCTGACCAAGGGCCTGGGCCCGGCCACCGAGGTCGGCTACAACGCCCTCCACACACGGCTCGGCGTCACGATGGAGAACACCCGCAGGCTCACCGAGGGCCGCCGCCCGGCGGGAACCGAGAACCACTTCGAGGCGTGGGAGACGCTGACCCACGCCGAGAACCCGAACTGACCCGCTCCCGACGCAGGACCGCGGCCCCGCCCGATGGGCCGGGGCCGCGGACGTGCGAGGGGCTCGGCAGTCCTCAGCCGGCTTCCTTGACCTGCGCCGGGGTCGGCGCGGTGCCGCCGAGGTGGGCGGGCAGCCACCAGGAGTCCTCGGCGCCCTTGGGCTTGGCCGGGTAGGCGCTCTGGGCGGCGTCCAGCAGCTCCTGCACCCGCTCGCGGAGCCGGCGGGTGATCGCCCCGGCGTACTGGTCGGTGGGCGCCTCCAGCGGCTCGCCCACCCGCATCGTCACGGGGATGTGGCTGCGCTTGAGGTCCTTGGGGCGGCCCTTGGTCCACATGCGCTGCGTTCCCCACAGCGCCACCGGGATGAGCGGGACGCCGGCTTCCTGGGCCATGCGCGCCGCACCGGACTTGAAGCTCTTGAGCGTGAAGGACTGGGAGATCGTCGCTTCCGGGAACACGCCGATGATCTCGCCGGAGCGCAGCGAGTCGAGCGCGTGCTGGTAGGCCGTCTCGCCCTGGGCGCGGTCCACCGGGATGTGCTTCATCGCGCGCATCAGCGGACCGGACATCTTGTGCCGGAACACCGACTCCTTCGCCATGAAGCGGACGAGCCGCTTCTGCGGGCGCGCGGTCAGCCCGGCGAAGATGAAGTCGAGGTAGCCGATGTGGTTCGACACGAGAACGGCCCCGCCCTTCTGCGGAATGTTCTCGGTGCCCTTCATGTCGATGCGGACGTCGAGCGCACGGAAGAGGGTGTGCGCGGCACCGATAACCGGGGGGTAGACGAGCTCAGCCATGGTGGGGAGACCCCGCTTTCTGCCTGGAGGTGCTCCCGGCCGGAAGTTACGGCAGCGTAGGTACGCGGCCATGGGGATCGTGCCCCATACGGGAGCCGCAGGCCAGCCCAGAGGCCCGCGCCCGGCGAGATTCTCGTCACGCCGGGAATGCCGCCCGCCCGCGGGGCGCTCCGATCAGCGTATGACCGTACCGGGATGATGGGCGGGTGCCCGTACGGGCCGGGCGGCGGCGGACACGGTGGAGACGGGGGCGCGGGTGCGTGCGGGCGAGCGGGACGAGGGTGCGGGCGAAGGCCGGCTGGGCCGGGCCGAACTGGGCGCCGAGCCGGGGGAGCGGGCCACGCTCGTGCAGTTCTCCAGCGCCTTCTGCCAGCCTTGCCGGGCAACCCGGCGGATCCTGGACGAGGTCGCGGCCATGGTCGCGGGCGTCCGGCACATCGAGATCGACGCGGAGAAGAACCTGGACCTCGTACGGGCGCTGGGCATCGAGAAGACCCCGACGGTACTGGTGCTGGACGCGGCGGGCCGGATCGTGCGCCGGGCCGCCGGAATGCCGCGCAGGGCGGACGTGATCGCCGCCCTGGGGGCCGCCGTATGACGCGGGCGCGGTCCGCGGCAGGCGCGGGCGCAGGGCGCCCGGAGCGTCCGGTGAGCCGGTACACACGTCCGCACGCAGCGTGACGCGCCCTACATCTGACCGTTCGGGCTTGACTGTGTACACGAGAGATCGCCAGGCTTGCGATATGCGGTATGAACTCCTGCTTTACGGACGGGGCACCTCCTGATGACGGCTCCGACGGCTCCGACGGCTCCGTCACCACGGGCCGGCGCCGGCCTGCCCGGCTCGCCCGCGCTGTTGCGCTCGGTGTTCCGCCGGCACGCCGCGGGCGTCGCCGTGATCACCGCCGAGAGCGGCGGCCGGCCGGTGGGTTTCACCGCGACCTCCCTCAACTCCGTCTCGGCGGACCCCCCGCTCCTGTCGTTCACCATCGGCACCGGGTCCTCCAGCTGGCCCGGGGTACGGGACTCCGAGCACCTCGGGGTCCACATACTCGGCGAGCACCAGGGTGAGCTGGCGGGCCTGTTCGCCCGCAACGGGGCCGACCGCTTCGGGCCGGCCACCGACTGGGCGCCCGGCCCGCACGGGGTTCCGGTCCTGGGCAGCGTGCTGGCCTGGCTGGTGTGCCGGATCGTGGCGCGGGTTCCGGCCGGCGAGCACCGGGTGATCATCGCGGAGGCGGTCGCCGGGGATCCGGCGGGGGACCCGGTGGGAGATCCGGGCGGCGAGGCCCGCCCGCTGCTGTACCACCAGGGGCGCTTCAACGCGTTGAGGGACTGAATCGTCCCTGCTGGGGCCGGTCCGCCGGCGTTGGCCAGATCACAGCTCGCCGACCTTGCAACCTGGCGGAACCCGCTGTGTACTGACGAGTAACATTCCTGAACGGGGCGCGGGCCGCCCCGGCGGGAACGGCCCGAGATGGCGCCTATGCTGCCTGAACAAGGCGGTACCAGAAATGTCGATGCGGTAGGAGAGCCGGCGTGAGCCTGAGGATCGTTGTCTGTGTGAAGTACGTGCCCGACGCCACTGGCGACCGGCAGTTCACCGAAGACCTGACCGTCAACCGTGACGACGTCGACGGCCTGCTGTCGGAGCTCGACGAGTACGCCGTCGAGCAGGCGCTGCAGATCGCCGACGAGGCCGACGACGCGGAGATCACCGTCCTGACGGTGGGCCCCGAGGACGCGAAGGACGCGCTGCGCAAGGCGCTGTCGATGGGTGCCGACAAGGCCATCCACGTCGAGGACGACGACCTGCACGGCAGTGACGTCATGGCCACCTCGCTGGTGCTCGCCAAGGCGATCGAGAAGGCCGGTTACGACCTGGTCATCACCGGCATGGCGTCGACCGACGGCACCATGGGTGTCCTCCCGGCGATCCTGGCCGAGCGCCTGGGCGTCCCGCAGGTCACCCTGCTCTCCGAGGTCAAGGTCGAGGACGGTGTCGTCACCGGCCGTCGCGACGGCGACTCCGCTAGCGAGCAGCTGGAGGCCTCCCTCCCGGCGCTCGTCTCGGTGACGGACCAGTCGGGCGAGGCCCGCTACCCGTCCTTCAAGGGCATCATGGCCGCCAAGAAGAAGCCGGTGGAGTCCTGGGACCTGGAGGAGCTGGAGATCGAGTCCGACGAGGTCGGTCTCGAAGGCTCCTGGACCGCGGTCGACTCCGCGACCCAGCGTCCGGCCCGCACCGCCGGCACGATCGTCAAGGACGAGGGCGAGGGCGGCAAGTCGCTGGCCGCCTTCCTTGCGGAGCAGAAGTTCATCTAAGAGCTTCGGCCCCTTCTCAAACGCCCCCTGACTACTTCGCATTCGCAGGAGCATCCCCAATGGCTGAAGTCCTCGTCTACGTCGACCACGTCGACGGCGCCGTCCGCAAGCCCACCCTCGAACTGCTGACGCTGGCCCGCCGCATCGGCGAGCCCGTCGCCGTCGCCCTCGGCGCCGGTGCCGAGGCCACCGCCGCCGTGCTCGCCGAGCACGGTGCCGTCAAGGTCCTCACCGCCGACGCCCCGGAGTTCTCCGACTACCTCGTCGTACCGAAGGTGGACGCGCTCCAGGCCGCGTACGACGCCGTGTCCGCCGCGGGCTCCCTGGCCGCCGTGCTCGTCCCGTCCTCCGCCGAGGGCAAGGAGATCGCCGCCCGCCTGGCGGTCCGCATCGGCTCCGGCATCATCACCGACGCCACCGACCTGGAGGCGGGTGACGAGGGTCCGGTCGCGACGCAGGCCGCGTTCGCCGCGTCCTTCAGCGTCAAGGCCCGCGTCTCCAAGGGCACCCCGGTCATCACCGTGAAGCCGAACTCGGCCCCGGTCGAGGCCGCCCCGGCCGCCGGCACCGTCGAGGCGCTCGCCGTCACCTTCGGCGCCCTGGCCACCGGCACCAAGGTCACCTCCCGCACCCCGCGCGAGTCGACCGGCCGCCCCGAGCTGACCGAGGCCGCGATCGTGGTCTCCGGCGGCCGTGGCGTCAACGGCGCCGAGAACTTCCACATCATCGAGGCGCTCGCGGACTCCCTCGGTGCGGCCGTCGGCGCCTCGCGCGCCGCCGTGGACGCCGGCTGGTACCCGCACTCCAACCAGGTCGGCCAGACCGGCAAGTCGGTCTCCCCGCAGCTGTACATCGCCTCCGGCATCTCGGGCGCGATCCAGCACCGGGCCGGCATGCAGACGTCCAAGACGATCGTCGCGATCAACAAGGACGCCGAGGCCCCGATCTTCGACCTCGTCGACTACGGCGTGGTCGGCGACCTCTTCGCGGTCGTCCCCCAGCTGACCGACGAGATCAAGGCGCGCAAGGGCTAAAACCCTGCCGCAGGCGCTGACCTGCGGGTAAGTGGTCTCCGGGGCCGTGTGGTGTTTCTCACCGCACGGCCCCGAGTCGTTTGTCCAGGACGGCGGAGGGACCATTGACTGAGCGGAACCCCGTGACTAAATTCTGTAATGCGGATCTAAGATTCCGTGAAGCGGAAAAGAGGAGAGTGCACGATGGGTCAGCAGGAGAAGGTGGCGACGAGCCTCGCAGGCGCGGTCAGCGAGGGCATCAGCGCTTCCCTCAAGCCGGTGGACGCGGAACTCGCGCGCCACTACCCGGGTGACCCCGGCACCCGTCAGCCCATCCACACGGTCTACGTGCCCGGTGACGTCTTCGCGGCGGACACCATCCGCAGCTGGGGCGACCAGGCCCTCGCGGCCCTGGACGAGCACGCCCCGGATGGCGCCACCTTCGCCAAGGTACTCGGGATCTCCGACGAGCTGGCGGGACCGGTCTACGACCGCGTCCGCGCCAAACTCGCCTCCGAGCCCATCGAGGACCTCCGCGTCGACTTCGAGGACGGCTTCGGCGTCCGCTCCGACGAGGAGGAGGACCAGGCCGCGGCCCGCGCCGCCCGCCTCGTCGCCGAAGCCTTCTCCAACGGCACGAACGCCCCGTACATGGGCATCCGGATGAAGTGCATGGAGTCCAACGTCCGCGACCGCGGCATCCGGACCACCGACATCTTCCTCTCCGGCCTGCTCGCGCACGGCGGCCTGCCCGAGGGCCTGGTCCTGACCCTGCCCAAGGTCACCTACCCCGAGCAGGTCACGGCCTTCGTGCAGCTGCTGGAAGCCTTCGAGACCGCCCGCGGCCTGCGCCCGGGCCGGATCGGCTTCGAGATCCAGATCGAGACCAGCCAGTCCATCCTGGCCTCCGACGGCACCGCCGCGGTCGCCCGGATGATCGAGGCCTCCAAGGGCCGCGCCACCGGCCTGCACTACGGCACCTTCGACTACAGCGCCTGCGTCGGCGTCTCCGCCGCGTACCAGTCGAGCGACCACCCCGCCGCCGACCACGCCAAGGCGATCATGCAGGTCGCGGCCGCCGGCACCGGCGTACGCGTCTCCGACGGCTCGACCAACGTCCTGCCGATCGGCACCACCGAGCACGTCCACGAGGCCTGGAAGCTGCACTACGGCCTCACCCGCCGCGCCCTGGCCCGTGCCTACTACCAGGGCTGGGACATGCACCCGGCGCACCTGCCGACCCGCTACGCGGCGGTCTTCGTCTTCTACCGCGAGGGCCTGGAGACGGCCGCCGCGCGCCTGAAGGCGTACGTCGCCAAGATCGAGGGCGACGTCATGGACGAGCCCGCCACCGCGAAGGCGCTGGCCGGCTACCTGGTCCGCGGCCTGGACTGCGGCGCCGTCGGCGCCGACGAGGTCACCGCCCTGACCGGCCTGACCCGCGCGGAGCTCGACGCCTTCGCCATCCCGCGCCGCTCGGCGACGATGACGGCCACCGCCTGAGGCGCGTAGCCCCTCGTACGAGGCCCGGCCGGTCTGCCCCCGGCCGGGCCTTTCGGCGTCCCCGGACCGCTCAGGAGGCGGGCGGGATCTCGCCCGAGCCGCGGGGGATCAAGCGGGTGGGGAGCTCGATGCGGGCCGGGGGGAGGTCGGCGCCCGCCAGGCGCTGGAAGAGGCGGTCGGTGGCCACACGGCCCAGGGCCGCGGCGTCCTGGGCGATCACCGTGATCCCGGGGTTCAGCAGGTCGGCGAGTTCGAAGTCGTCGAAGCCGACCAGGGCCACCGGGCGGGGCAGGGACGCGAGGACGCGTACGACCGTGACCGTCACGCGGTTGTTCCCGGCGAAGAGGGCCGTGACCGGCTCCGGTCCGGACAGCATCGACCGGGCGGCGGCCGAGACGCGCTCCGGGGCCGTCGCGCCGAGGGAGACCCAGGAGCCGTCGACCGGCAGGCCGGCGTCCTCCATGGCCGCGCGGTAGCCCCGCAGCCGCTCGGTCGCCGTGTGGATGTGCGGGTGGTCGCCGATGAAGCCGATCCGGCGGTGGCCGCCCGCGATCAGGTGGGCCACCCCGTCCCGGGCCCCGCCGAAGCTGTCGGACAGGACGACGTCCGCTTCGATCCGGCCGGCCGGGCGGTCCACGAACACCGTGGCCACCCCCGCCCTGATCTCCGGCTCCAGGTAGCGGTGGTCGTTCCCGGCCGGGATCACCACGAGCCCGTCCACCCGGCGGGCGCACAGCGCGAGCGCCAACTCCCGCTCGCGCTCCGGGTCCTCGTCGCTGGAGCCGTTGATGAGCAGGGCGCCGTGGGCCCGGGCCACCTCTTCCACGGCCCGGTTGAGCGGTCCGTAGAAGGGGTCGGAGAGGTCCTCCAGGACCAGGCCGACGGTGGCGGTGCGGCCCTTGCGCAGGACGCGCGCGCTGTCGTTGCGGCGGAAACCGAGCGCGTCGATGGCCTCCTGGACCCGCTTCTCGGTGTCCGGGGTGACCCCCGGCTCGCCGTTGACCACGCGTGACACCGTTTTGAGGCCCACGCCGGCCCGGGCCGCCACGTCCTTCATGGTCGGCCGGTTTCCGTAGCGGGGCTCGGGCGGGCGGCGGGTGTGGGGCACGGTGTCGGACCTCCGGAGGGGCGGGCGCTGTGGCGGTGCGGGCCCGATGCTGCGCAGAGGCCCCTGACCTTGAGGATAAGCACTCGGCGGGGCGCCGGGGTTTCCGTGGCAGGGTGGTGCGGGCAAGCCACTGGGGGCATCGGGAGAGGGGTAGACGTGATTGTCTGGATCAACGGCACCTTCGACATAAGGCCAGGTCGGCGCCCTGCCTGCTTCTATTCGCTCCGAAACCCAGTCTCACCTAGCCTCACTTAGCCTTAGCTAGCCCTGATTGGGAAGATCTTTCTCCCATCCGTCTCCCATGGGGGACGGATGGGAGACGGCTGCGATGGAGCTTCAGATCCGGGACCGTTTGGTCAACCAGGGGCGCCGTGAGCTATCGCCGCCGAGGGGACTTGGGCCCGCCGGGCTGCATCCAGGGGGCCGCCCGTGCCGAGGCGGGCGCCGACCGCTCGGCGCTCGTCGATGTGCGGGCCGAACTGGTCGCGGTGAGGGCGGGATGCCGGCGCGCGGCTGTGGCACTCGGGGTACCGATTCCGATCGCGCTCGCCATCTAGACACGGCCGTGCCCACGGACCAGGGAATTGGAATGGGGTGTTGAAGTGGGCGCGAGTAGAACGGTCCTGTCGGCATGAACCCCCTCCTTGTAAGCGCTGCCGAGCGCACGGCTGGTGTTGAGAGCGGGAGTCGCCGTCGACCGGTTCGCTCGCGGGTACGCAACGGCAGCCCGTCCTGCGCCGACTACGGGTGCACCCGAGAGGTGTGCAAGGCCGCGGCGAGACGAGACCGCGCTCGGCGCACCAGCGAACTGCGGGCCGGCCGCCGTGCCCGCATCCCCGCCTCACAAGCCGCCGCGCACGCCCGGGCGCTGCGGGAGGTCGGCGGCCGGTCGGCCGGGGACATCGCGGCGCTCTCCGGGATCTCGGTCACCCTTGTACGGCGGCTCCTGCGCGAGCCCGAGGGCGGACCGGACATCCACCGCACAACCGCGCACGCGATCCTGGGCGTCGCCCTGGCCGGAGCGGGCACCCGACACCGCCACCGTCTCCCCGGACTGGTCGGGACGGAGAAGGCCATCCGCGCGTCTGCAGAGCATTTCGGCGCGCGGATGGCCCACGAGTTTTCTGGCCCAGCACCTGGCAACGAGCACGCAGACCGTCGCCGCGGTCCGCGGCCGCAAACGGCGCCACCTCACGCTCGCACTCGACCAGCGCATCCACACCCTGTACTCGCGGCTGGCCGGAAGCGACCCCGCCGAGTACGGCATAGCCCCGCATCGCAGCCGCCGAGCCACCTCCTCGGCCCACCACCGGGCACAGCACCACTGACCGCGCCCCCTGCCGGGTCGGCGAGCTAATCAAGTGCACTCACCGGCCGGCGCCCTGAGGCAGGGGCGTCAGAAGACCGTCTCGAAGTACACGGCGACACCGCTTCGGCGCCGCAAGGCGCTGGTACGCGGCGTCGGACATCTTCACCTACGACCGCGCCCGGCCCGAGGAACCAGATCGCCCGCCAATGCGTCCCTCGCCGCCGCCATAACCTTCCTCGTCAAGCCCAACGCATCGTTCATCACCGATCAGTCGTTGACCATAGATGGCGGCTGGATGCCCCACTGACCCACCACGACCACACGGGAGAAGCCATGAAGGAGCGCATCCGCGCCATCCGGCTCACCGCCGTCGGCACCATGCTCGTCATCAACCGCGTCCGCCCCGGCATCCCCCCGTACCAGGTCCTCGTCGGCGGCGGAGTCGAGCCCGAGGACGCCGACCTGGCAGCCGGGCTGCTCAGGGAGGTCCGCGAGGAGATCGCTGGCGGAGCCGTCAACCTGCACCCGTTCTGCCAGCTGGAGAACGGCAAGAGCGAGACCGAGCACTTCTACCTCGCCCAGATCCTCGCCTGGAACTTCGACGACCGCACCGGCCCGGAGTTCACAAGCGACGACCGCGGCAAGTACCTGCTCGAGGAGGTCCCGCTCACTGTTGAAGCCGTCGAGGCGCTGAACCTGATGCCTCCCCAGGTCAGGGACGCGCTGCTTGACGCGATTCGCGGGGGAAGCCTCACCGGCCCCCATGGCGTGGCCAGCCAACCAGCCGCCGCCCGACCGATCCCACGACGGCGCCCTGTGACCGCGGCGCCTAGACAGTCATGGGGATGAGCGCGGTCCGGTCGGTGTTGGGGATCCACCGGCGGTCCCGAGGGCCGTTGAACACCTCGCGAGGCAGCGGGACGGCCTCAGTGCTGAGCGTCTCGAAGATCTCCGGGAAGAGATCGTCCCCTTCCGGCGCGCCTTGGCTCGCCTCGGCGAGTGCGGCCACCATTGCCTGGGCGTCTTCACCGAACCGCGCCCGGTTCTCGTCGAACCAGGAAGAGGCCCACTCTGCCGCGTGATCCTCACGGCGTACGACAGCTACGGCGCTGACGTACGGGTGGTCGCTGCGCAGGCTGCCGTTGCGGCCCGCGACGCCGCGGAAGTCGCCTAGTACTCCAGCAGTACTTTGTGGCTTGACCTGGGGAAACGTCGAGCGGTGGGAGTGTAGCGGGCAGGTTGCCGT
>NZ_JALGBX010000048.1 GCF_022808175.1 Streptomyces sp. AP-93 | reverse complement strand
ACCGACACCCAAACCCGTGAATTGGTGCGGAAAACGACTCACGTGGTGCCGGAACAACTCACAACCAGATCACTAGGTCGGCATCAAGGACGGCTAGCTCTGGGTGATCCCGCAGCTGCTGCTCGCGCGCCCATTCGTCGAGGTCGGCTTTGTGGGCGGCCAGCACGGCGGCGACGGTGACGCCGGCAAGGGTGGCGATGAGGCCCACTTGGGTGTCGTCGAGGCCGTTGTATCGGTTGGAGGGGGCGTAGATGCCAGCGGCGTCGGCTGCGCACTCGAATCCAGCTGCGGTGAGTTTCTGGAACAGCCAGCGCCGGAACGGCGTGTCCTGGGTCTCCCAGGCGGGGTCGTAGTTGTCGTACTCGGGGTCGTCGGGGCCGGGGCCGATGATGGGCATAGGCGGTCCCTGTCCAAAAGTGCGGTGCGCTATGCCGGGCTGCCGCGCGCCTACTCCTCGCCGGCCTGGTAGATGTGCGGCTGCCCGCCCTGCCAGGCGATGACTTCGGAGTCGCCGAGGACCAGGTCGTCGGGGTCGGGGAGGTCGGTCCGCCGCAGGAATTCGATCAGGTCCCGGTCGCTGTAAGCGACGCCGAGGACGGTGTCGACGCCACGGATGCGGATCACGACTCGCCGGCCTCCCGTCGGGGAGATCCGGTGCACGAGGATTGGGGCGCGGTCCATGCGTCCAGCGTGCGCGCGGCGGGCCGGGGCGGCATCCCGTGCTTCGCACTCACGTTCACCGTGTCGTAACTCTTGACTGAAAGTCTTGACTTGCTATCTTGAAGTCGTGCCTAAAAATGAACGTGAGCGTCTCATTCCCACCGGCTTCTGCTGGTGCGGCTGCGGCAAGGAAATCGGCCTCGGCAAGTTCTTCGCCCAAGGCCACGACAAGATCAGCGAAGCCGCCTATATGGCAGTCCACCACGAAGCCTCTGTTGCCCGACTCCTCGCCGACACTGGCTACGGGCCTGGCGCCTCAGAATCCATCCGACAGGCCGCCCTCGACCGAGGCGGCTGGGAACTCTGCCCGCGCGGCTGCGGCTACGCGGGAGCACCCGCCAGCATCACCAACCATGTCAACAAGCACCACCAGAAGGAGAAGTGACGCCATGATTGCCACGCCAGAGCGCATCCGCGAGGACGGCGGCAGGACCGAGGTCACCGTCTGGCACAAGCCCGTCGGCCGCGTACTCGAAGAGTTCCAGGCCATCGCATGCAGCGACACCGAGGGCGTCACTCTGCCCGCTCCGAGGCAGGACGTGCCGCTGGTGCTCGATCAGCCAGACCAGCGCTGGTGCACCGACTGCCTGACCGTCATTCACAACGGCCGGAAGTAACCGCCCGAAAGACGCGATGCCCCGCCCAGGATCAGTGGGCGGGGCATCTGCACGTCAGCGTACCGGCCCGTTGTCACACCCGGACGCTAGCTTGTTCGGTATCCCATTCAAGGGTTGAGGCGGGCTTCCACGCGCGCCGCCTCGCTGGCCAGCTTCAGCTCGACCAGTCGCGGCCGGCCTGCTGTTTCGTCTACCTGTTCGTCTGCCACGGCCGGATCCTAGGCGGCAGGTCTGACATCGCCCCGGATCGCCGCAGCCCACTCCGCGAGGAGCTCCTCGTACCGCGCCGTGCCCGCCTTGCCATCGCTGACGAGCGCCCGAATCTCACGATTGATCTCCGCGAGAGGGCGCACAGGGCCAGCGTCGGGCGGGGTGGGGGACATGTTGCACAGGATATCGGGCGAAGGTCGGCCCGTCGTAAGATCGCGCGCATGATTCGCACTGTCGTGCTCGACGTCGGCGAGACGCTCACCAAGGACGACCGCTACTGGGCTTCCTGGGCGGACTGGCTCGGCGCCCCCCGACACACGCTGTCCGCGCTCGTCGGCGCCGTCGTCGTGGACGGACGGGACAACGCAGACGCCCTGCGCCTACTGAAGCCGGGCATCGATGTCGGCGCCGAGTATCGGGCGCGCGAGGCTGCTGGCTGCGGTGAGCAGCTCGACGAGGCCGACTTGTACGAAGACGTCCGGCCCGCCCTGACGGCCCTCCAAGGCATGGGCGTCCGCATCGTCATCGCCGGCAATCAGTCCGCGAAGATGGGCGACCTGCTGCGCGCCCTGGAGCTGCCGGCCGACCTCGTCGTAACCTCCGCGGAGTGGGGCGTCGCCAAGCCGTCACCCGACTTCTTCCACCAGGTCATCGGCGTAGCCCAAGCCCCGCCTGAGCAGACGCTGTACGTCGGCGACCACCCGGCCAACGACATTGTCCCCGCGGCCTCTGCGGGCCTCCTCACCGCGCACCTACGCCGCGGCCCCTGGGGCTACTGGTGGGCCGACGATGAGACGATCCAGCGGACCGCCGACTACTCCATCGACTCCCTGATGGACATCCCCGACCTCGTCAACCCGTCTTGGCGAAAGGCGAGTCCGGCCTCATCGGCCCCAGTAGCGTGCGACCACCAGCGCGAACGGAGCACCCGTGGTCGCGGACACCCCTCAGCAGATCGGCCAGCGCATCGCTGCACGCCGACGAGCCGCACGCCTCACCCAGGCCGCCCTCGCTGACGCGTCCGGCCTGTCTCACGCGATGATCCGTGCCATAGAGCGCGAAGTCCGCAACCCGTCCGACTCCAGCCTCGAGGCGCCGCGGAAGCCCTCGGGGTGGACGCTTCACGCCTCACCGCGGGCTACACCGGGACCGCGCTCCGAGTGCGTGCGGCCCTCCCGGCCATCTCGGCGGCGATCGCCGGCTACGACATCCCCCTCGACCCGCCCCCCATGCCGCTCGCCCGGCTGGCAGCCCGCGTCGAGGAAGCCACAGCCTGGCGTCTCGCCGCCCAGTACGGGCAGATCGCCGTGGGCATCCCGCCGTACTCGAGGCCGCCGTCCAGCACGCGCAGGCCGCCCGCACCGCCGACGCCGTTGCCTACAAGCACAGCGCCCAGGACCTGTCTGCCCGCCTCATCGACGTCATGCGCTGGGCAGCCATCCAGACCGGGGACCCGATTGTCGAGGGCACCGTCGCCTACACCGGAGCCGAGACCTACCTCGCGGCCCGCGGCTACCGCGTCGGACGCCGCGCCCTCGAGAACGCCCTAGACGCGGGCCCCCGCCCATCGGACCGACAGCGGCTCACCAGATCGGTCGTGCCACCGAGTAGTGCGCACATCGTCGCGCCGGCCAGCGCTCGGTCCGATTGGTGGGAGTGGTCACCACCGCCCGCCCTCGGCGAGGTAGCGCATGAACTGTTCGGCCTCGCGCCGGCTCCCCAGACTGAGCGACCGCCTGCGCCCGTCCTCCCGCCATCGCACCCGCCAGCCCGACTCTGCCTTCTCCAGACGGATCGCAGAGCGACGGACCCCGTCGGACGCGGCATCCTTGCCCCGCACCCGGTCCAGTTCGGTACGCAGCCGGTCGACCTCGTGGACCAGCTCCTCCGCGTACTCGGTGACCTCAACTACCGTCCGGTCCGCCTCATCCAACCGCGCCCAGATCGCGTCCAGACGCTCCGGGGAAATGGGCTCAGACACGACCCTCACCGGCCTCCTGGAGTACGCGAACCGTGGAGGTCGGCGAGGTGAGCACGGCCTTTGCCCTTGCGGCGGTGTCCAGTGCCTTGCTCATTACGCCACCTCCTTACCGCGCTTGCCTGCGGATTTCGCAGCGAGGGCCTGCTGCTCGACGTGGCGCGCCGCGATGTACAGGCCCTCGCGGTTCAGGTGCCGCGAGTAACTCGAGTCGAGGTAGAGCACGGGCACGTCGCCTGCCGCCTTCAGAAGCGCCGGGTGCAGCAGGTGCTTGATCGGACCCGAGCCGCCGCCGTAGACGTAGACGACTTCAGTCGTCGCGCCGGCCTGCGAGAGAACATCGCCGAAGGCGGAGACGATCTCGTCGACCAGGTAGCTTGCCTCGTCCTCGACGAAGCCAGCGGCACGCTGGTGACGGTTCTTCACCAGCACCGACGGCTCCGAGTGGAGGAAGTCCGCCAGCTGCTTGCGCGAGGAGAACTGCAGCGTGGTATCGGACTCGCTCATGCGCTCCATAGCGTTCATGAGCGCGGTGCCGTAGCCCTCGTCGAGCGTGGCCGCCGCCTCGGGGTTGAACCGCCCGTCGGTGAAGACCGGGAAGTTCACGGTGCCTTCGCCGACGTCGACGCCGATGGTGTGCTGGACCGCCACCAGATCAGAAGCGGAGACGCCCTCGACGATGGACGCGTCACGGGTGCGCAGATCGTCCAGCAGCGCCTGGGCGAGCGGCTCGCCCTTGTCGGTGATGGCGAACTGCGCGGAGGCACCCTCGGCCATCACCTGGACGTCGACAAACTGCAGGCGCACCGAGACCGGGGTGCTGAAGTTCTTGAGCGTCACCAGGTGCACCGCGGGGTCGGAGCTGCCCAGCAGGCCGATGAACTCGGCGGCGTAGGCGTGGCGGCGCGCGACGAACTCGGAGATAGGCAGCGCCAGACCGGCACGCACCTGCACGCGCAGCTCGTGATCGGGCAGCGCGCCGTTCTCGCGGACGTAGTCGCGCAAGGCCTTCGCGGCGAAGACACCCAGGACCAGGACCTTGCTCAGCTCCTGATCGGCTTTGGAGTGCTTGCCCAGCACCTCGAACTCGGTGAACTTCGAGCCGCGCACGCTCAGCGCCGCCCGGCCGAAGATCCGGCGGTCCGATGCCGCCACCAGGGGAGTGGTGAGCGAGCAGTCGATCTGGTTGTAGAAGTCGCCGGCCATCACGGAGGCCGCATCCGCGTCGGGGAGCGGCACCTTCGGGGAGGTGCGGGAAGTCGAGACGACCGCGCTGGGCAGATCGATCTCGTCAAAGGTGCTCTGCTTCGTATTCTGGATGACGCCCTTGACATAGCCGTTGCCGACGTCGATGCCGCCGGTGAGAGTGATGATCTCGGTGGTGTTTGGGCTCATGAATTCGGTCCCTCGGTGTCTGTGTTGTCTGCCTGGAAAGTGAGAGTCACCGCGTCACTCAGCGCCGAGTGCTCGCCATGATTTCGTCGATGGATGCCTGCTTCGGCTGCTCGGGCGCTGGGCTGGGGGCGGGATCCTCGGCCGTCTCGAGTGGTGCGGGAACCGCTTCGGGCGGGGCTGCCGGCGCTGGTGCTGTGGTCTCGACGACGACGTCGGCCCGGTCGGTGACTACGGGTTGCGGCTGGGGCTGAACCGACCAGGCGGCCAGAGGGTGCTCGGCTGTTGCTTCGTCGTCCTCACGCTGCTCGGTGATCTCCAGCGGTGGCCGGCCGCGACGTGGCAGCTGCTCGACGGGCTTGTAGTAGACGTCGACGTATCCGTCGCGCTGAATGGACTCCCGAATGAGTTGTCGCAGCGACTGCGAGACGTTCTCCTGCTGATCGAGCCACTCGATCACTGAGCTGTCGGCAGCGGGCACGGTCCAGCGGACCTTGCGAGGTTCACCCGACTGATTTGCCATCACACTCACCTCGCCCTGCCACTCGAGCATGCACCCCATCCGGTCGTTCGCCGGATGTCTCTCCTTCTGCCATATGGACTCACCGCCTCTCGCGTTTCTCCTCGCATGTGAATCGATGCGAGTTCACTCTAGTGTCCCCATAGAGTCCCATGCAAGCCCCATTCGATACGTGAGTGAGACGCAATTGATGCCCCTATTGAGTACTGGTAGGGACGCCTGCGAGACACCTCAGTGACCCTGCCGGGACGACCGCGTGCAAGCCGCCGGCATCATGCGCCTATGAGCCCCACATGCGACGTAACAAGGGCTCCCGCGGGACACCTGTGAGACCCCTGGGGTCACGGCGCCGTCCCGGGGAAGCCGCATGGGAGTACGTATAAGGTCCTGCCGGTGTCCCGACTGTGCCTCCGGGGAGACGTCACCCGGCACCCCCGCGCAGATGTGTCCTCCGAGGGCGCTGTGTGCGACACCAGAGCGGCACTGTTGGAGCGCGTGCGAGACCCTAGGAGGACGCGCACGGGACTCTGAGAGGCCCAACGGCATCAGTCGGCGTCTTATGTGTGTCCCAGTCGCGTCCTCTGCGTGTCCCGATGAGTCATCTCGGAGACGTGAGCGAGATGCTGTTTCATTGCTGGTTCATGGGCCGAAAAGCCTGTCTGTGCCCCCCTGTCGAAGCCCGTCGGAGGGCACGGCAGCTCAGCCACGGAATACCGGTGGAGCGACTTCAGCGCAGTCGCCGGCGAGTCGTCGGTGCGGCTGGTACAGCGCTGGTGCGACGGTCGGCACAGGGGCGTCGTCGGGCCGTCATGGTCGCGCAGAGGAGGGAAGAGGGAGAAGGGGCGAAGGGGGGAGTAGGCCTCCGCACCCAGCGAGCCTGCGAGGAACGGCTTGCTTCCGCGGCATGGCCCGTGGAGTAGAGGAAGATCAGAGGGATTTGCTGCGGAAGCAGTCCCTGGAGGAAGACGACAACGGCCCGATGACGCTGGAGCTGCTCGCTGTGCCCGATGGGCAAGCTGGTCGCAGCAGTCGGGCCTCTCTTCTTTTGATGCGTCCACGAAGGAGCACCCCGGGCTAGCCGCGCAGGCGCGAAGAGGAACACAGCCCGGGGCCGGATCGTGCGTCGACAAGGTAGTGCCGAATGCCCGCCTCGGACGCGCTGCGTGAAGTCCTGGCACGCTGCCGCAGCAGCACCGGAGCAAGGACCGGAGCACGGTGGAGTCACATCGGTGCAGCCGGCACAGCGCGAAATGGTGCAAGGCCGGCTGTGCCGCCACGGCGAGCGGTGGAGCAGAGCGTTATCCACAGCCGGAGCGACGGCGTCGCGAGAGGCCGGACCCGCTGCGCGGCGAGGGCTGTGCCGCTGGTGGCAGCGTGGCGAGGAACCGGGGCTGCGCCCCGTCAGGAGCAGACCCGTACCCCCGCCTCGCTCGTGCCTCACGAGGACGGTCAGCGTGGGGGTGCGGCCGTATCGCAGGCGTCGAAACAGCAGTACACCCAGAAGGTGCGATGACCAGGTGAAACAGCCAGCCCCGTACCCCCGCTGCGCGGAAAGAGGGAGGGGTACGGGTCAAGAGGGTACGGACTGTTTCCCCTGATGTTCCAGGCTTCCGCTAACGCTCCAGCCGTGGAACAGCGATGACGACGACAAGGAAGAGAAAAGGGCATAAGGGAACCTGATAACACGTATCCTGCGGACCCTCGCTTCGCTCGGCCTCTCCGCTGCGCTCCGAGGACGTGTTAGTCGGCATAGCCGACGGGTTCCACCGGTCCGTCGGTCGCTGGCGCTCCCTCCGGCTATGCCCAGCGCTGCGCTTGAGAGAGGGGAAGCCCCACCACTGCCCCGCTCCAGTTATCCACAGAAATGGACAGCAGCAAAGGGTGAAGCAGTGGTGGATCGCCTGGCGCTGCGCGCCTTGCTCAGGCGAGAAGTGACGCCCCGTGCGACGGCTCGCTATGCGACCCATCCGGGAGCAGATCGAGCCAGCCAAGATCCTCCGAGTCGTGAGCCAGCACAGCTGGCACGGGAGCTGGGTCGAACATCGAGATCACACGGACCCCACCGGAGTCCGCACTCGATGTCGCCACCCGCACCCGAGCCCACGAGGAAGCACCACCATGAGGCAGTCCAGCCCGAACCCTCGCCCTACGCAACCGAAGCCCGCTGTGAGCCGCAGTTGTGGCAATCGAACAGCGAAGCTGTAGCCGAGGTGATGCGCTCCGGCGATACCGAGGACATCGGCGACGTCGACTTCACCGACGAAGACAGCACGGTCGTCACCGTGCACGTCTCCCACAGCGATGACGGGATGTGCGCCGTCCACCTCATGCCGATGTGTAACGACGATCGGATCCGCGTCGAGCTTCACCGGGAGAAGGACCTGGCCATCATCGAGCCCAGTAGCCGGCCGGTATGAGTCAGCGACATGCAGGCCGCCACGCCTGCCCGGACGTCATGGCCACAGCTCTCGATTCCAGCTGTGGAGATCGCCGAGTCACAGGGAGAAGGGACTCGAATGATTGCTGAAATGATTCCAGGATCGTTCTCGCACGTCGCCCTCGTCACCGGTTCCCGCAGCTGGAATGACGAGAAGAGCATGCGTGAGACGTTCAACAACGCCTGGCGCGACTGGGGCCCCAAGAGCATCACCCGGCCGGTGCTCCTCTCGGGGCACTGCCCCAAAGGTGCCGACGCCATAGCCGAGCGGCTGTGGCGGGACGCAGGCTGCGAGATCATCACCTTCCCCGCCAACTGGTCGACCCACGGGAGAGCAGCCGGCTTCCAGCGCAACCAGGAGATGGTCGACGCCGCCCAAGTTCTTCGCGAGGCCGGGGCTCAGGTGCTGTGCACGGCCTTCCTCGACCTCTGCCGGAAGCCAGGATGCCCGAAGCGAGACCAGGAGCAGCTCATGCCACATACGCCGGGGCACTTCTCGCACGGCACCATCCACTGCAGGTCTCGCGCGCGAGCCGCGGGGATTGAGACAGCCACCGCGATCCATCCGTCGCCGCCGCCGTTCTGAGACGCACGAAGGGCCCTGCAGCACGCTGCAGGGCCCTTCAGGGACGGATGGGAGGAGTCGGATGGGAGGCGAACACCAGGCTCAGCGCTACTTGCTTCGATCGATGTCGTGCGCCTCGTCGTAGGCCTTCATGACCGTCTTCGGGATGCGGCCTCGATCTGCGAAGTCGAAGCCCTTCTTCTTGGCCCACTCGCGGATCTTGTCGCGCTCCTCAGGGGTCGTCTCGGGTACGACTCGCTTCTTGGTCGCCGCCCTACCGGCCTTCCGACTGACCTTCAAGTACGGCTTCAGTGCTTCCTCAAGCTTCTTCCGCTCCTCGGCGGTGAGGTCAACCTCGTACCAGGTGTCACCCAAGCCGAACGTGGCTGTCGCCGCATCCGGCTTACCACTGAGATCTGACTCGACAATGCTTCGAATGGCCATACCGGCGACAGTAGCTGATATGCAAGGACCTTGGAAAGTCTGTCGAGGCCATTCTAGATAAGCGTCCCATTTGGAACCCGAATGCGACTCGAAATACTGCCAATGGCGCAGGAATGGTGACTCGCACTGCTAAAATCGCAGCAACGTCTTGGGTGTCGTAGCCCCGTTCTCCACCGACCAGCAACCCAGATCGAGAGGTCACCACCATGTCCATGCTCCAGGCCGTCGACGACCATTCGCTCACCGACGAGGACACCGACCTCTTCGAGCTGCTGTGCCAGCGCAGGGGGTGGTCGGATCAGTACCTGAAGGAGATCGAGTCCACCGAGCGTGACGAGCTCCTGGACCTGGCTGAGATGGTCGAGGCCCTTCATGACGCCCGGATTACGCGCAAGAAGATCACCATCGCCCCCGACTTCGACATGGACGGCATCTCTTCCGGCGTCCTCGGCTACGCCGGCTTGTCCGAGCTCGGCTTCGACGTCGAGCTGCACCTCCCCGACTACCGCCGCGGCCACGAGCTCGCGCCCGAGGACATCGCCGAGATCCAGGCGAAGTGGCCCGAGACCAGGGTCCTGCTCACCTGCGACGGGGGGGTGAACTCCCACGGCGGCATCGCCGCCGCGCGTGGCCTGGGCTGGACGACGCTGGTAACCGATCACCACGAGGAGCTCGCGCCGGGCTCGACCGCGGACATCACCGTCGACCCGTGCCGGATCGACGAGACCTACACCCACACCGGGATTTGCGGTGCCCACGTGCTCTACCAGGTGATCGAGGCCTACACCCGCGTGCACCGGCCCGAGAAGCTCTGGGAGATCCACCTGCTGCGTCTGTTCGCCGGCCTGGGCACCGTTTCCGACGTCATGCCCGTGCTGTACGAGAACCGCCAGCTGGTGCGCGATGCGATCTCGATTGCCCGCCTGCTGCGCGTCGCCGCGCCGAAGACGATCCCCAATCGCTGGGGCGGATTCGATGCTGACCCCGATGCCATCGACGTCGCGCAGTCGATCCTGATGCAGCTGCTGCGCACCGAACCGCACCACCCGGTCTTCCTCCGGGCCTTCGAGGGCTTCGCGATCGCGCTCAAGGCATTCGCGCAGGTCGGCAAGATCCGAGACGTCGACGACCTCGACGAAGGCTTCTTCGGCTTCTACCTCGCCCCTGCGATGAACAGCCCCCGGCGCACAGGGGCCTCGCTTGCGCCGTGCTTCGCGGTGTTCACGGCCGCCAGTGCTGACGTCAAGCTCAAGGCCGCCCACCAGGTGATCGAGAACAACGAGCTGCGCAAGCAGCTGGTCATCGAGTACATGGAAGAACTCACCGCACGGGACCAGCCCTTGGCCCCGTGGGTGTACTTCTCTGACGCCTACCCGGGCATGTACGGGCTGCTGGCCAACCGGATGATGGAGCTCAACGGTCACCCGGTCGTCGTCCTCAACCGCCCCACCAGCCCCGACGATTTCGTCAGCGGCTCCGGTCGAGCGCCGGGGTGGTTCGACATCATCGCCAGCCTGGAATCGCGCGACGGACTCAGCGCCATCGGACACCAGCAGGCATGCGGCGTCCGTGTCGCGAAGGCCGAGAAGCTGGGCGATCTTGTTGCCGTTCTGCAGGAGGCCACTCAGGTAGCCCGGCTCGCCGTCAGTACCGATGGCCCGAACGGTGATCTCGTACTCGGTCCGGATGCCGACTGCGACGCCGGCCTCGAGGACCTGCAGCCGTTGTTCGAGCTGGTGCGCCGGACCGAGGGGCTCAAGCCCTTCGGGCACGGCTTCACCGCCCCGGTCGTCGAGATCGCGATCGAGCCCCTGGGCCTACGCGTGGACCGGATCGGATCCGAATCGCAGCACCTGCGCCTGGTCACCCGGTCCGGCCTGTCATGCCTGTGGTGGAACGTTGCTGAGGAGAAGTTCGACGTGATCCAGAGCTTCGTACAGCGCGCAAGCCGCACCGAACTCGGCACGCTGCGCTTCACGGCGACACTGCAGCTGAACACCTTCCGAGGTGACACCCGCGTTCAGGCTGTCATCAACGAGCAGATCATCACGGCTGCTTGAGACCTGTGGAGGAGGAGATCTTGACGACTTCACCGATCGCCTCGCGTCTGCTCAGCATCGGATGGTGCGCCCTCGTGCCGTTCGTCGCCGTCGCGGTCTACTTCGGCCTCGGCACCTTCGCGGCCCTACTCATCGGAGAGCCGATCGTCGCGACCACCGTCCTGGGCGCGCTCGTCGTCGTCCTGGTCGGCGCGATGAGGATCCAGCGGCCTCGGTGGCTCACGCATGCGCCGGCCCCGCAGCCGAGGCCGGAGATCCCAGACTTCGGGCGGACCGTCGTCGGCTGCGCGGTCCTGGCCTTCCTCGCCGGACAGTCGCTGGCCTTGTGGATCTACTTCACGGCCGGGTCTGCCGGCTTCGACGCCTCGAACCAAACCAGGCACGCGGCCGGGGCTGTGGCAACCCTTTTACTCACCCTGGTCGCGGCTCCCGCCGGGGAGGAGTTCCTGTTCCGAGGGCTGATCTACCCGTTGCTGCGCAAGCGGGTGAGCATCCTCGTCTCAACGCTGGTCACCGCGGTGGTGTTCGGCCTGGTGCACAGCAGCGCCGTACAGTTCGCCTCGACTCTGCCATTGGCGGTGCTCCTGGCCCTGGTCTACGAACGCACGCGCGTACTGTGGCCCTGCGTACTTCTGCATTTGGGCTTCAACCTCGCTGCCGCCGTTGTCCCAGCACAGGCGCTCGGCGCTCTGGCGAACCCCGTCTCCGCAGTATTCCTGTTCCTGGCCTTCGCTGGTTGTGCTTTGGGGCTCTATCGGCGGGTCGCAGGCGGAACTGCGTCGGGCGCAGCCCAGGGCGCCGGAGGCGAGCCCGCGATGCAGTGAGCGAGATCCTCAGCCTCTTCTGTAAACGATGGTGCCCTCCGTGCGGGACCTGGCGGCCTGTCAGCCGGCCGTCTCTCGTACGGAGGGCATGCTCGTGGTGACCGGGGTGACCCCGTCACCGGGGTATGACTGAAGGTAACTATTCAGTCATACTCATCAGGAGAGGAGAGGATCTCATCATGGCTATCGTCAGCATCTGCACGTACGACTCACAAGGAAAGCTCGTCCGTCCCGACGTGCTCGACATCAGCCGTGCGAAGATCCGTCTGGACCTCGACACTGGTGAGAAGCCCACTTTCGATCGCGGTCACACGCACGTCTTCGTCGTCTCCGACATGGGCATCACGGCCGAACAGGCCCGTGAGCGCGTGAGTATGAGGCTGCGCCGGTTCTTCGATCGCGCTGAGGATGTTCGCGGCTTCCGCAAGATCGCGATGGAGAAGAGCCAGAGTAAGAACCGGCTCAACCTCAACACCACGATTTCCTACGAGATCCTCTACGTCGTCGAAGCAGACAGGCGATCCCGTAGCCGCAGTCCCGAGTCCCCCAATGCGGGATGCCAGCAAGGCTGAAGCACGGTCACTCCTGGGGGGCTCGTGCCATCCACGCCTCGTACCCATCAGCACATGCAAAGAGGCCGGAGAGGTCCCTTCCCACGGGGATGCTCTCCGGCCTCTCTGTTTCACGTTCCAGTGCAACATCGATCACCTGGCGTCAACGATAGCAGCTGTCGTGGATCACTCGCAATGAGCGGCGAATGTCTGCCCAATGCCCTATCGCGTCCAGTGGAACCTCATGGATGAGTGACTCGGACGGAGCTCTGACTCGCGCTAGAAGCGCGTCGGGAGCCTTCTGTGAGCCTCGGGGCGAGGGGAATGTTCCATGCGTTTCCAGCCCAGTTGAGGCTCGGCCGCACCGCCGGCGGGTCGCGCGGGGCCTCGGCGTGGAAGTCTGACCTGACTTGGTCGCAGGAGGGTGTATCGAGCAGCCAGCTGTACCACGAGACGTGGTACACCCCGAGAACCGTGCTCGACCTGGGCAGACACCTGTCCCGCGAGGCCCTTCCCTGCATCGGGTGTACCACGTGGGAGCGTCGGTGTGGTACGACGTTTTGCCCGGTCAACCAGCGTTTCCCGCCCGCGTACCACGAGTACCACCTTTCTCTGGCCGTTTGCATAGGGGACGCGTTCGGGAGCGATCCAGGCAGCTCCAGCCCCACTCGCCAGTCTGCGCCCTTATCTCCCTGCGCGTGTATCTAGTCTCTATTTTCTGGTACAAGTGGTACGGGGGGTATATAGACACTGTCTGACCTGGGCAAATACGTGTACCACGTAGAAAATGCCACGTGGTACACCCTGCTCCTGAACTCCCGAAGCTAATGCTCTGACCTGGGAAGACGTGTGTACCACGTCAAGTGGTACACAGCCCGTATACCCCTAGATGGTATGTATTCGGGGATCCCCCGGGGAGCGTCCAGTCAATGCTCTCGGTGGCAGCTGGCTCGCCCGGTCAGAAGAACTCCTCCGAACCTCGACCGCAGGCCGGGCGGCTCACGCCGCCCGCGGGTGTGTGGTCGAGCGCGAGAAGCCAGTGATTCCGTCGGGAGCATGTCCCACGGAGTCGCTGGCTCTCACGTCCCATCCGGGCTCGCGACGCGTGCGGCGTGGCCGTGGCGGTTCCGCACCCTCTCCAGTCCCTGCTGGTAGCCCTTTCGATCACCATTGGGGGCATCGATGGACTCACCTCTTGATTGATGCCTGAATCGTTGCAAGAGGGCACTCCGGTGACATAGGGTCAAGATCACGTTCTATTCGATTACGAGTCCAATCGGCTTCCCACTTATCGCCGACAAGGACTCGATCACGATCGAGAAAGCAGCAACATGACGTCTCCTGATGCCCCCGGATCCGTACCTGCCGCCGGTTCCAACGCCGGACCGCGCACCAACCCCGTGGCCGACGTCCTGGCCAGCGTCATGGGGTACTTCTCGAACCGCGACGACATGGCTCCGCAGAACGAGATCGTCACCTACGTCACGGCCGCCTACCTCGATCAGATCGACCCGACTGATCCTCCGACGCCTCGCGTGCTGGAGAAGGAGCTACTGGCGATCGTGGGCGGCGTCACCAAGGCCGTGAACTTCAAGGCGACCATGGCCGCTGAGAAGTACCCCCTGCCGAGATACCTGACGTACTGGCAGATCGCGCAGATCCTCCTGCGTCTGCACCGTGTCATCCGCATCGCGCCCAACGCCAAGGACACCGACCGCGAGTACGACCTGCTGGCGATGTATCAGGCCACGGGCCGCGCGCGTGGGACGTACATCACCAGCGAGGACGACATCCGTACCGCGGCGCGCATGTACAACACCCAGCTGACACTTAAGGAGTTCGCCGAGGTCCTGGCCGTCCTGCGCGAAGACAGCCCGCGCCGGCACCAGAGCATGAACCGCGATTTCATCGCCGCGCGCAACGGTGTCGTCTTCTACGGCACTGAGCCGCTGGACGTCACGATCTTCGGCAGGGACTTCCATTTCGAGCCCAAGCAGGTCCACCCCTTCGACCCCGCCATCGTGCTGCTGACAAAGAACGACGTCGACTACGTCGACGACGCCCCGCAGCAAGTCATCACGCACCCCGAGGACGGAGATTGGGAAGTCGTCGCCTGGATCGAAGAGCTCTTCGATCAAGCCGGTGACGAGGGCCTCGCCGACCTGATCTGGGAGATCATCGGCGCGATCATCCGACCGCATGTGCGCTGGGGCAAGACCGCCTGGTTCTACTCCGAGCAGGGCAACAACGGTAAGGGCACGCTCTGCGCGCTCATGCGCAACCTCGTCGGCAGCGGCGCGCATACCTCGATTCCGCTCTCCGACTTCGGCAAGGACTTCGCGCTCGAACCGCTGGTACGCGCCAACGCGATCATCGTCGATGAGAACGATGTCGGCACCTTCATCGACAAGGCCGCCAACCTGAAGGCGATCGTGACCAACGACGTCATCCAGATCAACCGCAAGTACCGGATGCCGATCGCCTACCAGTTCTTCGGCTTCATGGTCCAGTGCCTGAACGAGTTCCCGCGCGTGAAGGACAAGTCCGAGTCGTTCTATCGCCGGCAGCTCTTCGTGCCCTTCACCAAGAGCTTCACCGGAGCTGAGAAGAAGTACATCAAGGACGACTACCTCCAGCGCCGTGAGGTTCTGGAGTACGTCTTCTGGTACGCCATCAACCACGCCGGCGCGTCATCTCCGGGTGACTACTACCAGCTCTCCGAGCCGGTGGCGACCAAGGCGGTCCTGGCCGAGTACAAGGAGGCCAACGACCCCGTGCGTGCCTTCTGGGAAGAGTTCCGCGGGCGGCTGGTCTGGGACCTGGCACCGTTCACGTTCCTCTACGACCTGTACAAAGCCTGGTTCGCCGACGTCTCACCGTCGGGCTTGCCGGTGAGCAACAAGCAGTTCATCACCGACCTCGTGGCGATTGTCCGGCCAGATGCCCTGTGGCACTGCCCGGACAAGAACCGCAAGATCCGGCCCGGCCAGATGATGCACACCCCCGAGGTGCTGATAGCCGAGTACGAGCTGAAGAAGTGGATGCACCCGAGCTACACCGGCAGTGACCCGAAGAAGAAGTCCCAGCCGATACTGCAGGCCAACTATCGCGGACTGCTCCGGCAGACGGGCGCGTCCGCCCCGGCCGACGACACCGCTGACGACCAAGACTGATGCACCCATGGCCACAACTTCGGAAGCACACGGCGAACTCACCCAGCCCGCGCTGGAACTCGCCTGCGTCCAGAACTGCCTGACGACGGCGATGTCCGACGTCGCGTGCGAGCCGCGGATCACCAACCGCACCGTCTGCTCACCCAGATCACAACGGACCTCGTGGAGGAGGCCTCGCTCAGGAGCGAGGCGTCACGGCGCATATACCCCCGCTGGCGCTCTCCTCGCGACTCCCTCTGAGGCCGCGCGCATCCTTCCCAGACACCGGCCGTGATGGTCGGACCGACGAAAGGAGATCTCCACCATGACCACACAGCGAACACCCGTCACGGCCTCGAAGGCGCGCTTCACCTTCTACGACATCGAGTCGTTGTCGGACGTTTTCACCCTGTGCGCCTATACCCCGCAGCCCGACAGAGCCGTCGACGACCTGGAGATCTTCTTCCTCGCCGACGACCAGCAGCTCTCCGACGCCGTGGACCCGCAGGCGCTCTATGAAGCCGTGGTGCGCTCCAACCCGGGCCTGCCCGCGGTAAGCGTCCAGCTGTGGAACCTGCGCGGCGAGCTGAGCAACCTCCGTCTCGCCGAGCTGATGGGCCTCTCGAACGCGGACCAGGTCAACGACCGCAGCGAGGTCTCGTCCTATCCGGCGACCCTGCGCCCGGTCTGCGACACGGATCCCGAGTACGACCCGCTGAAGCACCCGTTTCTGGCCGGGTACAACTCGCTGAACTACGACATGACCATGCTCGCGCTGTACCTGATGGAGACCTTCCCGGCTCCGCATTCCGGCCGTCTTGTCCAGCCGACCACCGCGCGCGAGATGCGCGAGCACAACGACAAGCTGTTCAACGAGCACATGGACTACATGCCCGGCTACCTCGGCTGGGACGGCCCGGCCGCCAAGATCCGCCGCGCCATGATGCACTCGGGTCGGCACCTGGACGTCGCCCGTCTGAACGAGCTGCAGACCAAGGTGAGCCTCAAGCGCCTGCTCGGAATGCTCGGCCGCCAGATCAAGGAGTCCGAAAAGCTCAGCCACGACACCTCGATCGCCGCGATCGAGGATCTCTACGAGCTGCTGGCCTACAACGTCTCCGACTGCCTGGGACTGGCGCAGCTCTTCCAGCACCCGGCCTACGCAAGCAACTTCGACCTCAAGGCCGGCCTGCTGGCGCAGTACTCCGAGACCGTCTACGCCAAGAACGGCTCGGTGCGCCGGGACCGCCTGACCATCGACTCGTCCTCCGCGAAGTTCGTCGGCCGCATCCTCGCGCCGTACACCTCGCTGAACGACATCGAGACCGTGTCGTTCCTCTACCCGGCCAAGGAAGTTGCCGACGAGCGAGGCATGTCCCAGGTCAACGTGCTCGACGAGTGCGTGCGCTTCTTCGAGGAGAACGTGGCCCCCGACCCTGCAAAGGACCCAGCCGCGACGCCGGCGCAAGCGAAGGCACACGGCCAGTTCATCCAGGTCGTCAACTACTACCGCTCGATCGAGGGGCAGAACTTCAACGACTCCGAGGAGTACAGCGACCTGTTCGACCTTCCGGCCAAGTCCTTGCGCGAGCTGCCGAAGACACCGAACAACGTGCCCTACTTCCACCGCGACGCCTCCCCGTCGTCGTGCTTCGCGACGTTCAGCACCGGCGGCATCCACGGCGCGGAAGCAGACATGAAGGTCTTCGACGCCGACTCCTTCGAGCACCGGGAACAGGCAGCCATGATCGGCCTCGCCAAGCTCTTCTACCCGGACGCGAAGGACTTCGTCGCCGAGGCCAAGCGCCAGCACAACCTGCTCGCGCTGCCCGACGGCACGGCCGTCGACAAGCGGCTCGTGCTGCTGGGCTCGGACCCGAACAAGGTGAAGTACCGCAAGCCGAAGAAAGACGACCCGGACCAGGCTGAACAGCTCGCGCGTGCGCAGGCCCACGTGCCGCATCCGGCCCAGCTGCTGGACACTCAGCGTCCGGACACCGAGGCGATGCACGTGCGCCTGGCCGACGGGACCGTGCTCGACGGCAAGGTAGTCCTGGCCGTCACTTCTGCGGTCAAGGCCGTCTACCGCGATGAGCCAGCGAGGAGGGCGCCCGATCTGTTCACCACGAAGACCGACAGGTCCACCAAGCTGCACCCGAAGTACGCGCGGACCTCGGCAGGTCTTGTCATCCACGAGGACTTCACGAGCTACTACCCGAATCTGCTGCGCAACATGAGGGCGTTCTACAATCCCGAGCTGGGCGAGGACCGCTACACGACGATCTTCTTCGAGAAGGAACGCCTGGGCTTCGAGATGAAGAAGCCAGGGATCCCCGCCGAGGAGAAGGCCCGGCTCACGACCCTGCGCAACGGCACGAAGCTGATCCTCAACTCGGCCTCCGGAGCTGCTGACGCCGCGCACCGAACCCCGATCAGGATGAACAACCGCACCATCTCGATGCGGATCATAGGCCAGCTGTTCAGCTGGCGTATCGGGCAGGCCCAGACGCTGGCCGGAGCACGGATCATCTCGACGAACACCGACGGCCTCTACTCCGTCGTCGGCGGCGACAACGGCTTCGATGAGACCACCAACAACCAGGTGCTCGCCGAGCAGCAGGCCGCCATCGGCATCGACATCGAACCGGAGCTGATGTTCCTTATCAGCAAGGACTCGAACAACCGGCTCGAGCTGGAGTCGCCAGGTGAGGATCGCTGCGTCGCCGACAGCCCGATCATCACCGCCTCGGGCGGGACACTGGCCTGCCACGCGGGTCCTACCCCGACGAAGTCGCTGGCCCACCCGGCCGTGATCGATTTCGCCCTGGCCCGCTACCTGCAGGCTGTCGCCAGCAGGGGAGAGGAGGCTCTTGCCGAGCCGTTCGATCCCGCGCTGGGCCGCAAGGTGATCGAGGAGGCGATCGACCCGGCCGATCCCGTGCGGACACTGCTGCTGTTCCAGAACGTCCTCGCCGCCTCGCGCGGATCGATCACCTACCCGTTCGCCGCCGACCCGGTCAGCGCCGGGCCCGACCGTGACGACAACGAGGACGCCGATGCGCAGCTGGCGAACCCGCGGGCCCTGCAGATGGTCAACCGGGTCTTCGTCGTCCACGACGGCACCGACGGTGCCGTGAGCCTGCACAACGCCGGCGCATGGAAGGTGAACCCGTCCAGCCAGAGCAAGCGGCGCGAGTCCGGCAGCGCCGGGGTACGACGTGACCCGATCGCGCTGGAGATCCTGCGCCACCACGGGTGGGCGAAGAACCGCAGCGAGGCCAGCACCTCCGACGGCCTCAGGCTGCTGCCCGATGACCAGGACGCCGTGATCCGCCGGATCAACGGCATCGATCCGTACTGGTCGCTGGTCGTCGTCAACGACGACCTCCGCGCACTGCCGCCCGCCCGGGTCGAGCAGCTCATCGCGGCGCTCGATCTCGGCGTCTACACCCGGATGCTCGACGAGACGTTCACCAAGAACTGGAAGAACGCCGCCTGATCAGGCGCCCGCACCACCACCGGACCACCGGGTGCCGGGCCGTGTCGGCACGACGCTGCTCGGTGCCCAAGTCGAATTTGGGATGAAGGCGAGTCTGGCTCGCCGTAGCTAGAGAATCGAGAGACATGTTCCAGACCACACGCACCGTCCACACATCTGAAGGTGGCGACGAGTTGTGAGTGCCGCGACCGAATCAGTCCAGCCCGATCAGCGCTGGCGGCGCAAAAGTGACGGGGTCCTGACAAAGGTCATCTACGTCGATTCACCCTACCGATTCCGGCGCTCGGTCCATCATCAAGCGCGGCGTCGAACGATCACCGAAATTGGCTCATTCCTGAAGAAGTACGAGATGGTGTCCGACGCCGTGACGGCCGACGCCTCCGCCCAGGATGACGACGCCCAGGCTCAGCGGGAGAAGAACACCACCTGCGAGGGCATCCTGGTCCATCGGGGCCAGATCTGGGAGAACCTCGACACCCGACAGAGCAGCCACCACGTCGTCATCGAGTCCGTTGCTGACGGGGAGGCCCAGGTCCGGGATCACTACGGCACGAAGCGCTTCACCCTCAGCGTCTCCCGAATGCACACCCACTCCACAGGCCTCCGGCTCGTCTCGCCCGGCGAGCTGAAGTACGGCGCGCGGACGACCTCTTCGGACGAGACGGGTGAGAGCCGATGACGTCCCCGCGTGAGCGGGACATTGAGGGCTACCTCCTTGCCCATTGCCGGGCACACGGCCTCCTGTGTCTGAAGTTTGTCTCGCCGGCCCGCAGGGGAGTGCCGGACCGGATCGTCGTCGCCCCCCGAGGCACCGTGTTCGTCGAGGTCAAACGCCCCGGCGGCCAATTGCGGAAGCTGCAACAGCTCACGCACGCGAAGTTGCGCCGGCACGGGGCCGAGGTTCACGTCGTCGACGACAAGCCGAGCGTCGATGCGTTCATCGCGCACCTCCTTGAGTCCCCGTCCCACTAGGACTTGTCCGGTCGATCTCTGAGCCGACGTGTACCTAACGCTGTGAATCTCGCTGTCGAAGGGCTTGCCAAGTGAGGTAGAAGGGCGGAATGGACACCGCAGAACTTCAGCGGACGCTGAACGAGCCCATCGAAGCCCTTGTCGTGCACCACGGATACACCACCTACATGCGCGACTACGAGGTCATCATCAACGTGTGGGAGGGCCCCCAGAGCCCGTCGACCTACCTTCGGTATCTCTTCCGGTACTGCGTCGAGGCCCGATGCGAGACGTTCCTGTCCACGGAGACCTGGCGGGATTCCTTGGACGCCCGGCTCCTCGACGGCGAAACCGCCATCGACCTCGACGGTTACGTCTGGGGCGCGAACCATCACGAGCTGTACGGAGCCGAGCTTCGTCTCAAGTCGGAGGCTGCCCTCCGCTGGTCGAAGGCTGTAGGGATCGACTTCCATGAGGTTCACATTGAGACCAACGCACACGATCTGACCTTGCTCTTCTCAGACCTTGAGGTGAGCGAGGTCCCGGTCGGATACGCACCCTTCATCGCGGACTGAGAGCCAGGTTCGTGTGATCTTGTGACGGGCGTAGGTCCGGGTCGTTGATGTGGGCATGGGGCGGGGTGATCTGAGCGATGCGGAGTGGGAACGGCTACGGCCGTTCCTGCCGGTCAGCAACAGGCGTTGTGGCAGGTGGCGGGATCACCGGCAGGTAATCGACGGGATATTGCACCGGGTGCGGACCGGCGTGCAGTGGCGCGACCTGCCCGAACGGTTCGGTCCGTGGAAGACCGTCTACGAACGGCACCGCCTGTGGTCGGGCGACGGAACCTGGGAGCGACTGCTCCAGCAGGTTCAGGCCGCCGCTGATGCGGCGGGTGAGATCGACTGGGACATCTCGGTTGACTCCACCATCGTGCGGGCTCATCAGCATGCGGCCGGCGCCCGCACCGACGCGCCGCCAGTACCCGCCTCAAAGGGGGGCGAAGTTTCAGAACACCAGGGCGAAACTGCGTGGCAGAGTCTGCACGCCCGCCTGGTGGAGGTGGTGCTGGAAGTGAGGGCCTGGGCCGCTCTCGCGGCGGGTTCACCACCAAGCTCCACCTGAGCGCGGACGGCCGCTGCCGCCCGCTGTCTCTGATCGTCACACCAGGTCAGCGGGCTGACTGCACCCAGTTCAAACCCGTTCTGGAAAAGATCCGCGTCCCGAAGCTCGGGCCAGGCAGGCCACGCAAGAAGCCCGACAGCGTCGCCGCCGACAAGGCCTACAGCAACGGGCCGTGCCGCGACTACCTACGGCATCGGGGCATCCGGCACACGATTCCGGAAAAGATGGACAGCAGGGCCGCCCGCCTACGCAAAGGTTCACGCGGCGGGCGGCCACCGGGCTTCGATGAAGAGCGGTACAAGAAACGCAACGTCGTCGAGCGGGCCATCAACCGGCTGAAGCAGCACCGGGCGGTGGCCACTCGCTACGACAAGCGCCGTTACGTCTACCTCGGCACCGCCACCCTCGCAGCCCTCACCATATGGCTCCGCACGTGATCGACCGGACAAGTCCTAGCGGATATCAGCACCGTGATCCAGAGGTGGCCGACCGGGGCCAACCATCGCAACGTGAGGCCTGGTTGATAGTCCGCTTGTGTCAGTCTGCGGATCTGCGAGATCGACGAAACGCACGCCACCGCCGAGCTGGGTATCGGCTGGGATTACGGCCCTGGCTCAGCCTGGCCGCTGCACCTGCACCCGCATTCCCCTCGCCCGGTTCCGCCTGACCAGCACCAGCACCAGCACCTGCACATCGCCACGGAGGAGATCTGACCGTGATCCGTGAAGAGCGCATCCCGCTCGACGACCTGACGGAAGACCAGCTCGAAGCCCTGTACGTCCACATCGACTCCCTCACGAACGCCCCAGTGTTGCGCACCTGCCTGTTGCCCGGGTGTCTGCGTCAATTCGACGCCATGGCGACGATGGCCGGCTCGCCCATGCGCCCCGAGTGGTCGGGGGAAGGCTGGTGCACCCTCGGCACGGGCAGCATCTTCCCCGCGGGCGGCCATATCTGCCCCGACCACAAGGACCTTGTCACCAGCCACTGGCCGCGCCGCCTCAAACTGCCCTCCGGCCGCTGGTCCGTGGCCTGCCCGTGCGGCTGGTCCCCGGTCCCACAGCGCTGGCACCGTCTCCTCGCCGCCCTATGGGAGCAGCACCTTCTCACCGAGACCGGTGTGCTGCCAGCCGCCCCGCCCGTCACCGACCCTGAACACCGACTCCCCCTGGCCGAGCACACTGAGGAGTCCCTCGCAGAGCTGTACGACCGGCTCTGGGACGCTGAAGCCGACGTGCCCGACCTCCGCAGCCTGGCCCGCACCTACTCCGTGGGCTACAACCTCACGGTGCCCGCCCTCCTCGGAGCGAAGACCGCCCTCGAAAACCTCCGCACCCGCATCACTCTTGACTCCCGCGACTGGGCCGCCGACAAGCTGGATTCCCTGCTCTGGGCCGTCCTCGTCGGCTGGAACTGCGAGAGCTCCGACCCCGACCACGTCCACAACGACATCGACTGTGCCGGCGACCAGACCCTGTGGGCCATCGCCGACCAACACAGCATTCCCACCGACCAGGCCATGCAGGCCAGCCAGGACCGCTGGTGGATTGCCAACGCCATCAAGGCCGCTCAACAGATCGAGGGAGACTACGTCGTCACGGAGGATCAGTAGCCGCCGCCGCGCGCTCGCTGACCCCTGGCTTGCATGTGGTGGTGGCGGAGGGCTGAGCCGCTGCCACAGCCGCCAATTCCCAAGCGTCGGCCTGGCTCGCGCCTTGCGGCTCCTTGCCACCGCCGGCGGACACGTCGATGCCGCTGAGCGGATCGTCACCGGGCCCCTTCTCTGCACCCACACCTTCCAACGGTTACGCCGCCTTGCGTGTGGACTGCCCCGGCGGCCTCCAGGCCCGAGCTCTCTTAGCACTGCGGTGTCCACCCGGCAACCGCCGTCTCTAAGAAAGACAGCGCGCCGAGCGCCTCGGAACCCTCACTCACTACGACCAAGCAACCGCATGGTCACACCACATCGATTCCCAGCCCGCTTGACGTCCCAACAGCATGAGATGTCTGACCGCCACTGGAAGATCAGTCAGGACCAGAGACATGACTACGGCTACTGCTCCATCCCCAATCTCGCTGATGTCGCATCAGCAGCAGATCCACGACTTTCTAGTTGACCACCCCTTCGCGGGCGCATGGCTGGGCGTCGGGGCTGGCAAGACGCTCACAACCCTCAGTGTCCTGCAGACGATCCGCCCGATGGGTCACATCCTCGTCATAGCGCCCGTGGCGATCGCCCGCTCCACCTGGATCGACGAGATCGAGAAGTGGGGCTTTCCCATCCGCACGAAGTCGCTCATCGTCGATGAGAACGACAGGAAGCTCGCCAAGGCCAGGCGCCTGAGGCGCTTCCAGGAGGTCGCCACCGATCCGCCGACGATGTACTTCATCAACCAGGAGCTGCTGACTCAGCCGTCCCAGAAGACAAAGTTGATCACGCCGGTGCCGGGCGCAGTGCCTGCCCCGACCATCTCACCGGAGGCGATGGCGATCCTGGTTCTGCTCCAGGCACGGGGGCCACTGGGCCAAGACGAGGTGATCGACGAGTACCGCGCTCTGGTCGCCGGCAACACCAACAACCGGGGCCCCGCCAAGGCCAAGATTCGCACCTGGATCCAGGAGTTGCTCAAGTCGGCCCTGGTGACGTGGGAAGCCTATGACTGCCGAACCTGTTCCGGCGCAGGCTGCGCTCAGTGCCGCTTCGGTCTGGTCGACCAGCTGCCGGTTCAGAACATCAACGGCCGGAACACCATCATCTGGCCCTTCCAGACAGTCATCATCGACGAGTCCCAGGGGTTCAAGTCGCACGACTCCCAGCGCTTCTTGGCCCTGGCAACGGTGCGGCCAGCCATGAACCGACTCATCGAACTGACGGGAACGCCCAGCCCTAACGGTCTCCACGACTTGTGGAGCCAGGTCTACCTGCTCGACCAGGGCCAGACGCTGGGCCAGAACATCACTGCGTTCCGCAACCGCTGGTTCACGCCGAAAATGGTGCCGGGCACCACGACGCCGGCGAAGTGGATCCCCACGGCAAACGCCGAGTCCGAGATCCATCAGGCCATCTCACACCTGGTGATGAGCGCCCAGAACACGAGCCTGCAGCTCCCGGCGCTCAGCATCCAAGACGTCAATGTCACGCTCCCCCCGGACCTGCTTCAGGCATACAAGGACTTCAAGCGCGACCTGGTCCTAGACATCGTGCAGACCTATACCGACGACGACGGGAAGCTGACGCAGAGCGTCGAATCGATCGTTGCCTCGAACCAGGCGGTGCTGACAAGCAAGCTGATGCAGTTCGCCTCGGGCACGCTCTACACCGCGGATCCTGACGATCCGACCACGAAGGGCCGGTACGAGGTCATCCACGACAAGAAGATCGAGATGACCGAGTACCTGGTGCGGAACAACGGCGGCGAGCCCCTGCTCATCGCTTACCACTTCAAGTCCGACAAGGAGCAGCTGCTCACGCGGCTCCGGAAGGCCGGCATCGACGCGCAGGCCTTCGACGGCTCGCGCGACATGGTCCGCCGGTGGAATGACAAGCAGATCCCGGTGATGCTGTTACACCCCGCCGCCGCGGGGCACGGTCTGAACCTGCAGCACGGCGGCTCGACGATGATCTGGTACACGCTGCCGTTCTCACTCGAGCACTACCTGCAGACCAACGGCCGGCTCTTCCGCACGGGCCAGACGAAGCCGGTGACCATCCACCGGCTCATCGCCAAGGGCACGCAGGACGAGCGGATGCCCTCAGTGCTCGCTGGTAAGCAGCAGGTCCAAGACGACCTCATCGAGGCTGTGTCCGGGGACTTCAACGCCGAACAGGCGCTTCTTGCCGCCCTAGAGGAAGAGATCCGCGAGGACCTCAACGACCTCTGGGCTGCCGAGAGGGTCTAACCCACATCCACCCGACAACGGACGGCCCGGTTGTGATCCCACAGCCGGGCCGTCGCTTTGGCGACCGCTCACCAAACACACGTGATGACGAAGAGGACTTCCTCATGAAGGCAATCACTGCCCCGACGACTCGACCCGCGACGGACTACGGGCGGTACTCGTCAGCAGCGGCTGGACCAGCCACTCTGCTCGGCCACGGGGCGGGCCCAACGTCAGGAACTGAACACCATGACGGACCTGATCCACCTCGGTGACAACGAGACCCACATGCTCCGGATCACCTCCCAGGCGCTCGCCGAAATCGACAACTTGCGCAACACCAGCTCCCTCCGCGAGGTGCTGCTGGACCTCAGCTACACCCTCGCCAACCTCGCCGGACCCATCGGTGCCCTCACCGATGCCTGGGTTGAACAGGGCGGACAAGCGACTGACGGTGGCCTGCCGGACGCGGACGTCCTCGCCGTCGTGGCTGCAGACCTGCGGCATATGGCCGACAACACCTGACTTTCGCCCCTCGTGGGCCGCCCCGTTGCCCGGGCGGCCCCCACACCCCGGAGACCCACGATGGACCGCATCGACGGCCAGCGCCGTATCCACGTCGACGAGATATCCGACCTCATCGACGACCTCAAGACCGACCCTGAATCCTTCGCCGCCACGCACGCCGTCCTGGTCATCCTGTGCACCGCAGAGGAGACGCTCAGCCCCGCCTTCGCCGAGGGGCGCCACGACCGAGCCTCCCGCCAGGCCACCGGCGGGTCGGACCCGACCGCCGCCGACGACCCGGTCCCGCTCCGCTGGGGTTACGGCGACGTCCTCCACGGCGACGACGACACCACCATCGTCTGCCTTTCCGGGCCCGATGGTCAGCCGTACTGGCTGGAGTTGGAACCCGAGCGGGCCCAGGCACTCCGCGACGACCTCACGCCGCCGGTCGCGGAGCCCCAGGTCCACCCCGCTGCCGAGGTAGATCGACTGCGGAAGTGCGTCGAGGACGCCGAGCAGGATGCAGAGGAGGCGGTCTCCGCAGCAGCACACTTCACCAGGCTCATCGGCAAACGCTCCGAGAAAGCCGAGCGGAGCGCCAAGAAACAGCGCCGCCGGGCCAAGATTGCCGAGACCGAACTCCACGTTCTCCGCAGTGGCCTCCGCGCGAGCGGCGCCGACCCCACCCAGATTCAGAATCTGTGGGCGCAGATCCGCCTCCGCAACCGCCAGTGGCGGGAGGAGAAGCAGCGCGCCGATCAGGCTGGGGCCGCCCTCAACGCCGTGCACACCGAACTCGCCGCCCTCAGCAGCGAGACCACCGGCCTGAACCCCTACGCCATGGCCGGCCGCCGCGACGCCGTCGCCCGGGTCCACGCAGCCCTCGATGCCAGAACCAACCCCGGAGACACCGCGTGACCCGCCGCGCCCCAGAGGCGGGGAAACGTGCCTAGCCGACAGCATCAAGCGACGACGGGGCTTCGGCGTCTCGCTCGGCCTTGTCTCCACGCAGGTTAGGACGTTGTCCGGCGGCAAGATCGGATGAGACGGGACACACGGCAACCGGTAGACGGCCTATGGGTCGGCATAGCCGACCCGGGTGTGGGATCGACGCTGGAACAGGCCGGGTGTTCGTGCACCCGGCCTGATCCCTGTTGATACGTCGGCGTCTCGGCATGGGCATCCCCGGGTTCCGGTGGTGTCTCGCGGAGACGCTTTGCTGCCACCGGCCGGACGCGAAAGCGACGCTAATCGCCGAAGCCTCGAGCAAGACACCGATGAGACCCGTCAATGCACCAGCCGAGACACGCCTCGGCCGCCAACCAGACACCAAGCCCGCCGACGTGACAAGACGGCCGGTCCCTTCCATTGCGCCCTGACCGCCTCCCCGTCCACTTCCCCACCACAGCCTGAAGGAGATCCACATGACCCACCCCTTCGCTCCGATCGTCCTTGACCCCACCGGCGCCGACCATCACGCCGAGCACAAGCAACTGCGCGACGCCGGAGCCGCGGTGCTTGTCGACGTCCTCGGCGTAACCGCCTGGTCCATCAGCGACCCCGACGTGTTGAAGAGGTTGCTGACCGGCCCGGACGTCTCCAAGGACGCCCGCGCCCACTGGCCTGCCTTCCAGGAGGTCGTACAGACTTGGCCACTCGCCCTGTGGGTGGGCGTGAGCAACATGTTCACGGCGTTCGGAAACGACCACCGCCGGCTGCGACGGATGATCGCGCCGGCGTTCTCCGCGCGCCGCGTCGCCGACCTCACCAACGTTGTCGAGGGCATCGTTACGAGCATCCTCGACGATCTCGGCGCCCTGCCCGCCGGGGAGGCCGTCGACCTGCGCGAGCACCTCGCCTACCCGCTCCCGATCGCCGTGATCGGCCACCTCATGGGCGTGCCGGCCGACCAGCGCGCGGGCTTTCGCGCCGTCGTCGACGGCGTTTTCGACACAACCCTCAGCTCTGATGCACAAGCGGCCAACACCGGCCGCCTCTACGCGGCCCTGGACGGCCTGATCGCCGCCAGGCGCGCCGATCCCGGTGACGACATGACCTCGCTCCTCATCGCCGCCCGCGACGACGAGGGTGACGGGCGCGGCCTGTCAGACACCGAACTGCGCGACACCCTCCTGCTGATGGTCAGTGCCGGATACGAGACGACCGTCAACGTCATCGACCAGTCACTCAGCCTGCTGCTCACCCACCCGGAGCAGCTCGGCCACGTCCGCGCCGGCCGTGCCGACTGGAGCGATGTCGTGGAGGAGACCCTGCGCCTGGAACCGGCCGTCAAGCACCTCCCACTGCGCTACGCCGTAAACGACATCACACTCCCCGACGGACAGACCATCTCCCAGGGGGAGGCCATCCTCGCCTCCTACGCGGCCGCCAACCGCCACCCCAACTGGCACAACGACGCCGACACCTTCGACGTACGCCGCCCCAGCCAGGGCCACCTCGCCTTCGGCCACGGGGTGCACTTCTGCCTCGGCGCCCCCCTCGCCCGTCTGGAGATCGCCACCAGCCTCCGGATGCTGTTCACCCGTTTCCCCCAGATCGAACTCGCCGTCCCCGCCGATCAGCTCGAGCCGCTCGGCTCCTTGATCAGCAACGGCCACCAGCGGCTCCCCGTTCGGCTGGGCTCCACTGCGGTCTAATCGCCCCAACAGGAGAGCACCGCTCATGCGCCCTCATCCTCCGAAGAAGTACGCAGACGCCCGTCGCACCGAGGTCACGTCCGAATGGCTGGCCTGGGACGCAGAGCGACAGCGCGCCGCCGTTGACGACGGCTGGGAGATCGCCGCTTCCGTGGGCTCCGAGCCGTCGATGTACTTCCCCGAGCACGACGGCAAGCAGATCCCCGACGAGGGGGCTTAGATTATCGTGGTCGAGGAGCCGTGCACCGAGCTTCTGTCGCGCTTCCGGATCCCGCCCCTCAGCATGTGGCGAGCCCGCCCGCACGAGCTGAACTCGGGGGCAATCAGGATAAGCAGCACGAGCATCACGCCGAAGCAGGTTGTCATCGCCACACCTGGAGGCGACCTGCACCTCTGGCCCCACGAGTACGTCGTGGCCGAGCGACCCATGGAGCTCGCGTCGGATCCCGACGCGACCCTCAACTCGCTCGGAGGGCAGCCGGTGCTCGACGAGGAGGAGTTGTTCTACCTCATGAGCCGGGGCATCCCGCGCCATGAGGCCTTGATGCTTCTGTTCGACAAGGTAACGTCCCTCGACTTCGTCTACGTGACGTTTCCCAAAGAGGTCACTGACGTCCTCGCCGGCGCAGGGCAGGGCCTACGCCGACACATGGCATTGAACCCCCGCGCCTAACTCCACCATCACGCACAACATCCAACCCACATCACGCCCTTTTGAGGGGGGACTGACTCATGGCCCGCACGCAAAAGATCACGCAGTATCAGGTCAACCAGTGGAAGAACACGCTGGAACAGATGCTGGAAGAGGGCAACTTCAGGCAGGACGGCCGGCCCCTGAGCCCCGCGGGCATCACGGAGCGCAAGCGTGAAATCGCGATGCTGCGCGGACTGAACGCCCTTCGAGTGGGCCAGGTCGTCGATCTGGACACTGTTCAGCCGATTGACGAACACCCCGAGAAGTGCTGACTGGACAACCCAAGGAGAGGATGAGCAGGCGAGTTGCTGGTCTGCCATCTTCCACCCCGGGAAGAATTGCGCGGTCACTATCCAGACGATCTACGGCTGCAGGGTAACTTGGCTCGGTAAATTCGCCGCAGCCCTCAACGACTGCTGGACGCCCAAGTCCCGCATTGACTATGTGCGTATGGGGGCTTTCGGAGACGGTTGAACTGTCAGCCATGATTCCGCAATTCCCACAGGGTCGCCCCACAGCCCGCGCTCCGAAAAACCCCGGGCCGCCACCCCACCAGGAAGGCATCAGCATGTCCGGCGCCTCGAACGTCACCGTCGGCGAGATTCCCACCACCGCCCCTACGGCACAGGGCGTCAACTTCGGCCGCCGTGTACGACTGATCGGCATCTCGCCCGCCTGCCTGAAGAACCTGACCGGCACCACCCTGCCCTCCATCGGCCACTCCACATCCCATCGTGACGTCCTCCTCGACGAGAGTTCCACCGAAGCTCTGCGACGAGACGACCGCGTCGACAGAACCCGCAGGGTCACCCGGCCCGCACCCGACGTAAAGCGGCACCTCCTCCGCAACATCCCGACCGCCTACATGCTCACCGCCGACAACGACAGCTAGATTCTGTCTCTTTGGTCAGCGCCGAGCCTGATGCTGGCCGAGTAATCACGTGGGCAACTCCGCGCCGGGTGCGAGCGCGCGGAGTTGGACTACCGCGTGGCGGATCCGGTCGGCCTCCGCCTGGAGGGCTTGGGCGTCGGCTCCGTCGTACTCCAGCCAGTCCGGGCCGGTCTTCTCCAGCAGCAGCGCGATGTGGTCGAGGACGGTGGCCGCGTCGAGCAGCCCGTCGACGACGTAGCCGTGCTTCAGGAGGACCTCGGCTCGGGCCAGTGGGTTGTGCGGCGGCAGGTCGAAGCGAGCGGCCGCGGCTGCCCGCACGCTCTCTTCGGCGTCGGGCACGTAGACCAGGCCCAACTGCAGGGCGGGGCCGACGTGCGGGACGACGCCGACGATCCGAGGCGTGATCGCCTGAACCAGGCCGGTGTCGCTCGGATCCGTGACGCGCGTGTGCTCGTCCAGGACGAGCGGCATGTCCTGGGGCAGCCGGGCCAGCAGCGCTGCCAGATCTCCGACGGTCGAGAGCAGCGGCACCGTGGTGACCGTGTCCATGAGCCGCCGGTTCTCCGTCTCCCGCGTGCCCTCTGCGGTCGAGTCGCTCATCGTGCGACCGCCGCGCCGTGCCGGCACCGGCCGCCTCGTAGAGATGCCGCCGCCCACCCCCGCACGCGAAGCCGGGAGCAGCCCCTCATGAGCACCCCAACCTTCCGCACGGCTGGTCCCGACGGCGGCGAAACCCCCTCTGGGGCCATGCGGGACCGCGCCGCGGATCTGACCAGCCCCGGATCCCACTTTCAGCGCATTCACGCCAGCGAGGCCGCCGACCTCGCGCGCGACGCCCACAGCCTCGCCGACCGGGCTGTCCGGTACGCCGCCGAACTCGAGGCCGCCACCCCCAGCCGCTCCACAGCTGGCACCGCTCACACCCTGCTGCAGCAGGCCACCGCACTTGCCCTTGCCGCAGTCCGACTCGACACCGGTCGCGAGACCGCCGCCGCCTTTACTGCCCGCGATCACGAACCCCTCGCACGTGAGCAGCCTTAGTCGCCACCGCCGCGCCCCTGCCGCCCTCTAGCGCCGATCGACAGGCAATAGGTGGGTGCGGGGACTGCCCGAGCGGAAGCTCATACGCATCGCCAGCACAGTTGATCACCGTGCTTCCGGCATCCAGGCAGAGAAGCGCATCAACGGGCGTCGGCGCCAGAAGTCACCAGGGACGAGACGATGGAACACATAGAAGAATGGCAAGTTAGGTGCCTCCGCTGCGATCAAGTATCGCAGCCCACCGGCAGAGGAACCGTTGACATCAAGCACGTTCCTCCTTGCGTACCCGACAGTCGAGGACCGTGTGACAAAGAAGCCATGAGCCCTGACAAAACCTAAAGCTTGCTCTGCTCCGCCAAGGGTTCATCTCCCTGGCACAGTGCGGGGTTCTGGCCCGCATCGCGAGCCTTTCCGGTGGAGCGCAGCGGAACCGGAACAGTCCGGAGAGAAGCGCAGGACTCCAACTCGAAGCGAAGCTGAGAGCCGGGCCCGTAGGGCCTCGGCCAAGCGCAGCGAGGCCGTTCTGAGTCGAGGCAGGCGCACACGCGACGACTGATCCCCGGGCTGTGTGGTCAGCCTCTGGCACGGGCCCGCCGGCGCCTATGCAGAACATGTCGGCGGCTCTGCATGCATGGCCGCCGACGACAGTGCTGCATCGAGGTACCCACCGACGGACAATTCTGCAGCTCGGGCGCGGGCGTTGAGCATGCTCTTGGTGATCCGCATGGTGGCGGGGTTACGGCGGACGATCGGCTTAACCCAGCGGGCGACGGCAGCATCCAGGTCGCCCACGGATGCGACCTTATGCAAGATGGACAGCTGCTTTGCTCGGGCAGCATTGAACGACTCGGCGGTGAGCAGTAGCTCACGCACCTGTGCCTGCCCTGCCTCCTCGGCGAGCCGGGGCAGGGCGCCGCCCCAGGCCGGCGGGAGGCCGAGCCCGACCTCCGGCATGCGGAAGCGGCAGGTGTCCGCTCCGACGCGCAGATCGCAAAATATTGCCAGGCCCAGTCCAGCACCCAGGACAGCACCGTGCAGCCGGGCAATGGTCACCACGCCCAACTGCGAAAGTGTCGAGCACACTCGCTGTGCCCTGTCGTTGAGCGCGCGTAGTCCGGAGCCCGATGTGTCGATCTCCAGCAGTGTGGAGAACTCGGAGCGGTCGGCCCCCTTGCAGAAGTCGTTGCCGGCTCCAGACAGCACCATCACTCGGATGGCCGGGTCGTCCTCCATGGCGCGAAGGACCTCCAGCAGTTCGGTGAGCATCTGGCCGTCGATGCTGTTGCCTGTGTCGGGGCGGTTGAGTTGGATGTTGAGTATGGGTCCTTCGGCTGTCACATGAAGGGTTTTGAGGTCAGCGGGCATCAATGCGCTGGCTCGATTCGTGTCCGGTTGAAACGAGGGTGAGATGCATGGAGGTGATGCGGCGGAAGACCACTCGGGGAGCCCACCGTGGGGGGGCGCTCAGGCGCAGCCGAATGGGTCGGCGAAGTAGGGCCGTGAGTAGGACGGTTGCTTCCATACGGGCAAGGGCGTTGCCCAGGCAGTAGTGAATTCCTGCACCGAAAGCCAGATGCGAGGTCACGCGTGACGCAGGGGCGTCCTCGGCTCCGCCGCGCCGCCGGCGGACATCGAAGGTGTGCGGGTCGGTGAAGTGTTCCGGGTCGTGGTGCGCGGCGCCGATCAGGAGTTGCACCGTCTCACCCGCGGCTATGGAGATTCCGCCAAGTTCGGTGTTGGCGGTCGCCACGCGGCTGATCAGGTGGATGGGGGCGTCATAGCGAAGTGCTTCTTCAATGGCGTCCGGTACGAGATCAGGGTGCTGACGCACGAGGGCTAACTGGGTGGGGTTCTCAAGCAGCAGTCGCACCGCATTGGCGATCAGGTGTGACGTGGTTTCCAGGGCGGCGAGGACCATGAAGACAGCAAGTGCGTGGACGGTGGCGTCTGTACGGGCGGGGCTGCCTTCTAGGTCGTCCCAGGTTCGGATCCAGGTGGAGACTGGATCATCACCGGGAGTCCTCCGACGGTCCCTGATGAGGTTGGTGAAGTACGCCTGGAGGCGAGCTGTTGCAGCGTCTGAGACGCGTATCTCGCTGGCGGTTGGGAAGAGCTCCTGCGTGTGGACCTGGTCGTGGGTCAGGTTGCGCAGTAGGTCATGATCTTGCGAGGGAAGCCCCATCCACTTGCCGATGAGCATGATGGGTAGCTTCTCGCTCACCAGGGCAACGAAGTCGGCTGGCCCGTCGACCAGTTGATCGGTGAACTCATCGAGGAGTACCTCGACCATCTCTTCGGTGGAGTGCTGCAAGTCAGCAAGTGTGCCCTGGTTGAAGATATTGCCCAGCGGCCTGCGGATCTGCGTGTGGGCTGGGGAGTTCAGGAGAGGCAGCGTCTGGCTCATCTGCAGTGAAGCGGGCGAGCTCCAGCGTGTGCCCGCACCCTGCTGACTGCGCCATGCACGGTCCGGGACGATCCATTGCTTGTCGCGGAGAACCTGTTGAGCCAGGCTGTGGGAATTCACCAGCATTCCGCCCCACGGGACGGAGATTATGTCGCCGGCCCGCCTCAACTCGGCGTAAATTGGGAGCGGATTCGCCTGGCCGGCACCCTTCCGAAGTTTCGAGAAGAGCGAAACTAGTTCGCGCCGACTCTTGGGTGGCGCGGCAGTGGCGGAGCTCAATTTCATTTCTCCTCGCAAGATCAACATCTTTAACGATCAGAGCATACCCCTGCTTCTGAACGGACATGCACGAGGAGACTGCCGCGATTGTTGCGTGCATCACGTTTACCGCGTGAGGGCGGTTGGTGAGGAATGTGCGGCCCGCATTCCGGACAAGTGGTCGCGAATGGGGGCTGTCGGTCGAGTTTCGTAAGCTGGGTTGCGCACGGTGCGGATGGTTAATGCGAATGGCGATCCAGCCCGCTACTTCCTCAAAAGATAGGTGGGAGGGTTCTGCCCCGGACTTAAGGGTGCGCTCTTCACTCTGCAGCGGAACTCTGCCGGGCTTCTCGTTCCCTCAAGAATTGCGTGTAGAGCATTTCTCCGCGATTTACGGAGAAGTCGATATCGGGGAGAACTTGGGCGGTTGCAATCGCCTTCATCAGGTTCTTGTATCCTGTCAATACGTGCCGCTCTACGTTCTCGTAATTCCCGTCGAGGACGCCTGCAGTCAGGATCAGTCCAGTCCAGAAGCCTGGGAGTTGTCGAGCCTGCTCCTCTGGGACGACGTGGGGCCTGATTTCGCCTCTCTCGATGGCTGTCCTGATCTGCCCGGTGTTGAAGGTGACCCAATCCCCCCATGGTGTTCCGTACTCTTCCGTGGCGCCTGGCTCGAAGGAGAGCCTCAGTGCCGCAAGAATTCGGTCCTCGGTGCGCACCCTGTAGGACAGGATCATTCCAATGTCGACCATCTCCTGAACCATTAGTGTTTGATCCTGTAGTCCATCCCAGGTCGAGTTGAATGAAATATCTGCAGCTACGTCCTTCTTGCCGTTCGGGTAGTATTTATAGAAGAAATTCTTGCTTGACTCGCCCTCTGCGATGATGTCGTTGACCGAGGTGCCTCGGTAGCCATATTTGATAAACAGTTTGGCGGCGGCTGCGGCGATGCGTGCCTGGCCATCGATTGTCCGCTGCTGAATTTTGCGCGTCTTGGGCACGGTGGAAGTATTGTCGGGATTAGAGTCGGTCACGAGGTGTGCTTTCTGGGATATTTCGGCGCCCCTTGATGGAGGGCTGAGCGTGGCTTCGAATTTTCCTGGTGCGGGCATCTATATGACGACTGCATGCAGGATAACTGTCTCTAGGTGCCTGCCGCAGTGCAAGCATGTGACAGGTGTGCGAATTTCGCTCGGGGTTCTCGCTTCGAAAAATTCCAGGGAGTCGCATTCCGCCGGACATATCCTGTATCCGGAGAGCAGTGCAGCAGTCCAGCTCCCGGTCCTGGACAGACTGGGCAGACCATAGACGCCGAAAGGGTTCGTGTCGGGGGACATTCTTCCTCCGCAGTGAGACTGGGACATTTCACCTGGCCTGCCCGTACTTTTCAACAGCACCGATCAGTTGCCGGTGCTTCCCCCACGGGGGCGCGCTCGTGCCGAACTGACTCGCTTCATGGGTGGAGACCTTCCCGGTGTGGGTGCCGAGGGGTGAGAGCGACGCGGCGGATCCCTGCCCGAGGGCAGCGCAGGCGTCGACCCCCTCGCGCAAGGCGCGCAAGGGTGACGCGAGGGGGTCGACGGGTCCGACTCGCTGCCGATCGGCGTCCATTGGGCCTCTCCCTGCGCCGGCGTGATCGCTAGTTACTTGACGTGTCCGTAGTTAGAGTCCCATGCTGGGCGCCGAAAGGGTAGACCAAGTAGTCCCCATGGGGACCGCGTAGACTCGGGCAAGTCGGTCATTTTATGCCTTTTGGGCCTGCGAATCCTCCGGCGTTCGGGAGTCGTCCTCCGGCACCCCAGTGAACTGATGCCCGATCTGGCAGGGGATTTGAGCCCTTTTTGGGTAGTTGGGAAGAAGGGGTGGAGGGTCCTCGTTAGAAGAGGACCAGCCGGTCCCAATGAGTCGTACTGGTCCTCGGGGGGAGACCGTAGGCGTGGGGCGATCGTGCGTGAGAACCAAGGGGCGACCAAAACGCCGTTCCCAGCTCACTGCTGCTGGGAGGGGGATGCTGAACGATGGGGGGTCAGGTGCTGGAGCGCTGCGTAGACCCACAAGCGCCGGGGCTGTGCCCGGTCTGGCCTAGCGAAGTGGATGACCCCGCTTCTCTTCCGCCGGTTGACTTCGGGGTCGGGGAGCCCCTCTGTGGGCGGCAACCCGGCGCCCTCGTGAGCCGTGGCGGCAGCGCCAGCCTCATCGTCAGGACTGCTCGCGGCTCCCGCCAGTCGTACCTTCAGGCCATCGTTGACCTGGCCTGGCCGCTGAACATCTACTTCTGGCGACGACCGCTCCGGGCGGAGCATTGACAGGGCGTTCACGAAGGAATTCAGCAGTTTCGGCTCGCCTTTGCTCAGCACTGAGCTGCCCAACTCGGCTTGCTCGTACAGGAGCTGCCGGCTCAGCTTGCCGACTAGATGGCGTAGCCAAGACGCCCCTTGGCATCGCATACCTCCCGGATCTCGCATATATAGGAGCGCACCGATGGTCCACCCCCACCCAGAAGCGTCGGGCTCTGACGAGTTCAAAGGCTTCAACGAAGCCCGGCGCATCATGTGGTGCCATGAGGCTCGTACCCGCGTGTACGAGCGGTTCAAGCAGACGACCTTTATCGGTGACACCAACGTTGCAGCGGTCCACGTCGACAACACCAGCAGGGCGGACCGCGTGTTCCTCGTGGCATTCGATAAGGTCGGCCAGCAGGTCGGCGTCGACACGCTCTACATCGACGAACCGAATCAACGCCTCGACATCGCGCCCGAGTTCGATCACGACTTCACCGGGATGGCCGTCGTGCCGGACTCGCAGCTTGATCAGGCCCTCTCTCGCGAAAACGGCTGGGTCGTAAATCTGAAGGTAGTGCGCGAGTACGAGCCTTTGGCCGATCGCCGGGCCACGCAGCGTGCGGTGTTCTTGGCGCATCTGCAGGACATGATGAAGAACGGCGAGGTTCGCGGATTCCTGTTTGGCCGAGGTGAGTCCGATGACAATGATGCGGCGTAAGGGACCACGGTCTTTGTACATCAGACGACCCCGTCGGCCAGATTGCCGGCGGGGTCGTCTGATCTGTGTCGCTTTTACGGTGCTGCGTTTTCGCAACAAGGGGGATCAGTGCAGCTGATCCGGGTGTCGAACCCAGGCCGATGGCAGACATGGCGTGGACCGGCTCACGCCGGTCCCGGGTGACGCCTGGCGGTGAGCTCCCCGAGATCACGCAGTTCGGTTTCGACACCGTCGCCTTCTAGGGGCAGAAGCCACGAACGAACCGGTGAGCAGTTTGCGGCGAGTAGGGCCTAATTTAACAAGAGGGGTGGTGGTCCTGGTGGAGCGTCTGGCCATTAGGGAACTGGTGCAGCATGTATCTCCGTACGGACCGCCGCTCCCTGAATGGGCGCGTATCGAGTTCGACGGGATGATTCTCCGAACGTACTGTACCGGCAAGGCGTGCGGATGGACCTGTAGTCAAAAGGGTCCGTGTGATCCGGTTCGCATGAAGTTCGTTACGGTCGAGGGATTCGTGCGGATCGGCAGTACTGTGTGGATCTGGTATGCAATCTCTATCCCCGGCATGGGTAGCGGGTACATCGTGCCAATTGCCAAGAAGGGTCGCAAGGAACGTCAGTTGGCGTCGTCTATCTGGTGAGTGGTAATTCTCGGTGGCAAGTTGATCGAGATCGAGCGGCTGCACCAGCTGCGCACGCGACTGATGGGCCTGCAGGCCCGCTAGGAAGCACAGTCCTCCGCATGAGAAGACGACGATGCCCTGACTGCCTCCTGGCGATCAGGGCATCGAATCAGGCTCGGTACGCGGCAGTGCCGCCCTGACGGGTCGTTACACCGGCGGGATGAGCAGCGAAGCCCCCGCATATTGATCCGAAACGGTTTGGGTTCTGGGTCGTTGGTGGTGTGTGAGCGATCTGGTGGGGGACGCGCGGCATCTGTC
>NZ_JALGBX010000047.1 GCF_022808175.1 Streptomyces sp. AP-93 | reverse complement strand
AGATGCCGCGCGTCCCCCACCAGATCGCTCACACACCACCAACGACCCAGAACCCAAACCGTTTCGGATCAATAGATGCTAAGGGGCGTGTGTTCGGGTCCATCAGGCATGACAAAGCCTCCAATTGGTAGTTCGGTGGCGAGCGCAAGGACGAGCGCGTACGACTCAGTACCCCTCGCCCCGTACGAAGTGAGCCCGAGCCCTGGGCGTGGGCGCTTCTTTGCCGATTCGACGGCGGCCTGCTCCTGGCAGCGCCGTCGCGCCGGATAACTCGGGACGCCAGCCATTGGCAGCCATTTGCGCTGACGTATGCGAATGGCTGCCTGCATGAGAGATGCGACGTATTCGAGACAATCCAACACGCTTCCGGCTGCCGGTCGGATAACAGGAAGCGAGCACACCCTGACGTCTCATTGGCTCATACTTGCGAGTCGTCTTCCGGATCAGCTGTGCTGATCACAGAGCAGTAGAAGCACAGAGAAGAGCTTCCCTGCAGTCCACGTGCTCCTCCGGAATTCCGGGTAGCAAGAGAAGAACCCCGACCTGATGCCGGAGCACCAGGTCGGGGTTCTTATGGAGATTGGCGTCAGTGAGTCCTCTGAGGCAGCCGCAATCCGTCCATACCCAGAGCAGCCGAGTGGAAGCTGATTTCCATGGCGTCCAGCCAGTTGACGAGCTGCTGGGCCGCGACGCCGAGCTCACGCACGGCGTCGCGGTTGTTCTTCCCGAGGATCTGCTCTACGCCATGCGATTGCGTGATCTGCAGGTTCAGACGCACGCGGCCGTCCGCTTCGCAGACTGCGGCGAACACATCCAGCTCCAGCTCCCCGGCGTACCCGCCGATGCAGTTGTTGAGCATCGCGCCCCAGCGGGAGAGCGTCTCAGCATCACGGGCGACGACGAGGCTCAGACCAGGGGCTGCTTCCCGACCATCCAGCAGTGCGGCAGTCTGCAGTGCCCATTGGTGGCGCTGGGCCTGCTTCGCTATCCGTTCGAGCCGGCGTGCCTTCTCGCGTTCGTAGCGCTCACGATCGCGGGCAGCCATCAACTCGCGCCGGCGGTCCTCGATCAGACCCAACGCCTGCACGCGGAACGCCTCGTCTTTCCAAAGTTCCCAGTCAGCGAACTGGGCCGTGCCCTCGGGAAGCAGCTGGATCTCACGGTTGTAATGCTCCATCTCGCGAAGGGCGTGGATCTCCTCCAGTACGACACGCACGGCCGTCTGGCCCCGGGGGTTGCGCCAGCGTTGAATTGCGGGCAGGTCCCGGACCAGGTGCTCGAGGTCACGGGAGCCGCGGACCCGGCGCTGCCCGCGGGCAGCGATAGTCTCCGGGAGGAGGTCGAGGTCACGGGTTACGGCCAAACGGTGAGCCGTGCAGTCGGCTGCATCGGCCAGCGTGCGCCGTGCCTGGTGGGCGGGCTCCTTGAGGATCCGCCGCAGCACCGGCTGCGGAGTCCGGCGCAGGATCGAGCGGATGCCTCGCTGCTGCAGGGATGTGAGGGACGGCTGGCGCATCAGGTCGCGGCCGCCGGCTGTCTTCGTGGCGCGCATTGCGTCGATGAGCCAGTCCACGGGAACCAGTCCGCGGAACATGGCGAACCAGCCCAGGGTGCTGGTGTCCAGACGCTCCACCTCGCGAGCCAGCGGCCGACGGTAGGCGCGCACGCCGAAGAGGTTCTTCGCGACCTGAGCATGGTCCTGGGCATCGAGATAGGGCAGGTAGGTGGAAGCCGGCCGATCCTGTCGGTCGTCCTTGAGCAGCGGGAAGCGGTCGTTCCAGTCCGGCAGTTCGCCGATGTGTTCACGGATCGCGGCGATCGCTTGGTCCACGGCGTTGTCGACTCCCTCAGGCCCCGGTCCTTCGAGCCGTCGGGCCTGCGGGTTGCTGCGCATCCACTGCTGCAGTGTGCAGGACAGCCCGTGGATCCAGGACTCGACCACGGTCTCGGAGAAGACATGGCGGGTGGTGGATTTGCCGGTGCGGCGGTCGATCTCGCGCAGGACGACGAGGTCCTTCTTCGTGCGTGCCATCGACGTGAGCTTCTCGGAGGTCCAGTAGTGGAATGCCTTGCCCGAAGCGCGCATGCGGTGCACGCGCCTGTAGAGCGAGACGGCGACGGACGTCCGCCCGTCAGGTAGAGCCCGCGCCAGGATCCTCAGGCTGATGCCGGAGATCGCGCCTTCGACTGCGGCGACACCCTGCTCGGCGAGGGCGTCGTCGACATACTTGATGTAGAGCAGGGCATGCTCGGTGCGCTCGGACACGGCGATCTCCCCCGGAAGATGTGATGGATTCGGCAGTGAGAACCCCGGCGCTGCTTTGCAGCGCACTGCCCGCGTCTCATCTCGTTCCCTCTCCCCCAACTCGTTCCCCCTGTCGGGGCATTCGGTACCATTTGCCAAATGGAGGCCATGCCGTTTGAAAGGGCTTTCGGCAGGGATTGCACAGCCAGACTGACTCGGAGTGAGAAGCCGCGGCTGAGCGTGCGAAAGAGGACGACCCCCGCCGACGGTCCCTGCGGGGGTCTTGGCCGTGCTGTTCGCCCGGCACACCGTTCGATGCGTGTGGCCCCCAGGTCGTACCAGGGCCCTTGCGCCTCGAGGGCGGTGGCGGCTTCGAGGATGGCATGAGCCTGATGGAGGCTCATGCGGGGAACACCTCCGGGTGGACGGCCTTCCAGGTAGCCCAGTCCTTGCTCGGGTATTCGGTGTGCATGTGCTTGTCGCGGTCCATGACCTGCACGAGAGTGAGTGGGCCGATGGCCGCCTCGTCTGCGTACAGGTGCGCGGCAAACTCTCCGCCGCGGAACCGGGGTGCGAGGGGCACCCAGAACGGACCGTACTGCCAGGTGTCGACCCGGTAGGACCAGTCGTCATCAGCCCACTTGTGGAAGACGCGGGTGACTGCGTCGGCGTCGAAAGGCTGTTCTTCGAGCTTGCGCTTGTACCAGCTGTTGGCGCCGAAGAAGTACACCTTGTACTGCTCGATGTAGGAGGCGAGCTGGGCGGCTTCCAGATCGGTCGGGCGCGCTTCGGATTCGCGGTCGAAGCAGGCGATGTACCGCCAGTCGGGGTGGGCACTAGTAACGGGGATACGGAGGTTGGCGAGTGGGTCGTCGCGGTCAGCGTCGTACTTCCACGAGGTGGCGGTCATGTGGCGAGTCCTGTCGTGTCGAGAAGTCAGGTTGGCGGGCGTGAACACGGCGAGCAGCGCGCTGAGCTGGTCCGTGCGGAGCACCTTGTTCACGGCGGACATGATCGTGGCGAACTCGGGCGCCCAGCGGCGACACCAGCCGTGGTAGGCGCAGTGCTGCGTCGTCTGGCAGGGGGTGGGTGGTGCGGTCACGATCTGTACCGGAACCCCGGCTGCCATCAGCTGGTCGATGTCCGCTTCGGTCAGGTTCGTGTCGTCGGGCCCGGTCAGCGCCAGAGCGAGCAGCACGGCCAGGACCGCGTCGGCGTGGTCCACGTAGTCGTGCGTCTCCAACTACTCGATGTCGAAACCGTCCACGGCGGCCAGGACGCGGCGGATCCCCCTCCGGAGACCGTCCTCCTCGGTGGGTGGCGTCAGGCGCACGGCCAGCTCCCGAAAGGCGGGCTCGGCCTTCATCGCCGCGATCCGGGCGGTCAGCGCGGCCCGGTCTGCGGGCGGCACGACAACCGTCTCCTCGACTTCGGCCCGCAGTCACGGCCACTCCCGGTACAGAACCGGCAGGACCGCGTCAGCGTCCTCCTCGGCGTCGGCTCGCCAGCGGTACTCGCAGTCGACCCAACGGCGCCCACGGTTCTGGCGTTCGCAGATGGCGGCGGCGATCTCGTCACGGAGGCCAGCACGCCGGGACGGGGCAGCCACGACGGTGCGGGTGGCGGTCCGGTGGTCACGGGGGTGTCCACCAGGATGGATGAGGGCGGATTGGGAACGCAGCCTCGCTTACACCAGCAGCGGGGCTGCATCATTCGGTGGTCACGGTCAGTCGGTGCCGATGCCGGGGCACCCCACGCTGGGCCGGTCGTGCCACTCGTGGGGGTCGTGGTAATCGTCGTTGCCACACGGCTGGCGCCCGTTTTCCTCGCCGGCCGGTTCCCTGTCGGGTCCGGCGAGGTTTCGGCGGAGTACGGTCGCGCGTTCGGGGTCGAGCTCCAACCAGTACGGGCGCCGCTCCTCGTCGGACATGAGGACGATCGCGGTGTCGTCGTCACCCCACAGGACGTCGTCCAGGCCCCAGCGAAGATGCGTCGGGTCGTCGGCGGCCGCAAGGGCCTCGGCGGTCGGCGCGGCGGGCGCCATGAGTTCGGCGGCGACGGCAGCGCCCAGCCATGACTCGGCCTCGCTGACAAGGAACTGACGGGTGCTTGGAAGGAGTTCGTCCCAGGATTCGGCGACGGTCGGCCCGTAGCTCTTGCGGTAGCGGGACGCGGCGAGCTGGACGGCTCGGGGATCGGTGCTGTTCATCAGAGGCTCCACAAGGTCACTGCGCCGCATTCGAGGACGAGTTCTTCCTGGCCGGGTATTCGGTCGCCACGGCTCCTGGTGCGGATCCGGGCCGGGATGCCGCTGATGCGGCGTTGGCAGACCGTCTCGTAGCCGGATGGGGTGCGGCGCTTCATCCGGCGTTTGCAGCCGCGGCACCGGGGCGGCTCACTTACGGGCCGGTCCGTTGGCGACTTCGAGGAGTGCATTGGCGTGACACGACACCAGCACATGCGGTCGCGGCCGCGGAGGAGCCCCCTGAACAGGCGCAGGGTGTCGGCCTGTTCGGGCTCACGGATTCACCGGGCGTCCCGGTCGGCAGCGTCGGCGCGAGCCGGGCGATGTTGTCTCAGCGGCCGAGCTTGCGGCCTTGGCACTCGACGGCCCACATGTCCAGGTTGCCACCGCTCCGGGATACTGCTCGGGCTGGCATGAACAGGTTGCCGAAGCGGGTGGGGCGAGCGGCCGAGACGGCGCCTTCGGGCTTGCGCCATCCCGTGATGCTCAGCCGACGGGGGCTCTGCGGAATTCACCTGCCGACGCCCTGGGCCCCAGTCGGCTACTGCTGGATGCTGCCGTCCGGCACGAGGATCGTGATCCGGTCTTGGCACAGCTGCTGGCCGCCGTTCGAGAAGAGACCACTCAGGCTTCCTGCGTCCGAGCCTCCCTGGTCGGGTCCGATCTTCAGCCGCTCCCTGGCGTGCGGATCGCCGGTGTAGCTCGGCTTCGACGCATCGATAGGTTTGACCGTGCAGCGCAGCCGCTCAAGGCGTGGCGTCCGATCTACCTCATGGGGATCGATGATCCGAACCTCGATGTCGTTGGTGAAAGTCGTCCGGCGCCAGAGGAGTTGCGGTCTCTCGCGTTTTTCTTTCACCGACACGCTGTTGGGCACGACGACGTCGTCGTCTTCGATGGTCGTGTAATCGTAGGTGTCGGTGCTCGGATCCTCTCTCTTAAGGGTTGCCTTGTAGTAGGAGCCGTCGGCACGCTTGGCGAGCTTCTGGACAGGGTCCGCAACGTAGACGATCTCCGTGTTCGCCATGGCAGCGCGCTCCTGGGCGTCTTGCTCCTTGACATGGTGGAGCCGGAGGAACACGCCTGCGACCAGGGCGGCAACTATCCCTACCGCTATCACCCAGCCACGCAGACGTTGACGTAAGGGAGTTCTGTACATGGTGCTGGGCCTCTCTCATTCTGGGCGTGCTGAGGTGGTTTCGACAGCGATGTGGACGCGCAGCCGTTGGCGAAGAAGCCGGCCTGGACGGTGAAGTGGCCCTGGTGCAGCTCCTAGAGGTCAGGACCGACGCCGGGCGGGCTAAGGGTGGGGGGTCGTGGGAGCCGCGCACGAAGTGCCCGCGCAGGCGCTGGCACTTCGTGGCCCGCAGCCCGCAGTCACCGGTGCGCCGACGCTTGCCGCATGCTGGCCGTGTGACGCTGGACCAACCGACCGCGCTCCGCGGTGATCATGGCAGTCACAGTGCTGCCACTCAGTAGCCCTTGAGGGCCCCCGCGCGGGACTGTGCTTCGGCGTCACGGTGGGGGATGGTGGCGAGGAGTTCGCCGGGGTTGTCGGCCCTGGCGAGGGATTTGGTACAGGCCGGGTCGGCGTACAGGGTCCACACGTCGCCGCCCATGCGGGGCCAGTAGGAGAGTTGCCAGAACCGGCGGTTGGCGTAGCTGATCTGCCAGGAACGCGAACCGGACGGGTGCGCGTTCACACCGGCCGGAAGGTCCGGCAGTTCCGGCGTAGAACCGAACACACGGTCTATGTGGGCGAGGTGTTCGGCGGTCGGCACGATGGTGACGCGCACCGTGTGCGGCCACCGGTGCCCGTCGGGCAGCATCGACGCCCACTCCTTCCACTGCGTCTCGCTCGTCGCGCTGCCTGTGTACGGCGCCCAGGCCGCGCCGCGCGCGTAGTTGAAGCCAAGCCGCATCAGGTGCCACCCCGCGGCGATCTGCAGTCCCTCCGTGTTCGCGCCGTCGGTGATGGCGTCCAGGTAGATCCCGGCCGGGTCGTTCTCCCGACCGGCTGGGCCGCGCTCCGTGAGCGGGATCATGTGGCGTTCCGCGGTGCTGCCCTCGGCGGTCATCAGCCGCAGCGTGGCGCCCCCACCGGCGAGCGGGTACGCCATCCGTATTTCCGCGACGGTCGGCAGGGCGGAGAGCTGACTTGCGCGCATGCGCGCAAACCGCTCGTCCATGGTGGCCGGCACCTGAGCACGCTCGCAGCCCTCGGCTGCCTTCTCCCGCTCGTGGGCAACCGCGCCGGCCGCCAGCGCGAGCGCGCCCTTACGGGTGGTGCTGTGGCTGCCGACCTGCCGCCGCTCGCCGCCGACTTCGCGCACCATCCAAACCAACTCCGCGTTCCTGGTCACCTGGTACGCCGCATAGGTGCACGGTGGAAACCGGCGGCCGTTGAGCGTCTCCCCAGGAAGGTCGAACAGCCACCCGTCTACTCCGTAGTCAGTGCCCTCCGGCGCACGGCCGTTGGCCGGGGTGTACCGGAGATAGGAGCGGGTGATGATCTCCCGAACGATGCTGCGGGCCGTGGTCGTGGTCATGGTTTGGGGTTCCTTCCCGAGTGCTGCCGTGGTCACCGCACACCGACCGGCGTGCGGTCAGTGCCCCGCCCCGCTCGAATGGGGAGGGACCGGCCAAAGGTCCCGGATCCGGAGGCGCCGCGGCATTAGAACGGAGGGCGGCAGAGGTGATCGGCGCACGTGTGCGCCGCGGCCTCGGCCTCTTCGGCGGCGCGCTTTCGCTCGTGCTCGGCCGCGAGCTTCTCGGCTCGCGCCACACACAGCGCGTTGTCGCACTGGCTGTGACCGGTAATCCCGTCCGTGGACCGGTCATAGCGGGTGATCAGGTCATAGTCTTCGCACGAGCCGCACAGCGTTTCCGTAGCGTGCAGAGTCTCGCCGGACACGCATGACAACGGGGCCAAGACGGTGGCGAGGTCGACCTTCCGGCCTCGGGCAATCTCGGCGGCCGGGACGTCGATGCGGAAGCCGCTGACCGGGTAGCTTGGGCGGGTCGAGAACACCACGGCGCACAGCCAGGAACCGGAGTGGCGCCTGCGCGGCAGACACTTCTCCTCGACGCCCTCAGGCAGAGCGTCCGCCTGGAACTCGATCGGCACCACGACGATGCGGTAGGCCTGGTCAGTGCGCGGCTGCTGCCGGGGAAGTTCGACGAGCAGATCCTTGGGCCACTCGTCTATGGTCTCGGGCAGAGTTGACAGGTAGCGGTTCAGCGAGCCTTCGGGGGCCTGGGCCAGCCGGGTGCGCTCCTGCTCCTCGGTCTCGATGTAGCCCAAGCGGTTGAGGAAACTCATGGCGGTCAGTGCTCCTTGGTCAGTGCTTGTGCTGGCGGTGAGCCGCCGGTATGGGTTCGAAGGAAGACGAGCTCGTCGAGATCGCGGCGCACGCTGTAGATGCGTGCGGCCTCCAGATCGGCGAGTTCCTGGTGAACGAGGTCGTCCGGCTTCGTCATCAGCCGGCGGAGAAACAACCCGACGTCGTCAGTGCCGTTCCGAGATACGGATGCTGGAGTGCAAGGGCCAGCACAGGACTGCCCCGAGGGCTCCGGCACCGCAGATAACCCAAGTCGCGGTGACACCCCCGCCGTGACTGAGCGACCACGCGGCTAGGAGAGGCGCGGTGATGACGGCCAGCGCGAGGTTGCTGCCCCACAGGCCGGCGTACCGTCCGTGTGCGCCAGGCGGGGCAAGACGGCTGACAAGGTCTCCCGCTGCGATGAAGAGGATGATCTCCCCGGGTACAGCAGCGGCAGCGGCAAGGCAGTAGCCGCTCGTGGAGTCGGCCAGGCCGGCGAGTCCCATGCCGATGCCGAGAAGGAGGGAGCTGGTGGCGAGCAAGCCGGTCATGGGGCCGCCTTGTGCAGCGCGTCTGCTGAGCCAAGGGGTCAAGAAGGGGGAGAGAAGGAGTACGGCGGCTGCGTTTGCCACCTGTGTCCACCCATACGCGGTCGCGTCGAGGCCGTCCGAGCTCATAAGCATCGGCAGTGCCGTGAAGACACTGCCGGCGCAGGTGAGGGCGCAGAGGCTGGCCAGGGAGAGCAGCCAAAGGCGGCTGTCACGTAGGGCGTCGGAGTAGCTCGGACGGCTGCAGTCCACGTCCGGGCCGGCTCTTCGGCTTCGGGGTGGGGGCGGGAGCAGTAGCACTGCGGCAATCCCGAACAATGCGCATGCGCAGGCGTTGATCCAGAACAGCGTCGGTAGTCCTGCTGTGGCAGCGAGGTACCCACCGAGTGATCCAGTGAGCGCGGCTCCGATGTTGACGCAGAAGTGACGCCACCCGCTCACGAGTACCTGCTGCGCTTTGGTGGTGAAGGTGTCGTCTATGAGTGCCGTGATCACCGGCCGTGCTGCGTCATATACCACTCCGGTGAGGAATGACGATACGAGGAGTGTCACTGGAGACTGCACTTCAGCAAGCACCGGCAGTGTCACGGTAGCTGCTCCCATGGCGTAGCCGAGCGTCACGCGTGGGCCGAATCGGTCGGCCAGCCATCCGCACCCGACCTGTCCTACGAGCCAGCCGGCGCCGAAGCTGGCCACGATCCAGCCGGTCATGTGGGCGGAGAAGCCGAGGTTGTTGGCGTGGTAGGGAAGGAAAGGGTAGGCGAAGCCGAATGCGCGGATGGTGAAGGTTCCGATGAATGCCGCCCAGATGATGGGCGGCCAGCGGCGGACCTTGGCATCGGGGTGGGGGGCGGTCTGCGGCGTAGCAACGGTAGAAGGCACTGGTGCTCCATCTATGGTCAGGATTCCTCTGGGGGTGTGGCCGTGCCAGGCCAAAATCAGGTCCTCGGAAGGTGGATGAAGTTCGCGCCCAAGGAGGCGGTGTCGGCGGCTGTCGCAACGCCGGTCTTGTCGGGTGCCGCAGCAACCACCGGACGATGAGTGAGCCGACGACGACGCCAGCCACGAAAGCGGCGATCTGCTCGGCTCGATCGGGATGCAGGTCGCCGGTCGCCGGTGCACAGCAGGCGCACGCCCTGGCTGCCGAACAGCAGGTGGCGTCGGTGGAGCAGCAGAGGACACGCAGAGCTTCCGGGGGATGCGTCCTTGGGCATCTCAGCGAAGAACGAGGCATCCTTCGAGATCGCAGTCGGAGCCAAGGAGCAGCCGCTCAGCGTGTCTCGCTGTAACCGCACTCAGAGCAGATGAGCTTGACCTTCTTGGCCTTCTTGCTGGTGCGGACGCCGTGGACGTTCGACTCCATGTCGATGGCGCAGTTCGGGCAGTGCATGGCTCGGCTCCTGGCATGACGAGGATGTTCTTCAACGCCAGATCCGGATCAGCTCCGCTGATCCCTTGTGCTCACTGCCTTCATGGGGCGAGTAGGGCAAGCCACGAAGAAGAAAAAACAGCACCCCGGCGCCGCATCTGCCCGAAGGCAGAGCGCACACCGGGGTGCTGGGGAAGCCCGATCCGAGGAGATCTCCAGGGACGCACGACAGGGATCATCTGCAGCGCTCAGGAATCGAACCTGTTCCGTGGCCGGTCTGCACGGTGTGCCCACTGGCGCACGCCGAGGATCAGCCGGCGCACTGCGGATTCGAACCGCTCCGTGCAGAAGTCTGTGGCGGGCTGTTGTCGATCGCCCGGATCAGCTGTGCTGATGACTCAAGAACAGTCGAAGTTTGGCCGCCAGTAGGGTCAGATCCGTTTGGGGGCGTCGAAGAGCAGGCCGCGCCAGTGGGCACCCCCGCGGTGGGCGGTTTACGAGCGGTGGGCGGCGGTGTTGGGGCACGCGGCGTGGTCGAGCGTTCCCTTGCCCCGGCAGACGGGACAGCTGGTGTTGAGCATGTCCAGCAGCAGCGCGTTGAGGGCTTGGACAGTCGCGGCGTGGGTGCGCTGGTCGCGGTCGTGCCCGATTGCAGCGGCCTTCAGCATTTTGCTGGCAAAGAGACCGATGGCCTCGCGGACGCCTTCGACGCTGCCCAGGTCCAGGGCAGTGATCTTGGTGTTTGCCGTCCGCTGGTGAAGGCGGCGCGCGGGGACGCTCGGCGTGATGGTACTCAACGCGTGCTCCTATCCGAGCAAGTTGGGGGGGGTGGCGTGGAGGGGAGGAGCCCCGGCGAACCTGGGGCAGTCCCGCATGAGGTTCCAGGTGATGGAACGGCCCGTGGGGTGATGACGATGGCGTCAGTCCCTCGGTGGCCGGAACCGAGGATCAAGCGGGTTTCGGCCTCGATGCCGTGACAGGCCGCGCCCTTGACCTGCACCGTGTGGGTTCGCGAAACGGCGTCCGTATTACAGACGCGGTAGCTGTCCCCGACCAGGGTGGTGCGGACGATGAAGGGCGTGAGGGCCGCCGGCGAAACAAGAGCGGATGGCCCATGCCCTCGGTCAGGCTGTCAGTGAGCCTGTTCAACTCGGCCCTGGACCGCCGCTCCGAGGATTACGAAGGTCACGGGCGCGGCTGCGGGCAGCCAAATCCACTCGTCGGCGCTGCGCGCCCAATCCGTAAGCGTCAGGGCGGCTATCCCGAAGACGACGAAGCTGAGGTAGCCGGCGTTCAGCAGGTGCCGGCCCTGCCCCTGTAGGAGCCTGGTGCGGCGCCGGACGTGGGGACGGGGAACGTGTGGGTCGTCGGGTGGGATCACGGTGAGTGCTCCTGTTCGTGGGTCTCGCGTCCGACACGTCAACCTTCAAGATCACAACCAGGTGGTCCTGAAGGTTGACGCCACGCAGGTCCCCGAACAGGCAACAGCATCAGCGCTGAGGAGGCAGGCCGGGGGCACCGATCTAGGTCTTGGAGCGAGAGGCTGGGCCGTTGTCGGCATCGGCTAGGCCCGCGGGGTGGGTTACTTGTCTCGCTGGCCGGTGAGGTTGATACGGACTCGAGACTGCGGCTTGGTCTCGGCGGTCTTGCCGATGAGGTTGATCCGGACGCGGGACTGCGGCTTGGGGGTCTTGCCGGTGAGGTTGATACGGACTCGGGACTTGGGCATGCGTGCTCCTTCGTATGGTGAGGGCGATGAGGTCCGTTCTGTGAGCTCGACCAGGCTCGCCAGAGGGGTGAAGCTCTACAGACCATCAAGCGGTCGGGAAGGGCAGCTGCTCGTCCTGCACGGCGCTGGCGTACGCGACCGCGACGGGCGCTGCAGCGACGACCGGGGCGGGAGCCTGGGCCTGCAGGTTCTGGTTCTGGCCTTCGGCCTTGGTGACGCGCTCGGCCAGGCGGGCCTGGGTGGTGGCGCGGGATTCCAGAAAGGAGATGTTCTGGATCTCGAGCTTGACCTCGAAGACCTCGGCACCGTTCTTGGTGTAGCGGTTCAGGCGGGGCTCGTAGCTGAGACCCACCAGGTCACCCTTGTGCACGTGGGCGAACGGCCCGGCGCCCTGTGTCTCGACACGGACGAAGGCCTCGAAGGGCAGCGCGTCCGAGATGCGGTTGCCCTGACGATCGGTGTAGCCGCGGTCGACGAAGGCGGTGAGCATGACCTTCTTTGAGCCGTCCTTGTTCTCGAAGACCTTCGGGTCGTTCGCCAGGCGGCCGATGACGGATGCGGTGCTGTTCGGGTTCGACATGGTGGATTCTCCTTGAATACAGCTCAGCGCACGGATCGATGCCGTCACTGCGCGCGCAGTTGGGTGAGTTGAGCCGAAATGCTCAGTCGTCTGTCACGCCACCATCCGAATCAGCTGTGCTGATCGAATGCTTTGTCATTCCGAGTCCCGAATCGGCTTCGCCGATCAGACTCACGTTCTTCGCTGATTTACCGGCCACTGCCCGACCAGACCCCCGACGTGATGTCCCGCAGCTCGGCCTTCACCTGGTCTGCTTTAGCGGGTCGCCCCTCTTGCAGCTGAAGCAGGCCTGTACGTCCGCACACTGGCCTGTGGGCTACCAAGCCCGGCAACCCTCGGCAAGGACAGGACTGCGGGCTGCCGGGGAGCGGCATGAGGGACCGGGGCAGCAGGATGGCAACGCCCAACGGCCCGCCTCCAAGGAGGGACGGGCCGTTGGGCGTGCGGTGAGCCGGTCAGGGCGCGGGGCGGCGGTGACTGGGCGCAGGAGGGTGCGAGGCCCGTAGAGGTGTGTGCCGCCCAGCACGGCGGGCTAGGGGGTCTGCTCGGTAGCGGTGCCAGGCAGGACGCAGGTCAGGAGGAGCGCGGTGTCCTGCGCGAAGTCGGCGGTCAGGGCGGCATCGGTCTGGTAGATGACGCCGATCTCGTTGTCGTCGGGGTCGCACAGCACGGCGGTCCAGCTCTCGTGGTCGTCGGGGGCGTAGTCGTGGCGGAGATCGCCCTTGGTCTGCGAGGCGCCGCTGATCGAGATGTGATGCCCGTTGTGCCCGTCCAGGATGATGCAGGTACCGGCCGAGTGGTTGTCGATGCGGGTGCGGCGGCCGTGCCCAAGGAACGCGGCGACAAGGTGGTTCCCGGCGTCCCAGGGGGCGGCGGTGCTCTCCGCGTAGTGCATCAGGCGGACGGTGATGCTGACGGTGTCGGCGAGGTTGGTGAGTCCGTCCTCGACGTCGTTGCCTTCCAGAACGCGGTGGTCATCGTCGTACTGGACGTAGAGGTAGTCGTCCATGTTGCCGGTGTTGCCGACCTTCACCAGGTAGCTGCGGCCGTCGGGGGACTCGATGGTTCCGCTCACGCCGAAGGTCCCGGCCGTGGCCGTCCAGCCGGTGCCGAGGCGGCGGGCGGCGGTGCGGGCGATGTCGAATATGGAGAAGGGGGACTCGTCGCCGGGCGCGGGGCTGCTCGTGGTGGTGACGGTGTCAGCGGTCGGGGCGGTGTGGGTGTCGGACATGGGTCGCTTCCTAATCATCTTGGGGCTGGCGTGGCCGCGGCCGTAGGCGCCGGTGGACCGGCCCGGTGTTAGGGCAGCAACCGTGGGACCGGGCCTCTGCGGCGGCTGGCCAGCCATGGGGCATCGGCGCGGCCGGGATCGACGCTCTGCGCGGTCGGCCCGGTACCGCGAGGGCAGGACCGGGGCCAAAGGGAGCGGCGGACGCCCGGGGCCGGGTGGGCTGGGTTGGACGGGGTCAGTCCCCGTAGGAACTGGCCGGGCTGTCGTCGTGAGGACCCCTACGAGGAACGGCCCGAGGAACTCAGGGTCGGGAGTCCTTACAGCGTCACCTGCACTTCGTAGGCCGTCGAGCGGAAAGGTCCAACGGTGAGCGCGTGCACGGGCGTCACCAGACCCGCTTGCGCCAGGCGAGCCGTCAGGCCAGAGTGCTCGGACCAGTCCTTGATGAAGACGTTCCCGGGCTCGGGCGTGAAACCGTAACCCTGCAGGCTGATCGAGATGGGCTCGGCGGGACCCTCGGCGTTTTCGAGTTCCAGCACACGGTTCTCGTTGTCGTGCACGAGCGCTCCCCTCAGCTCGATGCAGCCGAAGACGACGGTGACGTCGTGCTTCACGGTGGTGGTGGACTCAGCCATGGTGGTCTCTTCTCTCGTGATGTGGGTTGTGGACGCCGGCGGGCTCGATCAGGTGACGCCTCCGCTTTCACATGCTCCGTGGGCCTGAAGCATGAGCGATAGGGCAGGGGCGACAGGCTGGTGGCGGTTCGCGGTCACGGCAGGCCCCCCTGGAGTGCGGCGCGCGGCGGTCGGCCAGGTCGGCGTCCTGCCCCTCCAGCAGCGGGCCCGCGTCGTCGTCCCGGTCTTGGTCGTCGGGGCCGTCCTGGGAGGCCAGTTCGGTGGTCGCCTCGAAATCGATGTCGCCGGTGCCGTGGTAGATGATCAGGGCACCGTGCTCGTCGGTCTCGCTGTAGTAGCAGGGCGGCACCGCCGGGTGCCCTCCGGGTCGGTCGGGTGTCCGTCGGCCAGCTCGGCGAGCGGTTTCGGCTCCTCGACGGGGCGGCCGTAGCCGATGTCACGCAGTCGTTCGCGGCGGCGGTCCTGAACGTAGCCGCGGCACAACAGGGCGTCGTCTTGGGAGGTGGGCCAGTTCGAGGCGGTCGCGCACCACTCGCAGTGCGGCGTACGGGTCAGGCAGCGGCAGCGGCCTCTTCGCCCGTGTCGCATGTGAGGTCCTCGCGGTACCTTTTGAGCTTTGCGGTTCGGGGCCCTGGCGATCCACCCCCAGGGTGGGTTCACAGCTCGCTACTGACTGGGCGGGGCCATCGCTTGTGTGCGTCCTGGCGGGTCAGCTCCGAGACGACGCCAAGGTCGGATGGGTTCGCGCCGTGAATTCCGGCGTTGTCCGCAAAGTCGTCGGCGAGGCGCTCGGTCTCGACCTGACCTGCCGCAGGGCCCACGAAGCGATCACACCCGGGGGCGAAAGGGATGCTGATGCCTCTGCAGATCTACTTCCGGATCGACTGCGTCGATCCAGATCAGTCACAGGCCAGCGCCTGCTCGCGATAGAGCTTGCTGATCCGAGCAACGGCTCCAGTTGGAGGTTCGTAGACCGGTGGCAGCTTGCTGATCGCGATGTCGAGGTCCTGGGCATCCGGCAACAGCGCGGGCCGCGGCATCGCTGCTCCGCCGGCGGTGCTGAGGTGAAGCTCAATCGCGCGCTCGATACGCCTGTTGCGGGTCAGCACTCTGCTGATGCCGTTGACCTCGTCGAGATCCAGGTCGAAGACCACCGCCCGGTTAAGTGCCCGGCGCATGCGGTCTTCGATGGTGCAGTGCACGTTGAGGTCGATGGTGGTGTCCTTGTGTCCGAGCAGCACCGCGTCGAAGACGCTCTCAATACTGTCCGGGAGCTGCCAGCCGGGGAGATGCCCGAAGGTGCCATCCGTCTCGCGGTCGTCAACCTCGAGCAGACGGTTCCAGTCGTCGCGCCGGCGCTTCCACTCGTCCTTCCGGACCTCTTTCGGTCGGTCAGCCTGGTTCTGGTAGTGGTAGTCGACGAAGAAGGGTCGGCCGTCGGCTTCGAGCGCCATGAGTGCGCCGACGTACGCGCGGTTCCCGAAGAGGGGGTACGCCAGCCGGCGCGTACCGTAGTCGTCATCGACTTGGCCGAAGACGATGCTGAAGCGCAGCGGGTCGTGGAACGTCACGCGGTTATCGAGCCCGGCCTGCTCGTCGAGCCAGAGCTTCCGGGCCCGGTAGACGACGCAGTTGTGCAGGGGGCCGCCCATGTCGCGTTCGCGTACCTCGGCGTCGTCAACGACACGGGCGACGTTCCTGGCGATGATGGGTACAGCCAGCTCGCGGAAGACCTCGCGCATCCGCTTGGAGATCACGCGGGTAAGTTCGAAGAGGTCGGGCGCGTGCGCGGTCAGCCGCAGCCCGTCGTACAGTCTGACGCTCATCGGATTTTCCGTTCTCGGGATGCTCCCATGACTGTCGAACAGCTGGAGCGAGGTCGTTTTGAGTGATTTACGTGGCCGGTTTACTGGTCAGGGCGCGGTAAACCTCGCGGGCAACGAATCGCTTGAGGCAGCGCATGATGGCCTTGTTAGACAGCTCGCCCCTGGTGCGGCATTCGACGTAGGCGCGGGTGCCTACGTCGAAGCGCATCCGGGCCAGCACGATGGTGTGCATCGCGTTGTTCGCGGCCCGCTCACGGTCGCGGTTGAGGCGCTGACGGCGGGTGCGGCCGGCCGAGGCCAGCAGCTGGCCAGCTGTCTCGGGGCCGACGCCGAACAGCCCCAGCAGCGTGAGGGCCGCCTGCTTGACCGGCGGGCCGATCAGAGCGTTTAGCTCGGCCGAGTCCTCATGGCCACCTGGATCTGGGGGTTCAGGGTCTGGTGGCGACGGGTGGTCCGCAGGATCTGCACCGTTTCGACCACGGCGTCCCGGAGATTCGGTCTGCCGATAGCCCCGGTGGGCAGCACGGCCGTCACGGTGGCGTAGGCGTCGATCTGGTCAACCCTGCCTTCAACCGCCGCGCCTTGCGGTCCGGACGGTCCCGTCCACGACGGTGACACCGACGGCAGCCAGCACCCTTGCAAACACGGCATCGTAGGCGCCGTGGTCCCCCCGTCCGCACCACGCCGGGGGTGACGGAAGCCGGCGGCGTCAGCTCTCTTCGCTGATCTCGATCCGGTGGGTGCGGATTGCGCCCATCGGGTCCGGCGCCTGCACCCGCAGGCGCACCGGCTCAGCCCTGCTGGATCTCTTCGGTCTCCTCGACGCTCAGGAAGTACGCGGGCAGCGTGTCGAGGCCCTTGGTGTGGGCGTGGAACATGCGGTGGGTGCCGTCTATGAGGAGCTGGTTGACATCGTCGCCGAACTTGACCAGGGCGATGATCACGGGCTTGGCCAGGTCGGTACTCATCGCGTGCTCGTAGTTGAAGTGACGCTGGTCGGGTCCGAAGATGGGGCACCAGGACGCTCCGGCGTAGTCGGGGCGCAGCCGGTCGAGCTGGTAGACGGCAGCCCAGCTGGGAACCTCGGTGGGTATGGTCACGCGGGGCTCGGCGGCGATGATCTCCTCAGCCTTGTTGATGTTGAAGACCCACTTGCCGAAGGTGAAGCGCTGGATCTCGGTGGGCACGGCGGTCTCCTTGATGGCGGTGGTGGGCTCAGTCATTGAGGCTCCCTATTCGGCGTGTTGGTGTTGGTGGCGGGCTGTTCGTGGGCGAAGCTCCGGCCGGCGGAGAGCAGCGGGTAGTCCGCTCGTTGGCGGGCGGAGATCGCGAAGGCGTGGTCGCGGTCGGCGCAGGTGGTGTGCCCTTGGCGTTTGGCGCGCTGCCACAGGGTGTAGGCGGTGCGGCCTTTGATGGAGAGGTTGAACTCGCGGCGGCCGACGGGCTGGCCGATGCTGTCGATGTCGAGGAGGCCCGCGCACCACAGGGTGATGACCCGTGTCCGGGACAGCCTCTTGTTCACGTCGTGCTTGTCGGGTGCGATGTCCAGTGCGAAGAACCCGTCGGCGTACTCGGCGACCTTCCCGGCCGCCACCCAGTGGAGCACGGTGTGCTGGGCGTCGGAGATCGGAAACTGGCGGGCGGCTTCGATCTGCTCGTCGCTCAGCAGGTCTTCCTGCTTGAGCTCGCGGTGGTGCTGTTCGTTGTGGATGCGGGCCAGTTCCGCGATGTCCCACTCGGAGGTGCGTTTGTCGGTGATCGGGTGGGGGCCGGGTCCGTGGCGGGAGCAGTAAGCCATCCACCAGTCGGAGTTGCGCGTGGCGGTGCCGACGCGCCACAGGCCGATCCAGTCGGGCAGCCCATGTCGGGCCTGGGCCGGGTTCGTTATCACGGTGACTCCTTGCAGGGTCCCGGGTCCGGCGTCGACGGTTTCCTTCCGGGGCCGGCACCGGACCTGGTCAGTGGAGCGGCGGTGCGGGTGCGAGCGTCTGGCCGGGTGGGAGTTCGAACAGCGGCGTCTGGGTGGCGCCGTGCCGGGTGAGGTTCCAGCGCTGGACGATGGCCGTGCCGTCGTGATGGCTGACGAGCGCGAGCCGGCCGCCGCCGTTGTTCATGGCGTACGCGATCAGCGTGGCCAACTTCTTCTGGGTATCGCGGGTGGGGCCGTCGGCGGGTTCTTGCCGCTGGCCGTTGATGCGCTGGGACTTGGCGGAGTCGATGACCTGGTGGCCGTTGACGGTGGCTTCGGCGACGGCGGCGACGCGGCCGGTACCGGCCTGTTCGTAGGCAGCGTCCAGGATCCGCAGCGCGACGGCGTCGAGATCGGTGATCCGTATCAGCGGGTCGGGGATCCCGCAGTACGTCGCGTAGTCGCGAGCGGCCAGCAGGTATCCCCCGGCGGTGCGGTGGCCGCTGCCGACAGGGCGGCCCTGAGAGTCGGTCGCCTGGTAGCCGCCGCTGCCGGAGGTGACCCCGTGGTGGAAGCCGCCGTCGATGGTGGCGGTCAGTTCGGGGTGGGTGCGGCAGGTGACGCGGTAGACGCCGACCTGGTCGAGCTCGGGGTGAGGTGCGACGACGAACTCCACCTCAAGGCCGGCAGGGTGAGGGGCCTCGGCCCACACGCCCATGTTCGTGGTGCGGACGTCGGTGAATCCGCGGCTCTGCAGGAGTGCGGCGATCTGCTGGGTCAGCTGGTCCCAGCGGCGGCCCGGTTGGTCGGACATGGGGCGTTCGGTGTGGAGTTTGCGCGGGGTGTCCATGGCCAGCTGCACAGCGACGGAGCGGACCCGGTCGGTGCGGCCGTGGGCAACGGTGACGGCGTGGCCGCCTTCGGTCAGCTGGTCCAGGTCGGGCCACTGGTCGGCGGGCAACGCTTCGCGGGCGGCGCGCAGGTGCGGGGCGGGGGCGCCTTCGTGGTAGTGGGCTCGTCCGGAAATGGTCGACTTGACTGGCATGACTACTCCTGGTTGGGCACGGTGGACCCGCGTCCGCTCACGGGTGGCCGCGCAAGCAGTGGGGCGCGGCCCCGTGAGCGGGTCTCGTTTCAGCGGGCGAGGATGTCGAGCAGGCTGAGCGGCTCGTGGGCGTCGGCGTGGAGAAGCCGCCGCGCTTCGAGGTCGGTGAGGGCCAGGAGCCGCTGCGCCGTGGGGAAGAGTTCGTAGCGGATCAGGTAGTGGCCGGTGGCGTGGGCGTCGCCGCCGTTGGCGTGGACGGTGTATCCGGCGAGGTGGGCCACGGCGGCGGGGATGGAGATCTTCCGTCTCCGGGCTTGGGGGTCCTGGCCGGGGGTGAGGGTGACGGGCTTGCGCAGCTCGGCCGGGTCGGCGAGCCAGGCGTGCGGGTGGTGGATCCCGGGACATGCGGTAAACCAGTCCCGAAGTTCGGCCAGCAGGGTGCGTCGGTCGTCGTCCGACAGCAGGGACTGCGGCCAGGTCCCGGCGAGGTGGGCATTCATGTCGCGGGTGCGGTCGTCGTCGATGTGCTGCGCCCACTGCTGACTGAGGGCGGCGGCCGGGGCGCAGTGGCCGGTGGTTGGCTGCCAGCCGTCGTCGGTGAGGACCGACTTGCCGGGGCCTCAGCCGCCGCCGTTGGTCTCGCAGGCGGTGGTGTGGGCGGCGAGGGTGTTGCCGATGTTGCAGGCGGCGGAGGACAAGTAGCCGTTGTCGCGCTGGCGGAGGTTGAACGTGGGGAGGATGTCGATGCCGGTCATCGGGGGGTGTGCTCCTTGGTGATGTGGTGTGCGGTGGTCGCGGCGGTGAGGGCAGCGTCCAGGTAGAGGCCGCGAATCAGCCGCCAGTGCAGGGCCTGTTCGGCGTGCCAGCGGATGCCGGCGGCGAGGTGGGCATGACGGGGTGGAGGCGCGGGGGGGGCCGTCCTCGGCGAAGTGGGTGTGGGTGTGCGGCGTGGCGGGGACGCGGGGTGTACGTCCCCGCCACGCGGGGGTGCTGCAAGGGGGGTGGTGGTCGGGGAGGCGGTCGCCTTCAACCCGGTCCGTGATCAGCTGCCGCCACCATGTCACCGACAGTGACGACGCCGGTCAAACGTGCAGGTCAGTGGCCTGCCGGTGGGGGTTAGGGACGGTTGAAGACGGAGGCGACCGGATACAGGTGGGGTCCGCCGTCGTCGGCCAGCTTGAGGCCGTTCATGCGGAACACACAGACCATGCCGTCCTGGCCGGGTTCGTGCCAGGTACCGCCGGGACGGACATGGGCGACGCGGCCAATGAACTCGCCGTCGTCGGTGCAAACAGTGACGGTCTGGCCGCCGCGCAGCCGGGCCGGGTCGGCGGGCCCTCCGGCGAGCCAGGGCAGGACGTTGTCCCGGTAGTAGTTAACGCCGAGGAGTTCGCTGACCTGCTGCCTGCCCTGGGAGCAGCGGTAGGCACAGCCCCAGAAGCTGGAGAGGGCACACCAGTTGCAGGCGTCGTGGTGGCCGGTGATCCAGCGGGTGAGGCGGTGGATCTCGTCGGTGAGCTGGGCGTCGGTGGGGCGCAGGGTCGGGTCGGTGTGGACGAGGTGCTGCGGGTGGGCGGTGGTGCGGCGGGTGTCGGCGGGCGGCTCGAGGATCACGATGCGGTGGCGGTGGTCGTTGCTGGTGGTCGTATCGACCACGGTGAGCGGGGTGCGGTCGGGGTCGGTGGGCCGGAACAGGGTCTGCCCGGGGGTGAGGGTGAACAGGTGGCTCATGCGCCGGCCTCCGTCTTGTTGACAGGGACGACGAGGTGCAGCACGTTGCCGTCGTACTGCAACGCCATGAACGTCTTGCCGCCGGTCAGGTCGATGTGGGGGTAGGCGGTGGCGGGGTCGAGGATCTCGTGGCCGCAGGCCCGGCATTCGTACCGGTTGGGGCCGGTGGACGCGAGGGTGCCGATCCGCTTACAGGTGTCGTCGGGGCAGGGCATCGGCTGCGGGCGGCCCGGGGCCGCGGGCACGACCGGCCGGGTGACGTGGAACTTGACCGGCCAGTCCGCGCGGCGGCCGAACCGGGCGCGGGCGTATTCGTGGGCGACGGCTATCAGGTCGTCCTGGATGGCGCGGTGCATCACCGGGGCGAGCTGCTTGGTGATGCGGCCCTTGAGGTCGAATCCGTGGAAGACGGTGAGCTTGGACCGGCCACCGTTGTTGATGAAGTACAGCGTTTGCGTTCCGGCGTGGCCGCGGTCTTCGGTGGCGAACAGGTCGACGGCAAGGCGTGCTGCACGGTCGGGGTCGGGCCGGGTACGGGACACATGGTGTGGTCCTTCCTGGTGGGGTCTTTGTGGTCATGTGCAGGCCCGGGACGGGGTGGAGGTCAGGCGGCGGCGCGATGCGCCTTGATGTCGGCCGCGGCCTGACCGAGTGCCGTCTTGAGGACACCGCCGAGGGAGCAAAGGTCAACGATCCGCGTGCCGTCCAGGTGGAAATTCGCGAAGTCCTGCGCCAGAGCCCCCGGGGTGAAGATCGCCCCCATCCAGGACGTGTCCAGTTTCGGCGGCCTCCTGGTAGTGGTCGAGAACGAACTCCTTCTCGTCCTCGGTGAGGGGACGGCCGGAGTCGACCAAGGCAAGGGCCTGCCGGTGCAGGCGGGAAGCGTCCTTGACGATGCGGGCCATCACGGCCTGATCTCCGGTTCGTCGGGCTCCGGCGAGATCACCAGCAGCCCCCGCCGCTGGAGGTCCCAAGTCTTGTCGTAGACCGGGGCCCACCGGTCGCGGTGCGTACGTTCCAGCAGCTCCCCGAGCCGCTTCGCCTTCAGCCCTTCCGTGTGCGCGCCAACGAGCGCGAGCACCTGGCGCTCCAGCCGCCGCTCGTCAGGAAGCTCCTCGAACCACTCGAAGTGGGGCTCGATCTTGAAAGCGTTCATACCTGCTGTTCCTTCTGGCCGTCCACCGGCCGCCACTCGAAGTCGCCGGGCCGACGTAGGTCTCCACCAGCTCCCCGTCCTTGATCAGGTCGATCTCGGCCCGCTCCTCGTCGGTGCACTGGCGGTACCGCCAGTGCTCGTCCGAGAGCGGCAGCCGGGTCGTGTCGAAGTACCGGCCCTGAAGGCGTACCCCCTCCTCGCGGGCGGCGTCGACCTCCACCGCGGGCGCGATGCGACGCTCCGGGCAGGTCTCGCAGTACGCGCCCCATCGCTCCGGGTTGCCCTCGCGCGGGACGAACTCCAGGACGTGCGTTGCCTCGTTGTCGCAGAATGCGGCGCTGCACGTGACGAGCGTTCCGCGGCTGTTGAATCGCGGGCCCGACCCGGTCGTCATGCCGCAGGGGAGCTTCACTCGGTTCTGCATGGCTCACCGGTTCCAGTTCGGGCCCTTGGTGACGGCGTCAACGAAGGTCCCGGTCGTGAGCTGGGGCGTCTCGGCCGCCGCGGGCTCGTCTTCGCCGTCCTCCTCGGGCGTGTTGGCGGGCGTGTAGAGCCCCAGGTCCGCCAGGAGGCGGCCCATCTGGATGGCGGACTCGGCGATGTCGTCCTCGGCATTGAGGCGGCTGTGGGCCTGGCCGTTGTCGGTACCGATGGCCGTCTCGAAGTCGTCGTGCGCCTTCGCCAGGTCCGCCGCACCGGCCTGCACCCGGTTGACCTGCTCGGCGCTGAGAACCACGGAGCCCTCCGGGGCGACCACCAGGCCCAGGCCCTCGGCCATGCGCGTCGCGTAGCTATGCCACCCGGCCTCGCGGGTGCCGAAGTACTCGCCGTCGTCCTCGCCGAGGAACCCGGTCGCCCAGGGGTCCTGGGCGCCGCCGTACGCGAGGATCAACATGCGGCCGTCCGGCATCGGGGTCCGGTGCACGATGGCGCGCCCGGCGTAGGTGTAGGTGTTGTCGGTCTGCATTCGGTTCCAATCTCGATGGCGCCCCCGCGCATCGAGCGCGAGGGCGCTGCCAGTTAGGGGGGTTTACGCCTCGTCGGTCTCGACCGAGACCAGCTCCGCAGAGACGCGGCGGCGCTCGCCGCCCATGTCGCGGATGAGGACGTAGCCGGTGTGCTTGATGCCGCGGTCGTACGGCTCGGTCTCGGTCTCGGTCTCGACCACGGTGCAGGGGGTCATAAACCGGCCCCAGAGGGCCTTCGCCCCGGCCGCCGCTTCGAGCGTGGAGCCCCACATGTCGGAGGCCCAGAACCGGGTCTCCTCATCGGCGATCTCCTCGAAGTGCGGGTACTCGCCCACGACATCCGGGGGGACCACGAAGTTGATCTTTTCGGCCTTGCGGACCCAGACACCGTCGTCGCGCCGTTGCTCCAGCCCGATGGCAGCCAGCACCATGCGGCCCTCGCGGATTGCGGCGGCGTCCTTGTCGTCCAGGTCTTCCAGCCGGTACCCGCGAAACGTGCTGCGGTGCTGCTCGGTGACCACGATGCGGTGCATCACACCTCCACTGGGAAACGAGAAGGGGCCCGGCGAAACTCGCCGACCCCCGTCTGAACTGCTACTGCTTCTGCCTCACGCGGCGGCGGACGCCCGCGCCTGCTCCTTCCAGGCGGCGTACAGCTCAGCGGCCTTGACCGGGACCATCCACGGGAAGGCGTCCGCCCACTCCCGGTACACCTCGCCGTCGGACTTCTCGTAGTAGGAGTCGCAGGCCGCTTCGGTGATCAGCTCGGGGTTCTCGGTCAGCTCGGTGATGGTCTGCCTGCTGTTGCGCTCGTAGAACATGACCTCGTGCCCGAGCCGCCCGAGCTCGTCGTCGGTGAAGCACTCCTCACACAGGCGGACGCGCTGGCCGCTGACCCTGTGCACGGCCATGACCCGGGCGCTCTTGTAGGAGAACGACCCGCAGCGCAGGCACCTGTAGGCGGAGTCCCACGACAAGCACCCCTGGTGGACCTCCGACCACTCTCGGGTGACCTCGAAGTCGTCACGCACCGGGGTAACCTCCGTAAGGGGGCCCAGCCATCCGCGGGTGTGGTGGTCCAGCTCGACGTACGCGGAGTACGGCTTGACCGGCATGCCGCGGTAGATGCCTCCGTTGGTCTTCCGGAACTGGGAGATCTTGCCGTAGTGCAACTCCGTGTGCCCGCTCTTCGTGCTGACCGCAACGCGCACCAGGTCACCGAGCCCGAACGGGCGGCGGTGCTTGTCAACGGCGGCCCGCCAGACTTCGACGTCGAGAGCAGCGCTGTACCCACCGCCGCTCCGCGCCGTGAAGGCGTCCCGCGCGATCCCGGTGATGTTGTACGCGCTCGGCTCGCGCCCCTCCGCCGTCAGCGTCTCCACGATGACGTTCCGCACCGCGCGAATGCTTCCGTACCCGCTCATGCTTCTCCTTCCGAAAAGGTGATGGACTGCTGCGCGCCCGGCGCGGGAGTCGAACCCGCGCCTGCGCCTGCCGGGCGGCTCAGACCGGAACCGGCTCCGCCCGCTCGAAAACCTTGCCGGCGGGCGTGACGACCCTGTCGAAGTCCCCGTAGGTCTCGAAGAGCGTCTTGATCGCGTCACTGAGCTTCGGGGCCTCGAAGGTGTCGCACCAGGACCGGTGGCCCGGCTGGTCATCGACGTACTGCTTGATCTCGTCCTCGGGCATGTCTGCCGTCGTGAGGTCGAGCCTCAGCACGTCGCAGTCCTCGATGTCGATCTCGCCGCCGAGTGTCCAGTTCTGCGCCATCTCGTACTCCTCGTTGCCCATTTCCGTGCCGTAGACCTCATCCGAGATCCCCGGCATATCCCGCATTCCTTCGGCCTTGTCCTGGTAGAGGAACCGGACCGCTTCCTCCTGGTCGAGTAGTGCATCCCGAAGAAGTCCTCCAAGAACTTCTCGTCGTCGTCCCATTCGTAGCCATCCGGGGCCGGTTCGCCCCGGGTCACGACGATCCGGTCGTTGTCGGCGTACCGACCGGTGAGCAGATAGCCCATGAAGGCCGCCTAGAAGTTCGCGTGCGTGTACTCCAGCGCCTCGTCCGGCTTCCGCCGGGCGCGCCACTGGCCGCCGTCTATCTCGACGATGAACGTCCACTCGTCCGACGCCGCGGGGCCGATCCGTTCCTCGGCCCATTCGTCGACCCAGCACGGCCGCGAGCCGGTGCGCCAGCAGCCGCAGGGGGTGCGGTGCGTCGTCTGAGATCCCGCCCGCAGGACCCAGGCGGCGGCCGTTGCGACGGTGCCCTTGCTCATTAGAGGACCATCCCTTCTGCAGCCCTCATGGGTAGGGTTGTGACCTCTCGGTCCCGGTGGGTGCACGGCCGTTTTTGCGAGCCGCTCGACGGCCAGCATGAGTTCCGCCGGCCCCGCCGGACCGAGGCCGTCTGATCGGCTTCAGGGACACGCCCCGCAGAGGGCCGATTAATGAGCTCCCGGCAGACGACCTCACCACCGGGCAGGTGCTCCGCGCACGGCACAGGAGTACTTCTTTCGTGTTCATCGGATGGGACTGGGCGACCGACACCCACGACGTGACGGTCATGGACGCCTGGGGCAAGCGCATCGACAGGTGGGAACTGGCGCATACCGAGGAGGGGTTCGCCAAGACCCTGGCCCGGCTGGGCAAGCACGGTGCCCCGGCGGATCTGCCGGTGGCGATCGAGACGACACGCGGCCTGGCCGTGGACCGGCTGCTGGCCGCTGGGCATCCAGTGGTGCCGGTGCATCCGAACGCCTTCCACGCGATGCGCCCGCGCTGGGGCGCTTCCAAGGCCAAGACCGACGCGGGCGACAGTATGAAGCTCGCCGACTACCTGCGCACCGACGGGCACCTGCTGCCCCGTCTGAAGCCCACCGAGCAGGCGACCATGGACCTGCAGGCCCTCACCCGGACCCGCGCCGATCACGTCGAGGCCCGCGTGGCTGCCGTCAACCGCCTCGCCGCTCTGCTGGATGAGCACTGGCCTGGCGGCAAGGTGATGTTCGCCAGCCTCGACAGCGATATCGCACTGGCCTTCCTGGAGCGATACCCCACCCCTGGCTCCGCCGCCAAGCTCACCCCCGGACGGCTCGAAGCCTGGTGCAAGCGCCGCGGCTACTCGGGGAGGAAGTCGGGCGGCACTCTGATGGAGCACATGCGCTCGGCCCCGGCCGCGGCCTCCCGCGTCAGCGCGCAGATCGTCGAGCAGCTCATCCGCATTCAGGTTCAACTGGTCCGGAGCATCCGGATGACCATTGCCGCACTGGACAAGGCCATTGCTGATGCGGTCGCGTCGCATCCATACGCTCCGCTGTTCGCCACCATGCCCCGCATCGGCACGATCAACCTGGCCAAGGTCATCGGCGAGATCGGCCCGATCCTGGAGCGTGCCCAGAGCTGTGAACAGCTCATCGCCGAGGCCGGAGTCGTCCCGGTCACCCGCGCCTCGGGCAAGTCCCGCTCGGTAGCCTTCCGCTTTGCGACCAACCGCAGGGCCCGCCTCGCCCTGACTCAGTTCGCCGACAACAGCCGCCACGGCAGCGACTGGGCTGCGAAGATCTACAACGACGCCCGCGCCCGCAAGAAGCGCCATCCGCATGCCACCCGCATCCTGGCCCGCTCCTGGCTCCGCGTCATGTGGGCCTGCTGGCGCAACGGCACCTGCTACGACCCCGCTGTCCACCAAGCCAACAGCAAGATCAACATGACCGCCGACACGCCCCTGATGCCATAGAGGTTGACTCAGGAAACTCATGCCGGCACCTCCAGGTCGAGCCCGTTGCGCAGCCGGCAGCCGGGGCACGTGATCCGGTCGCTGTGCCGGCCGTACGCCGGATAGGTCATGTGCTCCGCGCCCCAGCTCCGGCCGCCCGTGGTCTCCAGCAACTCGCCGCACACCGTGGACTGCCACGTCTGTCCCGTGTCTCTGTCCTCGAAGCCCGTCGCCGAGACGATGTGCTTCGCGCCCTCGACCGGCTGCCAGACCCTCGCCTCCTTGCGTACCCACTGGCTCGGGTCGATCAGGTGGCAGGCCGCGAGCTGGTCGACGTAACCGCTGTGCTGCCAGACCCGCAGGCTTACCGTCGCGTGACCGTGCTGGCACCGGCGGTAGGCGGGGAGGCTGATCGCCGGGTCCTCGACCACCCAGTAGTTCGTCCACTGGCCCCGGTAGTTCGTCGCGCGCGGGTCCTTCACCGCGACCCGGTCCCCGACCGTGAGCCCCGCGAGCAGTTCCGTCGCCAGCTCCAGCGTCATCATCAGAACTCTCCGATCACGTAGCGGCCAGCGAAGATCTGGACGTCGTCGAACTTCGGGATCATGTAGGTGTCGCGAACCGCCCACCCGTAGCCGTAGTGGCGTGCCAGGGACCGCCCGGCCGCGAGCGCCCTTTGCTCGGTCCCGTACGACTTGAACGGCCGCTCGACCGTCCACCGCTCACCCAGCGGGGCGTTCGCACCCCGGGCCTTGAACAGCGTGGAAATCTCCGGCTGGTCCTGGATCGGTACAGCCTGGAACCAGCCCATGCCGCCGTGCTCCATCTGGTAGCACTCCTTCACGCGGACGTACCGCACGTCGGCCTGCTGCCCCCGCTCACGGTGATACTTCGCCTCTTCGAGTGCTTCCTCGTACCGACTGGTCACCGTGCCGGAGAGCCGCCGCCCGTCCACGTACAAGTAGAACTTGCCCCGGGCCGCCGTCCACGAGTGGAAGACGTGCGTGGCGAACACGGACTCCGACCACATCTCACCCTTGCCGAAGCTCGTGTAGATCCCGGCCTCACCGGTCGTTATCGGCGCGGAGAACCGGTTGCCGTTGTCGTCGTAGAGCTGAACAGCCCTGCCGTCCTCGACAATCTCCGCGCCCATCACTTTGTCGGCGACCCGCATATGGACGCAGACTTCCGAGAACGGAAGCCGAATGATGAACATCACCCCCGGCACCAGAACCGTCCGCTTACCAAAAGCCATGAAATACCTCCCCAAGAAGTGTGCCAGCTCACGCAAAAGAGGGACGTTGCGTCTGCGTCCCTCTTTCAGACCTTTAATCGCACTGACAGATGAGGGCCGTATGCCGAGAATTCGAATCCCGGCGTACGGGCGGCGTGAGGCACCAGCCCGCCGGGCTTCGCCCGTCAGCCAGTTGACGGCCTGCGCGGGAGATGCGGTTACGGGGTGCTCGTCGGCCGTCCGAACTCACCGGCCAGCACCGCCATGACGAGCCCGAGCATCTCCACGGTCTCCTCGATGTGCCGGTCGGCGACCGCGTCGTGGTCGTCGTAGTCGTTGCCGAGTAGTGCTCCGTCGGCGTCTTTGTGCGGCGCGAGCTCGGCTTCGTGGCGGGCCAGCATGGCTGCATGCGCGTCGATCAGAGCGTGGAGCACGGCCGGGCCGTCCCCTTCGGGGATGTCGGCGGCTTCGGTGAGGTTTTGGCCCTGCCACATCGCGGCGCAGTGGAGCCATCCGGCCAAGTTCTGGATGCGCGCGCTGTATGCGCGGTCCCACAGGTGGAAGGGGATGGCCTGGGTCTCGGTGAGCTGGGTGAGGACTTCGGCGATATCGGCGGGGGCCGCGTCGCGCGGGAGCGCAGCCAATGGAGTTTTGAACACAGCGTTCCTTGTCATGGTGAGTACAGGCGGACGAGACACCGCCGGTGAGGACAGACAGCGTGGGCTAGCAGAGGCCGGGCGCGGATGTCGGAGGGTGGGGCTACTCCCAGATGCCGGTCACGCACAGGTCGGTGACACTGGGCAGCTCGGACAGGATCGAGTGGAACTCCTGCGGCTCGTACTTCCCCTGGCGCGTGGCCTTGGCCAGTCGCAGCGAGAGATCGATCTTCACGGAAGATTCCTCGTGGTCGCGCGTGGCGATGTATCCGGCGTCCATACACGAGTACTGGACTCTGTCGACGACCGTGATCAATTCACCGAAGGCGATCCGGTCTCCTCGCCCGGGAACGGGGAGCTCGCCCGTCTCCCAGGTGAATTCAGCGGTGTGCTCGACCCCGTCGTGTTTGAAGCCTAGGCCGAAAGCCGCGTCGACGCGCACTTCGTTTCTCCTTTTCTGACTGGTCCGGGTAGCGCCCTGCGCACAGCCCGGCTGGGTGGAACGGAATGAAGGGGCGGAAGCCGGCGGACAGGGACCGGTGCATCCGCATCCGTCTCGCCGTCTGCTCTACGGCCGCTCTTCCGCCGGGACTACAGGATCTGGGAGGCAGCGGGTTTACTCTTCCTCGCCAGCTCAGTACGTGCTACGCCCAGTCGTCGGCGGTCAGCTCAGTTCCGACCTTGACCGTGTAGGACGACCAGCGCACCACCGTGTCCTGGTCGCCGACGATGTTGTAGAGGATCTGCTTGTGGTGCCCGCCGTCGGGATACTCGTGGTACTCCTCGGCATACTCGCGGGCCAGGTCGATGGTCGGGAACGGGATCTCGACCGGCTCTCCGTGCCAGAAGTGCGTGGTCAGGGTGCCCTTGACCGGCATGATCCGGAACCGCTCGCCCTCCGGCGGCACCTCGCCCTCGTACAGCCATCCATCCGTCGACCCCCAGCCGCGCGCCTGGCCCTGGTACTCGGCTTCGGCCCCCTCACGCGTCTCGTACTCCGTGATCGTCGCCCTACGCCGCTCGCTGCGCTGGTGGTTGCACGAGTCCGACCAGCCAGGGGTGCGCACGTAGTACGGCTTCGATGTCGGCGTGTAACCCGGCTCCGACTTCTCGCAGCACGGCTCCAGAATGCAGACGGTGAATACGTCCGTCACGAATCCCCTTCCCAGGAAAACAGGACGCGGACCGAACCGCCCGCGCCCAAGGAGTACGCGGTCAGTCGTTCAGCTTCGTGCGCTTGTCCTCGTGCTGCGCAGCGGAGCTGTCGAGGTCGGCTGCGGGCTCCGCGTCGTGTCCGTCTGCTGGGTGCTCGGCGTGCGCCCACCAACCGCCGGTCGGGCAGGCGATCCACTGGATCATGGTGCGGCAGGTGCGGCAGGTGGTGTCGGGGTAGGTGATCTCAGGGGCGTACTCGGTGTCCATGGGGGTCCTTCCGGGCGTGGGGTATCCGAGGGGCGGCGTCGACGTGGCTGCCGGCGATGACTTCAGTTGCAGGACAGTTCTGTGGCTCGTGACCAACTGCCCATACGGAAACGGATGGTGGTAGCCGGCGGAACATCAGACTTCGGATTCGCCGGATCCGTGCGCCAGGCCTCGTAGGCCGCCAGCGTCGTGGATCCCGTTACCAGCAGACACCGGCGAATCGCGGCGATGAGCTGTTCCTGGGTCCACTTCGTCGTCGCATCCTGCAGTTGTTCGGGCTGTGCAACCGTGTCGAGGCCCGCGAGTTCTAGTGCACGGTTCCAGCTGCCGAAGCGGCGCTCGTAGAGCGGAGCAGACGGGTCTGCGTCCCCACGGCGGTGCTCGAACGTCCGACGTCCGAGGATGCTCTCCCCCTGCGCCAGGCGGATGAGCACGCGGAGAAGCTGTTGGTCGGTATAGACGACCGGACCTGGCTTCATGGGCGCGGGGACGTGCGTAGCATGCATAGTCATGTCCGGTGTTCTCCTTCCGGAATCGGGCGCGCGTCAGAGCAAGGCCACCTGCATGAGCTGTTGGCCGCGGGCGATGGACGCGAGCACCGCGTTGAAGGTCCGAGGGAGCCGACCGCAGCAGGTCGAGTCGTCCATCTCGGCGGCGAGGCACGGCAGTTCCTAGAGCCAGGCTGCGGCCTGCTTGTTGGCGTAGACCGGGTTCTCGCCCTCGAAGACGGTCGCCAGCAGGTCCTCTGGCCATCACTCACGTGCAGCGTGAGCGTCAGCAGATCGACGTCGGCGGTGGCCCGATCAGAAGCAAGGGCAGTCATGGCGAGCAGTCCTTCGTGGGAGGAGATGAGAAGCCCACGAACAGCCGCCCAACAGGGGGCCACCCGTAGCCGGCACGCGCACGACGTATCGCAGAGCCTTCCGGATCAACTCCGTTGATCCCCAAGCGCCAAACAGACCCGCAGGCACTCTGCTCGCCCGAGTCCCGCTCTGCGCATCCTCTGCATCCTCTATCTAGCGACATCCTGACTCATCACAGGCCGTCATTCAATAGGCATTCACATAAGATGCACTCAGAGACCAGTCGATCCAATCAGACTGGTCGACAACAGGAGAGGCGAGGCGAGAAGCGATGAGGACCTGGGGGCCGAGGAAGGCTGGACTCCCTGCTGTGGCATTGGCTGCGGCCGCTGGCGTTGCGCTCGCTGGATGTTCCAGCGGCAACAGCAGCACGACCAAGGAGGCACAGCCGGCGCCTACACCGAGGCCGACCACGAGCACTACCAAGGTCACCGACAAGGCTCTCAGCGAGGCGCTGGACAAGCTCGCCTTCCAGGGCGCCGGAAGTTCCAGAAAGGACGGCGGAGCCTGCCTAGCCAGCGCAGCACGGAAGGCGGGAATACCGGAGGATGCGCTGGCCTACATCGTCAAGGCTGACGGCGACGACATGGGCGCAGTCATCGACGGACTGAACAAGGTGAGCGAGGACGACGCCGCACTGCTGGCCTCGCGGTCTCTGCGCGAGGACGTAGACGCATGCGTCGACAAGGCCGCGCTTCCGGACAGCAGCAGCCTCAAGGCTCAGAGCTACGCGCCCCCGAAGGCAGCCGCGAAGCCTATACCTGGCAAGCCGAACCTGAAACCGGCTTACCCGGTCCGCGCGGATCAGCCGGTCAACTCGTCCATCGAGCTCACCAAGGGTCTGGTCTCGATGCTCTCCTCCTACGCCCGGGACGAGAGCCAGAAGAAGACCTACGCGGCGGCTGGCCAGTGTCTGTCGACCGTGGTGCACAACGCGGGCTTCGGCCAGGAGGCGCTGCACTTCTTCGCCGGCGGCGCACCCCTCAGCACCGGGTCGATCGTCGAACACCTGCCGAACGACAAGGACAAGGCGATCTGGCAGTCCCCGAGGTTCACCCAGGAGCTCGTCGACTGCACGACGAACGCGACGCCAACTCCCATGCCCGGCTCCTGAGCGGGCGTCCATCAGACAGACGAAGGACCCGGTGCGACATATCGCACCGGGTCCCTTCTCTTCTCGCCGTCACGCGAAGGCGGGTGCGTTCCACAGCAGATAGCCCCGCCCGAGGGGAAAGGAATCGAGCAGGGCCAGCTACTGCGACGATGCCCGCCGGGGGGGTGCCCCTATGGGTTTGGTCAAGGTGATGGGGCGGGTTGGGGTTCGTAGAAGGTGCCGTCTCGGAGCATGGCGAAGAGGACGTCGGCTCGCCGGCGGGCGAGGCAGAGGAGGGCTTGGGTGTGGTGCTTTCCCTGCGCGATCTTCTTGTCGTAGTAGGCCCGGGATGCCGGGTCGGCGAGGGCGGCGAACGCGGAGAGGAAGAAGGCCCGTTTGAGCTGCTTGTTTCCGCGTCGGGACGGTTGCTCGCCCCGGATCGACGACCCGGAACTGCGGGTCGTCGGGGCGAGGCCGGCGTAGGCGGCGAGGTGGGCGGCGGAAGGGAACGAACTGCCGTCGCCGACGTCGATGAGGATGCGGGCTCCGGTCCTGACGCCTATCCCCGGCATGGACGTCAGGACCTTGGAAAGAGGGTGGAGATCCAGCAGTTCCTCGATCCGGGCGGCGAGGAGTTTTCGCTGGTCAAGCACCGCCTGGAGAGAGTTGGCGAGGCTGGGGATGATCAACGCGGCCGCGTCCGTCCCCGGGACGACGACGGTCTGCTCGTCCAGAGCCGTGAAGATGTCGTCGACGAGACGCTCCGCCATCCGCGGTGCCTTCGGACGTATCAAGGTCACGAGCCGGCGCCGTCCGGCCTTGCGGATTTCCGCCGGGGAGCCGAACTGGTCGAGGAGCTTGAGCACGGCCGGGTGCTGCACTCGCGGGCCCAGGACCCGTTCCAATGACGGATGGATCTGCGTGAGAAGGCCGCGGAGACGGTTGCTGATCCTTGTCGCTTCGCCGGCCAGGTCATCGTCGAAGCCGACGATCATCTCCAGCTCGGCGATGGTCTCCTCCTCGAGATCGACCGAGCGGAGTGTGTGCGGCATGACGCGGGCCGCGTCCGCGATGACGAACGCGTCGCGGGCATCGGTCTTGGCCTCGCCCGGATAGAGATCGGCGATCCGCCGCATCGTCAGTCCGGGCAGATAGGCCACCGGGCAGCCCATGTCCCGGGCCACCGCCAGCGGCAGAGCACCGATCGAGGCCGGCTGATCCACGACCACCAGCACGGTCCCGTGCTTGGCCTGCAGTTTCCCGAAGACTTCGCGGAGCTTCGGTTCGCTGTTGGGCAGCCGCTTGTCGAAGGCCTTCTTCCCGGCCGGCGTGACGGCGGTGGCGTGGTGTTCGCCCTTGCCGACGTCCAGGCCGAGGAAGGCGCCGATGCCGCTGATGTCGATCACACGCGTCCTCCGGTCGTCCTCTTCGCCCGGCCGTCCCACGGCACCGATCGCCACATCCACATTACGAAGAGCCTCCCGACCTGCGAAGAAGTCGGTGGTCATGCCCCTAATCAGCGGTCTGTCGATGCCTCCGGAGCCGGTGACACCACCCCCCAAGACATGAGATCGACAGGGGGAGAAAGTCATGCCAACTCCGGAGGCCGGGCGCCCCGTTGCGGGGCAAGCAAAACGGTAATGGGGGGGGCGACTGGGCGCGACTGCGACCTTACTGATTATCAAACCCTAACGCCAAGAGCGTAGGTAACTTATCAAGTAGCATTGATAGGGTGGACTGATAGATCAGTCAAACGAGACAAGGAGAAGCCGCGCATGACCGTCTCACAGGAGTTGGAGAAGACGACGCAGCCCGTGCGCGGCACAAAGAAGAAGCCGCCGGGCGCGACACAGAGCGGCAGTGGTGGCCGCCAGGGCATGTTCGTCCGGCTGAGCTCGGACGACAAGCAGCGCGCGGAGTACTGGGCCGACAAGCGCGGGTTCTCCTCGGTGAACGAGTACGTGGCCGAGGCGGTGATCGAGAAGATCCGGCGCGAGAACCTCGACTACGACCTGCCGACCCTGGAGATCGCGCGGCTCAACGAGCTCGTCGACCAGGTCGCGGCACTGGCAAAGAACTCGGCGAACCTCGAACGCGTCGTCACCACGGGCTTCGACTCGCTGATCGGACTCACCCGCGGCGACAACTACCTCTTGGATGACGAAAACGGTGAGCTCGCATGAGCCGGGATTTCGCAGAGATGCTGGAGGCGACCACGCCTACCAACGAGGTGATGGAGGTGGACACGTCCTTCCTTGACGCCTACAGGCGCGGCGGGAGCGAGGAGCTCAAGCGTGTCCAGGCCCAGGTGGCACAGCCTGAACCTGAGGTGGCAACGCCCGAGCCGGATGTGCAGTTCGATGAGGCCGGCGACGTCGACTCTCAACTCAAGGTAGAAGGCCCACAGGCTGATCTCGACGTGGAAGCCGGAGCGGATCGCCCGAACCTGGAGCCGGACCACGAGCCCGACGCCGGCGACTCCGAGCGGGCCAGCGGATCCAATCAGCGCGGTGGCGCCGGCGGCGGACAGGACACCGCTGACGGGGTGATCCCGGGCGGTGCACCGGCGGGCCCTGCGGTTGATGCCGTTCCGCCCCCCGGGGCACAACCGGACGTCGAGGACGCCACCACAGCAGAAGTCGCTGCTCATGACGTCGTCGCCGCACCGGATGAACCCGAGCATGTATCGCCTGGATCGCTGCAGCTCACCGACCATCAGGACGCCGTGCAGAGCGCGGCCTCGAAGAGGGGCTCGGGCAGCACAGCCGAGACCTCCACGCTCCCCCAGTCGGGGTTCCGGCTCGCCGGCGTGCAGAGCCAGCCGCACATCAAGGCGCTGCCCGAGAGCATCATGAACGCGCTGCGGGAGCAGCTGCGAGCAGCCGCAGTCCGTGAGCTGGGCGTGAACGACAGCGCTGCTCGGGAGTTCAGCCAGCGGCTGAGCCAGGGCACGCTGGTGACGGCGTTCCTGCTGGCGCAGCTCGACCTGCACCTTGATGCCGATCCTGCCACCGAGCGTGCTGTCGAGCTGTTCCGCTCCCGCGACCCGCTGTTGGGCAGCGTGGTGGCACGCCTGGCGAACATCCAGGCCGCTGAACGCGATCGGGACGGGTTGCTGCGCAAGCTGTGCGCCGAGTTGGGCGAGGTGCGCCAGACCAGCGCGGTGGTCGAGCAGGCGCTGGCGTACTCCATCGCCGACCGTACGGAGAACTTCCTGCGGGGCTCGCACAACCTCCACGACGCGCCGATCACGCACAAGGAGGCGATCTACTTCCGGGACAAGGCCCGTGAGGCGACCAGGAAGCAGTTGAAGCTTGAACGCGAGCGGGAAGGGCGGCCGATTCGATGACCGCGACGAGCAAGGAGAAGCTCTTCCCCGCCCGGCAGCGCTGCAAGACGTGCGGTAAGGGTCTGGGCCTCCGCGCCCAGGACCCGATGCACCTCGGCCTGCACTGCACTCCGCGGTGTGCGGGTATGGCCGCGCCGGCCTCGCGGACCGAGGACGCGCCGCGCGGATGCCGGACACAGCGCGAAGGGGCGTGGGCCTTCAAGCGCCGCTACCGGAGCGAGCAGGAGAACCTCGCGAAGCTCCGTGAAGACGCGTCGACGAGCTGGCACTGGTGCGAAGAGAGCTGTGGCGCGATCCACGTCGGCCACACGCGCATGGGCGAGCGGGAGAAGTTCCGGATATTCGAGGACCTGACCGCGGACCTGCCGGATCTGCCGATCAAGCTCAGAGGTCAGGCCACGCGCAAGCACATCGCCGAGGTGGCCGGTGTGCGGCCCATCCGGCTGAAGGAGCTGGAGGAAGGCCTGAAGCACCCGGAAGGACTCGAGACTCTCGGCAAGGTACTGCGGGTGTACCGCGTCCGGCTAGGCGTGGCGTTGCCGACTGGGCGGTGACAGCGCTCGACAGCTGGCGACCCCGAGAGGCACAGCTCCTCGGGCCTTCTCTTTTTTCGACGAGTGGCGATTGCTCGAACAGCGTGCCGGGGCCGGGCTCTCTCTGCATGCCCTCGCGCCATTTGAAGTCTTTTCAGGCTCCTTTAGACTCTCATTAATCCATCCTTTTCTAGTAGGCTCGCACTCGCTTCCAAGTGAACTACGAGAAGGAGTCAACATGGTCGCGATCGTGGTCGCAGAGAAGCCGAGTGCAGCAAGGAACATGGCCAGCGCCCTCGGCGGGACGAGGGGCAGCTACAAGGGCACGGCCTACGAGGTGGCGAGCCTGAGGGGTCATCTCTACGAGTTCGCCCAGCCGCACGCGATGGTGGACTCCTCGCTCGCGGACGCCTATCAGAAGTGGGACCTGGGCAACCTTCCGTGGAACCCGCAGGATCTTTCGTGGAAGCGCGAGCCGCAGAAGAACGTCACGGACGTCATCAAGACGCTGCGCAGCGCGCTCGGCCGCGGCGACGAAATCGTCATCGCCACGGACCTGGATCCGTCCGGCGAGGGCGATCTGCTTTTCTGGGAAGCGATCGACGAACTCGGCTTCCATGGGAAGCGGTTCAGCCGCATGGAGTTCACCGACGAATCGAAGGCCTCGATCCAGAAGGCCTTCGAGCAGCGCCGACCTGTGAATTCCATGCAGGGCGAGGGCGACTACCGCAAGGCGATGTACCGCTCGCAGTGGGACTTCCTCTCGATGCAGTTCACCCGTATCGCCACGGCGATGGGCCGCCAGTCCGGCCAGGACCTCGTCCTGCGCCAGGGCCGACTGAAGTCGGCGATGGTCTCTCTCGTCGGCGACCAGCAGAAGGCTTACGACGCGTACGTCAGGAAGCCGTTCTTCCAAAACCGCTTCCGCGACAAGAACGACGTCATGTACACGAACCCGGACGAGCCGCGGTGCGACCAGAAGGGCCAGGTGTCGCAGCAGTACGGCCCTTCCGCTGTCGTCCTGGACAGCAAGGCGGACAAGAAGACCGAGCCGCCGAAGCTGCTCGACCTTGCCTCCCTGTCTTCGATGCTCGTTGGCAAGGGCGTGAAGGCGAACCTGACGCTCTCGACCTACCAGAAGATGTACGAGGACCAAGTTGTCTCATACCCGCGTACGGAAGACAAGACGATCACGCCTGAGCAGTTCAAGGACCTCGCGCCGCTGGTCGACAAGATCGCCGCCGTGGTCGGCGTCGACGCTGGATTTCTGACGCACCGCCAGCCTCGACCCACGCACGTGAAGCCTCAGGGCGCGCACGGCGCGAACCGTCCGGGTCCGAAGGTGCCCTCGTCGCTGGACGAGGTCGAGCGCAAGTACGGCAAGGCCGGGCGGCTCATCTACGAGATGCTCGCGAAAAGCTACCTGGCCATGCTCGCCGAGGACTACTTGTTCGAGCAGCAGAAGGGCCACGTGGAGAAGTACCCGGACTTCGTCGGCATCGCCGACGTGCCCAAGAGCCCCGGCTGGAGGGCCGTGTTCGATCCGGACGCCAGCGACGACACGGACGAGGGCGACGGGAACGAGTCCGGCAAGGGCCTGGGCCAGAATGCTGAGCCGTTCATCTTCGAGGGCGCGAACAAGCGCCCCGATCACCCGACGATGAAGTGGCTCATGAAGCAGCTTGAGAAGCGCGACGTGGGTACAGGTGCGACCCGCACCTCGACGTACTCGGAGGTCACCAACGATAAGGCGAAGTACCCGCTGCTGACCGAGAAGGGCCGGAAGCTCAGGCTGGCGCAGGCCGGCGAGATGAGTTGGAGGCTCCTGCCGGGCACGCGCATCGGCGATCTCGGGCTCACTGAGAGGGTCTACGCCGACATGCGCGACATCGCCGCCGGGACGGCGACCGCCGAGGAACGCCTGGCCGTCGTCGCCGACTGGGTGCGCGAGGACATCGCCACGATGACGAAGAATGCCGCGTCCATGCGCGCTGAGCTGGGCCTGAAGGAGCAGGTCAGCGCCGCCCACGCCGAGGGCGTGTGGCAGGCCGCTCCAGGTGGCCCGAAGAAGGTCTCCTTCAAGAAGATCTGGTCGGGCCACGAGTTCAGCGATGACGAGGTGACGAAGCTGCTCGCGGGCGAGACAATCTCGTTCGAGGCGAGGTCGAAGGCGGACAAGCCCTTCACGGCCACCGGTGCGCTCGGCGTCGGCGACTTCAAGGGCCGCAAGTTCATCGGGTTCCAGCTGGAAGGGCTGGACATGCCGACGAAGTGGTCTGGTCGGACGTTCACGCCGGCAGAGGTCACGGTGCTCCTGGCGGGCCAGGCGCTGGAGATCGACGACTTCGTGAGCACGAAGACTGGCAAGACCTTCGGCTGCAAGGTGAGCTGGGACGCGAAGGCCAGGAAGATCGTCCCGGACTTCGGCTCCGGCGACGAGCCGCCTCGGTCCTGGTGCCAGGTGACCTTCACCGATGCGCAGCGCAGGGATCTGGCGGCCGGCAAGAGTATCCGGGGCACGGGCTTCGTTTCGGCCAAGGGCAAGACCTTCGACGCGGAGGTCACCTGGAAGGAAGAGGGTGGCAAGAAGAAGATCGTCCCGTCGTTCGGTTGATACCGGACGGGCACTGACGAGTTGCAGCGGGTCCGGGATCTCGGGGCCCGCTGCTGCCTTTTCACGACAGCGGCAGCATGGGGGGGTGCGATGGGGGCCTTGACCCAAGGCCGGGTAGTTAGCGTTTTCGCAGGTCACGCAAGGGGTGTTGGCGTCCATGCTGTAGCGGCG
>NZ_JALGBX010000046.1 GCF_022808175.1 Streptomyces sp. AP-93 | reverse complement strand
TCTACGCCGCTACAGCATGGACGCCAACACCCCTTGCGTGACCTGCGAAAACGCTAACTACCCGGCCTTGGGTCAAGGCCCGAGCTCTTCCTCAGGGACCCGGTGAGCTGGGAGAACGCTGATCGGGGGTGTGGCCGGGTTCGTGTCCTCCTACCGTGGTGGCGGAGGTGGGTGTGATGGGTCCGTTGCTCAAGAAGCTGGAGGCCCGGGAGGTCGCGGCCCGGATGCGGGTGGAGAAACTCGAGGTGGAGATCGCCGAGTTGACCGTGCGGCTGGAGGCCGAGCGGGAGGCGTGGACGCGACTGCGGGTGAGGCTCTTTGCGCTGGGAAGGGAAGGGCAGCAGGGACAGACAGTACGGTGAAACCGTGACCAGTCCTGCAGGTGCCAACACCTCAATGTCCAACCCGTACTCGTCGGGTGGCGGCGGAACCGTCCTCGAACACCGATACGGTGCTGTCCTGCTCACACACGTGCTTACCAGCGAGGCCGCCAGAGAACTGGGTGACGATGCGGTACCGACCCATCTGGTCTTCCAGGCCAAACACCTCAGCCCCGTAGACGACTTCGTCCTGCTTGGCCACGATGACAACGGCGAAGTCGGGGCAGCGATCGCGGTCCGGCGATCGCCGGATCTGATTCCGAGCGACAGGAAGTCCCGGGCACTGATCGAATCCTTCCTGCAGGCACTACTCCACCGTTGGCTCGACATCGACGCCGGGCGCTGGCACCTATTCCTAGCCACAGGCAGCGCTTGTCAGGCTGCGCAACAGCTTCGGAAGATCTCGCAGTTCGCGCGATGGCAGCCGAGCGAAGCCGAGTTCCGAGCGGCCATGAAGCGGCCACAGGTTGACGGCAGAGAGCTGCGGAACCGGTTGAAGCAGCTCGACGCGATCGTCCAGCAGGTCTCCGCCGGCCTCAACGCCGGGATGGACGACTCCGAGCTCACTTGGCGCCTGCTGCGCCGACTCAAGGTACGGGAACTGCACCTCGAGGACGGAGACGAATCCGATCGGACCAACGCAGTGAACAGGCTCATCAGCCACACCTCGCAGCGTTCACAGGAGGCAGCCAGCAGCCTCTTCAGCAGACTCGCGGAGCTGGCCGGCACCTTTGCCCCAACCGGAGCCACGGTGGACGCGGCCATGCTTCGCACCGAGCTCGCCGGTAGCCTGGCTCGGATCACCACACTTGGGACTGCCCCGCCAGCTGAGGTGACCGCCGATATCGGTGCCGTGCTTCGAGGACCGCTCGCTTACCTGGGGCTGGACGCCCTCTTCGACGAGGCCCAGCAGCAGATGCCTGACGACCCTGCCGAGGCTGCAAAGGCCTTCGCTGCAGTTGCCGACCGCTTGGAGAGCACCCCATATACGCAGTACGCCTACGGGGTGCGGAGGCGCCAGGCTGAAGCTCTCCAGCAAGCCGGTGACGTGGCCAGCCGTATCCGGGCAGACCTCCATGGCATGGTCATTGCTCTGGAGAGTGGCGATGCATGGCGCGCCTCCCGACTCATCAACGAGCTCGCCGCCCAGGAGGTCGAAGGTGACGACGCTCTAATCCGCTCTGCCAACGCACTCGGCGTGATCTCCGAGTTCGAGAACGACCATCGCACGACCCTCCAGCAGGTCGCGTCCGCCGTGGACGAGCTCAACGCCGACGATTCGTACGGACTGGAGGCCGCCACACTCTTCGCCGAGCACACCATTGCCGAGAACGAAACTTTGCTGGTCCGCGACCGGGGCGGCGCTCTTCAGGCCATCGCGGACGCCGCGCCGACCGCATCGCTGTGGCAAGCCCGGCTGAGGGCCTGCCTCGCCGACGCTGGATACCAAGCCACAACATGGCCCGCACTGGCGTCCCAGGCCCGTTTCCAGCCCGACCCCATCCCCAGCTTCCTCTCTGCCCGCTACGCGCGCCATCTCGCACGATCCGGCCAACCGGACGAGGCCATCAGCCAGTACACCACCGCTATCGACCACGCGCTGCGTCACGCGGGCCCCGCTCTCCAGAAGGACGCCGCTGACTGGCTCGAGGCGCAGAACCTCATCCGGATCCGCTACGGCATCCAGCGCGAGCAGATCACCGACTCGCACCTCATGCCTGCGACTCTGCGCGCCAGCGGTACGGGAACGCTCCTGCCAAACCCAGTGTCCACACGCGAGCACGCCCTGGCCAGGCTCGCTCGCGACAGCAATCCCCTTCCGGACACTCTTCAGGCACTGCGCCGCTACCGCCTGAAGGCTGTGATTACCGGTGCCTGGCAGCGGGAGGAGGAAGCCGAACGACTCCTCGGGGAGTTCCACCTTCGAGCCGGCCAGGCGCGCAAGGCGCTACCCCACCTCGTCGCTGCTGCGCAGACCAAGACCCTCAAGTCCATCGTCGATCAACTGCCGTATGAACCGCTCCCTTCGCTGGGAGCTGATCAGGTGGGAGGGCGTCAACAGTGGGAACGCGCCAGCGCGTTCACTCTCGCCGGAGCAGCCGCAGATCTCATCAGCGACGAGGACGCGATCCAGTGGATCGACGCCGCCACCGTCGAGGTGATCGCCGACCATCCAGTCCCGTTCGGCGGCACTGATAGCACGTTGGCCGCCTTCACAGCGTTGGCCAGGCTTGCAGGGGCCGCCACTGAGGACCAGGCCCAGCACCTCTTGGACCTCACAGCTTCCTTCCTCGCCGATCGAAAGCCCGGACTCTTCAAGAGGTCCGACCAAGACCACGCCAGTCTGGTCATTGCGATCGCGGACCGCCATCCGGGACTCAGGCGAAGTGCTGTCGAGCAGATGTGCCGCATGCTGCAGCTGTCGTCCAGATGGATGACAGACACCATCCTCGATGGTCGGGGTTGGACTGCCCTGCGCTCGGAATCGGATCTGGTGGTTGAGCTGTGTGCCCCGGCCTCCGAGCGCGGAAACCCGCAGGCGGCCATCGCCCTAGTCGTGGTCGGCGCCACGGAGCAGGCCAAAGCGACGGCGCGCCGACAAGTACGCCACTTCATCACCCCCACCGAACCGGCGCCCACTGATCTCGTATCCCCCCAGCACGCCGCCCTGCTGGCAGGCGCGCTGGAGGATCAGGACCTCCGTCTCCTCGGCGAGGCCTTCCGAGCCGCCATTCTCGACTCCAAACGGCTGGCCATCCAACGCCAGGAATCCCTTGACGCACTCACCGTACTGGCCGCTGCCCTCAACACAGAGCAGCGGGTCGGCCTCTACCCGACCGTGCTCGATGCGGCGTGCGGGAACCTCGACGGAAGCACGGGCGACGAGGATGGCCAGATGCACCCCTACGACCGATTTGGCATCAACTGGGGCACCACCACACTGCGCTACGCAGGACTACGCGCTGCGGCAGCTCTCGCGACCACGCCCGAACAGAGCGAAGAGCTTCTCACTCTCACCCTCATCCAACTTCCACACGCTGACACCGGAGATGCCCTCACCCTCGCCGAGGCCCTCGCTAAGCTGAACCCCGAGCACGCCCGCCTGCCGGTTGAGGTCCTCGCTGCACACTCCCTACCCTGGGTCCGCGTCCTCGCCGCCCGGATGTGGTGCACAACCCAAACCGCTCCCGCCATCATCGGCGCAACCCTCGCCCGTGACCCCAGCCACCACGTTCGTAGAGCCATGGCCCGCTGCTTGACCGACACCGACCAACACGTCTCGCTACGCCTTGACCTTAGCCATGACCCCCGCCGATCCGTCCGCTGCGAGGCTAGAGGGAAGGCAGCTCCGACGCCGTACCGGAGCATGGGGAATACGACACGGCAGGAGTAAGCGATCTCCGCCGGTATAGGAGAGCGAAGTACCAACGCCGAGGAGCGCCACCGACATGTCTGTGGCGCTCCTCGGTCTTGCAGGGTGCTCAGCCGCGGTTGCCGTTCTTCGGCAGCCCACCCCGGAAGTCGCAGCCGGGGCAATCGTCCTCGCCCTGGATATGACCCTCGTACCAGCCGTGGACGGCTGCATGCAGGATCGCTTCCTCCACCGAGGCTTCGCCGCTGCGGACCGATGCGATGGCGTTGCCAACGACCACCCGGAGCACAGCGTTGTCGGGCGAAGGGAACGGCGGGGACGGCATCGGCGAGTCGGATGTCGGTGGCCAGTTGGATTTGGATCTTGGCCGCTGTCAAGTCGGACGTCATGGCCGCAGCCCACGGGCGGGCACGACTGCCGGTCAGCCGGACGGAGTGATCTCGTGCTGAGAGGTTCCGTGCAGGTGGCTCCGGAACCCTCGGCCTACGGGCCGCCAGCCCTGGAAGATAGCGGGCTTCCAGCGCGGCCGGTCCGGCACGCTGGTGTCGTCGGGCTTCTGCAGGCGCCCCCGACTCTTGCGGCTACGGGCAGCTCGGACGCTGATGCCCAGGTGAGCGGCGACCTCCGGATACCCGCAGAGTTGCTGGTCATCGGCCATCGTGTCCTCCTCGTTCGTCGGTGATGAGCGTACGCAACGCGCGGCTGGGCGTACGGCAAGGCCGCCCCTGCCTGATCGGCACGGGGCGGCCTTCTGCGGTTTCGGTCAGACCTGGGCGGGGTGATTCGAGGGGCCTACTACCTCGACCGCGAGCACGAACGGCTCTACCCCACCCCCGACCAGCAGGAATACGACCTCACCGCTTGATCACGACCTTCCCTGAGGTAGAGCTACACCCAAATTCTTTGTGTTCGATGTGCGGCTGTTCGGCTGGGTGGCCGCCGCAGGCCAGGCGGGGTGGGCCGGTCGTGGGCCATCGCACACACCGGACCAGTGCACCGGGCAGGGCGCGGGCGTTGCGCGCGAGGGGCCCGAGCGTGGCACGGCGGGCTGAAAGGGGTGGCGGCAGAAGTTGTCCGCCACTCCCGCAAGGAGAAGTGCCATGCACCACATCGCCCGTCCCACCCACCGCCCGGACGCACGCACCGAAGGGCGTTCCCCACTGCGAAACCTGGAGGAGTCCTTCCTGGCACTAGCCACTGCCGCCACCCCGCTCACGCTGCCCGCGTACCTGGTCTGTGAGGAGCCCGACAGCATCGTGCTGCCGGTCGACCAGGTCCGCACCCGCCTCGCGCACCCCGCTATCACGCCGGCACTGCGTGAGCGGACCTGGCGTGAGGTGGTCCGCCGTGCTCAGCAGCTCGGCGAGCCCTGGGACACGGTGGCCGTTGCCATGACCGTTCCGGTGCTGCGCCGGATGCTGGCCCGTCTGGCGCGCCCCGCGCACCTGGAGCGCGCCGAGGTCGAGCAGGAGGCCCTGGCCGCTGTCGCCACCGCCCTGCCCGCCGTGGACGTGAATACCGCGGATGTGAGCCGGGAACTGTTCTCTGCCGCCGACCGGGCGGTGCACCGCCTGGTGTACGCCGCACACCGCCAGGCGGGCCGGGAGAGCGGCCTAGCGGCAGCGCACCTGGAGCGGCTCACCGATCACGTTGGCCAGGCAGGCGGCCAGGAAGCAACAGGAGCAGCTGATGAGAGCGAGCAGCGGGACGAGTACACGGTGCTGGCCCGCGCGGTACAGGAGCGCATCGTGAGCGTTGCCGAGGCACGGCTGATCGCCCGTACGCGTCTGGAGGGCGAGTCCATGCAGCAGCTGGCCGATGAGCGGGGGGTGAGCGTGCGCCAGCTCTACCGCCACCGCGCCGCCGCCGAACAGCACCTGGCCGCGTACCTGAAGCTCCGGATGCGCGGACAGTGACGTGACCCGTTAGGGGGATTCGCGGCCAGTGGATGTCAATTTCCCGGCTGCGGCTCTCCATTACCGGTGAGCAGGTACTGGATGCGCTCCATGCACCCGGTGTTGCTTATCGGCGGTTCCCCGGCAGCGCTGAGCTTCCAGGGAACCGGCGACCCGGTGGGGTGAGCACGGCCCGTCTCGTGCTGACACCCGAGCTCCTTTCCTGATGCCCGCCCTGTGAGTAGGAGGACGGCTCCGGGCCAAGGATGCGTGCTCACCCCGCCCTGTGCACGACACCACGGGACGCGGCCCCGCTCCGCGATGCCGCTCACGCCCTGCTCTTCTTCGCTGCTGTGCCCCTGATGGAGGTGCCTGCGCCATGCCCAGCAAGCTCCGCCGCCCGCGTCGGCCGCCGGCCAACCCGGCTGGACGGTGGACGGTTCGGATCACGTTCACCAACGTGTTCGCCGTCCTCCTCACTTTGGTACTGGCTCGGCCCGCGTGGGCCGTCGCGGACATCCCGACCGTGATCACGAACCTTCGGAACTGGATCGTCGGGATCCTCGCTGGGCTCGCCACCTTGTTCCTCACCTTCGGGGGGCTGCGTTACCTGATGGCCGGCGGTGATCCGGGGGAAGTCGAGTCCGCCAAGCGCGCGGTGAGGGCCGCCGCCATCGGCTACGGGCTGGCGCTCCTGGCTCCGGTGTTCGTGACGGTGCTGAAGGGCATCGTCGGAGCGGACGGATGAGGCGAGTAGCGACCCGGCGCCGGGCTCTGGCCCTGGCTGTGCTGACCATCTGGGTGGTCCTGGCCGTGGTCCCGGTGCCGGCTTCGGCTGCCTCCGTATCCTCGTACACACCCGCTTCAGCACCTGCGGCCCCGGAGCCGCCCCGGCCTCAACCGCAGCCCGCGCCTGGCCCCGCTCCCTCACCGGCTCCGCTACCGGCCCCGAGTCCAGGACCCGCACCAACTCCGGTACCCGGCCGTCCCGCTCCGCGGCCGGAGCGGCCTTCACCGCCGGAGCCAGCACCCGGCCTTGCGCCTCGGGCGTGCGAGGTGGAGGGCTTCCCCTGCGAGACCGAGGGCGGTGGCTTCGGGGACCTCCTCGACATCCCCGCCATGATCGTGAACGCGATCACCTCGTTCCTCGGCATGCTGGTCGAGCAGATCACGAAGCCGGTCCGGGAGTTCCTCGCCGACACCCTGCTGGCTACCCCCGACGTCACCCGGCACGCCGACATCAAGAAGCTGTGGACCGCCATGCTGGGGATCACGGCCGGGATCTACGTGCTCTTCGTGACCGCGGGCGGCATCACGGTCATGGGTTACGAAACCGTCCAGACCCGCTACACCGTCCAGCAGATCGCCCCGCGCCTTCTTCTCGGGATGGCCGCTGCGGCGACCTCGTTGACCGTGATGGGCAAGGCCATCAGTCTGTCCAACGCCCTCGCTCACACGATCATGGCCACCGATATGTCGGACGCCGGGCAGGGCATGGTCGAACGCGTCCTGCCCTTCGCGCTCTTCGGCGCTGCGGGCCTGAAGCTGTACTTGCTGCTGCTGGCGATCATGATGATCGCGCTGGTGCTCGCCGTGCTGATCGGCTTCCTGGTCCGCGTCGCTGTGATGGCGTTGTTGGCTGTTGCCGCACCCCTGATGCTGGCGTGTCATGCCCACCCGTTGACTGATCCTGTCGCGCGGCTGTGGTGGCGGGGCCTGGCCGGATGCCTGGCCATCCAGATCGCGCAGTCGCTGACATTCGTCCTCGCGTTGAAGCTCTTCTTCGCGCCCGGGGCCACCACCCTGGGCATCCCGAAGTCCGACCAGTTGGGCACGATGCTCGCGGGACTGGCCTTGTTCTGGGTGCTGTTCAAGATTCCGGGCTGGACTCTCCAGGTCGTCCTGCGCGGCACGCCCGTCCACAACCCGCATGCCCCGGCGGCCGTGCGGGTCCTCAAGCACCTTGCGCTGTATCGGCTCATGGACCACTACGCGCCCGGAATGCGCCTGCTGCGACGCCGCCCCGGAGGTGGAGGTGCCGGCTCCGGATTTGGCCTGGGTCGCGGCGGACCGGGAGGAGGAGGTCGACGTCCAGGGGGCGGCCCGCCCAGGGGCGGTCGGGGCGGACCCGGTGGCCGTCGGCCGCCATCGCCTGGGCGTGGGATCGGGCCTGGTGGAGGGATCCGCGGCCGGGGCCGGGCTCTGCTGGCTCGTGGCCGTGCCGCCCTCGCCGGTTCCCCTCACCGTCCGGGAGGAGCCGGCCAGCCCCAGCCCGGTATCCCGGCCGTGCCCGGCGCACGCCGGGCAGGCGCCCCGAACACCAGGAGGGCCCGGACGGCCGCAGGCAGTCCGGCCGCAGCCGCACCGAGTTCACGCGCAGGCCAGGGCTCCGGGCGCCGCGTCCCGGGCTCGGCGCCCGTCACCCAAGCACTGAGAGGTCCTCGTGCCGTGATCCATCCTGCCCAGGCCCGCCGTAGGAGGCAGCTGGCTCTTCCCGTCACTGCCCAGCGCAGCCCCGCCCGTCCGTCCCGGCCCACGCAGATGTGGCTGCCGATCCACGCAGCACGGCTCCCTGCCTCATCTGCGTCCGCGTCGCGCGCTCCGGCCGGCACTCCGGCTCCGCCCGCCCCTGCCCCCTCGCCAGCGCCCGCATCCCGCAGGCGCCAGTTGGCCCTGCCCATTCCCGCACGCCGCGTACGGGTTCGCCCACCTCGCCCCGTGCAGCTGCGACTGCCGCTCGACCCGCCCCGGAGGTAACCTGCATGACTGAAGCCGATGACACAGCTGATGTCCCGTGTTCCACACGCATCCCGGCCGACATCTCACGCCCCGACCGCCTGCTGGGCCCCTTCACCGCCCGGCAGACTGCCATCCTCGCCGTCGCCGCGCTTGTGCTGTATGGCGGCTGGTGGGCCATGCGCCCCTTCATGGCACCCGTCGCGTACGCGGCTTTGGTGGTGCCGGTCGCCGGGGCGGTGGCCGCCCTCGCGCTCGGCCAGCGTGAGGGCATCGGCCTGGACCGATTCCTGCTCTCCGCCCTCGGCCACGCCCGCGCGCCCAAGCGCCGGGTGCACGCCCCGGAGGGTGTTCCTTCTCTGCCCGGCGTCGTTCCCGGTCACTGGGCGCAGGCGGCAGGCCCGCCACCGGCTGCCATGCGCATGCCGTATGACGGCATCGGCGCGGATGGGGTGCTCGATCTGCGTGGCGAGGGGAAAGCCGCGATGGCGAGGTGTTCCACGGTCAATTTCGAGTTGCGCTCGGCAGCCGAACAGCAGGGTCTGACCGCCGCGTTCGCTCGCTGGCTCAACTCCCTGACCGGGCCCACCCAGGTGCTGGTGCGCTGCCACCGCGTTGACCTCTCCCCGCTCGCCGACACGCTTCAGCACGATGCCGCCGCGCTGCCGCACCCGGCACTGGAGCACGCGGCCCGCGCGCATGCCGACTTCCTCGCCGACCTCGCGGCTGGCGGCAACCTGCTCGGCCGGCAGATCGTGCTGGTGGCCCGTAAAGAAGCCGCAGCGCACGGTGTGCGGCGCTATGCGGGTGAGGGGCGTGTACTCCAGCGCATCCACGAGGCCGCCCGGGCGCTGGCCGCTGCCGAGATCACCGTCACCCCCCTCAGTGCCGAGGAGGGCGCCGGCCTGGTTGCCGCGGCCTGCAACCCCGACACACCCACCGCCCCCGATGACGCATTGGAAGGTGACCTCGCATGACCCCAGTCCTCTTCGGCCGCCACCGCACCACCATGGAGACGCCGGCCGTCAACAGCGCTCGCCTGCTGGAGGTGGCCGGGCCCGAGGCCATCGAGGTGTACGCCCGCGCCTTGGCCATCGGCGGGCATCTGGCGACCACGATGGTGGTCACCGGCTACCCGGCCGAGGTCACCCCGGGCTGGCTCGCGCCCTTGCTTAACTTTCCCGGGCACCTCGATATCGCCCTGCACATCGACCCCGTGCCCAACCCCGTCGCCGCCGCGGGCCTGAAGAAGCAGCGTGCCCGGCTGGAATCCGGCCGGCGCAGCGGCTTCGACAAAGGCCATCTGGACGACCCTGAGGTCGAGGCCGCCGCTGCGGACGCCGCCGACCTCGCCTACCGCATCGCCCGCGGCGAGGGAAAACTGTTCCAGGTCGCGCTGTACCTGACCGTGCACGCGGCGGACGAGGAGACCCTCGCCGAACAGGCCGCCGCTGTACGCGCCGTCGCCGAGTCCCTGCTCATGACGCTCGCGCCGACCACCTACCGGGCCCTGCCCGCCTGGCTGGCCACCCTGCCTCTGGGCATCGACACGCTTCGGATCCGCCGCACCTTCGACACCGCCGCGCTCGCCGCGTGTTTCCCCTTCACCAGCCCCGACCTGCCGGTCGCCACCGGCGAGGAGGGCGCCGCGTCCGGAGTGCTGTACGGGCTCAACACGCTTTCCGGCGCTCCCGTGGTGTGGGACCGCTTCGCGCAGGACAACTACAACTCCATCACCCTGGCCCGCTCCGGTGCCGGCAAGTCGTACCTGACCAAACTCGAACTGCTCAGGCTGCTGTTCACCGGGGTGACCGCCTCGGTGATCGACCCGGAGGACGAGTACGTCCGTCTCGCCGAGACCGTCGGCGGGCGGGTGGTCGCGCTCGGTGCGGACGGCGTACGCCTCAACCCCTTTGAGCTGCCGCCCGCCGCCGTCCCATCGGAGGACGTACTGACCCGGCGGGTGCTGTTCCTGCACACCTTCCTCGCCGTTCTGCTGGGCGCGGAACTCACCGGTGCCGAGAAGGCGCTGCTGGACCGGGCGATCTTCTCCGCGTACGCGCGCGTCGGGATCACTGCGGACTTCCGCACCTGGCAGCGCACCCCGCCCACGCTCGCCGATCTGGCCGCCGTGCTGGCCGAGGAGGAGAGCGAGGCGGCAGCCGATCTCGCCGAGCGCCTCACCCCGTACACCAGCGGCTCGCACGCCCAGTTGTTCAACGGCCCCAGTACCGTCTCGGCATCCGGCCATCTCGTGGTGTTCGCGCTGCGCCGGCTCCCGGAAGAGATCAAGGCCCCGGCGATGCTGCTGGCGCTGGACGCGGTCTGGCGGCAGGTCACCCACCGCCCCGATGCCGGACGGCACTTCGTCGTCGTGGACGAGGCGTGGCTGCTGATGCGCGAGGGAGCCGGTGCCCGCTTCCTGTTCCGGATGGCCAAGGCCGCCCGAAAGTACTGGGCCGGACTCGCGGTGGTCACCCAGGACGCCGACGACGTGCTCGCCTCCCCACTCGGGCGGGCCATCGTGTCCAACGCGGCCACCCAGATCCTGCTGCGCCAGGCCCCGCAGGCCATCGACACCATCAGCGAGAACTTCCACCTCTGTTACGGCGAGCGGGAGTTCCTGCTGTCCGCGACCCGCGGCGAGGCCCTGCTGCTGACAGGCGACCGCCGCCACAAGGTCGCCCTGATCAGCGTCGCCGCCCCCGGCGAGCACGAAGTGATCACCACGGACCCGGGCGAACTCGCCGCCCAGCACTTCACCGAACAGGACCCCGATACCGATGGCCTTGCCATCGATGAACCCCTCGGCGACGACGAGGAGTGGGAGCTGTGACAGCATCCGTGTGGCAGCTCGCCGCACAGCCGGGCGGGCCCCTGGTGGACTTCCTCACCGACCCGGGCAGCTTCTGGACGACGGTCAGCGGCACGCCCGTCAGCTGGCTCAGCGGGCAGACAGCAGCATCGGCTTGCGGCGGGGCCACAGCCGTGGCCGGCGGCTACGCGCTGAGGCACCGCCTGAATCTCGCGCAACAGCGCCGCCTCGCTGAGGGATCGCAGTGCGTGGAAATCCTGGCGCCGCCCGCCGTGGCACCGCGCGGCGGAGAGGTCCTGTGGGCCCAGCTCGCCGGGCTGCTCCGCCCGTGGTGGCGCCGCATCACCACAGGCCAGCCCCACCTCGCCTTCGAATACACCTGGTCCCACACCGGGCTGCGCATCCGCCTGTGGGTACCCGGCACCGTGCCCCTGGGCCTGGTACGACGCGCGGTGGAGGCCGCCTGGCCCGGCGCCCACACACGCCTGACCGAGCCCGACCCACTGCTGCCAGCCGGGCAGACCGTCACCGCCGGCCGGCTTCGCCCCGCCCGGCCTGATGTCCTGCCCCTGCGCACCGACCATACCGCCGACCCGCTTCGCGCACTGCTCCAGGCGGCCACCGGCATGGCAGAAGAGGAGTCCGCGTGCGTGCAGATCCTGGCCCGCCCCGCCACCGGCCGCGCGCTACGCCGCGCCCGCCGCCAAGCCCGGCGGCTGAAGGCCGGGAGTGGCTCGGCCCGGTTGCCCGCCCTGACCGCACTGCTCCTGCACCGTCCTCAGCAAGCCGCGGCCGGAAAGCTGGACCCCGAACACTCCGCCGCCGTACGGCAGGCGGCGGGGAAGCTTTCCGGCTCGCAGTGGCAGTGCGTCATCGCCTACGCCGCCACTTGCAGCCCCAAGACAGAGCGCGCCGACGAGGTCGCGCGGGGGCGAGCCCACGCCCTGGCCTCCGCATTCGGCCTGTACGCCGACCGCAACTACCTGGTCCGCGCCCGCTTCACCCGCCCCGAGCAGCCTGTGAACACGCGGCGCTTCCCCCTGCGCGCCGCTCTGCTGTCGGTTCCGGAACTCGCAGCCCTGGCCCACCTGCCTCTCGATCCGGACGCGCCGGGCCTCCAGCGGGCCGGGGCTCGCTCCGTTCTGCCGCCGCCCTCCATCCCCGCCCCCGAGCCCGGTGCCGGCGTCAAACCGCTGGGCCGCTCCGACGCAGGCGCCCGGCGCGGCGTCGGCCTCGCGGTCGCCGATGCCCGCCATCACCTCCATGTCATGGGCGCGACCGGCTCCGGCAAGTCCACCCTGATCGCGAACCTCGTCCTCGACGACGTACGCAACCACCGGGGCGTCATCGTCATCGACCCTAAGGGCGACCTCGTCACCGACCTCCTCGACCGCCTCCCCGACACCTGCGCCGACCGCCTCGTCCTCATCGACCCGGACGACCCGCACGCGCCCCCGTGCCTGAACGTCCTCGACGGCGCGGACATCGACGTCGTCGTCGACAACATCACCGGCATCTTCCGCCGGATCTTCACCGCCTTCTGGGGACCGCGCACCGACGACGTGATGCGGGCTGCCTGCCTCACCCTGCTCAAGCACCGCGACCGCACCCACCAGCTCGTCACCCTCGCCGACGTCCCCCGCCTGCTGGGCGAGAGCGCCTACCGGCTGCGCATCATCCCCGCACTAACGGACCCGGTGCTCCGCGGCTTCTGGGCCTGGTACGAGTCGATGTCCGAACCCTCACGGGCCGCAGTAGTCGGCCCAGTGATGAACAAGCTACGAGCCTTCCTCCTGCGCGACTTCGCACGCCGATCCATCGCCGCCGGCCCCTCCACCTTCGACCTCTCCCAGGTCCTCGACGGCGGAATCCTGCTGGCCCGCCTACCCAAAGGCGCACTTGGCGAAGAGACAGCACGCCTCCTCGGCTCCTTCATCGTCGCCGGCACCTGGCAGACCGCCTCCGCACGCGCCCGCCAGCCCGAACACCAGCGGATCGACGCCACCTTGAGCATCGACGAGGCGCACAACTTCCTCACCCTCCCCTACCCGCTGGAGGACATGCTCGCCGAGGCCCGCGGCTACCGCCTGTCCATGCTGCTGGCCCACCAGCACCTCGCCCAGCTCCCCCGCGACCTGCGCGAAGGGATCTCCGCCAACGCCCGCAACAAGATCTTCTTCAACGCCTCCCCCGAGGACTCCAGCGCACTGGAGCGTCACACCCTCCCCACGCTGGGCGCGCACGACCTCGCCCACCTCGGCCCCTACCAGGCTGCCGCGCATCTATTGACCAGCGGCGCGGAAGCCGCCGCCTTCACCCTCACCACCCGCCCCCTGCCACCCCCCGTACCCGGGCGGGCCAAGGACCTGCGCGCCGCCGCGGCCGCCCGCACCGCACCCCGGCCGGCCACCCGCCCCTGAAACCGCCCCCAGCCCTCCTCCCTCCAGGTGGTGCCCCGTCATGCCCGCGCTCCCGCGCCCTGCCTCCGGCCCCGGCTCCCGCTACACCGCCCGCGCCGCCACCAGCCGCCGCCGTCCCACGCGGCACACCGACGTCGCAGCCCTCGCCCGCATCCTCACCCCCCGCGACTTGTGGCTGACACGGATGCTCCACGAACACCGCGTCCTCACCACCCACCAGATCGCGAGCCTCGCCTACACCTCACTGCGCTCCGCACAGCGCCGCCTGCGCACCCTCCACGACAGCGGCGTCCTCGACTCCTTCCGTCCCCTGACGCAGACCGGATCAGCGCCCGAGCACTACACCCTCGGCCCCGTCGGCGCCGCCGTCCTCGCCGCCCACGCAGGATGCGACCTCGCCGACCTCGGCTGGCGCCCCAGCCACACCGGCCGCATCGCCTACTCCCCCTCCCTCGGGCACGACCTCGGCGTCAACGAACTCCTCACCCACCTCGCCGCCCGCGCCCGGACCGGCACCACCCCGTTCGCGGGACTGAACGTCTGGCTCTCGGAACGTTCCTGCGCCCGGCGCTGGGGCGACATCGTCCGCCCCGACGCCTACGCCGAATGGCAAGAAGGGGAAGCCAGGCTGTCGTTCTTCCTCGAGTACGACACCGGCAGCCAGCCCCTGCCGCGCGTCGAGGCGAAACTCGTCGGCTACGCCGCCTTCAGCACCGCCACCAGCACACAGCCAGCCCTGCTCATCCATACCCGTACCCATTCGCGCGACCAGGCCCTACGCCGCCGCCTCGCCGCCCCCGCACGCGACCTGGGCCTGAGCCTGGCCACCTCGTCCGCGGACTTCACCACCTCCAGCCCCTGGGGCCCCTGGTGGAGCCCACTCCAGAGCGGCGACACCCGCCGCACCACCCTCACCCAACTCGCCACCCGCTGGCCGCATCTCACCCCCGCCGCCGGGCAGGAGGCGACCGACGCCGACACCGCGCTCACCCTCCCCGTGCAACCGCTGCCGCCCGCCCCCGGGGCCGCAGGGTGAGTTCGCTGATCACCAGAACCGTCACGGGTATCGGATGCGCCGTCCTGGCCCTGCCCGTACTCGCAGTCGTCATCGTCGCCGCGGCGATCGGCAGCCTCCTCCCCGGCGGCAGCGTGTCGGCCGCTCCGAGCAAGCAAGCCATCGCCGACATCCCGCCCCACATGCTCGCCCTCTACCAGCGGGCCGCGCCCGAGTGCCCGGGCCTGTCCTGGAGCGTCCTCGCCGCGATCGGCAAGGTCGAGACTAACCACGCGCGGCACCCCACTATGGTCTCCTCAGCAGGGGCGGTAGGGCCGATGCAGTTCCTGCCCTCCACTTTTCCCGCGTACGCGCATCCCGTACCGCCGGGCGGGAAGAACCCTCCCACCCCTTGGGACCCCGTCGACGCCGTCCACGCCGCCGCCCGACTCCTGTGCGCCAACGGAGCAAAAGGCGGACGGAACCTCCGACGCGCCATCTGGCACTACAACCACAGCGACGCGTACGTCGACGAAGTCCTGAAAATCGCCTCCGAATACGCTGCCGCCGCACCGGCGCCAAGTCAGGCAGCAGCCCAGGCGGTTACCTTCGCCCGTGCCCAGATCGGCACCCCGTACGTGTGGGGCGGCGACGGCCCGTCCGAGGGAGGCTTCGACTGCTCCGGCCTCACCCAGGCTGCCTACCGCGCCGCCGGAATCGGCATCCCCCGCGTCGCCCAGGCCCAGCACGACGCCGGCCCCCGCCTCCCGAAAGGCACCCCACCCGCACCCGGCGACCTGCTGTTCTTCGGCACCAGCCCCCGCCACATCACCCACGTCGCCATCTACGCCGGAGGCGGGCGGTCCGTAGACGCACCGCACCCTGGGGCTGTCGTCCGCGAGGGGCCGGCGAACATCCACGGCGCCTCCTACCAGGGCGCCACCCGGCCTGCGGCACGAGGAGGCGCCCGGTGAAGCAGCCCGCCGCCCGCGAGGCCATCAAACTGCTGCGGACCATGACCTGGGTGCTGTGCACCGTCGGACTCCTCGCGCTGATCTTCACAACGGTCAACGTCACCCGCTTCGCCACGACCCGCAACGTGCCCCTGCCGATCGCGATCCTCCTCGACCCGATGATCGGAACCGCCCTGGCCGGCGTCCTGTACGTCGATGCACGCCTCGCCTCCTGGGGCATCCGTCCACCCGCCTGGTCCACCACACTGCGCTGGAGCGCCGGATGCACCGCTGCGCTGATGAACACCTGGGAGAGCCTGTGGCCCGACGGGCAGATCGGCTGGCCACGGCGAGCCGATCCAGCAGCCGTGCTGCTGCACCTGACCCCGGCCTTGCTCCTGATCGCCCTGACGGAAACGATCGCCGCCTACCGAAGAACCGTCACCGATCTGCTGGACCGGATCGGCTCCGCCGATCCTACCGATCCACCCGAACCGCCCGCAGCCCCCGCACACCGATCGCCCCGAACGCGCACCGATCCGGGCGACGCCGATCCAGAACCGGTCAACACTCCACCATCGAAGAACAGATCCGCCACCGAAGACGTCGTGGGCGCCGGCCCCGGCACCACGCCGGGCCGCGGCGGCCCCCACACGGGCGACAGCCCGCCCGGCGGCAAGCCCATGCCCCCCAAGCCCGACGCGGGCCCCCACGGGGCGGCGAACGCCGACGTGTGGCCACGTGCCGTTGCGCTCGACAGGGCTGCCCGGGCCGCGACGGGCAGTCCCGTGAGTATCTGGCGTCTGCGCACCGATCTCCATCTGGGTCCTCGCCGAGCCCGGCAGGTCCGCGAGCAACTACTTGCCCGCCACTCCGATCCGGGCCACCTGCCCAGATGATCTAAGCCGCATGTCTTCCGATCCACCCGTCCGTGCCACCGATCGGACGGTCGCCCCGCCACCGCGCTGTGACCGCTCGCCGATCGGCGCACACCGGATCCGGGGCACGGCCGCACAGCTCTCTGACGTGGTCTTACACGGGGTCGATCGACCCGCTTGACTTCCTACCCGGCATCGAGCGTCCATGGTCGTGGCCGACGAACCGAGCGGTCGCAGATACACAACCCGCTCGCGCCACAGCCATGTTCATGCCCGAGGCCAACGCGGTGCGCACGCGCTCGGCTGGACACCCGCGGACCTCATGACCGGTCCGCACCCCGGCCGGGGACCTCAACACCCCCTTCTCACGGAAGCGAGGCCCCCTCATGTCCGACACGACTCCCGACGGCACCCGTACGCTGCACGTGGCGCCCAACCCCGAACCCGTCAACGGACTCACCGGCGCACCCGCCGCGCTCTACACCGAGCTGGCGGGGCTCACCGAGCCCGCCACGGTCGCTGAACTCGCCCTCGCGGCCGGCCTGGGGCGTTCCACCACGGGCAAGGCTCTGGTCACCCTGGAGGAGCGCGGCCTGGCCGTGCGCATCCCCGGCGGCCACGACGGCCCCCGCCGCACCCCCGATCGCTGGCACCCCGCCCCCGCCACCGAGGCCACCAACGGCGACGAGCCCAGCCAACCCCACGCCGACGCCCAGCCGGAAACCCGGCCGGAGAACACCCCTGAGCCGGACACCAACGACACGGACACCCCCGCGGGCTCGACCGAAACCGAACCCGACACCACCGCCGAGCCGTGCGACCCCGCCGAAGCCCCGCCCACCCTCCCGACGACCGACACCCCTCAGGTCTCACCGCCCCAGGAAACCGAGCCCGCTGCAGGAGACGACGACGAAGAAGACCCGAACGGCGAGGACTCCCACGATGGCCCCGAGGCCACTCCCGCCCCGCAGGCCGACGCGGGACGAGCGGCTCAGCCAGCGGAGCCGATCCCCCTGCCGGGCGAGAAGAAGCGGCTGGCGCCCGGAGCCCTGCGACAGATGGTCATCGACCACCTCCAGGCGCACCCTGGCGAGGCGTTCACCGCGACCAAGATCAGCCGCGTGATCGAGAAGTCCTCCGGGGCCATCGCCAACGCCCTGGTCACCCTCACCCGCCAGGGCATCGCCGAGCAGGTGAGCGACAGGCCGCGCACCTACCAGCTGACCGCCGCCGAAGCGGGCCCGGAATAGCAGCATCACGGCATGAGGCCCGGCGGCGGCCACCCTGTTCACGGGGTGGCCGCCGCCGGGCCTCGTGCCGTCGCGTTCGCACCCGACCCGAGCCAGCACCTACTTGCCCTAGGCAACATACTTGCGCTCCAGGGAAAGTGCGGAGCAGTCCCGCCGCCTGCGCCCCGGCTCGCCAACACGCAAACGCTTCGGCACCTACCCCAACTCCGTCGGGTGATCGCCAACCTCACAACGTAACCATCGAGCGGGCACGCTCGGTTGGATCGACCATGAAGCGAATCACGTACGCCGCCGCAGCGGCCTTCCTCGCCTTGGCCGGCGCAGCTACCCCCGCACACGCAGACGCGACAGTCGAGGACGGCAACGTCGGATTGATCGTCAAGGGCAAGGGCTTGAAAGTGAACCGCGCTGGTGGCTGGATGGATGGCCACGGCACCGGTGTCCGAGCCCGCCTATACACGATTTATCAGGGCAGCCGAACCGACGTCACCGGCTGGAAGGACGCCACCCCGGTTACCGCGGGGCTGACGAAATTCTCAGATGCGGACTGGAACCTGAAGGGCCGGACGTTCCGTCACGGCACATGGCTGTGCATCGAGTTCAACAAGTCCGGCTCCGCGCCGTGCGCGAAGATCCGTCGCTGACGCGACACGGACACGTAGCGAAATTCCCGAAAGGCGCTCAAGGCAGTGGGTATTGGGCACAAAGCTGCGGGATGCGGCCGGGCCCGCCCGGCCGAAACGGCGGGGCGGGCCCTGGTGTGGCGCTGGACGGGCAGTGCAGGGGCTATTCGCCAGGGGCGGTGCCGGGGATGGCGTAGCTGCCCGCAGGCAAGATGCCCGTGGCGACTTGCGGGTCCATCTGGTCCTGGGCGCGGATGAAGTCGGCGCAGCGTCGGTTGGCCTGCTCGGGACTATCGGCGGTGGCCACGTGCACTCCCGTGAAGTTGTCCATCACCCGCGACGCCGACCGAACCGCGGGCGTGCTCCTGGTCCTGGTGCTCGATGCTGCGTTACCAGCGGTCGCCGCCTCCCGCCTCCCACCAGCCAGGGCGGCCGAGTTTGCGTAGCGGCCCCGGCGGCATCAGCGCGCGACCCGATGTCTTCGGCGCTGCCTGCATCTCTGCGGCTCGCTCCACCAGTAGCTGCCGGGCCGCTTCTATCCTCGCTTGTTTCCGGGCCAAGCGCAGTCTCTCAGTCTGCTTCTCAGGGGTCTCTTGCAGCGCCAGGTAGCACGGACCGCAGTAATAGTAGGGCTCCGTTAGGTCTTCCCGATCATGTTTGGGCGGAGCATGTTGGACGGATGGACATGTGGCAGGTCGAGGGCCTGCGGGCGGAGTTAGCGGAGTTCGTGGCGGATGTGTTCGCGTCGGTGCCGCGGCGGGATCAGCGGGCGAAGGGCAACTGCTACCTGCGGGGGCTGATGCTGGACGGGCGGCGCAAGTCGATCCAGCCGATGGCCGAACGGCTGCCGGACGGCAACGAGCAGAACCTGCAACAGTTCGTGAACCAGTCCACCTGGGATCCGGTCCCGGTGCGGCGGCGGATCGCGGAGCGGATGGTCCCGCTGATCGGCCCGGAGGCATGGGCGGTCGATGACGTGTCGTTCCCCAAGGACGGCCGGATGTCGGTCGCGGTCGCTCACCAGTACTGCGGCGCGCTGGGCAAACAGGCCAACTGCCAGGTCGCGGTGAGCGTGCACGCGGTCACCGACACCGCGTCCTGCCCACTGCAGTGGCGCTTGTTCGTCAACGAGGACTGGGCCGCCGATGCTGAACGGCGGCAAAAGACCGGGATACCCGAGGACATCGGGCACCGCGAGAAGTGGCGGCTGGCCCTGGACGTCATCGACGAGCTGACGGGGTGGGGTCTGGTGCCGCCGGTGGTGGTGGCCGACGCCGGATACGGGCAGAACGCCGACTTCCGGGACGGCCTGGACAGCCGCGACATCGGATACGTCGTCGCGGTGCGCTCGGACGTGACCGTCCACCCGCACGACGCGTTACCGGCCACCCCGCCCTGGTCCGGCACCGGCCGCCGCCCACAGCCCCGCTATCGGGACAAGCCGTCCTCGGTGGCCGCGCGCGCGGCAGTCCACGGACGGCAGTCGTTCACCCCGGTCACCTGGCGGGAGGGCTCACGAGGACCGATGCGCTCACGCTTCCTGGCCGTGGCGGTGCGGCCGGCCGGGGTGCGGGCCCGGCGCCTGGCCCAGGCCACCGCCACGGACCACGACGGCCACTGGGACGGCGTCCTGCCCGAGGTCACGCTGCTGGTCGAATGGCCCGCCGGAGCCGAAGCACCCACCGGCTACTGGCTGTCCAACCTGCCCCACGACACCCCGCTCGCCGAACTGGTCCGCCTGGCAAAGATCCGCTGGCGCATCGAGCACGACTACCGGGAACTCAAACACGGACTCGGGCTGGACCACTTCGAGGGCCGCTCCTGGACCGGCTGGCACCACCACGTCACCCTCGTCACCGCCGCCCACGCTTTCCTCACCGAACACCGACTCTCCCCAAAAGCCCGCACGCCGGACTGTCCCTCTACCAGGTTCTCGACGCACTCCAGAGCCTGCTGATCTGCTGGACCGGCATCTGCACCACCTGCCACCGCCCCCTACCCACACCAACCGGCAGACGCCTCTCAGCAAGATCCAGATCGACCTAACGGAGCCCTACTAGTAAGTGAGAAGGATGAGTACAGGCCAGAGATACGGCATGAGCAGGGATGCGCTGGAACGGGCACCGGTGCACGGGATGCAGGGGGCCGGGCGCCGGTTGCAGGTAGATCGGGATGCGTTGCTGCACCGATATACAGTCGGCCCCGCTCACCGGTGGCTCGCAGGGCCCCTGACCTGCACTCTCCGCCTGCTCGGGGGCGTCGTATCCAAGTGCGCACACGGAAGCGGCTGCTGAGACGACGACGGATACGGCGAGGTGAACGACATTGGATCCGCTCGGAGCAATGCACCCTCAGGATGGCGTTGAGCTGGGCTTTTATCGCTTCTGGCGGGAGCGCTCCAGGGCTGCGACGAGGGCCCCGGTGGCCGGCTCGGGTTCGAGGCCGAGGTCGGCGAGGTGCCTTTTGAGGCGGGTGTAGATGTGCCGGGCGGCGTCGGGGCGCCCGGCGGCTTGGTAGAGCCGGATCGCGTGCTGGGCGAGTCGCTCGTGGTCGGGATGGATGGCGCTGAGGTGCTCCAGCAGCGGGAGAACCGTGTGCCGCTCGCCCGGCGTGGCGCTGGCCCGTTCTGCTTTTCGGGCCAGGCGCAGGACGGCGTCGGTGGCTTTCATCGCGAGATGCTCGCGGATGGCATCGCCCCAGAGGTAGTCGCCGCCGTAGGCGAAGGGGCCGCGATATAGGGCCACGGCCTCGCGTGCCGCATCGAGGGCGTCATTCTCGTCCTCTGCGGAGAATGCTCGGTTCAGCTTGTGAGTGAATTCTTCGAGGTCGGTCTCTACGAGCTGCGGGTTCAGTTTATGGAATTCTCCTTGAAGGAGGATGAATTCTTGTGAGGTGATGCCGGTTGCCGTACGCAGGGTGCGGCGTACGGCGCGGCGCAGGTTCTTCAGCGCGTTCTGCTCGCTGCCTGGATCGATGTGGAGTTTGTCGGCGATGTCGGAGGCGAGCAGTCCGGTGGGGTGGGCCGCCAGGAGGGCGAGGAATTCGTGGGCTTCGGGCCGCATCTGGGTGCCGATGGGGTCTGGGTTGCCGCGGGCGTGGAGGGTGATGGGGCCGAGGACGTGGAGGCGTACGGGTTTGGTCTGTGCCGGCCGCTGCTGGTCGACGGGGTGCGGGCCAGGGGGGTCTTGTTCCGAGGCGGGCTCGGTCTCGGTTGCGGTTTCGGTTTCGCGGGGCTGGCTGTTGGGTGTTGGGCTGGCGGCGGGGAGGACGCGAAGGCGGGGCCGCTGTCCGTGGGCGGTCAGCAGGACCTCGATCACATCGCGTCCGGCCTGGGGCGTGATGTAGAATAGCCTGAGCGGACTGGAGTGTTGTCTGCCGGCGGAAGGGCCGGCGGCGGTGCCGTCCTCGGCGATGTGCCAGGTGGCAGCCCCAGGCAGTGGGGTGCCCAGGGTGAGGACGATCAGGGCGCCGGGGCGGCTGCGGGCGGCCAGTGCCTGAAGCTGCCCGGTGTGTGCGGTGTCCGGCGCGGTGAGCAGGAGCATGGTGCCAGGGCCGGTGTCCGGAGCGGAGGCTGCCACGGTCGCTTCGGTGGCGGCGGGCTCGTCGTCCTGTTCGTCTTCGGCGTAGGCGTGAGCGAGAAGGTGCTGCTCGGCGGCCTGGATGGCGCACGCTGTATCGGCTTCCTGGGTCAGGGCCGTGAACTGCGGCGGTAGTCCAGGCAGCAGACGCTCGGCCAGGTCTTCGGACACGACGGCCTTGACGCGCGGGGGTCCGGGGCGTTGGCGCTCAGCGGCGGTGAGGATCCCGGCGAGGAGGGCACGGGCGGCGCTCTCTGCGCCGGAGCCCTGCCAGGCGCAGCCTCCGGGCAGGGCCAGCTCGCTCAACGAGACTTCCGTGTCGTCGCGGACGCCGATCGTGACCGTTTCCGCAGGGCGTGGTGGCTGCGGAGGTGTGCGGCGGGTGACCAGGGCTTCCGGGTCGTGTGGGCGGTGGGGCTGGGTGGCGGCGTGGGCGGCCTGCGCCGCCTTGTCCACCAGAGGGCTCAGGGAAGGGACTTCGCCGTCCAGGCCAGGTTCCCTTCGGCGGGTTTGGTGCCAGTACCAGTAGCGGCGGGCGGCCAGTAGGCCGGCCGCAGCGGTGATACCGATGAGGCCCGCTTCTCCGAGTCCGATAGCGGCGGGGCCCATCCGGCTGTCCGCCGCGCCGGACTGCTGCTCGGCGCGACGACCCGGTCCCGTGTTGGCTTCCTCCGTGCCCGGCTGGTGTGCGGGTTTCTGCTCCGGTCCGAGGGATGGTGATGCGGGCACAGCGGCAGCGGGTGACGCGGGCCTGGTGTCCGGTTCGGGGCCTGGGGCGGCGGGGACGGGGGGCGGCGGCGGGGTCGCCTTCTGGGTGATGGGGAGGGTCAGCTGCCAGCCGGGCTGGATCCGGTCGGGGTCGGTGAGCCGGTATCCGTCGCTCTGGACTCGGTCTTTGTTCAACTTGTAGATCCGCGGCCACTTGAGGCTGTCTCCCAGGTGGGTGTGCGCAATGTCCCAGAGGGTGTCGCCCTCGACCACGGTGTACTCGACGTGCCGGACAGCTTCGTCAGCGGCCGCGGCCTGGGCCGAGTTGAACCGGGCGGCCGCAGAACGGGAGCCGGCTGCCGCGGCTGCTCCCGCAAGGGCGCCCTGCCGGCTTGGAGCGGGGACGAGAGGGGCTGTCGCAGCGGTATGCGCCCTCAGCTCACCTGTGAAGGCGGGCTGCTGGGCGTCGGCGGGCTGGGGGCGCCACAGGCCGATCAGGGCCACGACGAGGGTGCCGATGCACAGCGCGGCCAGAGATCCCTTCACGGACAGCGTGGCCACATGCTCGGCGTGGGCGTGGCGGTCACGCAGCAGCTGCGGGAGGTGAGTCGTGTACCAGATGGTCTCGCGGACCACCGTGCAGGCGAAGGCAGCCCAGCAAATCCACCCCACCACGGCCAGCAGTTCGATCAGCAGCGGATCGCCGACTGGCTCGGCCAGCCGATTTGCGAATTGTCCCCAGGAGTAGACGCGTTCGGGCCAGGGGAGGCCGGCGGCCCGCCACAGGACGTAGGGCATCCCGGCCAGCAGGGCGAGCGTGACCATAAGGGTCCCGCCCGCGGTGAAGGCTGCGGTCAGCCTCTGTCGTAGCGCGAGAGGGTGCATCATCGCTCGCTCTCTTCGGCCGCAAGATGCGGTGCATGGTCCTTCACGGGGTGGCGCGTTCGGCGTGTGCGGTACCGGTCGCGTGCACGGTGAGGGCGCTCACTCCGATCAGCTGCAGGATCTGGGCACGCTGGTGGTGGGTGACCGAGACGGTTACGGCATCGCCCTTGACGGTCGCGCTCCCCTGGTTGCCGGTGGAGGCGACGTAGGAGCGGGCTGCCGCTACGGCCCGCTCACGCACGAGCCGTACGTCGCCGCCGCGCCGGAGCTGGCCGACGTCGAGCTGCTGCGCGCCGGTACGGGCGGCTTCCTGCGCCACGTCCAGCGCCTTGGCCTTGCCCGCCAGGGCGAGCCCGCCGTCGACGACGATCCCGGCGAACAGCCACAGCACGGCGACCACACCGACGACGAGGGCAGTGACCCTCCCCTGGTCATCCCCGGCCGCCAGAAGGACACGGGCGTGGGATCGGCCCGCTTGGGTTCGTCGGTTCACGGGGAGCTCCGGAAGGAATCGACCACGGAGAAGGCCGTGTCGGTCAGCAGTACTCGGCCAGGCATCCCGGTCAAGGTGAGGTCACCGAGATCGGCGGTGCAGGAAACCCGCGCGGTAACGGAGGCACCCGGGGCGAGGCCCCCGGTGGACAAACGCACACGCGGCCGTGCGCAGGCGGTTCCGGCCGCGCGCAGGGCCTCGTTCGCCGCTTGCCGTGCCTGAACGTGTGCCTGCTTCTCGCTGCGGGCCAGGGAGCCGGCCCGAGCCGCCTGGTGTGCGGCGTCCGCCACCACTAGGCGGGCATCGGAGAGCCGCCCCAGCGCCACCACGACCAGGAAGACGAGCACGAGCAGCGGCGTGACCAGTACCAGCTCCACCGCCACGGAACCGCGCTCCCTGTCAGCGCGTGTGCGAAGCAGGCGCCCGATCACGGCCGCGCTCCGGTGGGAATGGTGATCCTCTCGGTGGGCCCGGAGGCTGTACCGGAGGCGTGCAGTACCAGTCCGGGGACCGGGACGACCCGCATCACCGTTCCGTCGACGCGCACGGTGGTCTGTGTTGCGGAGCGGCTGACGGTCACCGACGGGGCGGTCAGGACCTGGCTGCCCAGTGCGGCCAGGCTGTGCCGGGCCTGGTCCTGACCACCCGCTGCGCTCCCGTCCTCGACGCGGGCTGCGGCCAGCGCTCTCTGGGCGGCGAACTGGGCGACATGCGAGGCGTGCCAGAACAGCGCGAACTGCACCGCGAGCAACGCGAGCAGTAGGACCAAGGGGACTACGAGGACGAGCTCGGTGCACACCGCACCGCGATCGCTGAGGAACCTGCGAAGGAAGACTGTCACCGGCTAACCGAGGCTGATGCCGTTGGCCTTGGCGATGACCTTGGCCGCGATGATGCCCACGACGGCCAGGGACAGGATCGCCAGCAGGGCGGTGACCACGATGGTCTCGGTGGTGTAGCCCGCATCCGAACGGGCGTGCCGACGGACGTCGGCGAGGCGTGCGCGCACCCGGGAGGCGAGGGTGTCGAGGTGGTTCACGGCGAGTGCTCTCTCTGTCGTACGTGAGATGGGGGTGGGTTCAGCTCATGGACATGACGTGCGCCAGTGCGGGATAGCCGATCAGCAGCAGGAAGGCCGCGAAGAGCCCGACCACGGGCAGTGACATCCGTTCGGTGGCCGCCTGCGCGGCACCGTCGGCCTCCGAGATCCGGCGCCTTCGCATCGCTCTGGCCTTCGCCGCGAGCGAGCCGCGGATCTTGGCTCCTTCGCTGCCGGCGAGGCTCAGCGTCGAGGCGAGCTCGGTCAGGTCGGCCACGGCCAGCTGCCGTCCGAGATCGCCCAGGTGAGTCCAGGGGCTGGTGCGGGTGAGCTGGGCGAGGTGGAGGGCGTGCCGGAGCTTGGCCGCCGCCCATCCCTGTGGCGCGGCGACTGCTTGGGCGAGGGCCTGCTGGATGCCAGCCCCGCCCGCCAGGGCGATCACGGTCAGGTCCAGTACGAGGCTGAGGGTGTGCCGCATCTGTTGGCGCCGGCGCGCAGCCTGCTGGCGCAGGCTGAGGTCGGGCGCGAAGAACAGCGCCGCGGCCAGGGTGAGCGACCCCGCCAGCGGCACCCACCAGCCCGTCGCCACATCGGCGCCCAGGCGCATCAGCAGTACGGCGGCCCACGGGGTGACAAGCCCGGCGATCGCGCAGACCGCCTTGCCTGCCAGGTGGTGGTCCTCGTCGGTGCCACATACGGCCAGATCCGCGCGCAAGGTGGCGGTGGGGAAGCCGAGTGCCCGTACCAGGGGCACCAGGCGTGTGCCGAGGCGGGTGGCCCATTCAGGATCGTCTCGCCCGTTCGTCGGCGACTCTGACGGCGCTGGCGTGTTGAGAGCGGTAAGGACATCTACGAGGGCAGGGCGGGGCGGGCGCAGCCCGTAGACGAGAGCGGTCGCCCCGGCACCGAACAGCGCGCCAAGCAGCATCACGATCACCGCTTACCTCCAGCAACAGGTTCCGTCGCGGCGAGGGCAGGGGCGCATCTGATGAGGCGGATCGGCTCGTCGATCCGGCCGATCACCGTCAGATAGCTGAAGCTGGCGGCGAAGAGAACGCCCACCACCGCGAGGACCAGCTGCCCTGTCAGGGTGTCGAAGGGGTCCAGGTACGGGCGGTTGAAGACGATGAGCCCCACCGCCATCCCCAGGGTGACGATCACCGTGACGCGCACCCCGGTACGCACGCTGGCCCGCCCGGCATCAATGCGCTGTCGCATCGCCACCTGCTCACGCACGGAGTCCGCCAGCTCCCCCAGCAGTGGTCCGAGCTGCCTGGCCTGCTGCTCGGCAGCCATCACCAGGGCGGCCACCACCACGTCCGCCAGAGGATCCTCGATCTCTTCGGCGAACACCCGCAGCGCGCCCGGGAGAGGACGCCCCGAGCGGACAGTTGCAGCCAGCCCTTGCAGCTCCGGCTCGAGCGCCGTCGGCGCGATGTCCGCGGTCGCCAGCACCGCCTGCTCAAGACCGGCCGCCGCAGAGAGGGTGTCGCGCAGCATCTCCGTCCAAGTGGCCAGCGCCTCCATCTTCTCCGTGCGCCGGGCCGCTGCCCGGTCCGGTCCGAGCAAGCCCGGGAGGGTCAGCATGCCGACGCAGGTCAGCACGGCCACGACCGGCCAAGCTGTCAGCGCCCCCACGACCACGCCCGCCACTACCGCGATCAGCACACGCCGTGCGGTCCAGGCCGCAGGCAGCCGGGCCGCCAGGGCCATCCACACGCCGGCCTGCTGCTCGCGTGCAGCGCGCCGTACAGCGCCGTACCCGATGGCCACCAGGCCGAGCCCGAACACGGTGCCGCACGCCACCGCGATCCCAGAGATGGCCTCGGGCCCCAACATGCTGCTCATCGCGCCGTCCCCCACCACTGATAGGCCGCGATCTGGGGGTCGAGTCCTGCGGCAACGAGGTCATCGAGGGTGTCGGGGCGAAGCGGGGCGGCGGGCACCGCGCCCCCGTCCGGCCCGGGCCGGTAGACCTCGTTGGAGACGACCTGCGCCCCGTCGGCGTCGATGACCTCGCGGACCGAGTCGATGACCCGCCGGCGAGTGGCATCCCAGCCCAGGTGGACGACGAAGTGCACCGCGGAGGCCACCATCAGGTTCGTCGCCTCCAGCGTGAGCCGCTCCGGTGCCTGCGCGGCGTAGGAGGCGAGTTTGGTGAACACCCCGCGCGAGGTTGAGGCGTGAATGGTGGACAGCGAGCCGTCGTTGCCCTGCGACATGGCGTTGCACATCGGGATGACCTCGGCGCCGCGGATCTCTCCGACGATGACCCGGTCCGGGGACATGCGCAGACCCCAGCGCACCAGTTCCGCCTGGTCGATGCCGCCCTGGCCCTCGATGTTCGGCTCGCGTGCCTGCATGGCCACCACGTTCGGGTGTGCCGCAGGGTTGGCGTCCAGACCGAGTTCGAAGGTGTCCTCGATCGTCACGAGCCGTTCCTCGGGCGGGATCTCGTGGGCGAAGGCGCGCAGCACGGTGGTCTTGCCGACGTTCGTGCCGCCGCCGATGACGATGTTCTTGCGCGCCCGCACCAGAGCTCTCAGGAAGCGGGCGAGCTGTGCGTCGCACACGCCCAGCCGCACCAGTTCGTTCATGGAGGCGGCGGGGAAGCGGTGACGGCGGATGGTGAGTGACACGCGTCCCGTCACCGCCATCACGGCGAACATCCGGGACCCGTCAGGGAGCCGCAGGTTCAGGCGGGGCATGCCGCGGTCGAAGCGCCGTTCCTCATCGCCGGCATGGGCCGCCAGATCGCGGACCAGCGCGACAAGTTCGGCGTCCGAAGCAGCTACTGGCGCCTCACGGCGCCAGGTGCCCGACGAGTCCTTGACCCACACCACGTCAGAGCCGTTGATGCAGATGTTCTCGATCGTCTCGTCGGCCAGCAGCCGCTCCAGGCTCCCGGTGCCGAACAACGCGTCCTTGACCGCCTGGGCGATGCGATCCTCCACTGCGGCATCGATGACCTGAACGCCCTGGGCCAGGGCCTGGCGCCGCCGCGCACCGAGTTCCTCGGCCAGCAGCCGCCCCACGGTTGCCTGCCTGGCAGTCTCGTCGTCCGGTGGCAGACCGGCCAGCTCGCGCTCACCCGCGTACGCCGCCAGCCGTGACGTCACCCTCTGCCGGACCACTCCGGCCAGCTCGCGCTCGTGGTCCCCGAGTACCGCGCCCGGCAGCACCATCAGCTCACTCATGATCCGGTTCCCTCATTTCCTCCCAGCACCCGGGACAGCGCCTCGCCGCCTCGCCCGGCCATCCGCGCCCCACAGCTGTCAGCGGCATAGTCGTACTCCGTCTCACCGACCCTGGTCCTGCTCTCCCAGGCACCGGTGAGCTCACGGGCCAGTGCCCCTGCGGCAGACAACAGCGGAGGTGTCCAAAACCCGGTGGTGCGACGCCAGACGCCTCGCCCGGGGGTGCTGATCGCGGCCACGCCCTTGGCGTCCCAGGGAAGAAACACCACGTGCTCGATGCCGAGCGACCTCGCGATCTCCCCCGACGGATACGGGCACGGCCCGACCACAGCCAACGTCAACCGCCCGGAATACGAATCAGCGTCCAGTCCGTACCTGGACACGTGAGTGAGGGGCTCCGCGCCGCCACGCGTGACGATCACCACGTGGTCAGCCGCATCGACCAGCGCGGCGGCGTCCTCGCCGAGCCGCCCCACGTCCAGCAGCACCGTTCCCACATCGCCTTCTTCACCCCGCAGTACACGCCGTCCGGCCTCGCCGGCCACCAGCCGCACCGCCTGACTGCACGGACCACGGCCCGGAACCGCGGCCACCGCCCGCACACCGAATGGCAGTTCACTGACCGCCCCCAGCAGCGAGCCCGGGTACGGCTGCCCTGCCGTGGCCGCCACGTCCAGCAGCGAGGGAGCCGTCGGCAGACCGAAGCGGATCATGAGGTCACCGCCGGAAGCGTCCGCCTCCACGACCACCGGCCGCACCCCGCCGTCCGCCACCTGCGGCCACATCGTGGCCAACGCCAGCGCCGCCGTCGTCACCCCCGGCGCACCAGTGATCGATCCAATGGCGACCAGCCGCCTCACGGGGCCTCACGCCCCTGCGCAGGGAGCACCACCACACGCGGATGCTCCAGTCGCGCCGCTCGCCGCGCCGCCCCCGTCTCGACCAGCACGGTCACGACCCTCGGTCCGCCAGCGGACTCCGGAGCCCGCACACCCGTCACGGTCCCGGCCACAGGCGAGGCAGCCTCCTCCTCGGCAGCGGCCACGGCGCCGGCACCAACAGGGCCGGGAAGGACGGCGACGCGTTCTCCAGGAGTCAGATCCGGTGGCGCCCCGCCCACTTCCACGGCGAGCGCCACCTGCGACAAGCCCTTCGGAGGGAAGGAGGCTTCCGTCCCCACCTGTCCTGGCGCCAGCAGCGACCCGGCCACCAGCGGCACCTTCGCCTTCCGCCCCAGCACACTGTCCCGCTCTGCAAACGGCACCACACCCGCGTCGGCCGCCACCGCCACGGCACGCAGGTCACCCGGCCCAAGCACCCGGCCCGCAGGCACGTCCCGGGCCAGCACCAACACCTGGCTCCGCTGCCCGGCGGACTGCACAATCCACGTGAAGCCGACAGCCGAGACCACCACCGCCCCCACCCCGGCCCACACCCAGCCCACTCTGCGCCGCCGACCGCCCGTCACCGCCGGCTGCTGCTCCGGACCCGCCCGGCGCGCGCCAGGCACTCTGAGCCCACCGCCCTTTACAGCAGAGGAAGAGATGGAGGTACCCACAATTCACCTCATCAAGAGAGTTCCAACGTCCATCGATCCGGCGTACCGCTCTACGGGCCGGTCGGCCCATCACCGCGTGACAACGGCCTGCACCTCGTCCACCACCAGCTGTCGCGCAGCAGTCATCACCAGCCCAGGCACCACACCGGCCTGTCCGCCGCCATGCCACTCGACGTCCCAGGTCACCCGTACGGACACCGTGTACGCCTTGCCGGGCACGGAGACCGACGCACGCCGGTACGTGTATCCGCAGTCCGGCGACGACGCCTTGGGGCTGAACGCCTCCGAGTACTGCGTCCCCGGCCCCCGGCAGACCACGCTGCCGCCCTCTCCCATGGACCACACCGCCCGCTGAGGTCGTGCGATGGCTGTCACCGTCACCCCGTCCACTGCGGCCGAAGCAGAGACCGGACCCCAGCTACCACGCTCCACCCACATCCACGTCGGCACGTGAACCACCTGAACAAGGTCCTCATCCGGACTCATGCGAATCACTGGCTGCGGCAACTCCAAGCGCTCCACCGCCCGCTGAACGACCAACTCCACCGGCACCGGACGACTTCCGGCCACCTCCGGCCGTTTCTCCTGGCCCTCGATATCGAAGCGCGGCAAGATCCCCACGCCGCCGCCCAGATCGAACTCCCAGCCCGTTGACGTGATCGTCGGCGGTCCCGTCGACCTTCCGCCGCCGGGCTTCGACGACTCTCGGTTAGAGGTCGGCGGACTCTTCGCCGAGCGGCCTGCGCCTGCCTTTCCCCTGACGCTCGTCGCCTCCGCGTCGCACGCACCAGGCCCGCAGGTAACCCCGGCACCCGTACTCAACCCGTCGTCGGCCACCACGCCATGCGCGGTTAAGAGCACCACGATGCAGGCCGCAGCCACTGTCACCGGCCCGGCGGGGTCTTGCCTCAGCAACTCCCGACCTGCCCGACGTACAAACGGTCAACCCACCAGCCGCCACCCCTCTGAAGAAGGGTCGCGTCGATGCGATGATGCCCGCCTGGTACGTCGTTTTCCGGCTTGCCGTCACTGGTGTAGTGGAGCCAGTCGGTGGCGTCCACGCAATCTCGGATCACCACCCTCATCGTTCCGTTGCCCTCCACGACAGGGTCGAGATGCAGCTGGCCCTTGGTGACGACCTCCTTCTTGCGGTCCTCCGTCATCATGTGGCGCAGCAGCTGCAGCGCTCCGCCAGAGGCGTGCGCATCTAGTCCGGGATGCTTCGCGTCCGAAGTCTCGGCGGCGGCAGCGAGGTCGTCCCACATCGCCCGGTAGGCAGCGAGCGCCTCCACTGGCTGCACCGCAGGCGTCCGAGACGGAGCCACCGGCTTGCCCGGCAGTGGCCTGGCATCTGATGAGGCCTTCGCGCAGCCCGCCAGTAGCAACCCCGCGACCGCCGCAATCGCCCCTGCTCGAAGAGCAATGGCTCGCCCGTGCGACTTCACCATCCCCGCCTTCCATCACTCATTGCACATGAACGAAGACTGTACGTAATCATATGCGGCTTGGGTTACCCTGCGCCGTGGCGATGAATCGGGACACGGGCTGTCGACTGCCTTTTGTTTCCGGCCCGTTACACGAGTGGAGCCCGCTTCGAGACGCCACGCGAACGAGGGCGGTGTACCGCTCGATTGAGCGACACCCCGCCCTCGTATCCGCCAGAGCTTCGATCAGCGGGGCCGACCGCGCGGGCGCCCACCCTCAGCGGCCGGGCCAGCCATACCGACTTCGTCCCCTTCCCCGCCTGGACACGTCAGGGTGATCTTCTACGGCTTCCCGAAACGTCGGGCCCCTCTTACCGTTTTTCACGTTCATGAAACGAACGATTTCTGCTTCCCTGCTCGCGCTTGGTGCGCTCACCACCGTGTCCGCTCCAGCCGAAGCCGTTCCGAGCTCCGCCCGAATGGCAGTGGCCGAGTGGAACTCGTGCGGGTACTACCCATCTACGAACCTCAAGCTGCGGACCGGTCCGAGCACTCGGCACACTGCGATCGGCCTGCTGACGCCCAAGGACACCGTGCACATCCTCAAGGAGCACGGCGGCCTCTACCAGGTGTCTCTGGATCAAGATTCCGCGACAGGACTCAAGGCCGGGATGACGGGATGGGTGACCAAGCACCTCACGGCCCACGTGTGCATGAACCTCAGCTGACCCTCGAGGCCTTCCGGCTGATTGGCCACGGGCTGGCCGAGGCCGGCCCCATGGCCAGCGACAGCTCCCAGGGCGCAAGCCGTGCCGCAGAGGGCACGGGTCGGCGCTCGGGGAGCCGTCCCTGCATCAGGTCATGCACTACGCGGACGGTGTAGAGCAGGTGGTCATCGAACGCGGTCCAAGCAGGCGGGTCCGGCGGCCGTTGCTCGGTAATCGGATTCACCGCAAACGGGTTGTAGTCCATCTCTCCACCGCCCCAGCCGTCCGAACCAGTGATCCTCATCCTAGGGATCCCGTACCGGACGCTCCGTCAGATCGGCGCGTCAGCTCACCCTCGCGTCAGACTCAAGGCGAGCCAGGCCACCTTGCTGCGGTCGTCGACCACGCGGTAGCCCCACACCCCGGCCGTCAGTTCGTGCACGATCTGCAGGCCGCGCCCGCGTTCGGAGAGCAGCGCGAAGACCGCGTCCAGGTCGCCCTCGGGCTCGGCGCGACTGTGGCCGAGCGACCCCGTCGCCTTGAAGTCGGAGAGGTCAGGGACCTTGCGGTCGTGGTCAAGAACCTCGCAGATGATGTCGGCGGCCGTCACGCGCAGCCTCAGCTCGTACGGGCCCTCCGCGTGTTCCGTGGCATTTGCGACGAGCTCCGACGCGGCGAGCACGCCGTCACTCACTGCCTCTCCGGGGAGCCCGAGCCGTCCGAGGGTCCGCCGGAGCACCGCCCGCGCCTCCGCGGCTGGGTTGGGCGTACAGCTCGTCCAGCGGTACAGGGCCTCGGAGGTACTGCGCCTCATGGCGGTCATCGCGATGTACCTCCCCGAGCGGCGTGGCGGCGTCGGTCGATGCGACGGTGTCGCCCGCGGCCGGAACGCATGCAGGCGATCACCTCCCCCCTCAGCGGGGGTACGCCGATAGCTGCGGCGGGCAGCAAGAGAATGGATGCGAACAGGACGGTCGGCAACATGACAGCCTCCGCGGCAATCGCGATCGGGACGCGACCACCACACCGTGGAGTGCGGCAAGAGCGGAACTGCCCTCTGACGAGGACTTTGAGGACTTCCGTCTCCCAGCGACACGGCGAAGTGGCTCGTGCGGGTCACGGGCCAACCATGGCGGCCCCCATGACTCCTGCCGATGGGGGTTTATGAGCATCCGGGGGCCACCATCGGGCCGACGGCCCATGTCAACTGGGACCATAGGGACGTGAGTAACGCTCTGGGCCAATGGGGCCCCCTCAGCCCAGCCGAAGTGTCCGAGCTATTCGAGGGAGCGAAGTTCCCCTGGTGGATCGCCGGCGGGTACGCCATCGAACTGGCTGTCGGCCACCCACTTCGGCCGCACGACGACGTGGACATCCTCGTCCTGCGCCGCGACCAGGCAGCCATCCAAGCCCATCTCACCGGCTGGGACCTCCACGTGGCCGATCCACCGGGAGCCGGACAACTCCGCCCGTGGCTTCCTGAGGAATCCCTGGAGCTGCCTCTGAACGGCGTCTGGTGCCGCCCCGCCCCCGAAGAGCCGTGGGCGTTCGAGCTGATGCTTGACGAAGCCGACGGCGACGACTGGGTGTCGCGACGCGATCCGCGCGTGCGCCTCCCGATCGCCCGCCTGGGCAGGGTCACCCCGGGTGGCATCCCCTACCTGTCTCCCGAAATCCAGCTCTACTACAAGGCAAAAGCAGTCCGCGCCAAGGACGAACTCGACTTCGAGGCCGCCCTACCGCTACTCGGAACCGAGCAGCGGTTCTGGCTTCGCGACGCGTTGGAGACGACGGCACCGTCCCACCCCTGGATCGAGCGCCTTAGGTAGTACCAAGGCCAGACGGTAGCGCGTGTCAGCGGTCATGCAATTCCCCAGTTTCTGGGGCTTGAGCGTCACACAATTCGGCTCTGTCGCTGATCTTGTGATCGGGCGGGTGTTGTCGGTGGCGGGTGTCATCGTGTCCCGGGTGTACTTCGCGGAGTTTCGAGGCGCTTGTGCCTCATCTGGCCGGTGTCGTCGTGGAGTTGGTTGAACGGGCGGTCGGCAGGATCACGCTGCATGCCCGTGTACGTGGGGCCGATGCGCGGTGCCCGCACTGCGGCAGTGTGTCCGGGCGGGTGCACGGCCGGTACCTGCGGCGGCTGTCCGACGCAGCGGTCAGCGGCGCCCGAGTGGTGATCGAGCTGCTGGTGCGCCGGTTCCGGTGCCTGAACGCTGCCTGCGCGGCGGTGACGTTCGCCGAGCAGGTCGCCGGACTGACCAGCCCGCATGCCCGCTTCACACCCCTTCTGCGCGGGATGCTGACCTCGATCGCGGTGGCCCTGGCCGGTCGGCCGGGCAGCCGCCTCGCGACGGCACTGGGAGTCCCGGTGGCCAAGGACACCCTGTTACGCCTGCTCAGAGCCTTTTCTGACGAACCGATCGGACCAGTCAGGGTGCTGGGTGTCGATGACTTCGCGCTCCGCAGGGGCGACTCGTACTCGACGATCCTGGTGGACCTGGAACGACGGCGCCCAATCGCCGTGCTGCCCGGACGCGAGGCCGGGCCACTGGCCGCCTGGCTCGCCGGGCACCCGGAGGTGGAGATCATCTGCAGGGATCGTGGTGGGGCCTACGCCGAGGGCGCCCGCACCGGCGCCCCGCAAGCCGCGCAGATCGCCGACGGCTGGCATTTATGGAAGAACCTTGGCGAGGCGGTGGAGAAGACCGTCGGAGCCCATCATGCCTGCACCCGGGCCGTGTTCGAGAACGTCACGCCGGTAGCCCCGCCACCCGGGAACGGCATCTGGGAGGTGCCGCCGTTGGCAGCCGAGACGATGCTCGACGTGTGCGGGCGGGAACGCCGTCTGGTGACCCGGACCAAGGAACGGTATGCCGCCGTGCAGAAGCTCCTGGCCGAGGGCGGCTCGTTGGAGGGAGTCTGCCGCACGCTCAGGTTGGACCGGTCCACCGTGCGCCGCTTCGCCCGCGCCACCAGCATCGACGAACTGCTGGTCACGGCCACCAACCGGTCCAGCATCCTCGATGAGTACACAGCCCACCTGAACCAGCGGTGGAACGAGGGCTGCCGCGACAGTGCGCAACTCCACCAGGAGATCCGGGCCATGGGCTTCGAGGGCAGCATCCAAACTACCCGGCGCTACCTCCGCCCCTTCAAGGACACCACCGCCGCACTAGCGGCACCCCGGCCGACTCCGAGGCCCCGCCGCGTCGTCAGATGGATCATGACGAACCCCGGCAACCTCCCCGACGAGGACGCCCTCACCCTCAAAGAGATCCGAGCCGCCTGCCCCGAACTCGACGCGACCACCCGACATGTCCGCGACTTCGCCACGATGATGCGCGACCTGACCGGCGACCAGCTCCCCGCCTGGATGGAACGCGTCAAACACGACCCCCTGCCCGCACTGCACTCACTGGTCAACGGCCTACGCCGCGACCTCGACGCGGTCATCGCCGGCCTCTCCAGCACGTGGAGCTCCGGCCAGGTCGAAGGCCAGAACACGAGAGTCAACCGGATCAAAAGGGACGGATACGGCCGGGCCAACTTCGACCTCCTCCGCATCCGCATCCTGCACCGGAGCTGACCAGCCCGATCACAAGATCAGCGACAGAGCCGAATTACGTGACCGTCCACAACGCGGCGTCCGCTGCCGGTCAGCCGAAGGTCAGCAGCGGAACGTCGTAGAGATCCGGGTTCCGCGGGCGCGTCATGCGGGGCGCAACTACTTCAACCACGACGAGCTCGTTCAGGAATTGAACCTTGGCGCTGAGCAGGTGACTCGTGCGGCCGTCGGCGGACTGGGCCTTGAGCCCAGCAGAGACGTGGATATGGGGCAGGATGCCACCAGTTTCGGGGTCGTAGGCAAGGGTGCCGGCGCCGAAGGCTTCGACGTTCGTCACGTGGGTCCTGGACCACACAGGGGCGTCGGGATTCTCCAGCTTTTCGCAGGCACCGACGATGTCCGCTTCGGCAAAGGCACCGATGAACGATGGGATGTAACCCTGCTGGACGCCGTGCTCGCGGCAGAAGGTGGAGAGCGTCTCGAAGAAGTCCTCGCCGTGGTCGAAGGTGAGGCCGAAGGTACGTCCTATGGTCAGTTCATGGGCTCGCATGGTGGTTCCTCTTTGGGTCGCCGCGCTATTTCGGTCAGTACGCCCGGGAGGCGAACTCGTCGGCGATCGTGTCACGGTCGGCGCCGCCGCCGATCAGTGATCCGAGGAGGAGGCGTGCCTGGTACGGGCTCAGGTCTCCGGCCGGAATGAGGCCCCGGCCGATCAGATCCTTCTCCGAGCCCGGGAAGCTGTACGTTCCCCGCAGCACCGGGCCGTTCCCGATGCGGGAGGAGAGCACAACCGGGATGTTCCGTGCCATCCGGTTCAAGGTCTCCACCGTCGTCGCCGGGACGTGGCCGACTCCGAATGCCGCCACGACGAGCCCCTCGCACCGGCCTTCCCACAGCTCAAGGAGGTCGCCTCCATCGCCCAGCGTCACGGTGTACAGCCCCACCCGGGCATCCTGATCGGGGAGCGGCAGGGCCGGGCGGCGCGTCGGCAGGCCGGCGCGCAGCCGGACGCGGTCTTCCGCGAAGGTACCGAGGGGCCCGACGGAGGGCGAGGTAAAAGCGGCCGGGCTCGTCGTGTGAGACTTTCGGACGTGCCGAGCGGCGTGGATCTCGTCGCCGAGGACAACAAGGCAACCTGTCCCTCTTAGCTGGGGATCCGCTGCCGCCGCGACCGCTGCGTACAGGTTGGCGGGACCGTCAGCGCCCGGCATGGTCGGGTTGCGCATGGCTCCGGTGACAACGACTGGCTGCTCGTGGCCGTGGTGGATGTCGAGGATGAAGGCCGTCTCCTCGATCGTGTCGGTGCCCTGTGTGATGACAACACCGTCCACATCACGACCGCTCAGCGTCTTCGCGATCTCCGCACTCAGATCCGTCAGGTCGTTGAAGGTCAGCGAGGCGCCCGGAACCCTCCGGAAGTCGTGAACGCGCAGGTCGACACCTTGGGACTCCAGTCCGGGGACCGCGGCCAGGAGGTCGTGGGCAGACAGCGCCGGTACAACACCTCCCGTCGCGGGGTCGGTCGTCATGGCGATAGTTCCGCCAAGGGAGTAGATCGCCACCGTCTTCGCCACGCCCACCGTCGCCCCCAAGTCCCCGTCGGCTCACGCCTGTACGGATTCGTGTGCCGTAGATCGTTTGGTGAAGGCTATCGGTTCGTGCTCGGTACGGCACCTGCCCCCGGCTGCAACTGCGCCGCCGCATAACCGCACGCGGTATCCAGCGCCTCCACGCCGAGGTGGCGGCTACGCGGCCGGGCAAGGCCGACGGTTCCCTCCACGGCCAGCTGGCGGCACCGTCGCATGAGCCACGTACGGTCAAGGCCGAGGTAGTCGGCTGTGGCGGCCAGCCGCACTCCCGGCGTCGGACCAGGGGTGACGGTATGGGTCTTCGCGAATCCGGTGGCATCGGCGAACGACCGGAGCACGCGAGGGCCGGCCGTGACCACAGCACGCGGGACTGCTTCCGTGCGTACCCACGTCGCGATGGCCGCCCGGTGCCCCGGGGCCAGCACGAAGCCGTCTGTCTGTTCCAGGTCAGGCTCCTCCGTCACCCAGGTGGTCACGCCGTACGACTCCATCAGCGCAATCGCCAGGAAGAGCAGCACCCTTTCGTACGTGGGCGACGGATCGACCGCCTGCTGGGGAATGCAAAATGCGCGCCCCACCCCGCTGTCCGTGTTCCCTGGAGACAGGAGCTGGAGGTAACGGAGCTTGTGCCGGAAGAACAACCACGTCGCCGCTTCCTCACCCTTTTGCTCACGTGTCCAGAAGACCGGCCGATCACCTAGGTTGTGGCGCTGCTGGAGGATGAAAGAGGCACACGTCTGGGACCCGATCAGCATCTGTGCACCGTCGGTGAGGTCGTCACGGAGGGCCCGCTGGGCACCAGCCCGTAAGAGCTCCTTCGGCTCGACGTCGAGGAGGTCATGCAGGGCTGCGTCATCGCCGAGCAGCGCGGAATCGAATCCGGCGACAGCCCACAGGATGCCGTACGTGAGGTCGTCGAGTTCGTATGCCGCAGGAACGGCGATGGTGTCGGCGCTTGGCGTACGGGAGACAGCCCCGCGTGCGTCCGCGGCGAAGTGGCGGTGTCTTCCATCGATCACGCGGGAGGCGATGACGAGCGCTCTCTGCGGCATACGCGTCCACGCCTCCAGCTCCCGAGTAGACGCCAGCCACAGGGAATTACCGCGGAAGGTGATGGCCGGCGCCGCAAGCGCCGGGAGCGCCGTCAGGGGCAGGTTACGGCCGGCCGGCAACAGGACTTGCCCTGGTCCGTCGGACAGCGGCAGGTAGCCGTTTACCCCGTCGGAACCCGTCTCAGGGCGCTCGGCGGCCGGGAGCGGCCGCATCAGGTCCGACGGTATCCCGAGGGCCTCCCCCCACTGTGCGAGCTGGCGGCGGTCTCTGATCTTCTTCTGTCCCCTCTCCAGCCGGCTGACCTCTGCCTGGTCGATGTTGACTAGTGATCTGGTTCGGAGATGCGCGAGCAGTAGCGGCAGATGCGATCGAGGATCTGGTCGGCGGTCTTGGTCCACT
>NZ_JALGBX010000045.1 GCF_022808175.1 Streptomyces sp. AP-93 | reverse complement strand
GGTCGTTCGTCACACATCGACGTTGGACGCCCTCGTCTCATGTCCGCAGGCGATCCCTTGGACTCATTCATCTAGGTGCCGTCCGATAGAGATGGTGCTCCGGCTGGAAGAGTCGCTGCTCCCGTCGATCGTGGCCGGGGCGGGGTCAGTGCTACCCGGACGCCGTGTCTGCCTGGCGCTCCCCGCACTGCGCGCAGCGCTCGCGGCCGTCCCACACGGACCAGCCGAAGTCGGCCGGGGTAAGGGCCTGGCCCTCCAGCTCGTTGCGGACGGCCTCGCGGTAGGCCCAGACGGCCTCCAGGTAGGGGTGGTAGATGTCGTGGAAGGCGGGGGTCGAGATGCCGGCGCCTGCGGCGACCGTCCTTCGAAGGACGCGGAGGCGTTCGAACATGGTCTGGCCCGTGCCGGCGATCCGGGCGCTGGCGTCGAGGAAGAGGCGCTCGCGCACCTCGTAGACGCGGGCGTCCGTCAGCGCCAGGCGGCTTGCTTCCTCCAGGTCGGTCGCCTCGGCGCCGTGCTGCGCGAGGCGGCGCAGTTCGGTGTGGGCCGCACCCGCCGCCGCGATGAACTCCGTGTAGACGTCCCGGCGGCGCGACTGGAGGCCGCGGCGGTGTTCCTGGCGGGTGCGCAAGCGGTCTGCCAGCACCGTGCCCGCTATCGCGATCAGACCGCCGCCCAGTGTGGCGACTAGCGTTCCCCACTCCATGCCGTGACCCCCCAGCCGGTGTTCCGGAAGGGCGCGCCCCCGCGCCGTCCCCTCCCCCAGATCATGCCCGACGGCCGTGGCCGACCGTGCACATTCTGGAGCGCGAACCCGCGCTCGTGGTGCCTCGTACACCGCCGTGCGATCAGGCCGCGACGAGCACGAGTGCTTCCTCTAATACTCGGCCAGTACCTCATCTCCCGTGACCCCCAGATGTCCGTCCTCGCCCTCGACCGCGAGATCGAACTCCTCTACCAGCGCGCTGTCCGCCTGCATCGCAGCGCCATAGCCCCCCTCGGGGAGGAAGGCCGGCAGAGCCCTCAGCTCCGTGTGGTGCACACCGCCCTGGCAGGCATGATCGAGGCGGCGGCACCTCTACGGCACGCCGGATTCTCGGCTGGTGTCGTGGTGCGAAACGGGGGCGGTCCCTGACCCGATCCGTTTACGCCCCGCTGAGCAGGAGATCCCAGGTCAGCACCGCCGTGTGCGTGAGCGATGCGTGAGCGGTGCGCCATCTTCTGGATGACCGGACATCGGCCATCCCGCCCCACCCCGAATGGGGGCGGGCCGATGGGGCTCATCCGGTGTACCTGCGCCGCAGGCGTGGCCTGGACATGCCGGTGACGATCTCGTAGTCGATGGTGCCCAGCGTGTCGGCCCATTCCCTGGCCGTGGGCCCGTCGCCGCTGCCGGAACCGAAGAGCACCACGTCCGTGCCGACCGCGATGTCCTCGTCACCGCAGTCCACGACTATCTGGTCCATGCATACCCGTCCCCGCACGGGCCTGCGGGCGCCGCCGATGAGTACGTCGAAGCGGTTGGACAGTCCGCGCGGCACGCCGTCGGCGTAACCCACGGGGACCAGCGCCAGCGTGGTGGGCCGGTCGGCGGTCCACGAGTCGCCGTAGGACACACACTCCCCGGCGCCGATCCGTCTGGTCATCACCACCGAGGAACGCAACGTCATGGCCGGCTGAAGGTCCAGCGTGCCGGGAAGCGGGTTGAGCCCGTACAGGGCGATGCCGACCCGGACCATGTCGAAGTGCAGATCCGGACGATCCAGAGTGGCCGCCGAGTTCGCGAGGTGACGCTTGGGGTCAAGGCCGGCATCCCGTGCGACCCGGAACGCGTCGGCGAATCGTTGCGCCTGCCGGTTCACCGACGGATGACCCGGCTCGTCAGCACACGCAAGATGCGACCAGATCGCGTACACCTCGTTGTCCGATGCCGCGGCAGCGCGCACCAGGTCGGGCCACAGCTGCGGAGGGCATCCGTTGCGGGACAGCCCCGTGTCGATCTTGAGGTGGATGCGCCGTCCGGACAGTGCCCGCAGCTGCTCCAGGCTGGATACGCCGAGGTCCACGTCAGACGGGACATCGGCGTCGGGCACATCGAGCCACGCGAGTATCGGCGCGTCGATCCCCGCCGCGCGCAGGGTGCGCGCCTCCTCCGCCGAGCAGGAGCCGATCCACGTCGCACCTGCCTCCAGTGCTGCCCGGGCGACCTCGACAGCACCGTGGCCGTACCCATCGGCCTTGACCACAGCCATCACCTCGGCCCCCGCGACATGAGCGGAGAGGAGGCCAGTATTGTGCCGAATTGCATCGAGGGCGACCGTCACCTCGGCCCTGATAAACCTGCGATCAGTCATAGCGTTCCATCACTCCCTTATCGGAGCTCTGTACTTTTTCTGGCGCCCTACCCCGATGTAGCGTTCGCAGCCTGCTCCTCGTCGATGTCGTAGCCGATGCAGGCAGCGACGCCCAGTGCGTTCTCGTAGGACTCCTCGCGAGTCCGGCCAACGGCGTGTACATATCCGATGTACTGGCTGTTGGATTCGATCTCGCTGCTCACATGATCATCCAGTTCGACGTAGAGGCCGGCTCCTCGGAATCCTGGAGCAACGGCGGCTTCCTCCAGCCCATGCACCTCGCGCAGACAGCCAGATGTGGGGGCGGTGAGGTACAGCTCCGTCACAGCTCCTGATGTATCGAACTCCGGCAGTTCCCTGCCGATGGAACCGGCGATGACGAGGTCGGCGGGATGTGCGCCCGTAAGGTGACTGATGGCGTGCTGCACGCCTGCACCTACGAGCCGGGGGTTGAGTTCCACCAGCCTGGGCCCGTCGGTCGTCAGGATGAACTCCAGGTGGAAGGCGCCGAAGTCGTATTCCAGCGCCGTAAGGGTACGGGCGACATAGGCGTCGGCGTCTGGGAACGGTCGGTCGGCCGAGAAGCGCAGGGCGAGCTCGACGAAACGGGGCGGCGGCGACATCACCCGGTCCGAGTAGCCGATGACGTGCACGCCCCGGCCGTCGACGAATCCTTCGGCGCTGAACAGCGGCCCTTCGAGAACTTCCTCGAAAAGCAGTCGGCGTTGGGGCTGCACACGGCGGCCGTAGGCACGCTTGAGGTGGTCTGAAGCCATCTTCCGTACGGCTTCTTCGTTCTCGACCAGCGCGACATCCCAGCTGGACGCTCCGTCCACGGGTTTGACGATGCACGGGTAGCCGATGGGGGAGCTCAGGTCTTCCTCGAATGCGGATTTCACAGCCCACCGGATGTCAGGCACTCCGGACTCCGCCAGAGCCTGCCTGGCGACCGCTTTGTCGCGGGCAATGCCGGCGCCCAGAGGCGACGGGCCGGGGAGGTGCAGCTTCGCGGCCACTTCGGCAGCTATCCTCACGAAGCTGTCGACCGAGCTGTAGACAGCGGCAACCCCGCCATTCAGAACCCTGAGGATGTGGACGATGTCCGCGGCATCCAGCGTGTTCGTGATGAGCCATGCATCGACGACATCGTCGTACTGGGTGCCGTAACTCTCGCGGTCCGAAGCAGCCACCGCCGTTCGATAGCCGAGCCTTTTCGCCGACTCCAGCTGGGCGCGGCACGGGGCCGTGACCGCGTCGCCTGCGTGGCGAGTGCCCCGCCCTCCGCCCGGCAGAGTGTGCATCTCGACCGAAACAACCCAGGCACCGTGCATGATCGTGTCTCCCACTCGCCTTTTGTCTTCTGTCTGTTCTCGTGGAGCGGCAGTCACAATGAGTGCTCCAGCAGGCCCGACATCACTTGGCGGGCCGCCCCGCCCAGTTCGTCGGCCATCGGTTGCCATCGGGCAGCGTTGTTCGCCGCGGCTTCTCCGGATCCGTCGGTTCCCAGCCGCTCGCCGGTGCTGACAGCCCACAGAAACGAGACTTCTGCGCCTCTTCGGATCTTGGGCCGAAGGGTGCCGATGCCGAGGTGCAGCCGACGCGCTCCTGAGCGGTAGGCGGCTTCCATGGGTCGGTAGTAGAGGAGTTCGAAGTACTCGCCCGCGACGGCGGGCCTGCTGTGGTCGAACCCGTAGGCGCGAGAGCTGACTTCGCGTTCCGTGGTGTACGTGAGGGTGCAGCCCCGCATGACGCCGCCCAAGTGGCACGCGTGCACGATGCCGGACTCGCCGGTGGCCTCGGCCTGCTCACGCATCAGGCGTCGGATCACGGCCGGGTCGGCTGGCTCGCCGTGATGTGCCTGGTGGGAGGTGATGAGTGGGCTCATCTCGGCCCAGACATCGGCGAAGGGCACCTCCGTGCAGGTGTACTCGGCCCGCTGGAAGGCCTCGCGGTCCTTGCGGATCTGCCGCCGCATGTTGCTGGTGCCTTGCTGGAGGTAGTCCCCGAAGCTGTCACCAGGAAGCGGTATCGCGCAGTCGGCGGCGAGCAGCCGGGGCACCGCCCGATTGGCGTGGGTCAGGAGCGTTTCGGTGTCCCCCTCGCCGAGGTACAGCCACCATGCCTGTCCGTCGGCTTCCTGGGACGCGACAAGGTTGACGGCATCGACGAGCATTTTGGTGATCTCGTTGCGGTCCTGCCGCTCGTCGATGAGGAGGCGGTTGGAGTAGCCACGCCGGTTGCCCACCAGGACGGTTCGTCTGGACGCACCGATGGTCCCCGCCGCGTCGGGAAACAGCACCCGCGGGTTGTACATGCCGCTGGCCTCGGAATCGACGACGTAGATCGGCATGCCCGCGACCAGCCGACCCGAGGCGTCGCGCACCAGCACGTACCGGACGGACGAGTCCGGGGCCGCTTCCTGGTACCGCATCCAGGCGAGGCTGCCGTAGAACGAGCCGGCCGACAACGTATTCCATGCCCCGTCGGCGACACCAGCAAGACTGTCGACTATCTCTGTCCTCAACGGTTGACACCTGCCTGCGTCGTTATGTCATCGATCCATTTGGAAAGGTCTGCGGTGCCGCCGAAGCCCGGCGATGCCTGCACGCTCGGCCGCAGGATGATGGCTCGGCCGGTCCAGCTCGCCCAGAACCGTTCGGCAGGGAGCTCGTCGTGCAGAGCACCCCAGCGGGAGGGGTCAGCGAAACCGGCCACCCGCTGGCCGAGCTGGATCCTCTCCCCCCGGAACAGCACCAGGTGCCCGCCCCTGCGTCCATCCTCGGGAAAGGTGAAGGTGCACGACACGATGGCCGGGATCCCTTCCTGGGCCAGCCGTTGGAGCGGCTCCGGTGAGTCGAAGTGGGCCGCCACACCGGACAGACCCAGACCATCGGCCAGGTTCACCAAGCCCTGGTGGTGCCAGCCCTTCGGGGTGTACGCCCCCAGTTCCAGCCCCTGTGCCAGCAGGTGGCGCTGGGAGGGAACAGCCAGAGCGAAGTGGTCAAGGAGCATGCGGACGCATGCCAGGCCACAGCAGCGCTCCCCCCAGACATCAGGTCCCCCGTCGGGCCAGCCAAAGGCGTGGTCGTCCCGTTCCTCCTGGGTGAAGTGCTGGGCGTAGCGCCTCAGCTGAAGCGGCAGGGACGGGCGTGAAGCCAAGGTGTCACCGTCACCGGTCATGACACGGCCGCCGTCGGCTGACGCTCTGCTTGCGCGGGCACAGAGGCTTCTCCGTGCATTTCGCTGCGGTTGCGCAGTGCCCAGAGGGCGGCGACGGATACCAGCCCGCCCGAGACGGCGAACAGACCGCCGAGGGCGATCCACCCCGTCGAGCCGCTCTCCAAGACCGCCAAGGCCAGCAGAGAGGGGCCAAGGGCCCTCATGACTCCGGGGCCGAGGGCGAACGTGCTCTGGTATGCCCCTTGTGCCTCATCGGCAGCCAGCTCGAAGCCCAGACAGAACTCGGATGAGGTCTGGAGTAGTTCACCTGCGGTATAGATCAATGCCCAGATCAACAGGACCACCAGGCACAGGGCAGGGCCGAGCGCCGTCGTGCCGGCCATCACCAGCGCGGCGGCGGCGAAGACGAGGCCGGAGATCCAGGCCATACGCGCAGCCTTGGGCACCGTGGCCGCGTGCTTGCTCGTACGCACCTGCAGGAGAACCACCAGGATCGTGTTCACGACGAGCACCACCGCAATGCTCCACTTCGGCGCCTGGGTGTGGTCGGCGACCCAGAGCGGAAGCGCGAAGCTCAGCACAGCTGCATGCAGCGTGAGCAGACCGTTGGCTGCCGTGACAGCGAGGTACCGGACATCGCGCAGCGGTCGGGGGCCCCGGAAGGCCGCTGCGGCGGAACCCGCCCGACGCAGCTGGTGCTCGACACGTACCCCGGCCAGTAGTGACGCCGCGGTGAAGAACAACAGGGCATTGCCGGCCACCACAAGGGTGTACGCACCAGTTGTGTCTGCGGTCAGCGCCGCGCCGGCGATCAGCGTGCCGACGCCCAGGCCGACGTTCGTGGCCGTACGAAGCTGGGCGCGGGCCGTCACACGGTTCGCAGTGCCGCTCATCGAGTGAATGAGGGCGCCGACCGTACCGGAGATGCCACGGTCCGCGATTCCGCTCACGATGGCGATGGCAAGGAAGGCGGGGAAGCTACGTACCTGGGTGAAGGCAGCCATCGCCAGCCCCTGGACGACCAGCAGGCAGAGGTAGACCGGTTTCGGCCCGATGCGGTCGGCCAGTCGGCCGAACCCCATCATGAACGCCAGGCCGATCGCGGTGCCGAGGGTCATGCCCAGCGCCGTCTCGGAGACCGTCAGGCCGACCACCCGCGTGAAGTACAGAGTGCCGCCGGTGATGTACAGGCCGCTACCGACGGTGTTGATCAGGTTGGCGATGGCGAACCTGCGCAACCCTCCTGGCGGTGGCAGGAGCTGGAGGCGACCGATCACGACGTGACCCCCCAGGGCATGGGCTTGGCACTGGCCAGAGCCTCAGTCAGCAGTTCGACCAGCAGGTCCGAGTATGAGATCCCGGCGTGACTGCACGAGACCGGCAGGTTGCTGTGCTGCTGCAGGCCGGGAATCGTGTTCACCTCAAGGGCGTACGGGGTGCCGACCGTGTCGACCATGTAGTCGACGCGGATGGCCCCACTGCATGCCAGAAACTCGAACACGCGCTTGGCGCCGTCGGACATGGCCTGGTTGACGTGAGCGGGGAGGTCTTCGGGAACCCGGTATTCGACGCTCGGGGCACCGGCCCCGCCGAGCTTCGTCGACTCGTCGTAGTAGTCGGACTCCGTCACGAACTCCAGCGAGGGCAGGGCGATCGGTCCCGGCTCCCTGCCGATCACGCTCACCGTCATCGACCGGCCGTCGATGTACTCCTCGAGGAACAGCCGCTCGAAGCCGCGGTCACGCAGTTTCCGGATCTCCTCGGAAAGGCCGGCCTCTTCCCGGACCAGCGCCATGCCGACACTGCTGCCGCCGTCCACGGCCTTCAGCATCGCGGGGAAGGGGAAGTCGGAAGGCACCTGGGCCCCTGCGGACCCGAGGATCGGAATACCCCGGGGTACCGCGATGCCGAGGTAGGCGAACACCGCCTTGCTGGCCAGCTTGTCCATGCCGATGCTGCCGGCCAACACCCCGGACCCGGTGTACGGCACAGCCAGGTAGTCAAGAAGCCCTTGGATGCGCCCGTCTTCCCCGAACGGACCGTGCACGTTCAGGAAGGCCACATCGAACAAGCGGACCTTCTCGGCGAAGTCCGGGCTGGTGGGATCGATGTGCTCAGCCGAGAGCCCGAGTTCCCAAAGGGTCTCCATGATGTGGGTGAGCGACCACTGGTCTCGCGGAACGTTACGGATGTACAGGCCGTCCTCCTCAGAGACTGCCCCGTACACCACGGCGATCCTCTTACCCTTCAACACGTCCACGGCGCCCCGGCCCGCCGTCTTGGTCGATGTCCCCATCATGCCCCCTTGCTTGGTTGTGCCTGTTACTTCGCTCTGGGCTTTCGCGACATAAGTCACTTCCCAGCCCTGGCTCCCCAGCCTGAATCGAAGGCAACGAACTGGGCCTCGGTGGCCTCTATGACGGGCCCGTCCTGCACGTCGGGCGAGATGAGTGCTGACACGGCAACTGCCGCTACTGCAACGAGGACAAACACGGAACGGAGCGCGCGATTCACTGAAACTCAAATCCTTTTGATCTCTACTTGCCGGCTCATTGGAGCGGCGGATCAAATACTGCTCGGTCGGTGGCGCTCGTAGGCTTGACATATGCTTCACGATCATGAAATGCACATTCTTGAAGCGCCCACAAAGCGGTACGGAATTGGGCAATCCAGGCATTGCTCACACCGCGGACCCCTGCGGGATAGAGCCCTGCCCCGAGGCGCTGCACATCTACCAGCAGGCTGCGTCGACCGGAGCCCCACTCATAGGCGAAGTCCCGTCATGCTTGTTGTCTCTGGGGCTATTGGAGGAAATCCCCGATAGCCCAGGCGAGTTCTTGGCGCTGCCCCCAAGCGCCGCAGAGGCGCGGATCACCTTGCCGATCGAGCGGGAAATGGCCAAACTCAGGCAATCCCTTGAAGTCACCCGAATCACCCTCGCGCAAGCGGACTCCGCATATCAGCAGGCAATGCGCAACGAGGGCAAGGTGCATTCCATCGTCCGAGGCGCAGACGTCATCAACACCTTGCTGGCGCGAGAAGTGGACTCCTGTACCAAGGAGTTGCGAACAGTACAGCCGGGAGGCGGTCGCCCAACGACCGTTCTCCAGCAAGCGGTCGTCCGGGATCTGGCACTACTCGGGCGCGGAGTGCGTCAGCGCACTCTGTACCAGGAGACCATCCGGGCTCATGGTCCGACGCTCGAATACGCACGACGAATACGCGAGTTCGGAGGGCAGGTGCGAACACTCAGCGAGGTGGCCGACCGGCTCATCATCTGCGACCAGCGCGTGGCATTCATTCCCGTCAGTGACGACCGGGCCAGCTCCGCGTTGGAGATCCGGGAGCCCGCACTGATCCGCTACCTGGCGCGTGGCTTCGATCTGGCGTGGGACCGTGCCCAGTCGCTGGCCGAGGAATCCGTCAGCCCCAGCCGTCCGCAGATCTCTTCGGATGTACAGTTGAAGATCGTTCAACTGGTCGTCGAGGGACACACGGACAAGGCCATCGCTGGACGCGTGGGGACCAGCGCCCGTACGGTCGCCGAACATGTCCGGCGCGTCTCTGACCAGCTCGGCAGCCGCAGCCGCGCCGAGTTCGGCTACCTGGTCGCGAAGTCGAACCTGCTGCAGGACGCGTAATGCCGCACTACGGGGGAGCGCTCCACTCGTGAACGAAATTGTCCTGATGTCGGACCCGCGGGTATACGCCGTGCCGGTACGCGAGTGCGGCGAGCCGCTCGTCGACGTACGCGACAGCGGGATCCTGGTCGACCCTCGGAAGGCGGACGCAACGGGGTCCTACGCCTTGCTGCGGAAAGGGGTGCTTCGCCGGCTGCTGCACGCGCAGGACCAGCTGCCTCAGGGGCTCCGCCTGCTCTTCGTCGAGGGCTACCGGCCGCCATCCCTCCAGCGCCAGTACTTCGACGAGTACCTCGGCGTACTGCGCGCCCAGTACCCGAACCTCCATGAAGCCGAATTGCACACCGCGGCCAGCCGCTACGTCTCTCCACCAGAGATCGCCCCGCACAGCGCCGGAGCGGCCGTGGACCTGACGCTGGCCGATACCAACGGGGTCGAGCTCGACCTCGGCACACGCATGAACGCGAGCCCCGAGGAGAGTTCGGGCACCTGCTACACGCACGCCTCGGGTATCGACACCACCGCCCGCGCGAACCGGGAGATCTTGGGGTCCGCCCTGACCGCTGCGAGATTCGTCAACTACCCCACGGAATGGTGGCACTGGTCCTACGGGGACCGGTACTGGGCCCTGCAGAGCGGGACGGATGCGGCCCTGTACGGCCCACATGAGGCGTAACGCCCGGCTCATCAGAGAGGGGCCGGGGTGCTGGAGACGCAGGATCCTGCGCATACCGCTCAACGGGCTATGCACACCCCGCTCCGGCCCTGCTGCTCAGCCCCTCGTAGGGTGCGTGTCCACGTGGATCGAACGCGTCAGCGAGGAGTAGGGCATGCCGCAACAGTCTGCCGTCCCCGGCCGCAACCACACCTGCCGGCTCCTCCGCAACAACTGTGCCGAGAATTCACCCGAGTTGCGCGATCTCCTCGGCCACGACCAGGCCGCCCACCGTATCGCCCGGTGCCTCATCCAGGCGGGCATCACCACGCCCGAAGCCCTCAGAGATGCCGCCTCTCGCGAGATCATCTATCTACGCGGCGTCGGCCGTCTCGGGCTTCGTCTCCTGCACGCCCGAGGCCTGCTCGGCCGCAGGGCCGGCCACCGCGCGCTCATCTATCAGTCCACCACCCAGCCGCGGGCCAGCATCGAGGAGCTCGACCGGGCCCATGCCCTCGTCGCCTACGCACGCGCCCACGACTTCGACATAGTCGGCGTCGTCATCGAGAACCCCAGCCCGTACGTCCACGACTTGCCCACCGCACAATGGCGCGCTGCTCAGCGCGAACTGCGCGATGGCGACCTCGACGTCATCGTCATCTGGGACGCCACCCGCAAACAGCCCGCCACTTGGGCCAAGGGGGCGCAGGGAGAGCCTGGCTAGCCATCGACACCGGCCGTGACATGAGGAGCTCCGTGTCGCGCACACCGCGCTCGCGGGCGTGATCCAGGCAGCAGCGCCGCTCCGGCATGCCGGATTCTCGGCTACGTCGCGTAGCCGTGGCGGGCGTCGTGCAGCCGGATCTTCTTCTCCAGTTGGACGAGGAAGGTGCTGTCCAGCAAGGCGACACGACCGACTTCACCGCTCTCAGGACCTCTGCAGGGGGAGCGAAATCTAGCCAAGTGGACCGGGCCCCCATTTGAGCCATTAGACCGATACGCGGCATTGTCCAAGCAAGCCTGCGTCACGTCCCCCTGGTATATGACCCAGTACAGACGTGTCCCACGTTCTTCGGCGTTTGGAACGAGTATGCGGCAACTCGCCCAGCAAGCCGTCTGAAAACGCACCGGTTGAGAAACGAGCAGGTCAGAGGGCTGCTACGTTCCGACAGCAACGGAGTTCCGATCCCGTCCGGCCGGACGGGATCGGAACTCACCAGACAGATCCTCGGCATTGGAATCGCCGGGGAGGCCCGATCGCATGGAGGAACACCGTGTCGAATCCCGATAGCCCTCCCAGGGACGAGCCTAATGAGGAGAAGCGTGGGCGAGCCAATCTGTGGCTGGCGGGCATCACGGCCACTGCGGCCCTCCTCGGAGCACTCGCAGCCGTGATCACAGCACTTCGAGGCTGACCCTCTCCACACGACGGGTTGGGAGCCGTACGAGCTCACCGCAGGAACGCTCGTCGTCCTGCACGGGTGGATGACCATGGTCGGTAGCGGCTCCCCGTACCAGCCGCAGGTAGAGCGTCGTGGGTGGCCGAGAGCGACCGGATGTCTGCGGGTCACAGTTGCCGGATCAGGCGGTGGAGGTTCGCGCTGGGGGCGTGCGGGGTGTTCGGGAGGTGGATGACCTCTACTCCGAGGGTGCCGAAGTCGCTTTCCCAGCGCTCGCTTCGGGGGGTGCCGCGCCGGTCGGCGCTCTTGAACAGGCGGTGGAAGCCGACCTGCTGCCAGGCGTCCAGGGTCTCCGGGGTGTGGTCGACGATGGCCTCGTCGACGCAGCTCATGGAGCTGACGACCTCGATGCGCTCGTGGAGGGGGATGGCCGGGGGGAAGCCCTCGTGGCAGGCGGCCTCGTCCGTCAGTACGCCGGCCACCAGGTAGTCGCACTGGGCGCGGGCCTGCTTGAGCAGGTTGAGGTGGCCGACGTGGAAGAGGTCGAAGACGCCTGGCGCGTAACCGATGATCTGAGACACGGGGGTCCTCCCTGAGGCGCTGTAGCGGACGGACGGACAGACCGTGGTGACGGTCCGGTCCCCCGAGCGGTGCGGTGTTTCCTGCTGACGTGATCAAGGTTGCCGCAGGCGGGAGGGGTGGACCAGGGGTCTTGGATGTCCTGGACCCGACATGTCCTACACAGGACAGGGAGAGGAGGGGAGGGGAGGGGGAGAGAGGGGAGAGGGCGGGCGATCAAGCTAGCCTGGCGCACGTACGTAGGGCATGAGGTGCATGAGCTGCGCTGATGTGCCTGTGCATGGTCTTTCAGGGGGTGGGCGGCAATGTTCGGTCGGCTGGAACTCGATGACGTGACCGCATCGGTCTACCGAAGCAAACTGGCCCATCCCCAGGACGGTGTTCCGGAGCTGGCAGAGCGGCTGACGCTCACCCCGGACGACGTGCGCCGTTCGCTGGCCCGGCTCAGTGAGATGGCGCTGCTGCGCGGTGGCGGGGGCGACCCCGGGCAGGGCCGTGCCGTCGATCCGCAGCTCGCGCTCCAGCTCCTCCAAGCCCGCCAGCAGGCCGAACTCGCCGCCCAGCAGCAGCGCATGGAGGCCACGCGGGCTGCCGTCGTCGGGCTGATGGCCGAGATCGCCGACTCCTCGTCGCAGGAGTCCCCCAAGTCCGGGATCCGGTACCTGGAAGGCATCGACGCGATCCGGGACCAGATCGAGCTGCTGTCCGCGCAGACCCGCTCCGAGGTGCTGTCGTTCGCCCCCGACTCGCAGATGTCGCAGGCGAGCATCGAGGCGGCCCGGCCGCTGAACCTGCGCAACGTGGAGCAGGGCATCGTGATGCGGACCGTCTACCTCGACAGCATCCGCCACGACACCCACGCCCGGGAGTACGCGACGTGGCTGGAGGGCATCGGAGCCCACATCCGCACCAGCCCGGTCCTGCCCAACCGCCTCACCATCGTGGACCGCCGCAGCGCCCTGGTGGCCGTCGACGCGACGGACACCGCCGCCGCGGCGGCGCTGGTCACCAGCCCGGGCCTGATCTCCCTGCTGGTCACGCTCTTCGAGCACATCTGGCAGGCCGCGACCCCGCTCGGACCGGCGGCGGCGCCCTGCGAGCCGGAGCTCCTCACCCGGCAGCAGGCCGCGGTGCTGCAGCTCATGGCCGAGGGGCGGACGGACGAAGCCATCGCCCACAGCCTGGGCGTCTCCACGCGCACCGTGGGCCGGGTGATCACCGGGCTGCTCGCCCACCTGGGCGTCCGCAGCCGGTTCCAGGCCGGAATGCGCGCGGTTCAGTACGGATACCTGTCGCACTCCTCCCACTGACAGCGGGATCAGGTCACCAGGTCCGCGTAGAGGATCACGTTGTTGGTGCGGTGGCCGTTCTTGATTTCACCGCCGCAGGTCAGCAGGCGCAGCTCGGGGCGGCTGGTGTCCCCGTAGACCTTGTCGGTCGGGAAGTCCTTCTTGGCGACGTCCTCGATCTCGCGGATCGTGAACCTGGCCGTCTTCCCGTCTTCGCGCGGCACCTCGATCAGGTCGCCGAGCTTGATCTTCTTGACGTTCTTCATCACCGCGTGCCCGTACTTCGTGTCGAAGTGCGCGACGAGTACGGCCGCCCCCTTCTCGCCCGGGGTCACGCCCTGGGTCCACCAGCCCGGGTTGTCCGCGTCGGTGTCCGCGTTCGGCACGCCGAGCTCGCCCGTGGCCGGGTCCACCGCGAGGCCGACCATCTTCTTCGCGTCCACGCCCGCCGCGTCGATCTTCATCCCTGTCGGTTTCGCCCTCGGGAGGGCGGGCGCGGCCTCGCCCGCGGGAGCGGGGGCCGCCGTGCTGCCGACCTTGGGGTCCGGCGGCAGCGCCGCAGCGCTGCCGGCCCCGCCGCCGGTGCCGGTGCCGCAGGCCGTGAGGGTCCCGCACGCGGTGAGGGCGGCGAGCGCCGCGGCGGCGGTGGCGGCGGTACGGACAGTGGCGCGCATGAGTGTGTCCCTCGGGTCGGCGTCACCTGCGGTGGCGACGACCACGACGTTACGAGGGTCATGTCCGGGTCGTCCGTCGGCGAGGTAACAGCCGACCGGACACCTCCCCGCGAAACCGTTAAGGGGCAGGGGCGGACGAAAGCCCTTCCGGCCGGAGCCGGAAGGGCCACATCATCAGATTCACGACAGGGAGGCGGGCTCAGACTTCGGCCCCGCCGTCAGCTGAGGCCTCTGCTGCGCTCGCCGATGCGGTCGCCCTGCGGGGTCCCGGCCCGCTTGAGTTCCGCCTTCGTGTGCGCTCCGCCCTTGACCTTGCTCCGGACCGGTCCGGAGAATCCGTGCGCGTGTTGCACGGCGCGGGGCAGGTGGGTCGCTTCCGCGGCCTTCGCGACAGCCGTGTGGAAGTCCTGCTTCTGCTCTTTGCTCATCCCGTCGTCACTCCCTAAAAAGACTCGGGGCACCCAATCGGACTACTGGGATGGTATGCACATAAAGGGGCCAACGCACCCGGACCGGACGTAAAGAATGGTCGATCAAGGGCGGTCCAAGGGCGGTCAAGGACGGTCAAGGACGCGGCGGAGACGGGCGCTCCGGTGGCCCCAGTACCTCGTAGAGCAGCTCGTCCGGGCACGGGGTGCCCCGCGGGAGCTGGTACTTCGCCGCGATCCGGTACTCCCCCGGCGCCGGGGCGAGCAGCTCCGTCCACTCGTCCCCGGTACCGTCCGAGGCCGCCTTGAACAGGCACCCGGCCGTGTTCGCGTAGACCTTGGGCAGGGTGACCGCACCCTTCGGCGTGGCCTTCCCGGCGGCCTTCGAGGCCTCCGTCTCCTGCGGCGGCTCCACCGGCTTGCCCGCGCCGTCCACCAGGCCCAGCCACGGGGAATGCGGGATGCGCACCATGACCCGTCCGGCCTGCTTCACGTCGATGACCAGCTGGTCGGCGCCGGCGCGCACCACCGTCGCGGGGCCGGTGACCAGGTTCGTCGGGTCCGTGACCTTGAAGAGCTGCCAGTTCGCGTCGCCCCACACCTGCTGGAGGTACGGGAGCCCCTCGCGCACCAGCTTCGCCTCGTCCCTCCCGCCCTCGTCGGGTTTGTCGGCGGGCAGCACCACGTAGTGCACGGCCCAGCGCTCCAGCCACTCGCGGTAGCTGCCGGGCGTCAGGGTGTCGTCGTAGAAGACCGGGTTGCGCTCCAGATCGGCCTGCCGGTTCCAGCCGCGCGCGAGGTTCACGTACGCGGGGAAGGCGGAGGACTCGCGGTGGCTGCTGGCCGGGACCACCTCGACGCGGCCCCGGTCGGCGCCCGCCTTCTGGAGCTGGTCCACCAGCGGGGCGAGCTCCCGGCTCCAGGAGGCCAGCGGGGTGGTGCGGACGATGTCGGTGACGCTGTTGATGGTGATCCAGGCGGTCACTCCGGTGAGCGCGAGGAGCAGCCCGTACCAGCGGCGCGTGCGCGGGGCCTCGTACGGGAGGGCCGCGAGCAGCACCACCCCGCCGAACAGCATCGCCAGCCGGGTCACGTTCGAGCCGACCTGGGAGTCGATCGCCCAGGTCAGCGCCACCCCGAGGGCGTAGATCGCGGAGGCGGTCCGGACCGACTTCCAGCTCTTCGGTACGAGGAACAGCGCGGCCAGCGCGCACGCGAACGGCAGCGCCGCCGAGATCAGCTTCATCGGCTGCGTCCCCGAGAAGGGGAACAGCCAGGAGGACAGCCCGACCACCGCCGCCGGGGCCAGACCGAGGGCGTACGCGCCCGGGCGCCGGCCGTTCAGGAACAGCGCGGCCGCGATCACCCCGAGGAACAGTCCGGCGACCGGGCTGGAGGCGGTCGCGACCGCCGCGAGAGGAGCCGCCACGGCGGCCTTCGCCCAGCGCCGCTCGGCCCATTTGCGGGGCCAGCAGAAGACGGCGGCGACGGCCCCGAGGGCGAACATCGCGCCGAGACCGAAGGTGACGCGGCCCGACACGGCGTTGCACAGCAGCCCGTACACCCCGGCCAGGGCGGGCCACAGCGGCTCGCGGACGGCGCCCCGGCAGCGGGTCAGGATCATGGCGAGCAGCCCGGCCGAGACCGTACCGGCGATCATCATCGTGGTGCGGACGCCGAGCACGTGCATCACGTACGGCGAGACCACGCTGTACGAGACCGGGTGCATGCCGCCGTACCAGGCCAGGTTGTACGCGGAGTCGGGATGGCGGCCCACGAACTCGGCCCAGGCGTCCTGCGCGGCCAGGTCGCCGCCGCTGTTGGCCACGGCGAAGAACCAGATCAGGTGCAGCAGCCCGGCCAGCGCGGTGGCCACGGCCACGGGGTGGCGGCGGGCCCAGCCGAGGGCCCAGCCGAGGGCGCGGACGAGGGCGCGGACGAGGGGACCTCCGAGGGCATGGCCGATGGCACTGCCCCGGGCTGCCAGGTCCTCGGGGGGGCGGAGCGCGGCCTCGTCCCGGCCGTGGCCGTGACTGTGGCCGTGGCCGTGGCCCTGGCCGTGGCCCTGGCCCTGGTCCTGGCCCTGTTCCTGCCGCTCAGCGGTGGTCACGCCGACGTACTCCCCACTCCGGTCACCTCGGGTGCGTCCCTCGGTTCGTAGACGCGGTCCGGCACCCCGGGGTTGCCCCCGGGGCGCCGGACCCGCTCCTCGCTCGCTCGCTCGCTCGTGCGCGGCGTCGGCCGGCGCGTCGGCGCGTCGGCGGTCGGCTCGGCGCCGGTACGTCAGCCGACGCGCGTCAGCTTCTTGCCGATGCCGGGTGCGATCAGGTCGCTCTGCAGCGCCACCGGCACCTTGACCTGGCTGGCGCCCTCTCCGACGGTCAGCACGCCGATCTCCGAGCCCGCCCTGGCGGTCTGCGGGAGCTTGCCCGCGCCGTCGGCCAGCTTGGTGGAGATGGTGAGGGTCGGCCAGCCGACCGCTTCCACGTCGTCGGTGGCCACGACCGGGACGTGGGTCCCGAGTCCGTCGTCCACGTAGCCGACGACATCACCCTTCTTGACGACCGGCGCGGCCTTGAGCATCTTCTGCGTGGCGAGCAGGATGTCCTTGCTCGCCGCGATCGCGGTGCCGAGGATCGGCACGCCGTGCTGGCCGAGGACCGCTCCGACGATCAGCTGATTGGTCTTGCCGACCTTCTTCTCGGCGGCGAAGAGCAGGTTGCCGCCGGCCTTGGTGGTGGAGCCGGTCTTGATGCCGAGCGAGCCGTAGAGCGGAACCAGGTCGTTGTAGTTCCGCCACTTCTTGCCCGAGGGGTCGGTCCACGACGGCTTCATCGTGATCGCGATCAGCTCCGGCATCTCGACGATCTTGAGGCCGAGCTTGACCTGGTCCTCGGCGGTGCTGACCGTGGTCGCGTCCAGACCCGAGGGGTCCGTGTACGTGGTGTTGGTCATGCCGAGTTCCTTGGCGGTGTCGTTCATCTTCTTGACGAACGCCTCCTGCCCGCCGTCCCAGCGCGCGAGCAGCCGCGCGACGTTGTTGGCGGACGGGATCATGATCGCGGAGAGGGCGTCCTTCTGTGAGATCTTGCCGCCCTCCTTCAGGTTGTTGACCGTGGACTCGCCCTCGGTCTCCTTCTTGCCGTCCTCGACCGCCGTCCGGTCGACGGGGATCATCTCCCCCTCCTCCCCCTTCTTCATGGGGAAGTCCTTGAGGATGACGTAGGCGGTCATGGCCTTGGCGACACTGCCGATCGCCACGGGCTTCTGCTCGCCGAAGGACCCGACGGTGCCGAGGCCGGCCGCGGCCATGTAGGCCTGGCCCTCCTTCGGCCACGGCAGGTTCGGGGCATCGCCCTTGAAGGTGTACGAGGTGTTGGCGGTCACCTTCAGCGTCGGCGTGGGCAGCGGGCGCACGAGCTGGACGACGGCGAGGATCACCGCGAGGAGCACGAGGATCGGCGCGTAGATCTTGAACCGGCGGATGGCGGTGCGGGCCGCGCTCGGCGGCGGGGGCGGGTTGTTGGTGAGGTCCGCCAGCATGTCGAGCGGCGGCTTGGGCGGCAGCGGCTGCTGTGTGGTCCGCTCCGGGGACTCGTACGTGACGGGGGTCCGCGGGCCGGCGGGTACCCCGGTCCGTCCCGGCGCCTGCCCCTGAGCCGGGGTGGATGCGGTCCGCGGAGCACCGGGGGCGGGGGGCGCGGCCGGGGTGGGCCGCGCGGGCACGTCGTCGCTCCGCAGCGGTACGAAGGTGCTCGCCCGCTCCGCACCGACGCCGCGCGGGGGCCCTGCCTGGGCGGCACCGTTGCCCTGCCGGGCTGTGCCGGGGTGGGCGGTGCCCTGCTGGGCTGTGCCCGGGTTGGCGTTGCCCTGCTGGGCTGTGCCCGGGTTGGCGGTGCCGGGCTTGATGGCCCGGAACACAGCCGTCCGCTCGCTGTCGGCGGGCTCGCCTCCGGCGGGGGCGGCCGGAGCCGGCGGCTTGACCGCCCGGAACACAGCCGTCCGCTCGCTATCCTCCACCTGGCCGCCGCCCGGAGCGGACCCGGCCCCGGAGCCGGGCTTGACCGCCCGGAACACGGCGGTCCGCTCACTGTCGACGGGCTCACCGGATCCGGAGCCGCCCGGGATACGCGGGTCGCCGGAGGCGGCGGGGGGACGCGGAGCCGTCTGGCCACCCGGGGCCGTCTGGGCGCCCGGGGCCTTCTGGCCGCCCGGGGTCCCCGGGGCGGCCGAGGGGGCCCGGGTCCCCGGAGCCTCCGGGGTGCCCGGAGCCGCCGGGGTAGCCGGGGCACCCGGGGTAGCCGGGGCACCCGGACCGGCCTGGGTAGCCGGACCGGCCTGGGTAGCCGGGGCACCCGGACCGGCCGGGGCGCCCGGGAGCACCTGGCCACCCGGGGCCGTCGGGTTGCCCGGAGTGCTCGCAGAGCCCCGGGGGCCCGGCGCAGACGGGGCGCCTGAGACTCCCGGAGCACCCGGAGCGGCCTGGCCACCCAGGGACGCCGAAGAACCCGGCGCGCTCGCCGAAGCCCGGGGACCCGACGAAGCCGGAGCCCCCGAAGAAGCCGCACCACCCGAGGCCGCCTGGTCACCCGGGGCGCCCGAAGAACCGGGGCCGCTCGCGGAAGCCCTGGAGCCCGACGAGGCCGGACCTCCCGAGGAGGCCGGGCCACCCGAGGCCGTCTGGTTGTCGAGGGTCACCGAAGAAGCCGGGGCGCTCGCGGAGGCCCGGGGGCCCGACAAGGCCGGAGCCCCGGAAGAAGCCGCACCACCCGGGGCCGCCTGGTCACCCGGGGCGCCCGAAGGGGGCCGGGTACCCGAGGCCGGAGTGCCCGAAGCCGGGATACCCGATCCCGGAGTGGCCGAGGCCGAAGTGCCCGAAGCCGGGGTACCCGAAGCCGGAGTGCCCGAAGCCGGGGTACCCGAGCCCGAGGTACCCGAAGCCGGAGTGCCCGAAGCCGGGGTACCCGAGCCCGAGATACCCGAGGCCGAAGTGCCCGAGGCCGGGGTACCCGAAGCCGGAGTACTCAGAGCCGGAGTGCCGGTGGGCGACGTGCGCGACGTCGGGGCGGGCGTCGTGCGGAACGCGGACGTGCGCTCGCTGTCGGCGGTCTCGGCGGGTGCAGGCGCGGACGACGAAGCGGAACCCGCCGGGCGGCCGGTGGTGGCCTGCGGCGGCGTGACCGTACGGAACACCGCGGTGCGCTCGCTGTCGACCGAGTCGGCGCCTGCCGCGGGCTCGCCCGACGTGCCGCGCGCACGGTCGGCGCCAGAAGCGGAATCCACGGGCAGACCCGTACCAGCCGGAGGCGTCACCGGACGGAACGAAGCCGCACGGTCGCTCCCGGCCGACCCGCCGGCAGCCGCGGGCTCGCCCGACGTGCCGCGCGCACGGTCGGCGCCGGAAGCGGAATCCGTGGGGAGGCCCGTACCGGCCGGAGGCGTCGCCGGACGGAACGAAGCCGCACGGTCGCTCCCGGCCGACCCGCCGGCAGCCGCGGGCTCGCCCGACGTGCCGCGCGCACGGTCGGCGCCGGAAGCGGAATCCGTGGGGAGGCCCGTACCGGCCGGAGGCGTCGCCGGACGGAACGAGGTCGTACGGTCGCTCCCGGCCGGCCCGGCGGCAGCCGCGGGCTCGCCCTGGGCAGCACCCGAAGCGGAACCCGCGGAGCGGTCCGCATCGGCGGGCGGAGTCACGGCGCGGAAGGCAGTCGTACGCTCGCCGCCCGCCGCCGTGGAAGAAGCAGAACCGGAAGCGGAATCGGAAGGTGCGGGCCGGTCGGCGGGTGCCGGAGGTGTCGCGGTACGGGACTCGGCCGCGCTCCCACCATCGGCGGGAGCGGCTGCCGCCCGAGCACCCGATGCACCCACACGCCCTGAAGCGGAATCATCAGAGGGAGAGCGAGGAGTGGAATCGGCAGCCGGGGGCGTCACGGTGCGGAACACCGCCGTGCGCTCGCTCTCGGCCGGGCCGGCGGCTGCGGACCCGTCACCCTCGGACCCCGAAGCGGAATCCGAAGGCGACGGCGAAGCCGAAGGCGAGCCAGGGGCCGAACCCGCGGCAGCGGCAGCGGCACCCGCATCCGCGGGCAGGGCCTTGAAGGCCTCGGCCTGCTCGCCCGGCGCAGCCGGCGCCGCGTCGGACGGGTCGTCACCGTCCCCGGAGGTGGCCACCCACGCGGCCACCGCCTCCCGCAGCGGATCGCGCTCCGCCGACCCGTCCTCCGAGCCCCTCGGGCGGAACAGCGACGCCCTCGGGTCACGCCCCTCGGACGACTCCGCCGTCCCCGACGTTCCTTCATCAACCGACTTGTCGGGGGACTCGCCCGCCACCAGTTCCTCCTCGATCGCCTTCACGTCCGGCTGTCCGAATGTCTAACAGTGTCCCGTCTAGGGGGCATCGCCCCCGTGCTAGACGAGAACGACATAGCTGACGGTTCCCCCACAAAGCGGCCAGGCGCTCTCGACAGATGAATGTGAGAGGCGTCACCCTGTCACTCATCCACGCGGGGAGGCATGGATGGGCAAGAGCCGCAGAACGATTCCGGAGGAGCTTTTGCTGCTCGCCTTGGACCCGGCCACGGGTACCACGGCGCAGCCGCAGTCGCTCGACCTCGGCCTGGCCGGGGCACAGCTAGTGGAGCTGGCTCTGGCAGGACGGATAGCCCCTGATGGGGATCGTATCGCCGTGGTGATGCCACGGCCGACAGGAGATCCGACTCTGGACTCCGCACTGGAACTGCTGCGCAGGCGCGGCAGCCCGGTTCGGGCGGTCCACTGGATCGGCGGACCCCGACTGGGGCTCCGTCAGATTTACCTCGCTCACCTGGAGCGTTGCGGCATGGTCCATGCCGTCGCGGGCCAGATGTGCGGGGTGCTGCCGACGGTTCGCTACCAAGCGACCGACACAGCGATCAGCCGGGAGATCCGTGGCCGGCTGGACAGTGCGATCCGCACCGGCGTACCGCCGGACCCGCGGACCGCGGCGCTTGCCGCACTGGCCCACGCGGTCGGACTCGGCAAGCACCTGTACCCCGGCAACGAGGGGCGGTCGTCCAGGTCCCGGCTCCGGGACCTGATCCGGCACGACCCGATGGGCGGACTGGTGGCTCACGCCGTCATGGACGTCCAGAACGGCGTGGCCGCACAGCCGCGCCGCGACCGGGCACCGGCCCAGCCCGCCCGGGCAACGGCGGCAGCCGTTCCGCTGCAGCCGCGCCGGACCGGTGCGATGGCCCGCGCGGCCGCGCACTGATCCACCGGCGGGGCACGCAGGACAGCACGCTCGGCAGCACGCAGGACAGCAGGGCAAGCAGTAGTCGCAACCGCCAACGCGCGGGGCGACGGGGCCGGTACGCCGGCCCCGTCGGCCCGCGCGTTTGCTTTTCCTGACCGATCCGGACCGTTCCCCAGCGAGGTCACACGCTTCGGTGGCAGTCTGCTCACCAGCAGACACGCAGAGAGACAGCAAAAGAGACAGCAACAGAAGAAGGCGGAGGTGCCGTTCACGTGGCGTCCAATGTCAATCCCACCGTCCGACGCCGCCGACTGGGCATGGAGTTGCGCAAACTGCGCGAGGACAAGGGCATGACGGCCGAGCAGGTCGCGGAACGCCTGCTCGTCTCCCAGTCGAAGATCAGCCGGCTGGAGAACGGCCGCCGTTCCATCAGTCAGCGCGACGTCCGCGATCTGTGCGACGTCTACGAGGTCGAGGACCGGCGGCTCGTCGACTCCCTCATGCAAATGGCCAAGGATTCCCGCCAGCAGGGCTGGTGGCACGCCTTCGGCGACATCCCGTACAGCGTCTACATCGGCCTGGAGACGGACGCCGCCAGCCTGCGCACGTACGAACCCCTGGTGATCCCGGGCCTGCTCCAGACCCCGGAGTACGCCCAGTCGCTCGTCCGCGGCGCGTGGCCGGAGACGGCTCCCGTCGACGTGGAGAAGCGCGTCCAGGTCCGGATGCACCGCCAGAAGCGGCTCCACGAGACCGAGAACAGCAATCCCGAGATCGGACCGCTGCGTCTGTGGGCGGTCATCGACGAGGCCGCCCTGCGGCGGCACGTGGGCGATGCGCAGCTCATGATCCGGCAGCTGGAGTTCCTGATAGAGCAGTCGGAGAAGCCGCACGTCACGGTCCAGGTGATGCCCTTCTCCGTCGGCGCCCACCCGGGCGTCAACGGCCAGTACGCCATTCTGGAATTCCCGGACGCGTCGGACTCGACGGTGGTCTACATCGAAGGCGTGACGAGCGACCTGTACCTGGAGAAAGCGAACGACGTCCAGAAATACAGCGTGATGTACGAACATCTGCGCGCACAGGCCCACAACGTGGACCAGACGAGGCAGTTCATCGCGCAGATCATCGAGGACTTCGCGGGCAAGGGGAAATGAGGTCCGGCGAAAAGGCCGGTACGGTACACCGTCACTCCCCGGCCGCAGAAGGCCTGAATGGAATATGCCACTCGGTCGGGTGAACGCGCCCTTCGTGCAACGGGAGCTGCGGGTAGCGTCGATCACGTCAGCCGGAGCAATGGCCGACATGACACCGGAACCACTCGCTGAACCGGAGAGAAACATGGCTATTCGTCAAGGTGCAACGGAAAACTGGACCAAGTCCTCGTACTCCGCCAACGGCGCCTGCGTCGAGGTCAAGTCCCCCGTCATGGAGGCCATCGCGGTCCGCGACTCGAAGGTGCAGGACGGCCCGTCCCTCACCTTCGCGCCCGGCTCCTGGACCTCGTTCGTCGCCGAGGTGACCGAGGGCCGCCTGGGACGCCTCGCCTGAACGTCGAGGCGACCTTCCCGGCCCGCTTTCACACGACAAGCGCCACCAGCCCCACCGCAAGACCTGCAAGACCAGCACCACCTGCAAGACCTGCACTACCTGCACTACCTGCACCACTGACTGGAGCCCTCTCGACCGGCCCGCCGTCGCCTGCCGAGGGGGCTCGGCCATGTCGTCCGGCCCCCCGACCCCGAACTACCTCAGCTGATCGACGTACCGGTCCGTCCCCGGCACCGTCGGGATGAAGGGCGCCACCAGCTCCACCCGCCCCAGCCCCGACTCCGCGACCTCCTCGTCCAGCCCCTGGAACCGGTCCCAGCAGTCGCGCGGGTCGGCCTCCAGGAACCACAGCAGGGTCAGCCGGGTGTCGACCCCCTCCACCTGCTTGACGTACGTCATCCGGTCCCCGGGCAGCGGCGTCGGCCGGAAGACCGTGACCATCGCGGCCGGCGACCCGGCCAGCCGCTTCGGCAGGGCGCGCGAGCGCAGCCACTCCAGCAGCTCTGCCCGCCGCTCCGGGCCCTCCGCGTCGATGACCTGGGCCACGAGCCCGCCGTACGGGTGGTCGAGGGCGTGGAAGTCGCGGGGGCCGGCGGCGCCGTCCCGGTAGACGGTGGCCTCGTGGTCCTGGAACGCGGTGAAGACGTGGGTGCGGTCCTGGTAGACCCGGCCGTCCCGGTTGAGGCGCTTGTTGATGCCGACGGTCCACTTCATGTGCTCGTCGTAGCGGCCCTCGGTGACCCAGTAGGTGGAGATGTAGCACCCGGCGGTCACGGGCTGGGCCACGGCCGACTTCTCCGGGTAGCGCAGCTCCTGGAGCTCGCGGGTGGCGACCCAGCGGCGGCCGGCGAACATCCAGGGCATGGCCATGGCACCGGCGTAGTAGTGGTCGTCCTCGTACCAGCGGTTGTACGCGAACTCGTGGCCCGGGTGCGGCTCGACCATGGTGATCAGCGCGTGGCCGGGGTGGACTCCGTAGGGGCCGACCGAGGCGAGCTCGGCGTAGTCGTCGGCCCGGGTGTTCCGCTCGTCTGCTGTCATGGGAGACGGTCTAGCTGATGTGACGTCAGATGGGGAGCCCCTGGCGGCCGTTCAGCATCCGATACATAGATGCCATCTACACCTTCCCGCCGCTACGATGCGCGCACCCGCCTCCCGAAGGAGCCCCCGTGCCCGCTCCCATACCCGCCTCGGCGCCCGCAGCCTCAGCCGGCGCCGCACCCGTACCCGCACCCGGCGCCGCCCTCGCCCCCACCCCCACCCCTCCGCCGCCCTTCGCCGCGCGGATCCGTACGACCTCCCCCTCCGCCGTCCGCGAGATCCTCGCCGTCACCGCCCAGCCCGGCATGATCTCCTTCGCCGGCGGCCTGCCCGCGCCCGAACTCTTCGACGCCGAGGGCCTGCGGGCCGCGTACGACTCCGCCTTCGCGCGGTCCGCCCGCCGCGCCCTCCAGTACTCGACCACCGAGGGCGTCCCCGAGCTGCGCGCGGCGGTGGCGGCCCGGATGGGCCGGCGGGGGCTGGCGACCACCGGGGACGACCTGCTGATCACCACCGGCTCGCAGCAGGGGATCGGCCTGATCACCACCGCGCTGATCGAGCCGGGCGACGCGGTGCTCGTCGAGAACCCCACCTACCTGGCGGCGCTCCAGGCGTTCCAGCTCGCCGGCGCCCGGGTGATCCCCGTGCCGTGCGACGACGAGGGCATCCTCCCGGACGCACTGGCGGAACTCGTCGCCCGCGAACGCCCCAAGCTGCTCTACACGATCCCCACCTTCCAGAACCCGACCGGCCGCACCCTCCCCGCCGCCCGCCGCGCGGAGATCGCATCGCTCGCGGCCCGGCTCGGACTCTGGCTGCTGGAGGACGACCCGTACGGAGACCTCCGCTACGAGGGCCACGAACTGCCCTGGCTCGCCGCGCACCCGGGGGCCGAGGACCGCACCGTGCTCCTCGGCAGCTTCTCGAAGGTGATGGCTCCCGGGCTCCGGCTCGGCTGGCTGCGCGCCCCGGCGGCGCTGCTGCGCGGGGCGGTGCTCGCGAAGCAGGCGGCGGACCTGCACACCTCGACGCTGGACCAGCTGGCGGCGGCGGAGTACCTGCGGACGGCGGATCTGGACGCGCACGTGGCCCGGGTCCGCGAGGCGTACCGCCTCCGGCGCGACGCCCTCCTGGAGGGCCTGGCCGACGCGCTCCCGCCGGGCTCCACGTGGAACCGCCCGGAGGGCGGCATGTTCGTCTGGGCACGCCTCCCCCAGGGCCACGACGCGAACGCCCTGTTCCGCGCGGCGGCCTCCCGGGGCGTCGCCTTCGTCCCCGGAGCCCCCTTCTTCGCCGCGACCCCGGACCCCCGAACCCTGCGCCTGTCGTTCACGACGCACACCCCAAAGGAGATCCAACAGGGCCTAACCCGCCTGACCACGTAGCCCCTCGCCCCCCTTGCGGACCGAAGCCCCCGCAGCCCCCTCACCTCTGCCCGCAGCAACCCTTGCCGCTGCGCGGGGCGAAGTTCCCCGCAGGGACCCTTGCCGCTGCGCGGGGCGAAGGTCCCCTACCCGCCCTTCCACCGTTCCCCGGGCGCTGCCCGGACCCCGGTCCTCAAACGCCGGACGGGCTGGGAAGGGGTACCGGGCTGCGCCCGGACCCCCTGGGGCTCCGCCCCAGACCCCGGTCCTCAAACGCCGGACGGCTGAATTGGCGCGGGCGGGCTGGATTGCCGCGGGCGGCCGGATTGGCGCGGGCGGGCCGGATTGGCGCGGGCGGGCTGATAACCCACCCGTCGGCGGGGCCGGGAGCGGCCCGGGCCTGGGACGGGGGCGGGGTGGGGTGTCGGCCTGGACGTAAAGCGTGATTTGTGGCGCAGGTGCAGCCCGCACCCTGTCGGAGTAGAACAGGGGGCGCCTAAATCATGCAGTCCAGGCCGACACCCCACCCCGACCCCGGCACCGGCCCCACCCGCAGCCCCGGCCACGCCGGCCACAACCCAGCCCCGCCGGCGTTTGAGGCGCAGGGGCCCGGGGACTGGTCCCCGGCAACGGCGCCGCACCCAGGGCCGGCACCCAGGCACCCGCCCCCCTTCCCTCCCCGCGCCCCGCCCCGTAGCCTGACGCCCCGTCAGAAACAACCGGCGTCCAGGAGGCCCGCACCATGTCGCTGCTGCTGCAAGGCAAAACCGTCATCGTCTCCGGCGTAGGCGCCGGCCTAGGCCACCAGGTCGCCGCCACCGTCGTCCGCGACGGCGGCAACGCCGTGCTCGGGGCGCGGACCGAGGCGAACCTCGCCAAGTCCGCCGCCGAGATCGACCCCGACGGCACGCACACCGCGTACCTGCCGACCGACATCTCCGACGAGCGCCAGTGCGAGGCCCTCGCCGCCCTCGCGCAGGAGCGGTTCGGCGGGGTCGACGCCGTCGTCCACGTCGCCGCCTGGGACTCGTACTTCGGGGGCCTCCAGGACGCCGACTTCGGCACCTGGCAGCAGATCCTCGACGTGAACCTGCTCGGCACCCTGCGGATGACCCGCGCCTGCCTGCCCGCGCTGAAGCGAACCGGCGGCTCCGTCGTCATCATCGGCACCCAGTCCGCCATCGCCTCCCCCAACGAGGTGCAGCAGGCCGCCTACGCCGCCTCCAAGGGCGCGCTGACCTCCGCCATGTACTCCATGGCCCGCGAGCTCGGCCCGCACCGCATCCGCGTGAACACCGTGCTCCCCGGCTGGATGTGGGGCCCCCCGGTCCAGGCCTTCGTCACCTTCACCGCCCACACCGAAGGAATCCCCGAAGCCGAGGTCCACTCCCGCCTCACCGACCGCATGGCGCTGCCGGACCTGGCCACCGACGGGGACGTCGCCGACGCCGCCGCCTTCCTCGCCTCCGACCGGGCACGGGCGATAACCGGCCAGTCCCTGCTGGTCAACGCCGGGGAGCTGATGCGATGAGCCCCTCCGTGCCCGCGCGAGCGGATCGTATGCTCGGGCCATGACCACTCCGAGTGACGCTCCGACCGAGAACTCGATGCGCCGCGCGCTCCGCCGCGCCCGCGACGGCGTCGCGCTCGACGCGACCGAGGCGGCCGTACTCCTGCAGGCGCGCGGCGAGGCCCTGAAGGACCTCGCCGCGTCCGCCGCCCGGGTAAGGGACTCCGGCCTCGAAGCCGCCGGCCGGCCCGGCGTCATCACGTACTCGCGCAAGGTCTTCATCCCCCTCACCCGCCTGTGCCGCGACAAGTGCCACTACTGCACCTTCGTCACGGTCCCCGGCAAGCTCCGCCGCGAGGGCCACGGCCTGTACCTCTCCCCCGACGAGGTCCTCGACATAGCCCGCCAGGGCGCGGCCATGGGCTGCAAGGAGGCCCTGTTCACGCTCGGCGACCGGCCCGAGGACCGCTGGCCCGAGGCCCGCGAGTGGCTCGACGCGCACGGCTACGACGACACCCTCGCCTACGTGCGCGCCATGGCCATCCGCGTCCTGGAGGAGACCGGCCTCCTCCCGCACCTCAACCCCGGCGTGCTGTCCTGGTCGGACCTCCAGCGCCTCAAGCCCGTCGCCCCGTCGATGGGCATGATGCTGGAGACCACGGCCACCCGCCTCTGGTCCGAGCCCGGCGGCCCCCACCACGGCTCCCCCGACAAGGACCCGGCCGTCCGGCTGCGCGTCCTGGAGGACGCGGGCCGCTCCAACGTCCCCTTCACCACCGGGGTGCTGATCGGCATCGGCGAGTCCTACGAGGAGCGCGCGGACGCCTTCTTCGAGCTGCGCCGGATCCAGCGCAGCTACCACGGCATCCAGGAAGTCATCGTCCAGAACTTCCGGGCCAAGCCCGACACGGCCATGCGCGGCATGCCCGACGCGGAGCTGGAGGAGCTCGCGGCGGCCATCGCCGTGGCCCGCCACATCCTCGGCCCGAGCGCCCGCATCCAGGCCCCGCCAAACCTGGTGGACTCCGAGTACGCGCTGCTCATCGGCGCCGGCATCGACGACTGGGGCGGGGTCTCCCCGCTGACCCCCGACCACGTGAACCCCGAGCGCCCCTGGCCTCACATCGACGAGCTCGCCGAGCGCACCGCCGCCGCCGGCTTCACGCTCCGCGAACGCCTCACCATCTACCCCGAGTTCCTCCAGCGCGGCGAACCCTGGCTGGACCCGCGCCTGCTGCCCCACGTACGCGCGCTGGCCGATGCGCAGACCGGGCTCGCGGACGAGGCCGCGAAGGTCGAGGGCCGGCCGTGGCAGGAGCCGGACGAGGCCTTCACCGCCTACGGCCGCACCGACCTGCACACCACCATCGACACGCAGGGCCGTACCGGCGACCGGCGCGACGACTTCGACGAGGTCTACGGCGACTGGGAGGCCCTGCGCGAGGCCGCGGCCCCCGGCATGGTCCCCGATCCCGAGCGCATCGACACCGACGTACGGGCGGCGCTCGCGCAGGCCGCCGACGACCCGACCCGGCTCACCGACGAGCAGGCGCTCGCCCTGCTGCACGCGGACGGCCCGGCGCTGGACGCCCTCTGCCGGATCGCGGACGACCTGCGCAAGTCGGTGGTGGGCGAGGACGTCACGTACATCGTGACCCGCAACATCAACTTCACCAACGTCTGTTACACCGGCTGCCGCTTCTGCGCCTTCGCGCAGCGCCGCACGGACGCGGACGCGTACACCCTCTCGCTCGACCAGGTCGCCGACCGGGCCGCCCAGGCCTGGGACGTGGGCGCGGTCGAGGTCTGCATGCAGGGCGGCATCCACCCGGACCTGCCCGGCACGGCCTACTTCGACATCGCGCGGGCGGTGAAGGAGCGCGTGCCCGGCATGCACGTGCACGCCTTCTCCCCGATGGAGGTCGTCAACGGCGCGACGCGCACGGGGATGTCGGTACGGGACTGGCTGACGGCGGCCAAGGAGGCCGGCCTCGACTCGATCCCGGGCACGGCGGCGGAGATCCTGGACGACGAGGTCCGCTGGGTCCTCACCAAGGGCAAGCTGCCGACGGCCGACTGGATCGACGTGGTCTCCACCGCCCACGAACTGGGCATCCGCTCCTCCTCCACCATGATGTACGGCCACGTGGACCAGCCCCGGCACTGGCTGGGCCACTTCCGCACGCTGGCCCGGATGCAGCAGGACGCGCACGCGAAGGGGGTGGAGGGCTTCACGGAGTTCGTGACGCTGCCCTTCATCCACACCAACGCCCCGGTCTACCTGGCGGGCATCGCGCGCCCCGGCCCGACGGTCCGCGACAACCGCGCGGTGACGGCCATGGCCCGCATCCTCCTGCACCCGCACATCACCAACATCCAGACCAGCTGGGTGAAGCTGGGATCGGAGGGTGCGGCCGAGATGCTGCGCTCGGGCGCCAACGACCTCGGCGGCACGCTCATGGAGGAGACCATCTCCCGGATGGCGGGCTCGAGTTACGGCTCGTACAAGTCGGTCCAGGACCTGATCGCCGTCGCCGAGGCGGCCGGCCGGCCCGCGAAGGCCCGTACGACCCTCTACGGGGAGGTCCCGGAGGAGCGCCAGGCCGCGGCCCGCGCCTCGGACGGCCACCTGCCGGAGCTGCTGCCGGTCCTCGACTGACGCGGACCGCCCCCGCGCACGCGTGCGGGCCCGGCCGGGAGACAACCCGGCAGGGCCCGCACGCGTCGAGGCTCGATCAGCCGACCAGGAGGTCCTTCTTCAGCTGCTTCAGCTCGTGGCCGTCGATGCCGAGGCCGCTCTTGAGGTAGTTGTCGAAGGTGCCGTACTTGGCGGTGACCTCGTCGTACCCGGCGTTCAGGTACTCGGGGCGCACGTCGAGCAGCGGCTTGTAGACGGCGGCGTGCGAGGCCGGCAGGTGGGAGAGGATCGCGTCGTTGGCGGCCTTGCGGTAGTCGTTGCTGGCCAGGTAGTCGGCCATCACGGTCTCGCTCGGCACGCCGAGGGCGGTCAGCAGGGAGGCGTTCGCCCAGCCCGTACGGTCCTTGCCCGCGGTGCAGTGGAACAGGACGGAGCGGTCGCGGTCGCGCTCGATGCCTTCAAAGACCTGCGTGTAGGCCTTCTTCCCGCCCTCCCCGCTGACCATGGCCTTCTCGGCGTCGACCATGGCCTTGACGGCCTCGTCGGGGGTCTTGGGCATGGTCTGGAAGGAGCCGGAGCCCGCGAAGACGTCGGCGACGACGTAGTGCGCGCCGGCCGGGACCTTGTCCACGTCGGTGGTGCGCTCGCTCTCCATGCGGAGGTCGAAGATCGTCTTGACGCGCAGGCGCTGGAGCTTGGCGAGGTCGTTCTCGGTGAGCTTGTTGAGGGCGTCGGAGCGGTAGATCTCGCCCATCTTGACCCACTGGCCGTTCGTGGTGCGGTAGCCGCCCGCGTCACGGAAGTTGGTGGTGCCGTCCAGCTTGATCAGCCGGTCGGCGAGGCGGAGCCCCTGGCCCCGCTCGGGATCGAAGTCGAACCACTGCCGGTCGGCGGCGGGGAGCCCGCTGACCACGGCCTCGCCCTGGGCGCCGCCCTTGGCGACGACCTTGCCGTTCGCCCTGATCTCCACGCGCTTGGTGCCCTTGGCGTTCCACTTCAGGGTGTACGCGCCGTCGGCACCGGCGGTGACGGTGGCCTCGGTGAAGGGAATGGAGGAGCTGCCGTGGTGCCGACCGCCCCAGGGGAGGTCCCACCCGGAGGCGGAGGCGGAGGCGGCGGGGGCCGCGATGATGGCGACGGTGAGCGTGGAGGCGACGACGGTCGCGGCGAGCAGTGCCTTCTTCATGTCCCGAGACTCTTGGCCTCCGAATAACGCAGTGTGAACTCTGCATGGCCGAAATCGACCGGGTGTAAGTCCACTGTCAAAACGTGCCACCCGCCTGGCCGGCGCGGGAACGCACCCCGGGCAGGGCGCGCCCTGGGCTCCGCCCCGAGGCCGGGTGGCGTGCGCGCCGCTGCCACCCGGTGCGGCTGGGTCGACCCTGCGGGGCGGAGTTCCCCTACCCGCCCTTCGCCCGTTCCCCGGGGCTCCGCCCCGGACCCGTTGCCGCGTGCGGCACCGCTCCGGGGGCCAGCCCCCGCACCCCCGCTCCTCAAACGCCGGAGGGGCTGGATTTCGGCTGGCGGGGCCCGCACCTCCAGGCCGACGCCGGCCAAATCCAGCCCCGCCGGCGTTTGAGGCGCGGGGTCCGGGGCGGAGCCCCAGGGGGTCCGGGCGCAGCCCGGGACTCCTTCACAGCGCCGCCCGGCGGCATCCCCAGCCCCGCCGGCGTTTGAGGCGCGGGTCCGGGCAGCGCCCGGGGAACGGTGGAAGGGCGGGTAGGGGACTTCGCCCCGCGCAGCGGCAAGGGGCACCGCGGGGAATCTCGCCCCGCGCAGCGGCGAGGGTTGCTGCGGGGACTTCGCCCCGCGCAGCGGCACAACCGCAGCCGCCGCCCGGCTCGGGCAGGGCCGGACCGGTTCAAGCCCCCCGCCAGGGGACCGGCGGAATCCAGCCGTTCCCGGGCCCCATCCGCCCCCGTGACCGACTGCTTCCGGACCCGATCGGTACTGTCCACTACAGTGCCCGCCAGAGCACGCGCGGGGAGTCCGGGGGGATCGAAATGGACACGGCGACGGAAACGTCCGGGAAGCGACAGAGCGCGCCCGGGGCCGCCCAGCCCCTCCAGGCAGCACCCGCACCCGCACCCACCGGCGGAGCCCCCGGAAGAAGCCCGGGCCCCGCCACGGGCCCCGCCGGCACCACCGGCCTCTGGGGCCGCACCGAGCAGCAGGACTTCCGTAGCCGCGTCAGGGGAACCCTCCTCGGCTCGGCCATCGGCGACGCCCTCGGCGCACCCGTCGCCGCCCTCCCCCTCCCCGAACTCCTCACCGCCCACGGCCCGGCAGGCCTCACCGAGCCGGCCGCCCCCCGCGCCGAGATCACCGCCGCCACCCAGCTCGGCCTGTTCACCGTGGACGGCCTGATACGGGCCCACGTGCGCCGCGACACCGGCGCCTGGCACCCGCCGACCGACGTGCACCGCGCGTACCTCCGCTGGGCCCTCACCCAGAGCGACTGGGGCCCCGACGAGCGCCGCGAGGACAACGGCTGGCTCGCGCAGGAGGAGTGGCTCTACGCCCGCCGCTCCCCCGACCGCTCCTGCCTGACGGGCTTCGCCGACGGAGTCCTCGGCACGCTCGCCCAGCCGAAGAACCCGACCGCCCTGGACCCGGCCGCCGCCACCCGTTCCGCCCCCTTCGGGCTCCTGGTCGGCTGGGAGCCGGCCCTGGTCCTCCAACTCGCCGTCGAGTGCGCCGCGCAGAGCCACGGACACCCCACCGCGTACCTGTCGGCCGGCGCCCACGCCGTCATCGTCCACGGCCTGACCCGCGGCGAGTCCCTCGACTCCGCCGTCCAGCGCGCACTGGGTCTGCTCGGCGTCCGCCCCGGCCACCAGCCCGTCACGGACGCCCTGCAGCGCGCGCTCGGCGCCGTCACCTCGGGGGTCCCGTCGCCGCAGACGATCGAGGGCCTGTCCCCCGGCCACGGCCGCCACGCCGAGGAGGTCCTCGCCATCGCGGTGTACTGCGCCCTCGTCGCCGAGAACGTGGCGCACGGCCTGCGCCTCGCGGTGAACCACAGCGGCGACTCCGCGGCCACCGGCGCCCTGTGCGGCTCCCTGCTCGGCGCCCAGCACGGCGAAACGGCCCTCCCGGCGGCCTGGCTCGCCGGCCTCGAAGGCCGCGCCACGGTCCTGGAACTCGCCGACGACTTCGCCCTGGAGATGACCCAGGGCCCCGCCCTCCACGGCCCCGCGGCGGCCTCGTCCACCTGGCTGACCCGGTACCCGCGGGGGTGATCCCGGGCGGACCGCCACGGCCACGGGCCCGGACCGGGCCGACTCCGTCTCCCGACGCGCGCCGTGGCCGACGCGCGCCGTGGCCGACGCACGCCCCTGCCCTCCGCACGCGCGAAGCCGTACTTTGGCCCTCCCCACACCACGGAGGTGTCAGCGCACATGCGGATCGCCACGACCGTCTTCCTCACCGACCGCACCATCGCTCCCGTCCCCCTCGCCCGAGCCCTGGAGGAACGCGGCTTCTCCGGCCTCTACCTCCCCGAGCACACCCACATCCCGGTCAGCCGCGTCACCCCGGCCCCCATGGGCGGTGAGCTCCCCGACCGCTACGGCCGCACCCTGGACCCCTTCGTCGCCCTCGGCCAGGCCTCCGCCGTCACCGAGCGGCTCCACCTCGGCACCGGCATCACCCTGGTCGCCCAGCACGACCCCATCGACCTCGCGAAGCAGGTCGCCACGCTGGACCACCTGTCCGGCGGCCGCGTCACCCTCGGCATCGGCTACGGGTGGAACGTGGAGGAGGCCGCCGACCACGGAGTCGAGTGGCGCACCCGCCGCGAACTGGTCCGCGACCGCATGGCCCTGATGCGGACCCTGTGGTCCCCGCACCCCACGGCGTACGTGGGCCAGTTCTCCTCCGTCCAGGCCAGCTCGGCCCACCCCAAGCCGGTCCAGCCCCCGCGCGAGCTCGCCCCGGGCGTCCCCCTGTACGGCCCGCGCACCCTGATCGGCGGCCAGGCCGGCCCGAAGCTCTTCGCAGCCATCGCCGACCACAGCGACGGCTGGCTCCCGATCGGCGGCGGCGGCCTCACGGAGTCCCTCCCGGCCCTGCGCCAGGTCTGGGAGGCCGCGGGCCGCGACCCCAAATCCCTCCAGGTGGTCCCGTACGCCGTCCAGCCGACCCCCGGCAAGATGTCCCACTACGCCGACCTGGGCATCGAGGAGGTCGTCCTCCAGCTCCCCTCGGAGGACGAGCCCGAGATCCTGCGCATCCTGGACGAGTTCGCTCAGTACCTGTGAGAGCCCCACAGGCACATTCATGCACATTCGGTACATTCGCTGCATGAGCGAGCCTGTGATCGAGTCCGTGGAAGAAGTGAGCAGCCGCCTGGCGGACGCCATGGACCGTGCGTACCGCGAAGGCGTCCCCACGATCATCACGCGCGGCGGCGAGCAGGAGGCGGTCCTGATCGGCATCGAGGAGTACCGGCTGCTGCGCCGGCTCGCCGACGAAGCCGAGGACTCGCGGCTGAACGAACTGGCCGACGCAGCCGAGCGCGCAGGGGCCGCAGGGTCCGTCACGCTCGAGGAGATGGCCGCCGTCCTCCGTCACGAAGAGTGCTGACAGATGACCCACACCATCCGCCTCACCCCGCACGGACAACGCGACCTGCTCACCGTCCCCCGCCCTGACGCCCTGCGCATCCTGCAACGACTGGCCGAGTTCGAGAGTGCCCTCGCGGCGGGGGACACGACAGCCTTCGACACCAGGCCCCTGCACGGGCACGCATCACGCCGCCGCCTCCGCCTCGGCGAGTACCACGTGGTCTACACGATCGAGGACGGCCGGCTGATCATCTGGGTGCTCACCGACGCCCGGCACCACCGCCCGGGGAGCCGCTGACGGTTCCCCGAACCGTCAGCTCCGCCCAGATCGTCTTCCCGACCACCCGGTCCCTGACCCCCCAGTCGGCGGCGACGGCGTCGACGATGCGCATGCCGTAGCCCGACTCGGCCCCGTACTCGTGCGGCCGGACGGCCGGGCGGCGGTCCCGGCGCGCGTCGGACACCTCGATGCGCAGCGCCCCGGGCAGCAGGCTCAGCCGGAGCTCGAAGTCCCGCCCGGGGACCCGCCCATGGGCCACCGCATTGGCGGCGAGCTCCGCGACGAGCAGCCCGGCGTCCTCGGAGAGCCCGGTGCGGTCGGGGATCCCCCAGTCGTGCAGCTCGACGAGCGCCAGCTGCCGCGCCAGGCGGGCACCGCGCCGGGTGGAACTGAAACGCTGAGTGAACGTGCGTGCGAGGCTCCGAGCCGGGCCCGAGGGTGTGGTCATGGGAGCAAAGTCCCGTGTGGGGCGGGCCGTTCCCCAGCAACCGGACCGCTACTTTTCATCTGTACGAGTTCGCGCTCTGGACAGTCTCGGTCACCGACAGTGAACATGGTGCCGGGGAGGTGACCTCCATGGCGAGTGTCGATGACAGCGGTGACAACGAGGTCGAGCCGGACGCCGACCTGCGCAACTTCGGCGAGATGGTCAAGGCCTTCAGGAAACGCGCCGGCCTGACCCAGGAGCAACTGCACCCTCTGATCCGGTACTCCGTGCAGTACATCGGGTCGGTGGAACAGGGTCGGCGGCATCCGTCCACGAGGTTCGTGGAGAAGGTGGAGGAGGTGCTCGACGCCTTCGGCATCATCCGCATCGCGGCGAGGCAGCTTCAGCGAAGGCGGGGGCTGGCGTCCTGGTTCCGGCGGTGGGCAGAGCTGGAGGAGGGGGCGGTGACGCTGAATACGTACGAGTCGCGGTCAGTTCCGGGCCTGTTACAGCCGGAGTCCTACGCCCGTGCGCTGATCGCCGCAGTGCTGCCGCTACCCACGGTTCAGGAGACCGAAGCTCGCATCACGGCGCGGCTGGAACGGCAGAAGGTCCTGCACCACACGCCATACACGATCTTCAGTTTCATCCTCGACGAGGCGGTGATCGAGCGGCAGACGGGCGGGCCGGAGGTGACCATCGAACTGATCGACCATCTCCTCACGTGTGCACGACTCCCCAACGTCGATCTGCAGATCATGCCTAAGGTCAGCCCGGTGCATGCGGGGCTGGGCGGGCCGTTCTGCCTCCTTGAGACAGAAGAAAACGACTGGCTGGGCTACAGCGAGGGGCAACAGACGGGGCAGGTCATCTCGAACCGGAAAGACGTCAGTCTCCTCCACCAGAGGTATGCCAAACTTCGCATCCAGGCCCTCAATCCCACGGACACGGTGGGCCTGTTGATGCGAATGCGAGGAACTCTGTGAACAGCTCCCGGTTGCGGTGGTTCAAGAGCAGCTACAGCAGCGGCGACGGCGACAACTGCGTCGAGGTCGCCCTCTCCTGGCACAAGTCCACCTACAGCAGCGGCGACGGGGACAGCTGCGTAGAGGTCGCGAGCTGCGCCGACTCCGTCCACATCCGGGACTCCAAAGTGACGGCCGGCCCCGAGCTGGCGGTCTCCCCCCGGACCTGGGCCGCGTTCGTGGGCGGGGTCACCGGGGCCTGAGCCGCGGGCCGGTCCTTAAGGTTGGAACAGGGCTTGACCTCAAGTGAGGTTCAGGTTGGAGGCTTCCTCATATGCCGCTGCCGTAGGGCAGCGCAACACTTCACACGTTGAGGGAAGTCCCATGTCCAGCAGTACCGTTCCCACCTCCGTCCCCGCTGCGCCCCCGGTCCTCCGTTCCGGCCTCGCCTGGTGGAAGGCCCTGGCCACCGGCGTGGGCGGCGCGGTTGTGGTCAATCTGATCGTTCTTGCCGTCGCCAAGCTGGCCGGTGCCCCGCTCGTCATCGTCAATGGCGGCACAGAGCACCCGATCACCGTCGGGGGCGTCCTTGGGGCCTCCGTCGTCCCGTTGGCCGTCGGGGCGGGCGCTGCCTTCTTGTTGGCCCTGTGGAAGCCGGTCTTCCTGCGGATCGCGCAGTACGTGGGCGGCGGGCTGGCGCTGTTGTCGGCTGCCGGCCCTCTGTCGTCCGGCGCCGACGGCGGCACCGTCGCAGCCCTGTCCCTGATGCACATCACCCTCGGCGTGGCGGTCGTCGCCACTCTGCAGCTCCGCCGCCGCAGTCAGTAGGCGGCCTGGAAGGCCTTGGCATCCTTGACCACGAACCCGTAAATGACCTTGAACGGTGGCCCTCCTGGGCGCGGCCCACCCCCTGGCAGGGCCGCCCTGCTCCAGCAGCCCACGCAGCACGGCCGCACCGAGCCTCTGCCCTGCAGGTGTGGGGCCAGGTAAAAGTGCTCCAGCCAGTGGGCATCCTCGGCCGGCTCTCGTCGCCCTTTCGCTCCGCGACCCGACAGGTGATCATGTGCCGGACAGGCCGTGGGTCTTCGGGTTCCAGTCCTGGGCCAGGAGGCCGAGGAGGACCTCGTCCAGGAACTCGCCCATCACCCAGGCCGAGGAGCGCAGCACGCCTTCACGGACGAAGCCGTTGCGCTCGGCGGAGCGGAGCATCGGGGCGTTGTCCGCCAGCGTCTCGATCTGCAGCCGGTGCAGGCCGCGTACGACGAAGCCGTAGTGGCAGAGCACCGCGACCACGTCGGTGCTGTAGCCCTTGCCGCGAGCGGACGGCAGCAGCCCGAGCCCGACGTGCGCGGCCCGGCTGTGGTTGTCGATCCCCCACAGGGTCGCGGTACCGACCAGCGCGCCGCTCTCCAGGTCCACCACGGAGAACGGAACGTGGCCCTGTTCCTTGTCGTCCACCACGAACGCCAACGCCTCCGAACCGGCCATGAGCGGCCGCCACGGGTGGCCCGTAGACCTCGATGCGGTGACCACGTCGTCGTGAAGACCGGCATGCAGGATCGGGATGTCGTCCTCGTGCCGGGCCCTGAGCCCCACCGTGTTGCCTTTTAGCATGCAAGGTTCCTATCCGACCGCACTGCCAGTCGGCAACCCGATAGATCAACGGAAGGCACCCGTCTGCCTGTTCAGGGCAAGCTGGCGCTACGACGAGCACCGGGTACGGCAGCGGCTGCGGGACTCCTTCTCCCCGCAGCACACGTCGATCATCGTGATCGGCCGTGAGCTCGCAGGCTGCGTCACGGTCCGGCCCGCCGAGGGCAGGCTGTGGCTGGAGCACTTCTACCTCGCTCCGCACCATCAGGGCTTGATGCGCCCGCCTGAAATCCCCTTCCCCTCCCGGCCCCCCGTCCGGAACGATGAACCGCATGGTGTCCACTGACCGGCTGTTGGCGTTCGCCGCCATGTCGTTGCTGCTGATCCTCATCCCCGGGCCGAGCGTGCTCTTCGTCATCGGGCGGGCGCTGTCCCAGGGGTGGCGGGCCGCGCTGATCACGGTGGCCGGGAACACGCTGGGGGCGTACGTGCTCGTCGTCGGCGTGGCCTTCGGTCTGGGGTCCGTCGTGGAGCGGTCCGTGCTCGTGTTCACCGCGCTCAAGCTCGCGGGGGCCGCGTACCTCGTCTACCTGGGGATCAAGGCCTTCCGGCAGCGGCACGCGCTGCGTGCGGAGTTCGGGGCGGGAGCGGCCGAGTACGGGAACTGGCGGTCGCTGTGGGAAGGGTTCGCCGTCGGGGTGGCCAATCCGAAGACCATCGTGTTCTTCGCCGCCGTCCTGCCGCAGTTCGTGGACCGCGATCAGGGGCATGTCACCGCCCAGATGCTGCTGCTCGGGCTCGTGTTCAACCTCATCGCCGTGGTCTGCGACAGCGCCTGGGCCATGGTCGCCGCGACCGCCCGCGGCTGGTTCTCGCGGTCGCCGCAGCGGCTCTCCGCCGTGGGTGGGGTCGGCGGGCTCGCGATGATCGGCCTGGGTGTGACCGTCGCCGCGACCGGGCGCAAGGACTGATCCGGAGCACGGCCCGAAGACTTCCCCAGGGGGAACCATGCGCGTCCGCGGTGGACCCCGGGCCGGGTGTGATCCAGTGGTACGGCACCGGCGGCGAGAAGCTGCTCCACGGGCTGATCTCCGCCGCGCGGACCGCCCGGGGCCGGCACGAGGACGGCCAGGTCGTCATCGACCTGGGCCCCTTGTCGGCCCGGCTGGAGGAGGCCCGGGGTTACTCCGTCGCCCACATCCCCGAGCAGAAGACCCACGCCGCCTGGACCAAGGCCCGCGAGCGCCTCTCCACCGGCGTGGGCACGGTGTTGAACGCGTCGAGACTCGGGGTGTCGCCGACGGACCAGAACAAGGCCGCCGAGGGGTTCGCCATCGGCTGGGCGGAGATCGGCGAGGGGATCCAGGGGCTCAAGGAGACCGACGACCGGCTCCGCGCACTGGGCTGCCTGCCGACCAAGGATCCGGGGAAGTAGCCCGGAAGTAGCCCGGGAGTAGCGGGTTTTGGACGCGGTCGGATGATCTACTGAGCCGACCGGTCGGGGAAGCAGTACGGGGGTACGGGCGTGGACATGGGCGTGAACGTGAATACGGGCGTGAAGGTGGACTCGGGCGCGGACGCGGACGCCGATGGCGGCCAGCACCTGCTGGCCCTGCGCTTCGAGGAGCACCGCTCCCATCTGCGGGCCGTCGCCTACCGGATGCTCGGGTCGATCGGTGAGGCCGAGGACGCGGTCCAGGAGGCCTGGCTGCGCTTGAGCCGTAGCGACGTCAGTGACGTGGAGAACCTCGGCGGGTGGCTGACGACGGTCGTGGCCCGCCTGTGCCTGAACGGGCTGCGCGCCCGCGAGACCCGCCGCGAGGACTCCCTCGACGACCGGCTGGACCGGACGGGCGGGGCCGGCGCGGCTCCCCGGATGCCGGACCCCGTCCTCGCCCGGGAGGGCGGGGTGATCGACCCGGAGCAGGAAGTGCTCCTCGCCGATTCCGTCGGGCTCGCTCTCCTCGTGGTGCTCGAATCCCTCGCTCCGGCGGAGCGGCTGGCGTTCGTCCTGCACGACATGTTCTCCGTGCCCTTCGACGAGATCGCCCTGATGCTCGACAAGACAACGACGGCCACCCGGCAGCTCGCCAGCCGTGCGCGGCGCCGCGTCCAGGGGCAGGCGCCCGCGCCGGATCCGGACCTGGCCCGGCAGCGCGAAGCCGTCAGCGCGTTCTTCGCGGCCACCCGCGACGGAGACTTCGACGCGCTCCTCGCCCTGCTCCACCCCGACGTCGTCCTGCGCTCCGACGGCGGCACGGTGCGCGCCGGCCAGTCGGTGGTTCTCACCGGTGCCCGGACCGTGGGGTCGCAGGCGGCGCTCTACAGCGCGCTCGCCCCGTTCGTCCGCCCCGTGCTCGTCAACGGGGCCGCCGGCGTGCTCTGCGTGGTCGAGGGCCGGCTGATGTCGGTGATGGCCTTCACGGTCACCGGCGGCCGGATCACCGCCATCGACGTGCTCACCGATCCCGACCGGCTGGACGCCATCGACCTCGGCCCCCTCACCTGACGCCCCGGGCCGCCCGCCCGTACCCTCTCCTCCATGATCGACTCACACGCGCACATCCGGATAGCCCGGCCCTCCCTCGATCTCGCCGCCGCCGAGCGGTTCTACGTGGAAGGGCTGGGGCTCGACGTGCAGTGGCGCTCCACCGAGCGGGTCTCCGGGGAGCACGACCTGTTGATGGTCGGGCCCCTCGGGGGCGGCTGGCACTTCGAGTTGACCCACGACCCCGAGAACCCGGTGGCCCCCTCCCCCACCGCCGAGGACCTCTTCGTCGTCTACCTGGGCAGGGAGCCCGACGAGGCCCTCGTGGCCCGGCTCGTCGAGCACGGCGGCACCCGTACGCCCGCCCACAACCCGTACTGGGACACCTACGGGGTCACCGTCACCGACCCCGACGGCTACCAGCTCGTACTGTCCTCCCGCACTTGGGGCTGAGCGAAGGCGGCCGGGCGACGGCGACGGCCGGGCGACCGCGGCGCCGCCCCTAGTCCCAGAACTGCGCGAGCGCCGCGTCCTTGAACGGCGCCGGGCTCACGCTCAGTTCCCCGGCGAAGGGCCGGTCGAGGGCCAGCACCAGCAGCAGGCTGAAGCCGATCAGTCCCGCCACCGCCGAGACGAAGAGGAGCTGCATCTTCAGGCTCCGCAGTCCGAAGAGGAAGGTCAGCGGGAGGATCACCAGCGCACCGCCGTACACGAGCACTTGGAGCAGCGGCGGCAGCGAGGTCTCGGCCATCGTCACGCGCGCCCGGCGCTGCGCGGCCACGTCGTTGAGGCGGCCGACGGCCTCCCCGTAGAAGGTCTCGCTCCGGGGACCGGAGGGCTCGTAGGCCTGGAGTGCCGTGTACAGGGCGTGCGTCTGGCCGGCGGTGGCCTCGTAGCTGGGCCGGCCCTCGCGCATGAGGGGCCACTGGATCTCGACGACGGCGTGGACGTAGTCGCTCACCGCCCGGTCCACGCGGGCGCGTTCGGCCGGCGGGAAGACCTCCGCGCTGCGGACGACCAGGGCCAGGTCGGTGGCCTCGGTCGCGACGATGGTCTGGGTGTTCTCCAGCTGCGTCCACAGGGTGACGACGACGAAGGCCAGGATGATGCCGTAGATCGCGCCGAACATTCCGAGGGCCACCCCGACCATCTCGTTGTGGTCGCCGTCCGCGAGGTGCGGGAAGCGGCGGCGCGCGGCCAGGCTGCCGCCGATGGCGAGGGCGACGAAGCCGCCGACGAGGAGGACGCCGAGAAGGAATGTACTGAGGTGATTGAGCAACCAGAGGATCATGTCCTGCCCAACGACCACCCCGCCGGGAGGGCCCGCCCAGAAATCAGCGCGAGCCGCTGTCACCCGGCGGGCCCGGCGGGCCCGCCGCCCCTGCCTCCTGGGCGTCGAGCAGTTCGTCCCAGTGCTCCCGCGTCCACGCGCACGCCGCGTCCAGGGGGCCCAGCAGTCCCCGGCCGAGCGGAGTGAGGGCGTACTCGACCCGGCGCGCCGGGGCCTCGTAGTCCCCGGGGGCCCGGGAGTGGGCCCGGGGGCGGCTACGCCTTCGCCCCCGCCGACGCCGGGGCCCGGATCCCGTACGCGGACTTCGCCCGGGCCGTCCTCGACGAGGTGGGTGCTTCCGCGACCGTGCACCGCACCCACGCGGGGGTGGCGGGAGCATGACCGGCACCACGCCCTCCACGGCTCCGGCCCCGGCCCCCACCGACAGCCCGAACCGTTCCTAGCCAGTGTGCAGGAGTGAGTCCTGGACCCATTCACGCTTACTGGGCGCATCCCGAACGGTTTTGGATGCGCTGGGTCCCCGCTTTCTCTTCCCGCTCGGCGGCACGTCTCTGGGGGCGTGGTCCGTTGCGGGTGGGCGGTTTCCCTCACGTCCACGGGTGCCTGGTCCGGCCTGGGCGGTCCGATGCCCCACACGATCACTCTGGTCGTGTGGGGGCGGTGCCGTCCGACGCCGGATCGGGTGCCCGAGGGCGCGTCGCCCGATCGCGATACCAGCGGCATCGTGACGGGACATCTTTCGGCGCGGGGTGGCCAGCGGCTTCTGCCAGTGCCGGCCTCCCCACCGGGAGGTGTAGGCGGGATCGACCGCGACGACGGCGAGACCCTGCTCGGCGGCCATCGACACGAGCCGGGCTTTGAGCTTGCCGGTCGGGATGCCGGAGATCAACTGCCGGAACCGTTTCCTGCGGCCGTGCTTCTCCCGAGTCTTCTCCGCGGTGAAGTCAAGGTCCTCGATCGCGATGGCGCTGACGCCCACTTGCTTGGCCCAGTGCAGCAGCGTGGTGAGGGCGTGGCGGATCTGCGCGTCACGGTGATCAGCGGTGTCGGACAGGTCGTAGGGGAAGCGGTGCGGATCACCGACGGGGTTCCCGTGCGGGTCAAGCCGGTAGGCGGCGAAATGGCCGGCGTTGGTATCGACGCCGACCATGCCGTTCGCGCGCGCGGCGGCGAGTGGGACCGTCTGAACTGTGGGGCGTTGCCAGGAGGCGGTCAGGTACCAGCGGCCGCGTGTGACGTCCAGGTGGATGCGGTAGGCCACGGCCCGACTCGCTTCGATGCGCTCTGCCCATTCCGCGCCCCGGTGTGCGAACGAGATCCGGCAGGCCAGTACGTACCGCCCGTGCCGACTGTTGGCCAGGTGCGCGAGCGGGGCGGGGAGCTTGATGCTGATCTCGCCGTCGGGGGTGACGCGGATCGTCTCGTTCCCGAACCGTTTCCCGGACTCGCCGTCGGCGGC
>NZ_JALGBX010000044.1 GCF_022808175.1 Streptomyces sp. AP-93 | reverse complement strand
CGGCAACCTGCCCGCTACACTCCCACCGCTCGACGTTTCCCCAGGTCAAGCCACAAAGTACTGCTGGAGTACTAGCAGTGCAGCGCCGCGTACAGGTCCAGCTTGTGGTCGAGGCGCGAGAGGTCGCGGCCGGTCAGGGCCTCCACCCGCTCGATCCGGTAGTGGACCGTGTTCACGTGCAGGTGGAGCGCCTCCGCCGTACGCGTCCACGAGCAGTTGTTCGCGAGGAACACCTCCAGGGTCTCCCGCAGCATCCCGTCCCCGAGCGAACCCAGGGTCCGCGCCCCGAACACCCCGCGCACCTCCGGCGGGACCCCCGAGAGCAGTTCGGTCAGGGTGTCCAGCTGCTCGACCCCACGGACCGCGACGACCGCGTCCGCCGCCGTCAGCGCGAAGCGCGCCTGGCACAGTGACGCGCGTAGCCCGTCGGCCGTAGCCGCCCGCGCGCCCACGCCGAGCCGCAGATCGGCCCCCGGGCCGGCGCACGCCTGGAGCAGCGGCCATACGGAACGCAGCCGGTCGGCGAGATCGGCGGTGCCGGCGGCTCCGGCCCCGCCCGCGCTCCCGCCCGCGCTCCCGCCCGCACCCCAGTCAGGGCCCTCGTACAGCACCGCCCCGCCCGGCCCCGCCGCCCACCGGACGCCCTCCAGGTGCCCCAGCGCCTCCGCCAGCGCGTCCCCGTCGGTCGTCGTCACCACGCGGTACGGGCCCCCCGCGGGCAGCCCGGCCGCTTGGAGCGCGGCGCCGAGGAGGTCGGGTTCGGCCTCGGCCGCCACCAGGGCGAGCAGGTCGCGCCCGGCCGCCCGGTGCGCGGCGACCCGGCGGGCCTCCCCGTCGCGGTACTGCGCGAACACCTCGGCGATCTCGTGGAGCACCCGCGGCGGCGCGGCGTCGGCGTCCGGGAGGTGCAGCAGCCAGGCGTCGTACGGGGAGCTCTCGGCCTCGACGCCCAGTGAGACCCCGCCCTTCGCGGCGGAGGCGGCCCGCTGAGCCGGGATCACGGGCGCGGAGGGAGTACGGGCCACCGTACGGCCGCTCGCGGTCAGCAGGTAGCAGGGCAGCCGGCCCAGGTGCGCGCACGCCCGGTCCAGCAGCTCCGCCGGCCCCGCCCCGCCCTCCAGGAGCCCGCTGAGCTCGCTGCGCACGTTCTCGGGAAGCGCGAAGTGCCGGGTCGGGCGGCGGCTGAGGTCGCCCCACTGGCGCAGGTACACCGCTTCGGTCACGGCCCGGAAGCTGGTCCGCGCGGGCACCGCCACCAGCGGCATCCGGTGGGCCCGGCAGGCGGCGACGAGCTCCTCGGGCACCTTTCCGTGGGTCTCCTCGCCGGCCAGCAGCGCCCGCGCCCCGGCGTCGGCGAGGGCGGCGACGAAGCGGTCGGTCCTGGCGGCCGATTCCCCCGGACGCCACCACACGAGGCCGCTGAGCACGAGCTCTCCGGGACCCAGGAACCGGCCCGGGTCCTCCAGGTCGGTGGCGGTCACCCCGCTGACCTCCTGGCCGAGAAGGGACTGCTCGCCCCAGAGCAGGGTGAGGCCGAGGCTGTCGGACTGAAGCAGGTCGAGGACGTGCATGGCGGGGACTCCTTGCGGCGGGTGGCAGCCCACAATCGCGAGGCGAATATGAGGCTTGCCATGGTAAATGCAAGGACATCCCTTCGAACAGCCTCTTGGATGATTCACCAGGGAGATCCGGTCCGCCCTCGCCGTTTTCCGTGCCGGGGACCAGTCGTCCCCGCCCCCGGCCCGTTGTTTCACTGAACCGGCCGACGGAATCGCCCAGCCGACGACCGAAAGGATGGCGGGAAATGGATCTCAACACGGTGCTCGACGTACGCGACGCCCGCCGCCGCGAACCCTGGCGTCCGGGTGACGCCTGGCTCGGCGGCGGCACGTACCTCTTCTCCGAGCCCCAGCCCCACATCCGCCGTCTCGTCGACCTCTCCCGGATGGGCTGGCCGCCCCTGTCCTGGCAGCCCGACGGCTCCCTCGACATCGCCGCCACCTGCACCATCACCGAGCTGTCCCGCTTCGGCCGGACCCTGCCCACCACGGCCGCGCCGCTCGTCGAACAGTGCTGCCGCGCCTTCCTCGCCAGCTTCAAGATCTGGAACATGGCGACCGTCGGCGGCAACCTCTGCAACGGCCTCCCCGCCGGCCCGATGATCTCCCTCACCGCCGCCCTCGACGGCACCGTCCTCCTCCAGGGCCAGGACGGCGCCACCCGCCGTCTGCCCGTCACCGACTTCATCCGCGGAGCCGGCGTCAAGGACCTGCGCGACGGCGAACTGCTGCGCTCCGTCCGCCTGCCCGCCCGCGCCCTGGACTCCCGTACCGCCTTCCGGCAGGCCTCCCTCTACGGGCTCGGCCGCTCCGGCGCCCTCGTCATCGGTGCCCACGACCCCCGGGACGGCTCCCTCGCCGTCACGGTCTCGGCCGCCACCACCCGCCCCTTCCGCTTCTGGTTCGCGCTGCCGCCCACGTCGGCCGAGCTGCGCCGGGCGATCGACGACACCGTCCGGCCCGACGAGTGGTACGACGACATCCACGGACTCCCCGCCTGGCGGCGGCACATGGCGCTGCTCCTCGCCGAGGAGATCCGCCGCGAGCTCGACTCCGAGGAGGCTTTCCGATGAGCTACGAGATCGACATCAACAAGCAGCGTTTCACCGAGGAGCCCCGCTCCGGCCAGTGCCTGCGCACCTACCTGCGCGAGCGCGGCTGGTTCGGCGTGAAGAAGGGCTGCGACCAGGGCGACTGCGGCGCCTGCACGGTCCACGTCGACGGGCAGCCCGTCCACAGCTGCCTCTACCCGGCCGTCCGCGCCGAGGGCCGCTCCGTCACCACCGTCGAGGGACTGTGCTCGCCGGGCGGCGAACTGCATCCCGTCCAGCAGCAGTTCCTCGACGCCCAGGGCTTCCAGTGCGGCTTCTGCACCGCCGGGTTCCTGATGACCACCTCCGCCCTCCAGGCGGAGCGGGGCACCGCCCACGACGACGGCAAGCTGGAGGACCTCCCCCGCGCCTTCAAGGGCAACATCTGCCGCTGCACGGGATACCGCGCCATCGAGGACGCCGTACGCGGCGTGCAGCACGTCGAAACCCCCGAGGCGGGCCAGGCCGTCGGCAAGAGCCTCGGGGCCCCCGCCGGACCCCAGGTCGTCACCGGCACCGCCCGCTACACCTTCGACGTCGCCGTGCCCGGTCTGCTCCACATGAAGCTGCTGCGCTCCCCGCACCCGCACGCCCGCATCGTCGCCATCGACACCCGCGACGCCCTCCAGGTGCCGGGCGTGCATGCCGTCCTCACCCACCACGACGCCCCTGACCGGCTGTACTCCTCGGCCCGGCACGAGCACCCGACCGAGGACCCGATGGACACCCGGGTCCTGGACGACGTGGTCCGCTTCGCCGGCCAGCGCGTGGCGGCTGTCGTCGCCGACTCCGAGCAGGCCGCCGAGGAGGGCTGCCGCCGCGTGGTGGTCACGTACGAGGAACTGCCGTACGTCATCGACCCGGAGGAGGCCATGCTCCCGGGCGCCCCGGTCATCCACCCCAAGGGACCCGAGTCGGGCATCTTCCGCGCCGAGAACAACGTGTGCGGGGAGGTCCACAACACCCTCGGCGACATGGAGAAGGGGTACGCGGAAGCCGATGTCGTCCACGAGGAGACCTTTCAGACCCAGCGCGTGCAGCACGCCAGCCTGGAAACCCACGGCAGCGTCGCGTACTTCGAGCCCAAGGAGGACGGCTCCCCGGGCGAACGCATCACCGTCCGCTCCTCCACCCAGGCACCGTTCCTGACCCGGCGGGCCCTGTGCGCCCTCTACGACCTGAACGAGGACGAGGTCCGCGTCGTCGCGGGCCGCGTGGGCGGCGGGTTCGGCGGCAAGCAGGAGATGCTCACCGAGGACATCGTGGTCCTCGCGGCCCTGAAACTGCGGCGCCCGGTGAAACTCGAATTCACCCGGGCCGAGCAGTTCTACGGAGCCACCACCCGCCACCCCTTCAAGATCACCATCAAGATCGGCGCCAAGGCCGACGGCACCCTCACCGCGCTCCGCATCCGGGTCGTCTCCAACACCGGCGCCTACGGGAACCACGGCCCGGCCGTCATGTTCCACAGCGTCGGCGAGTCCTTCGCCGTCTACAAGGCCCCGAACAAGCAGGTCGAGGCCTACTCCGTCTACACCAACGCCGTGCCCGCGGGCGCCTTCCGCGGCTACGGCCTGGGCCAGGTCCTGTTCGCCCTCGAATCGGTGATGGACGAGCTCGCCGTCCGGCTCGGCATCGACCCGCTCGTCCTGCGCGAGAAGAACGTCATCGGCCCCGGCGACCACATGGTGACCCCGATCGGCCACGAGGAGGACCTCTTCATCGCCTCGTACGGCATGAAGCAGTGCATGGACGTCGTCCGCAAGGCCATCGCCGAGGACCGCAGCCACGAGGACGTTCCCGAGGGCTGGCTCACGGGGCAGGGCACGGCGGTCGCGATGATCGCGACCGGCCCGCCCGGCGGTCACTACGCCGACGCCCGGATCAGCCTGCTGCGGGACGGGACGTACGACATCGCGGTGGGCACGGCCGAGTTCGGCAACGGCACCACCACCGTCCACAAGCAGATCACCGCCGGCGCCCTGAACACCACGGTCGACCGGATCACGGTCCGCCAGTCGGACACGGACGTGGTCCGGCACGACACCGGCGCCTTCGGCTCGGCCGGCACGGTGGTGGCGGGCAAGGCGGTCTTGCTGGCCGCCGACTCCCTCGCCGAGCGCCTCAAAACCTTCGCCGCCCGCCACACGGGCGTGGCCCGGCACCTGTGCAAGCTGTCCGCCGAAGCCTTCGACTGCGCGGGCCGGGTCGTCACCCTCAAGGAGCTGTACGAGGCCGCGTACGACAAGGGGAAGCTGGAGGAGATCGCCGCCGACGGCCACTGGGGCGGCTCCCCGCGCTCGGTGGCCTTCAACGCCCAGTGGTTCCGGATCGCCGTCGATCCCGGCACGGGCGAGATGAAGATCCTGCGCAGCGTCCACGCGGCGGACGCGGGCAAGGTCATGAACCCGATGCAGTGCCGGGGCCAGGTCGAGGGCGGAGTCGCCCAGGCCCTGGGCGCCACCCTCTTCGAGACCGTACGGGTGGACGAGCGCGGGGAGGTCACCACGGCCGCCTTCCGCCGCTACCGCCTCCCGCAGTACGCCGATGTCCCGCGTACGGAGGTCCACTTCATGGAGACCTCCGACGCGATCGGCCCCCTCGGCGCCAAGTCGATGTCCGAGAGCCCCTTCAACCCGGTGGCCCCCGCCTTCGCCAACGCGCTGCGCGACGCGACGGGGATCCGCTTCACGGAGCTGCCGGTGACGCGGGACGTCGTCTGGCAGAAGATCCACGAAGCCGGCGGCCGACCCTGCCCCTCGTGATGGTGAATCTGAATCTGCCAGGCAGAAGCGACTATTGCATGCACAGATGCGGCTCATATCAACCTCCCAACCTCGCAGACGAGGTTCCGGAGGGCGGCGGGCCGGGCATGAGTGACTCATGGCCAAACTCATGCTGCACGGAGACCTGGACCACCCGGCGACGCTCAGCGTCGCGGATCTGCGGGACTGGGCACAGCGCCGGGCCGCGGTCACGTTCGACTGCGCGACGAACGGTCCGCAGCACCACGTGTTCGAGGGCCCGTTGCTCCGGGAGGTCATCTCGGACGCCGGCCCGGCCTTCGACGCCCGCCGCCGCAAGGACCGTTCGCGGTTCCTGCTCGCCGTGACCGGCGGGGACGGCCACCATTCGATGCTGTCCTGGGCCGAGTTGGACCCCGACTTCGGCGCGAGCCCGGTGCTGCTGGCGACCCGCCTCGACGGCGAAGACCTCGACGAGGCGGGTGCGCAGCTGGTGGTCCCTTCGGACCGGTGCGGGGCGCGCTACGTCAGCGCCGTCACGCACGTGTGGTTCGGCGCGCTGTCTCCGCCGAGCCTGGGGCTGTAGGGCCGGGGCGGCCGCCCCGGCCCTAGGACCGCTGTCGGGTCAGACCGTCGCGAGGGAGATCTCGGTCGACTTGATCAGCGCGACGACCGAGGACCCGGCGGCCAGGCCGAGCGCCTCGACGGCGTCCTTGGTGATGGCGGCGGTCAGGCCGCCGCCGTTCACGTCCACCTTGACGGACGCCATGGCGCCGCCGGTGGCGATGTCCGCGACGGTGCCGGCGATCTGGTTGCGGATGGAGATGCCGTCGACGGCGCCGGTGGCCAGGGCGACCTCGGTGGCCTTGACCAGCGCCTTGACGGAGGAGCCCGCGGCGAGGCCGAGGTCCTTGGCGGCATCGGTGGTGATCGCGGCGGTGATGTCCTGGCCACCTTCCAGGCGGACCTTGACCGTCGTCATGGCCTCGCCCGAGGTGACGGAGGTGACGGTGCCGGCGATCTGGTTGCGGATGCTCAGGCTCATGGGTGGTTCGACCTCTTACGTAGACAGTTCGGTTCAAGATCGACGCTAGGCGGCCTTGCGTCGACTTGCGTTCGACCCGTCGCATCCGCCACCCGAAACCACTCGGGCGGCTGGCCGATGCGCCGATAAAAAAATCTTCGGGGTTCCTGTCACACCCGTGCGGTGGCGCGGGTCAGTGCGGTGAGGAACAAAAAACCGCCCGCACCGCCTGCCGAGGAGCCCCTCATGGACATCGCCGCCACCGTCGTCGCCGTACTCGCCGCCGCCATGTCGGGCTTCTCGGGGTACTCGCTCCTGCGCCGCGCCCCCTGGGTGGTGGAGGCCATGGAGCAGTACAAGGTCCCCCAGGCGTGGTGGACCCCGCTCGGCGCGGCCAAGGCCGCCGGGGCGCTGGGCCTGCTGGCCGGCCTCTTCGTCCCGGCCGTCGGCGTCGCCGCCGGCATCGGCCTGGTCCTCTACTACACCGGCGCCGTGATCACCGTGGTCCGGGCCCGGGCCTACGCCCACGCCCCCTTCCCGGTGATCTACATGGCCCCGGTCGTCGCCGCCTTCGCCCTCGGCTTCGCCGCGTAGGACGCACGAGGGTGCGGGGGCGGGGCCCCCGCACCGCTCCCGCACCGCTCCCTCACCGCCGTCGCACCGCCCGTCAGGCGAAGTTCGGCATCTCGCCGACCGTCTTCTCCACGTCGATCACCGCGAACGCCGCACCCTGCGGGTCCGTCACCGCCGCGAAGCGGCCGAAGGGGCTGTCCATCGGGCCGAAGTGCAGCTTGCCGCCGTGGGCCTGGGTCTTCGCGACCGCCTCGTCGCAGTCCGGGACCGCGAAGTAGACCTGGACGTACGAGGGCATCCCCGGCGGGAAGTCGGCACCCATGTTCATCCGGCCCAGCACCGGGTTCTCCGGGCCGCCCAGGCTGAAGACCTTGAAGTCCATCCCGGCCATCTCCGGGTCGTCGCCGGCGTCCATCTGCTGGCTCTCGTACGGGAAGACCTGCGGGAGGAACGCGTCCGTCTTGGCCACGTCGCGCGAGAAGAACTCGGCCCAGCAGTACGCGCCCGCCTCGCCGGTCTTCTCGAAGCCCTTGTGGTCGCCCGGCTGCCAGACGCCGAAGACGGCGCCGCCCGGCTCCTTGGCGATGGCCATCGTGCCGAAGGAGCCGACCTGCATCGGCTCCATGAGGAGCTCGCCGCCGGCCGCCTTGATCTTCGCGGCCGTGGCCGCCGCGTCGGACGAGGCGAGGTAGAGACACCATTGCGAATGGCCCTCCGCCCCCGGCATCGGCGGCACGATGGCCGCGACGGCCTTGCCGTCGGAGTAGGCCTGCGTGTAGTTGCCGTACTCGGTGCTGGACTCTCCGAAGGTCCATCCGAGCACGTCGGCGTAGAAGGTCTTCGCGCCCTCCAGGTCGGAGAACATCGCGTCCGCCCAGCAGGGCGCGCCTTCCGTGAACTCAGTCATGATCGATCGACTCCTGTGTCGTGTACGACGTGACCCGTCTCGGTACTCACGCTAGGCGCGGGGTCTGACAATCGCGCGGGGAGCACCGCCGCGCGGGACCCTGGAGTCATGGACGACAGGAACAACACGATCGACAGGAACGACAAGAACGACAAGAACCCCAGGGAATCAGCCGTCCCCATCCGGCTCGCCCAGCAGCCGGAGGCCGACGCGCTGCTGGGCCGCAGCCCGCTCGCCGCGCTGGTCGGGATGCTGCTGGACCAGCAGGTACCCATGGAATGGGCGTTCTCGTTCCGTGTCCACTCTGGGCGTGTTGCGTAAGTAGTCGATGCTCGGCGTTCTCGTGTCAGCCCGCCGCGGAATCGTCCGATGGCATGGTCATCCGACTCGCCAGTCGGGGCCCTTTTGCGGGCCCCGACCGCGTGCTGGTGGGCGTGCACGATCGTGGAGTCCACCGAGACGGCCTAATCCAGACTCTCGTCGTCGGCCTGGGCCGGCCGCGGTCAGCACCCGGTCCAGGTGCCGTCTACGGCACCTGGACGCAGCCAGTTGTACGGACCTCTGCCGACTTCTCTGAACGAAAGACCGCCTACTCGAGGATGCTGTCGGCGCTCGACTGAGGAGCCTGGAGGATGCGCCGGACCCGGCTCGCCATGCCCCGAACCGGGAGGTAGATCTTGGTGCCGCTGGACCGGGCGGAGGTGACTAGTCCCTCCCCGGTGAGCCGCTGCACCGCCTCCGGGACGAGCTCCCGGTGCTTGGCGTCCAGTCCGCGGAAGAGCGCGGACTCCTTCCGCCCCGTGCCTCGCTGGGCGTAGATCTTCTTCAATATCGTGAGCAGGACCTTGTTCATCGGTGTCGTCTTCAGGGCGAGAATGCCCTTGGCTGTCGACATCTGCGCGTCGAACTGGGCCACCTCACAGTCAACGAAGCGGCCCTCCTGGAGCGCCGACCAACCGGCCACCCCCGTCATCTGCCCGATGAGGCAGTTCTGGAAGTGCGGGAGCGCGTATCCGTCGTGGTCGGTGAAGTCCAGTTCCTGGATCACGCAGTCGTGGAAGCTAAGCCAGTCATAGCCCTTGGCGTCGGCGGTCAACGAGAAGCTGCGAAGCTCGATCTCGTGCAGGGAGATCGGCGTGCGAGGCGCTTCCCCGGGCCAGAGTCGCGTGGCGACCCGGGTGATGTCCGCGATGACGGCATCTGAGACCCCCCGGCGCTGGAGGGCGTTGGCGGACGAGTAGGCGCGCCCCGAACTCGCGGTGGTCTCCTGCTCCAGCCGCACGGCGGTCACGTCGATGCCGACCTCATCCAGGCAGGCGACGCTGCCCGTCATCTCCAATAGCGGCATCTCCGTGTTCGGTTCGAGAACGCAGGTCACGACGTCGCCCGCGCGGGCGGCGTCGGCGAGGGAGACGTCGACGAAGCGCCGGGAACCGTCGACGCTGTCCATGGCCCCGAGCCCGGGGAGCCGTTGCAGGAGCTGGTAGGAACCCTCATCCGGGGCGTAACCACACACGGACTGGAAGACGGAGGTCAGCTCGTCCTGCGAGATGGGCCCCAGCCCGTCCGTGGAGCGCCGCGCCTGGGTGGCGAGCCGTTCCAACACCTTGCGGACGGTGAAACCGTCCACCCCCACCTCCATGCTTGCCTCCCGCTCAGCGATGCGGTCCAGCATCATGTGCCAGCCCTCACCCGCCGAGCGGCCGAACGTCCCCTCGATGGACCCCTGGAGGGCACTCGACGAGCCCAGGTAGCTCAGGAGGAGAGGGCGCGAGGGCAGCCAGTCCGGGAGAGCGTCGTGCCATCCGTAGGCATCGAGTATCTTCTTCGCCTGCTCCTCGGTCGGCTCGCCCGCCATCAGGAAGAGGGATTCTGTGCGGGCGCCCAGTGCAGTGCGCATCTCACGTTCGCTGTCGAAGAAGTGCGCCCGCCCCGCGAGGACGACGGAGGTCGAGGAGCGCGATTCCTGGCAGAACCTGCGCACCAGTTCCACGGACCGCCGGCGAATGTCGCGCATCGCCGACGTCTTGCCGATCCAGCCGGGTGTCGCGATCTCGTCGAAGCCGTCAAGAATGAGCGTCACGTCGCCCGAGCGCCACGCTCGGACCAACTGCGAGGGCGAATGGAACCCAATGGAGCGGGCGTGGCGTTCCAATGCTTCGACAGGATAGACCTGGCCCTGGTGATCGCGCAGGTTGAGGAGGATAGGGAAGGGCCGGAACGCGTTCGCGCGATGAGCCTTGGCGAGGCGCTGGTACAACTCACGCAGAAACATACTCTTGCCGGCCCCGTAGTCGCCGTACAGGAGGACAGACCTGCCGTCCTTCACCTGCTGGGCCACCTGAGCGACCGAGTACGGCTCACCAGTCCCACTCTCCACCGGGTCGACGGCGACGTAGGGCTTGAGGTCCGCATGGTCGCCGCTGCTTGGCTCGCGCGCGCTGCCGAAGGGGTAGGAGATACGCAGCTCGAGGTACCGCAGGGAGTCGACTAGCTGGCTCCGCAGCTGGGCGAAGCTGCACGCGATCAGGGGCGGACCAAACCCCTTGATGACCATGCGCTGATCGGCGGTGGGTTCCTCGCGTGTGACGAAGAAGCCCTTGACGGACTTGAACGGGTACTTGCGGACCATAGCCAGGCAGGCCTCGTGGAGCTTCCTGCCGTCCTTCTCCGCCTTGTCCTTTCGCCGGGAGACCGTGCACTCGACAATCGTCACTGAGTCCGGTCCGACGAAGACACCGTCACGTTCGGCAGTGCCGATGTAGGTAGACCCCTGGAACTCGTTCTCCGGGGCGAAGAGCGCCCTGGATACCCGCAGGACTTCGGTCTCGAACTCCGACTCTTCCTGCTGCTTTTCGTCCGCTGGCACGACGGCCCCCTCCGAATCACGTCTGACGGCGCATAATATGCGCAGGTTGGGGGCCCGACACTGGGTTCGCGCGCATCCTGCACGCACCGTGACACCACATGTGGCGGAGGGACCAGCATCCACCTGAGCCCGGGGCGGCCGTGGCAGCGAGCCTGTAATACAGGGGACGGGGCGCTACGGGGGCGAGTACGCACTTCAGGGCGGGTGTCGATCACCTTCCGGTGATCCGGCCTACCGCACGCCCCACTTCAGCGTTCGATCTGGCAACAGCAGCTCGATCAGATCATCCGAGAGAATGTCCTACTGCTGGCGTTCGGGGAAGGCCCGCACAACGCCGCCCGGCTGTGCTTGCCGCAGCTGGTGGTTCTCGACCTCCAGGACGTGGATGACTCTGGCGAAGGTGGCGAGCCGCTCCTTGAGTTTTCGGTGGTCCTCCCGGAGGGACGCCATCTGTCCTCGGAGCCGGTCGTTGTCCTCTTTGAGATCTTGTGCGATCTGTGGCCGGTGGTCCTGGGAACGGACGAGGGCATAGAAGAGATCCTTAAGCCCGGTGTGCTTGTGTGTGAGTTTGTGGCGCTTGAGCTGCGATTCAGCGGCCAACGACTTGACGGTCAACTGACCGTCGGAGTGCAGAGGGACACCGGCCAGGAGTCGGATCATGGCGTCGGTGATCGCGCGGATCTCCTTGCGATCCTCGGCGTTCCCCCCGGATGCGGTGTCGGCAGCGATGGCGAGGGCGGCGCCGATGGTCTCGGCAAGCGCCGGCGCCGTGGTGGTGTCAGACATGGGCGCCTTCTCCGGTGGTGGTGCGGGTGGACCGGTGCGCCTCGATCAGGGCATCGAGCGCTTGCTGTCGTTGCTGGAGGCGCTGTCGGATGGGGTGTGGCAGGAGTCCGTCACTGATTTCGGCACTGAGCTGCTCAATCTCTTTCGCAGCCAGGTCCATGTGGGTGTCGGTACGGGAGATGTTCGGGCAGGCGCTGCGGCAGCGGCTGTGACTCGGGGTGCGCTGGGTCGTGGCGTCGGCTCCCCCGCGTGCGGGGTTGCAGAGTGCCGCGTGGGGGTCGTAGTTGCAGGTCAGGAACGATTCCGGGTGGTCGAAGACCTGAAGGTGGGGGTTTGCGATGAGGGCCTTGTGCTGCCGCTTGCTGAGGAATCCGCCTGCGTAGGTGGTCTGGAATTCGCTGGCTGCGGTGATGTAGCGGCCGACCGCGGGGCCGCTAACTCCTTCGCCGGAGGTGAGACGTTCGGCTGCCGTAGCAAGGGTTTCCGCCGTAGCCAGGGCTTGTTCCAGGTCCAGGAGCTGGAGCATGTCCGTAGTCGAGCGGCCCCCGTATCCGTCCGCGAGCGATGCGCTCAGGTGGCCGTACTGGATGCCCAGGGCGATGCGGCCGGAGGGGCGGCGGACGATGAACCAAGCGATCGTGCGGCGGAAGCGTCGCAGGGTGACGGCGCCCTCAGGATCGTCCGGAATGGCTTCGTGGTCGCGTCCGTGGTGTCGGGCGAGCTCGTTGGACCAAGCGGAGAACCGGCGGATACGGGCGATGGCCAGGGCCGGCGTCAGCGCTGAGCCGAGGTAGGTGCGGGGTTTGTGGCACTTGGAGAGTGATCGGGGGAACAACAGCTCGCCGTCCGTCAGGTCTTCGAGCACGGTGACAGCTTGTTGAACGGGAGCGATGACGGTCCACGGATGAGCACGCAGGGCGCCTTGAGGAATCTGGTTCCCGCGGCTGTCGGTGACGGTCTTGAAGTGGCGCCCGGTAATACGGTGGCGAATGGTCCCGTCTGAGCGGTGTTCGGTGGTGCAGCAGCCCCGTTGGAGTTGCAGAACCTCTTGGGGCCGGATGCCGGAGAGGTACGCGATGACGATCAGAGCGGCGGTCATCAGGTGTTCCGCCAGGTCTTGGACCTCTTCGAAGTCGATCAGACCGCGCCACGGGCGGCCGTCGAGGCTGCCAGTGATCTCGGTGGCCAGCGGGGCGCCGTCCCCAGTCGTGAGTCGGTCGGAATCCCGCAAGCAGGACCTGACCAACTGGTTGACCTGGCCCACGGACACACCGAGCAGGCCGGCAATGTACTGGTTGTGACTCGGCAGCGGGGGCGGTGGCGATCCCGTTCGGTGCCGGTGGGCTTGCTGGAGAGTCTTGATCCGGGGGCTGTTGAAACCAGGGGCAGGCTCGCCGGTTTCTTCGAGGCGCCGGAAGTAAGTGCGGATCTTGTCCCGGCCGCCGGGTTCAGCGCGGCTGGAGGCGTTGTCGAGGAGCCGGCGCATCTCCCCGCGAGCGGAGAGGATGTCGGGGGCAAAGTCGGTGACCATGCGAAGGGCCCAGACCAGCAGCGGTGACACGACCGAGGGATGGATGGGGGCGGTGGTGTTCTCACCACGTTGCTGCCACTGCCTGAGTCCGTCGGCATAGGCGCCGGTCCCGCCGACTTCTGCGTCTTCCCAGGGCGGCATGGGGATGCGGTCCTCGGGCAGTAGGAACGGCGCGAAGGCCCAGAGCCGGGTGATCGAGAACAGCTCATGGACGATCACCGTGCGGCAGGTCCCCAGTGCACCACGCTCGGCCGCGTACTCCGTCATGAGGTCGCGTGTGATCTCGTCCAGTGAGCGGACCGATCGAGACTCCAGCCAGCGGGCGAAATAGCTCCAGGTTCTGATCCCCCGTGTGAGGGTGGCGGCGGCCGGATGTTCCCGGGTGGCAGCCCGGGAGTCGGCCATCAGTGGTAGCGGGGTGGGGAGGTTAAGCAGAGCCCAGGCCGCCCGCATGAAGGCGGGACGCAAGGGCACTGGGAAGTTCTCCCAGACGATGCTGAGGGTCGTCGTCGCCTCGCCGTGACGGAGCGCCGCCAGGTTCCAGATGGGGTCGGCGAAGCGAGGAACGTCAGCGTCCGTGGCTCCCGGCCGGGCCCGGTCCAGCGTGAAGACAGGGGTGTTCGGCGCGGGGTTGACCAGCGCGTTGTTGTGTTCAAGCAGCGGGTGAGTCACGGGTCGAGGCGTCTTTCCATCATGCGGTCGATCAGGGCGTGGTCGTCGTCCGTCAGCTCCGCAAGGAACCGCCGGCGGCTGTGTTCGGTGGTGTGGTCCTCCACCAGCGCGGAGACGCGGGCGAAGTGCTCTGCCCAGTCGGCGGCCCAGATCTCGGGCGTGACCGTGGTGCGGATCGCGGCGAGCCCTTGGTGCAGATAGGTGATCCGTGGCAGGTGCCGGCTGGTGGCCACCGCGTTGGGGCAGGCGAAGCACATCAGGAACGACACCGCGCAGGGCCCGGACGGGGTGAACGGGCTGTGTTCGAAGTCGGTGCAGGCGGCTACCGCCGTGTCGAGTCGGCCGCCGAGGATGTCGAAGGCCACGGCCGGTGTCAGCCCCGAGGCAGACGCCACCGCCTCCGCGCTCTCCCCGTCCGGACTGGATGCCACGACTCGCATCCCGACCTGTGCATACGCGTGATCGACAGCCGCGTGCAGGCCGGCGGCCACCACGTCGGCGGATGCCTCGCGGATGTCCGGGTTGCGCATGAGGTAGACGTCGTCATGCGTGCGCTGGGTGTTGTTCCGGGGGCGTCCGTAGATGCCTTGCGCGGTGTTGCGCAGGGCCTGCGCGGAAAGCGGACGGCCGTCGTGGGTCAGGTCGAGGCCCTCGGCCCATGCGCGGATGAAGTAGGGCAGGGTCTGCCCGTCCCAGTTGTCTGCCTGGATCAGCCCGTCTTGCGACCAGGCCAACAGCAGCCGGTCGTCCGGTATGCCCAGGCTCTCCAGCAAGTTCCGGAGAGGCTGGGTGATGCGGAGGATCCGGCGGACGACCCGGCCGGCGGTGCCTTCGCCGAGGTCCACCAGGTTGTTGCTGGCGTGCCGCCGGCGTGCCCCGCGACGGGGCTTGTCAGTCGCGATCCTGTGGATCACTTCGGCGCCGTCCGTGGCGTCCGCGTTCGGCGAATGGCCGGGGATCCGCATCTTCTGGAGGACGGAGAGGTTCCATCCCTCGTGGCAGATCAACAGGACGGCGGCGGCGCCCATCTCTGCGCAGGTGGGGAACAGTCGGGCCGTCATCGCCGCCGCACCGCCAGCGCGGTGCACGACGGTGCGAACCGGCTCGTGCAGGTGGCGGTGGCCGCGGGCCGAAGGCTGCCAGGGCAGGTAGCCGTTCCGGCTGAGCCCGTCCAGCACTTCCGCCAGCTGTTCCTCAGCGCAGTCCGGCGTGATCTGTCCGGCCCGCCACCGCTCCAGCAGCCCGGTGTTCTCCTCGATCCGCAGTTGCGCGATGCGCAGGGTGCGGGCCGCGGCAGCCTTGATCGCGCTGAACTCCTCCTCGGAGTACGTCCGGGCCGGTCCGGGCCGTGGGGCGCCACCGCGGAAGAGCTTCAGAGCCGCACTTGTGGCCGGCGGCAGTGACTCCACCGCGAGCAACAGCCGCTTCAGCCTCCACCGGTAGTCGCCTGGCAGGATCCAGTCATTCCAGACGGCGGGCGTGAGCTGCCCGACCCCGGTGACGGGTGGGGTGCGGTCCGCGGCCCACCGCAGGAAGTGCCGCATCAGTTTGGCCCGGCTCTGCAAGGTCGCCGCCGCGTTCCACTCCTTCCCGGCCAACTTACCGAAAGCCGCCACCAGTTCACGGCGGAGATCCTCCGAGCCGGGACACTGACCGAAGTCGAACAGGCCCAGGTCTTCCCCGTGCGGTCCCCGCGCGTGAACGGCCAGGCCGTCGGCCGACACGTTCGGTGGACGCTGATGCCGCTGGGCCGGCAACGCGGCCCGCCGTCCCCGACCGCTCACGCCACGGCCCCGGGAACGTCGAGGACCAGCCCGGTGCGTTCGGCGATCAACGCCAGCAGCTCGGTGGTCTCGCTGTCGTCCCGGCCCGTGAGCAGGCTTTCGAGTTGCAGACCGCGGACCGGTTCCAGGTAGATCGCACGGGTGGTCTCCTCCCAGCGGTGCCCGAGCAGGTCCTTGACCATCGACCAGACGCCGCCGTAGATCTCCTCGTAGTGGCGCCGCTGGTCGGGGCTGAGCCCCATTCGGCGGTCCATCGCGTAATGCAGCGACACCAGCATGCGCAGCGCGAACGAGTGCCGGGCCATGTGGGGCGTGGCGAACAGCTCCAGGCTCAGGGCCTCGCATCGTCGGTTGGCCCGGGCGAACAGATTGCTCCAGCCCCGGTAGCGGCGGGGCATACCGGACTCGGTCAGCCACAGCATCGCCGGCTCCAGGCCCTGCGGTCCGCGGACGAACAGCCTCAACCGCTGCCGGTCGTCGAGTTCATTCAGCCCGACCCGCCCCGCTCGGCCGCCCGGTGCACTCCAGCGAACTTCACCCCGCCGGGTGACCTCCTCGATGACCCGAACCCCTCCCAGCCGTTCATAGGAGCCCGCTTCCTGGGCCCGGCGTACCGCGAACGCCCGCGTGGACAGCCGGTAGTCGCTCACCGTCCGCAGGCTGGCGTGGCTGACGTAGAAGTGGCGGCCAGCGCGTTTGGCCGCTGCGGTCGCCAAACGCGCCGCGTAGAACCGCTGATCGCCGAGCCGGGGCAGCTCGGGCACCAGCAGCGTCCCGGCCTCCCGGCGTCGCAGTCCGCTGCCGTAGAGCAGGTCGGCGAACGCCGCGTCCCGTCCGTCGTTGCGGCCCCGCCAGGCCGGATCCTCCGTCCCGTCCGGCAGCATCCCCCGCAGGCCGACATCCCGCCACAGCTTCCAGGCCCTCGGCGTCAGCCACTTCACGTCCGACGTCCGGACATCGGCCGGGGCCAGCTCGGGGACCTCCGACATCGCGCCGTCCCGTGTACGGACTGAGCGCAGACGCACCGGGCTCACGACGACGTATCCCCGTGCCGTTGCCCAGTCGTAGAGCAGCCGCAGGGCCGCGAGCTCCCGCCCCCACTTCGCGCCCCCGATCGGAGCGTCGTTGGCCTCGGCGCGAAGCCGCCAGTCCTCCCAGTCCTCCAGGTCCTCCGCAGTCGCGCGGTCCCAGGTCAGGCCCGACCGCCACAGGAACGTGAAGAACAAGCGGTAGTCCAGCGCGTACGACTCCTGCGTACCCGGCGCCTTCCCCACGAACGGCGGGCGGCGAAAGAACTCGCTCAACCGGGCGTCTACACGGCCCTCGGGAGAGACCAGGATCGGCTGCCGCTGCCGGATCCCCAACCGCCGCTCACGCTCTTCCAGGTCATCAGCACCGACCATCGCCAGATCCGCGAACTCGCCGCCTCTGTCGCTCCAGAACAGCTGCCACTCATCGACCACAGGGACGCTCCGTAATCACAACACGACTTGCTGTAACACGCGGAACGTACACGGAATTGTCTGGGCCCTACACGATCGCCCGGCGCCTCGGCTCCGACGACCTGGACGCGCACGCGATCGCCGCCTACGACCCGGAGGCCTTCGCCGCCTCGCTCTCCGAGAAGCCGGCCGTGCACCGCTACCCGGGCTCGATGGCGAAGCGGGTGCAGCAGCTGTGCGCGTACCTGGTGGAGCACTACGAAGGGGACGCGGCGATGGTGTGGACCGGCGTGGGGACCGGCGCCGAGCTGCTGGCGCGGCTGCGGGCGCTGCCCGGCTTCGGGGAGCAGAAGGCGCAGATCTTCCTGGCGCTGCTCGGCAAGCGGTTCGGGGTGCGGCCGCGCGGCTGGCGCGAGGCGGCCGGCGGGTACGGACCGGCGAACGTCTACCGGTCGGCGGCCGACATCACCGGCCCGGAGTCGCTGGCCAAGGTGCGGGCGCACAAGCAGGAGGCGAAGGCCGCCGCGAAGGCCGAGAAAGCGTCCACCAGCGGTTCCAGTAAGCGGAATTGACCCTTCGGGCGAGTGGCCCGCGCATTGTCAGACCCTGCCCCTAAGCTCGTGATCATGACTGAGAACCTGACGCGCGCCGCCACTGCCGAGATCATCTCCGATGGCCCCGGCAGCCTGATCACCCTGCTCACGGACACGGCAGAGCTCACCTGCAACACGGCCACCTTCGAGGCCGGCGCGGCGGGTGCCCCGGTGCACTTCCACACCAAGGCGACCGAGTTCTTCCACGTCACGGACGGCAGGCTCGACGTCCTGCTCGGCGACGAGATACACACCCTGTCCAAGGGCGACTTCCTCGCCGTGCCGCCGGGCGTGAAGCACGCCTTCGCCCCGGCCGCGGACTCCACCGCCGAGGTCTTCGTCGGCTTCACCCCCGGCATGGGCCGCTTCGACTACTACCGGCTGCTCGGCCGGGTCCGGGCCGGCGAGGCCACGGTGCAGGACATCATCGACAGCCAGCCGGTCTACGACAACCACTACGCGGAGAGCGACGCCTGGGCCGGCCGCCTGAAGCGCAGCGCCGAAGCGTAGACCTCGTCGGCATCGAGCCGTCGCAGTTCCTCCGCTATGAGCTCGGCGCTGCTGCGGATCTTCAGCGCCACCTTGCGGTCGGGGCTGCCCGGCAGGAGCAGGGTCGCCAGGACCCCGTCCGGGCGGTCCACGCGGATCTCCCCGGCCGTGGTCGTCAGCCGGACCCGGGTGATGACCGGGCCGTCGGTAGCCACCCGCTCCACGGGCACGCCGAGCCGGTCCTCCAGCCAGCGGGCCAGCAGCTCGGAGCTCGCATTGCCGGGCTCGCTCTCCACGGCCGCGCCCGTCACCGGGAGCGGCTTCTGGTCCAGGGCGGCGGCCAGCAGCGAGCGCCACGGGGTGAGCCGGGTCCAGGCGAGGTCGGTGTCCCCGGGCTCGTAGGCGCCGCCCCGGACGTCGAGCGCGGCGACCGGGTCGGCGGCTGCCTCGGCGTCGGTGATCCTGCGCTGCGCGAGGGCGCCGAGCGGGTCGCGGGCCGGCGCGACCGGGGCCTCGGCGGGCCACCAGGCCACCACGGGCGCGTCCGGCACCAGCAGCGGGAGCACCACGGAGCCCGCGTGCTCGGTGAGCGTCCCGTGCAGCCGGAGCAGCACGATCTCCCCGGAACCGGCGTCGGAGCCGACCCGCAGCTCGGCGTCGAGCCGGTTGGGCCGCAGCCGGTGCGAGCCGCGCGCGCTGCGCTTGATCACCACGATGATCCGGCAGGGGTGCTCGCGCGAGGCCTCGGAGGCCGCGCGCAGGGCGTCGTAGGCGTTCTCCTCGTCGGTGGCGACGAGGAGGTTGAGCACGAGCCCCATCGTGGGGCTTCCGACGGCTCGCCGCGCGTCGAGCAGGGCCCGGTTGACCTTGCTGGAGGTCGTGTCCGTGAGTTCGGTCCGCATGCTCCGAGTCTCGCAGGCCGTGCGGGGCCCCCGGTACGGAAATCCCCCTGCCGCCCCGTGAGGTTCAGCGGCGCCGCCTGGCCGTTCCGAAGATGGACCGGGAGATCTCGCGGCCCAGCTGCGTACCGATCGACCTGGCCAGGGAGCGGAAGAGCCCGCTGCCCACCACCTGCTCCGCCAGCGAGGGGTCCGGCTTCGGAGCCGCCTTCGCGGCCGCCTTCGCCTGCTTCTCCGCCTCCGCCGCGGCCGCCGCCGCCTCGGCTTCCGCCTCCGCCGCCGCCTGCTCGGCGCTGATCTTCTCGTACGCCGATTCCCGGTCGACCGGCTCCGAGTACCGCGAGTAGAGCAGCGAGGACTTCACCGCCTGGTCCAGCGCGGCCGCGTCGATCGGCGCCATCAGCGACTGGGGGGCCCGCAGCCGGGTCGCCGCCACCGGCGTCGGCGCGCCGTTCTCGCTGAGCACCGTGATCACCGCCTCACCCGTCCCGAGCCGGGTCAGCAGCTCCTCCAGGTCGTAGTCGGAGTTCGGGAAGGTCTTCACCGTCGCCTTCAGCGCCTTCGCGTCGTCCGGGGTGAAGGCGCGCAGCGCGTGCTGCACCCGGTTGCCGAGCTGCGCCAGCACGTCGGCCGGCACGTCCTTCGGGGTCTGGGTGACGAAGAAGACGCCGACGCCCTTGGAACGGATCAGCCGGACCGTCTGCGTGATGGCCTCGAGGAAGGCTTTGGAGGCCCCGTTGAACAGCAGGTGCGCCTCGTCGAAGAAGAAGACCAGCTTGGGCTTCTCCAGATCGCCGACTTCCGGAAGGTCCGAGTACAGGTCCGCCAGCAGCCACATCAGGAAAGTGGAGAACAGCTGCGGTTTGTCCTGGACCGCCGGGAGCTCCAGTACGGAGACCAGTCCGCGCCCGTCCGCCGCCGTCCGGAGGAATTCACTGGTGTCGAATTCGGGCTCGCCGAAGAATTCCGCGGCCCCCTGCTGCTCGAAGGCGGTGAGCGCCCGCAGAATCACTCCGGCGGTGACCGTGGAGAGTCCGCCGATGCCCTTGAGCTCGGGCTTTCCCTTGTCCGAGACGAGGAACGCGACCACCGCCCGCAGGTCCTTGAGGTCGATCAGCTCCAGGCCCTTGGTATCGGCGTAGTGGAAGATCAGCCCCAGCGACTGTTCCTGCGTCTGGTTGAGCTGGAGCACCTTGGACATCAGGACCGGCCCGAAGCTCGTCACGGTGGACCGGAGCGGGATTCCGGGGCCGATCCCGCCCAGCGAGTAGAACTCGCTGGGGCATCCGGTGGCCTCCCATTCCTGGGCCACGTCCTTGGCGCGTTCCCCGATCTTCTCGTTGGCCGTGCCGGGCGCGGAGATGCCCGAGACATCGCCCTTGATGTCCGCCAGGAAGACCGGAACTCCATGGGCCGACAGCTGCTCGGCGATGAGCTGCAGCGTCTTGGTCTTGCCGGTTCCGGTGGCGCCCGCGACCAGTCCGTGCCGGTTGAGCATCGACAGCGGGATGCGGATCTGGTGCTCCGGCAGGCAGGCCCCGTCCCAGAGCAGGGCACCCAGATCGAGCGCGGGTCCGGTGAAGGCGTACCCCGCGGCGATCTGGCCGGCAGGGGACGCGGGGGCGGTGCTCTGGCTCATATATCACTCCCGAAATAGCACTATTTGCCACCTTTGCACCGTCATAGCAAGGCTGCGCCCGCAGGCCCCTGCCCGGTAGGCTTTCCGTGTGATCTTCAAGCGCATCGGAAATAGGCGGCCGTACCCCGACCACGGCAGGGAAACCACCCGGCAGTGGGCGGATGTCGCCCCGCGCCCGGTCCGGCTCGACCAGCTTGTGACCACCAAGGGCCAGCTCGACCTCGAAACGCTGCTCGCCGAGGATTCGACCTTCTACGGGGACCTCTTCGCCCACGTCGTGAAGTGGCAGGGCGACCTGTACCTGGAGGACGGTCTGCACCGCGCCGTCCGCGCCGCGCTCCAGCAGCGCCAGGTCCTGCACGCGCGCGTCCTCGAACTGGGCTGATCCGCCGCCGATCTGGGCTGATCCGCCGCCGATCCACCCTTCCGGGGCGCCGGACCGGTCCCGCCCGGGTGTCGGATAGGTCCCGGTTGCGCCTTTCGGGTCAGCCTTGCCCTATCAACAGATGATTCAGTGGGCATCGGCAGCGGACGGCATTACGCTGCGCACATGAGCATGCTCACTCCCCCTGGCATGGGCGGAAAGTACAAGGTCACGGGAGCGGCTTACCCCCGCATGTCCCGCCCTCGACGCCGCCGCCGGATCGTCCTCCTGGTGCTCGGATCGATCATCGGGCTCGCCCTGATCGCTTACGGGGCCGTGCAGCTCATCGATGTGTTCGGCGGCGACGCGGACAAACGCAGGACCGCCGCCGCCAAGGGCTGCGCCACCCCCGCCCCCAAGGCCGGCTCCACGGCCTCCGCCGCACCGGCCGCCGCCGCGCCGAAGGTCGTCCTCCCGCCACCCGGCGGGATCACGGTCAACGTCTACAACGCGACCCCGCGCGCGGGCCTCGCCAAGGCCGTGGGCGATGAGCTCAAGAGCCGCGGCTTCGCCATCGGCAAGGTCGGCAACGCCCCCGCCGACTTCGACAAGAAGGTGCCGGGCGCCGGGATACTGGTCGGCTCGCCGCAGACGGACAAGGCCGCCTTCTCCGTCCTCGGCACCAACCTCGCCGGCGCCACCCAGCAGACCGACACCCGCGAGACCGGGGACATCGACCTGATCCTGGGCGACGCCTTCAAGGAGCTCACGCCGAAGGCCGACGCGGACAAGGCCCTGGCCGCCCTGGCCAACCCCCAGCCCGCGCCCGCCAAGAAGTGCTGACCGCCTGCTGACCGCCTGCTGACCGCATGAAGAAGCCCGGCCTCCTGAAGGGGAGGCCGGGCTTCTTCAGCGGACCGTGTGCTACTCCGCCGAGCCGTACATGCGGTCGCCCGCGTCGCCCAGCCCCGGCACGATGTAGCCGTGCTCGTTGAGCCGCTCGTCCACCGCGGCCGTCACCACCGTCACCGGCGTGCCCGCCAGCTCGCGCTCCATGACCTCGACGCCCTCGGGCGCGGCCAGCAGCACCACCGCGGTCACGTCGTCCGCACCGCGCTTGATGAGCTCCTTGATCGCCGCGACGAGCGTGCCCCCGGTGGCGAGCATCGGGTCCACCACGTAGACCTGACGGCCCGAGAGGTCCTCCGGCATGCGCGTCGCGTACGTGGAGGCCTCGAGGGTCTCCTCGTTGCGGACCATGCCGAGGAAGCCGACCTCGGCGGTCGGCAGCAGCCGCACCATGCCGTCGAGCATGCCGAGACCGGCGCGCAGGATCGGTACGACCAGCGGCCGCGGGTAGGAGAGCTTCACGCCGGTGGTCGGACCGACCGGGGTGACGATGTCGGCCTGCTCGGTGCGCACGTCCCGGGTGGCCTCGTACGCGAGCAGGGTCACCAGCTCGTCGGCGAGGCGCCGGAAGGTGGGGGAGTCGGTGCGCTTGTCGCGCAGGGTGGTGAGTTTGTGCGCCACCAACGGGTGATCCACGACCTGCAAACGCACAACATCCTCCAAGACTCGGCTGCCGCAGCGAAAGCTGCGACCTGCGACGCCGCTACCTGCGACCCCTCCACCTGCAAAAATGGCCGCAAACGCGCGACCCACACCCAAAAGGCTACGCGCTGCGTCCACCCCTTCGCGCCCGAAGCGGCGGCCACGTCCCCAATCCCCTGGAGATGCGACCCGCCCGGCCCCCCAGCACGCTGGACTGATGACCCACGCAATGGTGATCGCCGCAGTAGACGGATCCGAACACAGCCTCAAGGCCCTGGAGTGGGCAAGGGCTGCGGCAGTGCGCCACGGCACTGGGCTCGTCGTCGCCCACGTGCTGTCCGACAGCGTCCAGCTGTACGCGGCACGCCGCTCCTCCCTGCAGGACCGCGCCGAGCCCGAAGAGGCCGAGGATCCCGTCAGCGTGCGGATACGGGCCCACCTGGCCGCGGGGGGCCGGCTCCCCGCCGAAGTCCGCTACGAGTCCCTGGAGGGCTCCGTCCCGGAGGCCCTGCGGGACATCGGGGAAGGGGCCCGGATGCTGGTGATGGGCTCCCGGGGCCGCGGCGGCTTCGCCGCGCTGCTGCTCGGCTCGAACAGCCGCGCCGTGGCCACCAGCGCCGCCTGCCCGGTGGTGGTCGTCGCGCACGAGGCGCGCGGAGTGGACGTTGCCGCCCAGGCCTCGGCCGGGCGCGTGGTGCTGGGACTGCACGCCGCGGAGACGCCCGACAACGTACTGGACTTCGCGTTCACGGAGGCCGCCGCGCGGGACACCACCCTGCAGGTGGTGTCGGCCTACAGCATCCCGCCGTCGCCGACGATGGTGATCGACAGCCCGTTCGCGGTGATCCCGCCGGAGGCACTGGTGGGGGAGGACGAGGACGCGGTGCCGGCCGAGCGGGAGATGCTCCGCTCCCAGACGGAGCGGCTCGCACCGTTCCGGGCCAAGTACCCGACCGTGCCCGTCGAGCAGGCGGCGGTGCCCGGGGACGCGGCCGGGCGCCTCGTCGCCACCTCGAACTCGGCGGCGCTGGTCGTCGTGGGCCGCCACCACCCGCGCCACCACATCCGGTCCCTGATGATCGGCTCGGTCGCGAACGCCGTGCTGCAGCACGCGCACGGGCCGGTGGCGATCGTCCCGACCCTGCCGGAGTCGCCGGGATTGTCGGAATCCGACTGAATTCCTTCCGAGTCGTGGCAGAAGGTGGCATCAAACGGCCGGTCCGAGGGAAGGTGGGGGTTCGGGGGGACGGACCGGACCGGACCAGCCAGGGGCGGTGACCCATGCCCGACGACGATCACGAGCCACTGGAGACCACGGCGCAGCGCAGAGCCCGGCGCGCGCAGTTCCTCCGTGACCTGCACGAGGCCCGGGAACTGCGCGACCGGGTCCAGCCCAGACGCGCCCGCGCCGCCCGCATGCGCCAGCAGATGCGCATGCGCACCTTCCGCTGGTGAGCCCCGCCGCGGGCCCCGGCGAGGTCCCGCCGGGCCCCAGTACGCCCGCCGCCGGGCCGCCGCCCGGGTGCCGTCCCGCCCCCGGCACGAGGCCCCATACAACACGCGCGGCCAGCGCCACGGCGCGGAAGACCTCTCGCAATGGCTCCGTTTCTGCCACGATGCCGACTGGGCGGGGTACGAAACGGCGAGCAGGAGGCCGTTCCACCCCCACCCACCTCCGGCCGGGGGGAACTCCAACCGGCACGCCTATGACCAGTGGGAGAGTCACGGTGTATTTCGCCGCACTGCTCGCGCGCACCGAAGACGGGTGGGAAGCGAGCGACATGGAACTCGACGATGTCGAGTCTCTGAGTGATCTGATCGATCTCGCCCGCTCCGCCTCTGTCGACGACGACACGGTGGTAGCCCTCATCGAACAGGAGGACACCTGGTTCGGGGTCGTCCGGGTGGACGGCGAGGAGGACCCGCGCTACTACGTGTCCAACGCCTCCGCCGCCTCCCGCAGCTCCTACGGCTCGATGCTGACCGATGAGCTGCTCGGCAAGGACGAGGAGGACGACGAACTCGACGACCTGGACCTCGACGGCACCGAGGACGGCGAGGACGAGGTCGTCGCCTCTTATCCGGACGGCCGCCCCGCCGACAGAGACGAGGGGGACGAGTACGCAGACGACACGGACGACGCGGACGCGGACGACAGCCACGACGTACGGGCCGGCGCCGAACCGGCACCCGCCGGCCCGCTCGGCGACCCCAGGCTGCTCGACGACCTCGGGGTCAGCCACAAACAACTGATGACCCTGGACGGAGACGCGCTCTCGGAGATCGCCGATTCGCTCGGCGCCACCGAGGTCCTGGAGGCCGTCCGCTAGTGATCCCCGCGCACCACCACACCCCGCAGCCCACCCCGTACGCACCCGATCCCGTACGGGACCCGTGGCAGGACTCCATGCGCCTGGCGCTCCGGGAGGCCGCCCGGGCGGTGCCGGCCGGCGACGTGCCGGTCGGCGCCGTGGTGCTCGGCCCGGACGGGAAGATCCTCGCCACCGGGCACAACGAGCGGGAGGCGACCGGAGACCCGACGGCACACGCCGAGGTACTGGCGCTGCGCCGGGCGGCCGCCGCCCTCGGGGAATGGCGGCTCCCGGGGTGCACCCTCGTGGTGACCCTGGAGCCGTGCGTGATGTGCGCGGGCGCGCTCGTGCAGTCACGGGTGGCCCGGGTCGTCTACGGGGCGTCCGACGAGAAGGCGGGCGCCGCCGGGTCGCTCTGGGACCTCGTACGGGACCGGCGGCTCAACCACCGGCCCGAGGTCATCGCGGGCGTGCTCGCGGGGGAGTGCGCGCGGCAGCTGACGGACTTCTTCCGCGAGCTCTGAGGGCTCCGGGCGAACGGATTTCAGAGCACGGGTCTCCTTGGGCTAAGCTCTCTCTCGGTAGCGTGTCCGAGCGGCCGAAGGAGCACGCCTCGAAAGCGTGTGATGGTGCAAGCTATCCGTGGGTTCAAATCCCACCGCTACCGCTCTGAACCGAGAGCCCCGCCCCGCAAGGGTCGGGGCTCTCGGCGTTTCCGGCGTTTCCGGCGCTTCCGGAGTCCCGCGCGCCACGACCTGGGCCACGGCCTGGGCCGTCCGGGTCCGGCGTCCGAGGGACATCCGCGTGACCGCCCGCGCCCTCGGCCGTTGTCACGGCATGACCAAGACCCAGCGCATCCTCGCCGCCATCGCCCTCGCGGGGGCCGCCGCGGGCCTCGCGGCTCCCGCCGCCTCCGCCGCCCCGGTCGCCCCGCTCACCCTCCCGGACCTGCCGGCGCCGCAGGGCATGCCGGAGGGGGCGAGCCCGTCCTCCGTGCAGGAGATCGGCGGGCAGGTCAGCGGCGGCCTGAACCAGCTCAACCAGGTGATGGAGCTGCCGAACCACCTCGCGCCCGTGATCGCCCCGGTCCAGCCGATCGCCGACCTGGCCGGCGGGCTGGAGTAGCTGGAGCAGGCGGACCGGACCCCGATCCCACGCCGTTCGGCGGACACCTTCCGGACAACGCGAAGAAGGCCCCGACCTGAGTCGGGACCTTCAACGGTTGGGACGGGGGAAGTGGCATCGGGGGGACAAGCCACTTCCCCCGATGAGGACGGAACCTGCCAGTCCAAGCCGCAGTCAGGGGGGAAGCTTGCGGCTCGGACCCCGCAGTGAGGTCCTGTCCCTCGCTCACCGATTTCCTGCCAGAACCGGTGGGCTCGTGTTCAATACTGCGCCTGCCGGGGCCGTCGGCACACCGGCAAAGGGCCTGTGCCGCCGGGCCATTGGTCCTTAAAGGCCGGGTGAGTGTTCGAACACGACGGGCTAGACTCTCCCGACCTTGCAAGACCGGTTGGGGAGGCCGACAGCGCACGTGGAAACCAAGAAGCTGATCTCGGGCGCCCTCGTCGTCTTCGTCCTCTTCGTCATCATCACTGAGCCCAAAAAAGCCGCCGATATGGTGCAAATAGGCTTCCAAGGGATCTCGGATGCCGCAACGGCGATCGGCGAGTTCATGACCGAACTGGTGCGCTGAACCCGTACGCTGAAGCGGTTTCCGGACTCCCCGGCCCCCCACTCCGACGGGTGGGGGGCTTTTTGCGTTCCCACACACGGGGCAAGATGCCCTGTTATGCCCAACTTGCCCTCAACACGGCGATATACGGTGCTTGCACACAGTGCACATGTCTTGTGATGCTATGACCGCTTTTGACGGATGAGTTGATGACGTGAAGTGAAGGGGTGGCGTGACCGTGCCGGCCAGTACTGCGCCCGAGGTGCCGCCCCAGCAGGACCCGCAGCAGGAGCACCCAGAGGAACCGCACCGGGACTCCGCCCAGGCCCCGCACCAGGGCGCGCCGCAGGCCCCGCACCAGGGCCCGCACCCGGCCGCCCCGCAGGCGCACCAGGCCTCCCCGCACGCCCCGCACCAGGGCCCCCACCCGGGCTCCCCGCAGGCCTCCCCGCCGGAGTCCCACGTACCGCCCCAGCAGGAGGCCCCCGAGGAGCCCCCGGTCGCCCCCAGGCCGCAGAGCCGGGGTGCCGACACCCGGGCCCTCACCCAGGTCCTGTTCGGGCAGCTGAAGGACCTGCAGCCGGGCACCAGCGAGCACTCCCGGGTCCGCGGGGCCCTCATCGAGGCCAACATCCCGCTCGTCCGGTATGCGGCAGCCCGCTTCCGCAGCCGCAACGAGCCGATGGAGGACGTGATCCAGGTCGGCACGATCGGGCTGATCAACGCGATCGACCGGTTCGACCCCGAGCGCGGGGTGCAGTTCCCGACCTTCGCGATGCCGACCGTCGTGGGCGAGATCAAGCGGTACTTCCGCGACAACGTCCGCACCGTCCACGTCCCGCGCCGCCTCCACGAGCTGTGGGTCCAGGTGAACGCCGCCACCGAGGACCTCACCACCCTGCACGGCCGCACCCCGACCACCCCCGAGATCGCCGAGCGGCTGCGCATCGGCGAGGACGAGGTGCTCTCCTGCATCGAGGCCGGCCGCAGCTACCACGCGACCTCCCTGGAGGCCGCCCAGGAGGGCGACGGGCTCCCCGGCCTGCTCGACCGCCTCGGCTACGAGGACCCCGAGCTGGCCGGCGTCGAACACCGCGACCTGGTCCGCCACCTCCTCGTACAACTGCCCGAGCGCGAGCAGCGGATCCTGCTCCTGCGGTACTACAACAATCTGACCCAGTCGCAGATCAGCGCCGAGCTCGGCGTCTCGCAGATGCACGTCTCCCGACTCCTCGCCCGGAGCTTCGCCCGGCTGAGATCCGCAAACAGGATCGAGGCCTAACCGGATCGAGTGGAGATCATTCTCCGCGTTTCCTGACACACCGGTAGATTCCCGCCCTAGAGCAGGCCTATCGTGTTCTGTCGCTGGAGATACTTGTCGACATGGCGCTACAGCGTGTTGCCGACATGTGACATTCTGCTGGAACCGCGTTTGCCGCAGCCCCGCCTCCGGTATTCAGGTGGAGGCTGCGTTCCTCCGACGGGCGCGCAGATGAAGCGCGACCGTCCGCGACCTCAAGGGGGTGGCATGTCCGTAGACCAGGGCAGCTCACAGGTGCTCACGCTCGTCAAGCAGCGTGAAGTGCCGGCAGTGTCCCACCGCTCGGAAGCCATCGACACCCGGATCGACACCCGCACCCTCTCCCGCTCCCTCTTCAAGCGGCTCGCCGGCCTCGACGCGGACAGTCCCGAGCGGACGTACGTGCGCGACACCCTGATCGAGCTGAACCTCCCCCTCGTGCGCTACGCGGCGGCCCGCTTCCGCAGCCGCAACGAGCCGATGGAGGACATCGTCCAGGTCGGCACGATCGGGCTGATCAAGGCCATCGACCGGTTCGACTGCGAACGCGGGGTGGAGTTCCCGACCTTCGCCATGCCGACGGTCGTCGGTGAGATCAAACGGTTCTTCCGGGACACCTCCTGGTCCGTGCGCGTCCCGCGCCGGCTCCAGGAGCTGCGCCTCGCCCTCACCAAGGCCAGCGACGAGCTCGCCCAGAAGCTCGACCGCTCGCCGACCGTGCCGGAGCTCGCGGCCGTGCTCGGGGTCTCGGAGGAGGACGTCGTCGACGGCCTCGCCGTGGGCAACGCGTACACCGCCTCCTCGCTCGACTCGCCCTCCCCCGAGGACGAGGGCGGCGAGGGCTCGCTCGCGGACCGGCTCGGGTACGAGGACACCGCACTGGAGGGCGTCGAGTACCGCGAGTCGCTCAAGCCGCTGCTGGCCAAGCTCCCGCCCCGGGAACGGCAGATCATCATGCTGCGGTTCTTCGCGAACATGACCCAGTCGCAGATCGGCGAGGAGGTCGGCATCTCCCAGATGCACGTCTCCCGGCTGCTCACGCGCACGCTCGCGCAGCTCCGCGTCGGCCTGATCGGCGAGTAGCCCCCCGCGGTCACCGGGTACGGCTACGGCTACGGCTACGGCTACGGGTGCGGATGCGCTCGGGCAATCCATCACACCCGCTTCCCAATTGACGACGCGTCAGGAAAACTGCCGGGATGCGAAAGGTATCCCGGCCAGCCGCCCTGCTCGTCCTGTGCGCCACGGCTGCCGCCGCCGCCCTGACCGGCTGCGGCGGCCCGGCGCGCGAGGGCTACGTCGCCGTGGGCGCAGCCGCCCCCGGCCCGGAGCGGGGCGCCGGGGAGAACGTCGCCCCCAGGGCCCGGGTCGAGTTCCAGTCGCTCCCGCAGGCGTCGCCCGGATCCTCCGCGGCCGCCGGCGGTACGTCGGGCAGCACCTCGGCGGACATCCCGCCGGCCGGTGTCCCGACCGGCACTCCCGGTGGAACCGCCGGCGGGGCCACGGGCGAAGCCCCGGGCGGTCCGCAGCCCGGCGCCCCGGGGTCCCGGCCCCCGGGCGGCTCCGCATCGGGCGGGGGCGCAGCCACGCCCCCCGGCGGCTCCGGGAACCCGCCCGGCACCGCGCCCGGCACGACGCCTCCCACCGCCCCGGGCGGCAGGCCCGGGACTCCGTCCAGCCCGCCTCCGAAGCCGATACCGTCCGCGCCCGCGCCGCCTCCGGCCACGCCGGCGAAGCTGAGCATCGGCGCGCCCACCCGTAGCGCCACGGCGGAACGCTGGTGCGAGCAGGTCACGGTGGCCTTCACCAACACCGGCAGCACGGCGGCACGTTCGGGCACGGTCAGCTTCGCGACGCACATCATCGGCGCCCTGGGCGTCGACTGGGCCACCATCAACTCGACCCAGCCGCTGCCCGCCCCGATCGCGGGCGGCACGACGAAGACGCAGACCTACCGGATCTGCGTCGAATCCTGGCGCGTCCCCCTGGGCATGCGCGTGGAGACCCAGAAGGTCACGGCCACCTGGAGCTGAGCCGGCGGCCCGGCCTCAGAGTGCGAGCCAGGCCACCACGGCGATCAGGACCACCGCGGCGATGCCGACGCCGATCCACAGACCCGCGCCCGGTCCCGACTTGCGCGCGGCCCGGTTCTGCATGCGCGAGCCGGGGACGGCGGGAGCCGGTACCGGCTCCTCGACGAACGCCCGGAACATCTGGGTGCTGCCCGCGGGGTCGTAGTCACCCTCGGGAGCCGGTGAGTTGTGGTTCGAGTCGTGATTCGCAGCCATGCGCAGGACCCTAGCCGGTTTTCCGATTCCTTTACCGCCCAGCCCTCCGATTCATTTGCCTGTAACAACCATCTGCTCTTATGGTTGCCCGAAGCAACGACATTGGAGGGGGGTCCCGGTGACGGCAACGCCCGTAGCGACCACAGCTGCCACAGCTGTCACGCCTGGCACGCCTGACACGCGTTACGCCGAACTGGCCCGTCAGCTCACCGGCATCGGCGCCGTCAAGCGCGACCTCGCCCGTCTCCTGCCCTCCGACTGCCCTCCCGGTTCGGCGGCCGTGCTCACGGTGCTCGACCGCCACGGCGAGATGAGGCTCAGCCGCCTCTCCGAATACCTGGCCATCGACATCTCCGTGACCAGCCGGCACGTCGCGCACACCGCCGACCGCGGCTGGATCACCCGCGACACCGACCCCGGCGACGCCCGCTGCCGGATCCTGCGCCCGACCCCGGCCGGCCGCGCGCTCCTCACCGAGCTCGCCGCCCGCCACACCAGCGCGCTGGAAAGGGCCCTGGCCGACTGGTCCGACGCGGACGTCGACCACCTCAACATCCTGCTGGCCCGGCTCCGATCGGGCTTCACGCTTCCAGACAGCTAGACCGAAGGAAACACATGGCTACGACCACACCCACCGGTGTGCGGGGAGGCGGCCGGCCGGAGACCACGTCCGACAGCGCGCCCATGACCCACCCGCAGATCATGAAGGCGCTCTCCGGGCTGATGCTCGGCATGTTCGTGGCGATCCTGTCCTCCACGATCGTCTCCAACGCCCTGCCGCAGATCATCGGCGACCTCGGCGGCACCCAGTCCTCGTACACCTGGGTGGTCACGGCGGCCCTGCTCTCGATGACGGCGTCGACCCCGCTGTGGGGCAAGCTCTCGGACCTCTTCAGCAAGAAGCTGCTGGTCCAGATATCCCTGGTGATCTACGTCCTCGGCTCGATGGTCGCGGGCATGTCCCAGAACACCGGCATGCTCATCGCCTGCCGCGTGGTCCAGGGCATCGGCGTCGGCGGGCTCTCCGCACTCGCCCAGATCGTGATGGCCGCGATGATCTCCCCGCGCGAGCGCGGCCGGTACAGCGGCTACCTCGGCGCGGTCTTCGCCGTCGCCACCGTCGGCGGCCCGCTGCTCGGCGGGGTCATCACCGACACGAGCTGGCTCGGCTGGCGCTGGTGCTTCTACGTCGGCATCCCGTTCGCCGTCATCGCCCTGATCGTGCTCCAGCGCACCCTGCACCTGCCCGTCGTCCGCCGCGACGTCAAGGTCGACTGGCTCGGCGCCTTCCTGATCAGCGGCTCCGTCTCGCTCCTGCTGATCTGGGTGACCCAGGCCGGCAGCTCGTACGACTGGATCTCCTGGCAGACCTGGACGATGACCGGCGGCGCGCTCGCCCTCGGCCTGCTCTTCGTCCTCGTCGAGTCCAGGGCGAGCGACCCGATCATTCCGCTGCGCCTGTTCCGCAACAAGACCATCAGCCTCGCCTCGGCGGCCTCGCTCTTCGTCGGCATCGCGATGTTCTCAGGCACCGTGTTTTTCAGCCAGTTCTTCCAGTTGGCCCGCGGCGAGTCCCCCACGATGTCCGGAATCCTTACGATTCCGATGATCGGCGGGCTCTTCGTCTCCTCCACCGTTTCCGGTCAGGTGATCACCAAGACCGGCAAGTGGAAGGCCTGGCTCGTCTCCGGCGGAGTGCTCCTGACGGCCGGACTCGGCCTGCTGGGCACCCTGCGGTACGACACCCCGTACTGGCACATCGCGATCTTCATGGCGCTGACCGGCCTCGGCCTCGGCATGATGATGCAGAACCTGGTCCTCGCCTCCCAGAACCAGGTGGCTCCCGAGGACCTCGGCGCCGCCAGCTCGGTCGTCACCTTCTTCCGCTCGCTCGGCGGCGCGATGGGTGTCTCCGCCCTCGGCGCGGTCATGGCCAACCGGGTCACCCACTACGTCCAGGACGGCCTGGCCGCGCTCGGACCGAAGGCGGCGGCCATGGGCCACGGCGGCACCGGCGGGGGCGCGATCCCCGACCTGAACAAGCTGCCCGAGCCCTTCCGCACGGTCGTCGAGTCCGCGTACGGGCACGGCGTCGGCGACGTCTTCCTCTACGCCGCCCCCACCGCGCTGCTCGCGCTGGTGCTGGTGGTGTTCATCAAGGAGGTCGCCCTGAAGTCGAAGCCGGCCGCCCACGATCCGGCCGCCGCCGCCCCGGCGGAGTAGCCGGGCGGTCTACGGGGCTGCGGGCGCGGCGGGGGTGGTGGGGGCTGCGGGCGCGGCGGGGGCGGCGCGGGTGGTGTGGGCCTGGATCCCGGCGATGAGGACGTCCAGCGCGAGGCAGAACTCCCCGTCGGGCGGCCGCCGTACCGTGCCTCCACAGCCGTGGAGGAACTGGGAGACGGCCAACCGGGCCCCGGCGCGGGTGGCGTCCGGCAGACCCGTGGCGTCCAGCAGCCGGTGCAGGGCGGCGTCGAAGGCCCGCGCGTGCGGGCCGATGTTCGGGTACGCGGCGGTGAGCGGAGCCACCCACGGGTGGTCCACGAGCAGCCTGCGGTACCCCCGGGCCAGCGAACGGAGCCGGCCGGGCCAGCCCTCCGCGGGCGGCCCGGCCTGCTCCTGCTGTTCGCCGAGCTCACCCAGGGCGCTGTCCAGGGCGAGTTCGAGCAGATCGTGCTTGGTGTCCACGTACCAGTACAGGGACATCGCGGTGACCCCGAGCCCGGCGGCGAGCCGCCTCATGGAGAACCGGGCCAGCCCCTCGGCGTCCAGCAGCCGTACGGCCGCGGCCGTGATCCGCTCCCGGTCGAGTCCGGCGGGGGCCTCGCTGCGCCGCCGGGCGGGTGCGGCCGGCCGGACGGCCAGCCAGACGCTGGTCCGGACCGTGCCGGGATCGGCCGGGGTGACCATGGAGGCATCCTCCTCGCGCGCACGGGACCAGCCCGGAATGCCCGGTCCGCCCCCTTGATGCTAGGGGGTGTCTAGCCGGTCAGGCCGGGTCAGGGAGCAGTGTCTGGTGCCGTGCATCGCAAGGCGGAGGAGGGAGTCGACGCGGAGCGTCGGCGAGTGACGACAACGCGGCGAGGTGCGGTGCCGGACACCGCGAGCCCGGCCTGACCGGCTCGACACCCCCTACGGGGTGGACGTGAGGTCGTAGAAGGTGGCTCCGCCGATGGTGGTGGCCTTGAAGGTGGCCTTGACCCAGGTCTCGATGGAACTGCTCACGCCCCCGCCGGGGCCGCCCCCGCCACGGGTCGCGGTGCCGGTCTCGGCGGCGCCGCCCGTTTCGCCGGTGGCCGCGCCGCCGTCGGCTCCCGTGCCGCTCTGGCCGATGAAGTAGTGGATCTTCCCGGCGCTCACGTACTCCTTGAACTGCTCCAGGGTCGGAGAGGGGTCGCTGCCGTTGAAGCCGCCGATGGACATCACCGGCTGCTGCGAAGCGAGCTGGTAACTCGCCGCGTTCTGCGAGCCGATGGCGGCCGCCGCCCACGTGTACCGGTCCGCGTCGGCGCGCAGCGCGGCCGTGGCCTCGGCGCTGGTCCTCGTCCCGCCGAGCAGGCCGCCCATGCCGCCTCCGCCCATGCCTCCGCCGGGGCCGCCGCCGGTCCGGGTGCTCCGGCCGCCGTCGGCGGGCTGGTTGCCGCCGGGGGCCTGGCCGCCAGGGGCCTGGCCGCCAGGGGGCATGCCCTGCTGGGCGGCTCCGCCTGCGGGCATCCCGTCGCCGCCCGGCGTCTCGAAGCCGCGCATCCCGCCGCCGGGGCCGCCGCGGCCGCCCGCGACCGCGGGGCCCGCCGTGACGATCGAGCCCGTGTGCGGGGTGGTCACCGTGGTCAGGCAGTACGCCAGGGGTCCGGCCAGGGCCACGCCCAGGCCGACTGCCGCCACACCGAGTGCGATGCGGCGGCCCAGCCGCGCGGCGAACGGCAGCAGCAGGGCCGTGCCGAGTCCGACAGCGAGGACCAACCAGCGCAACCACGGCACGTACTCCGCGGAGCGGCCGAGCAACACGAACGCCCAGTACGACGTGAGAGCGAGGGTCCCCGAGAGCGTGAGGGACGCGGCCCGGCTGCCCCGCTCCTCCCACAGGACGGCGATGCCCATGCCGACCAGGGCGGCGATGTAGGGGGCCAGCGCGACGGTGTAGTACTCGTGGAAGATGCCCTGCATGAAGCTGAAGACCACCGCGGTGATCAGCAGCGCCCCGCCCCAGGCCAGGAACGCCGCGCGGGCCATGCCCTCCAGGGAGTCGGTGGCCCGGCGGGCCCGCCAGGTGACCACGAGGCCCGCGACCAGCAGGATCAGTGCGGCGGGCAGCAGCCAGCCGATCTGACCGCCGATGTTGGAGGAGAACAGCCGGTCGATGCCGGTCTCTCCCCAGCTCATCCCGCCGCCACCGCCACCGCCACCGGGGCCGCCGGTCATGCCCTCGGCGGCTGCCGTGCGGGCACCGCCGCCGACGCTGCCGGTCTCCTCGCCGTTGATCCGGCCGAGGCCGTTGTAGCCGAGGGTCAGTTCCAGGAAGGAGTTGGTCTGCGAGCCCCCGATGTACGGACGGGAGGAGGCGGGCCACAGTTCGACGACCGCCACCCACCAGCCGCCGGCCAGCACCATCGCGAGCGTGGAGAGCAGCAGTTGGCCCAGGCGCCTGCGCAGCCGGGTCGGCGCGCAGACCGCGTACAGCAGGGCGAGGGGCGGCAGGATGACGAAGGCCTGCAGGGTCTTGGTCAGGAAGGCGAAGCCGACCGCGACCCCGGCCCAGACGAGCCACCTGGTGTGCGCCCCGTCGAGGGCCCGGAGCACGCAGTACACGGTGACGGTCATCAGCAGGGTCAGCAGCGCGTCGGGGTTGTTGAAGCGGAACATCAGCGCGGCCACGGGCGTGAGCGCGAAGACCGCTCCGCTGATCAGGGCCGCCACCGGGCCGAACTGGCGGCGCACGGCGGCGTAGAGCACGGCGGTCGTGCCGACGCCCATGAGGGCCTGCGGGACCAGGATCTGCCAGGCACCGAGCCCGAAGAGCCGGACGGACAGCATCATCGGCCACAGCGCGGCCGGGGGCTTGTCCACGGTGATGGAGTTCCCGGCGTCGGAGGAGCCGAAGAAGAAGGCCTTCCAGCTCTCGCTGCCCGCCTGGACGGCGGCGGAGTAGAAGGAGTTGGCGTAGCCGGAGGCCCCCAGGTCCCACAGCAGCAGGACGGCGGTGGCGAGGAGCAGCCCGAGGAAGGCGGGGCGTTCCCAGCCGGGCCGGGGGGCGTGCGTCCGGGCCGCCCTGTGGGACGGGGCGGCGGGGGAGGGCGGGTGGAGAGGTAGCGCTGCCGTGGTCATCAGGAGTGGTCCTTCGCGGGAGTGGCGCGCCGTTCGGGGAAGACCCAGGCGCGGAAGAGCAGGAACCGCAGCACGGTGGCGGCGAGGTTGGCGGTGACCAGGACGGCCAGCTCGGTGCCGTGCCCCGGCTCGGCGTTGGCGGCCCCGAGGGCGGCGAGCGATCCGCTGGTCAGGGCCAGTCCGATGGCGAACACCACGAGCCCCTGGGCCTGGTGGCGCACGGCGCGGGCCCGGCCGCGGACACCGAAGGTGAGCCGGCGGTTGGCCGCGGTGTTGGCGACGGCGGAGAGCAGCAGCGCGGCGGCGTTGGCGAGCTGGGGGCCGGCGGCGGTCCGGGCCGCGGAGTAGAGGAGCAGGTAGAGGAGCGTGGACAGGGCTCCGACCACGCAGAAGCCCAGTAGCTGGCGGGCCAGCCCGCGCGGTACTCCGGGCAGGGCGGTGCGGTCGCGCGGGTCGTCTCCGAAGGGGCGGGCGAGCCGGTCCAGCGGGAGCGCGCCGACGGCCAGCGCCCTGCCCACCCGCCACACGCCCTTGAGGTCCTCGGCGGCGGTGCGGGCGATGTGAACGGTGGAATCGGGGTCGTCGACCCAGTCCACCGGGACCTCGTGGATCCGCAGCCCTGCCCGCTCGGCGAGGACCAGCAGCTCCGTGTCGAAGAACCAGCCGGAGTCCTCGACGAGCGGCAGCAGCCGGGTCGCGACCTCGCGGCGGATCGCCTTGAAGCCGCACTGGGCGTCGCTGAAGCGGGCGGAGAGCGAGGAGCGCAGCAGCAGGTTGTAGGCGCGGGAGATGAACTCCCGCTTCGCTCCCCTGACCACCCGCGAGGAGCGGGCCAGGCGGGTGCCGATGGCGAGGTCGGAGTGCCCGGAGATCAGCGGGGCGACCAGCGGCAGCAGGGCGTTGAGGTCGGTGGAGAGATCCACGTCCATGTAGGCCAGGACGGGCGCGTCCGACTCCCCCCACACCGTGCGCAGGGCCCGGCCGCGGCCCTTCTGCTCCAGCCGGGTGCTGCGCACCCCGGCCACGGAGGCGGCGAGGTCGGCCGCGACCTCGGGGGTGCGGTCGGTGCTCGCGTTGTCGGCGATGGTGATGCGGAACGGGTACGGGAAGGTCCGGGTGAGGTGCTCGTGCAGCCTGCGCACGCAGGGGCCGAGGTCCGTTTCCTCGTTGAAGACCGGGATCACCACGTCGAGGACGGGCTCGCCCGGGACGGGCGCGAGGGGCGCCCGTACCGGGAGCGCTCCGGGAGAGGTGTCGGTAGGCATGCCCCGACCCTCCCGGGCCGGGCTGTCACCGCTGTGTGCTGATCCTGTGGCCCGTCTGTGAGTTCGGCTGCGCGACTGAGGCGGGGGCCGGGGCGGGGGCCGGGGCGGTGAGGGCTCCGGAGACGGCCGGGGTCGCCGGGTCGGCCAGGGGGAGCAGGACCTCGAAGGAGGTGTGGCCGGGGGCGCTGCGGACGCCGACGTGCCCGCCGTGGGCCGAGACCACGGCGGCCACGATGGCCAGGCCGAGGCCGGTGGAGCCCGCCGAGCGGGAGCGGGAGGCGTCGCCCCGGGCGAAGCGCTCGAAGACGTGGGGCAGCAGTTCGGGCGGGATACCGGGGCCGTCGTCCTCGATCCGGAGCCGGACGGCGGATGTTTCACGTGAAACATGCGCCGTGACGGTGGTGCCGGGCGGGGTGTGGGTCCGGGCGTTGGCCAGCAGGTTCACCAGTACTTGCTGGATCCGGGCCGGGTCGGCGTGGACGGGCGCCGGCTCCTCGGGGAGTTCCAGACGCCAGTGGTGGTCCTGGCCGGCGGCCCTGGCGTCGCTGACGGCGTCCACGACCAGCGGGGCCAGATCGGTGTCGCAGGTGGACAGCGGGCGGCCCGCGTCGAGCCGGGCCAGCAGCAGCAGGTCCTCCACCAGACCGGTCATCCGGGTGGCTTCGGACTCGATCCGCCCGAGGGCGTGCCGGGTGTCGGGGCCCGGCTCCTCGCGGCCCCGGCGGGTCAGTTCGGCGTAGCCGCGGATCGAGGCCAGCGGGGTGCGCAGCTCGTGGCTGGCGTCGGCGACGAACTGGCGGACCCGGGTCTCGCTCTGCTGGCGTGCGGTCAGGGCCGAGGAGACGTGGCCCAGCATCCGGTTCAGGGCGGCGCCGACCTGCCCGACCTCGGTACGGGGGTCGGCCTCGGCGTCGGGGACCCGCTCGTGGAGGGCGGGCTCGCCGCTGTGCAGGGTGAGTTCGGAGACCCGGGTGGCGGTGGCGGCGACCCGGCGCAGCGGGCGCAGGGCGACACCGACCAGGACCTGTCCGGCGAGGGAAGCGGCGATCAGCCCGGCGAGGGTGACGAAGACTTCCACCGCGATCAGGGTGTGCACGGTGGAGTCGACGTCCGAGAGCGGGAATCCGATGACGATGCTGCCGCTGCCGCCGCTGCCGCCGACGGGCGCGGTCAGTACCCGGTAGCCGCCGAGGCCGGGCAGCTTCAGTTCGACCGGGTCGCCGGAACGGCCGTCGGCGGCCTTGTGCGCGGCCCCGGCGAGGACGGAGGCCTGGGCCGGGGTCAGGGGCGGGTGGCCGCCGGACCCGGATCCGCCGACGGCCGCACCGCGTTCGCTGCGGACGCTCTCGACGGGCTTCCCCGAGGCGTCGAGGCGGACCCCGACGGCACCCAGCGGAGATCCGGGCCCCATGACGACGCCGAGGTTGTTCTCCCGGGGGAACTTGACCGGGCTGGGGCGGCTCGCCATCTCGACGGAGACGCGCAGCTGTTGGTCGACCTTGTCGACCAGGTACGAGCGCAGCGCGACGGTGGTGACGGTGCTGATGGCCGCGCCGACCACTGCGATGAGGGCCACCGCCGAGACGACGAGCCGGGTCCGCAGCGACCAGGGCCGCCGGCTCCGGCGCGGGCGGCGGGGGCGGGGGCGGGGGCCGGAGGAACGCGCGGGGCGGCCCGGCCGGCGGGCACGGCGGGGGCCGCGGGGGCCGCGGGGACCGCGGGACCGCGCGGCCGCCACTAGTCGGCCGGCTTGATCAGGTAGCCGGCGCCGCGGCGGGTGTGGATCATCGGCGGGAGGCCGGTTCCGCTCTCCAGCTTGCGCCGCAGGTAGGAGATGTACAGCTCGACCACGTTGGCCTGGCCGCCGAAGTCGTACGACCACACGCGGTCCAGGATCTGCGCCTTGCTCAGTACCCGGCGCGGGTTGCGCATCAGGTAGCGCAGCAGCTCGAACTCGGTCGCGGTCAGATGGACGTCCTGACCGCCCCGGGTCACCTCGTGGCTGTCCTCGTCGAGCCGCAGGTCTCCGACCTCCAGCACCGACCCGCCGCGCGCGGCCTGCGCCGCGCCGGAGCGCCGGACCAGGCCGCGCAGCCGGGCGACGACCTCCTCCAGGCTGAACGGCTTGGTGACGTAGTCGTCGCCGCCCGCCGTCAGACCCGCGATGCGGTCCTCGACCGAGTCCTTCGCGGTCAGGAACAGCACCGGTACGTGCGGGAGCTCCCGCCGCAGGCGGCCCAGGACGGCCAGCCCGTCCATATCGGGGAGCATGATGTCGAGCAGGACGACGTCGGGCCGGAACTCCCGTGCCGCGCGCACCGCGCCCGCGCCGTCGCCCGCGCTGCGGACCTCGCAGCCCTCGTAGCGCAGGGCCATCGAGAGCAGCTCGGAGAGGGCGGCCTCGTCGTCCACGACGAGGACCCGGCACGGGCTGCCGTCGGGCCGGACGAGGGCCGTGTGGTTGCCGGTGGACGTGGACGCGTGGGAGGTGGTCGTCGCAGTCATGCGTACACGCTGGCCGCCGCCCGTGAGAGCGCTCTTGCCTGAACCTGTGAATTCCCTGAGAAACCCCTCCCGCCCCTCAGCCCAGGCGGAAGAGCCGGGCTCCGTTGTCGTGACAGACGGCGCGCAGCCAGGCGTCGCCGAGGCCGAGCCGTTCGAGGGCCTCGAGCTGGTGCTCGTAGGGGTAGGGGATGTTCGGGAAGTCGGTGCCCAGCAGGATTCGGTCACCGAGGTCGGCGAGCCGGCCGCGGTCCTGCGGCGGGAAGCCGCTGAACTGCTCCGAGAAGTCGGTGAAGGCCATGGTGGTGTCGAGGCGGACCTCGGAGTACCGGTCGGCGAGGTCGAGGAAGTCCGCGTACTCCGGCATCCCCATGTGCGCGACGATCAGCGGCAGCCGGGGGTGGCGGGCCAGCAGCCGGGCGATCGGCTCGGGGCCGGTGTGCTTCCCCGGGACGGGCCCCGAACCGCAGTGCACGACCGTCGGGATCCCGGCCTCGGCGAGGAGACCCCAGACCGGGTCGAGCCGGTCGTCGGTGGGGTCGTACCCGCCCACCTGGAGGTGGGCCTTGAAGACCCGGGCCCCCGCCGCGACGGCCTGGCCGACGTACTCCCGCACCCCGTCCTCCGGGAAGAAGGTCGCGGTGTGCAGGCAGTCGGGGGTGCGGGCGGCGAAACCGGCGGACCAGGAGTTGAGCCATGCGGCCATGGCCGGCTTGTGCGGGTAGAGCATGGCGGTGAAGGCCCGGACCCCGAACTCCCGGAGCAGCGCGACCCGCTGCTCCTCCTCGTGCCGGTAGGTGATGGGCCATTCGACGCCGGTCAGCGGGCCGACCGCGTCGAAGTAGTCCCACACCTTGTCCAGGACCCGTTCGGGCATGAAGTGGGTGTGTACGTCGACCAGCCCGGGCACCCCGAGCCGCTCCCGGAACGCCCGGACGGCCTCAGCCGTCTTCGCGGACAAAGCCGTGGCTCCGCTCGACCGTGGCGATGTGCAGCGTGTAGCTCTCGTACCAGTCGGCGCGGCCCTGCTTCATCGCCGCCTGGTGCTCCATCTCCTGGCGCCAGAGGGCGAGGGACTCGTGGTCGCGGAAGTAGGCGACGGTGATCCCGAGCCCGCCGGGCGTCCGCGCGGACTCGTAGCCGAGGAAACCCGGGTTCCCGCTGACGAGCTCGGTCATCCGGTCGAGGGTCTCGGTGTAGCCGCTGTCCTCGGGGGTCCGGACGCTGGTGAACACACTGATGACATAAGGCGGTTCGAAGGCCTGCACAGGCTGAATGGTCATGCCCACCACCCTCCGCGGCCGGTACGTGGCATGTCCACCGGAAAACGGCCCGGACGGCGAAAGGGATCCAAGTTTTGACCTTGCCCCACTCCTCACCGGGTCGGTCGGTCGTCCGGTCGGCCGCCCGCCCGGTCGGTCGGTCGGTCGGTCGGTCGGTCGGGTCAGAACAGCCCGTCCTGCGCGGCGGCGGCATCCCGCCCGGTGCTCGGGATCCCCGCCACGGGCACATCGGTGGCATCGCCCTCCCCGGGCGCCACCAGCTCCCATCCCGCGAGCAGCCGGGAATCCACGACGAGCCCGTCGGCGAAGTGCAGATCGGGCCCTGCCGCCCCGACGAGCCGGCCCGCGACGGTCCCGCCGGGCACCATCTCGGTGATCACCCGGGCAGGGCCGGGCACCGCGTCGAGCCCGAACGCCCCGGCATGGTCGGTCACCTCGCACTCCAGCCTCTCCAGCGACTCCGGCCACCCCTCCAGCGCCGCTGCCCGTGCGTGCAAGGCTGCGACCTCCGCCGCCCGCTCGGGCCCCGGCGGCAGCGCTCCCCGCACGGACCGCTTACGGGCATAGGCGATCCGGTCGGGCACTCCGAGCGCGGCCCGCAGCAGTTCCTCGGTCCGGCGGGTCGCCATCAGCGGCCCGCGCCCCAGCCAGGCCCAGGCCACCGCCCCTTGCTCCAGCAGCCGGACGGACCCCCGCTCCTCGGCGGTGATGCCGACCTTGACCAGCCCGGTCCCGAACCAGGCGAGGTACACCCGGTAGGTACGCGGATCACCGGCGTTGGTATCGGCCGCCACCGAGAAGGAACGGTCCAGGCCGGCGCACTCGGGGCACTGGGCGTTCCCCGTCCGGCCCGGAACGGTCCGCTCCGTCGGGCAGGGCGTCCGCCGTCCGGCCCTTCGGATGCCGAGGCAGTGCCGCTCTCCCCTGGCAGCGAAGGCTAGCGGCTGCCCGTACGCGAGGAGGCTGGTGCGCTCTCCCCGTCCCGGTCCCCGCCCGTACCAGCCCATGGCAGGCCGGCCGTCATTCCACCGGAGGCCGGTGCACCACCAGGTCACAGGGGGAGCGGTCGCTCGAAGAAGGTCTCCAGAACGACGGTGGCCCGCGTCCCGCTGACACCCGTGGGGTCGACCGTCACGTGGCCCGGCACCCCGCTGCCGACGGAGGCCGCCGGCGCCGCGTACGGCCGGCCCGCGTCCTCCTGGCGGCGCTGGATCAGCGCCCGGTCGATGTCGTCCACCGCACTTCCTCCTGCGTCCCCGCAAACCCTCGCGGAAACGCTACCTGATCCCGAAATCACCCCCCGTGACCGAACAGGGTTCGGCCCGACCCCTCCCTCTCCTCCCCCGGCCCGGCTAGCGGGCGACGAACTGCGTCAGGATTGCCTGGACCTCATAGATGTCGACGCCCTTCGTGAAGGTCTTCGCTATCGGCACCGAGCTCCCGGAGAGCCATATCTTCAGCTCCGCGTCCAGGTCGAAGTGGCCGGCGGTCTCCACGGAGAAGTGCGTGATGCTCCGGTACGGAATCGAGTGGTACTCCACCTTCTTCCCCGTGAGCCCCTGCTTGTCGATGAGCACGAGCCGCCGGTCGGTGAACAGGATCGTGTCGCGGATCAGCAGATACGCGGCATGCACCTGCTCCCCCTGCCCCAGCAGCCGCGCGTACTCGCGGTGTGCCGACGCCGGATCCACGGCGTGCGCGTTCCCGAACAGTCCCATGTGAGTTCCCCCTGCTTTCCCGGCGAGCTTTCCCGGTGAGTCGATCTCAAAGAAACCGTATCCGGGCCGCACGTCACCCCGCGTCCCCCGGCAGAGCCAGATCACCCCGTGACTCCCCGGAGCCAGACCTCATCACTGAGGAGGAGGGCGACGAAGAGGAGAGGGAGACAAGGGGAGGGAAGAAGCACAGCCCAAGAGGCCCCCCGGTGAACCGGGGGGCCTCTTGGGCTGTGCACTTGGCAGGACTCGAACCTTGCAACCTTCCGATCCGCAGGCAGGTGCCCCTTGACGCCGCGAGCAGCTTAGGGCCGCACAGTGTCGCGACCACGCAGGCTCTAGGCTCACCGAGATGCGCCGACGTACGCCGAAGTACTCCACCGTTGATGTCGCCGACTCGGGCGCCCCACAAAATGACCTTCGACGGGTGAGGTTCACCTCGTGGGGGTGGCCTGGACCTCGCGTAGATCCCGGAAGCGCAACCGCTCCAGGCCGGCAAGATCATCCGATACCGATGGGGGCCGGGCTGCCCAATTTTTATCTTGCTCCGGACTTCCGTATTTAACCGGGCACGGACTATCCCCAGTGCATCCCTCATGCATCCCCTGGGGGACTGCATACGGCTCGAAGACCTTTTCTGAGCCGAGCATTCCGACTACAGTGGTGAGCCGCCAGGTTCCATCCGTGCGATCCACCTCAGCAATCGACAGCGAACCCCAGGACTGCCCACTTCCCTCTACCTCAAGGCTATAAGGATTCACCTCTGGCGCCACAGGACCAATTGGGCCGATCACAATTCCCAGGCGTCGATTAAGGGCCAAACGCTCAACCGTTCCCCAATAGGAAAATCTCTTCTCCCCATTCGGCAGGACTTCTTCTTTTTCCCGCTTCAAGCCCACGATAGGTTCGGGTTCAGAATGAGCAGAAGGCGATTCCACCAAGGGGGCGATTCTTTGTTCAGCTTGCGGGGGCTTCGGAGGCTCTGGGGGATCATTATTTCCCAGCTGCGCTGCGTAGATAGCAGCACCCGCTGCAACGAGGGCGGCCAGGAGTGGCTGCCACGCCTTGGAGCCTGAGAGCCACCTCTTCCAGAAGCTAGTCGGAGTCTCGACCCCAGGCTCTGGGGAATCTTCGTCGGCAGGATGCTCGGAACCCATGCGGCCCTCCCATGAGACTGCACTCCACCCTGCCCACTCCGCTGTTGACTGGCAGCACGCCACGCTGATCTACGCCACGCCCAGGCTCGAATGGCGTGCCCCCTCTCACCGGCAACCAACCTGGACGTCGAGGGCGCAAGTGGCGGTCCGGCTGCAGTGCCAGATCTGGTGACGCACGGTTCTGAGAGCGCTGACAGAAGCCGATCTCAGCGTCATGCCCAGCCTTGTAGCGCGGCCATCGACGGCCGTGCGGATCGGTCGCTCCACCTGCCGGATTTGGCGAATCAGGCAGGAAGGGCCGCCATCACGCAGCTTGTCCGGAACAGCTTCCCAGGTGGCCATCCGGTACTCGGTGACAAGACGTGGGACACCGTCCTTCTTTAGGTCGCATTCAGGGTGGAGCCGCGCCACCCTCTCCAGTGCTTCAGCCAGTGCGTCCGCTAGCCGGCCTGTCGCACTCCGACAGCGCTGCGGCGAGGTGGCCACCAAGTGCTCACCGTTCCTGAGGCCATGGCAGCGCTGCAGTAAGCCGCAGCCGGGTCTACCACCTGATCCGGTCGGGAGTCCTGCCCGGCTTCCGGGGGACGCGCACGGCCCATCCCCCTCGATTCCCTGCACACGTGCATCCGAACCCGCCGCCTAGACGAGGCTGCCTGACAGCCAAGCGACGCGCCAACGGCGAAGGGTGCAGTTCCTCTGAAGGGAACTGCTGAGCTGGGAGAACACTGATCGGGGCTGTGTTCGGGGCTTCTCGTCTCTACCGTGGTGGTGGAGGAGGGGTCGGTAGCGAATGGGCTCGCTGTTCGAGGAGTTGGAAGCCCGCGAGGCAGCCGCCCGGGTTCGGGTGGAAGAGCTGGAAGCCGAGGTCGCTGAGCTGTCCGGGAGGCTGGAGCTGGCCCGGGAGGGGCTGGAGCCAGGGGGCTGTCGATAAATAACCCCTTGATCTTGGTGGAGGGTTACGACGTCGTGAGGTCGTGTCCGGCGAGGGCGGCAAGTTGCTGTGCCGTGGTGACGGTGAGAGGGCCGACGGGGACGGAGTAGCCGAGTGCGGCGAGGACGGGGGTGGCGTCCCGGAGAGTCGCGCCGATCCTGGTCTTGGTGAGTCTGGCCACCTCGGCCAGCAGTGCGTGTGTCATGGACCAGCGCTTCTTGAGGAGGAGGACGGTGAGGTGGTCGGCGGCGGAGAGACGGCGGCCCCCCCCCCGTTATGTTTTTCGCGGTCCTGCAATGGGGCCACTGGCCTCCGGGCCCGGTATGACTGTGTCCCCTCTG
>NZ_JALGBX010000043.1 GCF_022808175.1 Streptomyces sp. AP-93 | reverse complement strand
CCGATCAACCAGTCAAGCGGTCACTAACCGCCTACGATCACTGACCGCAACGACACCCCTTGGACTCATTCATCTAGTGTTCCTCGGGCCGGGCTCCCGCCCGGGCTGTCGTCCCCGGCGCCCGGCCATCGCCCCGCCGCCGCCCTGCCGTCGCCCCGAGGAGCAGTCATGACCCGCGCCGCGAAGGCCGTTTACGCCGTCCTCGCCACCCTCTTACTGGCCGCGCCGGCGCCGGCCGTCACCGCGTCGGCGAGCTCGGAGCCGGGCCGGGCCCAAGCCCGGGACCGTACCCCGGCCCCCGCCCCGGCCCCCGAGGTGAGACCGACCCCCCGGGCGGCCGGTGTACGGGGCCTGGAGATAGCCGTCCCGGCCTACGTCTGGGCCGACGACCCGATGCTCGTCGATCTCACCGCCACCAGCCCCGCCGCCTCGGTCGTGGTCCTCAACCCGGGCAACGGCGACTCCCCGTTCGACGCCCCCTGGCGGGCCCGCGCCGACGTCCTGCGCACCGGCACCACCGCCACCGGCGAGAAGACCAAGGTGCTCGGCTACGTCCACACCGACCACGGCAACCGCGACATCGCCGCGGTCAAGGCCTCCGTGGACAACTACCTGAAGACTCCCGACGGCCGCCTCCACGTGGACGGCATCTTCTTCGACGTCGTCAGCCGCGACTGCGGCCCGGCCGACGCCGTCCGCGACCACTACGCGGAGCTCCGTGGCTACGTGCAGGACACCATGGAAGCCATCGCCCCCGGCACGGCGGACCTCGTCGTCAACAACCCGGGTACGGCCATCGCCGACTGCTTCCTGGAGCCCGGCCACCGCACCGCCGACGTCTTCGTCACCTTCGAGGACACGTACGCGGCCTACGCGGGTACCGGCTGGCTCGGCGGCAACGTCTTCAACGCGCTCACCGGCTACCGCTCCGGCGCCGAACTCGACCCCAGCGGCACCGCGTTCTGGCACCTCGTACACGACGTCCCGGACGCCCCCGCGATGCGCGCGACGCTCCGCACGGCCTTCGAACGCGGCGCGGGCTACGCCTACGCCACCAGCGCGCGCATGCCGAACCCCTGGGACGCCCAGCCCGGTTGGAAGTACCGCGCCCAGACCTGGTACGCCTCAACCCTGGGCTGAGCCGCACCCCGTCCGCCCGACGGCGGTGATCTCGACGGTACGGCCGTCGGGGTCCACGAGCCGGTGGCGGCCCGGGGCGAGCGGCGGACTGGTGACCTCCGCGTCGACGGCCAGCCCCAGGCCCAGCCGCAGGGCGCCGGTGAGACGGTCGTCGCGGGCCGGGTAGAGCTCGAGGACCAGGCCGTCCGGGAGGACGGCCGCGTAGTGCTCCGGTCCGCGCCCGTGGCGTTCCGCGGTGAACGCAAGGCCCAGGTCCGCGTAGAACCGGCGGCAGTCCTCCAACCGCGGTGTGTACAGCACCAGGAGCGAGACCCGGACGGTGGACGTCCGCCCGTCACCGCCGGGAACGCCGGCCTCCGCCGACGACGCGGGCCGCACGGCCGGGGAGTCCGTGCCGCCCGGTCCAGGAGCATCCGGGGCCCTGTCAGCCACCGTTCTCCGGGCGGCGGGTGAAGCGCCACAGGACGTGGGTGATCCGGAGCAGGAACACCGCCGCGGCCAGGGCGCCGCCCACCGTCGCAAGGGTTCGGCCGGCGGCGGGGGAGAGGTCGAAGGCCAGGGCGGGGGCGTACAGCGCCGCGAAGGTGAGTCCGGCCGCGAAAGCGCCGCTGACGAAGGCGTACACGATCTCGATGGTGATCGCGTCCCGGTCGGCCTGACTGCGTTGTTCCATGCACGCAGTCTCTCCGCGCGGGACGCACCGCCACAAGGGTGCCCCCGGTGCGGCGGGCCGCCGCACCGGGGTTTCGCGGGCCGAGGGGTCAGATTCCGGCCGTTTCCACCCAGAGCCGGGCCAGTTCCGCGTCGCCCGTCACACCCGGTCCGGTGAGCGGCTGCCGGTTCCACAGCGCCGAGTAGAGCCAGGCGGCCTCGCCCGTCAGCGTGCAGTCGGCCTCCGCGCCGTCCGTGCCGTCTGCCGATCCGCGCACCGTGCGCGCCGGCTCCTGGGACAGGTGTACGGTCCATACCGCGCCCGTGTCGGAGGCCCGTACCCGCATCACCCGCGGCTCCGCCGTCCGTACCCGGCTCTGCGGCCGCGCGTGGAACCCGGTCAGCAGCTCGTCCACCCCGTCCTCCGCGAAGGCGGGATCCACCGGCCCGAAGGGCACGCCCAGCGCGGCTTCCGCGTCCATCCGGTGCACGGTGGTCTCGTGTGCCTGGCGCCGCGCCCAGAAGGCCAGCGGCGAAGGCGGCGCGGTCGGCAGGAAGGTCCAGCACTGCGCGTCGGCCGACGTGCCGGTCAGCGTCCGCACCAGCGTCGCGTGGCCCTCGCGGAACCAGGCCAGCAGTTCCGCGCCCACCAGCTCCGGAGCCTCCGGGAACGGCGCCCGCTCGGTCAGGCCCTGCGCCACGTACCCGGTGGCCCAGCGGTGCACGGAGCCGGTGTGGCGCAGCAGGTCGGCGACCCGCCACTGGGGGCAGGTGGGCACCAGGGCGTCCGTACCGGCCCGTTCAGCGGTGTCGGCGAGCTGCTCGCCCTCGCGGGCCACGGTCTTCACATAGCTGATGATCTCCATGCCGGGAGTCTCGCAGCCGCCCGCGGGGACGCACAACGATGGATGATGGAGGTCGCGGAGCGGGCTGTAGAGGAGGCGCTGGTGGTCATGGAGCATCCGGGAGGCGAGCTTTTCCCGCGCGAGCGGACCGAGATCGTGCCCGGCGCCGTGCACGTGCCCGACTGGCTGGGGCCCGGGCGGCAGCGGGAGTTGGTGGAAGCCTGCCGGGGATGGGCCCGGCCGCCCGCCGGGCTGCGGACGGTGCGCACCCCCGGCGGGGGGACGATGACCGCCCGCCAGGTGTGCCTGGGGCTGCACTGGTACCCGTACGGGTACGCGCCCACGGCCGTCGACGGGGACGGCGCGCCGGTCAAGGCGATGCCCGACTGGCTCGCACGGCTGGGACGCAGCGCCGTGGCCGCCGCTTACGGGCAGGCTCCGGATCCGGCCGTCGCGTACGACATCGCCTTGGTCAACTTCTACGAGGGCGACTCCCGCATGGGCATGCACTGGGACGCCGAGGAGCGCTCCGAAGCCCCCGTGGTCTCGCTGAGCCTGTGTGATTCCTGCCTCTTCCGCTTCGGCAACACCGCCTCGCGCGGGCGTCCGTATCGGGACCTTGAGCTGCGCAGCGGGGATCTGTTCGTCTTCGGCGGGCCGGTCCGACGGGCCTTTCACGGGGTGCCGGAAGTCCTGCCCGGCACCGCTCCGCCGGACCTCGGGCTGACCGGGCGGCTGAACATCACGCTGCGGGTCGGCGGGATACGCAAAGAGGTGTTCCGTAATTCCGGTACGATCGCCGAGTCCCGTGAGGGGTAGGGCGAGAAGACGCCCCGTGGGAGTCAACCGCATCGTGTCTGTCCCCGGCTTGCCGGTACGGATCACGCGGCAGCACGGCGTTTGGGCTGTGCCTCTGCTCCCCGAATGCCGGACCAGCGCCCTGAGCGACCCCGGATGAGCCGCCTCCGGGCGACCACGCCGGACAGCCCAGGAACCGCCCCGGCTGCAATCCGTTGTCCCGACAGGAATAACGGATCAAGTCTTGGCGGGCGGCGTCCTCGATGCTTCGACCATGCGAGGATCGCTGTCATGAACGGCAACGGGGCCCCGCGGAAGGCGGGGGATGTGACCACGGTGTCCGCTGGGACGCACGGGGCCGACAGGACCGAAGCGTCCACCACCTCCGCGCGGACCAAGCTGGAGCGGGGCCGTGGCGCGCTCGGGCCGGCGCTGGAGCTCGTCCACACCGGCCGGGCCCCGACCCGCGCGGTCCTGACGGCCGAGCTCGGCGTCACGCGCGCCACCGCCGGCGCCGTCGCCGCCGAGCTGGAGGCGCTCGGCCTGATCCGCGTGGACTCCCGCCCCGGCGGGGCCGGCGGAACCCAGGGCCGCCCTTCGCACCGGCTCTCCGTGGACGAGAACGGCCCGGTGGCCCTGGCGGCGCAGGTGCACTCGGACGGGTTCCGGGCCGCCCTGGTCGGCCTCGGCGGCCGGATCGTCGCCACGGCTCCCGGAAGGGTGCCCGTGTCGGCCGACCCCGCGCAGGTGCTCGGCGCGGTCGTCGAAGCCGGGGCCGCGCTGCTCGCGCAGACCGGCCGGCGCTGCATCGGCGCCGGCCTCGCGGTGCCCTCGGCGGTCGCGGAGCCGGAGGGTACGGCCCTGAACCCGCTGCACCTGGCCTGGCCGGCCGGGTCCCCGGTCCGGGCCATCTTCGCCGACTGCGTGAAGGAGGCCGGCATCGACGGCCCGGCGCTGACCGGCAACGACGTGAACCTCGCCGCGCTCGCCGAGCACCGCCACGGCGCAGGCCGCAGCGCGCAGCACCTGCTGTGCGTGGCCACCGGGCACCGCGGGGTCGGCGGGGCGCTGGTTCTGGACGGCCGTCTGCACAGCGGGAGTTCGGGCCTGGCCCTGGAGGTCGGCCACCTCACCGTGAACCCGGAAGGGCGCCCCTGCCACTGCGGCAGTCGCGGTTGCCTCGACGTGGAGGCCGACCCGCTGGCCTTCCTCACCGCCGCCGGGCGCACCCCGGGCCCCGAGGTGTCCCTGCTCCAGCAGGCCCGCGACCTGCTGCGCGAGGAGGCCGCGGACCCCGGGGTACGGGCGGCCACCGAGGAGCTCATCGACCGGCTCGGCCTGGGCCTCGCGGGCCTGGTCAACATCCTGAATCCGGACCGCATCATCCTGGGCGGACTCCACCGAGAGCTGCTCTACGCCGACCCCGAGCGGCTGCGCGCGGTGGTCGCGGACCGCAGCCTGTGGGGGCGCAGCGGCGGCGTGCCGATCCTGCCCTGCACGCTCGACCACAACAGCCTGGTCGGCGCCGCCGAGCTGGCGTGGCAGCCGGTGCTGGACGACCCGCTCGGGACCCTGGGCGCGGCGGCTTAGGCCGTCTGTCCTGACGGCCCCTCCGGGCGGCTGCGGCGGCCGGAGGCTACCCGGGCCGGGCGCCGACCGAGGCGGTCACCGACAGGCCGGCGGAGACCGGCTCGGGAGGTGCGGCGGCGGGCGGGGCCGGCGCGGGGTCCCGTACGGCCTTCTTCTCGGGCGGCGACGCCGGTTTCTCGGCCAGGAGCACCGGGTGGCGCTCCGGTGCGGCCGGGCCGGGGGTGGCGCGCAGGGAGAACCACACCACCTTGCCCGGGCAGTCGTCCTGCCGCCGGGCGCCCCACGCCTCGCTCAGCGCCTCCACGAGCGCGAGCCCGCGTCCGGAGGTCTCCAGGGCGTCGACAGGGGCAACGTCCGCGGGGCGAGCGGCCCCACAAGCCCCGGCGGCCCCGGAATCCCGGAGCATCGGGAGGCGGGGGTCGCTGTCGTAGACGGAGACCGTCAGCCGGCCGAGGCGGAGCTCGATCTCGACCGTGCAGGTCTTGTCCGGCTGCGCATGGCGGTGGACATTGCTGAGCAGCTCCGTCACGCCGAGCGCAGCCCGGTCTATGAGCGGATCGAGCTGCCAGTGGCGCAGTTGCGCCGAAACGATTCGGCGGATCTGTCCGATCCGCAAGGGCAGGGCCTGCAGTTCGACGACGCAGTGCCTGCGGGAATGACTGATCACGGCTGCGACTCCCCGACATCAGTGTTACGGGTGCTGCACCCTCGGTGACGCCTCCCCAGGGTCACCCACAGTGGGCCGGTGTGCAACCGAACGCGATCGAAAGCGATTCGCATAGATACCCAAAGTGACCGTTTGTGCAGGTGGGCGGGGTACATTTCGAAAGCGGGCGGTGCGCAGACACGCCCGGCGCGCACTCGGGACCTCGGGAAGTACGAAGGAGCACGGCGCATGAGCACCACCACCGGTACGACCGCCACGACCATCGACGTCGACCGCAGCGACGCGGACTACCGCGCTTGGCTGAAAGAGGCCGTCCGCAAGGTGCAGGCGGACGCGAACCGCTCCGCCGACACCCACCTGCTGCGCTTCCCGCTCCCGGAGGCCTGGGGCATCGACCTCTACCTCAAGGACGAGTCCACCCACCCGACGGGCTCCCTCAAGCACCGCCTCGCCCGCTCCCTGTTCCTCTACGCCCTCTGCAACGGCTGGATCCGCCCCGGCCGCCCCGTCATCGAGGCCTCGTCCGGTTCCACCGCCGTCTCGGAGGCGTACTTCGCCAAGCTGATCGGCGTCCCGTTCATCGCCGTCATGCCGCGTACGACGAGCCCCGAGAAGTGCCGGCTCATCGAGTTCCACGGCGGCGCATGCCACTTCGTCGACGACTCGATGAAGATGTACGAGGAGTCGGCCGAGCTCGCCGCCCGCACCGGCGGCCACTACATGGACCAGTTCACGTACGCGGAGCGGGCGACGGACTGGCGCGGCAACAACAACATCGCCGAATCGATGTACCAGCAGCTGCGGTTGGAGCGTTACCCCGAGCCCGCCTGGATCGTGGCCACGGCCGGCACCGGCGGCACCTCCGCGACGATCGCGCGCTACGTGCACTACATGCAGCACGACACCCGCATCTGCGTCCCGGACCCGGAGAACTCCTGCTTCTTCGACGGCTGGACCCGGGGTGACCCGCACGCCACCAGCGACTGCGGCTCGCGCATCGAGGGCATCGGCCGGCCCCGGATGGAGCCGAGCTTCGTCCCCGGGGCCATCGACCGGATGATGCGGGTGCCGGACGCCGCGAGCGTCGCCGCGTGCCGTGCGCTGGAGGGGGTGATCGGCCGCAAGGCGGGCGGTTCCACCGGTACCGGGGTGTGGAGCGCACTGAAGATCATCTCGGAGATGGTGGCGGAGGGCCGCACGGGCAGCGTCGTGACCCTGCTCTGTGATGGGGGCGAGCGCTACCTCGACAAGTACTACTCCGACGCGTGGCTGGCGGAGCAGGGGCTCGACATCGCCCCGTACGCGCGGACGCTCGAGACCATGCTCGCGACCGGTGTCTGGAGCGAGCCCGTCAGCTGAAACGTTTTCCCTGGCCGGTGCCGGGCCGGCTGGCTACGCTGTGCTGACTTTGGGGTGCGGCGGCGCGGGGTGGGGAGCCATGGCGGAGTTCACGGGCGACGGTACGGGCGTACGGGGCCAAGGCGGAGGCGGCGAGGCGGCGTTGGCCTGTCCCCGCTGCGGCCGGGAGGACCAGGTGCTCGGCGTGTCCGCCGCGTACCTGCGGGCGAAAGCCAAGCTGAGCGTGGAGAGCAAGGGGGGCGACGGCGACAACGTCACGACCCGGGAGGAGAACTCGGCGCTCGCCAAGGCCCTCGCGATCGCCCCGGACGAGCCGGACGACAGCACCTTGGGCTGCCTCGGGGCGCTGCTCGTCCTCGTGTCGATCGGCGCGTTCATCTGGGGTGCCGTCGCGGGGAAGTGGTTCGAGAGCGACACGGTCCCACGGTTCTACGGGGGTGACGGCGACCTCCCCTTCGGGGTCGAGGACTCCACGACCTACCTGGGATGGATCTCCGCGGCCTCGCTGCTCGTGGGCCCCCTCCTGATGGCCCTGGCGGGCCGGGCCGTACGGGTCTGGCGCCGCCGGACCGAACCAGGCCGGGTGGCCGCCGACCGGGTCTGGGCGGAGGGCTGGTACTGCGGCCGCTGCGGTGTGGTCCACTTCGCGGGCGAACGGGCCATGAGCTTGCAGGAGTTCCGGACCCGGGTCTGGTCGGCGGGCGGCTACGGGGACCTGGCCGTGCGGCACCCCGCGGTCTGAAGGAACCGCGACGGGCCGGATGCCGCCCGCCGCCGTCGAGTGCCCCGGCCGGCTCGTCCGATCAGCCCCGCGCCGCCAGCCGCAGGTCCAGCGCGCGGACCGCCGAGCGGAACGAGTGGCCGAGTCCCGGCCGCGCCGCGGCCAGGGCGAGGCGTACGGGGGCCGGACCGTCCGCCGCGAAGGTCCACTGGACGTGGGTGCCGGAGCCGGAGGGGGTGAGGCGCCACTCCTCCAGCAGGGCCCGTATGCCGGGGGCGTTGGTCTCGTCGACCCGGTACGCGTAGCGCCGCTCCGGATCCGCGGCCATGATCGTCTCCAGGAACCGGACCCCGCCCGCCAGTTTGATCTCGCGCCCGGCGCCCCCGTGGGTGGGCCGGGCCAGGGTGACCGCCCGGAACCAGCGCGGCCAGCCCTCGACCTCCTCCGCCAGCGCCCGGTACACGTGCTCGGGAGCCGCCGTGGTCCGGCCGGTGAAGGCCAGGCGGGTGGGGGCGACCTCGATGAAGTCCATTCCTACGGGGCGGAGTCGACGGGCCATGGAGGAACTCCCTCGGTTGGGCGGACGGTCGGCTGCATCCGGTCGCACCCGGTGGAATCCGGTGGCATCCGGCGGCGTCCGGCGGCGTCCGGGCGGGCTGTCACCCTAGCTGTCGGTCCGTCAGTTGTCCGCCGCGGGGGTGACGAACCCGTTTCGCCGACCGGGTCCCGGCCGGGACAATGCCGTACATGCTTATCAGAGCAGCGCACATCGACGAGCTGTCCCTCCTGCAGGACATCGAGAGGGCCGCCGGGGAATGCTTCCGGACCATCGGCATGCCGGAGATCGCCGACGACGAACCGGTTCCGCTGGAGGAACTCCACGGCCACCTGCGGGCCGGACTGGCCTGGGTCGCGGCCGAGGGCGCCGGGACGGGGAACCCCGTCGGCTATCTCCTCGCCGACCGCGTCGACGGGAACCTCCACGTCGAGCAGGTGTCGGTGCACCCGGACCGCGCCCGCCGCCGCATCGGCCGGTCCCTGCTGGAACACCTCGCGGAGCGGGCCCGGGCGGAAGGCGCCCCCGCGCTGACCCTCACGACCTTCACCGACGTCCCGTGGAACGCCCCGTACTACGTCCGGTGCGGCTTCCGGACCCTGGACGAGAGCGGCCTCGGCCCCGGCCTGCGGGACATCCGCGACCGCGAGGCCGTGCACGGGCTCGCCCGCTGGCCCCGGGTGTGCATGCGCCGGGACCTGCTCGCGGGACATCGAACCCTGGGGACGGCCTCCGGTCAGAGCTCCGGAAGGTCCGCCGGGTAGAGCAGGGTGAGGTCGTCCTTGCTCGGCTCCGACAGCTGCGCGACCCGCCCCGCGTGCCGCTCGACCATCGACTCGAAGGTCTGGCGCGCGGTGCGGCCGTTCCCGAAGGCGGGTCCCTTGGGCAGGTCGGTGAAGTAGGTCAGCAGTGCATCGGAGGTCTTCTCGCCGAGCAGGTACTCGTGCTCCTCGGCCTGCTGCTCCACGATCCGCAGCAGCTCCCCGGGCCCGTAGTCCCCGAACGTGATGGTCCGGGAGAAGCGGGAGGCCACCCCGGGGTTCACGGTGAGGAAGCGGTCCATCTCCGCCGTGTACCCGGCGACGATCACCACCACCGCGTCCCGGTGGTCCTCCATCAGCTTCACCAGCGTGTCGATCGCCTCGCGCCCGAAATCGCGGCCCGAGTCCTCGGGCGCCAGCGCGTACGCCTCGTCGATGAACAGCACCCCGCCGCGCGCCCGGTCGAAGGCCTCCTGCGTGCGGATCGCGGTGGACCCGATGTGCTCGCCGACCAGGTCGACCCGGGACACCTCCACGAGGTGGCCGCGCTCCAGCACTCCGAGGGAGGCCAGGATCTCCCCGTACAGCCGGGCCACGGTGGTCTTGCCGGTGCCGGGAGAGCCGGTGAAGACCAGGTGGCGGCGGACCGAGGCGGCCTTGAGCCCCGCCTGCTGCCGGCGCCGGCCGACCTCGATCATGTCGGTGAGCGCGCGGACCTCGCGTTTGACGCTGTCCAGCCCCACCAGCGCGTCGAGGTGCCCCAGTACCTCGACCGAACCGCGGGCCGCGGGCTGCCCGCCGGTCGCCGCCGCGTCCGTCTCGTCGGCCGGCCGCTGGGCCGGCACCCGCTCGGCCGTGCCCGCAGCAGCTACGGAGCCCGGCGCGGCCGATACCGTACGGATCCCCGTACGCTCCCCGGCCGCCGCCACCCCCGCACCCGGGCCGGCGCCCGGGCCGGCGCCCGGGCCGGCACCCGAGCCGGCGCCCGGGCCGGCACCCGAGCCGGCGCCCGGGCCGGCGCCCAGGCCGGAGGCGGACCGGGCGGCGAGGCGCGGTCCGGACTCGTCGCTCGTGCAGTCCTCGGCGGCCGGGCCGTCCTCCGCGAACTCGTAGCCCCCGCGCGCGCAGCGCTCGGTGTGGCAGCGGTGCAGGGAGGTCCGGCAGCCGTCGATGACGTGGAAACCGAAGCCCGCGCTGCCCGTGACCCGGCACGCCGTGAAGGTGCCGCGCCCGCCCGCCGACACGTAGAACCCGGCTTCGGCGGGGGAACTGACCGTGCAGCGCTCCAGCGTGGGATCCGCGCCCTTGGTGACGATCACGCCGGTCTGGACGGAGTCGATGGTGCAGTTGGCGAGCGTGCCGCCGCTGCCGTGGTCGCGGAACCAGGCCCCCGTGGCCGCCTCCCGGATCCGGCAGTCGTCCAGCTGGGCCGTCGCTCCGTCGCTCACCGAGACGGCGGTGTTGCGCACTTGGGAGATGTCGCTGTCCACGACGTCCACCCGCGAACCCCGGTCCAGTACGAACAGGGCGTCCGGTACGTCGTGCACCCGGCAGGAGTCCAGCGAGACCCCGGCCCCGTCGCTGATCCAGACGGCCGGATAGTCGCCGGTGCTGTCGTGGATCTCGCAGGAGTCGGCGACGACGCGGGTGCCCGGATCCCACACGGACAGGCCGTTGCGGCCGAAGCGGCGCACGGTGGTGCGGCTGAGCGTGAGCACGGAGCGCGAGCGCAGGTCCACCGCGTTCTCCGGGATGTCGTGGATGTCGCAGCCGGCGAGCGTGAGGACGGCGTCCGTGTCGAGGGTGACCCCGTCGGCCGAGGTGCGGTGGACCGCGCAGTCGGTGAGCACGGCCGTGGCCCGCGCGGCGATCTGCACGCCGGCGCCCTTGATCTCGTAGACCTCGCAGCCCAGCGCCTCCAGGCCAGAACCGTCGCCGGTCACGGCGATGCCGGCGCCCGTGGCGTGGTGGATCCGGCAGCGCTCGAGCCGGGGGCGGCCACCGCCGCGCACGGAGACCCCGGTCTGGCCGGCGGCCACGACCTCGCAGTCGGCGAACACCCCGCCGCCGCCGTCCAGTACGGCGATGCCGGCTCCGGCGGAATTCTCCACCGTGCAGCGCCGGACCAAGGGCCGGGCGCCGCTCCCGCGGACCTCGATGCCGGCCGCCGAGCGGGTGCTCACCCGCAGGTCGGTGAGCTCGGGGGAGCCGTCCTCGACGAGCAGCGCGGGCGCCGTGGGGTCCTGGCCCTCCAGGTGGAGGTCCTGGATGACGGCCGAGGCCCGGACGGTCAGCGCGACCCCGTCGAGCGGTGCGATCCGCACCGAACCGAGCGAGCCCTCCGGACCGCGCAGGGTCACGGCGTGGTGCAGCACCAGATTCTCCCGGTACGTGCCGGGAGCGATGGACAGGACGTCGCCGTCGCCCGCCACGGCCAGCGCGGCGGTCAGCGTCGGATAATCACCGGAGCGGCGACGCCACCGCGAGGAACCGCCGTGCGTCACCTGGACCGTGCCCTGAGCCATGGTGCTGTCGTGCCCCCACCCTCGTGTTCCGTATGTCCGCCTGCTGGTCGTCCGCGGGCCGAAACCGTCCGCGTGTCCGACCGTGTACGTGTCCTGCCGTGTACGTGTTACGTGTCCTGCCGTGTTGCGTGTCCCGCCGTGTACCTGTACTGCCGTGCGCGCCCTGCCGTGCGGGGCCCGCGCCGCCGCACCGTCCGCCCCGATCTCCCGGCCGTTTCGACCGCCCCGATCGGAGCAGCCGCTCCGGCGCTCCACCGTAGCGCGCGCGGGGCCGGTGAGTTGCCAGGTCAGCTGCCCGCGCCCGCCCGGCCCCAGTCCGGTCCCGCCGCGGCCCATGCGCGGTCCAGCCGGATGTACCGCCGATGCATGAGCCTTCGTACGACCAGGCGGCGAAGCGTCTCCACCAGTGCGGCGATGCCCAGGGCCGCCGCGAGCCCCGCCACGCCCGCGTGGAAACTGGCGGAGGAGGGGTCGAGGGGCTGTCCGACCAGGCGGCCGTGCGTATCGGTCCATATCCGGAACCGGTCGCCGGGACGCGGCGGTTCCTCCGCGGCCGGCACCGTGCCCTGGTGGTTGCTGCCGTCGGGCGCCGTCCACGACGCGACGATCTGCGTACGCTGCGGGGTCTGGCGCTGCGCCGCCGGATCGGTGGCCGCGCCGAGGAGCGGATCCGGTGTCGGCCGCACCACCACCGCCGGTACGAGATGGCGCTCGCTCCGCTGTTCGCGCACGGCCCGCTGCAGCGTGCCGTCCACCCGCAGGCCGGCTGCCCAGCCGATGGCCGGAGCCACCAACAGGACGCACACCAGCGCCGCGAAGGCCACCCAGGCCTCGAATAGATCCGTCTGGCGGCGTAGCGGATTGCGCCGCCAGCGCCACACTCCCATTGCTGTCCGCACGGTCCGGCTCCCCCTACTTGTGCCAGTCTGCGCCTGCCTGCCGTCCCAGCCTCCCGCATGCCCCGGCCACCCGCATTCCGGGACGCGCGAGACGTGTGTCACCCGGTCCGGTGCTCACGTCTCGAATGTTCCAACGGGCAAGCAGTGGCGGTTGGTTCCAGGGTGAGGCCAGAGCCCCTCGAAGGTGTCAATCCGGGTGGTCTCACCGGCCCCCTGGAGGCGGCTCCGTCCCTGCGGACGCACTCACGCCAGGACGCGCACCTCGTCGCCGACCCGCAGCGTCCCCAGCCGCACCGGCACCAGCAGCCGCCCGAAGGCCAGGGACTTCCCGATCCGCCGGTGCCTGGCCAGGGTCTGGAGCGGCTCCTTGCCCCGTACCGCCGTCGTCTGGTCGGTGGTCGTCACGACACAGCGTCCGCACTCGCGCGCCCCGCGGAAGACGGCGTCGCCGATCGCGACGCGCTCCCAGCCGTCCTCGGCCCACGCCTCGGCTCCGGACACCACCACGTTCGGGCGGAACCGGTTCATCGGGAGGGGACCCTCGTCAGGATGGTTCCCCCGGGCGATCAGCGCGTTCAGCGCGTCCAGGGAGGCGAGGGTGGCGATCAACAGCGGATAGCCGTCGGCGAGGCTCACGGTCTCGCCGGGCAGGGCGTACTCGGGATCCACCGGCCGCCGTACGGCCGGGTCGTCCAGGTGCACCAGGTGTGCCGGTACGCCCAGGTACGCGGTGAACCAGTCGGCGGCGGCTTCCGCCGCCGCCACGGTCTCGATCTTCTTGCCGAAGAGCACCACCGGCTCCAGCGGACCCCGCTCCGGGACCTCCACCGTCAGATCCGCCATGCCCGGCGCCGAGACCTCGAACCCGCCGCCCCCCAGCGGACGGGCCCGCGCCAAGGCCAGCCTCGGCTGCTGGCGTTGGGTGATGACCGTGCCCTCCCCGTCCACCACCGCCCATCGGCGGTCGCCGGACAGACCCCAGGGCTCCACGGCCACCTCGTCGGGTGCCGTCCCCGCCACCGATTTGACGGGATGGACGTGGAGCGCCTGGACACGCAGTTTCACCATGGGGAAATACTGCCAGCCGCCCTCACGGACTCCGCGGCGACCTCGTCGAAGGGGGCCGGCCGGGCGCGGCGGTCAGTAACCGCGCCCCTGAGGCTGGTACGGACGTCCGTACGGGTCCTCGAACGAGGCGGCCGGCACGGGCGCGGGCTGCGCCTGCATCGGACGCGGCGCGGCCGGGCGCATCGCCTCGTACCCGGTGCTCGTGGCGACCGGGCGGGGCTGCTGCGGCTGGGGCTGCGGGACGTAACCCGTGCGGGCCGCGAACGGCTGCGGCTGCTGCGGGACGTACGGCACCGGCGCCTGCTGGAGCGGCATCGGCATCGACATGGGCTGCGGCATCGGCGGCATGTGCTGCATCTGCTGCATGTGCGGCATCTGCTGGGGTGCCGCCTGCTGCTGGTACGGGTACCCGTACGCCGGGGCCTGCTGCTGTTGTTGCGGGCGGGCGGGCGGCAGGGCGGGGAGCGCGGACGCGAGGGCCGGGAGGTACCCACCGCTCGAGTAGCCGGCGCTCGGTGAGTCGTAGGCGGCGGGCACCCGGATCGGGGCGATCTGCGGGGTCCCGCGTTCGGCGACGAGGGAGTCGTAGATAGGGGTGTCCGGGAAGGAGGGCGCGGAGTAGTAACCGCCGCCATAAGTGGAGCGGGGGGAGGTCATGGACCTAAGTTAAGCCCACGACTTCACCGGGTCCATAGCGAGGTGCCGTCAACACCGCCCTGACCTGCATATTCGCAGGTCAGGGCCACAGGTTTCACTTGACGTTCACGTGCACGATTTGGTCACTTCCGCCCCGTCTTGCGCCTACTCGTACTCGCCGGTTGGGTGTTGCACGGATCGTGCGCCGGTCTTGTGCTGACGAAGCGTCATAACCCACTGACCTCGGACGACGTGAAGGAGAAGGGCGGAGTCCGGTTTCAGGCGTCCTCGGGGCGGGCATAGGTACGTCCCTTCCATGCCGCTCCGCGTCCGCGGTAGTGCTGCACGGCCGAGTCGACGGTCATCAGGAGGTACAGCAGCGCGGTGAGCGGGAGGAGCGGCGCGAGGACCGCCGGCTGGCGGTAGTAGCGCAGCATCGGCAGGTAGGTGCCGGCCATCAGCATCCAGGCCAGGCCGCCGGCCCAGGCGACGGCGGGCCGGCCGGCGGCCAGGCCGGCGAGGAGCGCGGCCGGCGGCACGAGGTACACCAGGACCAGCCCGGCCACCGTCCCGGCCAGGAGCGCGGGGTGGTGGCGCAGTTGTGCGTAGGCGCTGCGCGAGACCATCCGCCACAGGTCCGCGAGGGAGGTGTACGGGCGCACGCTGTCCACCCGCTCCGCGAGCCCGAGCCAGATCCGCCCGCCGGTGCGCTGGACCGCCCGGGCGAGCGAGACGTCGTCGATGACGGCCTGCCGGATCGACTCCGGGACCCCGGCCCGCACGGCCGCCTCGGTGCGCAGCAGGACGCACCCGCCGGCGGCGGCCGCGGTGCGGGCGGCGGGGCGGTTGATCCAGCGGAAGGGGTAGAGCTGGGCGAAGAAGTACACGAAGGCCGGGACGATCAGCCGCTCCCAGACGCTGACGGCGCGCAGCCGGGCCATCTGGGAGACCAGGTCGAGGTCGGCCGCGGTCGCGGCGGAGACCAGCTCGCGCAGGCTGTCGGGTTCGTGGGCGATGTCGGCGTCGGTGAGGAGGAGGTAGTCGGGGGCGGGGCCCGGGCTGGAACCCGGGCTTGAACCGGGGATGGAATCCGGGCCGGGGTCAGGGGTGCAACCCGGGGCGGGGTCAGGGGTGCAACCCGGGCCGGGGTCAGGGGTGCAACCCGGGCCGGGGTCAGGGGTGCAACCCTGGGCGGAATCCGGGCCGCAACCGGGGTCGGGATCCGGGCCGGGATCCGGACTGGAGCCCAGGACGGAGCCGGCGCCGGAGCTGGTGTCGGAGCGGGCGCCGGAACGGGCGTGCGAGACGCCGGAGCGGGCGTGTGCGATGCCGTGCCGGAGTGCCCAGAGCTTGCCGGTCCAGCCGGCGCCGGGCTCGCCGGGGGAGAGGACCGTCAGGGGCAGCCCGGGGTGCGCGTCGGCGAGCCGACGGGCGAGGTCGGCCGTGCCGTCCGTACTGCCGTCGTCGACCAAGATGACCTCGGCCTCGCCGGGATAGTCCTGCGCGAGCAGCGAGGGCAGGCTGAGCGGCAGCACCTCGGCCTCGTCCCTGGCCGGGACCACGATCGCGACGGACGGCCAGCGGGCGGGGGCGTGCCGGGGCGGGAGGCGCGTATCGGTCCGCCAGAACATGCCTTGGCCGAGGGTGAGCCAGAGCCAGACGGCGAGCGAGGCGCACGCGGCGACGAGGAGGTAACCCATCCCGGCAGTGTGCCGGGACGGGCACCCCGGAGGGCGGCGGGACACCGGGGTCGGCGGCTCGGGTTGGGCCGGGGTCGCTGTGGGCCGGGGGCGGGCCGGCGGAATCGAGGCCGGGTGCGGGCGGCCGCTGCCCGACGGGCGCAGGACGGCAGGAGCGTGGGGGTGCCGCTTGTGCGGCGGGTGAGGGGCGCCGGTACGGCGTGGGGTGCGGGGCCGGTGCGAGGTCGGGTCCGGTGTGGGGCCCGGCGCCAGGTCGGGTCCGCTGTGGGGTCCGCTGTGGGTCCGGCGCGCGGCCGGGTCCGCTGTGGGGTCCGGCGCGAGGCCGGGTGGGGTGGTGGCGGTTCGCCGTGGGATCGGGAGTGGGGGCCGGTGGCCTTCTGCGGTGTGGGGCGGTGCTGAGGGTGGGGTGCGGTCCTGTTGCCCCGGGTGGGGTGGGGGGATCGATTAAGGTGACCAAGTGAAGATCGCCCTCATGGACTCCGGTATCGGCCTCCTCGCAGCGGCTGCCGCCATGCGACGGCTGCGGCCGGACGCGGACCTGGTGCTGTCCTGCGACCCCGACGGCATGCCCTGGGGTCCGAGGACCCCGCAGGACCTCACCGGGCGGGCCCTCGCCGTCGCGCGGGCCGCCGCCACGCACCGGCCGGACGCGCTGATCGTCGCCTGCAACACCGCTTCCGTCCACGCACTGCCCGCGCTGCGCGCCGCGCTGGAGCCCGCGATCCCGGTCATCGGGACCGTGCCGGCGATCAAGCCCGCCGCGGCCGCCGGAGGCCGCGTGGCCATCTGGGCCACCCCCGCCACCACCGGAAGCCCCTACCAGCGCGGCCTGATCCGCGACTTCGCCGACGGGGCGCGCGTCACCGAGGTGCCCTGCCCCGGTCTGGCCGACGCCGTCGAGGCGGGCGACGAGGCCGCCGTCGTACGGGCCGTCGCCGCGGCCGCCGAGCTGACCCCGCCCGACGTCACCGACGTGGTGCTCGGCTGCACCCACTACGAGCTGGTCGAAGCCCCCGTCCGGGCCGCCCTCGACCGGCGCACCGGCGGCGGCGCGTACGTCTTCCACGGCTCCGCCGAGCCCGTCGCCGTCCAGGCCCTGCGCCGGCTCGGCGCCCGCCCGGAGCCCGGTCTGCCGCACACCGGCAGCCTGACCGTCCTGCTCAGCGGCCGCCCCGGCACGCTCCCCGCGCCCGCCCTCGGGTACGCCGAAGGACGTCTGCTGGCCGGGCCGAGCGCCGGCGCCGTCGTCGGGGAAACCGTCGGGGGATCCCTCCAGGGGTGACCCCGGGGCGCGGACCTCCTCGCGCCCGCGCGGGACCCGCCGGGTACGTCCGGCGGTCAGCTGAACGCGCGGCGGTAGGCGTGGGGGCTGACCCCGGTAGTGCGCTTGAAGCGGTCGCGGAAAGCGGTGGGCGAACCGAAGCCGACCTGGGCGCCGATGCGTTCCACGGAGTGCTGCGTGGTCTCCAGGAGGTGCTGCGCCTGGCGGATGCGGGCGCGGTGGAGCCACTGGAGCGGCGTGGTGCCGGTCTGTTCGCGGAAGCGGCGGATCAGGGTCCGCGTGCTCGTTCCGGCGCGCGCGGCGATGTCGGCGAGCGTGAGGTCGCAGGCCAGGTTCTCCTGCAGCCAGGAGAGCAGGGGTTCCAGCACGGAACCCATGGGGGTGGGCGCGCGGTCGTGCACGATGAACTGGGCCTGCCCGCCTTCCCGCTCCAGCGGCATGACGGACAGCCGGGCCGCGTCGGCGGCGACCGCCGAGCCGTAGTCCTTGCGGATCATGTGCAGGCACAGGTCCAGGCCCGCGGCGGCGCCGGCCGAGGTGAGGATCCGGCCGTTGTCGACGTACAGGACGTCCGGGTCGACCTCGATGTCCGGGTAGGTGGCGGCGAGGAGGCCGGCCGCCATCCAATGGGTCGTCGCCCGCAGGCCGTTCAGCAGCCCGGTGGCGGCCAGCGGGAACGTGCCCGTGCAGATGGAAGCGATGCGCGTGCCCCGCTCGGCCGCCGCCAGCAGCGCGGTGCGGACGGCGGGGGCGAGCGGGGCCGTGGGGACGTCGGTACCGGGCACGATGATCGTGTCCGCGCCCTGGAGTCCCTCCAGCCCCCACGGTGCGCGCAGGGCGAACGCACCCGCGTCGACCTCCGGCCGCTCCGCGCACACCCGGATCCGGTAGGCCTGGCGGCCGTCCGGCAGGCGGGTACGGGTGAAGACCTCGATCGGGGTGGACAGGTCGAAGGGGATCACCCGGTCCAGGGCGAGGACGGCGACGGTGTGCATGGCCAGAACATAGCTGGTCGCCGAGCCGGATGGACGGGCCACGGATCCCCGGATGGCAGGTTTCTCCAGGTCAGAGGTGATTGCGCGGGCTGTGGCGTTATCCCGTTGGTAGGTGTCGTTAATGCCACTGGGGCAGGGGGCGCAGGACCCATAGCGTCAAGGGTGAGCCCGGACCGGCACGGACTGGGCCGCCGCACGCGGAGGAATCCTTCATGCACGCCCAGATCGTCCTGTTCGACGGCTTCGATCCGCTCGACGTCATCGCCCCCTACGAGGTGTTCCACGCCGGGGGCACCGCATCCGGCGGCGCGGTGAGCGTGGAACTGGTCTCCGCCGAAGGGCCCCGCGAGGTGGTCAGCGGCACCGGGGGCCTGGTGCTGCGCGCCACGGGCGGCCTGGACCCCGGCCGCGCGGGCCTGGTCCTCGTTCCCGGCGCCTCGGGCCGCATCGGAGAGCCCGGCGAGGTCCCGGACCCCGACGCGGGCGAGGGGCCGTGGCGGCAGGACGAGTTCATCCCCGTCCTGATCGGCCGCACCCTGACCACCGAACTGCCCGCGCTGCTCAAGGCGGCGATGGCCAACCCGCGTACGACGGTCGCCGCGGTGTGCGGCGGCTCGCTCGTCCTGGCCATGGCAGGCCTGCTGGAGGGCCGCCACGCCACCACCCACCACCTGGGCCTGGACGTGCTCGACACCACCGGCGTCCACGCCGTCCGCGCCCGCGTCGTCGACGATGGCGACCTCGTCACCGGCGCCGGCGTCACCTCCGGACTCGACCTGGGCCTGTACCTGCTGGAGCGGGAGGTGGGCCCGCGGATCGCGCAGGCCGTGGAGGAACTGTTCGCCTATGAACGTCGCGGCACCGTCTGGCGCGAGCGGGGCCCGGCCCCGGTCGGCTTCTGACCGGCGCGTCCCCGGCCTGGTGCCCGCGTCCGGTACCCGCGTCCCCGCTCACCCCGAACCTCGAGGGAAGAACCACAGCATGCCCGTTGAAGGAACCTGGGACCTGACCGTCTCCACACCCATCGGCCGGATCAACGCCGTAGCCGAGCTCCTGCGCCAGGACGGCGTCCTGACCGGGACCTCCAAAGCCGGCCGCCTCCCGGCGTCCAAGGTCACCGGCCGGCGCCGCACCACCGGCGTCCCGGCGGACGCGGAGCCGCGCCCGTGACGAAGCTCTTCCTTTCCCTCCACGTCCTCGCCGCCGTACTGGCCATCGGGCCGGTCGCCGTCGCCGCGAGCATGTTCCCCGCGGCGCTGCGCCGCGTCACGGGTGAATCGGGGGCCGGCGCCCCGGGCGACCGTCCCCCGGGTGACCGCGACGCCCTCGCGAACCTGCGGATGCTGCACCGCGTCTGCCGTGTCTACGCGGCCGTCGGCACCGCGGTTCCCGTCCTCGGGTTCGCCACCGCGAGCAGCCTCGGAGTCCTCGGTAGCGCATGGCTGATCGTCTCGATCGTGCTGACCACCGCGGCGGCCGCCGTCCTCGCGCTGCTGATCCTTCCGGGCCAGGACGCCGCCCTCGTCGCACTGCAGGAGCAGGCGGGACCCGATGCCGGTCCCGGTCCTGGTCCCGGTCCCGATCCCGGTGCCCGGTCCGCCGCTCGCCTCGCGATGCTCACCGGGGTCTTCAACCTGCTGTGGGCCACGGTTACCGTCCTGATGATCATCCGCCCGGGCTCCACCACGGGAGCCTGACGGTTCCGCACCGCCGGCCGGGGGCCTACGCCTACCGGGCGGCGGAGGCGGCTCCGGCCGTCGCGAGGCGCCGGGCCAGTTCCCGTAGCCCGGCGGCGTCCAGCACGTGGTCCCCGTAGCCCGGCACGGGTACGTGCAACGGGTCCGTCCAGGACTCCGGGACCGCCGCCGCGCCGTACCGCGGCCGCGGAGGCCTCCGGGCTGGCGGAACTCGGCAACGACCGCGACGCGAGGAGCCGCTTGGACGAGGCGCTCGCCCTCCTGCCGATCGCAGGCACGGGGGCGGGCCGGGCACCCCGGTGGATGCCCGCCCTGGCCGCAGCACTCGTACGGATCGACGCGGCGGGCGACGTCGAGCCACTGCTCGACCCGTGGCAGGAGCCCGGCGACCGGGCGCGGGCGTTCGCCGCAATGGCCCTGGCCTACGCGGACCTCGGCCGCGTCGGCGATGCACGGCTGAGCGCGCAGCAGGCGGCACAGGCCGCCGACGGGTCGCCTCCCGACAGCACGTGGGCACATGTTGCGCAGGCGCTGGCCTGCGCGGGAGCTGGGGAGGCAGCGGAGGAGCTCCTCCGGCAGCACCTATTGCCCACGGACCGCAGCAAGAAGGGGGAGTGGCGGCGTGCGGACCGGCTGGCCCGCCTCGCCGTGGCCGCGGGGCTCGCGGCGCACGATCAGGAGAGGTCGGACAAGTTGCTCCTTCCGCTCCTCGAAGACCTGCACGCCAGTAAGGACTCACCACAAGGGCGGTCCACCCTGCTGGCCCGCCTTGCCGCTCTCCTCCCAGTCGTGACCGCGACGGGGGCCGACGGCCGGCACCCGTACGCCGCGCTCCTCCAGGAGGTGCAGGACGTAGGGCTCGGCTATGCGGACCGGAAGGATCCGAACACCTGGCAGCCCGAAACGGTCCTGGTGCACGCTCTCCTGCGCATCGGTGCGGATGAGGACCCCGGCGGTCAGCTGGAATGGCTGACCCGCGGCGTGGCGAACCGCGGGCCCGAGCATTTCCCCACGGCCGCGCTCGCGGTGGTCCACGCGGCGATGGGCGACGCCGAGACGGCCCTGCGGGTGGCCGAGCGCGCCGCCGACCCGCGGGCCCGGGCGGTCGCGCTCACTGCCGCAGCGGGTCACCTCGCCCGCGTTCCGGTCCGCCCGCTTCCCGCTCTCGACCCCACTACGCAGCCGGACTCCTTCACGCGAACCGTCCAACACCTGGCCCTGGAGGTCACCTCGCACACACCTGCCGACTACCGGGCGGCCAGCAGCTTTCTCCGCCTCGCCCTGAGCACCGCGGGCTGGCACCACGCACTGCCGGTCCTGGCCCTGGTCGAACCCGAAGCGGTGGCCCGTGTCCGGGACATCGCGGTCGTCCATACTCGTGCGGCGGGGCGTGGGGGCTCAGAGGAGGCGGAATTCGACGGTCGCTGGGGCCGGTGAGGGCCGCAGTGCCGCCATGGGATAGGCCGGTTGCCGGCAAGCGACGCCCTGCTCGACGGCCTCTGGAATCCGGAATCCGCAGCCGTGCGGGCCCTTCCTCAACTAACGTGGGGGTCGGGCATCCAATCCGCTCCCGCGCACGCGGGGATGACCCCGCTCCTCACGGCAATCCCTTCGCCATCACAGGCTGCTCCCTGCGCACGCAGGGATGTCCGGCCAAATGAGGGTGGTTGGAGCCGCACACCAGATGACCCGGGGGGATAGCGCCCGGCCCTCTCCGGACCAAAGATGATCTTGCTGTGGCTGCCCCCGGACAGCGTGCTGCCGACCCCGGCTACGCCTGCCTCCTGTCCCCGAGTGGAACGTCGCTGCCCCCGGGCCCACGCACAGAAGCGACGGTCCCGGCAGCAGCGTTCTTGAGCCAGTGGGGGGACTCCCGCCCCATTGGCGCTTGCTACGGTCGAACAGATGACCATGAGGCCGCACTTCCGGGGGAGGGGACACCATGAATGCAGCTTCTGACGCTCCGGGTTCGGGCGGTACGGCCGATGTCGCCGGGGCGGCGGATCTCGCCGTCCAGGGCGACAAGCTCAAGAACGCTCGCGGGCGACCTCGACACGATGCAGGAAGTGCTGAAGAAGCAGCTCCTGCGCATGGACGAGATCGTGGACGGGATCGAAGCCGGCTGGCACGGACCGGCCTCGGAGGCGTACCGGGCCAAGCACCGAGCCGCTGCCGAGGACGCCGCCCGCATCCGTCAGACCATGAAGCTCCTCGCCAGCGCCGTCCGCCTGAGCAAGGGCGGGTTCACGGCGCAGGAGCTCGAGATCCTGGACGGCTTCAGGCGCGTCCGGTCCGAGGCGGACATCCAGGCGGAGACCGACGAGCTCTCCACGCCCGCCGCCGTGCCCGCGCCGCAGACGGGACCGGGCAGCCGCCTGAACGACCTGTAGGACAAGGCCACAGCCACACCACCACACCAGGGGGAGGGGGATTCATGTCGTCGAGCGACGACTCCATATCGGTCGACTTCGCGACGCTCCAGCGCGCCGCCGGGGACCTCGAGGAGATCCTCAAGACGCTCAACGAACAGCTCGACGCGCTCTACCGGCGCGTCGAGAAGGCCGTTCTGGCCTGGGACGGTGAGGCGCGGCAGGCCTTTGTCGACCAGCTCGACATCTGGGACCGCTCCGCCCAGGACCTCCAGGCCACCCAGGCCTGGCTGCACGACATCGTCGTCAACGGCCACCTCGCCTACGCCTCCGCCCACCGGGCCGTGCTGCGCGGCTGGGGGGCCGCCTGATGGGCACCCCGCCGCCTCCCACCGCGAACGGGGGCTTCGACGTCCAGCCGGTGCACGTCCACCACGCGGCCGACCTGGTGAAAGGGGCCCAGTTCGCGCACGGCGAGCGGGCGGCCGTCCTCGTAGACGTGCTGAACAAGTACAGCCAGTCGGCCGGGGCGGGCCGGGGCGCGGACGCGTTCGCGGACGCCTACGGGGAGCTGGCCGCGAAGTTCCTCGAAGCGTGGGGCCACAGCGTGGTGAGTGCCGGCGGCGCCGCCGTAGGCCTCAACCACACCGCCAACCACTACGTACTCGCCGAATGGGAGGCGGGCGGACGCAAGGGAACGGCGCCGGTCCACAAACCCGTGCCGGTGGTCATCAACAAGCCGCCGCGCTACGGACCCGTGAACCCCGTCAAATGGACGGGTACCGGCGAGGACGTCGACTCCTGGTGGATCTCCGGCGTCCTGGGCGAGTTCCCCGACCTTCTCGCGGACGTCATCCGGCCCGCCATCGAGCACGGCCTGCGCCTCGGCAAGGTCCACGAGATCACCCCGCGCATGAAGGGGGACGAGGTCCGGGACATGGCCAAGGCCTGGCGGACGCTCGCGTCCGAGGCCGTGAAGGCCTCGGACGAGTTCAACGACGCCATCTCCGGGATCACGAACCCGAAGGACAAGGGCGAGTGGCAGGCGGCCATGCGGACCTTCGGGCAGACGATCTGGGGCACCACGGCGTGGGGCCGGCAGCTGGACGCGGCGGGGAACCGCAGCCAGACGGGCCGCCAGTGGCGGACCACCAAAGACCTCCCGCCGTCCGGACGGCGCCCCATCATCGACGTACTGAAGGAGACGGCGGACGAGATCGCGGGCGTCCTGGAACACCTCTGCGACGTCGGGGAGAAGACCGGCAAGTTCACGAGCCAGGCCGGCATCAACGCGGCCAAGGCCACGGCTGCCGACCTCACCGACCTGAGCGTGATGAATCTGACCAAGCTCGCGGTGGGAGGGATCGTGGGCCGGATCGTGTCCATGTTCCGCGGCCACATGGACAAGGAGGGCTGCAACGCCGTCGTCGAGACCTACCACGAGGAGTTCACGGACGCGGCGGTCAAGCTCAAGGCACTCCTGCCGGAGCTCGACATCGCGATCCGCAGCGCCCCGACCTACCAGGCGGAGATAGCCCGCGCCCAGGGCTTCGGCTCCCGGTCCCTCAACGAGTTCAAGAAGGAACACCGCTGGCAGATCGGCGGGGAGAGCCCCTCCCCGTACATGTACTCGCTGGACCTGGCGACGAACGAGGGGCTGAACGGCGCCCACACCATCGACAAGCACGTCGGCAAGACGGACGATCAACTCCTGCAGCGGATTCAGGACGAGCAGCGACCGAACGGCAAGTTCAATATCCTCACCTCCTCGTCATTCCCGGATCTGGAGTCGGCGCAGCAGTTCACGCAGTACAACATCCGGCAGAACACGCAGGAGATCCAGGACTGGCTCAGGAATCCACCACCTGCGAAGGATCTGAAGATAGACGTCGCCTCAGTACCGGGCCAGGGCCCGCTCACCGGCTTCGCCGTGACCGGTCGGACCATCGCGGTGGACCCGGTAACCGGAACGATCACGCCCGCCCGAGACACTCTTAAAGTGACCACTCGTCTCAAGTACGACCCGGACCTGAACCCGCCGTTCGTCGTTCACACCTCGGCACCGGAATGAAGGAACGATTCATGGAGCATGACCAGCCCGATGCGGAGGCATGGTCGGATGCGCTCAAGCTCTACACGTGGCTCTGTACGTTCGTCGCCGTCTCTCCGCGGGAGCACGACGAGTGGTGGGTCGACGTGGGGGCGATCATGCGCCTCGAGACGCAGGATCCCCGGGGGTGGGAGTCGATCGACCCCTACGAGGGAGAGGAAGAGCGCATCGAGGACCCATTGTTCCCCTGGCTGGAGACGCCCTCCAGCCCTGAGGACGCGGAACGCTACCGGCGGCTCGTGGACGAAATCCCCCGTTCCTCGGTGAGGTCGCTGATCGTTCGACTCGGGGCCGGATCGGACCGCAGGGACCTGTCCAGCGTGCCGGGCTGGGAGGACTCCAGGCAGGAGATGGAACGCCGGGCGGATGTGATCCTGTCGCGCTTCCCCGGCACCACCCGCTTCTACACCAACCTTGTCTGGAAGCCCGCCCAACCGGACTTCTACGAACAACCCGTCCGGGGCCACGCCCCCTTCAGCCAGTACGACTGGGACGCCGGGCTGATCGCCGTGAACGACGAGGAAGTCGCCGTGCTCTGGAACTTCCTGTCCACCTGATGCGATCCGGCCGAATCAGGAAGGTCGAAGGCTGACGAGATCCCCTGATCTCTGAAGCCCGGGCGGATGCGCTGAACGACAACGACGTCGGGTGTCCGTGTTTCGGATCCCACCTGACTCGACCCGGCGGCAGGAACAGGATGCTGATGCGGCAAGAATCGACTGCGGAAGCATGGGGCGATGCACTCAAGCTGTACGAGTGGCTCTGCACGTTCGTCGCCGTCTCCCCGCGGGAGCATGACGATTGGTGGCTCGACGTGGGGTCGATCATGCGTCTGGAGACGCGGGATCCTCGGGGGTGGGAGTCCATCGACCCCTACGAGGGCGAGGAGGAGCGGCGCGAAGTCCCGCTGTTCCCATGGCTGGAGACGCCTTCGACCCTTGCGGACGCGGAACGCTTCCGCCCAAGGGTGAGGGAGCTTCCCCGGTCCTCGGTGAGGTCGTTGGTCGTCCTCCTCGGAGTACTCGGCCTTGACGTCGGCAAGACCCCGGGCTGGGAGGAACGCAGACCGCAGATGGAGCGCCGGGCCGGCGTGATCCTTTCGCGCTTCCCGGATGCCACCCGCTTCTATTCCAACATCGGCTGGAAGGGCGACCGGCCCGATTTCTACGAGCAGGGCGTCCGGGGTCTTGACCCCTTCAGTCACTACGGCTGGGATGCCGGGCTGATCATGGTGAACGACGAGGAAGTCGCCGTGATCTGGAACTTCCTGTCCATCTGACCCGACCCCGCCGACCGGAAGGCCGAGTGCTCAGTGCTCACCAGATCCGCCACGTACCCCGACCGGGAAACCGCCCAGTGGGCCACCCAGCAGGTCGTCACCCGCAACGAGCAGGCCGTCCACCGCTGGCTCGCCCAGAACACCCGCCCGCGCCTGACCATCGAAGCCGCGTGGCCCTCGCGTGAGGAACCCGTCGGCCGCGTCCTGCTCCAGGCCATGGCCCTCGCCGGGCGCGGGGCCGTGGACGTACGGGCCGCTCGGGTGGTGCTCCGACGGGAGCCCACGAGCCCGCTGGGCTTCGCCGTGCACGCCACCTTCCCGATCTATCTGTAGAGGGCACTCCACCCATGTCCATGAAGCCCCTGGAGTTCGACCGCCGCTACGGCGAGCTGGACCACGTGATCAGCGCGTACGCCGGCCTGGCCGCCGACGACACCCCCGACCGGCCGGGTCAGGCCCTCACCGCCTACCTGCGCCTTACCTGGCACACCCGCCCCTGGGCCCTGTCGGTCGCCGAGCAGCAGCTGCGCACCTACGCCCAGAACCCGCCCGGCCGACTGCGCCAGCGTCTCGGCGAGTTCTACCCCGTACCGGACATCGGCCTGCCCGAGACCGAGATCCAGGAGTGGCTGCTGCTGGCCGCCGACCACATCAAGCACAGCGTCGAGGAGGGCCGGGTCCCGCCCCCGTCGGCGGTACCCGAAACGCACTGGGAGTGGCACGCGCGGTTCCCCGAGCTCGGCCAGTTCCTGGGCGGCTGGTTCTCGCAGGACATGCCCGACGAGTTCGACGACCACGAGGCCGCGGTCCTCGACTACGCCGGCTCCGCCGCCCCGACCGTCGTGGCGCGGCTTGTCGGCGAGGTACGCGAGCTGCTCGCCCTCGGCCTGGAGGAGGCCGACTACGCGGTCGGCGTGGCCGAGCTGGGCATGGAGGTCGACCCGCCGGCCCCGTACACGCCGGGCGCCTGGCTGGCCGTCGTGTCCGAACGCCTGGCGGGGCCCCGGGCCGAGTACACCTGATCCCGCCGGGGTGACATCCCGTCGTCCGGGGCGGTACGGGCGGCGCCGCGAACCTTCGATGCTGCTGCAGAGTGGTGACGGGGTCTCTGCGTGGGTGCTTTGGCGGAGTCCAGCAGCTGGCTCGAGGCGTGGCCGCTACAGAGTGCCAGGTCAGTCAGTCTGCTCCCCGCGCCCGCGCACGCGGGGATGACCCCGGCTGGGGGAGCTTCAAGGCCGGTGACCCGTGCTGCTCTCCGCGTACGCGGGGATGACCCCGTCGTGCACGGCACGTCTCCCGTCGAAGCACCCCCGGTTTTGAAGGCAGTGGTGGAGCTGGCCGGCTGCTCGATCGGCAGGAGGGCCGAGGCTTCCGCATCCTGGAGACCCCGCCCGAGCGCAGACGCCTGCCACCGGGAGACGCCCCGCCCACCGTCGGCCATCACCACCACCCCGCCGACGACCTCGGACTCGACATCGTTACCGGCACACCCCGGCCCCTGCCCGAACAGCCGGGCGGCATCGTTCTCAGCGACTCCTTCGGCTTCGGCGGGCACAACGCCGTCCTCGCTCTCCGCTCTGCCACCTGAACGCCCCACAGAACGGGGCGCCGTTTCCATGGGAAACGGCGCAGCGCACGGCCGCCGCATCCTTCGTGCGCGCCCACGGAGTTCAGGTTTTCGTTATGCCCCGGCCGGTCTGTGCCCGGTGGGGTTGAAGGCGACGACGTAGTCCTCGAACCCTTCATGTGCGCCCCACTCCTCCCGGGCCATCGCCGCCTCGAACCTGGCCCGGGAGTCCTGCCGGCCCTTGGCGTAGACGTGAACGGCGTAGCGTACGGCTGGGTCGAGCTGCAAGGTCGGGGTGAACCCCTCGCCGTCCGCAAGCCAGCCCGCTGGCTGTGCCGCGGGGCCGCCTGTCACTCCCCAGACACCCATCAGGCCCCCGGAAACCGGCAGGTAGGACCACGTACCGAGCAACTGCCACGGGTCCATCTGCTGGAGGGGCTTGGACTTGGTGAGCATGAGCGTCACCCAGGCGTCGTGGCACTGGACCCGGCTGATGATGGTGATCTGGCCTGGCGTGATGATCACCGGCTCGTCCGTATGGAAGTCGGGGGTCTGGTCGGTGTCCTCCAGCCAGGGATCGAACTGCTCTCTCACGTAGAAGTGCGAGTACTCGATGCCGACAACACCGCTGGCCATGTCCATCTGGGGAACCATACGGATCACCGCACCGAAGAGAGCTGGACTTGCCCGAGCCGTGATGCTCGAGTGCCGGGCGGGACGACCGGGGGCATGGTGCTGCGGCAAGCCACGCAGCCGTCCGGTTGGTCTTCCCCGCTGAATCCTGCAGCCGACCGGGCGCCAGGCGCACGGCGGTCGCCACCGCCGAGAAGGCCCAGGCGTCTCCCCAGGCCATCGAGAGGCTCAGCGCTGACTTTGCTGAGCTTCACGGCCAACCTTCGGCGCCACCCGCCTCTCGGTGAGACGTGTGGTCAGGACGCCGCCGCTCCTGACCGACCTTCACAAAGATGGCACGGCGGATGCCGACAGCCGCTAACCTCGTGACCACTCAGGGCAGCCGACCACCACAGACCGGCACTCCGGGCAGCAAGCTCAAGGATAAAAACAAAATACTTCAACGTTAAGTCAGACTCTTTTCCGCTACGCGGAGAGGAGTTTTGTTGCGTTCTAGGGGGAAACAATGCCGAACAGCAAATCTCGTCCAGTTGGTTTTGGCTATGTAGACGGATCTAATGTTTTCGTCGCCGGGATGCAATATGCCGCAGCGCGACGGGGCTTTGCCCCGTCCGCTCACGAGGCCGCGGTCCACCGCATGGCTGATCCGTCGTGGCGGTGCAACTTTCGCGCGTTGCACGAGCTGATGTTCCCCCCCACCTGCGCAGAGGGCCAGGCCGTCATCTTCGGTTCGTATGGGGAGCCCGGGACGGCAGTTTGGGAACATCCGGCTCAGTACGCGGGCTTCACGGTGGATCTGCTGCGTCGCAACGCGCACAACCGTGAGAAGCAAGTCGACAGTGCCTTGACCACGATGATGCTCACCGACATCCGCTACATGCGCCCGGAACGTGGGGACATCGTGACGCTGGTCTCTGGCGACAGCGACCTCGTACGCCCCGTCCAGGCCCTCCAAAAAGCAGGGGTCAAGGTGCGGGTACGCAGCTGGGAGCACGCTGCGAGCCGCGAGCTCATCGCCACAGCCGACGAATACATCCCTCTGGATCCGCACTTCAATGAGCTGACATACACAGCCTGATCCGTCGGCCGGCCCAACGCGCGCGGAGCGAGGCCAGCGCGTCAGCCACGGAACCGCCTTCGCCCACGTCGCCTGGGGCGGCCCTGCTCACCACCTTCGACACCCCCATCGCCGATCCCCCTCCGCACGGGTCGCCGTTTCCAATGGAAACGCCGTGCGCACGGAGCGGCGGGATCTAGGAGGGGGGCGGCTGGGTGAGGCGGAGGTAGGCGGTGAGCGCGGCCTGCAGTTCGAGTACGGCCGGCCGGTCGAGGGGTTCAGCGGTCCGACCAACGTGGGGGGTGACGGCCGGGACATTGATGCTCCAGCCCACGGGGAGGCGCCCAGGCGAGTGGATGGGTCGTGCCGTGGGCGAGGGTGCGCATCATGGCTTCTACCCGGGGCGGGACGGGTGCCTGGCGGGGCTGCCAGGTGATGTTCCTCTGCCGGACGGGCAGTCCGAGTGCGGCGCGGAACTCGTCGACGGCGGTATCCACTGGCTGCTCGGTGCCGGGTGCAGTCCCGATGAAGGCTTCGGTCAGCTTCGGGTGCGGCCGGGCACTGCGCAGGTTGCCCTTCGGGGGCAGTGGGTGCTCCTCCACGTCCAGGTGTACGCAGGCCGGCGAGATGAGCACTTCGGTGTATCCCCTCTGCGTGGCCGTGACGTGCAGCTCCCGCAGGGCGCTGATTGGGCCCGTTGATGAGACTCTTTGAAAACGGCTGTGACCGCGCTTCCGTGACGACTACGGCTGGATGAGGATCCGAGCTCTCAGCACGCGGAACGAGGCTCGGCCGTACATCTGCCGCTTGATCGTCTTGATGCGGTTGACGTGGCCTTCTACGACACCGGAGCTGTACTGCAAGGTCAGGCCGGCTGTCACGGCATCGATGTCGAACTTCATGAACCGGGCGAACCCGCGGATCGGCTGAGGCGCGTCACGCTCCACTTCGCTGATCCAGTCCTGCAACAGATGGCCGGTGCGGTCGCGGACCAGGTCGGTGAACCGCTGCGCGATCTCCCGAGCGCGGGCAATGTCCGGGCAGGCCAGGCAGACCTCGCCGAGCCGGGACTCGTCGTCTTCACTCAACGACTCACGCCGACGCATGATCCAGGACGTGATCGCGCGTGGGCTCGGAATCGGTGCTGGCGCGGGTATGGCAGTGCCGTCTCGAAGAGTCGCGACGTATCGGCGGACCGTCTGAACCGTGCCCCCGAAGCCCCGCTCACGGACTTCACGGAAGAGTCGGCTGGCGTCCGTACAGCCGTTGAGGAAGCGGGCTTGCAAGTAGGAGTGAAAGGGTGCGAGGAGCCCCGTTCGACGATGCCGAGCGGATTCGATGAGTACGGTGAGATCGGTGTCCCGGAAGTGCCGCACTGTCTTGCGGTCCATGTCCAAGCGGCGCGCGATCGCGCTGATCGTCCAGCCCTTGTCCACCAGGTCGAGGATGTCCGCGTGCCGGTGGAGGGTTCGCTCGACGATGGCGGTCTTCGGCAGCGCGGCTGGCTGATCCGGCACCCATGTGTTGGGGACCGGGGCGTCAGGTCGAGCTAGCTCCTGAGCGTGTTTCCGCAGGCAGGCGCGGTGCTGGTGACATGTTTTCTCCACCACAACGGACAGGTTCTGCAGCAGATGCCATCGGTCGGCCACTTCGATCGCCCCGGTCGCGGCCTGCTTGATCGCGCGGGTATAGCCGGTGGCCCGGTCCCGGCAGATGACTTCTGCTCCTGGATGGGCCTCCAACCAGGCAAGGAAGGTTTCCGAGCTTCGGTCGGGCAGAACATCGAACGGCTTGCCCCGCTCAACGTCCACGAGCACCGTTCCGTATGTGTGACCACGCCGGAAGGCAAAATCATCCACCCCCAGGACCCGAGGAGCCCAGGCCGGCACCACCGGCGCCGACAGCAGACGGATGAGCGACGTCCGGCGGCCGGACAACGCCAGCCTCCGGCAGAGCCGTTCTCCCGGGCGGCCCCCAAGCTCCACGGCCACAAAACGGGCAAGGTCACGCATGGCCACCGACGACTGACCGTGTGACCTGGTGAAACCCTCGACCTGCTCAACGAACGTCCGGCGGCGGCACATCGGAACGTCACAGAGGAACCGCCTCACCCGCAGTCGGACGAGCACCTCTCGACCGCCGACAGGCCTATCAGCCAGCCTCCGCCAGTACCGGCTGTGAACCCGCCGTGCACCGTTGCCGCAGTCCGGGCAACGGCCAGGAGGAGCAGTACCAACCGCGTCCACAAGCAGGCTGCGGCCCGCGACATGCACCCGCTCGATCCTCAGCTCAATCCCCGGAAACAGGACATCCGACAGCTCACGCAACCCCATACAGAAGTTGTGCCGCGAAGAAACGATCCGGCATGCCGGCCCTACGCGCGCGGTCCGTAGGGTCGCTGAATGCCGTGGGCTTCCAACGCACTCTCGTAGCGGTTCAGCAGTCCGTCGAAGTCGGCCAGGAGGAATGTGGCAGCCTCGAGGGCCTCATCGACATCGCCCTGGGCGCAGGCCGCCACGATTTCGGCAACGTCGCTGCGGATGCTCGACAGCGAGTCACCCTGGATCAGCACCCCGGGGAAGCGACGTGGGGGCAGACGGACGACCGCGTCGTTGCCTGCATCCGTGAACAGCTCAGCCTCAATGAGTTCCATCGGGTCATCCAACAGCAGACGCCCTACCGCACCAAGCCGTAGTCATCACGGAAGCGCGGTCACAGCCCCGCATGAAGAGGATCGCCATGCGTGACCGCAGGGCCGATCGGCCACCGTCTTGGGAACACGTCGGCCGATGCTGGGCAAACAGTGCGGCAGGAGTGGACGCACCACTCAAGATCTGATGGCACACGCTCAACCTGCGGTGTTACAGGACACCTGTCCCGTGTGATCAGGCGGGCCGGACCAGCTGGGTCCGGCCCGCTGCATGAAGAGCCTGAGTGACGGTCAGGTGTTGTCGGCGTAGTAGACGCGGAGCATGCCGTCGATGTCGTTGACGATGGTCGAGATGCTGATGCTGTCGATCCAGCGGTGTCCGAGGTGGGCACTCTGGCAGATGCTGTCGGGGTGCTCGACGGTGACGGCGAAGACGAAGACGCGGGTGATCTTGCCGTGGTCGTGGAGGTGGTCGTTGTGGCCGAGGTATCGGTCGACCTCGGCGGATGAGAAGCCGAAGTGCTCGGCCAGGACGCGGTGCATGCCCATGACCAGGGTTTCGCCGGCCCAGACGCTGCCGGTGGGCAGTTCCCAGACGGTCGGGGTGTCGAAGTCGGGGGCGGCAGCCTCGATGAGGAGGAACCTCCCGCCGTGCTCGATCAGGGCCGCGGCGGCCAGTTCGGTGATGCCGTCGCTGTGGGTTCGGATGACCAGTTCGTCGAGGTGGCCGTTGTCGAAGAGGCTGATCATGGAGTCCTCCGCAGCGGGATGATGTCGGGGCTGCGGACCGGCATGGCTGGGCGGGCGGCTTCGGGGGTTGCCAGCAGGGCAACGATGGTGACGGGCTGCTGGCAGTGCGGGCAGTTGCGTGTCGCGGCAGGCTCCAACGGGTCGCGTTCGGCGGCCATTTGGCGGGATGCTCCGGGTCGGTGGGCAGGTTTGGGCTGCGGTGGCAGTTCGGGAAGGGGAGGCAGCGGCGGGGGCGGGGTTTCGCCGAGGCGGCGGGCTCGTTCCTCGTCGCGGACCTGGCCGCGGTGGCGGTCGGCGTCGCGGCGGCAGGTGGGCGAGCAGTAGACCTGCCGGATGGTGCGGGCGGCTTTGAAGGCGCCGTCGCAGGATGGGCAGGTGCGGTTCTCCAGGGCGTCCTTGCTGGTGCGGACCGTGTTGCGGCACTCGGCTGAGCAGAAGAGGCGCCGGGGGCTGACGTCGGTGGTGAACTCGTTCTGGCAGACGGGGCAGATCCTCTGGACGGGGATGTGCTGGCGGCTGGCCACTCGGCAGGCGGGAGAGCAGTAGACCTGGCGGCTGGTGCGGCTGGCGATGGTGAACGTGGCCTGGCAGACCGGGCAGTGCCGGGCCGTGTCGTCGGGGGCGCCCTTGGGGTTGGTGTGCCGGTCAGGAGACACGCGCGTTCACTCCCTGACGCAGGACCTGGGCCTGCTGCTGGTGTCCGCGGAGGCGGTAGGACGGGCCGTCGATGCCGGCGACCGCGGCCCGATGGAGGAGCCGGTCGAGCATGGCGGCGGCCACCGTGGCGTCACCGAAGGCGCCGGCCCAGTCGGCGATACCGACATTTGTGGTCAAAATGGTGGACGATTTCAGATACCGCTGGTTGATCACCTGGAACAGCGCGGAGGCACCGTCCTCGGGCAGCGGGAGATAGCCCAGCTCGTCGATCACGAGGAGCCGCGGACCGGCGAAGAACCGCATGCAGGTCTTCCACCTGCCTTCGAGGGCGGCCTTGTGGCACCTGGCCGCCAGCTCGGCGGCGGTGGTGAAGTAGACGCGGTGACCGGCGTCGACCGCGGCCCGGGCGAGCGCGACCGAGAGCATGGTCTTGCCGACCCCGGGCGGGCCGACGAACAGCACGTTCGAGGCGTCGTCGAGGAACCGCAGAGTGGCCAGGTCGCGGATGAGTTTCTCATCGACGCCGGGCTGGGCGGCGAAGTCGAAGTCGTTCAGCGTCCAGGGCTCCGGCAGGCAGGCGAACCTCAGCCGGGCGGCCAGCCGGCGGGCTTCGGTGGCCTCCACCTCGATCTCCAGGAGGCGTTCGAGAGCCGCGGTCAGCGTCATCCGTTCGGTCCGGGACTGGTCCAGGACCCGGTTCAGGGCCTCGGCGGCGTCGTTGAGTTTCAGGTAGGACAGATGGGCCCTCAGCTGCTGATAGCGGCGTGCTTCGCTCATCTGCATCGGCGTCGTACTCACTCCGTGTTCTCCTCCTCGTCCGGCGGGCGAACGTGCCGCAGCTGCTCGGCCACGGCGGCATAGTGGGACAGGTCGATCACGACCCGTTCGGCGGTCGACCCGGTCGCATGCCCCTGACGCAGCCGCTCGGCCTCCGCCAGGGCCGCGTCGGTGGGCGGCCGGCGGACCTTCGACTTGCAGGGGGCCCGGTCGGAGAACGACGCCAGCACCGACCGTTCCAACGCGATGACGTGGCCGGCGTCGCGAACCGTCTGCCGGGACCCGCGAATCGCCTTGCGGTGCCGGGCGATCACGGCCCGCCCGGCGGTGGCGATGTTCAGGAAGTCCTCGCCCAGACGGTGCACCACCGTCACCCGGGCACCGGGCAGGCCCGGCGGCACCGAGTAGAAGTTCCCCTCGAAGGGCACCAGGCTCTGCGCGGTGACCGTCCGTTCCACCGACAACTCGGCCGGGAACGGCAGCGCGGGAAGACCCAACAACGGCTCCGTCTCGGCGAGCTCGGCCACCGTGGTTCGCGATCCGTCGACCGTGCGGCGACGCTCGTCCATCCTCACGGAGAGCTTGTCGACGCCGGACTGGGCCTGCTCGACGCTCAGATCGTCGGGGACCGTTCGCCACCAGCGCTGAGCGGCCGAGTGGTTGGCCTTCTCCACGACGCCCTTGCGGTTGCCGCGGCGAGAGGGACACACATCCACTCCGACGCCGTAGTACTTCGCGACGCCCGCGAACGCGGCGGTGACCTGCCCGCTGGACGGGTAGCAGACCGTGGCCATCCGGTCGAAGCGCCATCGGCGGGCCGTCCCGCCCAGCTTGCGCACCACCTGGTCGAGTCCCTGGACCAAATGCGGGAAGTCCTCGGACTCCGCGAGGACCGCCCGCCACCGGCCCGAGTGCGCCAGGGCACCGACCAGCAGATGCGCATGCCCGCCGACGCCCCATTCCCCGGGCGGATCCGGCAACTCAAGCCAGTCGAACTGGATCTCCTCGCCCGGACGGTGCCCGATGATCGCCACGTCACGACCCTTCGTCGAGTGGCAGGGATCGCAGTGCGGCCGCACGTCATACCGGCGAAGGGCCCGCGTGAACGTCGAGTAGCCGCCCCGATAGCCCAGCTCCACCATCTCGTCGAACAGGGCGGTCGCCCACAGGTGCGGGTCGTCGGCCAGCCGCTGGCGGCAGTACTCCAAATACGGCACGAACTCGTCCGCGGCCAGGCGGCGGTGCCCAGCCTCCTGTTCGCCGTTCAGGTATGCGCGGATCGTCTTGCGGTCACGCCCCAGATGCCGGGCGATCGCCGAGATCGTCCACCCCTGACGACGCAGAGCATGTGCGTCCACGTCTTCCTCCCGCGTGAGCATCCGGGCCTCCGAACAGGCCGACCGTCAAGCACACGCAGGCTCTCCACAACACGCCGACACCAGTTCGACACGCCGATCAAGACCACTCAAACGATGGGGAGATCAACTGAGCAGGTTTGGGGACACAACTGAGCACGGGTGGGGAAAATCAAAGAGCGTCATCACCGTCAGGATGTGCTCGCCCTTCATCCACGACAGGTCAGGGTGCAGATAGCGCAGCGGCAGTTTTGGCGTGTCCAGTTTGGGCGGCTGCCCGTAGAGGCCGTGGGAGCGGTGCAGCACGCCGGACTCCGTCAGGAGAACGGTCACCTGCCTGCCCGTGGCCGTGCGGCCCAGCCGGAATCCCACCACGGTCATCGGCATTGTGCGATGTGGCTGCGTAGATGAGATGTGGGTTCTGGCACAGATCTTGGGGAGCCATCGCGGAGGGTGACCGTGTCGTTTGATTTGCAAGGGATGCTCACGAACGCCGCCAGCCCCATTTGGTTGGACGAAGACCTTCAACGGTCCCCGTCTCTGCGCGTGTCGGCCGCCTCACCATCATGGAAACGGGTGCTGACGCCTACCGCCTCGCCAGCACCCGGGCCAGCACGCAGAAGCCGCTGATCAACTGCTTCAACGCCTGGCCGGCAACCGCTGAAGACCGGCCAGGCCGACGTCATCCGAGCGGGACCCGCTCTGGGGCCAAGGGCCCGGCATTCAGATGCGCTGCGATGCGCGTGACGGTCCGGGTGTTGTCCTCGAACAGATGCGCCTGCATGCCCGCCGCCTGGGCGGCCGCAACGTTGATTGCGACATCGTCGATGAACAGGCAGTTTTCCGGCCGCACGTCCAGGCTGGCGCATGCGGCCTCGAAGGCCCGCAGGTCGGGCTTCTCGATGCCGATCTCGTGCGAGTAGACGATCTGCTCCACCAGTTCGTCGAAGTGGTACAGCGTCGTCTCCCGCTCCCGGGCGCCGACGAAGCTGTTGCTCAGGATGCCCAGCCTGCAGCTTCCGCGCAGCCCTTTCACATAGTCGATGAACTCCTCGTTCGGCGTCCCTAGATACTCCGCCCAGAGATCAGCCATGAAGGCTTCAACGTGGGGGGCGTCGAGACCCAAACGGGCCGCCACCTGCTCGTGGACCTCTCGCTCGCTGATGCTCCCAACGCTCCCAGCCCGCCACACGTCGTGCATCCGTTCGTGGACAGTGCCCGGAGGCAGCTTCAGCCGCTCTTCCCACCGTTGCACCCATCCCGTTTCCGGCGTGATCTCCAGCACGCCGCCGATGTCGAGAATGACGCAGGTCGCTGTCACGCGAACTCCCCTCTTCGTCCTGGTCTGACCAGCGAGTACGGACACCCCGGTCATGTGATCGACTCAGACACTGTCGTCTCTCCCTCTGGGGCAAGGTCAAGCGATCTTCGAAGCTGTGACAGCCCTGTCGCAAGCCGCCGACCCGACTCGCCTGAATACACAGGTGCCTTCAAAAAGCTCGGTCTGTCACAGATCCTGGGGAGCCGTCCCTGAGCGTCACTGGAGCAGGATCATCTTGCGGAGTAGATCGAATCCGGCTCGGCCGTAGAGCTGCCGCTTGATCTTCTTGATGCGGTTGACGGCTCCCTCGATGCTGCCGGAGCTCCAGTCAAGAGTGAGCCCGGCTGTCACGGCGTCGAGGTCTCGGAGTAGGTGGAGTGCGAAGCCGGTGAGGCCGGGTAGCTGGCTGGCGTCGACTGCGTCGATCCAGGTGCGGAGCGTGGAGCCGAGGCGGTCGGTGAGTATCTCGCCAAAGTCGCGGACATGCCCGGCGGCCTTGTCCAGTTCAGGGCAGCGGGCCAGGACCTGCTTCAGGCCGGCCTGGTCTTGCTCGGTCAGGCTCGTGGGGTGCCGGGTGAGCCAGCCGGTCACCTGCCGCACCGTCGGCGGCCGGGGCGGCGCCTCGGACGGAGCCCGCGCAAAGTGACGATGTGCGCGCGGACCATGCCGTAGGTGACAGGAGCGTGCTCGGCAACCAGCTCGCCGTGCAGTCGGGTGACGCTGGTGCATCCCGCGGCGAATCACCGCTCCAAGTAGGCCTTGTAGGGGTCCAGTCTGCTGGGCCGGGGCCGACTCTCGCGGATGGTGTCCTGCCAGCGTGCGGCGTTCGCGTACCGGAGCACGGTGTTGAGGCCCCAGCCCAGGTGCCGGGCAATCGCCCGGCGTGAGTGACCTTGAGCAAGGAGCTCGTGGACCAGGGCATGTGCTGCCTTCTTCCGCTCGGCCCGTCGGCCGATGGGCGCCGAGTCGTCCTGCGGCCGACCGGAAGCCAGTCGGGTGGCCTCCGGCAACATGCCGCTGGGCGAAGGACTGCTCAGGCAGTCGCGGTGGGCGGCGACACAGGTCTCCACGGCTCGGCCGAGGCCCTGCCACAGATGGAACCGGTCGGCGACCTGCAGAGCTTCGGGGGCACCGCGCCGGGCACCCTCGGCGTAGGCGCCCGCCCGGTCCCGGCAGATGATCTCCACGCCTGGGTGACGGATCAGCCACGCGGCCAGTGGCCCGGCTTCACGGGTCGGGAGCACATCGACCACGCGATGGTCTTCGACACTGGTCAAGACGGTGGAGTAGGTCTGGCCGCGACGGATCGCGAAGTCGTCCACGCCCAGCACACGCGGCGTGCTGAACCGCGGATCGGGCAATGCCATGACCCTGCGTAACAAGGTCATCCGTCCCGCGCCGAAACCCAGCTGGGCAGCCAGCCGAGCGCCGGCCCGCCCGGCAAGCGCGAGCCCCACTCGCTCCAAGGCGTGGTTGAGCCGCATGGTGAACCGTGCGTGCGGTGCTGCCAGCCGGGAGAACGGCTCGGCAAACGTCCGGCGCGGGCAGTCCGCAGACCCGCAGATGAAACGCCGGACCGTCAGCCGGATCGCGAAGCCCTGCTCAGCGAGCGGAAGGTCCTTCAGCCTGCGTTGGTATCGGTCGTGGACTCGGACCGAGAAGCGGCCGCAGTCCGGACACTCAGAGCCGGCCGCGCGGCCTCTCGCCACCACCTCGACCATGCCGAACGCGGCCGTCACCGCCTCGACATCCACATCGTCGACCCCGGCGAACACCAGCGAGTCCCAGAGCGGTGCATCGGTCTGCATGACCAGCACCATCGCCGTACACAACCGACCGCAGCAGCGGCCGGCAGACACCTGAGGGAGCGTCAATTCTGATCGTCGGACGACACGGCGTACGCGATCTCACACGAACCCGTCTCCTCACAATCGAACATCCGGGTAACGCTCCGCGACGGCTCCCCAAGATCTGTGCCAGAACCCGTAACTCGCTGACAAAGCCATGCGATGCCACTGCGCGAAGGCCCAGCGTCTCTGGCGGGGCCACAAGCGATGCAGGCTGAGGATCCGACTCCGTGAAATGTATGCGGAGCAACTAATTCCCCCTTGTCGCGCGTGCTGGAGCCCTGCCAAGCTGCGTGCGGCCCCGGCGAGGGGCGCCCGCTGACCTCGTGTCCGTACGCAGGAGGCCGACCATGTTGAAACGGCGGACCAGCCGGCGGGCCCGACGCGCTGGGGGAAGGAAGCGACTTGTCTGACCCGAATGTCGTTGTCGCCCATGGGGCTCACCTTCGTGATTGTCACGTCAGGAATCGTCACTGACCAGCACAAAGGAGATCAGAGTGGCCGAAAACGTACGATCCAAGATGGCCATGACCGGGGCCGCGGCCCTGCTCATGGCAGGCGCCTTCTCCACACCGGCCCTGGCCCAGGCCGATCCCAACGCCGCCGAAATCGCCGCCATCGTGGCCGGCACGAATGACTGCCCGAGGGGGTACGCCTGCCTGTGGGTCGACGCGAACTGGAGCGGGTCGCGGTGGCAGGGCCAGAACAACAATCCGACCCTTCCCTCCTTTATCGACGACAAGGCCTCGTCGACGTTCAACAACGGCAACAACTGCCCCGTCCACTTCGCCACCGCCCAGTGGTACGGCGGCCACATCATGACCGAGGGGCTGGGCAGCATCCGCCAGAACCTGGCACTCAACCCGATACCGCACGGGAACGGCGCCCACGACAACTTCAATGACCGGTTCTCGTCGATGTACTGGTGCAGTTACTGACATGCGTCCCGCCACCGTCAAAGCCACCCTGTTGGTGGTGATGGCCGGCATGCTCTCCGGCTGCGGCAGCTCGCAGCCGGAGGGTGCGCGGGTACCTGACCACCTTGACCAGAGCACAGTGGACATGGTCACCAACACCGGGGACTACCCGGCTCGGCTGTACCAGGTGGCGCTGGTCGACCTTGCACTGACCGAGAAGTGCATGCGGGACGCCGGGATCCCGTGGAAAGGCAGCGTCGACCGGCCCAACCCGGACGCCGACGAGGGCGGCGGGGTCAGCGCCGACTGGGTCCGGCAGCATGGGTACGCTCTGTCCGAGGCCAAGCCGTCCGACGGGCAGAATGGGCAAGCCGGCAACAGCGACGATCCGCGACTGCGCGAAACCCTGCTCGGGCCGCGCACCGCACTCGCCAAGCTGACCGCCCCGGGCGCCATCGTCTACTGGTACCCGAAGCAGGGCTGCGCGGCGAACGCCCACGCCTCCGTGTACGGCGACCTCGACACCTGGGCACGGATCACATACATGCCGCAGGAGATCAGCCTCGGCCTGTTCAAGAAGGCGACCTCCGACCAGCGTTACCAAGCCGCGCTCGGGCGCTGGCGCACGTGTATGAGCCAGTACCGGTACAGCTACGATTCGCCGTCCAGCATCCCCTCGGCCCTGAGAAAGGCGTTCGAGGACTCCACCGAGCCGCTGGACCAGCGCCGGGAGAAGGAGATCACCATCGCGGTACGGGACATGGGCTGCGACCAGCAGGTCGAGCTTTCCAAGACCGGGCTGCGGCTGCGGCGGGAGCTCGCGCGCACCATCGAGCCGCAGCAACGTGCGGAGATGACCCGGCTGTCCGGCCTGTTCACCAAGGCCGAGCAGCGCAGCAAGACCCTATCCCGCTGACCGCCCCTGGTGACGGGATCGGAGAGCGGAACCAAGGCCGGCCGGCGAGCCCTAACCGACGACGAACGCACCCGCTCCGAACAGCAGGGGAAAAGACGGCCCGGGGCGCCACAGGCCCGCGGTGAGGGCGCACGGTCAGCCGGCGAACCGTTTGGCCGGCCAGTTACTCCTCATTGATCTCGGTGATGAGGATGCCGAAGCGGTCACCGAGCTCCGCGTCCGCGTGCGTCGGCGCCGACGCGAACGCACTCAGCACCGATGGGGCCCCGCCGAACCGACTGCGTTTCGTCACCCGGGGCGGCCCATTTCGCCGGTAGCCCTCTACCGGGCCAACGAGCTGGCTGGCCTCAGCACAAGCTCGTGCCGCCCGCGTGGCGCAAGGCGGTGTACGTCAACCCTGATCTACCGCAGGGCGCGGTGGACCGGGACGCGTACGCGGTCTGCGTGCTGGAACAGCGGCACCGGGCCCTGAACAACCGCGATGTCTTCGCCTCGCCTTGGCACCGCTGTCGGCCGAGGACGAACAGGCGTGGTGCCTGACGCTGCTGACGAATTCGGTGGTGACCTGGACGACGGACACTACGGCCTGGCCGTCGCGCAGATGCGGGCCGAGGGCCGGGCGGTCGACGACGAGCTCCTCGCGCACATCTCCCCGGCCCATAGCGAGAACGTGAACTTCTTCGGCACGATCAACGTTGAGGTCGACACCGAGCTCGCCAAGCTCGACCCGGCCGGCTACCGGCCGCTGCGCCCCCGCCGACCGGACCGGACCGGACCTGACCTGACCTGACAGAGCCCTGGCCGATGTCGGGGCGCCGGTTCCCCGGGGCCATCAGGCTGATCTTGCTCGACGGGCGGCATCCTGCACGGCCTGCCGGAGCGTGTGTGTGGCTCCCATCGCGCGGAAGCCCCCCACACGCTCCGGGCCCGACTGAGCTCAGGGCCCGGGCCCTCTCTTCGTCTACGTGCCGGGGCTGGCCACGCCGCTCGCGTCGACGGTGAACCGTCCGTTCGTGGCGCCGTTGAAGGTCCCGTTCTTGATCCACTCGATCAGTGCCGCCTTGAGCGTGGCATGGGGACCGGCCCAGGGTTCGCCAGGGCGCCCGCCGTACGGGGTCCCCGATTCCGGCGTGCAGCGCTGCTCGGAGCAGCCCTCGTTCAGGAGTGCGTGGCTCGCGCATTGGACCTGCACGAGCACTTTGTTCGTCATCGGTGCCGGGAGGGCGTTGTAGATGGCGGGCGCGTTGGCCGGCGGCGCGACCGTGTCCTCGAAACCGTGGATGACCAGAGAGGGGGTGGTCAGCTGTCCCGCGACGGTGGTGTTCCAGCCGTAGCTGGAGAACACCGGCGAGCGGGTGAGGCCGGTCGGGTTGTTGGGGTCCGTCCCTCCCCACTCACGTCCCACGGTTTCCTGCTCCAGCAGCTGCGACCGGAACTGCTCCGGGCTGCCCGGTACGACGTGGCCTGTGCAGGCCGCCTCGCGCTCTGGCGGCATTCGCCAGAGCGCGGCCGCGGCCGATGAGGGGTCGTTGACGCGCAGCGGGAACGTGGCGAAGCCGGTCGGCGGCGGCGTTTCCTCGGTCGGGAAGCCGAAGGCCGACGACAGGAACACGGCGCGGTTGACCTTGGCGATGTAGCCGGCGCTTCCAGCAAGGACCGGATTGGCCGCGTACAGCGTCCGGGCAGCGAGCTGCCCGCCGAACGACCAACCGAGCAGGGTGACCTTGCCGTCCGTCGGCTTCGAGCGCGCGATGGCGTCGTCGATGACCTGGCGGATGTCTCGCACGAAGGTGTCGACGCGTGCGAAGCGGACGTTGCTCGAGTGTGCGCGCCGCTCTCCGCCCAGCGGATTCGTCAGGAGCAGCGTCCCTTGCTGATCGAGGGGGAACGGGACATGAGTGCGGTCGCACCCCTCGGGGTGGGGGCAGCTGCCATCCGTGTTGTAGGGCCTGAGGCTCGCGTTGCCGGGATCGTTCAGACCGTTTCCGAAGTGCGTCGAGCGGCCGAAGCCGATCAGGTTGGGGGCGAAGGTGTCGACTCCCGCCCGGGCGAGGGCCCTCTGCACACTCAGCTCGCCGCCGCCGGTGGCGGGGTGTCGCAGGTCGAACACCGGCGGTCCGGTTGTTGTCGCGCCGTGGATCAGCACCGCAGTCCTGTGAGGCACCGACCGGCATTTGCCGTTCGCGTACACCGGGCTGACGCGGTGGACCTGGAGCCTGGCCGGGCGCCCGTCGAACTGTGGGTCCGGCATCAGCCCGGGCGGCACCCTGAAGCGCAGCCAGTGATCCCGGACTGCGACGCCGGTCGGTACCTCATCGCAGAGCTTGGGCGACGATACGAGGCGGCTGGCAGCAGCCATTGACTCGCCAGAGCCGACGCCACCCGTGATCAGGCAGAGAAACAGCACGAGCCACCGCCTCCGGCCCCCGGCCGGCCATGCCCGGCGTCGCCGGCCTTGCGACCCCCGTCTCTGGTTCGCACACCCGACCGGCGGGCGCTGACGGCTTTCTGGTCTGGTGTGCATCGCTTCTCCTGGCTGAGGCTGCCCATCTTGGTCTCGTACGGCCGTCCTCAGGCTGTGCCCCACCCGTCACAGGAGGCGGTCGTCAGCAGCATCTTTCGGCGTCGTGCGGTTCCCTGCCAGACAGGCTCGGCTGAACGGACCCGCACGGTCCGCCTCCGCGCATGACACCGACTGCCCGGGCACCCACGAAGTTGTCAGACGCCCAGGGTGGTCTCACTTCGGTCGGTACGAGGGCAGGGCGATGCATACGCCGTGTCGATAAACGACCGTCTGCATCAGATCGACGCCCTCCTGCGGACCGGCGTCGACCGCGGCCACATCCACGTCGACACCGCGAGCGGCGCGAAGGCGCCCCGCCCGAAGCTCGACCTCGTCATGCAGCTGCTGCGCGAGGGCGACATCCTGAAGGTCACCCGGCTCGACCGGCTCTCCCGCTCCGTCCTGCACCTGGTGACCCTCGGCGCAGACCTGCGCGAGCGCGGCATCGGCCTGCACGTCATCGAGGAGGGCATCGACACCTCCACCATGGAGGGCCGGGCCATGTTCGGGATGCTGTCTGTACTGGCGGAGCTCCAGCGCGAGCTGATCGTGGCGAACACCAACGACGGGCTCGCCGCCGCGCGGGCCCGCGGCAGGGTCGGCGGGCGCCGGCCCCGCCTCACCGCCGACCAGGCCTCGCTCGCCCGGCAGCTCTACGACGCGCGCGAGAAGACCGTCCAGCAGATCGCCGACCTGTTCGGCGTGCCGCGCTCGACGGTGTACGGACACCTCGACAGGGATAGGACCGTGCCCCGCCAACCGAAGAAGACCACGGTCACGAAACACTGACCTCGACTTTGCACCTGTGGTTCTGTTCACGAGAACGGAACTCGTGAACAAAGCCACACCTGGGGTCAGAAACAGGGGTCCCGCGCCGAACTACCACCAGACGACGGCGTACGCGTCACCTCCGGCGGTGCCCGGGGGCCCGTTGAATTCGTTGGTTTGCCCGCTGCCGCCGCTGCCGCCGACCCACCGACCGGCGGGTAGATCGACGATGCCGTCGATGGGAGGGGAATCGCCCGCATTGCTGGGGGAGGGGCCCAAGGTGCCCGAGGTGCCCGAGGGACCCGTCCGTGCCACCGCGCCGTTCGTGCACGTGCCGGTGCCGCCGAGGCCGCCGCTACCGGTTTGGGCGCCCCCCATGGGGTGCAGAATGCGGGCTCCGCCTCCGCCGCCTCCGCCGCCGGTGGCGGAGGCCAGTACGGTGTTGCCCGGTGCGGTCAACATGGTCGGGGTGCCGTCGCCGCCCGGGGAGCCGTCCTCGGAGGGAGTCGACTCTGTGGGTGCCGCGCCGCCGGCGCCGGCGGCCCCGCCGTCTCCCAGGGTCAGGGTGTAGGGCGTGTTCGGCGTGACCGGTACGACGCACCAGACGAAGCCACCGGCACCGCCGCCGCCCCCGCCTGCTGTTCTGGCGCCGATCACACCGGCAAACGGGCCTCCTGCCCCGCCTCCGCCGCCACCCGCGCCCCACACCTGAACATGCACGGAGGTGACGTTCGCGGGGGGAGAGAACGTTCCGTCTGCCGTGAACTCCCGGAGACCGTGAGGGGTATCCGCGGGAGTCTGATTCCAGGTCACCATGCGCTCGTTGAATCGGCACATCTGACCCGCTTCGAGATCGATGAGCCGAAGCGCACCGCCGATCCGGGAGTAGCAGCCGGTAAGGACGCCGTCAGCACCGGGAATGTCTGCGTGCGCCACGCCGCCGAGCAGGCCGGCGGTCAGGCTCAGCGCCGCAGCGGCGATCGTGCCTGTTCGGGCACTCCTGCGGTGCCTTGAAGAAGGCGCGGATGGAGAGCGAGACATTGTGGTGATCCCCAGAGGACTCGGGAGCAGTACGTGGACCAGGCCGCGAGGGCCTCTTGAAGGGTCCAGGATTTCGCTCACGCAGACGATGATTTGGCCTGGTTCATACCTCTTGTGCCGTAGTGGATGCCGCCATCGGTGTTGGCGTGGCAGGACAACTCCAGGGATCAACTGGGCAACGTTTCCAGTCGCTCGCCAGCAGCTCTTCCGACAACCACTCCTGACGCACACCCCGCCCCTCCCATGCCGATCGTCTCTCGACCAGTCCAACTAGTACTCCAGCAGTACTTTGTGGCTTGACCTGGGGAAACGTCGAGCGGTGGGAGTGTAGCGGGCAGGTTGCC
>NZ_JALGBX010000042.1 GCF_022808175.1 Streptomyces sp. AP-93 | reverse complement strand
CCATACCCGGTGTCTCTGGATCTCTGGACCTTACGACTGGCCCGTCCAACCCACACAACAACGTAGGACCGGCTGACCGTCCGACCCGTACCGGTGGGGGCCGTCGCGTACGCGCGGCGGCCCCCACCCGTGGGCGCGAAGTGCGGGCCGGATGCGGGCGTGCCACGCTGGCTGAACCCTGCGTACCGCATCCACGCGACCGGGTGACGCCTCCGGAGCCCGCCGCCGAGACGAACGGGGCCCGCCGTGCCAAGAGGAACGCACCCCCGGTCCCTGCGGCGGCGTACGGCTGCCGGATGCGCGGCCCTCCTGCTCGTGCTCCTGACCGCGGGCACGGCCGCCGGAGCGCCGACACCGACGCCGACACCCACACCCACGCCCTCCCGCACGGATGGTTCCGACCCGCTCGACCCCCGGATCACCGAGATCATGCGGAAGCCGGGGTACCGCAACGCCCAGTGGGGCCTCCTCCAGGTCGACCCGGACACCGGGCGGACCGTCCACAGCCGGTTTCCCGACCAGCTCTTCATCCCCGGGTCCACGGCCAAGCTGTTCAGCGTCTCCGGTGCCTGGCACGCCCTCGGTCCCGACCACCGCTTCGTGACACCGCTCTACGCGGTCGGCGAGCGGCGCGGCGCGACCCTGACCGGCGATCTCGCCCTGGTCGCCCAAGGCGATCTGACCCTGGGCGGCAGGACCCGCCCCGACGGTACGGTCGCCTTCACCGACCTCGACCACACCTACGCGGACGACGTCCCCGGTGCCACGCTCACCCCGCAGAACCCGCTCGCCGGCATCGACCTCCTCGCGCGCCAGGTGCGCGCCTCGGGCATCACCCGCGTCGACGGGAACGTGATCGTCGACGACCGGCTCTTCGCGCCCGAGCCGGTCCTGATCCCCACCCCGACCCCGCTGATCGTCAACGACAACCTCATCGACCTGACGACCACCCCCGGGGACCGCGCCGACGCTCCCGCCCGGCTGGACTGGCGGCCGAAGGTCGCCCCGTACCGGGTCACCTCGACGGTGAAGACCGTGGCGGCGGGCAAGCCGACGGCCGTCACGGTCACGACCTCGGACAACGGCACCCGCATCCGGCTGTCCGGCACGATCGCGGCGGGCGCCGCACCGGTGCTGAAGGTCTCCCCCATCACCGACCCGGCGGCCTTCGGCCGGACCGCGCTGATCGAGGCCCTCGAACGGGCCGGGGTGGACGTGACCGCGGATCCGGCGGGCGGGAACCCGGTGGACCGGCTGCCCGCGGGCTACGAGGGCCGGGCGCGGGTGGCCGCCTACACCTCGCCCCCCTTCGCCGACTACGCCAAGCTCATCCTCAAGGTCAGCCACAACCTGGGCGCCAACCTCGGCATGTGCCTGATGGCCGTTACCACCGGCAGCCGCGCGTGCATGGACGGCTTCCCCGTCCTGGCCTCCTTCCTGGACGAGGCCAAGGTGGACCGCGCCCAGGTGCAGCTCCTGGACGGGCGGGGCGGCAACCCCGTCGACCGGTCCACGCCGCAGGCGGAGATCCAGATGCTGACGTACTGGCTGCGCTCCCCCGAGGCGCGCCGCTTCCGCGAGTCGCTGCCCGTCCTCGGGGTCGACGGCCTGCTGGCCGAGAACTGCCGCGACTGCCCGGCGCGCGGGAAGGTGTTCGCCAAGACCGGCGCCGCCGTCGGACTGGACGCCCTGAACGACCGGCTGGGCATCGGCGCCATCACCATCGCCGGCTACCTGGACAAGGGGGACGGCCGCTTCGACGTGTTCTACGCCGGCGTCACCGGCGCCTCGACCCCGACGACCGACCCGAGCGGCATCCTCGACATCGCCAACGACGTCGCCATGATCGCCGCCCACCTCCAGGAGGCGGTCGCGGCGCCCGGTGCCGGCCAGCCCTGATCCCTGCAGCCCTGATCCCGGCGCCTGTCAAGTAACGAACAGTCGGGTCTACGGCTCCGCACCGCCTCCGGGCAGGGTGGTGGAAAGCGACCGTCCTGCGCAGAGCAGGGGCGACGCGCCATCCGGAGCGAAGGCGGACCCGCCATGACCGACATCGCCCTAATCGGACTCGGCTGCCGCATTCCCGCTCCCGCTCCCGCTCCCGGTCCCGGTCCCGGTCCCGCTCCCGGTCCGCGGAGCGCGCCGCGAACGCCGGGAGCATCGCAGGCGCCCGCGGCGCCGAAGGCCCCGAGCTGCTGGACCAGCGCGTCGGCGCGGTACTCGCCGTACTCGACGCGGCGGACCGTACGCCGCTGGCGGCCGGGGCCCACACCCTAGGCCGCACTGCGTTGGTGCTCCTTGCCGCGCCGGATCATGCTTGTCAGTGGAGCCCCTGGCCAGCGAAGGCGAGATGAGCGGCGATGGAGCAACTTCCCACCCCACCCGGTGAGCGGCCGGCCCGGACGACGCACGTCTCCCCGGCGGCGTACACGGCCACGGCCACCGTCAGCGAGCAGGGCATCGTGACCGGGTGGAGCGAGGATGCCCGCCGGCTGCTCGGCTACGCGCCCGCGGAGGTCGTGGGACGGCCCGCCGCGGACCTGCTCGCGGACCGGTCCGCCGGGCCCGGCGGACCCGGGCCCGGCGGACCCGGCGGTAGGGGCGCTGCGACGCCGCCGGTCGGGCCCGGGCAGGAGCGCTGGAGCGGCACCGTCCCGCTGCGCCACCGTGACGGCCGCCGACTGGACGCGGGACTGCTCGCGCACCGCAGGACGGCCGCCGGCGGGGCGGCCGAGTGGTTCGTGGTGTCCGCCGTGGCGGGGGCGCCCGATGCGTCCTGGGACGGCCCCCTGGGCGAATGGGCCTTCGACCGGTCCCCCTGCGTCATGGCGGTCTTCGACGGGGACCTGCGGCTGGTGCGGGCGAACGCGGGCATGCACCGCACGCTCTCCCTCACGGAGACCGAGATGCGCGGGCTGCGCCTGACGGAGATCGCCCCCGACCCGGTGAGCGAGGAGACCGAGCGGGGGATGCGCCGGGTGCTGGAGACGGGCGAGCCGCAGTCCGTGGACGGCTTCGTCCGGCCGCCCGGGGGCGCGGCGCACGGCTGGGCGACCTCGCTGGCTCCCGTACCGGGTCCGGACGGCCGGGTACGGGCCGTGTACCTGAGCGCGCAGGAGAGCCCCAAGGGTGACGCCGCCCCGCACCGGACGCTCCCGCCGGACCTCGACGCGGCCCGCATCGACGTGGCCCGCACCGACGTGGCCCGCACCGAAGCGGCCCACACCGGCACCGCCCCGGACAGTGCCCGCACGGCGCAGGAACTCGCCGACGCGGCCGTCCCCCGGCTCGCCGACTTCGCGGTCGTCGACCTCCTGGAACCCTCCCCGCGCGGCGAGGGACCGGCCCGGAGCCTCGGGACGGGTGCGCTCACGGTGTCGCGCAGCGCCGTACGGTCGGTCCTCGGCGCGAGCCAGGAGTCCCGGTTCGCGGTCGGGGAGAGCGCCGTCTACCCGGCGCTGTCACCCCCCGTGGAGTGCCTGTCCGCAGGGCGGGGCTCCGTGTACGGGGCCGCCGACCCGGCCGTCGTCCGGTGGGCCGCGCAGGATCCCGGGGCCGGCTGGATCAGCGAGCACGGGACCCATTCGATGATGCTGGTGCCGCTGCGCGACGGCGGGACCACGGTCGGCCTGGCCCTCTTCAGCCGTCACCAGGGCCGGGAGCCCTTCGACCCGGAGGACCTGCGGCTGGCCGAGGAGCTCGCGGTCAGGGCGGCCACCGGCATCCACCGTGCGCGCCGGACCGTCCGGGAGCACACCAGCACCATGACGCTGCAGCGCAGCCTGCTCCCGCACACGCTGCCCGTGCAGTCGGCGCTGGAGATCGCGTCCCGCTACCTGCCCGCCGGCGGCGAGGCCGGTGTGGGCGGCGACTGGTTCGACGTGATCCCGCTGTCCGGAGCCCGGGTGGCCCTGGTCGTGGGCGATGTCGTCGGCCACGGCATGCGCGCCTCCGCCACCATGGGCCGGCTGCGCACCGCGGTGCGCACGCTGGCGGACGTCGACCTGCCGCCCGACGAGCTGCTCACCCACCTCGACGACCTGATCATCCACTTGTCGGCGGACGAGACGGGCGGGGAGACGGCGGGGGGCATCGGCACCACCTGCCTCTACGTGGTGTACGACCCGGTGACCCGCCGGTGCACCGCCGCCCGGGCCGGTCATCCCCCGCCCGCCGTGGTTTCCCCCGAGGGTTCCGCGTACCTCCTCGACGTCCCGGCGGGGCCGCCGCTGGGCCTGGGGGGGCTGCCCTTCGAGACCGTCGAGGTCGAGCTGCCCGAGGGCAGCCTCCTCGCGCTGTACACCGACGGCCTCCTGCAGGCCCGGGACCACGACATCGACCAGGCCCTGGACACCATGCTCGCGGCCCTGGTCCGGCCCGCCTCCACCCTGGACACCGTCTGCGACCGGGTGCTGACGGCTCTGCTGACCCACCGCCCCGACGACGACGTGGCCCTGCTCGTGGCCCGGACCCGGGCCCTGCACACCGACAAGGTCGCGGTCTGGGACCTGCCCTCCGACCCCTCCTTCGTCGGGCAGGCCCGCCGCAACGCCACCGACCAGCTGACGGTCTGGGGGCTCGACGAGGCCGCCTTCGTCACCGAGCTCGTGGTCAGCGAGCTGGTCACCAACGCCATCCGCTACGGCGAGCCGCCCGTGCAGCTCCGGCTGATCCACGAGGGCACCACGCTGATCTGCGAGGTCTCCGACGCGAGCGGTACCGCCCCGCACATGCGCCGTGCCCGGATCTTCGACGAGGGTGGGCGCGGCCTGCTGCTGGTCGCGCAGCTCACCCAGCGCTGGGGGACCCGGCACACCCTGTTCGGCAAGACCATCTGGGCCGAGCAGTCCCTCGTCGAGTTCTGAGGACCTTCAGAAGGCCTTCAGAGGACCTTCAGAGGACGGTCGGAGGACCTTCTCCCCTTCCCTGTGACACGCCCGTGACAGACGACGGACAGGTCGATGAACTTCCCCCGACATGCTCTTTAACACGGACATACATTCACATTCGTGGACATGTCCTCTGCTTTCAAAGGTGCGAGCAGCCGTGATGACTGAGCCGAAGCGGAGGAAGTCCCATGAGCCTCACCCTGGTCGCGCCGCACACCGAAGCCGAAGCCCCCGCAGCCGCCCTCGCCCCGCGTGAGCAGGAGGCCCTGCGCCACATCGCCGCCGGGTGCACCTACGTGCAGACGGCCCGCTCCATGGGACTCTCCAAGCACACCGTCGACGCCTACCTGCGCCGCATCCGGGCCAAGCTGAACATCAACACCACGGCGGAAATGACCCGCCTGGCCATCTCCCTGGGGCTGTGAACACCGGCCGGGCCCAGTCCGGGGGCTCCCTGGGCTCCACCGCCGGCAGGGCGCTCCCCGGATCCCCGGGCTGCGGAGCCCTCCGCCGGGCAGGTGCGGTGGCGGTCGCGGCACGCAGCGCCGCCACGAATTCCAGGCAGGAGTCGTAACGGTCCTCCGGGACCTTAGCCAGCGCCTTCGCCAGTACGGCGTCGGCCGCCGCCGGGACATCGGGCCGCTTCTCCGTCAGGGGAGGCGGCTCGTCGTACTGGTGCGCCCACAGCAGCGCGGGGGCGTCGTCCCGGACGAAGGGCGGCCCGCCGGCGAGGGACTCGTAGACGACACAGCCGAGGCTGTACACATCGCACCGGCCGTCGACCGGGCGCCCCGAGATCTGTTCCGGCGCCACGTAGTCGATCGTGCCGACGAACTCCCCCGCCGAGGTGAACCCGGTCAGCGCCAGCGACTTCTTCGTCAGTCCGAAGTCCGTGAGGTAGACGTGCTCCGGGTGGTCGCTGTCCGTGCCCTCGGCGACCAGGATGTTGGCCGGTTTGACGTCCCGGTGCACCAGATCGTGCTCATGGGCGGCGTCGAGCGCGGATGCCACCTGGCCGGCGATGCGCAGGGCGGTCGCCACGGGCAGGGGTCCCTCCCGGTCCAGCAGGGCCCGCAGGTCCGGCCCGACGACGTACCGCATGGCGATGTAGAGGACCCCGTCGGTCTCCCCGGCTTCGAAGACGGGGACGATGTGCGGGTGGTCGATCCTCGCGGCGACCCGGGATTCGTGGGCGAAGCGGCGCCGGAAGACCTCGTCCCGGACGCGCTCCGGGGCGATCAGCTTGAGCGCGACCGTACGGTCCAGGCGCAGGTCCTTCGCCTGGTAGACGACGGCCATCCCGCCCCGGCCGATGATGCGCTCGATCTGGTAGCCGGCGATCTGCCTGCCGATCAGGCCGGAGGCCCGTCCCGTATAAAGGCCCTGGTTCGCTGCCGTGCCCATCAGGCGCCTCCCGCGGCAAGTCTATCCAGTGATCGACACGCACGCCCGTGGGGCGGGCAGCGGCGCCGTCGTGCAGGCCACGGCCTTCCGCGGCGACGGTTCCCGGCCGTCGCCGCTGCGGGTGCCGGTGTGCCCGGCGGTTCAGACGCCGCGGCGGCTGCGGTACGCGACCACCGAGACCCAGAGGAGCGCCGTGACGGCTCCGACGGCCAGGGTCAGGGTGCCGGCCCGGCCGCCGCCCATGGCCCAGCCGTTGCCGAGCAGGAGGGCGGTACCGGCGACCCGGGAGGCGATCGCGTACGGGCGGTTCCCGGCGCGGCCGAAGTGCCGGCCCAGGACGTAGCAGGCGGCGATCAGCGAGGTGAAGGTGACCGACCCGGCGGCGAAGTGGGCATAGCTGTGCCAGGTGAGCGTGGCGGTCTCCACGGAGGGGGCTCCCAGGGGGAAGCCGTCGACCGGATCCATGACGAAGGCGCCCGCGGCGATCATGCCGATGCCGGCGGTCCGGACCAGCCGTGGCGCCCAGGTGCCTCCCGGTGTACCGCGCAGGGCCCGGCGCAGGCCGGTCGCCCCGAGGGCGAGGAGGGCTCCGGCGAGCAGGAAGTTGGTGATCTGGAGCCAGCCGAGGCCGCCGTTGCTCAGCGCGCTGAGCGGGTGGCGGGTGATGTCGAAGCCCTGGCGGGTCGCGGCCTGGGTCAGGGAGACGACCGCCCACAGCGGCGAGGCGACGACCGCGCAGGTGAGCAGGGAGCGGGTGGTGGCGGAGGAGGAGGAGGAGGAGCGGGTGGCGGAGGAGGGGGCGGTGGAGACGGTGGCGGTGGGGGTCCGGGTGCTCATGGCGGGTGCCTCTCGGTTTCGTCGTATGCGGCTCTCGTTCGGTTCTCGCTGACACGTCGAATCAGAAAAGTGACAGGGAACGGGCGCGTTCCCTGTGACATGGCCGGTTCGACGTGTAGGCAAGGTGCGGGCAGCAGCTCGGCACCACGAGACGAGGAGTCCCCATGCGCTACCTGATGACGACGAAGCCTTCCGACACCGCCCCCGACGAGCGGCTGTACACCGAAATGGGCAAGTTCATCGAGGAGCTGACGGCGGCCGGCGTCCTGCTGGCCACGGGCGGCCTGGAACCGGGCGGCATCCTGGTGACCTCCGCCGGCGAGGAGATCACCGTGACGGACGGGCCGTTCGCCGAGGCCAAGGAGGCCGTGGCCGGTTTCGCGCTGATCGAGGTCCGGTCCAGGGAAGAGGCGATCGAGCTGGCCCGCCGCTTCCGCAGGATCGTCGGTGACGGCGAGAGCGTGGTCCAGCAGGTCTTCGGCCCCTGATCCGTGCCGGACACCTCGCGGACGATCGACGCGGTCTGGAAGCTCGAATCGGCCAGGATCATCGCCACGCTCACGCGCATGGTGCACGATGTCGGCCTGGCCGAGGAACTGGCCCAGGACGCGCTCGTGGCCGCGCTCGAACAGTGGCCTGGCGCCGGGGTCCCGGACAACCCCGGCGCCTGGCTGACGACCACGGCCAAACGGCGGGCGGTCGACCACATCCGGCGCTCCCGGCTGCTGACGGACAAGCAGGAACAGCTCGCCCACGAGCTGGAGGAGCGGCAGGAAGCCGAACCGGACGACGTCCTGCGGCTGATGTTCCTCTCCTGCCACCCCGTGTTGCCGGCCGAGGCCCGTGCGGCGCTCACCCTGCGGCTGCTGGGCGGCCTGACGGCCGAGGAGATCGCACGGGCCTTCCTCGTCACGGCGAGCGCCGTCACCCGGCGCATCGCCGCGGCCAAGCGCACGCTGGCCGAGCACCACGTGCCCTTCGACCTGCCGGAGGAGACGGAGCTGCCCGAGCGGCTGTCCTCGGTACTGGAGGTCGTCTACCTGATCTTCAACGAGGGCTACTCGGCCACCTCCGGCGACGATCTGATGCGGCCCGGACTCTGCCTCGAAGCGCTCCGGCTGGGGCGGCTGCTGGCCGAGCTGGCCCCCCGGGAGTCCGAGGTGCACGCCCTGGTCGCGCTGATGGAGATCCAGGCCTCCCGTTCGGCGGCGCGCACCGGCCCCTCGGGCGAGCCCGTCCAGCTCCACGAGCAGAACCGGGGGCGCTGGGACCAGCTCCTCGTCCGCCGCGGCTTCACCGCGATGCTGCGCGCGCGGGAGGCCGGCGGGGCCCCCGGCCCGTACATGCTGCAAGCGGCGATCGCCGTGTGCCACGCGCAGGCACGCACCGCCGAGGAGACCGACTGGGCACAGATCGCGGCCCTGTACGGGGCCCTGGCGCGGCTGCTGCCGACGGCGGTGGTCCAGCTCAACCGGGCGGTGGCGCTCGGGATGGCGCACGGGCCGCAGGTAGGCCTCGACCTGGTGGACTCCCTGGTCGCCGATCCCGTGCTCCGCGACTACCACCTCCTGCCCAGCGTCCGGGGAGACCTGCTGCTGCGCCTGGACCGCGGCCCGGAGGCACGGAGGGAGTTCCTCCGGGCGGCGGCCCTCGCCAAGAACGCCGCCGAGCGCGCCTTCCTGCTCCGGCGCGCGCAGGAGGTCCCCGCCACCGGCGGCCCGGCCGGTCCCGCACCGGGTCCGGTCCTCGGCCGGGCCGCGGAGGGCTTCCTGGGCCGGGCGGATCTGGACGCGGCGACGGTCCGCTCGTACGGGCAGACCCTGCGGCGGCTGCGCCTGGACCTCGGCGACGCCACGCCGCTGTCCCGGCTGACGGCCGAGGAGGTGGCACGGGTGTGCGCGGCCGCCTGGGGCGCTGCGGCGGCCCGGACCTGGAACCGGCACCGCGCGGCCGTACGCTCCTTCGGCGCCTGGGCCGGCCTGGACGGGCTCGCGGCCGGGCTGGAGCGGCGCACCGAGCCCCGCCCCCGGGCCGCCGCCCTGGGCCCCGTACAGCTCGACGCCCTCTGGAGCGACCCCGAAGTGCCCCTGCGGGAACAGACGTTGTGGCGGCTCCTGCACGAATCGGCTGCGGGGGTGAAGACCGTCCTGTCCCTCAACGTGGAGGACCTGGACCTGGAGGACCGCCGGGCCCGCGCGGGCCGCACGTGGGTGAGCTGGCGCTCCGGTACGGCCCGGCTCCTGCCGCTGCTGCTGGCCGGCCGTACGCGGGGCCCGGTGTTCCTCACCGACCGGCGGCCCGGACCGGCCCGGACCCCCGGGCCCGCCGATCTGTGCCCGGACACGGGCCGGCGCCGGCTGTCCTACGAGCGGGCCGAGCACCTCTTCAAGGAGGCCACCAAGCCCCTGGACCCGGCGCACGAGGGCTACACCCTGCGCCGCCTCAAACCCGGTCCGCAAGACGCCTCCTAGCCCTCGTCCGCCAGCAGGGTGAGGATCTGGGCGAGTCGTGCGCGTACGGCTTCGTCGGTGATGGTCCCGTCCGCGGCGACCGTGCTGCGGTCCACGGGGATCCGCGCGCACGCCGCGTCCCTGATGTCGGCGCCGGTGTAGCCGAGCACGGTCCGCAGCGTGGCCTCCGCGCCCTGGCCGCGCCCCGGGGCCGCCGCGTTCACCCAGGCGACGGGCTTGTCGCAGATCTCGGTGCCGCCGACCGTCCAGTCCAGCAGGTTCTTGAAGGAACCCGGCAGGGTGCCGGCGTACTCCGGGGTGCAGATCAGCACCCCGGCCGCCCCGGCGATCGCCGCGCGCAGCCCGGCCACGGGGTCCGGCAGCGGATCGGCGTCCCGGTCGGGGTTGAAGTGCGGGAGGTCCGCCAGCCCCTCGTAGAGGACCGTCCGCACCCGGGAGGGGGCCGCGGCCTGCGCGGTGCGCAGGACGGTCTCGTTGGAGGAGCCGGCCCGCAGGCTTCCCGACAGCAAGAGGATCACAGGCAGCGGCAGCGTAGGCATGGGCACCAATGTAGTGATCCGTCACGGGACGGAGCCGCCGGGGTCAGCCGAAGCGGCCCTGGACGTAGTCCGAGGTGCGCGGGTCCGCGGGGGTGGAGAACATGGCCGCCGTGGGTCCGTGTTCCACGATCCGGCCGGGCGTGCCCTGTTCCGCGAGGAAGAAGGCGCACTGGTCGGAAACCCGGGCCGCCTGCTGCATGTTGTGCGTCACGATCACGATGGTGACCTCGTCGGCCAGCTCGCGGACGGTCTCTTCGATGCGGCGCGTGGAGGTGGGGTCCAGGGCCGAGCAGGGTTCGTCCATCAGCAGGATCCGCGGCCGGACCGCGAGGGAGCGGGCGATGCACAGCCGCTGCTGCTGGCCGCCGGAGAGCGCGCCGCCCGGCTGGCGGAGCCGGTCCTGGACCTCCTTCCACAGCCCGGCCTTGGTCAGGCACTCCTCCACCAGCGCGTCCTTCTCGGCCCCCGAGGCGCGGGTGCCCGTCAGCTTGAGGCCCGCCGTGACGTTGTCGTAGACCGACATCGCCGGGAAGGGGTTCGGCTTCTGGAAGACCATGCCGATCCGCCGGCGGGCGTCGGTGAGGCGCCGGCCGCGGGCGTAGACGTCCTCTCCGTCGAGCAGGACCTCGCCGGCCAGTTCGGCGCCCGGGATCAGCTCGTGCATCCGGTTCAGGATCCGCAGGAAGGTGGACTTTCCGCAGCCCGAGGGGCCGATCAGGGCCGTGACCTGGCCGCCGGGCATCGTCAGGGAGACGCGGCCCAGGACCTTGCGGCCGCCGAACCACGCCGAGATGTCCCGGGCGTCGAGGGTGGACGCCCCTGTTGCGGGGAGCGCCGGGAGGGGGATCGTCTGCGTCGTCATCACGGCCTCGTTCACAGGAGGTTGGGCAGGAGGAGTGCGGCCTGGTCGGCGACCGCCAGGCCGAGGGCCGCCAGTACGGGGAAGCCGACCAGCCAGGTGTGCGCGCGGCCCCAGCGGATCCGCGCCCAGGCCAGGGCCGCCGCGGCGAGCAGCAGCCCCTGCGCCCACAGGATCAGCGGGAACCAGGCCGAGGTCTGGCTCCCGAGCGGGGCCTCGTCCGCGGCCAGGTGCCCCGGAGTGCGGCCGCCGGACTGCTGGACGGGCGTGGTGAGTTCGGCGTCGACGTGCACCACGCCGTGCGGCATGTACGGGGTGCCGTCCGCGGTCATGAGCGTGAGCAGGGCCGCGTCGCCGGTCGGCCGGGCCGGCTGCGGGTCGCCCGCGCGGCGGACGCCCAGCACCTTGTACGTGTGCTCGCCCTGGCCGGTGACGACCAGGAAGGTCTCCCCGCGCGCCAGGTCCGCGATGTGGGCGAAGGGGCCGCCGTAGCCCGCCTGGCGGCCCATGAGGATGCTCGTGCCGGGCTGGCCGGGCAGGACCGTGTCGCGCCGGTGGCCGGGACCGGAGGCCAGTACCCCGGAGGTGGTCGCCTCGCGGACCACTTCGCGCAGCCCGATCTGCGGGATCTCCAGCAGGGCGACGGGAGTACCGGGCGTGGTCGGGCCGAGCGGCGCCGTGGCGTTGGCGAGCTGTTCCCGCAGCTGTGCGTACCCCACCCGGCGGTCCCGCTCGTGGCGGAGGTGTCCGAGCGGGCCCACTTCCGCGACGAAGCCGAGGAGCAGGGCGCCCAGGATGGCCAGGGCCGCGCCGGTGGCCCACAGGCCGGGTGGGCCCGTACGCCCCGCCGGGGCCTCGGGGGCTCCGGCGGGGTCGGGGCGCACGTCCACCGGCGGGGTGGAGGTGGCTGTCATCGTGTCTTCTCCGAACGCGGATGCGGATGCGGGTGCGGGTGCTGCGGGGGTGCGGCGGTGCTACGGGGGTGCGGCGGATGCGGCTGGTGCGGCTGGTGCGGCGGAACCGGTCAGTTGCCCGAGAAGGTCAGCAGGCCGCGGCGGCGGGCCCACCAGACGAACGCTCCGCCGGTGATCACGAGGCCCGCGCTCAGCAGGCCGAGCGTGGTGGCGTTGGCGCCGGTGTTGGCCAGGCCTCCGCCGGGGCCGCCGGAGCCGCCGGCGGCCCCGCCCGAGACGTTGGTGGAGACGCCCACACTGCCGCCGCTCGTGGTCGTACCCGTGGAGGCCGACGCGGACGGGGAGGGCGTCTCGGACGGGGTGGGGGCGGGGGACGCCGACTCCGAGGGGGTCGGCGTCGGGGTGGCGGTCGGCGTCGGCGTCGCGGTGGGGGTGGGCGTCGGCGTGGGCGTGGCGGTGGGTGTCGGGGTGGGCGTCGGCGTGGGGGTGGGCGTCGGGTTCCCCGTCCCCGGGTCCGTCGTCTGGTACTCGGTGTTGGAGGTGAACCACAGGGAGGCCGCGAACTCCCCGTAGATCTCCGTGCCGAAGGCCTTGCGGCACACGACCGTCAGGTCGTAGCGGCCTTCCAGGGTGGTGAAGCCGGCCTGGTTCGCGTAGTCCCGCATGGTCATCGTCAGCGGGATGCCGATGCCGCCCGTCTCCGCCGGCGGGTACGTGGTGATGGGCGAGTTGCCGACCACGTTGAGGCCCTCGGCCGGGAAGCCCTTGCCGGCCACCTTCATCAGGATGTGCGTGGCGGGCTCCGGGCAGGCGGCCGACGTGGTCACGTCGACGCTGCTGCCGTCGTTGCCGGTGGCCGGGTTGATCTTCGCCGAGCCGGCCGCGGCGGCGGCTTGGGCCGCCGTCGGCACGGTCAGGGCCAGACCCACGAGGGCGGCGGCCGCGGTCGCGGCGCCTGCCGCGAATCGCCGGCTGGGGCGGGTGAACTGCACGATGGACTCCTTCTTGGCGTTCTGGCGTTCGTTCGTAGGGGAGGTGGCGCTCCGGCGGGCCGACGCGGCGGCCGCGGCGGCCGCGGACCGGGCCAGGCGCCTGCGGCGCCACACCCACAGCCCGCCCCCGGTGATCACGAGGACCAGCGCGAGCAGCGCCCACGGGACCGTCCACAGCGACACCGATCGGGTCAGGGACGGAAGCTTGGGGTCCACGCCGTCGCGGGCGGCGACCGGCTGGACGGAGACGACGGCGGAGGACCTCAGCACCTGGGCCACCCCGTCGGCCTTGGCGGTGATCGTCAGCGAGGTGCCCGGCAGCAGGTCGCCGAGGTCCTTCACCCCGTCCGCGGTGACGGAGGTGCCGAACAGGCCGTTGACGCGTACGGCCTGCCGGGCGCCGAGCCGCACGTTGCCGGTGTTGCTCAGGGTGTACGTGACGGTCGCCGAGCCCTCCGAGAAGGGGTTCGCGGATCCTTCGTACGAGGCGGTGACCTGCTGGACTTCCAGGCGCGGGGTGAGGGTCCCGGCGGCGCGTACGTAGACGCGGGCGCCGACCCGCTGGTCGAGCCTGACCTTGTTGCCCTGGGCGTCCTGGGCTCCGGCGGCGAGCGAGGCGACGATCCCGCCGGTGTGGTCCCCGGGGGTGACCTCGCGGGGGACGGTGACGGTGAAGGGCACGATGACGTTGCTCTTGGCCGGGACGGTCACCTTGTCCTTGTCCAGCTTGATCCAGCTGCCGGCGTCCTTCGGGGCCTGGCCTGCCGGGAGCAGGTCGAAGCCGCCGTCGACGGTGTTGACGGCGTCGCTCGCGTAGACGGCGAGGGTGAGCGGCTGCTCGCCGTAGTTCCAGATGGCGATCTGGTCGCGCGTCGTGGCTCCGCCGGTGACCCCGTAGGAGAAGTGGGGCCGGGCGTCGGGCCCCTTCGGCCCGGCGGGCTGCACGCCGAAGGTGGACTTGCGGTCCTCCCCGGGAGCGGCCGGGGCCGAGGCCGCGGCCTGGGCCGGCGCTACGAAGACCAGCGCGAGCAGCGCGAGCAGGAGGGCGAGGAGCGGGGCGGCCGGGGCCGGCGGGCCGGGACGGCGGCCGCGCCGGGTGGCGGGGGCGGTGGGGTTCATGGCTCGGGCGTCCGATCCGGAGAAGGGCTGCGGCGGGCCGGCGGGCGGCGGCTGCGGCGGGCGGGCAGACAGACAGACAGGCAGGCAGGCAGTGCGAGGCGGCTGCGGCGGGAAGGCCGTGGCGGGCGGGCAGCCGGGGCGGCTGCGACGGATCCAGACGTCAGGGGCGGGCCGGAGCGGGGCCGCGGGACGGCGCGGGCCGCTCCGGCCCGGAGCTCACGCCTGGATCAGATGGCGGTGAGCGTCAGGGTGGCGGAGTACGTACCGGCCACCGTGGAGGTCGGGGCGTTCAGCGCCAGGTCGGCGGTGACGTGCGCGGTGCCGAGACCGGTGCCGTTGGCGAGCGTGCGGGCGGACTTGAGGCCCGCCGTGCCCGAGTCTCCGCCGGCCACGCCGTTGGCGGCGGGAACGGCGGAACCTGCCGTCACCGTCTGCGCGGGCGCCTTGTCGACGAGCTTCGGGGTCCAGCCCAGGTTCTGGCCGTTGATGGCGTGGGTGGCACCGTCGGAGAAGTCGGTGACCTGGCCGCTGACGGTCCAGCCCGGGTTGCCGGCGCGGGTGTCGGTGAGGGTGACCGGGTTGATGGAACCGGCCGTGGTCAGCAGGTCCCCGTCGGCGTTGAGCACCGGCGAGGGCAGCGTGACCTGCGGGTTGGCGACGCTGATGGCCAGCGCGCCCGAGTTGACGGTGGTGGTGATCGTCTCCGAGGCGGAGACACCGGCGAAGGCACCCACCACGTACGGGATCGCGCCCGAGTCGGAGCCGGTGAAGGCGCCGGCGTCGGCCGGGACGAAGACGGCGGTGAAGGAGTGGTCGCCCACCGGGAGGCTGCTGGTGTTCAGCACCGCGGTGCCGTTCGCCACCGGGACGGTGCCCAGGGTGACGGTGGAGCCGGCGACGGTGTCGGTGAACTTCACCGCGCCCGCCGCGCCCGCGGGGGTGACCGTACCGGTCAGGGTCACCGGGCTGAACTGCGGCGCGGTGCCGGCCGGGGAGACGGCCAGGGCGGTCGTGGTGGTCGTGGCCGGGACGGCCGTGACCACGTAGGAGACGGCGGAGGAGGCCGAGCCGTTGTACGAGGCGCTCGCCGGCGTGAAGACGGCCGTCAGGCTGTGCGTACCGGCGGTCAGGTTGGACGTGGTGAGCGCCGCGGTGCCGTTGTTCACGGTGACCGGGGTGCCCAGGTCTGCCGCGCCGTCCTTGAACTGGACGGTGCCGCCGGCGCCGGCCGGGGTGACGCCCGCGGTGATGGTGACGGGGGTGCCCGCCTGCGCGGGGCCGGCCGGGGTGACCGCGAGCGAGGTGACGGTGTCGGTCTTCACCGCCGGGTCGGTGTTCTGGTAGGTCGTGTTCGAGGTGAACCAGATCGCGCCGGTGTAGTCGCCGAGGCTGGTGCCGTTGAAGGCGGTCCGGCAGATCACGGTGAAGTCGTACTTGCCCTGGAGGGTGGTGAAGCCCGCCTGGCTGGCGTAGTCCCGCATGGTGGAGGTCAACGGGATGACCATGCCGCCGTTGGCAGCGGTCGGGTAGGTCGCGATGGGCGAGTTGCCGACCACGTTCAGGCCCTCGGCCGGGAAGCCGGAACCCGCCACCGTGACCAGCACGTTGGTGGCGTTGGCCGGGCAGGCGGCCGAGGTGGTGAAGGCGATGCCGGACGTGTCCGCGCCGGTCGCCGGGTTGATCTCCAGGGTGCCGATCGGGGCGGCGTACGCGGCGCTCGCCCCGGCCAGACCCGCCGCGAAGGCGGTGGTCACGGCGGCGACCCCCAGGGCCATGGTCCGCAGAACTCTGTTCTTCAGCACAACGTCTCCAGAATGTGAAGCTCGGGCGGCGATCAGGGTCACGGGGTCTGCTTGGTGGTGTCGCCACAGTTCGGGCTGGTGGCGAAGCCGTAGGTGTTGATGACCGAGGTCTGCTTGCAGATCTCGGAGTTGGGGCCGACGAAGACCGTGCTCCACGGAGCCGTGGCGACCTTGTTGGTCGGGATCACGTTGTAGACGTCGCGCTTCACGCCGAACCCGCTGTTGAGGACGGTGGGCGCCGTGCCGTCGACCGTGCCGAGGATGGCGCGGCCGCGCAGGTCCGCGATCGTCTGCGAGGACTGCGACTGGTACTGGGCGATGGAGAAGGGCACGATCGACTTGTCGTCGAGGAGACGGCCGTCGTGCTCCTGCACCGGGGTGGTGCCCTTCTTGTCCTTGATGCAGGGGTAGATGCCCGCGACCACGTCGGCGTCCGTGATCCCCATCTGGGACTGCCAGAAGCTGCGGGTGCCCGAGCCGGCCTGCGGCAGGTAGACCGTCATCGCATAGTTGGGGCCCGTGCCCACGTAGTTCGGGTCGCAGTGGTAGATCGCCTTCAGGTCGGCCAGCGACAGCTTGCGCGGGATAGCCGACCCGGGGGTGATGGCGTAGCTGACGCCGTCGACCGCGAAGGGCACGTAGGTCAGGCCCGGTGCCGCCGCCGCCAGGTTCAGCGAGGAGGAACGGGCGAAGTCCAGACAGCCGTTGCTCGCCTGGAGGGAGGTGAGCAGCGCGGAGCGGCCGGCGCCCGAGCCGTTCGGGCGGGCGATGGTGCAGTTCGCGTTGACCGCCGGGTCCTTGGTGGTGATGTTGGCGGAACCGGTGGAGTCGTAGGAGCCGATGACCTTCTGGCCGCCCACGGTGATGGTCGCGGCCAGGCCGTTCATGACGTCCTGGGTGGTGTCGGAGCCGACGCCGGAGAGCTGGCGGTACGGCGGCGGGCCCGACGGGTCGGCGGCGGCGAGGCCGGCTCCGGCGATGGTGGCCGCGAGAGCGACTGCCGAGACGCCGAAGACGATCTTCTTCTTGTTCACTTGGGATGACCCCTCAGCTAGGCTGCGCCCGGGTGGTGCCCGGCGCGCGTGGGATGAAGTTCCGTTGGCGCGGATTGGTCAGACGGTTGTCGCCGGGCACCACCTCCTTTCGTCGTGGGGAGCCGCGGGACGGGATGCGGGCTTCGGTCAGTCCTCGTCCGCTTCGGTCAGTCCTCGTCCGCTTCGGTCAGTCCTCGTCCGCTTCGGTCAGTCCTGGTCCGGCGGGCTCCAGTCCCTGGGGCCCGCCTTCTTGTGCGTCGCCCAGTCCGCCGGAAGGTCCGCGGGCCCTCCGGACGCCACGGCCGCTCCCCCCGCCGCGCCGCGCAGCGACCGCAGCCACGGCACGGCCCTGGGCAGGAAGCGCGGGAGCACCGGTCCGGCGAAGGCCGCGAGCGCCCCGACCACGAGGCAGATCAGCAGGACGTTGCGGATGGCTCCGACCACCCAGTCCGGGGTGGCCCCCGTCGCCTGGGCCGCCGGGGCGCCCGAGGTGCCGGTGGCCCCCGCGCCGCCCGTGGTGGCCGCGGCGGCGGCACTGGGTGAGGCCGTGGCGGGGACGGTCGGGGCCGCGCCGCCCGCGGCGGAGCCGGCGCCCGCCGTCGAGCCTCCGGAGGCGGAGGTCCCCGTACCGGCCGCGCCGGAGTCCGAGGGGGCTGCCGCGCCGCCCGGGCCGGACGGCGTACCGCCGGCGCCGCCCGGGGCCTGGCTGCCCGGCGCCGAAGGCTCCGGCGCCGGTGTCGGCTTCTTGCCCGCCTCGGTGCTCACCCGCTGCGCCGCCGCCCGGGTCTGGGCGCGCAGGGCCTCCGGCAGCGGGGCGTAGCCGTGCGGCAGGCTGCCCGCGGACACGCCCGGGGTCTGCCCCTGGGCGGCCGCGTAGGCCAGCATGGCGCCGTAGTCCTTGCCCTCCGCCTCCGTGAGGTCGGCGGGGACGGTGGCGGCGTAGGTGAGGACGGTGAGCGGGTACGCCGCCGGGTCCGCGGCCGCCGGGTCGGGGAAACTGACCCCGTCGGCCCCGGCCTTGCGGGCGTTCGCGGCGGCGATCAGGGCCGCCGGCTCGGGGGCGACGAACTCGCCGCCCGCGTTGAGGAGTTCGGCGCGCACCAGGCCGTACCGGTCGGCGGTCGCGGTGTCGGTGACGGCGAGCACGGCGCGCGAACCGGCGAGCTGCGGCGGGTCCTTCTTGTAGGCGGGCGGGGTCGCCGTGGCGTCCCAGGAGGTGCGGGCCAGGGTGTCCCCGCGGCTCGCGGCGCGCGCGGCGGCGTGCATGTCGGTGGCGTAGGGGTGCTTGTCCTGGATGCAGAGCGGGGACTCCGGGTGCTCCTCCGGGAAGGGCTGGCAGTACGGGTCGCTCTTGGGGAAGGTGTCCAGCGGCACCGCCAGCCCCCGGTAGTTCGGGTTCACGGCCATGCCGGCGTACGAGGCGTCCCCGTGCGCGCCCGTGTTGTCGGGCGTGCCGTCGAGGAACTCCCGCGCGGCCGGGTCCCGGGCCACCCAGTCCCACAGTTGCCGGGTGCTGTCGGCGAGCGGCTGCGGGACCAGCGCGTCACCGAGCTTGCCGCCGAAGTCCAGCCCCGCGTAGTCGGGGTTGTGGTGCATGAACTCCGGGTCGTGGCCCAGGTTCACCGGGTTCTTGGCGGTGCTCTCGGCGAAGCGTGAGTTGCCGTCCTGGTAGGACTCGGTCAGCAGCTTCGCCACCAGCCTCGGGGTCAGCCGAAGGGTGCCGAGCCGGGTCCCGTTGCGGGCCCTGACCTCGTCGGGAGCCTGGAATCCGGCCTGGCTCTCGATGAAGAAGCCGATGGTGATGCCGGAGAGGGCCACGGGTGCGTAGACGGGCTTGCGCTCGGGGTCCACCGGCGCGGGCCGGCCGAGGAAGACCAGTCCGGGCGTCCCGGAGAGCAGTTTGACGCGGGCCGTCTCGTCGGGGACCTGGGCGTAGCCGTAGATGGCCTTGCCGCCGGTCTGACAGAGGGCGGGCTGCCAGCGGGTGACGGCCTCGGCGGCCATCTCGCTGCCGATGGTGCCGCGTTCCTCGGCGCCGATCGGGCAGTAGCTGCCCAGGGGTTCGAAGCCGAGCGGGACGACGATGCGCTGCTTCCAGTTGGCCGGGCTGAGCGGGGAGGACTGGAGCTGGCCGCCGGACTGCGCGGTGTACGGGCTGCCGTCGACCTCCTTCTCGCCGCGCGGCACGATCACCAGCCAGCAGCCGCGGCCGGTCACGGCGCCCTGGGTACCGGGGACCGCGGAGCCGCAGCCGAGGCCGGGGGCCTCGACGGCGGTCTGGGTCTCGAACCAGACCTCGCCGGTCCCGCGGGCGTTGGTGCGGGCGTAGGGAACCTCGTTGGTGCTGTTGACGTCGTAGAACTCGTTCCAGTTGCCGGGACTGACCGGGTCCCCGCCCACCGTGCGGAAGGGGGCGTAGGAGATCCCGCTCGGGGTCGGGGGCGGCAGCGGCTCGTGTTCCGCGTCCTGGAGGTTGGCTCCGTAGTTGAGCTGGCGGGTGTTGGTGTAGGCCCCGGCCTGGCTGCCCGCGCCCGCTCCGAGGGCGGAGGAGCCGCCGAACTGGCACTGGTCGACGGCGGGCCCGGTGGCCTCGTCGCCCCAGCACTGCATGATCTGGAGGTAGTTGGCGCTGTAGGCGGTGTCGGAGACGGTGGGCTTGCCACCGGTCCAGGAGATCTTGACGACCTGGCCGACGAGGTTGCGGGTCTGGCCGACCGTCACCTTGAGGCCGGCGAAGTCGCCGGCCCCGGACACGGTGACCTCGGAGCCCTCCCCGCCGGCGGCGTACGCGGCCTGCGGGCCCAGGCCGGCGGGCCCGGAGGTGGCGACCACGGGGAGCAGCACCAGGCAGAGCGAGCCGAAGAACAGCCGGATCCGGCGCTTCGGGAACGGTGTGCGCATCAGGACCCGCCTCCCGTGCGGCCGCGCCGCGTCAGGCGCCGGGTGAGCAGCGGCGGGGCGACCGTGACGGCCAGCAGGATCAGGGCGCCGAGCACCATCAGGACGCTCTGCAGGGTCCCGCCGATGCCGGTCGAGGTGGTGACGGGGATCCCGAACAGGTCGGCCGCGCCCGCCGCGAGGGGCTGCCCGGTCACCGGGTCGACTCCCCCGCCGTCCGCGCCGCCGCTGCCCGAGCCGTCACCCGTACCGCTGGTGGCGGCTGCGGCGCCGCTCGCACCGCCGGCTCCGCCCGTGCCGCCCGCGGCCGCGCCCGCGGAGCCGCCCGTGGCTCCGCCGGAGCCCGAGCCCGTACCACCTGTGCCGGCGCCGCCCGTGGCACCACCCGTACCGCCTCCGGAGGCCGCGGCGCCGCCGGAGGCCGCCGTCCCGCCGCCACCGGAACTGCCGGTCTGGGTCGGGGTCTTGTTGCCGCCGGTGCCGGTCTCGCACTGGGTGGGGCCCTGCTTGTCGCAGGCGGCGGGCATCGGGGCGGTCTCGGCCAGCGTGTTCCTGCCGTCGGCCGAGAAGGTGGGGTTGCGGCAGTTCTTGATGTCGATGTTGGCCACGGTCACGCCGGGGATGCGGCGGACCTGCTCCAGGCCGGCCTGGACGAGGTTGATGGGGAGCGGCGAGTAGCCGAGCCGGTCGACGGAGCGCTGGCCCTCGCAGAGGAAGTAGTAGGCGAAGGCGCCCAGCGCCTTGCCCTTCTGCGGGTTGAAGTTCGATTCCTGCGCGGTCGGGATGATCATGTAGCTGTAGCTGGAGAGCGGGTAGGTGCGCTGGTCGTCACCCGTGTAGACGCCTTCCAGCTTCTGGGTGAGGTCGACGGGGTCGATCTGCGCCTTGCCGAGCGACACGGCGACGTTCTGCGCGGTGGGCTCGGTGTAGTAGCCCGACTTGTTGAGGATCTTGGCGACCGGGAAGCCCGTCGTGGAGACCGCGTAGGAGTACTCCACGTACGTGATGGTGCCGATGTTGCCCTCTTGGGCCACGTAGCCGGAGACGCCGTTGGAGCCGGACTGGCCGACGAACCCGCGGCCGGCGATGGTCGGGAAGTTGGAGGTCTGCCCGCAGGGGGTGGAACGGCCGGCCCTGGCGCAGTAGGCGTCCCACAGCGAACCGTGCTGCGTGCTCAGCCACTTGGTGAGCTGGGCCGTCGTGCCCGAACCGTCGGAGCGCACGACGGGGACGATCTTGCGGGCGGGGAGGGAGGCGGCGAGGCCCGGGTTGTCGGCCTTGATCGCCGGGTCGTTCCAGGTGGTGATCCCACCGGTGAAGATCTTGGCCACGACCTCGCCGGACAGCCGGAGGTTGGTGACCCGGCGGTTGCCGATCTTGAGGTTGTACATGAAGGCCGTACCGCCCGAGACGATCGGCATGTAGCCGAACTTCCGCGCGGGCGGCGGGTCGACGACCCCCGAGTCCTTGATCCCGTAGGGGATCTCGGAGACCGCGAAGTCGACGGTGCCGTTGCGGAACTGGTTGCGGCCGTCGGACGATCCCGTACCGCTGTAGTTGACCGTCATGCCGTACTGCCTGACGTTGGCCCGCCACTGGTCGAGGGCGTTCTGGCTCCAGGTGGAACCCGCGCCGGAGACCGGTACGTAGCTCTCGGCGGCGGCGGGCGCCGCGCCGGGCAGGACGGCGGCCAGCGCCGCCAGGAGCAGCGCGAGTCCGCGGACGAGCAGGCGTCCGCGCCGGGCGGGTGCGCGGTCGCCCGAAGGGGCACGCACGGGGTATGCCGGGGGTCGTCCGGGCATGGGTAACTCTCCTGATCGGTCACAGATCGTACGAATGGACGCGGCGCGGGCCGCGAAGGGCGGGGCGGTCTACGCCCGGGGCGGAGGTACGGCCTGCCACCCCCGTGGCTCCGGCCCCCCGGCCTCTTCTTCGGCCGGAGCGAGGTCCCGCTCGGCGGCCCGGGCCCGCATCCGCTCCATGTCACGGGCCGACGCGAGGACCCGGCGGTGCTGGGCACCACGGCTGAGCTGGCCCGGGGCCTTGCCGCCGATGAGGCGGGCGAGCACGAACAGCAGCAGCACCAGGGCCATCAGCAGGGCGGCGCAGCCGAACCCCCGGGCGATCATGGACTTCTCCGGGGACTGGACCAGGCTGAAGACCGCGAGCGGAAGGGAGAGTTGCGGCCCCTCGAAGGGATTGGCGTTGAGCCCGTTGGCGATGCCCGAGGTGAGCAGCACCGGGGAGGTCTCCCCGACGCCGCGGGCGGTGCCCAGGATGACGGCGGTGGTCAGTCCGGAGCGGGACGTGGGCAGGACCACCGTCCACACGGTGCGCCACTGGCCGGCGCCCAGGGCGTAGGAGGCCTCCTTCAGCGAGCCCGGCACCAGCCGGATCACCACGTCGGAGGCCCTGATGACGATCGGCAGCATCATCACGGACAGCGCGAGGGCGGCGGCGAAGCCGGACTTGTCGAAGTGGAGCAGCAGGATCCAGGTCGCGTAGACGAACAGGCCGGCCACGATCGAGGGCAGCGCTGTCATGGCTTCAACGATGGTGCGGACGAACCGCGCGTAGCGGCCCGGGACTTCGTTGAGGAACACCGCGCAGGCCAGCCCCAGCGGCACGGTCACGGCCAGCGCGATGCCGATCTGCTGCAGGGTGCCGACGATGGCGTGCAGCGCCCCGCCCTGGGTCAGCGGCTCCAGCGGACCGGTGGCCGCCATGTCCTCGGTGAAGAAGTTGAGGTGGGCCAGGGCGTCCCAGCCGCGCATGAGCACGTAGCCGACGACGAACACCAGGGCCGCCAGCAGCAGGGCGGCGACGCTGTGCACGAGGACCTGCGCGAGGCGGGCCCGCACGGTGGCGGCGGACTCGTCGAGGGACACCAGGACGGCGTAGAGGGCCATGAAGGCCAGGTAGAGGACGACCATGAAGCCGAGGGGGGCGTTGAAGGGCAGCAGCCGGCCGAACAGCAGGGCGGTCACGGCGAGCGCGGAGGCGGCCGCGCCCACCATGGCCAGGACGTCGCGGACGTGCAGGGTCGCGGTGTTGCGCCGGTGTTCGGGAGGGATGCCGGCGCCGTCGAGCACCACGGGCGGACGGACGGTGGCGACGGGCGCCTCCGGAGCGGCCGGAGCCCCTGTAGCTCCCGGGGTTCCCGGGGTTCCCGGAGTTCCCGGAGCGCCGGCGGCACCCGGGCCGTGCGGCCTGTGCGTCAGGGCGGTCATGCGTCGGCCCCCGCTCCGGAGCGGCTGCGGGCCACGACCGAGGAGGCGATGAAGTTGACCACCAGGGTCATCAGGAAGAGGGTGAGGCCGGCCGCCATCAGGGCGGACATCCCGAGGGGGCTGGCCGAGCCGTAGCGCAGGGCGATCAGGGCGGACACGGAGATGGCGCCGTTCTCGAGGATGTGCGGCTGGATGACGAAGACCGGGGAGATGATCAGGAAGACGGCGATGGTCTCCCCGAGCGCGCGGCCGAGCCCGAGCATGGTTCCGCCGATGATCCCGCCGCGGCCGAAGGGCAGGACGACGGAGCGGATGACGCCCCACTGGGTGGCGCCGAGCGCGAAGGCGCCCTCGCGTTCGCCGGGCGGCGCCTGGGCGAAGGCCTCGCGCATCACCGAGCAGGCGATCGGCGTGACCATCAGGGCGACGACCATGCCGGCGATGAAGGTGGAGGAGGTGTAGAAGGTGTTGGGGTTGAGCGGATCGCCCGGGTCGTCACCGGCCACCGCGAAGGGCGGGAACCAGCCCAGGTAGGTGGTGAGCCAGCGGGACAGGCCGACCACGTTCGGCTGGAACAGGAACAGCCCCCACAGGCCGTAGACCACGCTGGGCACCGCGGCCATCAGGTCGACCAGGCTGATCAGGGTCTGCTTGATGCGGCGCGGCGCGTACTCGGTGATGTAGAGGGCGGTGCCCATCGCCAGCGGCAGCGCGAAGAGGATCGCGACGCCGCCGATGAGCAGGGTGCCGACCAGGACCGCCGCCACGCCGAAGTTGTGGGAGTCGGGCTCCCACGCGGAGGTGGTGAGGAAGGCCCAGCCTGCGTCGTCCAGGGCCGGCAGCGCGCGGCCGCCGAGGAAGACGCCGACCAGGGCCATGATGAGCAGGACGGCGGCGCCGGCCGTGCGGGCCGAGCCGCGGAAGATCCGGTCGGCCGGATCGCCGCTCTTGGTGAGGGCGCGCGGGGCGATGTGCTCGTCCCCGGGGGCGGCCGGAGGGATCACCGTGGTCATGGTCACCGCAGGCCTCCCCCGCGCAGGGCCAGCCCCGGCGCGTCCCCGGCGCCGGGCAGCCGCAGACCGCGCAGCCGCCGGGTGTGGGTGACGCCGGAGGCCACCTGCGCCTCGGCGGTGGCGGCCAGGAACAGCTGGAGGCTGTGCCGGCATTCGCGCTGGCGACGGAAGGTGCGGACGGCCACGGCCACGCACTGTTCGTCGAGGACGAGCTGCCAGGTCCAGGCGCCGATGCCGGACGCGGACACGGAGCCGGTGCCGGAGCCGGACACGGAGCCGGAGCCACCCGGGACCGCGCCCCCCACCCCACGGGTACCCGCAGCGGCCACCGCACCCGTGGACATCGCCACGATCGGGACGGCCTCGCCGATCCGCTCCCGGAGCCGTTCCACGGCCGCACCGCAGGCGCCCAGCGCACGGAACACGGAAGGGCTGCGGCCGAGTTCGTGATTGTTGGAGCCGACCAGGCGCCAGGTCACGGCGTCGGGCCCGCCGCCGTGGCTGCCGTGGCCGCCGTCCCCGCACACTCCGTGCGATCCCCCCGCCGTCGGCGCAGGCGCCTGACGTCTTTCTACGTCCACCCAGGACACGAACAGAAAACGTGGCTGAGACACCGGACCGCCCCCTTTCCCCACAAGCCGTGCGTGGCCGGAAAACGGCCACCCACCCATGGCCGCGGGCATGACAATCCACGGGGCGTAGGACTCTGGGGCACACGGATCGGTGAAGCAGAAACGGAGAACACGTGAACGCGCGGCGGAGGCGCGTTTCGCCTGCGGCGACCGGAAGTTGGCGGGGAGCAGGCCACGGGAGGCCTCCGCCGGGACCCGCGGGCCCGTTTTTCGACCCGGCGGCAGCCGGACCCCGCACCCGCGGCCGAGTGGCCCCGCACGGACCACCCCTCGGCAGGGAGCGCGCCCGTGGACCCCGGGGCACCTGCCCGACCCGCAGGAGCCGCGTGGCCGAAAGGTCACCCCCCTGCGCGTCCGCCCGGCGTCCTCCCGGGGTTCACCCGGCGCCCGCCCGGCCGGCCCGGCGACCCGCCCGGCCCGGCCAGCCGGCCACACCGGGCCGGCCCGTCAGCCCCGACCGCCCGTCAGCCGTGCATGCGGGCGCCCTTGAGCACCTTGTCCACGGAGTTGCGCGCCCCGTGGACGGCGATCCCGACCAGGTCGAGCTGCTCCTTGCCCACCGCCGCCACGGCCGCCCGGTTGGCCCGGTCGTGGCCCGTGCCGAACAGGTCCGAGGTGAACACCGCCGTCGCCAGCGCGCGCCGCACCGCCCGCTCGTGCGCCGCCGTCACCGTCTCCTTGCCGCCCTCGAAGACCAGTACGGGCTGGCGGAACATCGGCAGGTAGGGGGTCCCGTCGGCGTCCTCGTACGGCTCGCCGACCACCTCGGGGCAGGCGGTCCCGAGCCCGCTGACGAGGAACGCGGTGACGTTCAGCCGCTGCCACGTCTCCAGGTCGTCGCGCAGCAGCACCGCGATCTTGGTGTCGAACCGCACGGGCAGGTCCAGCCCGTCCGCCTCGTTCCGCTTCTCGCTCTGCATGTCGTTCTGCATGTCGTTCTGCATGTCGTCGCTCATGCCCTGAGACTGCCGGGCGTCCCGCGCACGGTCTTGTACGTTCCTTGCGCGCAGCCCCCGCAGGAGGTTTCGGCCTGGACCGACCCCCTACCGCATCCCCCTGACGGCGGCCCTCCGGACGAGTAGGGTGACGATCCATCAGGTCACGTGACCCGGACTCTTGACTCTGTACCCGGCAGTAGCGATTCTCGACGCAATGCTTGCGCGGGACATGACAAACAGGTGCCAGGGCGGCCACGCCTCCGGTGGACCGTGTCTCGACCGCGCCCTCCGCCGACCGAGGACGTGAGTAGTGGCCCTGATCCGAGAACCACGAAGGCAACGACCGGAGGCCCGCCCCCACCGGCGGCGCAAGCCGATCGCGATCCTGTCCCTGCTCCTCGGCCTGCTCGCCATGGCGCTCGGCCCCGTACCGGGAGCGGCGGCCGACAACGGCTGGTGGAACCCCACCGCACGGCCCGCACCCGACTCCCAGGTCAACGTGACCGGCGAGCCCTTCAAGGGCACCGACGCCCAGGGCAACGTCCGGGGCTTCGTCGACGCGCACGACCACATCATGTCCAACGAGGGCTTCGGCGGCCGGCTGATCTGCGGAAAGCCGTTCTCCGACGCCGGGATCGCCGACGCGCTCAAGGACTGTCCCGAGCACTACCCCGACGGCAGCCTGGCGATCTTCGACTTCATCACCAAGGGCGGCGACGGCAAGCACGACCCCGACGGCTGGCCCACCTTCAAGGACTGGCCCGCCCACGACTCGCTGACCCACCAGCAGAACTACTACGCCTGGATCGAGCGCGCCTGGCGCGGCGGCCAGCGCGTCCTCGTCAACGACCTCGTCACCAACGGGGTGATCTGCTCGGTCTACTTCTTCAAGGACCGCAGCTGCGACGAGATGACCGCCATCCGCCTGGAGGCGAAGAAGACCTACGACATGCAGGCCTACGTCGACAAGATGTACGGCGGCGCCGGCAAGGGCTGGTTCCGCATCGTCACCGACTCCGCCCAGGCCCGCGAGGTGATCAAGCAGGGCAAGCTGGCCGTGGTCCTCGGCGTCGAGACCTCCGAGCCCTTCGGCTGCAAGCAGATCCTGGACATCGCCCAGTGCAGCAAGCAGGACATCGACCGCGGGCTCGACGAGCTGTACAACCTCGGCGTGCGCAGCATGTTCCTGTGCCACAAGTTCGACAACGCCCTGTGCGGGGTCCGCTTCGACGAGGGCGCGCTGGGAACGGCCATCAACGTCGGTCAGTTCCTGTCGACCGGCACCTTCTGGAAGACGGAAGCGTGCGCGGGCCCGCAGCACGACAACCCCATCGGCCTGGCCCCGGCCGCCGCCGCCGAGAAGGAGCTGCCGGCGGGCGTGAGCGTGCCCTCGTACGCTTCGAACGCCCAGTGCAACACCCGCGGCCTCACCGACCTCGGTGACTACGCGGTGCGCGGCATGATGAAACGCAAGATGATGCTCGAACTCGACCACATGAGCGTGAAGGCGGCCGGCCAGGCCTTCGACATCCTCGAGACCGAGTCGTACCCCGGCGTGATCTCCTCGCACAGCTGGATGGACCTGGGCTGGACCGAGCGGCTCTACAAGCTCGGCGGTTTCTCCGCCGCGTACATGGGCGGCGCCGAGGGCTTCAGCGCCGAGGCCAAGCGGACCGACGCGCTGCGCGACAAGTACAACGTCGGCTACGGCTACGGCACCGACATGAACGGCGTCGGCGGCTGGCCCGGCCCGCGCGGGGCGAACACGCCGAACCCGGTCACGTATCCCTTCCGCAGCACCGACGGCGGCTCGGTCATCGACAAGGTGACCACCGGCCAGCGCACCTGGGACCTCAACACCGACGGCGCCTCGCACTACGGCCTGGTGCCCGACTGGATCGAGGACATCCGGCTGGTCGGCGGGCAGGGCGTGGTCGACGACCTGTTCAAGGGCGCCGAGTCCTACCTGCGCACCTGGGGCAACTCCGAGCAGCACAAGGCCGGCGTGAACCTCGCGGCGGGCACGGCCGCCTCGGCGAGCTCCGCCGAGTGGAACCCGTTCATCAGCTACGCGCCCGGCAGGGCCGTGGACGGGGACCGGGGCAGCCGCTGGGCGAGCGACTGGAGCGACGACCAGTGGGTGCAGTTCGACCTGGGCTCGCCGTCCCTGGTCAAGCGGGTCACGCTCGAATGGGAGCGCGCGTACGGCAGGTCGTACCGCATCGAGCTCTCCCCGGACGGCACGAACTGGCAGACGGCCTGGTCCACGGCGAGCGGTGACGGCGGCCTGGACACCGCGCAGTTCGCGGGGGTCCCGGCCCGGTACGTACGCGTCCACGGAGCGGGACGCGGTACCCAGTGGGGTTACTCCCTGTACGAAGTCGGCGTATACAGCAGCTGACGGCGTCGAGCGGGGTGTCCGGGGGCCGGTGCGCCCGCGGACACCCCGCCCGGGGCGCACCGGAGCGAAGGGGAACCCGTACATGGCACGGATGCCGTTGACCGACCGGCGCAGGCAGCTGACGGAGGCGGCGATCCGCGCGATGACCCGCGACGGAGTGTCGAGGACGACGACCCGGTCCATCGCCGCGGAGGCGGGCGTCTCCCTGAGCGTCTTCCACTACTGCTTCGACTCCAAGCAGGCACTGCTGGAGTCGGTCATCGAGACCATCACCGCGCACTACGTCACCCTCGTGAAGGCCGCCATCGTGCCGAGGCCGACGCTGCGCGAGACGATCCGGGCCGGCTTCCAGGCGTACTGGGACCACGTGGTGGCCAGCCCCGGCGCACACATGCTCACCTACGAGCTCACCCAGTACGCGCTGCGCCAGCCGGAGTTCGGGCACCTGGCGCGCAAGCAGTACGAGTCCTACTGCGACACGTACACCGAGCTGCTCGAGGAGCTGCGCCGGATCACGCCGTTCGAGCTGAGCGTGCCCGTGGCCGTGCTGGCCCGCTATCTGGCGGCCATGACGGACGGGGTGACCCTGAACTTCCTGGTCCTCGGCGACGAGAAGGCCGCCGCGGAGATCCTGGACATGGTCACCGATCACGTGGCCGGTCTCGTCGTCCAGACGAGCTGACCGACCCTCAGGCGGCCACCCGAAACCCGATGTTGGACGTGGAGCTGTCGGGGGTGTCGGAGCTGCGGGCCGCGACCTTCCAGGTCGCGCCGGACACCGCCCGCCACGACGGAACCCCCTCCACGGCCGGTGCGGTGCCGGCGACCTCCGCCGCGAGCAGGCCGGCGAAGACGAAGGAGAAACCGAAGTCCTCGGCTTCCGTGACATGTCCGGTGGCCTTGACGAAGGGTGGCGTACTGGGCGTTCGTCACCGTGGTCGGTGCGATCCGGAAGGGCGCCACCGCGACCTCCCTGACGGGCCCCTCCCCGTCCGCCGGGAATCCGTCCGCCGGGAATCCGTCCGCCGCCTCGGTACCCATGAGGAACCGGCCCCCGGGCAGGTCGAGCAGACCGCGTACGGGCCGGGGCGCGGGGACCGCCGGCGCGGCGAGCAGGGTGAGGCCGCCGGCCGGGTCGTCGTGGCCCGGGGTGCAGCAGGGGGAGGACATGAGGGGCTCCGGTGCTCAGGCGGCGTCAGTCGAGGGCCGGGTGGGCCTCCGGATGCCCGTCCCACCAGGCCCGGTGGAAGGGGTTGTTGTCCACATTGGCCAGGTACGCGTAGGCGGCCGACCGGTAGAAGAGCTCCGCCTGCCGGGCCGAGACCGTCGAGCGGTTCCAGGCCAGCCGGATGCGGCCCGTGACCGGTGCCCCGATCAGCGGGCGCATCACCGTGCCCGCCACGGCGGGGGCGGTGGGCTGGCTGAGGGAGACGGCGCGGCCCGCGGAGATCAGGTCGTACTGCATCATGCGGTCGGTGATCCGGTAGCGCAGCGCGGGGACGAAGCCGGCTTTGGCGCAGGCCTCGACCAGGGCCTCGGGTCCGCCGTCGTCGTCCTCGACCAGCGTCATCCACTGCTCGTCGGCGAGGTCCGCGAGGTCGAGGGCCTCCAGCCGGGCCAGCGGGTGCCGCGCTGACATCCGGATGCAGAAGGGCTCCTTGGGGACCAGGGTGCGGGCCGTGACGCCCGCGGGCAGCGGCACCTCGTGGTCGTTCACCTCGCCGTACACGATGACGTCGTAGCGGCCGGCGCCGAGCATCCGTACCAGGGCGGTCACCGAGTCCTCGATGTCCACGGTGATCTCCCGGCCCGCCAGGACCAGGTCCTGCCGGGCGATCAGTCCGTCGATCAGCACCAGCAGGATGCAGCCCAGGCGCAGTGGGGCGTCGGCCGTCCGGGCCCGCGCCTCCGAGCCGAGGGCGTCCATCTCGCTGAGCACCCGGCGGGCCTTGGCCAGGACGAACTGGCCGAGCGGGGTGGGTTCGACTCCGAGCCGGCCCCGGACGAAGAGTTCGCCGCCGGTGACCCGCTCGATCCGGCGCAGCTGGGCGGAGAGCGCCGGCTGTGAGACCCCGAGGATCCGCGCCGCGCCCCCCAGGCTTCCGGTCTCCGCTATCTGACAGACGGCTTGCAGATGTCTCAACTCCAGCTGCATCCCGGCAGCTTACGCAGCGTCATCCGCCGCCGCCATAACGCCGGTCTTATGCCCGCAGGGATGTCCCGATCTGGTCATGGACACGCCCATACTCGGCCGCGAACAGCCGGACCGCCTTTCCCCGCCTTTCCCCGCCTTTCCCCGCCCTCCCCGTCCCATCCCCCCACACGATCGGAGTGGACTCTTGCAGCCCACCAGATGGATGGCCGCCCTCACGGCCATGGTGCTGACCACGGGCCTCGCCGGCACGCTGGCCACCACCGCCACCGCCTCGCAGAACGCGGATCCCCTCCCGCCCACCGCTGCCGAACGGGCGGTCGCCGCGGCCGACGCGGCCGTGCGCAGCGGGCTCGACAGCCTGGTCAACTCCCCCCAGCAGCAGTACGACCGCCGTCTGGTCACCCCCTGGGTGAAGGACCTCTACTCCGTCGCGTACGAGCGCAGCTACCGCGGCCTGCCGGTCGTCGGCGGCGACGCGGTCGTCCTCGCCGACGGCCAGGGACGGGTACGGGCCCTCCAGTCGGCCTCCGCGACCGTGATCGACGTGTCGACCACCGCGTCGTTCTCGGCCAAGGCCGCCGAGGCCGTCTCGCGCGGCCGGCAGGTCAAGACCGACAAGGTGGAGAGCAGCCGGCTCGTCGTCAAGATCAAGGACGACAAGCCGGTGCTGGCCTGGGAGACCGTCCTGACCGGCCGTACCGCCAAGGCGCCCAGCAAGCTCCACGTGTTCGTGGACGCCCGCACCGGAAAGTTCGTCGACAGCTTCGACGAGGTGGTGGCGGGCAGCGGCAACAGCAAGTGGAACGGCCCGAACCCGCTGACCATCGACACCACGGCCTCCGGTGGCACGTACTCCCTGCGCGACCCGAACCGGACCGGCCTGAGCTGCGCCGACTACAGCTCCGGCACGGTCTTCTCGAAGTCCTCCGACTCCTGGGGCACCGGCAACCCGACCTCCAAGGAGACCGGTTGCGTGGACCTGATGTTCGCGGCGCAGAAGCAGTGGGACATGCTGAGCCAGTGGCTCGGCCGCAACGGCGTCAACGGCAGCGGCCGCAGCTTCCCGGCCAAGGTCGGCCTGAACGACGTGAACGCGTACTGGGACGGCAGCACCGTCACCATCGGCCACAACAACGCGAACGAGTGGATCGCCAGCGTGGACGTGGTGGCCCACGAGTACGGGCACGCCATCGACTCCAACACCCCCGGCGGCACCAGCGGCCAGGAGTCCGGGCTCGGCGAGGCCACCGGTGACATCTTCGGCGCGCTGACCGAGGCGTTCATCAACCAGCCTTCCCCGTACGACACTCCGGACTACCTCGTCGGCGAGACGATCAACCTCGTGGGCAGCGGGCCGATCCGGAACATGTACAACCCGGCGGCCGTCAACAACGACCCGGCCTGCTACAGCTCCTCCATACCCGGCACCGAGGTGCACGCGGCGGCCGGCCCGCTGAACCACTGGTTCTACCTGCTCGCCGAGGGCACCAGCCCGGGCGGCGGCAAGCCGAACAGCAGCACCTGCAACCAGTCCACGCTGACCGGCGTGGGCATCCAGAACGCCGGCAAGATCTTCTACGGCGGCATGCTGCTGAAGACCTCCAGCATGTCCTACAAGAAGTACCGGACGGCGACGCTCAGCTCCGCCAAGTCGCTGGACACCACCTGTGGGCTGTTCACCAGGACCAAGGCCGCCTGGGACGCGATCAGCGTGCCCGCGCAGCCGGCGGACCCGACCTGCACCCCGAGCGGCCAGAACAGTGACTTCACCCTGGCGCTGAACCCGTCCTCGGGCACCGTCCAGCAGGGCGCCTCAGCCACCACCACGGTCGCCACCGCCATCTCCACGGGCACGGCCCAGCAGGTGACCCTCACCGCGTCCGGCCTGCCGGCCGGGGTCACCGCTTCGTTCAGCCCGGCCACCGTGCAGTCCGGCCAGTCCTCGACGCTGACGCTGACCGCCTCCTCCAGCGCCGCCCCCGGATCCTCGACCGTCGTGGTCAAGGGCCAGGGCACCAGCCTCTCGCACACCGTCGACTACGCGCTCACCGTCGGCGGCACCACCCCCAACCCCGGCGCGCCGAACATCGACGTGGCCGCCGTCCAGGCGCACCTGACCCAGTTCAGCACGATCGCCTCCCAGAACGGCGGCAACCGCCGTGCGGGCAGCGCCGGTTACACGGCGTCGGTGGCGTACATCAAGGGCAAGCTGCAGGCCGCCGGCTACACGGTGACCGAGCAGAACTGCAGCTCGTGCACCTACCCGTCGAACAACCTGATCGCCGACTGGCCCGGCGGCCCCGCCGACCAGACGATCATGTTCGGCGCGCACCTCGACAGCGTCTCGGCGGGTCCGGGCATCAACGACAACGCCTCGGGCTCCGCGACCCTGCTGGAGAACGCGCTCGTCCTCGCCCAGAAGAACCCCACCATGACCAAGCACGTGCGCTTCGCCTGGTGGACCGACGAGGAGCAGGGCCTCAACGGCTCGAAGTTCTACGTCAACCAGCTCACCAGCACCCAGAAGTCGGCCATCAAGGCCTACTACAACTTCGACATGGTCGGCTCGACCAACGGCGGCTACTTCATCAACAACGTCAACTCCACCGCGGCCGCCCCGCTCAAGGCCTACTGGACCTCCCTGAACCTCGCTCCCGAGGAGAACACCGAGGGCCAGGGCCGCAGTGACGACTACTCCTTCCAGCAGGGCGGCATCCCCACCTCCGGCTACGCGGCCGGCGCGAGCGCCCGCAAGACCTCGGCGCAGGCGGCGAAGTGGGGCGGCACCGCGAACGCGGCGTACGACCCCTGCTACCACGCCTCCTGCGACACCACGAACAACATCAGCGCCACGGTCCTGGACCGCAGCGCCGACGGCGTGGCCTACACCGTCTGGAACCAGGCCGTCGGCGGCACCACCCCCGGCCCGGACTTCTCGATCAGCGCCTCCCCGGCCACCGGCAGCGCCGCCCAGGGTGGCACCGCCACCTCCACCATCAACACCGCCACCACCAGCGGCGCCGCCCAGACGGTCGCCCTGTCGGTGACCGGAGCCCCGGCCGGTACCACCGCCTCGCTGAGCCCCACGTCGGTGCAGTCGGGCAGCTCCTCGACGCTCTCCGTCCAGGTCGGCGCGAGCACCGTGCCCGGCACGTACACCCTGACCGTCACCGGCACGGGCTCGGTCAGCCACACCACCACCTACACCCTGACCGTCACGGGTACCGGCCCCTCCTGCACCCCGCGCCAGCTCGTCGCCAACGGCGGGTTCGAGAGCGGCACCACCCCGTGGACCACCACCACGAACGTCATCACCAACCAGGCGGGGCAGACCCCGCACGGCGGCACCTACAAGGCCTGGCTCAACGGCTACGGCACGACCCGCACGGACAACGCCTCGCAGTCCGTGACCATCCCGACCGGCTGCTCCTCGTACCAGCTCGGTTTCTACCTGCACATCGACACCGCCGAGACCGAGAACACGGTCTACGACACCTTCACGGTCTCGGTGGGCGGCCAGACGCTGGCGACCCTGTCCAACGTGAACGCGGCCTCCGGCTACCAGCTCAAGACGTACGACGTCTCCCGGTTCGCCGGCCAGAGCGTCACCCTGAAGTTCCAGGGCGTGGAGGACGCTTCCCTGCAGACCTCCTTCGTCGTGGACGACGTCACCCTCCAGGTGAGCTGACGCCCCCGGCACCCTGAGCACCACCCGGGCGGCACCCGCCCCGGCCCACGGCCGGAGCGGGTGCCGCCCGGCCGTGCGCGGTGTATGCAGGAGGCATGGCCCCCTCAGCGCCGCACCCACGCACCAGCCGGTTCCGGGAATCGCGCGCGGTGCTGCTCGTGGTCCCGTTCCTGCTGATCGCCATCGTCACGGTGGTGGACATCCTGGCCCCGCCGGAGGTCCACCTGGGCCCCTTCCTGGTGGCCGCGCCCGCCCTCACCGCTTCCTTCGCCGGGCCGCGCACGACCGGGTTCGTGGGCGCCGTGGCGGTCCTCGCGCAGGTGGGCGTGGCCATCGTGCGGACCTCCCTGACAGACCTCAACCACACCTTCCAGATCATCGCCCTCATCCTGATCTCGGCCTTCGTCACCTTCTTCGCACACTTGCGCGAAGTGCACGAGCGGCAGCTCACCCGGCTGCGTTCCGTGGCGGTCGCGGCGCAGCAGGTGGTCCTACGACCGCTGCGCGACCGGATGGGCCCGCTGCGGATCGCCTCCGTGTACCTGTCGGCGGAGGCCGAGGCCCAGATCGGAGGCGACCTGTACGCGGCCGCCCGGACCGCCGACGGCACCCGGCTGATCATCGGCGATGTCCGCGGCAAGGGGCTGGAGGCGGTCGGAGAGGCCTCGGTCGTCCTCGGAGCCTTCCGGGCCGCCGCCCACCTGGAGGCCGACCTGCCGGGTCTGGTGGGCTACCTGGAGGCCGCGGTGGCCGCCGACCCGGACCGGGGCGCGGATGACCCCTCGGGCCCCGGACGGCCGGACGAGGGGTTCACCACCGCGGCGGTGCTCGACATTCCCGACGGGGAGCCGTCGGTGCGGTTGGTCAGCTGCGGGCACCCGCCCCCGCTGCTGCTCCGCGCGGGCCGTGTCGTCCCCCTCCAGGTGGACCATCCGGCGCCGCCGCTCGGTCTGTCCGAGTTCGTGGACACCGGCTTCACCCCGCAGTCCTTCTCCTTCGAGACGGGTGACGTGGTCCTGCTGTACACGGACGGCGTCATCGAGGCCCGTGACACGTCGGGGGCCTTCTACCCCCTGCCGGAGCGGGCCGCGGACTGGCCCGGCGACGGCCCGGAAGCCCTCCTGCGCCACCTCTGCGCGGACCTGCTCGCCCACACCCCGGACGGCCTCCTGGGCGACGACGCGGCGATGGTGGCCATCGAGCGCGTCGGCCGGCTGCCCTAAGAGGCGGCCCAGCGGGGACCCGTCCGGTGGACGGGCCCCCGCCGTGACTCGGCGCGGTGGTTCGGCGCCGGGGCTCAGCCGCGGTCGCGGACCGCGACGATGCCGTTGAAGACGCCCACGTAGGCCGTCCCGTCGGGACCCAGCGTGATCGGGGCCCAGTTGTTGTCGTACAGCGGGCCGGTGCCGGTCAGCCGGCGCCAGCGGCGCTCACCGGTGCGGAAGTCGACGGCCGTGAGGTACCAGGCGTCGATCCCCCAGACGTTCGGCTCCTTCTCGTAGAAGTAGAGCAGCCCGTTCGCGGTGGAGAGCTTGGGGACGACGGAGGGCGAGCGGATCGCGCTCTGCCAGACCGTGTCGCAGCCGCTGCCGTCGGCGCGGACGTCGATGCGGCTGACGCCGCCGACGACCGACTTGCCGAGGACCAGCGAGGTGACGTTCTCGTAGCCGTAGTTGTTCTCGACGACGATGCTGTTGCCCCAGGTGATCAGGGAGTTGTCGGTGGTCGAGGCGCCCGGTCCGAAGACCGGGACCCTGCACACCAGGCGCTGGCCCTCGGGGACGTCCAGGCCCCGCTTGAAGACCAGCACGTTCATCCGGTCGTCGGCGTTGTCGGTGATCGCGACGTAGCCGTTGCCGAAGAGGTCCGGGGTGGTGCCCGAACCCTGGTTGACCGAGCCGGGTTTGGTTCCCGTACCCCGGTCGTAGGTCTGGCGCCACTGCGCGACGGGGGTGCCGTCGGCGGAGGCGGTGAAGCTGTAGAGCGCGTGGTCGGTGACGATGGAGACCCCGTCCTCGCCGACCGAGAAGGAGTTCTGGATCTCCTCCCCCGCCAGCCGGATCGAGCGGATCACCGAGGTCGCCGGGTCCACGGTGCCGACGCGGCCCTGGCGGGTGACCCACCAGATGCGGCCGTTCCAGTCGGGCATCACCGAGGTGACCGGGTCGCAGGTGCCGGTGGGCCACAGGTTGGTCCAGTCGACGCAGTCGTGCGGGACCTGCCCGGTGAGGTCCCAGTCGTCGTCGACCTTGAACTGCCAGGATCCGTCCGGCTCCTGTACGTGCGAGAGCCTCAGGATGTGCTGGCGGGAGTCGGCCAGCACCGCCCGGTCCTGGTTGTCCAGGTAGAAGTAGGCGCCGCCCGAGGTGTCCTTGAAGATCTTCGAGAAGTCGAGCGAGGTGATCGCCTGGACCGTCGAGGAACGCTGCGGGAGCTGGTACTCCGCGAGCGTGGCGAGCGTACGGGGCTCCAGTAGTTTGACCTTGAAGCCGCCGAAGGTGCCGCAGACCGTGACCAGCCGGCCGCCCGAGTCGAAGGTGGCGGTGGCGCATTCGCCGCCGAGGGCGGCGATCTTCTCGCTGGTCACCTCCGGGTTCTTGCCGAGCGGTCCGGACCAGGGCGAGGTGGCGCTGCCCGCCGCGTCCGAGTGCATGCCGCTGCGGCCGTTGGGCGCGAGGAAGGGGTGCTGCGGCGGGGCCTGACCGGGCAGCGGCGCGGCCGTGGCCGGGGCGCCCTCGTAATGGCTGACCAGGCGGTGGCCGGGGGCCAGCGGTATCTCGTCGGCGGTGGCCGGCGAGACCCCGTACAACACCGCACATGCGGCGAGAGCGGGTGCCACGGCGCAGTTCAGCGCTCTTCGGAACATCCGGACTTCCTCCCTTTTCCTCAGTGTTATTGACATTGCGTATGACATCGCGCCGCGGCCAGACGCTAGATCGCACTGCCTGAGGAGTCCATGGAAGAGCCGGATGATTCACGAAGGCGCAACAGTCGATCAAGAGCTACGGCTTGAAGCCGCTGACCACGTTCGCCGTGGCCGAGACCCCGTTGTGGATGGTCTGCGCGAGACTGCTGCTCGCGAGGTAGAAGCCGAGCAGGACGCAGACGAGCGCGTGGGACAGCTTGAGGCCGCCGCCGCGCATGAAGATCCATGCGAGGACGAGGAGCAGGACGAGGACGGAGAGGGAGATCACCATCGGAACACCTCCTTACGCGCCGCCATGGTGGCGCAGCGGGAGGGCCCTTCGGGCGAAACTCGTGTCCGCCAAACGGGTGTTGACGGTCCGTGACCGGTGTTCAGTCCTTGACGATCTCGTCCCAGTGGACCGTTCGCCCGCACCAGCGGCCGAGCAGCACGGGGTCGTGCCCTACCGCCAGCAGGCCCGCGCCGGACTCCGCCCGGTACTCCTCGACGACGCCGACCAGCGCGGCCGTGGTGGACGCGTCGAGCATGGCGGTCATCTCGTCGCACACCAGCCAGCGCGGCCGGAGCACCAAGGCCCGTGCCACGCAGGCCCGTTGCAGCTGACCGTCGCTGACCTCGTGGGGTCGCCGGTCGAGCAGGTCCGCCCCCAGGCCGACCCGGTCCGCCAACTCAGGCACGGTGGCGTCGATTTCGCTACGCCGGCCAGTCGCCCGGAGCGGTTCCGCGACGAGCTCGCGCAGCCTGAGCCGGGGGTCCGCCGCCAGCCGGGGCTGCTGGAACACCATGCCGACCGAGGTGCGCAGGGCGCGCGGCGCCCGGTGCCGGAAGCCGGTCACCGCGCGGCCGTCGAAGGCCACGGTCCCCCGGTCGGGCCGGTGCAGCAGTGCGGCGACCTTGGCCAGGGTGGACTTGCCGCAGCCGCTGGGGCCCAGCAGTCCGAGGGATTCGCCGGGGGCGAGGCTCAGGTGGGCGCCGCGCACGACGGGGGCCCGGCGGTCGTAGCCGGCGGTGATGCCGGTGAGCTCAAGCATGGTGGCAGGCCACCCCTTCGGTGAGCAGGGGCCGCTCGGCCCGGCAGCGGGAGTCGGCGCGCGGACAGCGGGCGGCGAAGGCGCAGCCGGGCGGGAGCGCGCCGAGCTCGGGCGGGGCTCCGGGGATGGGGGTGAAGGCCCGCTCGGGCAGGGCCTCGAGGAGTCCGCGCGCGTAGGGGTGACGGGGGCCCGGAGCGCCGAAGAAGGCTTCGGCGGGGGCGGTTTCCACGATGCGGCCCGCGTACATGACGGCCACGGTGTCGGCTATGCGGTGGGCCGCCGCGAGGTCGTGCGTGATCATCAGCAGCGCCCGGCCGGCGTCCCGGGTGTGGGCGCGCAGCTCGTCGACGGTGCGGTGGACCAGGTCCCGGTCGAGGCCCGTGGTGGGCTCGTCGGCGAGCAGCAGGGGCGCGTCGCCGATCAGCGCGAGCGCGGTGGCGGCGCGCTGGGCGAGCCCGCCGGAGAGCTCGTGCGGATGGCGGTCGAGGTGGGTGGCGGGGAAGGCCGCCCGCTCGGCCGCCGCTTCGGCCGCTTCCCGCAGCTCCGCCCTGGGCCGTCTCCCGGCCCCGGTCAGTTCGCGGACCGTCTCCTCCAAGTGGGAGCGGATGGTGCGGACCGGGGTGAGGTGCGCGGCCGGGCTCTGCGGGACCAGCGCGACGCGGCGGCCCCGGATGCTCCGGGCGAGGGTGCGCTCGTCGAGGGCGAGCAGGTCGGTCCCGTCGGCGAGCCGGGCCGAGCCGGCGGTCTCGGCGTTGCCGGGGAGCAGCCCGAGCAGGGCGGAGGCGAGCACGGACTTGCCGCAGCCGCTCTCCCCGACGAGGGCGAGGCACTCGCCGGGGGCCAGGGCGAGGGTGGCGTCGGTGACGGCCGCGACGTACCGGCCGCCGCGCATGCGGAAGCGGACGGAGAGCCGGTCCAGTTCGAGGACGGGTCGGGCGGACTCGGAGGCGGGCTCCGACACCGAAACCGACTCCGCAGGGATGGGGGTCTTCACAAGCTGAGCTCCTTCACAGGCTGAGCTCCGATCGGCGGCGGGGGTTGAGGCGCTCGCGCCAGGCACCCGCCAGGCCCGCGATGGCCAGGGTCGGGACGATCAGGAGGAGCCCCGGGAAGAGCGTGGGCCACCAGTCGCCGGCGAGCAGCGAACCGCGGGCCGTCTGGACCAGGTTGCCCAGGCTCGCCTGGTGCGCCGGCAGGCCGAGGCCCAGGAAGGACAGGGCCGACTCGTGCCACATGGCGTGCGGGACCATCAGGACGGCGGCGAGCCCGGCCTGCGGCAGCACTCCGGGCACGAGATGGCGTACGGCCACCCGCCACCGCGAGGCGCCGCCCGAGACGGCCGCGTCCAGATGGGGCCGCGAGCGGAGCGAGAGGACTTCCGCGCGGACGATGCGGGCCGTGGACAGCCAGTGGGTCAGGGCCACGGAGACGACCACCGGCCACACTCCCGGCCGGAACATCGCCACGATGAAGATGCCGAGCAGCAGGTGCGGGATCGAGGACAGTGCGTCCACCACCCGCATGACGCACCGGTCCGGCCACCCGCCGAGCGCCCCGGCGAGCGCGCCGACGGCCGTGCCGATGACGGTGGCGACCAGCGCGGCCACCAGCCCGACCAGCAGCGAGACCCGCAGCCCGTACACGCAGCGCAGCAGCAGGTCGCGGCCCACGTCGTCGGTTCCGAAGGGGTGGGCCCAGGAGGGCGGCAGGAGCTTTGCCGACAAGTCGACTGCCTGCTGGTCGAGTTGGACCAGCGGCGGCACGAGCAGCACCGCCAGCGCGATCAGGGCCACGATCACCGCCGAGGTCCGCACCCGCAGGGTCCGGGTGGAGCTCCGGTCGCGGCCGTGGGACCGCCAGAGCGGCGTTCCGGTGTCAGCCATCGAAGCCCACCCTCGGGTCCGCCAGCCCGTAGAGCAGGTCGGACAGCAGGTTCCCGGCGAGCACGGCCGCGGTGGCCAGGACCGTCAGCGCGGCCAGCAGCGGGAAGTCCACCGAGGTCGCGGCCTGGACGGTGGCCGCGGCGATGCCGGGCCAGCTGAAGACGGTCTCCACCAGCAGCGCGCCGGTGATCAGCTCCGGCACCCGCGACCCGATCAGGGTCAGCATCGGGAGCATGCCGGCGCGCAGTCCGTGGCCGAGCAGTACCCGCCGCTCCCCCAGGCCCCGCGCACGGGCGCCCCGTACGGGGTCCTCCTCCAGAGCGTCGGCCACGCCCTGCCTGACGTACAGGAAGAACCAGGGCAGTTGGGAGATGCCGAGGACCAGCGCGGGCAGCACCAGGTGGTGGGCCACCTGCCCGGCGGTGACCACGTCACTGCCCGCGTCGGTGAGGCCGCCGGACGGCAGTGCGCCCAGGCGCACCGAGAAGAACCAGATGGCGAGCAGGCCCAGCCAGAAGGCCGGGGCCGCTTCGAGGGTGTACGCGAGCCCGGAGACCGCCCGGTCCAGCGGCCCGCCCTGCCGACGCGCGGCCAGGACGCCGAGCCCGGTGCCCAGCAGCACGGCGACGACGAACGCGCAGAGCGCGAGCAGGGCCGACCAGCCGAGCCGCTCGGCGATGACGTCGGAGACGGGCTGGCGCATGACGGCGGAGGTGCCGAGGTCCCCGGTCAGCGCCGAGGTGAGCCACTCCCACCAGCGCGCGAGCAGGGGCTGGTCAGCGCCGAGGTTGACCCGCAGCTGGTCGAGTCCGGCCTGTGAGGCGGTGAGCCCGGCGGTGCCGGCGTAGGCCTTGACGGGGTCGAAGGGCGACAGCGCGGCGACCGCGAAGACCCCGAAGGTGACGACGAGCAGGACCGGGCCGGCGAACAGGGTCCGCCGCCCCGCCATGCGCGCCATCGGCCCCCACGGGAGACGGTGGAGCGAGTGGAGACGGCTCACTTCTGCTTCGGCTTCCAGCTCCCGATGTTCCACCAGGGGCCGGTTCCGAGGCCGTGGTCGTGCGGCTCGGTCTGGGTGGAGGGCCCGTCCCACCGGTCGGCCACGACGTAGAGGTGGTCGATGTGGGTGAGGTAGACGTAGCCCGGGTTCTTGACCAGCTCGCGCTGGACCGTGTCGTACGCGGCCTTGCGCACGGCCGGGTCGGCGCTGCGGCGGCCGTCGAGCAGCGCCTTGTCGACGGCCGGGTTGTCGTACCGGGCCATGTTGTTGAAGCCGTCGCCCGCGAGGGCGGAGTTCAGCGTCAGGTACTGGTCGAAGTCCGGGTCGGCCGGGGAGCCGCCGCCGGCGAGGACGGCGTCGGTCTTCATCCGGGGTTCGATGACCTCCCAGCTGCCGGACTCGGTGGTGACCTGGATGCCGGCCTTCTTGGCGTCGGAGGCGAAGGCGAGGGCGTGGTCCTGGCGGAGCTTGTCGCCGGAGGGGTACCAGAGCGGGAAGGCGGCCCGGACCCCGTTCTTTGCGCGGATGCCGTCGGCGCCGGGGATCCAGCCGGCGTCGTCGAGGATCTTCTTGGCCCTGGCGAGGTCGTACGGACGCTCGGTGCCGGCGGTGAACCACGGGCTGCCGGTCGGGACGGGGCCGTAGGCGGCCTTGCCCGCGCCTTCCAGGAGCTTGTCGACCAGCGCGCCGCGGTCGACGGCGATGTCCAGGGCCCGGCGGACGGCCGTGTCGCCGGTGACGGGGTGCTCGGTCGGCAGGGTGACGTTGCGGTAGTCGAAGCTCTTGGCGGCGTACGTCTTTCGCGTCTTGTCGGCCGCGAACCCCTTGGCCAGGTTCGGCGGCAGGACGGCCCCGTCCAGTTCGCCGGAGCGCAGCCGGGTGGCGCGTACGTCGTCGTCCTTGATGACCGCCATGGTGAACTTCTTCACCGCGGGCTCACCGCCCCAGTAGGACGGGTTGGCCTTGAAGCTCAGCTTCTCGCCCTTGGACCAGGCGGTGAGCACGTACGGTCCGGTGCCGACGGGCCTGGTGGTGAATTCGCCGCTGTTGACGTCCTGTCCGCCCGCGATGTGCTCGGGGGCGATGGGCAGGACGGTCCGCTCGGCGAAGGGGGCGTAGGGGTACTTCAGTGTGAAGACGACGGCGTTCTCGCCGCGTGCCGCGACCTCCGCGATCGCGTCGAGCTCGGACTTGGACGCGTTGTTCGTCTTCGCGTCGAGGATCGTCCGGTAGGTGAAGACGACGTCCTTGGCGCCGAAGGGCCGTCCGTCGCTGAACTTCACGCCCCGGCGCAGCGGGTAGGTGTAGGTGAGTCCGTCCGCGGAAACCTCCGGGAGGGCCTCGGCCAGCGCGGGCTTCAGCTTCATGTCGGCGTCGTGCGCCAGCAGTCCGTCGAAGATCTTCGAGTTGCCGTCCTTGCCGTAGCCCAGCAGCGGGCTGAGGCTCTCCGGCTCGGTGGCTATGCCGACCACGGCGGAATCGGCCGCCCCGGCGCCCGCCGCGGCACCTCCCCCGGGATTCGAGCAGGCCGCCGCGCCCGTGACGATCACCGCGGCCGCGGCCGCCCCGGCCATTCCCCGTACGCTCCGGGCCTTCATCTGGTGCACTTCCTTCGTTATTGCAAAGATCTCGCAATAATGCCAGACGGAAGCGGAAGAACACGAACCGGGCCGCACCGGCGGGAAGGGGCCGCGCAGGGGTCTTGCCCGGCGGCCGCGGAGCATGCCATATATGTCTAGACCTTTCCGGGGGAGCCGGAAGAACCGGAAGGCCCGCCGCACCGGAAGACCCGAGGAACGGAAGAGGAGGGCGCCCGCCGTGCACGACCCCGCACCCAGCACCGCGCCGCACTCCCCGCGCCGCTTCTCGCGGCCGTCCGTACGGGGAGCGGCGCCCGCCCTCGCCGCGCTGGCCCTCGCGACCGCCGCGCTGACGGCGTGCGGCGCCTCCGACACCACACCCCCGGCGGCCCCGGCCGGGCTCACCGCCCAAGCGGGCAGCGCCACTTCGGTCCACGTCATGTGGCAGTCGCCCGCGCCCGCCGACGGGGTGACCTCCTTCCTCGTCTACCAGGCGGACCGGCTGGTCCGTGAACTGCCCGCCGACAAGACGATGACCGACATCACCGGCCTCACCCCGCGGACGGCCTACGCGTTCACGGTCCGCGCCCGGGACGCCGCCGGGAACACCTCCCCGGCCGGTGCGGCCGCCTCGGCCACCACCCCCGCGGCCACGGCCGAGGACCGGCAGGCCCCGACCGCCCCGCCCCGTACGGACGGGCAGGCCCTCGGGCCCTCCTCCGCCCGGCTGACCTGGTCCGCGGCCACGGATGACACGGGCGTCACCGCGTACGACGTCTACCAGGGCGACGCCCGGATCCACACGGTCGGCCCCGGCACCACCACGACGGTCCTGGAGGACCTCCGGCCCGACAGCGCCTACACCTTCACCGTCCGGGCCCGTGACGGGGCCGACAACTCCTCCCCCGCCGGTCCCGCCGCGGACGTGACGACCCCGCCCGGGCCCGGACAGCGGACGGACACCGCTCCGGCCGAGTTCACGGCGGTCGCCTCGCCGGGCGCGGTCACCCTCGCCTGGACCGCCCCGGCGACCGGCAAAATGACCGCCGCGTACGAGCTCTACGTCAACGGACGCCCCACCACCGTCATCCAGTTCGGCGAGGGCGCCGTCCCGGCCGGCCGGGCGGAGCACCGCCTCACGGTCGCCGAACCGCCCGGAACCGCATGGACGGTGAAGCTCCGGGCGCGGCTGGCCGACGGCACCTGGGGCGCCTTCTCCGCGGAACGGCGGATCGTACTGACCTCCTGAACCGCCTCCCGAACCCCGTGCGGGGGAAAGGTTCCTGACAACCTGTTCGTTCGATCTGTCCCGAACGGTACTGCGGAGAAAGAAGATCGCGCAGAATACTCCCGTGTTCGGTGAGTACTCGGTCAACAACAATCAGGCAGATTCCATGGGCAGCGATCCTGGGCCAGACTCTGGCGCCGTGCCGGGAAACCTGCCGCCGGAAACGGCGAGCTTCGTGGGCCGTGAGCGTGAACTCGGCCTCCTCTGCGACCTGCTGCGCGAGCGACGGCTCGTGACGCTCACGGGCGTCGGCGGCGTCGGCAAGTCCAGGCTGGCCCTGCGGGCCGCCGCCGACCCCCGCCAGCGCAGGCCCGACGGGGTGTGGTGGGTGGAGCTCTCCCCACTGCGCGACGCCGAACTGCTCACCGCCACCGTCGCGCACGCCGTCGGCCTCGCCCACCAGTCCCCGCGCCCCCTGGACGAGGAACTGTGCGCGTGGATGGCCGACAAGGAGCTGCTGCTCGTCCTCGACACGTGCGAGCACCTGGTGGCCGACTGCCGGCACCTGGTCGGCGAACTCCTGCAGTCCGCACCGGGCCTGACGGTGCTCATCACCACCCGCGAGCCGCTCCGCAGCCCCGGCGAGGACCTGGTCGAGGTCAGCCCGCTGCCCAGCGACGGACCCGACAGCGACGCCCTCGCCCTGTTCCGGGCCCGCGCGATCGCGGCCACCGCGCACGCCGCGGCCGCCTTCGCCGACCCGGACCAGGCGGCCCTCGCCGCGGACATCTGCCGCCGCCTGGACGGGATTCCCCTCGCCCTCGAACTGGCCGGCGCCCGGATGCGGCTCTGGACCCTGGAGCAGATGGCGCAGCGCCTCGAAGGCCGCTTCGACCTGCTCTCCGGCACCACCACGGCCCGGCTCCCCCGGCACCAGACGATGCGCACCGCGATCGGCTGGAGCCACGAGCTGTGCGAGCCCGTCGAGCGGCTGCTGTGGGCCCGGCTCTCGGTGTTCACCGGGGACTTCGACGTGGCAGCGGCGCGCGCGGTGTGCTCGGGCGGCCCGCTGCCCGCCGCACGGGTGGAGCGGGTACTGGCGGGCCTGGTGGCGAAGTCGGTGGTCCGGTGCAGCCGGGAACGGGGCGCGGGCGCCCGCTACCGGCTGCTGGACACCATCCGCGAGTACGGCCAGGACTGGCTGGCGGAACTCGGCGAGGAACAGGTCGTCGCCGACCGGCACGCCCACTGGTACGCGGCGCTCTCTAAGGCCGCCGACCAGGGCTGGATGGGCCCGGGCCAGGTGGACTGGTACCGCAGGATGACCGCCGAGCACGCGCAGCTGCGTACCGCCCTGGAGCACCTGCTCCGCTCGGATCCCACCGCGGCCCTGGAGACGGCCGGCGCGCTCTGGTTCTTCTGGTTCTCCTGCGGCCACGTCCACGAGGGCCGGGCCTTCCTGGAACGGGCCCTGAGCCGGGGCCCGCGCTCGGGGGCCGCGTACGTCCAGGCCCTGTGGGCCCTGGGGCTCACCGCCCTGCTCCAGGGCGACCTGACCACGTCCGAGGAGCTCGGCAGGGCGTGCACCGGCGCGGCGGCCACACTGGCCGACCCGGAGCCGGAGCTGCGCGCCGCGTACCTGCTCGCGGTGTCGGTGCTGATGCCGGGCGATCCCGTACGGGCCCTGGCGCTCGCCGGCCCCCGGGCGCGCGGGGGCCACGGCGGGAGACCCACCGGCGTGGGCTGGCTGCTGTGCCGGCTGGCCACCGGCTACGCCCTGTGCGACCTCGGGCGCTTCGAGGAGGCCGAGCAGGAGGCGCGGGGCCTGCGCGAGGCCTGCGCGGAGCTGGGCGAGCGCTGGCTGCGGGCGTACGCGGACTACATCCTGGCCATGGCGGCGTTCGGGCTCGGCCACCACGGGGAGGCGGCCCGGCACGCGCGGGCGATGCTGTCGGGCAAACGGCTGCTGGGCGACCGCTTCGGGATCGCGCTCGGTCTCGACCTGCTGGCGGCGTCCGTGGCGGCCCTGGGAGACGGCGAGCTGGCGGCCCGGCTGCTGGGCACGGGGCACGCCTGGTGGCGCACGGTGGGCCGGCCGCAGATGGGCTCCCCCTCGCTCACGGCCGTGCGCGACCAGGGCGAACGGCAGGCCAGGGCGGCGATCGGCGACGAGGCGTACGAGAGCGCCTTCCAAGGCGGCGCGGCGGCTTCCACCGGCTGACGCCCGCCGTGGGCTCAGCCGATGTCGCCGTGGCGTAACTCCGGGGCTCCCGTCAGTACGGGAGGGGTCTGCCCGACGGTGTACGCAGGTCCAGGTCTCGGGGTGCGGGCTTCGGGACGGGCTTTCGGATCAGCTGCTGGCGCATGCTGCCTCCTCGCTCAGACCAGGGCCGGGCGGCGGGGTTCCACCGTGCGGCCGTCGGGGAGCAGTTCACCTGTGTCGTCGAAGACGACGGCGCCGTTGCACAGCAGGTTCCAGCCCTGTTCGGGGTGGAAGGCCACGGTGCGTGCGGCGTCGTGGTCGACGCTGTCGGCGGTCGGGCAGGGGGGCTGGTGGGAGCACATGGCGCACCTCCTCGCAGAGTGGGGCGGGAAGGCCGGTGGTCACCCGGTCGAATCCGCGATCCACGGTGGCGGTGAGTATTACTGATCGCCACCCCCGGGCGGAACCCATATTCGCCGCCCAGTTCAGGGTGTGTATGCCCGCTTACGATGCGCTCATGCCCGCTATCCGGATCATTCGCCGCACACTTCTCGACACCGAGGTGGCGTGGAGGAGGCTGACGGACTGGGAACGCCACGCCGCCGCCGTCCCGCTCACCCGGGCGATCGTCGAAACGCCGCCGCCCACGCACACCGGAACCCGTTTCACCATGCGTACGGGCGTGGGGAGCATCACTTTCGACGACCCCATGGAAGTGACCTTCTGGCAGCCCCCGCAGGGCGGCTCCGCGGGACTGGTCCGGCTCGTCAAACACGGCCGCGTGGTGCGGGGCCGGGCCGAGATCGAGCTCCGCCCCTCGCCCGCGGGCGGCTGCGAGGCCGAATGGCGCGAGGACCTGCGCGTACGCGGCCTGGGCCGCCCCTTCGACCCCCTGGTGGCAGCGGCGGCCCGCCTTCTCTTCACCCGCGCCCTGGAAGCCCTCCTGCGCCCCTGAACGGCTCGGCCGGGCCTTCGGGCGCGGCCGCGCCTTCGGGGCCCGGGGCCGCCTCACGGTGGCACCGGGCCCCTTCCCCGTTCAAGCCCCGCGCTAGATGAATGAGTCCAAGGGGTGTCGTTGCGGTCAGTGATCGTAGGCGGTTAGTGACCGCTTGACTGGTTGATC
>NZ_JALGBX010000041.1 GCF_022808175.1 Streptomyces sp. AP-93 | reverse complement strand
GACAGATGCCGCGCGTCCCCCACCAGATCGCTCACACACCACCAACGACCCAGAACCCAAACCGTTTCGGATCAATAGATAAAAAACAAGCTAAGCTTGACTCCGTCGGGGATCTTAGGGTGTTTGGTGCCGAGTCGGGTGTGCCACCCGGAAGAGCTCTGGAGAATCAAAGGGTGTGCCGTCCGGGTGGGCGATGACCTGAACCTTAACTCGCGAGCCGCTTGTGCCTTTGCGAGTGGTACAGCTTGTCCACGTGGATTCGGGTGGCCGGTTCAGCGTCCTGGCGACGGCCACGAAGTCGCCTTCACCCAGGCCGACGAGGCTCGTGCAGTGCGGGCAGCCCATGCGGCGAGCGCCTCGAGGGCTTCGTCGAAGTAGCCGCCAGGCCGCTGCCTGCGACGCTCCGAAGTCAGCTCCGAACTGCGCGCACGTCTCGTACTTGCGTAGGTGGGACAGAGCCAGAACGTCCCGTCGGCCCGTTCCAGTGCCGGCCGCCAACACCCCCGCGAGGGCGGCGTCAGCCCCATACCGCCTGCCAGCCGTCGCAGGAGCACCGCACCCGCGTGCCGATCAATCAGGCCAGGCGGCACCCTTCGCTGTTGATCCGTCAGGCCGCCCTACTCCGCTGAATACCAGGGCCAACGAAGCCCCTGCCGTTGGTGTGATGAGTGGAATCACCACACCGACGGCAGGGGCTTCGCTCATGTCACTCTGCTCTCGTGAAATGGGTCATTGGAAGTAGCGGACGCCGGAGACGTTCGTACGCCTCTATTTCGTCGGCGTGCTTCAGGGTCTCGGCCACGGCGTCCTGCCCGGATAGTAGGTGGCGCCGGGCACCGGGGTCGAGGGCAAAGGGCTGTGTGATGCCGGCACACCGCACCTCCTGGCCCTGGACGTCGACAGTGACGGGTGTGGAGGGATCCTGCTCGAGCTGCTCCCACAGGCGCACAACCACGTCTTCGGGAACGGTGGCTGTGACGAGACCTCTCATCAGAGCATTACCAGAGAAGATGTCACCGAATCGAGGAGCTATCACCGCGGCGAACCCTGCCCGCTGCAGGGCCCAGACGGCCGACTCGCGAGAGGATCCGGTGCCGAAGTCGTTCCCGGAGACCAGGACGGTTGCACCCTGGTACTGCGGAAGGTTGAGGACGAACGAGGGATCGTCGCGCCAGTCGGCGAAGAGCGCGTTGGTGTGGCCGTGCCAGCTGAAGTACGGCACGTAGCGCGCCGGAATGATCTGGTCGGTGTCGATGTTGCTGCGGCGTAGCGGCATGCCCGTGCCGGTGTGCGTGACGAAGGGGTCCATGGCGTTCCTGGTGCTCAGAGATCGGCAGGCTGCGCGAGATGTCCGGCGACAGCGGTGGCGGCCGCGACGGCGGGTGAGACGAGATGGGTACGCGAACCCTTCCCTTGGCGTCCCTCGAAGTTGCGGTTGCTGGTCGAAGCGGCGCGTTGGCCCGGACGCAACCGGTCCTCGTTGAGTGCGGCGCACATTGAACAGCCGGCCGCTGGCCGGAAGTCTGCTCCAGCACGGTGGAAAACCTCGTCCAGTCCCTCGGCTTCCGCCTGCGCGCGGACCCGGGCCGAGCCGGGCACGATGAGCAGGTGCACTCCGGGGTGGACCTGCCTGCCGCGCAATACGTCTGCTGCGGACCGCAGATCTTCGATGCGCCCGTTGGTGCAGGAACCGATGAACGCGGTGTCGATGGAGATGTCCCGCATGGCCGTGCCCGGGGTGAGACCCATGTAGGCGAGAGCACGTTCGGCTGCGAGCCGATCGGCCTCGTCGGGGAAGTCCGCGGGGCCGGGAACGCTTCCGTCCAGGGGCACGCACTGAGCCGGGTTCGTACCCCAGGAAACTTGGGGGGCCACGGAGCTGGCGTCGATGGTGACATGCCGGTCGAAGACCGCGTCGTCGTCGGAGCGCAGAGTACGCCAATACGCGACCTCGTGATCCCATTCGGCCCCCCTCAGCATTCCGGGGCAGGCCGCCAGATAGTCGAACGTCACGTCGTCCGGGGCGATGAGTCCGGCCTTCGACCCCGCCTCGACGGACATGTTGCACAAGGTCATCCGGGATTCCATGGACAAGTGGCGTAGGGCCTCGCCCTGATACTCGATGATGTGGCCCTGCCCGCCGCCCGTGCCGATCTGCGCGATGAGGGCCAGAACGAGGTCCTTTGCGGTTACGCCCGGGTTCAGCCGACCGGTGACGGTAACGAGCATGTCCCCGGGACGCCGCCCTAGGAGCGTCTGCGTAGCCAGTACATGCTCGACCTGCGCCGTGCCGATGCCGAACGCCAGCGCGCCGAAGGCGCCCATGGTGGTGGTGTGCGAGTCACAGCATACGACGGTCATGCCTGGTCGGCTCAGACCGAGTTCGGGACCGATCACGTGGACGATCCCCTGACTGGAGTCGCCGAGACGGTGCAGCGGGATGCCGAACTGCTCGCAGTTGCTGCGCATCAAGGTGGTCTGCCGTCGACCGGCCGGGTCCTGAATCGTCTTGTCGAGGGCGACGGTGGGGGTGTTGTGGTCTTCGGTTCCCAAGTTGAGTTCGGGCCGACGGACAGTCCGGCCGGCCGCACGCAAGTCGCTGAAGGCCTGTGGCGTGTTGACCTCGTGCAGCAGTTGCATGTCGACGTACAGGAGGTCGGTGTGCTCGTCGACGGACCGCACAACGTGCGTGTCCCAGATCTTTTGGGCAAGGGTCTGGCCCATGGTGGTTCCTTCGAGTGTGTGCTCGGCACGGGCACGGGGTGTATTCGGGCACTCCGCACAGCGTCCGTGAGTGTTCGTCCCGGATCGCTTTCCCCTAGTCAGCGACTAGGCCGCGGACGCCGTTGACCCATGTCCCCTCGTGTTGCTGGGCCTTGCTCTCGGCTCGGAACGCGTACGTCTTCAGAAGCCAGCGGCTCTTGGCACGCTGTGCGTCCTGCACGTCGATCTTCTCGCGGTTGTGCAGGCCGTCCTGGTTTGCGAAGGAGAAGAGGTCACCGACGAGAATGCGGTGTCGCTTCTTCTCCGCGCGCGCAAGCGCGTTCTTGAGGGAGAGCAGAGCGTCTTTCGCATCGACAGGACTGTCTGGCGCAACAGTGGTGTGGCTGTCCAAATAGCGGAAGCTGTGGCTATTCTCCAGGATCGGGTGCGCATCCGAAACGGTCAGGTTGTTGTTGTTGTCCTTGGAAAAGACGTCGAACGGGGTGACGAACCAGGGATTACGCAGGGCCTGCTGCTCTTCCGTGCTCAGGTGCGCAAGCAGCGCCCGTCCTTCGATGAATCCCGTATACACCAGTTCCTCGCTCGGGCAGCGCATGCCGAGCAGGGTGATGAAGTCGGCACGGACGCGGTGGGCGGTCCTGTCATTGTGATAGACGAGCTCGCCGTCGCTGAAGCCCGTCTGCTTGCCGCTGTAGCGGTTGATGGCTACCACGTCGGTGAAGAAGTCGCCGTTGAACCGGGAGGCGTAGGCGAGCAGGGGAGTGCCGGTGAGCTGAGCGAACAGCTCCATCAGCGTCTCACCAACGAAGGTCTTCTTCTTCGCATACTTGTCGGAGAGGGGATCATCGTGGTCCAGAAGCGGGATATCCGCGTCCAGGGGGCAGTTGCGCAGGGCATGCGCATCCGAGACACCGTTTTCCCTCTCGCTCCGGATCGTGTGACAGGCGTCCACGAAGGCGGAGGGCACTAGCGGACCTTCGCGCAGGACAGTGACCGCCTTGGAGAAGGTGCTGTAATCCGCGTACGGGTTCTCGGTGACAGTCTGAAGAGCGGCGAAGAGCTCGTCGCGCTCAGAGTCGGTGAGGATATAGGTGGGTTGCACGGTGGTGCTCTCCTTTGATGAGCAATGGGGTGGTGCGTGATGGCTTGGACGCGACGGATCAGAGACCGACGTGCGCGAGGTACTCCTCGTAGGCCGCCCGCAGGTCGGCCTCACTGAGGTTGACGTGCTCAAGGATCGTGAAGCGGCCTGGACGAGTTTGCGGCGCGTAGTGGGCTGCTCGTGCGAACTCCTCGGCGGAAAAGTGGATTTGTGCCGCAGTCGCGGGCAGCCCATGGCGCCTCAGCGTGTGCGCTAGTTCGCCCGCGAGTTCCTTGTCTCCCCTGAGGTAGGAAGCGAATGCCGCGCCCAGCCCGACCTGTTCTCCGTGCGGGGCGCGTCGGGTTGGGTAGAGGATGTCGAAGGCGTGGGAGATCTCGTGGCACGCACCGCTGGACGGCCTCGTGCTGCCGGCGATGTTCATGGCGATGCCCGAGATAACGAGGGACTCGGCAAGCTGCGCAGCGAATCCGGACTGGTGGATGCCGCCTGTGTGCCGCAGCATCACGAGTCCCGCGCTGCGGGCCATGGCCGTGGCGAGCCCGTCGGTTACCTCACCGGTCTGGACATGGGAAAGCTCCCAGTCGGCCACCGCCGACAGGTTGGAGAGCACTTCGCCCACGCCAGAAGCGACGAAACGGGACGGTGCCTCACGAACCACGTCCAAGTCGACGACGGCGACGATTGGACAAGACACACCAACAGACTGGCGACCGGATTCATCATCGAGGATGGACACCGGGGAGCAGATGCCGTCATGAGCGAGGTTGGTGGCGCACGCGACAGTCGGTAGTCCGATGCGCCCGGCGGCGTACTTGGCCGCGTCGATGACCTTCCCTCCCCCCAGTGCGACGACGGCGTCGTAACGGCCGCCCTTCAGCTCGCTGCTCAGGCGCACGGCCGACGCCATCGTGCCGTCTGCCACGGTGTACCAGTCCGCGTCGGGCAGCAGAGGAGAGAAGCGGGCTCGGAGGGCCTCGCCTGATCCGGCACTGACGACGATAGCCACCTGCCCTGTGGTCGAGATGCGGTGGTCGGACAGGATGTCTGGGAGGCCGTCCAGCGCACCGTGTTCGACGATTACTGAGACGGGCGAGGGAATCATGCGGGCTATGACCGGCATTGGCTCTTCTTCCTTCTTGCGGACTGGTCGTGGAGGCGCCGACCGGTCACCAGGTGACGGGCAGTCGGGTGACCCCGGTGATCGACTGGTCGTCCTTGAACTCAAGGTCCGCGAAGGGTATGGCAAGCCTCAGAGTCGGCATCCTGCGTAGCAAAGCAGTGAAGACTACTTGGAGTTCGACCTTGGCCAGCAGATGCCCCAGACAGTGGTGCGGCCCGTAGCCGAATGCGAAGTGCTGACGCAACTTCCCGCGGTTCCAGTCGATGGTGTCCGGGTTGGCGAAGAAGTCTGCGTCACGGTCGGCGGACGAGGTCAGAGCGATCAACCCTTGGCCCGGTGGTATCACCACCCCGCCGATCTCGACCTCTTCCGCGGTCACGCGTACGGCTGTCTGGTGCACGACGGTCAAGTACCGCAGAAGCTCCTCTACCGCGGACGGCAACTGACTCGGATCGGCACGGAGAGCCTCCCACTTGTCTGGGTTCTGCAGAAGGGCCAGTGTGCCCATGCTGATCATGCTCACGCTGCTCTCGTGGCCGGCGACGAGCATCAGCCGCGCAGTCGCGTTGAGGTCCTCACGGTCGAGGTCACCGGGGAGTAGATGCTCGTGGACGAGTCGGCTGAGCATGTCGTCCTCGGGCCGCTCACGCTTGTCATCGATAAGGCGGTCCAGATAGGCGATCAGGCTCTCCACCACGTGCCTGGTCTCGTCAGGCGTCGACTGGGTCGACATATAGCGCTGGGTGAGGTCGCGGAAGTACACGCGGTCCTGCTCAGGGATGCCGAGCATCCAGCAGATGACCCGAGTGGGTATCTCCTCGGCGATCTCGGCGACCAGGTCGAACGGTTTCCCGGAGGCCAGAAGCCTGTCGATGATGCCATCCGTCAGGGTTTCGATCTCGGACCGCCAGCGCTCGACCGCCTTCGCAGTGAAGTCCTGCGCGACCATCCTGCGCAGTCTGCTGTGCTCAGGACCATCCATGCGCATGAAGTTCCGGCGCCCGACAGAGCGGAAGGCGAGCCCCACCGAAGGACGCATGAGGGGAAATCCCTCACGCGTGATGTCCGCGCTGAACCGATCGTCGGTGAGGACCGTGCGGACGTCCTGGTACCGGCTCACTGCCCAGATCCGCTGTCCGCTCCAGAGGGTGAACTGGCGTACTGGCTCCTCCCTGCGCATCTGCGCGTACTCCTGGGGAGGGCTGAACGGACAGGTCCGTGTCGGCGGAAACGTCTTTCCCTGCTGGATGTTGGTACTCATCAATCCTTCTCTCGTCTCCCCGGCACAGCGAGGTCCTCTGATTCATTGCCCGGCGTGGGCAGGCACCGGATCGGTGACCCGGGTGCGGACGAGAACGCTCTTGGCGACGTCGTCCGCGTCCTGGTCGAACTGCGACCAGAAACCGGGACGACGCCCGCCCACGGTCATGAACCAGCGAGTGTGCTCGGTGGGAATGCCCAGGACGCAGATTCCCCAGTCCGCTTCCCCCGTGGCGGACAAAGGATGGTATGGCGCGTGCGTGACCGCCACACCCCCGGTCTCGAACCCTTCCTCCGGACCGTTGGGTGGCTTCCAGATGTTGCGGTGCGGCTGGATGACCCCTCGGACGTACAGGTCCGCCATCATCGGCGAACCGTCCAGGCGGACGTCGGTGGGCGGCACTCGGGCATCTATCACCGTCTCCACGAGCACCCTTGCGCCTTCGACGGAGTCCGAGCGTCCGACGAAGCTGTCACGCGTCGCGTCCGTGGTGAAGCGGGTGTCCGGTCCAAGCACGGTCAGCAGGCCGCTGTCGATCAGTGCGATCGCCTGGCGCAGCCGGATCCGCGGCGGACCGGACACGAGGAAGGCGCTGCGCTGCGCGTACCAGCCCAGGAAGTCCCGCTCGTGCGATGAGGGGGTGAGCGTGGCAAAGTCGACGAGCGCGCAAATGAGCCAGCGCACGTCCCGCAACACGTCTAGGGCCGCCTTGCGAGGGGAGGCGACGTTGCCGAGGTTGGCTTCGCGTAGGTCGGCTTCGATCACCTCCCGGAGCGAGCGATGGAAGTCCTCCTGATCCGCGAAAGTGCGCCGTCCGAAGGGTTGTGCCAGGGTGTCGAGGTCGGGGGCGGGCATGGGGACCAGCCCGTGCAGCTCGGCTAGAACGGCGATGTCGGGGCAAGTATGTTTGGCCTCGATGGCGGCCGCACAGACGAATCGCTTCCGCTGTGCCAACCCCACGTCCAACCGGTTGTGCGCGAGGGTGGAGACGAGATCCATCTCCGCGCGCAGCCAGGGAAAGATGTCGCGGACGAAGTCCAGTCTCGGGCCCGCCTTCAACAGCTCGACGCGCTGCTCGGTGAAGATGACCGGGCAATATACCTGGTCCAACGGCTTGTGATTTGCTCCTCGGCCGGGCATCAGCAGGCTGCTGCGCGACCCGGCGAACATGCGTGGCTCGTCCCCGGAAGGCCTGTAGCGCAGCTCTCCGTCCGTTGTCTCGGTGAACTGGCCACCCCGGCCTACCGTGAGGGCGGCCATCACGTCGTAAAAGGTCAGCCCCAGCCCTATGATCCCCACCGCGGAGCCACCCGGTAGCTCGTCCAAGGGCATTTCTGCGGCCGGGCCGGCCGGTACGTATCGCAGATGCGGGCGGCGCGAGGCGAACTCCCGGAGGTCCAGAGACTGTCCCGTAAGACTCGGCTGGGCATGACCGGTGGCAAGGACCACGCGGTGTGCGGCCAGGCAAGATCCATCCCCCAGCTCGAGCCGATAGCCCTTGGCACCGCCACCCCGCAGCCGGGTGACCCTCTGCTGTCGCCGTATCAGCGTGACCCGATCCGGCAGTGACGCCTCGATGCTGTCGAGCACAAAGTGGAGATAGCGCCCGTACAGGGCGCGCGGGGCATAGGAGTTAGGCCCCGGAAAGCCCGTGGCGTGGTGCTGCCACCACTGTGCGAGCGAAGGCCCCGCCCCCGGTCTGCTCCGTTCTCCGGGCTCAGGCGAGCCGGAGAACATGGAGATCTCGTCGGCCACAGTGTTCATGAGTAGGTACGCCGGCTGGTCGGTTCGCCAGACACGCCCACAGCCCACCTCGACCTCGTCGACGAGATGGATGACCACCGGGACCGACGGCGGCGACTGGGCGAGGCGCAGCACCATGCGTTCCAGGACACCGAGGCCGCGCGGGCCACTGCCGATGACGGCGACGGTCCACGGATCGTCACCCGGCAGTGTGTGGTGCGTAGCCAAAGATGTGCTCATCGGTGCGTGTCGCCAGTTCTGTGGAGGTGTTCGTGCAAGAAATGTCGATGCCGGATCTATGGCACCGGGAGGCGGGGTCGCTGGCGCACACGGCGGCCATCTGTGGCGTCAGGCTCCCGGACCGGGCGGCCCACTGGCCGCCGCGTTCAGGTCACGGCCATCTGCGACCATCCGTGCCGCATCGGCGGTGGTGATCGAGAAGGCCGTGTCGACATCAGGCATGTGCAGGTCCAGCCACTTGCGACACTGGGCATGCGCGTGTGGGTGGCTCAGCACCGTAGTGATGACTCCGCGCGCCTGCTCGCCCGCGTCAACGAGATGAAGCGTTACGGGCAGCTGCACCCCTGCCTGCATGTGCCAGAGACCGTATCCGACTACGAGCTCCTTCAGAGTGGCGGGCACGACTGCCGTGGCGGAGGTTCTCCAGAGGGACGACCGCACACTCGCTCGCACCGGAACGTGCCGCTGAGGGTGCGTCCGGCACAGTCACGTGGGGTATCGCCCGCTTCCTCGACGCATCGGGCAGGCTTCGCAGCGCCGCCTCCGTGAAGGTTGCGCGTGGGCCCAGAGAGGCGTACTTCATGTGCCGACGCTCGTCACCCGGCCAGCTCGGGCTTGAGCATGGGCACCAGGTGCACCTCACGACGGCCGAGCTCAAGGGCGAGCCTCTGTCGCAGAATGCCCAGGTCCTCGCAGTCACTGCCCCGGCGCTCGGCGATGTGCCTGCGGTACAGGTCGTCGATGTCGGTCTCGGCGAGACGCACGCCCAAGTCGTCCAGCAAGTGACGCAGAATGCTACGGCCGGAGTGGCGACCGACCAGGAGGGATCGCGCGCGACCGAACACGGACGGCTCCACGTACTCGTAGGTTGCCGGGTTGCTGAGGATCCCTTGCTGGTGAATGCCAGCGACCGTGCCGAAAGCGTAGGCCCCGAAGATGGGCTTGTTCCGGGGTTCCGTCAAGGCAATCGTCTTGCGTAGCGCAGTGTACGCCTCGTACATGCCGGCTAGGTGAATGTCGGTGTGCATCCCGTAGAAGTTGCTCTTGTAGGAAAGAACCGCCGCGAGTTCTTCCAGAGGAGTGTTGCCTGCGCGCTCCCCGATTCCCCCGAGCGTGACCTGCACTTCGTCCGCGCCGGCCTCGAGTCCAGCTAGGGCGTTGGCGAGGGAGAGCCCGAAGTCGTCGTGGCAGTGGGTGGAGACACGGATGGTGTCCGGTACCCAGCTGCGGATCTTGCCGATGAGTTCGCCATACTCCTGCGGGACCATGCAGCCGGTGGTGTCCGCAAGGATGATGCAGGTAGCCCCGGACGAGACCGCTGTCTCCGTGAGTTCCTTGAGAAGTCGGTCGTTGCTGCGACTGGCGTCCTCGATCCCCACGGATATATGAGTAATTCCAAGTGCGGCCGCATGCGCAACAGCCGTGGAGACTTCCGCGACGGCTTCGGCGCGGCTGATACCGCGCTTGTACTTCAGGTGGATGTCGCTGCCGGTCGCCACCATCTGCACTTCATGGTTCTCGGTGCCGCCAGCCTCGACCGCGAGGTCGATGTCCTCGCGGCGGGTCCGGGAAAACGTGGCGAACCGGCAGTTGGTGAGGGCGCGAGAGATCTTGCGCGTGGCCTCGAAGTCGCTGGGGGAGGAGGCGGGAAAGCCCGCCTCCACGCAGTCGACCCCCAATGCCTGGATACGCAGAGCCATCTCCAGCTTCTGGTCCGGTGTCATGCCGTTCGCCGGTGCCTGCTCCCCATCGCGCAGGGTCGTGTCGAACACGCGGATCCTCTTGGACGTCGACTGATGCTGCATGTTTCCTCCCGTGCAAGTGGATACGGAGTCAGGTGCTCAGTTGAACGTGGAAAGGGCGCCGCACAGCTGGCTGACTCCGGCTTTCAGCGTGGCTGTGGACGCCGCGAGCGACAGCCGAATGTGTCCTTCGCCGCCAGGTCCGAAGGCGGAACCAGGGGTGACGACGACTCCGGCTTCCTCGATGAGCCATTGAGCGCAGGAGTAGGAGTCGCCAAAGCCGAGCCCAGACACGTCGGGAAAGATATAGAAGGCCCCTTCGGGAAGAGCGCATTCAACGCCAGGCACCTGACGCAGAGCTGCGTGCGCCCATTCCCTGTGGCGGTTGTACTGCTCTACCATGCGCCGTACCGGTGACTGGTCGCCCGTCAGCGCAGCCACGCCTCCCCGCTGAATGAAGGATCCAGCTTCTCCGACCGAGTGCTCCTGGACTTTAAGTACGGCATTCATGAGACTCTGCGGGCCGGAAACATATCCAAGTCGCCAACCCGTCATGGCGTAGCTCTTCGAAAATCCACTGACAGTTAGCGTGCGTTCCGCACATTCGAGATATTCGGACGGAGAGTGATGCCTGTTCTCGTCGAAGACGATTTGTTCATAGATTTCATCAGAGATGATGACCAGATCGTGAGCCGCTGAGAAGTCGGCAACATCACGCAGTTCGGATGCGTTTAGCACTCTGCCGGTCGGATTGGTCGGCGAGTTAAGCACGATCGCTGTCGTTTTTCTCGTCAGTTTCGCTTCCAAGAGTTCCCGCGAGAGCGTGAACCCATCATCGGCGCGCAGCGGGACAGAAACGGGTTCGGCTCCGGCAAGGCGCACCATCTGCCCGTAGCTCACCCAGCTCGGCGTGGGAATCAACACCTCGTCGCCGGGATCAAGCACCGCCATGAGGGACACGAAGACCGCATGCTTGGCCGATGGCGTGATGACGATCTCATGAGCTGGATCACGTGTGACCCCGAATCGATGCCGGAGATGATCGGCCACGGCAACACGCAGCTCAGGCAAGCCACGGCTCGACGTGTAGTGCGTGAACCCCTCGTTGAGCGCACCCCGGGCCGCGTCCATGATGTGCCCCGGTGTCGTGAAGTACGGGTCGCCGCCGGCCAGGTTCACTACCTTTCGTCCGCTCTCCTTCAGCGAGCGGGCCTGGTCGGCCAGCGCCATCGTCGCGGATCGCTCGATGCGGGCGAGCTTTCGCGCAATGCGATGTTCCACAGGGGCGCCTTTCGAGATTTCTCATGAGAACGGCAGTCAGTCGCCGTAGAATGCAGGGGCCTCAGCCTCACCCGCAACGTCCCGATATGAGCACGCCAATTCCTATGACATCAGCTACTCGGTGACGTATCGAATCATGATCACCCCTGCAGCCACCTGTCAACCTCTGCGAAACAATCCGTTCACCCCAGATGTCCACCATATGTCCATCTTTCTACGCCTACCTTTACCTTTCGTTGACCTATTTTTGGTGATCCGTGGGGTGCGCTATCGGCAGCCCTGACATCCGCACGGGCCCCTTACATCCGGACAAAAGCGCCCCCCATTCAACATCTCGATCGAAACTGTGGAGTGCATCACACCCCGTTGCGTCGTTTTCTTGAGTGTGGAATGATCTTAAAAAAGTCCAAAAGAAAATAAAATGATGCCGCCGTGAGGGTAATTACAAATGCCGAGGCGGCTCACGAATTCTGCCCCTGTCAGCGACCCGCCAGACAGTGGTACGAGGAACTATTTATGCTTCAGCGAAGACATCTCGCCCGGTTCGCGAAAGTCTGCCGCGCCCGTAGGCTGTTACGGCGCGTCCGCTGACTCCGTGCACGAGCCGTGGCGGGCCGACGCCCCTGCCGTAGCCACGAGTCGACTGCATGCCTGGGACGTTCGCGGCAGCCTCGTCCATCGGATGGACGCAGGCAAGTCAGGCCGTTTCGGAAGCGGATCCATAACGCCGTCCTCGTGCCGCTCTGTTCCTCACGTCGCCACCGTGCCACCGGCCCCCGTTCCGTGAAGGGAGACCTGAGGCGCGGATTCCGCATGCCGGCCGAAGAGCGAGCTGCGCCGGAGGAGCGCGTGCTCCCAGGGACAACGTCTGCGAACTGATCAGCGGGGCCCACAGATTCAGCCTCGTGTGGACGGCCCGGAGCCTACTCGCGGGAGACACGCCCCAACCTCTCGTGCGGGCGCGTCAGGGCGCCGCGATCACGTTCCTTCGCTTCCGGCAGGGTCAGTCGCATCACCGGATCCGACGCGGCCCGGACTGTGCCCTCCATCATGCAAGCCAGCGCCTCGGTCCACGAAGGCGAATGCCGTTCCCCTCTCTGTGTAGCAGGTGGCTCGGGCGACAGAGATTCGTCCTGGCGGTGGGTTCCCACAGCCTCACCGCCGATACGGCCGCGGCCGCCATTCCCACATCACCATCAGTACCGGTGACAAATAGGCCCCCGCCGTCTAGTCCACGACGCCGGGTGGCGGCGTCGGACTCACCCAAGCGACTCGTACGACCACGTGTCCAGAACACCGCCTGCGGCATTCTCCGCCGCACACTGCGCACCGCACCCGGAGATTGAACCCATGCCCTTTGCCGCTCCCCCGGTCCCACCGCTCCCGGCCCATCAACTACTCGTGTTCCTACTCCAGGCCGGAGTACTCGTACTGTTCGCCGTGCTCTGCGGACGGCTCGCGATCCGGCTTCGGATGCCGGCCGTGGCGGGAGAGCTATGTGTCGGCATCCTGCTCGGGCCCACCGTGCTGGGTAACATCGCGCCATCCGCTGCGGAGTGGCTCCTGCCCCGCGATGCCGGACAGTTCCACCTGCTCGATGCGCTCGGCCAGGTCGGCATCCTCCTGCTGGTCGGCATCACGGGCATGGAGATGGACGCCTCGCTGGTGCGCCGTCGCGGAACCACCGCCCTCAGCGTGGGCCTCGGCGGTCTGGTACTGCCTTTCGGCCTCGGCTTCGCCGCCGGTTGGGTGGCTCCTGCCAGCCTCGTGCCCGACGGCACCGACCGCCTCGTGTTCGCGCTCTTCCTCGCCGTCGCGCTGTGCGTCAGCGCTCTGCCGGTGATCGCCAAGATACTCACCGACATGAACCTCATCCACCGCAACGTCGGCCAGATCACCTTGGCCGCTGGAATGGTGGACGACGTCATCGGCTGGATCCTGCTGTCCGTGGTGTCGGCGATGGCCATCGGCGGAACCGGTCAGGACAGCATCGTCGCTCCGCTGCTCGCCACGGCCCTGGTACTGGCCGTCACGTTCTTCATCCTCAGGCCTCTCGTCAGCCGGGTGATGAACGCCGCCGAGCGCACCTCCGACACCGCAACTGTCGTGGGTGGTGCGACCGCTTTCGTGCTCCTGTCGGCGGCCGCCACGCATGCGCTGGGCCTAGAGGCCATGTTCGGTGCCTTTCTCGCGGGGATGCTCATTGGCTCGGGCCCCCGAGGCGTGCGTGCGCGACTCGCCCCCCTGCGCACCGTAGTCCTGGCGGTGTTCGCCCCCCTCTTCTTCGCCACCGCCGGCCTGCGCATCGAACTTGGCGCCCTCGCGAATCCCACTGCGCTGGCGGCTGCGGCAGCGCTGCTGCTGGTCGCCGTGCTCGGCAAGGTCGCGGGCGCCTTCGCAGGTGCCAGGGCCGTGGGCATGAGCGCATGGGAGTCCATCGCGCTGGGTGGGGCGCTGAACGCCCGTGGTGTCATCCAGCTCGTCATCGCGACTGTGGGACTGCGGATCGGCGTACTGAACGCGACGTCGTACACACTCATCGTTCTCGTCGCCATTGCCACGTCGCTCATGGCGCCGCCCATCCTGCGCTGGAGCATGCGCCGCATCGAATGCACGGCCGAAGAGCAGCTTCGGCAGCAGGACCGGTCAATGCTCGACTGGAAGCCGGTCGAGCAGACACCGGACGCCCGGGTCTGAGAACAGACTGCGCACCACCACACCACCCCCAACGCGGGCACAGCCGTCCACGGCCCTCGCACGCCTTCTGCGGCGTCCCCGCCGGCTTCAGGGCAGACTTGCGCCCATTCCCTGCCGCAGCTTCAAGAGCCATCAGCTACGCCTTCGTCGCACAAAAGACTCCGTGAGATTCCTTCGCCAGCCCATATTGAAGCCCTTCGAAGTCTGCTGCGGGTGCAGACGTGATCCCTTTCGGTTTGACATCCGACATTCCCAATGTGCAGGATCAACTCTGAACGCACGTCATCGAGTTCACGCAGACGAAGGTCCGGCCTTTCCTGCCGAATCAGTGACCAATTGCGCGATCTTCGCCACGTATCGGCAGTTGCACGCTGCCCCAATCAAATCCCGCCCGGCAAGCCATGCGCCATATCTCTGCGCCTTCGCGAGCAGTTCTCGTCACTTGCCTGAATCAGTGACCAACGGCGATCAAGAAGATTGGTCAGACCCGCGTTCCGTACCAGACGGGCGTCTTCTCGCAGAGGCGTGAACCCTGCTGAGACTGGACACGACCACACATCAAGAGAGTAGGTTTTGTGAGCAAGAAACTTGAAGTTCTCATCATCGGCGGAGGGCCCGCTGGATCAACGGCCGGTGCACTTCTCGCCAGGGCGGGCATGTCCGTGAAGCTCCTCGAGCGTGCAGTATTCCCGCGCTACCACATCGGTGAGTCGATCACGACCTCTTGTCGCGGAATCCTCGACTACCTCGGAGCCCTGGAGAAGGTCAACTCTCGCGGCTACACCTCCAAGTCGGGCGCGCTGCTGCGCTGGGGCAAGGAAGACGACTGGGTCATTGACTGGACCCAGCAGTTCGGCCCCGACATGCGCTCCTGGCAGGTCGAGCGCGCCGACTTTGACCAGGTTCTCCTCGAGCACGCCCGGGAGAGCGGTGTTGACGTCGTCGAGGGAGCCCGCGTCAAGAAGGTCGTCTTCGAGGATGACCGCGCCACCGGCGTGGAGTGGGTCGACCCTCAGAGTGGCGAAACCCTCACCACCCGCGCAGACTTCGTCCTCGACGCGTCGGGCCGCGCCGGGCTGATCGGGGCGCAGCACTTGAACAACCGCCAGCCTCACGAGATCTTCCGCAATGTCGCGATCTGGGGTTACTGGGACGGCGGCGAGCTGCTTCCCAACAGCCCCGCTGGCGGGATCAATGTCGTCTCCTCCGACGACGGCTGGTACTGGGTGATTCCGCTCAGCGGAAAGCGCTTCAGCGTGGGCTTCGTCACCCACAAGACCAACTTCGTCGAGCGACGCAAGGAGTTCACCTCTACCGAGGACATGCTCCTGGCCGTGATCGCCGAATCCCCCACCGTCGAGGGCCTCATGGCGCAGGGCACCTTCCAGGGCCAGGCACGTGTGGAGCAGGACTTCTCCTACGTGGCTGACCGGTTCTGCGGCGATGGCTACTTCCTCATGGGCGACGCGGCCTGCTTCCTCGACCCGCTGCTGTCCACCGGCGTCCACTTGGCCATGTACAGCGGCCTGCTGGCCGCCGCCTCCATCTCGGCCCTCAGCCACGGCGACGTCACGGAGACCGAAGCCCAGTCCTTCTACGAGACGCTCTTCCGTAACGCCTATGTCCGGCTCTTCACTCTGGTATCCGGCTTTTACCAGAAGCACGCCGGCAAGGACCGATACTTCGCTCTCGCCAACTCCCTGGCCAGGGACGAGGAGGTGTCGGAGAACACCCCCGACGTAGCCTTCGGCGAAATCATCTCCGGTACCACCGACCTGCGCGAGGCCGCGGACACAAGCGGCAAGGCCAGCGAGTCCATTGACAAGGTGATCACGGACCAGAAGCAGCGGAAGTCACCTGTGCAGGAACTGCTCGACGCCGCGGCGGAGGCCCAGGAGCGCGCTCGCCTGGCGGCCGACCCGCACGAACGCCTGACGCCCGACACGGCCATCGACACGAACGACCTGTACGACGTGGACAATGGTTTCTACCTGGTCATGGAGCCCCGGCTGGGCATAGGGAAGGCGGGCCTCAACGCCTGACCGCGCACAGGCCGCGGGAGCGGACGGCCGCCGGACGGCAGGTCCAGTGCCACGGACGACCGTGCTGCGGCTGACCCTCCCATCCAGCCCATATGCACGCGTACGTCATCGAGTCGGAGCAGGAATTGGACAAGGTCCTCGCTGCTGGCCACGCTCTCGGGGTTCATCGTCCATAAGATGCCGGTACTGCTGTCCGAGGAGTTCATCCGCTGGCAGCAGTACCGGATCGACGGCTTCTGCGCGGATGCGAAATGGTAGTTCAGAGATTCCTGCGTTGCGCCCTTCGCGTGGTGCTGGACTACGAGTGCAAGCCGGTATGACAGAGATGCTCACTGATGCGCGGATCCAACCACGATGTCTCCTTGTCGCTGGTGGCTGGATCCAGTGAGGAGGACGTTGAGAAGCGCTTACCGGAAGCCGCGCAGAGGTCCCATAACACACCGTTTGGATCGAAAAAGCAGCCCTGCGGGTCCCCCGCACATTCGCCAAGAAGAGGAGACCGAATCCGTGCGCAGTCAGCACCTTCTCATTGTCACCGGTGCGAAAGACCAGCCCGACCGGGCGCGAAGCGTATCCCCAGGCCTGCGGATCAGCCTCATCACCCGGCAGGAAATGTGGCAAAGGGTATGGGACATGGAAAAGTTCGCCCGTGTCATCGTGCTTCCCGATGACACAGGCGACGACGAATGGCTGGCTCTGGCCCGCACGATCCACGCCCTGGACCCGATCGACGCCGTAGCCAACTTCACCGAGAAGGATCTGGACAAGGCCGCGATCATCGCCGCGGACCTCGGTATACGTTGGCACAGCCTCGAGTCTGTCCTGACTGTGGGGGACAAATTCCAGATGCGACGTAGCCTTCAGGCCGCCGGCGTCGACGACACCCCTTGCGAACTCGTGAAGTCACCCGAAGACTTGCGCGCAGCAGCAGGGCGGCTGGGATACCCATTGATTTGCAAGCCCCGCCGCGGCATCTCGAGCCAGGGCATCAGCCGCCTGACCGGCCCGGACGATCTCGACGGTGCCTTCGCCTGGAGCTCCTCAGGGACCCACGACCTGGACTCGACCGACCTCATCGTCGAGCGCTTCCACATGGGCGACGAGTACAGCGTCGAATGCCTCAGCGAGGATGGCCACCACCTCGTCGTTTCCATCACGGAGAAGTCCGTGGACCGTGAACACTTCATCGAGCTCGGTCACATAGTGCCAGCTCCGCTGGCGCCGGAAGCCGCGGACCGTATCGCGGACACTGTAACCCGCATGCTCAACGCATTGGGAGTACAGGACACCGCGACACACACAGAGATCATCGTGACCGCGGACGACGTACGCATCGTGGAGACGCACCTGCGATGTGGTGGCGATCGGATCACCAATATGGTGGCCGCCGTTAAGGACGTCGACATGCCGGAGGCGGCGGCACGTCGTTACCTCGGCCAGCAGGTGCTGGCCGAGGCCATCCGCGCGGTCGATGCCTACGAAGCAGCAGTCGACAAGCAGTGCGCAGCCATCCGCTACGCCGTGCCGTCCACCATCGGCCGGGTGACGGCGGTGAACGGTGTCGATACGGCCCGGATGCTACCCGGAGTCCAGGAGGTCACGGTGTTGAAGGAATCCGGATCGATACTGACGCAGCTCACCGGTTCAGGATCTCGTGCCGCCTTCGTCTGGGCGCTCGGATGGTCTCCCGAAGAAGCGGCCACTCGCGCACAGGCCGGCGTAGACGCACTGGAATTCGAGGTCCAACCGCAGACGCCGTAGCTCCAGCGGCGCGTTGCCGAGAGGGTACCTGGTTCAAATCGCCACTATTGATTGCGGTTTATGCTCGAATGTCACACCAAATGGGGTGAGGTTGCAGTCAACGGATCCAGCAGTTGGCTGTGCGCGAACTAACCTTCGGCAAGACCTACGTGACCTTCGTGGCAGAGGTCCAATTTTAATAGGCGCGGCCCGACACCAGAGGCCCTTTTCCGCTGCCACGTCCGCCGAGCGAGACCATAGCGCGTGGTCACTGGCCGCGCGGCATTCAACATAAACACCCCATCAAGACCGACCAGAAAAAGACTATGTCGACTCTTATTCTCTGCAACCTTAAAGTGCTTACGCGGAACACGCCTCAGGAGTGGCTGGAAGCCACTGGAGGCTCCGCAACCCTTGTGACAGGAGTTGATCAAGATCATGACATGACGTGGCTAACCGAACGCTACGGCGCCGCATTTGCCGCTATTCACGGGTTCCCCAAATACTCGGCCAACGACAAGGTATTGAAGGCTGCTGACGCCTTGCTCACTGCCGGCTCTTTCAGTCGGATCGTGGCCATGACCGAATCGGATGTGATGCGTGCCGCCGCACTCCGTGAACGTCACGGTATACCCGGCTTGCTGCCGAATGACGCCGTCTACATGCGAGACAAGTCGCTCATGAAGGAGCGTGCCGCTGAGAACGGAATCCCAGTGCCTCGCGACCGAAAGGTCACCAATGCACTGGAGATCGCCGACTTTATTGACCAGGTTGGCTACCCAGTCGTGCTGAAACCTTTCTGCGGCGCGGGGTCCATGAACACACACGTAATCGAATCAGAGCAAGAGCTCGACCGGATCCTAGAGGGGGGATGCTTCTCGAACTCCGCCGTCGACATGATGCGCGAACTGTTGCTCGAAGAGTTCGTTCACGGTGAGCAATACCACATCAATGGATTCTATGCTGACGGACAGTGTCACTTCATGAATGTGGGGCGCTATGTTGGCACTCACCTCGATTTCCTCCACGGTCGACACTTGGCGAGCGTCCTGCTGGACGCAAAGAGTGAGCTCTCGCGAAAGATCGTCGCGTTCAGTCGGAACCTTCTGGAAAAAGCGCTCCCTTTCGGTCCCGATGGCATGTTCTACGTTGAGATCTTTGAGAGCACAGACGGCACGTTGGTCATGGGAGAGGTCGGAGCACGCATCGGCGGCCTCTCGGTGTATGAAGAGAGCCGCTTGGGATTTGGTGTTGACTTCAAGATGGCTGCGGTACGGGCCTTCTGCGGTCGCGGGGTTCCACAGTGGCCGGTAACCGAAGAGCTGCAGCAGCAGTTTGTTGGCCATGTCGTCTTCTCTCCTCAGCTGGGATTCCTCGAGGAAATCCCGCATGAGTGCCCCTTCGACTGGGTTCTTGACTACCAGGCCAGCCCGGCAGGCAGGCGCTACTCAGCAATGCGTGGCACGAATGGCGAAGTCGCCACGATCATTGTAGGCGGCGAGAACGAAAAGGATGTTCAGCAGAATCTCGTGCAGGCCACGCAGTGGTTCTATGACAACACCAAGTGGTCGAACTGACACGTCCTTTCTGATTGTCGCCGAATTAGGCGTCGTCTCGTTTGGTGTGGAACTCACGTGTCACGCTCTTGGCCGTACAACTCGCGGGTCCGCTAAGGGCCCGTAAAGAATCAACGTGAGGGTTTTGCCTGTGGTGCGAGGGCAGGGAGCTGCCGATCAATTACTGATCGTTTTGGTTTGGGTTCGCCCGACCAGGTCCGGGGAGGGTGCCGCCTTGCGGTCTGCCTTGGTGAGGTTTCGGCGCTTGCGGCGGGTGATCCCGCGGATGTCGTGCTCGCGCATCAGCCGCTCGACCTTCTTCCGGTTGATCCTCCGGCCCTTTCGGCGCAGGGCCGCGGTGATCCTCGGGGCGCCGTAGGCGCGGCGGGATTCCTCGTGGATCTGCCGGATCTCGGCCACCAGCTCGTCCTCCTCGCGCGCTGTGACGGCGGCGGCCGGACGGGCGGCGAGGTAGGCGTAGTAGCCGGAGCGGGAGATCTTCAGGGCCCGGCACAGCAGCGAGACGCTGTAGCCGTCCGGGCGGTCGGGGCCGGCCTTCTCCGCGTCGACGAACGCGTAGCGCGTGGCTGCGTCTACTTCGTCTTGTGGTTCGCGAAGAAGGCGGTCGCTTTTCCCAGCACCTCGATGGTCTGTTCCATCTCGCGGACCTTGCGGCGCAGGCGCGCCAGTTCCTCGCGCTCGGCCGTGGTCAGCGCGCCCGCCGGCCCCTGGCCGCGGTCGGTCTTGTCCTGGTTGACCCAGTTCCGTAGTCCCTCGGGGCTGACGCCGATCTCCCGGGCGACCTCGGTGACCGTCTTGCCCGACGAGTGCACCAGGGCCACGGCGTCGCGCTTGAACTCGGCCGTGTACCGCTTGCTCGTATTGCTCTTCTTGCTCACTACCTGGGACTGCTTCCTCCGGGACTGTCCGTCCCAGTATCAGGCTGTCCAGCTCAGAGGGGGAACTTCATCGCTTCGGCTGACCCCGGACGAGGACTGAAATCAACCAGCACCGTCCCAAGCCGGATACTCCCGACGCGCCGCCCCTCCGAGGCTGCCTGCGTTGAGCTGGCGCTGAAGAAGAGCGGGCCCGAGTGATCTTAGCCCGATAGGGTGTTGACCCTGGGGAGCATTGACGGGAGTGGGGCATGAGCAAGCTGCACGTAGAGTATGTCCGCAAGGCCATCGAAGACCGTTTCACGGGCCTGATCGACATGGCGGACCAGGCGAAGTTCGCTGAAGACCAGCGCCAGCAGGCGTTCCTGAGCAGGGGTCTTGCCGCGCTCGCCGTGCAGATCGAGCACCAGGTCACTGCCCGCACCGCGGCCGTCCGCGTCTTCGATGGCCAGGACGACCGGGGCCTGGACGCGATGTCGGTGGAGGTCGGCACGCCTCAGTCCCGGATCTGCCTGGTACAAGCCAAGTGGAGCGATAAGGCCAAGGGCGGCTTCGACGAAGAGGCCGTACACAAGATGTTCCGCGGCCTCGACCTACTCTTCGACCGTGCCTACTCGCGGTTCAACAGCCGATTCCAGCACTTGGTCCCCGAGCTCCAGCAAGCGTTCGAGATCGGCATCCCGAAGGTGACGCTGGTGCTGGCTCTGATGCGGACTACACCTCTCGACCCAAACGTGCACGCGCTGCTGACGGAGAAAGTCGATGAGCAGAATCGAGTCTCCGATGTCGTCGAGGTCAAGGTCCTCGACCTCCGCGACTTCCACCGGGCCATCTTGGGCGACGCCGCGGCCCCGAAGATCGACACCACGGTCCGGCTCGACGGCTTCGTGCAGGAGTCGACGCCGTACAAGGCCCTCTACGGCACCATGACCGCGCCCGACCTCGCCGACCTGTACGGCGAGCACCGGCGCGGACTGTTCGCCCGGAACATCCGGGACTCTCTCGACCTGACCGACGTCAACGTCAAAATCCAGAACACCCTCCTGGAACAGCCTGAGCACTTCTGGTACTTCAGCAACGGCATCACCATGCTCTGCGAGACGATCAAGCCGGTCGGGCGGGCCGTCCCTGGCAAGGTCGGCGACTTCAAGCTCACCGGCGCCAGCGTCGTCAACGGCGCGCAGACCGTAAGTGCTATCCACCGGGCGTTCACCAAGGACCCCGACACCGCGCAGATCGGCCGTGTCATGGTCCGGCTGATTTCCCTGGAGGACTGCCCGCCCGGGTTCGGCGACCAGGTGACCACCACCACGAACACCCAGAACCCGATCGAGGAGCGCGACTTCAAGTCCCTCGACCAAGGCCAGGTCCAGCTGCGCGACGACTTCGCCCTGCTGCTGCACCGCAGCTATGTCATCAAGCGCGGCGAGCGAACGCCGGCCCCGGCGCACGGCTGCTCGATCATGGAGGCGGCCGAGGCGCTGGCCGCCGTCAGTCCGAACGCGCAGCTCGCGGCCGTGGCCAAGCGCGACCAGAACCTCGCAGGTCTCTGGGAGGACGACGTCTACCAGGAGATCTTCGGCCCGTCACCGAATGTGTACCGGGTCTGGCGCTCCGTGGAGCTTCTCCGCGCGGTCCGCGCCGAGCTGCAGACGCTCCGCGAAGGCCTGCTCTGGCGCGCGGACGCGGCCGCCTCCCACGGAGACCTCCTCGTCACCCACATCGTCTTCCGCCGCCTGGGTACCACCGCCATAGAGGACCCCGACTTCGCCTGGGCGGCAGAGCTTGCCAAGGTGCCCGAGCTGGTGCAGGACACTCTCGCGTGGGTGCTGCGGGCTATCGACGAGGAGTACGGGAAGAAAAGCCACATCATCGCCGCTGTCCGGAACGCCGAGCGTATTGAACGCGTGGTGCGGGCTGCACTGAGAGGCTTGGACTCCGAGAGTCTCGCACCCGCGCTCGGGGAGGGGTACCAGGTCACAGCGACCGAGCAGCGCGGCCGACAGGTCAATGCCGTAACTACCCTGACCGTCGCACGTCGGATCCCGGACGGCACGGTTCTGGAGTTCCGACCGTTCACTAAGCCGGAACGGCGCGAGATGACGGACTGGCTCGCCGAGAACCCTGAGCGGTCCCGCGCGACCTGGAACAACGACAACGGCCGCAACCCCCTGCGATGGGAGGCGGACGGGGAGTGGTACTCGCCCAGCGGATTGGCCCGGAAGATGCGGTGCGAGGCATCTGGGGTGGACACTGCGGCGCAGGGCACCGTCCGATGGTTCGTAGCTGGCCAGGGGTCCCTCGACGACCTCGCGTACGAGGTGCGGCAAAGCGAAGGAATTGATGTGCAGGACGGGCCGGCGGGCGGCTGAAGGGGATGCCGGCGGCGGTTCCCAGAGAGTTTTTTGGCATCGGCCTCGCCAGGCGTGCCGAGCCTGCCTGGCTCGGCCGGAACCCCGGGGGGATTGTCAGTGCCCGCCGGTAGGCTCGCGCCGCATGGCGGCCGGTCATGATCCGGCCTCTCGGGAATCGCCGCCCGGCCTGCTGCCGTGGCCGTAGGATCGCAGGTGGCGGCCGTGACGGGGCGGGTACGGCGCGCACCGGGCGGTGAGTGCCGCCCTGCACCACCGAGCACAGGGAAGAAGCGGCACGCTGATGGAGGAACTGACCTTGGACCTGGACATCCCGCAGCAGCCCGGGGGCGAGGTCGGCCCGGCAGCGGAGGACACCCAGCCTCAGGTCACTGCCCTGGAAGAGGGCCAGGTCGTCGACTACATCACCGGTAAGGCGATCAAGGAGACTCCGAAGGAGAAAGTCCGCCAGCGCATCGCCCGGGCTCTCGTCCACGAGCATGGGATCGACCCCCATGACATGGCGCGTGACTTCCCTGTCACCGTCAGTGCCGAGGACGCTCCGCGCAAGCGGACGAAGAAGGCGGACATCGCGGTCTTCGAGTCCGGAGCCCCGCACACCACGGTGAACCTTCGACGCGTAGTGGTCTGCAAGCCTGAGCCCAAGCGCGGCAAGAACGTCGTTAAGCTCCGTGAACCCGAGGACGCACAGAAGGACCTCGACGACCTCAAGGAGCTGCTGGGCAACGAGGACCGCCCTTCGTGCGCGGACGGCATGTGGACGGACGGCGTCGACTTCTTCTTCCTCAAGAAGGTGATCGGCGGCTTCGGCGCTACCTTCGAGGACCGCAGCGACTGGGAGGTTGCCGATGGCACCGTCGGCAGCCGGACCGTCGCCTCGCACCAGCGGCTGCGCCGGGCCGAGCCGGAGATGCTCAAGACCTCGTTCCGCCGTTGCCACAACTACATCCACGGCAACGAGGGCATGTCGAAGGATGCCGCCTTCTGGCAGTTCCTCTACCTCCTCTTCGCCAAGACGTACGACGAGCGGGTCAGCCGCGGTACCGGGCGCGGCCGGTTCCGCACGGGTTTGAAGGAGATGTTCGAGGAGGGCGGGCGGGCCGCCATCAGCGCGCGCGTCAAGGAACTCTTCGAAGACGTCAAGCGCGAGTACGGGGGCGTCTTCAAGCCCACGGACGAGATCACCCTCTCCGACCGGGCGCTCGCCTTCATCGTCAGCGAACTTGCCCCGTACGACCTCAGTGGCACCGACATCGACGCCAAGGGCATCGCCTACCAGGAGCTGGTCGGCACCAACCTGCGCGGCGATCGGGGCCAGTACTTCACGCCGCGCGGCGCGGTGAACCTGATGGTGGAGATCCTCGACCCGCAGGAGGACGAGACCGTACTCGACCCCACCTGCGGCACCGGCGGATTCCTCCAAGCAACCCTCAACCACCTGCACCACACCTGGCAGAAGACAGAGGGCACTTACGGCTTCCCGGACACCGACGAGCAGCGCGAGCGCTTCCGGGACCGACTGAAGGATTACGCGGAGAAGCACCTCTTCGGCTCAGACTTCGACCCATCGCTGGTCCGAGCCACCACCATGAACATCATGACGCTCGCGGAGACCACCGGAAACGTCTTCCACATGGACTCGCTCGCCTTCCCGCGAGGCCACCTGCCGGGCGTCGAGCCGGCGAGGAAGGCGATCCCGCTCGGCAAGGCCGTGGACGTGCTCCTGAGCAACCCCCCTTTTGGCGCGGACATCCCCGTCAGCGATGAGTCGGTGCTCGGCTCGTTCCGTGAGGGCATCGCCAGGTCTTGGGGGCGAAACAAGGAGACTGGCGAGCTCGAGGCGAGCGTCACTAGCCAGCCGGGCAGCATGGCGCCCGAGCAGTTGTTCATCCAGCGCGCCATCGAGTGGGTCAAGCCCGGCGGCCGCATGGGCATCGTCTTGCCGAACGGTATCCTCTCGAACCCGGGCCCCACCGATGAGGCGATCCGGCGGTACATCTTGGAGCACTGCTGGGTCCTTGCCAGCGTCGAGCTGCCGGTGGAGACGTTCATCGTCGACGCTAACGTCAACATCCTCACGACGCTCCTTTTCCTGAAGCGGAAGACCGATCAGGAAGTGCGCAACCACCGACTGGGGACGGAGAACCCGTATCCGGTCTTCATGGCGGTCGCCGAGAAGGTCGGCTTCGACCGACGGGGAGCCGACCTCTACAAACGCGAGCCCAACGGGGACATCGTGGTGGAGACCACGGTCGAGATGGAGCGGCTCCGCATCCGGGGTAAGGAGGTGACCCGGCCGCTGACGCGCAGCAGGCCAGTCATCGACAACGACCTGCCCGTGATCGCGGAGAAGTACCGCGAGTTCCGGGCCAAGCATCCGGTGCCCGGCGTTGAGCCGCGCAAGGGTGCGGAGGCAGGCGCATGAAGGTCGCAAGCCCTTCCAACCCAGTGATGTCGGACTGGCTCGCGGAGCAGGGCTTCCGGCTCGACGCGAAGCCGTACATCTCGGGTGCGCTGGAAGCGAAGAAGATGCTGGAGCGGCTGCCGGACACGGTGCCGCTGGCGAGCGTGACCTCCGGACACAACGGCGGGCTCTTCAACGGGCCCATGTTCCGGCGGGTCTACCTCACCGACCCCGAGCACAGTGTGCCGTTCCTCGGTTCGAGAGACATGATGGCGGCCGACCTCGCTGGTCTGCCCCGGCTGCGGAAGTCCGATGCCTTCTCGGCGGCCCTGTCCTACCTCCAAATCAAGCCCGGCATGACCCTGATCTCGTGTTCGGGGTTCTACGCTGGCAGGAGGGCGTACGTCCGCCCCGACATGGGCGGCTGCTGGTCTTCGCAGCACACGCTCAAGGTCGAACCGGATACGGAGAAGATCCAGTCGGGGTACCTGTATGCCTTCCTGCTCAGCCGGTTTGGTGAGGCGCTCGTTAGAGGGTCGGTCTACGGGTCGGCCGTGAAGCACATCGAGCCGCAGCACCTTGTGGGTCTTCCCGTGCCACGGCTGGGCGCGGCACGGGAAGAGCGCATCCATCGGCTGGTGGAGCACAGTGCGAGATTGCGGGCGCGATGCCAGGCGGATCTGGTCGCCGCGACGAAGGACTTCTTCGACAGCAACGGGCTTTCGGACCTGAACGACGTCCGCTGGCACCAGCAGGAGCGAGACCTCGGGTTCGAGGTCGAAAGCGTGGGGCCTACCTCCCTTCGTGCGCTGAACTTCGCCCCCCGCGCGCGGGTGCTGATGGAGAAGCTGGCTGTCGTGCCCGGAGAGACTCTCGGCTCGATTTGCTCTGGAGGCCAGCTCAGCCGCGGTGTCCGTTTCAAGCGAGTCGACAGCGATCCCGAGCACGGAGTGCAGCTGGTCGGGCAGCGGCAGGCCTTCTGGCTCCGTCCTGAAGGCCGTTGGATTGGGGCATCATCGACACCCGCAGAAGTGTTCGCGGCCGACGAGACGATCCTGATCGCGGCGCAGGGCACTCTCGGAGAGAATGAGGTCTACTGTCGTCCGACACTGGCTACCGGGTCCTGGCTGCGGTACGCGTATTCGGAGCACTTTCTCCGCGTCGTCAGCGGTGACCCGGAAGTCCCCGGCGCCTACCTCTTCGCCTTCTTCCGCTCCGAGGTGGCCTTCCGTCTGCTGCGTTCCCTGAGTGCCGGTGGCAAGCAGCAGGATATCCACGAGACCCTTCGCTCCGAGATCCCGATCCCGCTTGCACCCCCCGCCGACCGTGCCCGCATCGCCGCCACGGTCCGCTATGCCTACCAATGCCGCGACCGTGCCGACGTCCTAGAGGACAAGGCGCTCGCGCTGCTCACCGCTGCCATCGAGGAGGCCGCCGGCTGATGGGTGCCAGGATCGTTGCAGTTGGGGAGGCCGTCAACGATGCCGAGCGGAGGGTGATCGCGCACCTGCGTGATCACGCCCCCGACGATTGGACGGTCCTGCACTCCGTCGAGTTCCCGCAACGGGACCGGCTGTTCGAGGTTGATCTCGTCGTGGTCACCGGGCATGCGGTGTCCGTCATCGACGTGAAAGGCACTCATGGCCGGATCGAGGCCGACGGCAGCCGCTGGCATCCGTCGCGGCGGGCTCCATTCCGCAGCCCGGTGCCCAAGCTCCAGAGCCACGCCCGACAGCTCAAGACGATCCTGGAGACCGCGCACCGGCCGCTGTCCCGGCTCTGGACCGACGCCTTAGTGGTGCTCTCGGCGGCGGACGCCGTGCTTGTGGACGGCACGCCCCAGCAGCGCGATGCGAAGGCCACCGTCCCCCTTGCCGACCTGATCGGGCGGCTGGCCGATGTGGGCCGCGTACCGGTGTCCTCCGGGCGGTTCGACACCGACATCTCTGCGCATCACGAGGCGATCGTGCGCACGGTCCGGGGCTCGTCGCGTGCGCCGTCCGGGCCGCTGAGGTTCGGCAGCTGGGAGGTGATCGAGCGGCTCAGTGAGTCCCAGCACGCCGAGGGCGTCGACGTGCTCGACGAGTACCGGGCGAAGAACGCGCTGGCCGTGCAGGGTTCGGGGACGGTCCGTCTGCAGGTCCGCAAGGCAGACCCGTATGCCGCCGAGGCCGACCGGCTGATGCAGCAGAAGCGGATCGGCATCGCCTACGAGGCGCTCGGCAAGCTGCCCTCGCACCCGAACATCGTCGGGGTGCGGGACTTCTTCGCCGACGAGGACCGGGACATCTATGTCACCGTCTTCGACGACGTGCCCGGCCACGCGCTGAAGCTGCACCTGACCGGGGCCGCAGACCCGCTCACCGCCGACTCTAAGCTGCGGACGGTCCGGGACGTCCTGCAGGGGCTCGCCCACGCTCACAGCCGCCGTATTGCTCACCGCGAGCTGAACCCTTCGACCGTTCTGATCGCGCAGAACGGCCGGGCCATGCTGACCGGCTTCGAGTACGCCAAGACTGCGCAAACCCGCGGCCACACCGTCATGCACGAGGCACGTCAGGTCGCCGACCCCGCCTATCTGGCACCCGAGTGCCACGCCGACCCCGCTGCCATGGGCATGCCCTCGGACATCTACTCGGTCGGGGTCATCGGCTACCAGTTGCTCACAGGGGAGTTGCCGTTCACCTCGGCCACCGAGCAGGCCGGAGCGGCCGGGCGGCTGCCCGCCTCCGGCCTGGAGAGCGCCGGAGTGCGGGTGGAGCTGGCGCACTGGCTCCAGACGCTGTGTGTGACGGACCCGGCCGCCCGGCCCTCCGCTGTCGAGGCGCTGCGGCGGCTCGACCTGGCCATGGGTGTCCGGAAGACCCCGGCCAGGCGTATCGGCTCCTCCGCCGCCAGGTCGGCGGAGGAGCCCGCCGCCGTCGCGTACGGCTCGAACAGTCAGGACGGGCCGCGCGGACCGGAGTTCTACCGGGACCTGCCGGCCGACTTCCAGCTCGGCACGAAGTATCTGGTACGGCGGAAGCTGGGCCGCCCCGGGGCGTTCGGCGTGGCCTACAGGGTGTACGACACAATACGGAGTGTCGACCGGGCGGTGAAGCTGGTCCTGCGGGACCGGGAGTCCGTCTTGGAGCGGCTGCGCCGCGAGGCCGACGTATTGCAGCGGCTCCAGAGCGCGCCACACCCCAACGTGGTGTCGATGGTGGACGCCGACCGACTGCCATCACCGGACGAATACCCTTACCTTGTCTTCGAGTTCGTCGACGGCAAGGACGTCGCCGAGGTGATCCGTGGCGGGCGGATGGGTGCGGCGGACGTGCTGCGTCTCGCGATCGACACCGCCCGCGGACTGCGGCACATCCACGACCTCGGGGTGTGGCACTGCGACATCAAGCCGAGCAACCTGCTGTGGACCGACGACGGCGTCAAGCTCATTGACTTCGGGATCGCCAAGACCTCGGACTCCTCCGAGGGCCATACGTACACCAGTCCGCGCTACACCCCGCCCGACCTGGACCAAGTGCCGGCCGACGCCAGCGGGTACACCGACCGTGACTTGTTCGGGCTCGGCGTCACCCTGTTCGAGGCACTTACCGGCGGACAGTATCCGTGGGACGCCAACTGGCCCCTCCCCGGGGTCGCGCCGATCGACCCGCGGACCGCGTACAGCGGTTTCGGAGACCTCGCGCCGGGTTTCGCCGAGATCATGCTGCGGGCCATCTCTCCGTACCGGGGCGAGCGGTTCGGTACGGCCGAGGAACTGCTGCGAGCTCTGGAGGCCCTGGACTCCGCCCGGTCCGCCCCCCTGACGCCGCTGCTGCCCGAGCACTCCGAGCTGCCCCCGGCCCCACCTGCCGGCGGCGCGGGTGACAAAGCCGCGCTCCCTGAGCCGAACAGCAACCCGTTCGTCGCGCACCTCCAGACGCTGTACAGCCAGAGCCGCCGCAGCAACCGCGGCACCCGCGGCCTCGACCCGCACACCATGTCGGTGTACGTCGAGACTGCCCTGGACCGTGAGCTCGTCCCTGCCCTCCGTCAGGGACGCCACGCGCTCGTCGTGGTCACCGGCAACGCGGGCGACGGCAAGACCGCCTTCCTGGAGAGCTTCGAGCGCCAGGCCGGCAAACTAGGCGCCGACTTCGGCCCGAGGCGGCCCAACGGCAGCGACTTCACCCTGGAGGGCCACCGCTTCCGCACCAACCACGACGGCAGTCAGGACGAAGGGGATACCGACGGGGACGAGGTCCTAGAGAAGTTCTTCGCACCCTTCTCCGGCACCGCCGAAACGGAATGGCAGCACACTCAGGGCGAGACCTGGCTGATCGCCGTCAATGAGGGCCGCTTGATCGACTTCCTCAGCCATCGCCACGACCGCTACCCCCACCTCGCCAAGCTCGTCAATCTGGGACTCTCCGGCCGGAACACCGGACAGGCCGTCGCCGTCGTCAACCTCAACGCACGCGATGTGACCTCCCGACCGGTCGGGACCGACGGCACCCCCCAGGACGGCGAGTCGCTCCTTGAGCGGATGGTTGACCGCATGACGCACGAACGGTTCTGGGAGGACTGCGCCGGCTGCGACCTCGCCGACACCTGCTATGCCCGGCACAATGCACAGACCTTCCAGCACCCGTCTGCCGGCCCGCAGGCCAAACGACGGCTGCGCCGGATCTACGAACTCACCCAGCTGCGCGGCAAGCTGCACATCACCCTGCGCGACCTGCGCTCGGCACTTGCCTTCACCCTCACCTCGGGCCGCGACTGCACCGAGATCCACCAGCTGTATGCGGCAGGGGACGCCCAGCAGACCCTCGACAGCTTCTACTTCTCTGCACACCTGGGCACTCCTCCGGCCGACGACGGGACTCCGCAGGAGCACGACCGGCTGCTCTCGCTGCTCCGCGAAGCCGACGTCGCCACCGCGCCCCGGCCCCGACTCGACCGCCGTCTGGACTACACCGGCCTCCTGGAGCATGGCGCCCTGGTCACCGTGGATGGGCGCGGAATCCGCGACCGCATCCTGCTCGGTCGGCAGTTCGAAGAGCTCGGCCGCGCGGGCGCCGCTCATGGAGCCCAGGCGGCGGAACACCGCCGTTACCTGGACGCCGCCCGTCGCCTGCTCTACTTCGAACTCCACGACGAGGACCGGGCCCAGCGGATGCTGCCCTACCCCTCAGTGCTGCGCTTTATGGAACTCCTGACCACTGACGCCTCTGTCGCCCAGGAGCGCGACACCGTCCTGCGCGCCCTCAACCGGGGCGAAGGGCTAATGGCACCGGAGCGCATCGGGGACGCACTCGCCCTGAAGGTCCGTGACGTGGCGGGCGGCACCATCCGCAGCTTCCGCCGCTTCCCCGCCGAAGGGTTCCGCCTCGAACCCGGAGCGGCACCCGCATCCCCGTATATCGAATCCGGCCGCACCGCGCTGCGCCTCAGCTACCAGGACCCCGCCGGCAGCCAGGGAGGCACGGCCGAACTGGACATCCGGCTCGACCTCTTCGAGCTGCTGCAACGGTTCGAGCAGGGCTACCGACCCTCGGTCGCCGACCTTCAAGGGCAACAGCTGGCCCTCGCCGTGTTCAAGAACCGGCTGGCCGCCGTTCCGTACCAGGAGGTGCTCCTCACCATCCACGGATACGACCTGCGCCGGATCCACCGCACCGAGGACTCCGTCCTGCACATGGAAGACCTGACGGCCGCACCGGCCGACGACGAACCGCCGGTCCCAGACACCGAACACCAGCACCACGCGGAAGCAGTCACCGACGGGGCGGAGGAGAAGGCATGGCGCTGACCGGATCGCTCGGTACCTTCCACCACCCCGGCGTCAGCCGGGTCGACTACAAGCCCCTCGACATGGACCGGGTCCTTACCGCGCTGCTCGCGCGGCTATGGCATCGCGGCATGCCCAGCAAGATCAGCCGGTCCAGGACGCTCGACGTCGAAGTGTTCGTCAAGCTGTTCCTGGAGAACCCCGGGGTGTTCGACGGCTTCGACCGGGAGACCACCACCCGCTGGACCGCCACCCACCTCCTGGACCTGGTCAACCGCGCCAAGGCCGACGAGGCCGTGGCGGGCCCCCGGCCGTTGCACGGATTCACCTACCGGTTCCGCAACAGCCGCAAGTCCCGCCCATACGGAGCCGACGAGCAGCTGTACGAGATGCTCACCGCGGACGAGGGAGCCCTCAAGGGACTCCGCGAATTTTTCTTCTCCGACGTGGACCGCGCCACCGGCTCGATCACCCCCGGCGCGGGCGCCGACGTCGAGACACAGGCGCTGCTGCACCTGGTGGAACTGGCCGGAGGCCAGATGCAGGACCGGGCGGACACGGGGAAGCCCCGCACCCCGTACCCGCGGCTCTGCGCCGAACCGGCACTGCTGCTCTGCCAGGACGTCATGCGGCTGCTCTACCACCAGGACCACATGCCGCGCACCGTGCTGGTCGACTACCTGAAGGTGCTGTTCGCCTTCCACCTGTCGCTCTACCACCTGCGCATGGCGAAGCTACTGCCCGCGGCCGTCGAGTCCGGCACGGTGCCGGCATCTTGCCGCAAGGGGCACCCGGGCAAGGCCGAGGCCGACCGCTGCCCGTACCGGGTGCGGCTCTTCCTCGACACGGAGGGGACTCCGGGCACCCCGGCTGCCGCCCTGGCCGAACGCAGCGCGGACATCTGGTACCGGCGCATCCCGCGCTTCGTCCAAGCGACGTACCAGGTGAAGAAGCTCGACGACTTCGCGGAACACCTGGCTGACAAGGTGGGCACACTGAGCCGCCCCAGCGGAAGGAGCTACTTCACCCCGGAAGAAGCACTGCGGCTGCTCGGCAAGTCGTACCGCAAGGACCGCGACGCCTTCTTCTTGATGCGGGTCAACCAGGTACGGGACGAAGAAGACGAACTTCCTGCCGAGCTCAAACGGGTCACCCAGCTCGGACTCGACCCGTTCGATGAGTACACCGAGATGCTGATGTACTACAAGGGCCGCTACAACCGGGGTCAGTTCGTGAAGTGCCTCGACTCGATGCTGCTGAAGCACCGGCCCGGCGCCCTGCTCGCCCAGCCCCGCGGCGGCGGTGACGCCTCCGTCCGCCGGTTCGTCCTGGACGCACGCCTCCTCGAAGTGCTCCTCCAGGTGTCGCTGCTTCGGGAGGGCGACGACGGGTCCGGGAACCTCGCGACCTCGCCGATGCGGGTGGACGCGTTCCTCGCCCTGCTTCGGGACCGCTACGGGCTCTACATCGACCGCCTCCCCGACGGCGACGGCTTCACCGGCGCCCACCTCGACGACCAGGCGGCGCTGCGCGCCAACTCCGCCGCACTCCTGAACCGGCTCCGCGAGATCGGCTACTACCAGGACATGTCCGACGCCTATCTGACGCAGACCATCACCCCCCGGTACGCCATCGGCACCGCAGCACGAACGGGAGAGCTTCCCCGATGAGCACCACCGGAATGACGGAGGCCACTCCCAAGGACCTCCGCGAGGCGCTTGAAGGGGTCCTCGTGCCCCGGCTCGCCAAGCTCGTCGGCGAGCGGAGCGTCGGCCATTGCATGCGGATCACCGAGGTGGAGGCAGAACTGGCGGCGTCGCTGGTGCGCCGCCTGCGGGGAGCGCTCGGCCCCGATGCCACCGTCTGCCTGCTCGCCACCGCCGACGGCCTCGCCCCGGACCGGCCGTTCCACGACGTGGGTGTCAGCAGCACGAAGCTGGTCGAACTTCGCAACCGCACCGAGGGCGAGGGCATCCTGCCCGGACCGCTGCTCGTCTTCGTCCCGCCCGGCACCAGGGTGAGCGCCGAGGACTCCTTCGGCATCGCGACCTTCGAAGAGGTACCGCTCGGCGACGCCTACGCGCGCCTCGCCGATCACCTCCTCGACCAGGTGCCACAGCGGCTGCGCCCAGGCGTCGACGAACTGCTCGCCGCCCTCCGGGACCGCCCGGGAGCCCGGGCAGGCGACCGTGCCGTCGCTCAGTACCTCCTCACTCTCCAGGCCAACGCCTACCGCGACCAGGTCGCCGGGGCGGCGGTGTACCACTTCGGGCTCGTGCCGGACTTCGACCTGTTCGCCGACCCCTCCACCGTCCGCGAGCGCGTCGAGAAGAACCACGGCATGGTGGAGAAGCTGACCACCTCGCCCCGGTCAGAGCGGCAGCGTGTCCTGGATCTCGGCCTGAGCGATGGTGACTTCGCCGCCCGCCTCGCTGGCTTCGTGACCCGCTGCGGTTTGGAGGACCCGTCGGCCTGGACCCGTCGCATCGTCGTCGACCGGGAGAACTGGGGGCTGTCCTTCGGCAACTGGCGCATCGACGAGCGGCAGCGCGTCACCGTCTCCATCGAGGTACGCGAACTAGGTCTCCCCGCGGCAGGCGACAACACCGAGGACGCCCGTGCCCATCCGGCGCTGTCGGCCATCACGGGCCAGCCCTATCTGCTCGCCGGCGAGAAGGGGGTACGCGAGATCACCGCCCGTTTCGTGGTACACCCGGTGCCTCGCAGGGTGGACGAGCTCGAACGGTTCCGCGTGGAGATCGTCTCCGAGAGCAGCGGCCCGATCGGACGGGTCATACACGTTCCCAAGGGGAAGGTAACGAAGGCCGAGTACAAGAGGTCGCTGCCCCGCCTCAACAAGATCGACTGGGAGGAGGGGTGGCACTTCGTCCGCGTCGTCCCGCTCGACAAGGCGGACGAGCCCCTCGACGTCGCCCCCGCCGCCCATGACCTGCCCGGCGGCGAGAGTGAACGCTTCTACGTCATCCCCGACGGCGAGATCGAGGACCCCCCGGAGCGCAGCGTCGGACGCTTCGCCGGGGTCACCCAGGCACTGAGGTCCCTGCAACTCGACGCGCTGGCCGCCGGCGAGGACCCGGCAAGGGTCGGCACCACCGACATCCGCTGGAGGACGGTCACGGCGCGCAGCTCGCACAGGACCCTCACCGTGAGGATCCGCCCTGCGGGAAGCGCCGAGATCAGGCTTTCCCCCCTGCTCGTACAGGCCCAGCAGGACCTCCTGGTGCGGCCTGGCGACACCACGCTGCGCCGCCTGCTCCTGCATCCCGACGGCACCGCCGAGACGGCCACCGGCAATGACGAGGACCTGAAGCACGCCCTGACCGGACGGGCCGCTGAGGCCTACGACGCCTTCCTCGCGGCACGGCGCGCCTACTTCACCGTGATCAGCAGCCGCAGCGAGGAGCAGAGCGGCCAGGCGGACCACCCAGAGGATCTCTTGGTCAGTGAGGCCGTTGACTTCGAACGCGTACGGGACGAACTCGCCGCCTACGTCGAGGCATACGCCGAGCTGATCGACGCCCAGTCGCTCCACGTCGAGCGGACCACCGACATCAGTCGGGGCAGAGCCTTGGTTGCCCTGGCCCGAATCCAACAGATCGACTGCGTCGCGGCGACCGTCACGGACGGCCTCGGACGGCGGGACACCGTCCTGCTCGTCTCGCCCACCCATCCGCTGCGGGCACTGTGGCTGGCGACCTGGTCCGCCCTTGGCATGGACTGGACCGGGCGGCTCGACACCGGGGACAAGCGGGCCGTCCTCGCCGCCAAGGACTCACTCCTGGAATCCCTGGCACCGCTCGGCTTTCCGTTCGCCGTCCCGCGCCAGGACGGCCGCCTGATGGCAGCTGCCGACAACCTCACCCCGTACTGGGGCGCCTACCTGCCCAGCGAGACCTCCGACCCACGCGGACTCCTGGGCCGACTGGCCGCCGCACTGCGCCTCCCGGCCGGGGGTGCACGCTCCGCCAACGGCACCAGCGCGCTGTCCGGAACAGCCCTGGCCGACCGGATCGAACGGTATGTTCGTCTGCACCCGTACGTCCGTACCCTCGTCCTGAACGTCGTCAACGCGGGCCGTGCGGAGATCGTCGCCGACGCCCTCCTCGAACTGCAGCGCCGCGCTCGGACCCGCGACCTCACGTACGACATCCGCCTGTGCGTGACCGACCCGGAGGCCCCGGAGACCGGGGCAGCCTTGACGGAACTGCAGAGCGCCCAGAGCCAGATCGCCTCCGCCGAGGCCGAGGCGTTCCTGCACACGACCGGTGCGGCCCGTACGGCGAAGCTCGTCCACTCGGTAAGGGCTGTGGAGGAGTTCATCCGGCAGCCCGCCGAGTTCGACGCCCACCTCACCGTCCTCATCGACGCCTTCGGCGGCGAACAGCACTCCTCAACCCCGCGCCTGGACATCGCCCACGCCCCCGTACACGGCTTGGTGCAGACGACTGCCTCCACCTACGAGGACAGCGACCAGCAGATCGTCTGGCGCACCGCCCCCCGGCACGGCACGGCCCCGGCCATGGAGGACGTCGAGGACCTCGCCACCCTGATGAGCCGCTTGCCCGCGCTGCTCGCCACCGCGGCCGCCTGCGTGGCCACCGCGGGGCAGGCGCCGCGGAACGTCCCGTGCACCGTCCTCTCCCTCGACACCGCCGATCGGGCCCTCCTCTACCAGGCCCACCAGACCGGCGACTGGGTCGTCACCATCGACCGGACCCTCGGCCTGGAATACTTCGACCACGCCGGACAGCACGGCAGGCCCGAGTACGTCATCGACTACGCGCCCTCTCCGGGCAACGGACTCGGGCACCAGATCATGGTGAGCTCCAACTCGATCGACGAGCTGCGCACCCTGCTCGGTCCCACGGCCCGGCAACACGGCCTCGACGTCGAGGAACGTCACCTCCACTCCTTCTTTGACCAGCTCCGGCTGCTATCCGGCAATCTCGCCTTCAAGCTGGCCTCCACCGCACCCAACCAGCGCACCGAGGTCCTCGGACTGTCCCTGGCCCGCCTTTACCTCGACTACCAGGACGTCCTGCACAACCAGATCGTCGTTCCCCTCGACGCCCACCCTGAGCTGTATGCCGAAGCCCGCCGCCAGGCCCGCGAACTCGGCGACGCCCTCTCCTTCCAGCGCAGCGACCTCGCCCTCTTCCACCTCGATGCACAGGAACGGACCATCACCTGCCGCCTCGTCGAAGTGAAGTGCTATACCGCGCTCGACGACATCAGCGCCTACCAGCGCCTCAAGGCCAAAGTCGGCCAACAGTTGGAGCGGAGCCGGTCCGTCCTCGCCGAATCCTTCGACCCCGCCCACAGCGCACCCGACCGCGTCGACCGCCCGGTCAAGAACCTCGCACTCGGCTCCATGCTCCGCTTCTACCTAGAGAGGGCCGCCCGCCACGGCAGCATGAACCTGAGCGCCCGTACGGCCGCACACCAGCTGCTCGACAGCCTCGACGACGGCTACCGGCTACGGTTCACCCGGAGCGGCCTGATCTTCGACCTCGCCCGGACCGGAACCGACCGGGAGACCGACGACGGTGTCGAATTTCACCGGATCGGCAGTGATCTGATCGACGAACTGGTCCGGGCGATCCCCACGGTGCGACCCGGCGCGCGGGCCTTCCCGGACGCAGGATCCGGCGGCACCGGCGGTAATGGCGGGTCCTCGGCGGAGGAAGACGACGCGGCACCGGATCTGGACGGAGCGGCCACCGCACCCACCCTGGCCCTGCTGCGGCTGTCCGTCCCGCGTCTCGCCGACGCGGGCTTCCGTGCGGAGGACCCTGCGGTGACGGACGAGGAGGAGGGAAGGGAAGAGGGCCGGGCAGCCGCAGAGCCCGCGAGCGGCGCGGCTGACGGACCGGCCCAGGCCGCCGAGGCCGACGCCCCACGCCTCTCGGGAGCGCGTCACGCACCGCCGGCGGAGGGCCAGCCGGAGTCGGAGCCGGAACAGCCCAGCGCTTCCGCGCCGGACGCCGCCGCAGCATCGGAGCCGGTACACCCGATGGCAGACAGGAACGAACGAGAGGAGCCCTCTCCCGGCAGGCTGGCCGACCCGACGCTCGAATCCGCCGATCGGCCCGCCCGTTCTGCCACAGTGCTCGACCCGCGGAGCTTCCACCACGCGCCCACCATCGACGCCCCGGGCCCCGCCGCACCACCCGTGCGCCCGCTCGTCACTGGAACCCCGCAGCCCGACGTCTTCCTCGGAGTCACCCGCCCCTCACCCCAGCACGGCGTGCTGGGCGAGGTAGCCGGCCGCACGGTAGCTCTCGATCTCGACGAGACCCATACGATCAGCCTCTTCGGAGTCCAGGGAGGAGGCAAGAGCTACACCCTGGGCAGCATCATCGAGGGGGCCTCCCTGTCTGCCCCGCCGGTCAACAACCTCCCGCACCCGCTGGCCACTGTGGTCTTCCACTACAGCAAGACCCAGGACTACGCGCCCGAGTTCACTTCTATGGTGCATCCCAACGACGACAGCGCCCAACTCGCCGTCCTCAAGGAACGCTACGGGGCAGAACCGCGGGCGCTGACCGACGTCCTGCTTCTTGCGCCTGAGGCCCAGGTGGATGAGCGCCGCGCGGAGTACCCCGGGATTGAGGTGCAGCCACTGGCCTTCTCCTCGGCTGAGCTCAAGGCGGAGCACTGGAAATTTCTCCTCGGCGCCGTCGGGAACCGGTCCACCTACATCAAGCAGATCGCCAAGGCCATCCGTAAGCGGCGCAGCGACCTGAGTCTCGACGCGATCCGTCAGGAGCTGGCCGACTCGCGGATGCCCGACCACATCAAGGACCTCGCCGAAGACCGGCTTGACCTCGCCGAGGAGTACATCGACGACAGCGTCCGGCTCACCAGCCAGATCCGTCCCGGCCGGCTCGTCATCGTCGACCTCCGCGACGATCTCATCGAGAAGGACGACGCTCTCGGCCTGTTCGTCGTCCTCATGCAGCTCTTCGCCGACGCCCGGGACGGCGATCGCCGCTTCAACAAGCTGGTCGTTTTCGACGAGGCACACAAGTACATCGACAGTCCCGACCTCGTGGCCGGTCTCGTCGAGACAGTCCGAGAAATGCGGCACAAGGGCATGAGCGTCCTTGTGGCGAGCCAGGACCCTCCCTCCGTGCCCGTCCAGCTCATCGAGCTGTCCAACCACGTGATCCTGCACAAGTCCACCTCCCCGGCATGGCTGAAGCACTTGCAGAAGGCGAACGCGGCCCTGTCCGGACTCACCGCCGAGCAGCTGGCCCAGCTCGGCCCCGGCGAGGCGTACGTCTGGTCGAGCAAGGCCACCGACCCGGCATTCACCTACGGCGCCGTCCGTATCCGGTGCCGCCCCCGGGTGACCAAACACGGCGGAGGAACCAAGACCGCATCCGGCGGGTAGTAGCCCGGTCAACCGCCGCCCGAAGCACGGATGACCACGGGCCTCCGTCGTACGGAGACTCGGCACCATAACAGAATCGATCAGCCGGTCTGGGGCTACAGACTGGGGAGGGGACAGCTCATGGGGTATTCACTGGAGGTAGGCGCTCCATACCCGAAGCAGGTCAACTGGCCGAAGTCCGCAGCCAATCTCGTACTCAGCGAGGCGTACGTAGAGATCATCTATGCGTTCGACGGTCTCACGCCCGGTGAGCGGGCCGCGTTCGGCACGGGGGCGGCAGCGTTCGCCCTCGTCCCCGGCGACAGGCATCTCATGTGGTGCTACCGCTTCGAAGCGCCGACGAGGCCGGGATTCCGGCCCGAGTCTCTCGGCTGGGGAGACTCTCCCTGGGAGGCGCACAGACAGCGTGACCGCATTCTCGGGGTGCCGGGTCGAGCAGGAGAGCCCTTCCCCGTATACATGGTGCTCGTCGATTCGGGGACGGGCATCGTCGAGGGACTACGTTTCGCCGACTTGGACGAAGGCCTGGCCGACGCGCTCAGAGACGCTGTTGCCCGACAGCTCGCGCTGCCCTACGACGACACGGCCGCATCCCGGGAGATCAATGCTGTCTACGAGCGGCACCCCAGCACGCAGAGCCTCCTGACAGAGGCCACCGCCGGACAGCTGATCCCCGCGTTCGAGAACTGATCGATCGACGTGGTGTCGGCCGGGAATGTCTCGCGAGCGCGGGGCGCAAACGGCAGAAGCGGTGGCCCCGAGCTGTATCCATACGCACCCCAGAGTCAGGCTATGTATTTGGGTGCTGGACGGGTGCGCCTCACCGCGCCGGTGAGGCGCACCCGGGGTCGTTGTCAGGCGTTGATGCGGGCGATCTTGCGGCCAGTCTTGAGGTAGAGGTCGGCGCCGTCGGCTGCGCCGGCCTCAGTCAGGACCACGGCCAGCGTCTGTTGCACGGAGAGCGCTGTGAGCTGGACAGTGTGCTGTTCGCCGTTGGATTCACTGATCAGGCGGAGGCCGTTCTGCTGGGCGATGCGGCGGACCGCCGAGAGGCTGGGTGCGAATCCCAGGGTCTGGCTCAGCAGGGTGCCGAGAGGGGTCTCGGCGTGTTCCTTCAGGGAAACGACCGGCAGGTTCTGGGTGTCGCCGAAGGAGCGCTTGGAGAAGCGGGCGCTGAATTCAGCTCGGGCGGCCTGGGCGGCCCAGGCCGTGGAGGGCGGCTACCACGTCGCCGGCGAGGATGTGCTTGACCGCCATGGGGTGCGCGGTGCCCTCGGCCAGGCGCCTGGTGATCACCTCGATCTCCTCGTCCGTCCACTCTGTGAGCAGCTTCAGGTAAGGATCGGTGAGGTGGTCGGGGATGGACATCATGCGGCCGTAGACGTCGTCCGGGGAGGCGGTGAGGCCGACGTAGTTGCCCTTGCTCTTGCTCATCTTGGCGCCGGTGCCGTCGGTGCCCTCAATGAGCGGGGTGGTGATGACGATTTCCGGCTTCTGGTCCGAGATCGCCATGACCTTGCGGCACATCTGGAGGTTGAGGAGTTGGTCCACGCCGCCCAGCTCGACGTCTGCGGTGATGGCCACCGAGTCCATGGCCATGACGACGGAGTAGACGAACTCGGCGACGGACAGGCCCTGCCCCTCGGCGAGCCGGGTTCGGAAGTCCTCGCGCTGTAGGGACATGGAGACAGGCACGCGGGCCAGGATCTCCACGAGCTGCGGCAGGCTCACCTTGTTCAGCCACTCGCCGTTGAAGCGGAGATCGGCCCGCTCGAAGTCGATGAACGGCGTGACCTGCTGCTGGTAGGTGCTGAGGTTCCGGGCGATGTCCCCGTCGGTGAGGGCGGGCCGTTCCGAGGAACGGCCGGAAGGGTCACCGATCTTCGCCGTGACGTCGCCGATGATAAAGACGACATGGTGGCCCATGCGCTGGAACCGGCTCGCGATGATGATCGGCACCGCGTGGCCGAGGTGCACGTCCGGCGAGGTCGGGTCGATGCCGTACTTGACAACGAAGGGACGGCGGGCTGCCTGGGCCGCGGTGATCTTCTCGGCGAGCGCTGCGGCCGAGGGGATCATGTTGATCGCACGCCCTTCGACCAGGGCGGCCTGCTCCTGGGGCGAGAGGTCGGAAAGGTCGAGGGAGCGCCGGGCTGTTGTCTCGTCCAGGACCTGAGCGACCGTATAGTCCGCGCCCAGGTCCGATCCCTCGAGGATCTGCATGACGCGGGTGACGGACTCGCTCAAGCGGCTCATGATGCCGAGACACTCCCATGATCTTTTGGCTGGGTTGATCGGCGCGGAATGGAAAGGGCGAAGTTACCGCGATCGGTCCTGCTGGCGCATTCAAATATGGGGCCCGCGGTTTCCAGTCCCTATTCGCCGAGATTCGGCGTCCGCGCGCTGCCATTCAGGAGCGCTCGAGCCCGAACGGTCGCTTCCCGGATGCGTGCACGGAGTTCGGTGCTGGGGAGGCTGGCCGCCGCAGCGTCGACGTGCTGATGAGCGGCGTCGAGATGGTGCAGTTGCTGCTCCAAGAAGGCCTCGAGGGCTGAAGCCGCGGGCTGGGGGGCGGTGGCGAGTGCCTGCTTGGAGTAGAGGGACGCCAGGGAGAAGGCCCAGCACGCGTGGAGGAAGCCGTAGACCGGGCGGTGCATGGCGCGCCAGGGGGAGTAGTAGGTGACGTCGTCCGGGAGCTTGATCTCGTGGAGGGCGAGGGCGTCGTTGAGCCAGTTGTGGGCGGCTTCGTGGATGAGGTCGCGGGCCAGGGTCTCGGGGTGGTCGGTGTAGTCCGTGTAGACGGTGCCGGGGAGGCGGGACAGGGTCCAGCTGTGCAGGGTGTCGTACAGGCCGCGGTGGTCGAGAAGACAGATGATCGGGGCGTGCTCGCCGAGGAGCGGACCGAAACCGTGCTGGGTCGCCGAGGCGAGCGCCGCTCGTACGAGGTTGCGGACGTCCTGCGGTGCCGGCGCGCTGTTGGGAGTGATCAGGTAGTACTCGGTGTCGGAGAGGCTGGATCGGAGCCGGTTCTCCGGGTTCGCTGTGAGGATCAGGTGGTCACCTTCGGCGAGGTGGCCGAGCTGGTCGTGGCTCGCGGTGCGGTACCAGGTGAGGAGGCCGTCGTGCTCGGCTCGGGCAGCCTGTTCAGCGCCTTCGAGGAGATGATGGGCGAGCGCGTAGCCGCGGGTGTCCGGGCTCAGCGGCGCGCCGAGGACAGCTGTGATGCGGTTGATGCGATGGCGGCGGTGGTCGGAGAGTCCGTCGAGGGTGAACAAGCTCTCCGTGGTGACGGGGTACATGTCGGCTCCTTACGGCGGGCCCCGGAGGCCGACGAGTCTGTCGGCCTCCGGGGTGCTGGGTCAGGACTGCTGCTCGGGCTCGGTGGCCGCGGTCGGGGGCCAGTCCTCGGTGGCCGCGTTGGACGTGTGGGCGGTCATGCGGATCGGGTCGTCCTCGCGGACGGCCTCCACAGAGGCGAGAAACTCCGCGAAGTTCTGCCGTTCGGTCACGTGCTGCTCCTTCGACGTCATGGGTTTGCTGGGGCTGCTGGTTGCGCAGAGCGGGGTGGCGCCCTGATCGCCGGGAGCACCGGCTCACTCCGAGACCAGTAGCGTCAGGAACTTGCGGATGCGGCCGGTCTCGACGGGTTCGGTGCCGTGAATGAGCTGGCTTCCGAAGGCGGTGAGGGTTCCCGGAGCGGGGTTGGCCGTCCAGCGTGTGCGGGGCATAATGCGAAACCACGGGGAGGAGTTGTCGGCGCCGTCGTGGATGAAGCGCATGGACGACTGGTATCCCGTGGCAGGTGTCGGCGCGGTCGAGGACCACAGGGCCGTGCTCCCGGTGGTCTCGACGTAGAAGGCGCCTCCGGCGTGCGGCGTGTCGAGGGTGACCGTGGCGGCGGCGATCTGCCGGGGCCGGGTGTGCGGGTCGGGGGCGATGCCGTCCGCGTGCGGGGTGATGTGCTGGCCGGGGCCGTACTCGAGATACATCCACGGGCGGTGCCCGCTGACCGAGGGCAGCGCCTGGCGGATACGCGGGAACACCGCGGCGAGCCCATGGTCCAGCAGGGCGGCGGCTTCGCCCGGGATGCTGGTCACTTCGACGCGGCCGGCCGGTTCGTACACGGCCTGGGCTTCGGCCGCAGTGTGACCGGGGATTTCGTGGATAGATGAGCGGCGTTCGGCGTCGAAGTGCTGCCGGCCGCGGTCCGCGAGGGTTCGGTCCATGATCTGTAGCAGATCGTTCATAGCGGCTGGGGTGAGGAAACCCTCGAAGCTGTGGACTCCAAGCGTCTCGGCGATGTGGATCAAGGTCTGGCCATCCCTTCGGGCATGCTCGTTCCAGCGCACGCGCACCTGACCTCGGCGCTGCCGGGTCCAGGTGCTGTCAGCACGTCACCGAGGCGGCTGGCCGCCTCGTCGAGTTCCAGGTAGTACTGGTGGTGATTGCTTCCTGGGGCGGGCGCGAGCTGCAGGTCGAGGACGGAGTATGTGGTCCCTGTGGTCTGGCAGGTGAGGTGGCCGCGGTGGAGTTCGAGTACTGAGGAGCCGGGGAGGACGGCTGTCGCTCGCGCCGTGATGCGGCAGAGCCTGGACGCGAGTTCCGCGTACTCCTCCCTGTCGCGGGGCAGGAGGCCGACATTCAGGAGGCGGGGCTCGGCGTCCGGCAGTCCGGTGTAGGAGTGGCCGCCGCAGCTGTCGTAGGTGATTGCGCCCCAGCCGCTGGTGAGGGCTTCGACGATGGGACGGACCCGGGGCTCGATGCCTTCCTGCCACTGGGGGTGATTGGGATCGAGGTCGTCGGCCTCGTGGATTCCTGGCAAGCCGACGGTGTTGATGTTGCCGTACGGGCTGGTGCTCAGGCGTGCGGGCGTACGCGGGGCGACCGGGTCGTCCCAGCGGGTGAGGAAGGCAGACACGTGGTGCATCGCGTTCGGGTGCCGCGGGCGCCAGCGCCAGTGTCGGCAGAGAACGCCTTCTGGGTGGTCGGGTTGGGCGAGCAGGGCCGCGACGCCGTCGATCAGGCGCATGCGGTGCGCGCAGTACTCGTCGTCCGCATCAGCCTGAGCGAAGCGCCGACGGACCGCGAGACAGCCGGCCCCACACGTCGTGCGGTACGTGCAGCTCACGCACTTCGCGACGAGGGACCGAGACTCCTGGAGGAGAGGAAGGCGAGCCTGCGCTGCTGCGACCTCGGCCTCGGAGCCGATGTCCGCGAGCTGGGCCAGCTTCGCCTCAGGCCAGGGCAGTTCGTCGCAGGTGCCGAGCCGGCCGTCCGGGTAGGCCGTGAAGACGTGGTCGCATTTCAGGTCGGAGAAGTGGCAGGACGCCGTCTGGCCTCCCTTGAGCCGGCGAATGGTTGAGACGACCGGTTCGAGCTTGAACCGGCGGAAGGCTCCCGAAGTGGCCCAGTGGGCTGTGGCTTCGAGGACGAAGTCCGCGTACTGCAGTGGCGTGACCGCCCACGCCGGTCCGGCCGGGCCGATGGCAGCGTTCTGCAGCTGCCTGCTGGGTGTCGTCCTTCGTCCCGCCGCCATGGTGGAGCGGGTGACAGCGGCGTCGAAGCAGGGCACCAGACTGACCGTGGTGACCGCGTCGAACGAGGCCAGGTGATCGATGACCTCGTCCGCTCGCCCGAGTACGTTCGGGGTGACGGCACTGATCACCCCCGCCCGTAGGCCCCGCCTGCCGAGCAGGGTCAGCGCCTTGGCGACCTGCGGGTAGGTGGGACGGCCCTCGTAGTCGACCCGCCAGGAGTTCCCCAGAGCATCGCCGTCCAGGGAGATACCGAACCGGATGTCGGGATAGTGCGCCTCGAACAAGTCGAGCCAGCCTTCGTCCAGCAGGGCGCCGTTCGTCTGGAGCGAAACCTGCTTGACGTTGGGCTGGGCGGCCAGCGCGTCCAGGATCTCAGCCATGCGTTCCCGGCCGACGGTCAGCGGTTCGCCGCCGTGCAGCTCGACGCAGACTGGGCGGGCTCCGAACAGTTTGGCCAGCCGGTCCACCTGGTCGGCGCTGATCCGGGCGCCGCCCGGTGCTTCCTTGCGCTTTTCGAAGCAGTACAGGCAGTCGATGTCGCACGTCTCGCCCCGGAGCTTCAGGATCACGGACACGGCGGTGTCCATCCCGGTCTCGGGCAGCGATGCGTACAGCGATTCGATCGTGCGGGCGTGCATCGCAAGCCTCCAAGGGCACGATGAGGGATGGGGACGGTCAGGAGTCGGCGGCGTCGATGGCGGCGCACCAGCCGAGCAGCGCGGGTTCCGTCACGGGCACGTGGACGTCACCACGGCGCAGAAACCAGCCGTCGGCGTAGCGCTGGGGAAGCCAGCCGGCGAACGGATCGCCCAGGTCCGGCGGCGTGCCGGGTGCGCAGTGGACGGGCCAGCAGGAGAGGAGCGCCTCGGTGAGAATCCGCTGGGCAGGACGGAACCAGGCCCAGTCCCGGGTGCTGGGTGCGAGCGCGGGAGAAGGCAGCGAGGTCTCGGAGAGTGTTGCGACCAGCGGGAGCCACTTATCACCGAGCACCGGCTGGCCGGACGCGGCGCAGTGCAGTGCGAGCAGGCAAAGCTCGAACTTCTGGACGGTCACCTGGATCGGCGCGGTCAGCCGGTCGAGCAGCAGACCGACCAAGTCCTCCGCGAGGCTTGCGGCGACTTCCGCCTGGTCGGCCAGGGCCCAGCGCCGGTAGCCGGCGCACTCATCCTCGGTCAGGACGGGGTGCCACGCGCCACCGTCGTAGGCCAAGGCGGTGCGCAGACGCAGCAGTTCGCCTCTCGCTCCCCGCACGCGACGGAAGGTGTCGAGGTGATCGCGGCGTACGTCGAAGGCTGTTAGCAGCGCCCTGAGGCGCTCCACCTCATTGCGAGACGAAGCCTGGAAGTCGACCCGCACACCGTCGACGATCTTCGACTCCCAGCGCTCGGACGCGCCGCTCACGATGACCCGGAGATCCACATCGCTGGTCGCGTGGGCGAGACCGCATGCCAGAGCGCCCTCCAGCCACACCTCCTCGGCCTGCCCGGCCTCCAGGAGGGACTCCGCGACGTCTTCAGCGATCTTCTGGCGTCGATGGACCGACAGGCTCATCCCGTCCCTCCTTCGGGGAAGGCCGGCTGTTCGTCGGTGACGAGGCGGCGCACGAGCTCCACCGCCCAGGAGTCCAGCCCGGCCCGGACGTCAGATCGTTGTGCTCCGATATGGGGGGAGACGAGCAGGTTCATGGGCTCTGTGATGCCCTGGAGCTCGTCCACGTGCTCGCGCTCGATCGCGTCGACAGCGAGTCCGGAAAGGCGCCCCTCGGCGAGAGCAGCCATGCAGGCCGGGAGATCCAGAGTTTCAACCCGGCCCACGCAGATCACGTGCGGGCGGATGTTCTCCGTACGACGAAGGAACTTCAGGCCGATGAACTCCCTGGTGCTGGCGCGCAGGGGGAGGGCGACCACGTGGATCGCCGCCCGTTCCATCAGCGCCTCGGCGGACAGCTCCGTCACGTCGAGCGGGTTCGACGGCCACCAGGAGTACGAGACGCTGCTGGCATGGGGCGCCAGGGCGCGGCCGACGGCGAGCCCGACGGGCCCGGCACCCCAGATGCCGATGGTCATGTCGGCCAGCGGTACGGACATGCAGGCGTGCTTGTCGTGCACGCCGGCCAGGAGAGCGTTGTGCCCCAGCGGCATGCGACGGGTCAGCGCCAAGGCGGCTGCGAGGGCCCACTCAGCGACGGCCGGCGCGCTGGCGGAGGCGTTGCGGTGCAGCCCGATACCACGGCGGGCCAGTGCCTCGAGATCGATATGGTCCGTACCGGAGCCACACCGCACGACGTGCCGCAGTCGGGGCAGCCGCCGCAGCTCGGATTCACCGAGCCGTACTCCGGAGCGCAGGATCAGGATCGAGACGGAATCCGAGGCACAGGCGGAAGGCACCTCCTCGGCCTCCAACAGGCCGACTTCGCTGACGGCTGTGCGTAGGCTCGCGGCATCCATGGCCCCGCCGAGGACCAGCACACCGGCCGTCATGCCGTCTTCCTCTCGTACCGGCCGAAGGCGAGATCACCTTCACCGACTATCACGGTCATGGGGGAGGGGACACCGAAGTAGGCGTCGCAGGCCCGCTTCACGCCAGGAAGGCCGTCCCACGCCCGCGGATTGACCTCCGTGTCCGCGTAGTCGTCCACCATGAGCACGCCGCCGGTTACGAGCCGGGGGACGCAGTTCTCCAGGCCGGTGAGGGTAGAGGCGTAGAAGTCACCGTCCAGGTAGGCGAAGGCGACCTCGTCCGGAAGCGATCTCGGGAGGGACTCGTAGAACGAGCCGGGGTGGATCACCGGGGGTCGGGCTCCCCATGACGTGTGGAGCGAATGGACCTCGGCCGGTGAGGAGAGAAGCTCGCCTTCCGCAAGGTGCTCGGAGTCCTCCACGCCCGGTGACGGCAGCCCCTGGAAGGAGTCGTAGACGTAGATCGTTCGGTCATGGCCACCGAGCGAGTCGAGGACCGCCCTCATCCACAAAGCCGTGGCTCCGCGGTAGGTGCCAAGTTCCACGACAGCGCCGGGCACCTTCTGCTCGGTGATCCTGACCAGTTCCGCCGCGATCACGCGGAGCCGGTCCGCGCAGACCGTGCCGGAATGCTGGCGCAGCAGCCAGTCGCGCAGTTTCTGGAGACGGGAATCCACGATGATCACCATGTGTCCATGAAGGGGTCGTCCAGCTCTCCCCGCAGGGCGCTGAGCAAGGGCTGATTGATTCTCGGCAGCAGATACACCTCGGGGAGCCGGTCCACCGGAAGCCACTCGAAACCGACCTGGATCGGGTCCGGGGGGTCTGACATCCTCGGTTCGGCGTGGTCGAGAGACTCGGCCAGGAAGTTGAACTGCACCTTCTGCACGTCCCCGAACTCCCCGTTCCAAGAGGAAGGGACGTACTCGACGACGCCCAGGAGACGGCGGGCGACGACGTCCAGCCCGGTCTCCTCGGCAACCTTGCGGCGGACGGCCTCGCGTAAGCGCTCGCCGGTTCGCGCCTTGCCGCCGGGAAGGTTGTAGTGGAACCCCGAGTGGTCGTCGTACGACAGCAGCAGGACCGCCCCTTCCCGGATCACCGCGGCCTTCACCGAGACACTGATCCGGGGCAGTGGTGCCGTCAGAGGCATGACACAGCCTCCGGCTCCCCTATGGCCAACAGATCCCCGACGCTCGCCAGCGGAGCCCCGAGGGACGACGTGAACGTCCCGGCGGTGCTGAAGCGGCGGATCGCCCCACGCATCCCCGCCAGCGCGGCACGGCTGAGCTGGTTGGCGTAGATGCACAGGCCGTACCCGGCCGCACCGAGCTCCTGGGCCGTGACGCCAGGGAAGGCCGTCGGCACGCTCACGAGCGGAAGGTCGATGTCCCAGGCGCGGGCGACAGCCAACGCCTCCTGGCCGGTGGTGTCCTTGGAGTGAATGAGGACCGCGTCGGCCCCGGCCTCCGCGTACGCCTTAGCGCGGTCCCTCGCGGTTTCGAGTCCGGCACCGGCGATCAGTGCCTCGGTACGCGCAATCAGAACGAGCTCGTCGCCGACCGACTTCCGGATCGTCTGCAGCTGCCGACAGAGCAGGTCGCGCGAGGCGAGACCCTGGGAGGTGTGGGCGGAGAAGCTGTTGCACTTCGGATAACTGCTGTCCTCCACGCATACCGCCGTGGCACCCGCCCGCAGCAGGTCCGCCGACGTGCGTTCCGCGGTCGTGACGGCGCCGCCCGCGTTGTCGACGTCCACGATCACCGGAAGCGCGGTCACCCGCGAGACAGACGTGACCACATCCGCGAGATCGCGGGGACCCAGAACGTTCGCGTCCGGCAGGCCGGCCGCGGCCGAGACCTCCAGGCCGCTCACCCACAGGGCGTCGAAGCCGCCCTCGGCCGCCAGCCGGGCGGCGATCGCGTTGACCGCGCCGACGGCGAGAAGAGGGCGACCCCTCTCCCTGGTACGCATGGCCAGCCGAAGGGCATCAGCGGATTGCTCAGGCATCTTCGCCCCCACCTCTCTTGATAACCGGCAGGAGACCCCGTTCGCGCAGCGCGTCCCAGGCGCTGAGAAGGACCTCAGCCCGAGGCCGGGCCGCATCGAGGCGCACCACTTCCCCGAGCAGCGGGAAGGCGCCGGCGTCGGAGAGCACGGCCGTGTAGACCTCGCGGACCCGGCTCTGGACGTCTTCCACATCCCAGTCGGCACGGACAGCGTCCCCTGAGCGGGCGTGCGCACGTTGCAGGGAATCGATCGGGCTGAGATCGAGTACGAAGGTCAGGTGCGGAGCGTGAGCGACGGACGGGGCGAGCAGCCGATAGGTCTCGGCCGGCTTCATGCCGTGCTTGACCTGGAAGAACGCGAGCTCACTGAGGAGCCACCGATCCGAGATGACCGGGCGTTCCGCGAGCTGCGGCAGTACGAGCCGCTCCAGGGTGGCGCCCTTGTCCGCCACGATGGCGGCGAGATAGGCGTCCCTGTTCGCCGAGGTCGGCTGGTACTTGCCCGCGATGATGTCCGGCGCGGCCGCCGGCGCGAGGAAGTTGGTGGTGAGGGTGCACAGCGGCGTCATGCCGTACAGGCCCTCCCAGAGGCGGAACAGGCCCTTGCGGAGGGTCGTCTTGCCGGTGCCGTCGAGGCCCTCGATGACGATGAAGGGGTGACCCATTACTCCACCTGCCCCGCTCCGGTGCCGCCCGTGTACTTCGTGAACCGGCCCCGCCACCGGGCACTCGTGGAGACCAGGTCCACGAGCCGGAGCTCGCCAAGCTCGTCAAGCAGCTCGGGAAGCTCCAGCTCAGCCTCGATTCCGAACTCGATCGCACGGCAATAGGCGGACCGGAGATCAGAGGGCTCCGCCGTCCGCAGCGCGGCCTCGAGGACCCTGGTGGCCATGCCCACCGCGACGGCGCGCACAGCCGGCACCAGGGCCTGTGCATGCAGGGGGCTCGGGTGCGGCTCAAGGGTGAGGTGATGGACCCCGCGGTGGCGGATGACGGCGAAGAAGCCGACCCACCAGGCGGCTGCTTCGCAGGCTACGGCCACGGCCTCGCGCCACGGTGCGGCAGAGCCCTCAGCGGAGATACGCCAGGCCGTGCGGTGCGCCTCCGCCTGAAGGGGGCTCCCGGGCCCGGTGCACTCGGCGCCGTGCTGCCGTGGAAGGTCGTACCAGTAGCCCAGGCCACTGGAGCTCAGCAGCTCCCGTGCCTCGGTGGAGGGCTGCAGACCGGGACGGCCGGCCAGGTGCGCGGGACCGATGTCCTCGATGTCGGCGAGCCGGCCACCCGCGGCGACGCCCGAGCGCCACTCGTCGAGGTGCAGGTACAGCCGCTGGGTCATCAGTCCGTCGGCCAGGGTCTGCCAGGCCAGGGATAGCGGGGGTGTTCCCGCTAGGGGTGGTGAAACAGCCTGTGGTGTCACTGGGGGCGTCTCCTTCGTCGTACGAGAGGCCGACAGCAGGGCCTCACGACTGGGTACGGTTCACGATCCCAGGGACATCGGCGCCGGGTGATGAGCGTTTATGCGTGATCGCGGAAGTCTCGTCACATGACGTCGTGTTGAGCGGGAGAATGCCGGTCATGGGGAGCCCCGACAGACGACGATGCCCGCAGTGCGGCACGGTCCTGAGCCGGTCCAACGCTGGTACGCACTGCGCCCCCTGCCAGCGCGACCCGATCCGACGTCTGGACCCTGCCTTCTGGGCCGATCCCGTGGTACGAACTGCGGCAGCCGAGTGGGACTTCGGTGTCGTGGTACGCCTCTTCCGGAAGCACACGGGGTTGTCCCAGGCAGCCGTCGCCCGCCTAGTGATCTGGTTGTGAGTTGTTCCGGCACCACGTGAGTCGTTTTCCGCACCAATTCACGGGTTTGGGTGTCGGT
>NZ_JALGBX010000040.1 GCF_022808175.1 Streptomyces sp. AP-93 | reverse complement strand
GGCGAAGCCTTCAACTCGTCGTCGATCCGGGCATAGAGTGCCGTTGCGAGGGTGTCCAGGTCGTTCGTCACACATCGGCGTTGGACGCCCTCGTCTCATGTCCGCAGGCGATCCCTTGGACTCATTCATCTAGGCTGCGGGCGCCGGATCATTGCCCGGGGCGACGGAGATCTCCGGGGGGACCGGGATCTGGGGGCCGTCCGCCTCGGTGAGCCAGCGGCGCAGGACCTCGTGGACCGCCTCCGCGCCCACCAGCTCCCCGTCCGGCCGGTACACCGGCTCGGAGAGCTCCACCGGCCACATCAGGAACGGGTGGCCCTGCTCCCCGCCCAGGCCGCCGTGCGAGCCGATCTGCTCCTCGAAGGCGTGCACCGCGCCCGTCTGCGGGTCGTAGGCCGAGTTCACCATCACGTCGGCCACGTGCGGGAAGGTGTCCGTCCGCCGGACCGCCCGCGCCGCGCCCGGTCCGAAGGGGGCCAGCAGCGCCTCCGCCGCGCCCGGCTCGTCCAGCCGCGCCTCGGCCCCGTCGGCCGCCAGGACGGTCCCGTCGACGAGGAGGAACCCCACCCCGGGGTGGTTCGCCAGTGTGGAGAGCAGCGCCGGGTGCGCGCGCTCGATCCGCTCCCTCGACGCCCGGCCGGGCAGGTCCGGGAAGGAGATCAGCCCGAGGTTGCCGGAGGCCAGTACCACCGGGTCGGGACCCGCCCCGGGTCGCACCTCCTCGTCCGTCTCCTCCACCGGCCGGTGCAGGGCGGCCCGTACGGCGGCCCGTGCCTCGGCGCCGCTGTGCGTACGGCCGGCCTTCCGGGACACGGGCAGCCCGCAGCCCGCGCGGACCAGGTCCTTCAGGGTGAGCCCGTACCGGGCGAGGAAGGTCTCCCCCGGGCTCTGGCCGTGGTCCGAGAGCAGCACGATCCGGTACTCCCGGGGCGCGTGCTCGGCGACCCGGGCGATGAGCGCGAGGCTGCGGTCGAGCCGGGCGAGCACCTGCTCGGTGTCCCGCGAGCGCGGGCCGGAGTGGTGGGCGACCTCGTCGTAGGCGACCAGGTCGGCGTAGACCGCGGCGCGCCCGGCCAGCATGTCGCCGATCACCGCGGCGACCACGACGTCGCGCTCCACCACCGTCGCGAAGGCCCGGATCAGCGGGTACAGCCCGCCGCGGGCGACCCGTGGCCGGTCCCCGCGCAGGCGGCCGCGCAGTGACTGGGTGATCTCGCGGGCCACCTCGGCGACGAAGGAGAGCGCCGTGCGGACCGCGTTGGCCGGGTCGGAGAAGTACGCGAAGTAGCCCGCGCGGGAGCGGTTGTGCGGGCCCCGCCGGGCGGAGACGGACAGGACGAGCGCCAGTTGGCCGGCGCCGCCGCTGAAGAGGTTGCCGCGGCTGGCCCCGTCGAGGGTGAGCAGGCCCCCGTTCCCGGTGCGTTCGACGGCCCGCCGCTGGAGCTCGGCGGCGCTGGTGGGCCGGTTGCAGACCACCACCTCGCCGGTGTCCTTCTCGTACCAGCGGAAGGCCGGGACGTCGAAGTTGGAGCCGTGCAGGATGCCGAGCTGGCTGGCGCCGGTCTGGCTGGACCAGTCGGTGCGCCAGGAGGTGATGCGGTGGCTGCGGTCGAGCCAGTCGGCCACCGTCGGCATCAGGCCGCTGCCGGCCGCGCGGCGCAGCACCTCGTACCCGACCCCGTCGAGCTGCAGGAACACCACGGCGGGGGCGCGTTCGTCGGCCCCGGGCATGCCCTCGCGGCGCTGGCGGCGCCGGCGGCGGTCGGCGAGCCGGTAGAGCCGGCGCCGGTAGGCCTCGTCGTCCCGGACGGCGAGCGCGGTGGAGGTCGCGGAGGCGACGGCGGACATCACGGCGGCGACCACCACCGCCGTCTCGGGGTCCGCCTCGCCCCGGCCGGCCGGGATCAGGTTGAGCGCGATCAGCAGCAGCGAGCCGTTGAGGAAGAAGACGAGCAGGCCGAGCACCAGGGCCGGCACGAGCAGCAGGGCGCGTACGAGAACGGGCCACACCAGCGCGCTCAGCAGACCGAACGCGCCGGCGCCGAGGGCGGCGGTCAGACCTATCTGAGTGATGCTGTCGCGGTCGCCTCCCGCGCCCGCCTGGAGCCTGAAGTCGGGGAGGATTCCGGCCAGGGCGAGCATCGTGAGGCTGGACACCGCCCAGACGATGACCACACGCACCAGGGCGCCGCCCGTACTCCGCCACCGGCCTCGCAACACGCCCTGCCCGCCTCACCACCGTGGCCCGCACCGCGCCGACGGGCCCCCGTCCCCACGGTGTCCAGGCTCGCACAGCGGCGCCCGCAGGGCCGGGTGACACGGGCGGCGGATGTGCGTACGGAGGGGCGCGGCGGCGCGCTGCCACGGTGGGCGGCGGCGTCCGCCGGGGGCCGGCGAGGGCTGCTGAGGGCTACGTGCCGTCGTATCCGGCGGTCGGCATGGAGAGCCGGCGGTGCACCTCGGCCTTCATCGCGGAGGTGTAGCGCGGTTCGTCGAGACCGGCGGTTTCCAGCCGTACGCCGCGCCGTGCGCATTCCGCGGTGAATTCCCCCACGGAGCGCAGCGCGCGGGTCAGCACCCGGTGGTTGGCGGTGACGAACAGGTCGACGCGCCCGGCGTCGATGTCGTTCCACAGCCCGCAGTGGTCGGCGCGCAGCCCGTAGACGAACAGCTGGCGGGTCACGACGTAGCCCCGGTCGGCCGCCCAGCGGGCGCACAGTGCGTGCTGGCTCCGGGTGTCGACGGCGAAGGGATCCGTGTCCAGATCCTCCAGCGGGGCCAGGCTGGCGATCGCGGCCACGCGCAGCTCATCCATGCCGCCCGACCCTACTCCGATCCGCCGCCGGGGAGGAGGGGGCGTCCGGGCCGTCTTCCCGGTTCCGGGCGGTTTGGGCGGGCAGCCTTTAGGCTCGGACGGGACCCCGTGACAGCGGGACCAGGGAGGGGATCAGGGGCCGGTGGACATCACTTGGTGGGGCCACGCCACGTGCACGGTCGAGGATTCCGGTGTCCGGCTGCTCACGGACCCGCTCTTCACGCGCCGGCTGGCGCACCTGCGGCGCCGTCGCGGGGCGGTGCCCCCGCCGGAGGCGGCGGTCGCCGACGCGGTGCTCGTCTCGCACCTGCACGCCGACCATCTGCACCTGCCCTCGCTGGCCCGCCTCGCTCGCGGGACCCGGCTGCTGGTTCCGCGCGGGGCGCCGGGCGCGGTGGCGGGGCTGGCGCGGATAGCCGGGGTGCGGGGGCTGGAGGTCACGGAGGTCGTGCCGGGCGACGCGGTGACCGTGGGGGACGGCGTACGGGTCCGGGCGGTCGGCGCGCGGCACGACGGGCGGCGGCTGCCGTTCGGCCCGCGGGTCGCTCCCGCGCTCGGGTACGTGATCGAGGGCTCGTCGCGGACCTACTTCGCCGGGGACACCGGCCTGTTCGACTCGATGGCCGACGAGGTCGGACCGGTGGACGTGGCCCTGCTGCCGGTGGGCGGCTGGGGGCCCTACCTGGGTCCCGGGCACCTGGACGCGGCGGGCGCGGCGCGGGCGCTGGCCCTGCTGGCGCCGGCGGCCGCGGTCCCGGTGCACTGGGGCACGTACTGGCCGATCGGGATGGACGCGGTCCGGCCGCACGAGTTCCACGCGCCGGGCGAGGAGTTCGTACGGTGCGCGCGGCGGGAGGCGCCGAAGGTGACGGTGCGGGTGCCCGCGCACGGTGAACGGGTGCGGCTGCCGTGAGGGCCCTGTCCCGACTCGCGGAGGCGGCCGCGCAGGTACCGCCGGAATCCACCCAGCAGGCGATCGGCTATCCGACCCTCTTCGTGCTGGTGGCACTGGGCGCGCTGGTGCCGGTGATCCCGACGGGCGCGCTGGTCAGCACGGCGGCGGTGGTGGCGTTCCACCAGGATTCGCTGCCCTTCGGGCTGTTGCTGGTGTTCGGGGTGTCCTCGCTGGCCGCCTTCGCCGGGGACCTGGCGCTGTACTGGCTGGGCCGGCGCGGGGTGCACTCGCGGAACGGATCGCGGTGGCTGGAAGCGCTGCGCCGGCGGGTGACCCCGGAACGCCTCGCGCAGGCGCAGCGCAAGCTCGACGAGAACGGCGTACTGGTCCTGGTGGTCTCGCGCCTCCTCCCGGGCGGCCGCATCCCGGTGATGCTGGCCTGCCTCCTCGCGGAGCTCCCCCTGCGCCGGTTCGCCCGCGGCGACGGCCCCGCCTGCCTGGCCTGGGCGGCGACCTACGGCCTGATCGGCATCGTGGGCGGCTCCCTCTTCGCGGAGCCCTGGAAGGGCGTGGCCGTGGCGGTCGCCCTCACGGTGCTCATCAGCGCGGCCCCGGCCCTCTGGCGCCGCCTCCGCGGCTGACCTGGCCGGTCCCGGAACCCGCCCCACGTGCGGCGCCGCTGCCGGGGGCCAGCCCCCGGACCCCCGCTCCTCAAACGCCGGAGGGGCTGATTTTGGCCTATGTCCGGCTGGATTCGGTTCGCGCTTGCCGCGCATGCAGACTGCGCCCGACCAAATCCAGCCGTCCGGCGTTTGAGACGCGGGGTCTGGGCGCAGCAAATCCAGCCGTCCGGCGTTTGAGGACCGGGGTCTGGGGCGGAGCCCCAGGACGGGTCCGGGCGGAGCCCGGGGAACGGTGGAAGGGCGGGTAGGGGACTTCGCCCGCGCAGCGGCAAGGGTCGCAGCGGGGACATCGCCCGCGCAGCGGCAAGGGGAGCTGCGGGGATTCGCCCGCGCAGGCACGCCCGCAGCCGGCCGCGGCTAGAGGGCCCGGGACGCCCCGACCGGGAGGTCCCAGAGGTGCTCCCGGGGCAGCCCGGTACGAGCCCACGCGGCCCGCACCCGCTGCAGCGGCTCCATCACCGGCTCCGACGAGAGCACGAAGGTCCCCCAGTGCATCGGAGCCATCCGCCGCGCCCCCAGGTCCAGACAGGCCCGCACCGCCTCCTCCGGGTCCGCGTGGACGTCCCGCAGCCACCACCGCGGGGCGTACGCCCCGATCGGGAGCAGCGCGAGGTCGATGCCGGGGTGCCGCCGTCCGATCTCGCCGAACCAGTGTCCGTAGCCCGTGTCCCCCGCGAAGTAGACCTTCTTCGCGGCGTCGCCCCGCCCCTCGGCGGCGCTGAGCATCCAGCCGCCCCACAGCGTCCGGCACGCGTCCATCAGCGACCGCTTCGACCAGTGGTGCGCCGGCACGAACTCGAACCGTACGCCGCCCAGTTCGGCCGACTCCCACCAGTCGAGTTCGGTGACCCGGGTGAACCCCCGCCGCCGGCACCAGCGCGCGAGACCGGCCGGGACGAAGAGCGGCGTCGCGCGCGGGAGCCGTTTGAGGGTGGGGGCGTCGAGGTGGTCGTAGTGGTTGTGGCTGATCACCACGGCGTCGACCGGCGGCAGTTCCTCCCACCGCACCCCGACGGGGGTCATCCGGGCCGGGGTGCCGAGGATCCGCCGGGACCAGACGGGATCGGTCAGTACGGTCAGTCCGCCGATCCGCAGGATCCAGCTGGCGTGCCCGGCCCAGGTGACGGACACCGTCCCTGCGGCCACGGCGGGCAGCGGGGCCGGCGCGTACGGCAGGTCCGGGATGCCGCGCAGCCCTTCGGGGCCGGGCCGGAAGGCGCCCTCGCGGGCGAGCCGGGCGAAGGCGCGCAGCCCCGGCAACGGGGTGGTCAGACGGTCCGCGAACGAGCGCGGCCACAGCCGGTGTTCGCCGAGCGGCCGCGGCCGCGGCCGCGCGTGCCGGACGCCGACGCCGGTACCGGCACCCGCACCGGCACCGGCCCGCGTGGCCGCCGGGGGGACGTCCGGGCCGGCCCCGGCCTCCGCCTCCGCCTCCGCCTCCGCCCGGGAAGCCGAGGGGGCGTCCGTCTGATCCCTCATCGAGAAGTCTCCGTTCACCGGCGGCATTCGGCATTTCCGGGCGGGTTCGCGGGCGGCCCTCAGTCGGACAGCCCGGCCAGGACCGACCGGAGCCGGGCCAGGGAGTCCCGTACGTGGGGCAGTGCGAGGGGGTCGGCCGCGGTGAGCGCCGCTAGCTGCTCCTCCGGGGTGGCTCCGAGCAGCGGCCCGGTCGACAGCCGGACCCGCGGGGCGACGGGCTCGTCCGCGAACCGCTGCCCGCCGGGCGTCGGCGCGCCGAGCCGGCCGGCCAGCCAGTCCTCCAGTTCCATGGCGTCGCCGACCCCCTGCCGGGCGAGCCCCGAGCGCAGCGGCGTCAGATCGGCGTAGAGGTGGCGGCCTGCCTGCGGGGGCCGGGCCAGCACCCCTGCGGCCAGCAGTTCCCGGTGCGCGGCCCGGGCCACCGCGCCGTGCAGGGCGGCGGCCGCGGCGGTGCGTCCCGCCACGGCGGGGGGCTCGTCGAGGGCGTGCGCGGCCGCCCCGGCGACGGGGCCCGCGACGAACCCGCCGGTGGCGGTGAGCACGTCCAGGGTGCGGGCCCGCAGCCAGGTGCCGTGCGGGGTGCCGGGGAAGCGGATGACGGCGGCGGGCCAGCCGGCGGGCAGCAGTGCGCCCGAGAGGTCCAGGAGCACCGCGGTGTCGTCCGGCAGCATCTCGGCGGGGCTGAGCACGACGAGCCTGTCGTGGGACCCCGGGGGCCCGCCGGGTGCGGCTGCGCCCGGGCCGCCCGGCCCTCCCTGGCGTCCGTGGACCGGCCGGTGGACGGTGTCGCGCCAGGTCTCGTCGCTGACGACGAACAGCCCGGCGGCCTCGGCGGCCTCGCAGGCCTCCCGGAGCAGCTCGGGCGGCGGGACGGTCGCCGTCGGGTCGTCGGCGACGGACAGCAGCAGCACCCGCGGGTCGCCGCCCTCGGCGCGCACCCGGCGCACGGTCTCCAGCAGGGCGTACGGGTCGGGTACGCCGCCGCACTCGGCCGGAGTGGGCACGTGGTAGGCCCGCCGTCCCAGCAGCCGGACCTGTGGTGTCCACCAGGCGGGACACGGCCGGGGCAGCATGACGTCGCCGCCGTACGCACCGAGCAGCGCCAGCAGCAGGGCGGGCGCGCCGGGTCCGGCGGCCACGTGGTCGGGATCGGTCGGCAGCCCGCGCCGCCCCCAGTGCCGGGCCGCGGCGGCCCGTACGGGCACTCCCCCGCCGGCCGGCTCGGGGGCCGAACGCCAGGCGGCCGCCGCGAGGACGGCCGTGAGCTCGGGCAGGACGGGCAGACCCGGCTGGGGTGCGGGCGGGCCGTAGCGGACCGGGCCACGGCCCTCGGCCATCGTGCGCTGGATCCCCGACACCGCGCGCCACCTCTCCCTGCCGTCCCCGCGCTCCCGACCATGCCTTTATACGGTTATTCGTCCACGATCGCCCGTTGTGCGTCAGCCGCTCCTCCCCAGCAGCGCGAGCAGCCGGGTCTGCGCGTTCGCCCCGGCCGGGATCTCCAGCGGAGCCGCGTACATGCCGCTCGCGGCCAGTCCGTCGGCGTAGGGCATGACCTCCTTGAGGGAGAACTCGACGAGCCCGTCCGGCAGCCGGTCGTCCGCGCCGATGCCCCGCGCGAGGTCCCAGGTGTGGACGACGCAGTCGGCGGTCAGCTCCGAGCAGTACGCCGACCCGAGCGCGGGCCCGTACGAGAGCCGGACGGTGCGCTCCAGCGCCCCGGGGATCTCGAAGGCGGTGTGCGCGGCGGCGGAGGCCTCGTCCCAGGCGGCGGCCGGATCCGTGCCGAGGACATCGCCGTTGTAGGTGCTGCCGATGTCCTCGACGGTGCGGCCGTCGGTGACCAGGGGCGGTATCCACAGCTGTTCGGCCGTGACGTGGTTGACCAGGTCGCGCACGCTCCATTCGCTACAGGGCGTCGGCGCGTCCCACTGCGCGTCCGAGACCGCGTGGACGTACTGGCCGAAGAGCCTCAGCGCCTCGGCGTGCCGCTCCAGCAGCGGGTCCGGCATGGATGGCATGCATCTCACCGTCCTCTGTTCCCCGGGTGCCCCCGGAATCACTGTCCTCGCCCCCACCACACCCTGCCACCCGCTCACCCAATCCCCTTGGTGCGCAAGGATGCTGTCCACATGTCAAAACGCATATCTCAGATGCCGAACTGATCCCTTACCGTGAATCCAACGCGCCGACAGCACTTCGACGACGAAGGAGCCATGTCCCATGAACGCCATGAACGCCACGGATGCCACGGATGCCACTCACACGGCGACGGCCACGGAGCCCCCGCACGAGACCGCGGTCTACACCCACGGACACCACGAGTCGGTGCTGCGCTCGCACCGCTGGCGCACCGCCCAGAACTCCGCCGCGTACCTGATCGGCGAGCTGCGCCCGGGAATGAGCGTCCTGGACGTGGGCTGCGGCCCGGGCACGATCACGGCGGACCTGGCGGAGCTGGTGGGGCCGCAGGGCCGGGTCACGGCGGTGGACGCGGCGCGGGACGTGGTCGACCAGGCCGCCGCGTACGCGAAGGAGCGCGGCCTGACCGGCATCGAGTTCGCCACCGCCGACGTCCACGCGCTGGACTTCCCCGACGACTCCTTCGACGTGGTCCACGCCCACCAGGTGCTGCAGCACGTGGGCGATCCGGTGCAGGCGCTGCGCGAGATGCGCCGGGTGTGCCGGCCGGGCGGAATCGTCGCGGCGCGGGACGCGGACTACGCGGCCATGACCTGGTACCCCGCGACTCCGGGGCTGGAGGAGTGGCTGGACCTGTACCGGCGGGTGGCGCGCGCCAACGGCGGCGAGCCGGACGCCGGACGCCGCCTGCGCGCGTGGGCGCGGGCGGCGGGCTTCACGGACGTGACCTGCACGGCGACCTCGTGGTGCTACGCGACCGAGGAGGAGGCCGCGTGGTGGTCGGCACTGTGGGCGGACCGTACGACGGCCTCGGCCTACGCCGGGATCGCGACCGGCGGCGGACACGCGACGCAGGCGCAGCTGGCGGCCGTCGCGGACGCCTGGCACGCCTGGGGCGCGGAGCCGGACGCCTGGTTCTCGGTCCTGAACGGCGAGATCATCTGCCGCGCCTGACCCCTCCCGGCCGCCGGCTTCCGGCCGCCAGGTTCAGGCCGCCAGGCGTACGGGGAGCAGTTCGGGCCGCTTGGCCGTACGGCCGTCTCCGGAGGAGCGCCCGCGCAGCCGTCGCCCGATCCAGGGCCCGGCGAAGCCCACGGCCCACCGCAGCTCCCCGGCGCCGCCCCGCAGGCCCGCCGGGGCGGCGGGCGGCGGGCCGGGCAGCGGGCGGGTCCACGCCTCGTCGCTGCCGGGCAGCCCCAGGGCGTGCGCGACCCCGGCGGCGATCATGGCGTGGCCGGAGGGCGCGGCGTGCAGCCGGTCCGCGCTCCACATCCGGGGGTCGGTGGAGGCCTCGTGGCGGGCGAAGTCGGCGACGGCCACCCCGTGCCGCTCGGCCGCCTGCCGTATCCGCTCGTTCAGCGCGGTGACGCGCGGGGCCGCCCCCTTGGCGAGCGGGACGAGCTTCGCGATGTCGGGGAAGGTGACGGTGGCGACGCGGGCGCCCTGCGCGGTGAGCGCCGCGAACATCGCCTCCAGATGCCCGGCGACCTCATCGGCGTCGAAGCGGGGCCGCAGCACGTCGTTGACTCCGGCGACCACCGTGGCCAGGTCGGGGCGGAGCGCGAGGGCCGGCCCGAGCTGCCCCTCGCGGACGCCCGCCGCGAGGCGGCCCCGCACGGCCAGGTTGGCGTAGAGCACGTCGGGCTCGTGCACCGCGATCAGCTCCGCGAGCCGGTCCGCGCACCCGCGCAGCCCCGTGCGGTCGTCCCCGTCGCCCACGCCCTCGCTCTGGCTGTCGCCGAGCGCCACGTACCGGGTCGGCCGTCGCTGCTCACTGCTCTCCACGGGATGCCCGCCTCTCGTTCAGAATCGTCGTGGTGCGCTCGTACCAGGCCCGGTTGGCCCGCTCGAACTCCAGGCCGCGCAGGCAGGTCAGGTAGGGGCCGATCCGTGCGCCGTGGCGCAGGAACTCCTCCTCCGTCCGCTCGCCGCGCATCGAGCGCAGCAGCTTCTCGAACAGCTCCGCCCTGGCCGTCGCGAAGGCGGTCCGCTCCGCGAGCTGTGCGATCAGCCCCTGCGTGTCGACGTACTCGGCCGCCTGGACCTTCACGAGCAGGTCGTCGCGGATGACGCAGGGCTTGGTCTCGGCGGCGGTGAAGCGCTCCAGCTCGGCCAGTCCGGCGTCGGTGACCTGGAACAGCCGCTTGTTCGGCCGGGTGTCCTGGACGACCTCGCGGCCCGCGATGAAGCCCTCCCGCTCCAGCTTGGCCAGTTCGGCGTAGAGCTGCTGGGGCAGGGCGTGCCAGAAGTTGGCCACGCCCGTGCCGAAGGCCTTGGCCAGCTGGTAGCCGCTCAGCTCCTCGTCGAGCAGCGCCGCCAGTACGGCGTGACGCAGAGCCATCGTTCGGTCTCCTCGGGATCGTGCGCGGCAGCGCCTTCTCTGGAACGTGTCTTCTCAAGGACGCCCGAGCCACGATAGTCAAGAAACTGACTAATCACATCGGTGACTATCGAGGAGGCCTCATGAGTACCGCCACCAGCACGGCCGACCGTTTCCGCGCCGCCGTTGCCGGCCATGACCTCGCCGCGCTGGATGCGCTGTTCACCGACGACATCCGGCTCAACAGCCCGGTGAAGTCGAAGCCGTTCGAGGGCAAGCCGGCGGTGCTGGCCCTGTTCCGCGTCCTCCTGCGCACGTTCGAGGGCTTCCACTACGTCGGCCACTTCGACGGCAGCGTCCAGTCCGCCGGCGTCCCTTTCGGGGCGGAGGGGGCCGAGGGGCCGGCGACCGTGCTGCCGTTCCGGACCACCGTGAGCGACCGGCAGGTGCACGGCATCGACATGCTGCACCTCACGCCCGAGGGCCTGATCGACGAGATCACCGTGATGATCCGTCCCCAGACGGCGGTCGTGGCGGTCGGCGAGGCGGTTCTCGCCGGCCTGATCGCCGAAGGCGCGGTGACCGGCTGACCGGACCTCGGACGGCAGCCCAGTAGACTCGGTGCCCGTGGCGGATACCCAGTACGAAGACCTGTTGAAGCTGGTGCTCACCTCCGGGACGGCGAAGGCCGACCGGACGGGCACCGGCACCCGGAGTGTCTTCGGGCACCAACTGCGTTACGACCTGTCGCAGGGGTTCCCCCTGGTCACCACCAAGAAGGTGCACCTCAAGTCGATCGTGTACGAGCTGCTGTGGTTCCTGCGCGGCGAGTCGAACGTCGGCTGGCTGCGCGAGCACGGCGTCACGATCTGGGACGAGTGGGCCGACGAGAACGGCGACCTCGGCCCGGTCTACGGCGCCCAGTGGCGCTCCTGGCCCACCCCGGACGGCCGGCACATCGACCAGATCACCGAGGTCCTCGACACGCTGCGCCGCGACCCGGACTCCCGCCGGATGATCGTCTCCGCCTGGAACGTCTCCGAGCTGTCCAAGATGGCGCTCGCGCCGTGCCACGCCTTCTTCCAGTTCTACGTGGCCGACGGCAAGCTCTCCTGCCAGCTGTACCAGCGCAGCGCGGACCTGTTCCTCGGCGTGCCGTTCAACATCGCCAGCTACGCCCTGCTCACCCACATGGTGGCCCAGCAGGCCGGTCTGGAGCCGGGCGACTTCATCTGGACCGGCGGTGACTGCCACATCTACGACAACCACGTCGACCAGGTGACCGAGCAGATCTCGCGCACCCCGTTCGAGTTCCCGGAGCTGAAGCTGCACCGGGCCGACTCGCTCTTCGACTACGCCTACGGCGACGTGAAGCTGGCCGGCTACCAGCACCACCCGGCGATCAAGGCTCCGGTCGCGGTATGAGCCTCGACACCGGCATGAGCGTCGGGCTGATCTGGGCGCAGAGCTCCGACGGTGTGATCGGCGCGGACAACGGTATCCCCTGGCGGCTCCCTGAGGACATGGCCCACTTCAAGGCCACCACCCTCGGCCATCCGGTGGTGATGGGCCGCAAGACCTGGGACTCACTGCCGGCACGGTTCCGCCCCCTCGCGGGGCGGCGCAACATCGTGGTGACCCGTGATCCCGCATGGACCGCGGAGGGCGCGGAGCGCGCCGGCTCCATCCCCGAGGCCCTGGAGCTGGCGGTCGAACAGCCCGACCCAGCCGCCCCCGCCACCGCCTGCTGGGTGATCGGCGGCGGAGAGGTCTACCGTGCCGCGCTTGCCCACGCCGTCATGCTCTCGGTCACCGAGGTCGACACCAAGGTGATCGGCGACACCCACGCCCCGGAGCTGGACCCGGCGTGGGCCGTCGCCGAGGACGGCGGCTGGCAGTCCTCGGTGACCGGCCTGCGCTACCGCATCCGGACCTACACCCGGTAGACCCCCCGGCCACCTGGGGGGATGGCGCTGCAAGGCCTGTCGGAGGCTAACCGTAGAGTGTGCCGCCCATGTGACGCCCACATGGACGACATCGCTCCGGGGGGAACGACATGCTCAACCCCGCGCGTTCGCGCGCACGGTTCAGATCCGCGAAGACCCTCCTGGTCCCCGCTCTGCTGGCGGCGCTGCTGACGCCGCTCGTCCCGGCCGCGAACGCGTTCGCCGCGACGCCGTCGGCCACCGCGTCCGCGAAGGCCGACCCCGCACCAGCGCAAAAGGCCGACCCGGTGCGCCCCCCGGCGGGCACGGTCCGCACGGACAAGGTCTCGGCGCCGGTTCCGGTCTCCGCGGGTTCGGCCGAGGAGGACTGCACGCCGCTCGCGCTCGCGCCGCTCGGTGCCCCCGGCAGCGCCGTCGGCAGCGCCACGATCGGGTCCCAGGCCACCGCCTGCTTCACGGTTGTCGTGAGGAATCCGGGCATGCACCGGCTCCTGGTGTCCCACCAGTCCGCCTACGCTTCGCTGAGCTCCGGCGAGAGGCAGGTCGATTGCGGGGAACCGTTGACCCACTCCTGGTGCGAGCTCGCGGCCGGTACGTACACGCTCTCGGTCCACAACAGCCACTGGGAGCCCATCACCAACCGTGTCGCCCTCGTCCCGTTGATGACCGCTCCCGGATGTCCGGCCGTTGCCGGCACCCGCTACGACTCCGCCCCGAACTCAGGGACCGCCACGGACAGTCTGGGCATCGTCTGCCACGCCTTCACCGCCGCTCCCGGCGAGCGGATCACCACGGACTTCCGGCTGACCGAGCGCGGAGAAGGCTTCGTGCACTGGATCACGGATGGCACCGGCAAGCGCATCTGTAAGGACAGCGCCGAGTGTGTGCTGCCCGCCGGGACGGGCGGCTACCGCGTCCTCACCGAGGTCGCCTCCCCCGGCGCCTACAGCCTGAAGGTCCGGCGTCTGTCGAACCCCGAGGGCTGCGTTCCGGTCGCCGCGACGGCGTACAGCTCCCCGCCCGCGCAGGGCGCCCCCCTGACCGGGTGCAGGACGTTCACCCCGGCTGTGACCGGACGCTACGACGCCGATGCCATCGATGCGCAGGGCGGGGCCTCCTCCATCAGAGTGCGTGCGGCGAACGGATCCCCCGTCTGCGAGGCCGGGCGTGACTGCCTGCTCACCGCCGGTACCCCGTACATCCTGCTCACGGAGCACGCCGTGCGGATCCTGTCCCGCACGGCCATGGCGGGCTGTGAGAACGGGGTCGCGCTGGCGCGCGACCAGAAGGGCACATTCGCCACACCTGGTGAGGTCGACTGCCTGAACCTCCCGGTACCCCAAGGGGCCCACATCGCCGTCCTGTCCGACGGTGCCGCGTCCATCACCGTCGTCGACTCCAAGGGGGCCGCCTTCTGTGAGCGCGAGAACGTTCTGAAGGACGGCACCTGCGCCCTGGGCGGCACCGCTCCGTACCGAGCCCTCGTCTCCAAGCTCGACCCAACCGCGGAGAGCGACGTCTACCGTCTCGTCGTCCACCGCACGGACGCACCGAGCGCCTGCCGCACCTTCCTGCCCGGCGACTTCACGGGGAAGCCGGTCCGGATGAGCGTGAAAACCAGCGCGGAGGTGTTCGCCGACTGCCTGTCCATTGCGGCCGGGGACCACTCCGCGAACGAGCTCCTCCAGATCCAGCGGGTTTCGGGTGACTCGGTGGTGACCGTCAACGTCCTCGACGCGAAGGGCAAGCCGGTCTGCTCCATGAGTACGGCCTCCGGCTCCTTCTCCACCTGCTCCCTGACGGCCAAGGTCGCGCACACTGCCCTAGTGCAGAGCCGGAACGTGCCCGCCGAGTTCGCCCTGACCCGCCTCGACGTCACCTCCACCGCGCGCGGCTGCGTCCCGACCCCGGCCACCGCAGTGGGCGGCCCGTCCACCGGCGGCGTACCGGCCAAGCCCGGCACGTTCCTGTGCCACCAGGTGACCACGGCCGACGCTGCGGACACCCTGCACCTGAACGCCCGTGACGCGCTGGGCTCCGTCCACCTGCTCGGCTTCAAGGCGAACGGCGAAGGCGTCTGCGACTACTTCGACGCGGGCTGCGCCGTCACCGGCTCCACCCGCTACCAGGTCCTCGTACAGGTTCCGGAGGGCAAGACGGCGGCACCCGCCTACCGGCTGGACACGCTGCGCATCGGCACGGCGGCCGGGCCCGCCAACGAGTGCGTCAAGGTCTCGGACGTCAGCAACGGGTTCGGACCGCTGACCGCCACCCTGAGCGAGAAGAAGACGGCGATCTGCGCGGTGCTCCCGACCGTGACGGGCGACTACTTCGACCTGCGGTTCACCCCCGCCGAGCCCTTGGAGCAGTCGCCCACACCCTGGCTGTACGACCGCTCGGATCTGCAGAGCAGGTGCTGGGGAGGCCAGTACTACTCCTGCTATCTGCCAACTGCCGCCCCTCCGAAGGTTTCCCGGCCGAGCACGATCCTGATCGGTCTGCCGGAGAAGCCCGCGAAGGCCTCCACCGCGGTACGGCTCAAAGCCACGTGCTCCCACTCCCCCTGCGGTCAGGAGGACCCGGCCCCCAGCACGGTGGGGCCGTCCACGGTAGGCCGGGGCAAGGTCACCATGACCGTCACGGGCACCGGTCTGAACGAGGACGTTTCGGTCGAGGTGACCAACGACAGCTTCGGAGTCCAGTCGACAACCGTCTCCATCGCTTCCGACCGGCGCAGCATCACGGTCGCCCTGGACCTCACGAAGGCCCCGCTCGGCCCGCTGTCCGTGAGAGTGACTGCGCGCGGCGACGAGTGGGTCAAGGGCACCGTCACCGTCGTCGCACCGATCCGTTCGACAGCCGCCCCCACCGTCAAGGGCACCGCGGTCGTCGGTGGCCAGGTGACGGCGACGACCGGATCCTGGTCGCCCGTCGCCGACTCCCACACCTACAGGTGGTACGCCGACGGGAAGGCGATCACGGGTGCCACGGCCTCGTCGTACGTTCTGCCCTCGGCGCTCCAGGGCAAGAAGCTCACCGTGGCGGTGACCGCCCGCAAGGCAGGGCACCCGGCGGTGAAGGCCACCAGCGCCGCCGTGCTCGTCAAGGGAGTCGCGCCCAAGGCGACGAAGGCCCCGTCCATCACGGGAACGGCCAAGGTCGGGAGCGTGCTGACCGCGAACCGCGGCACGTGGACTCCCACACCGACCTCGTACGCCTACAAGTGGTACGCGGACGGCAAGCTGATCACCGGTGCGACCCGGAGCACCTTCACCCTGACCTCCGCGCAGCGCGGGAAGCGCATCACCGTGAAGGTGACGGCCTACCGGACCGGTCACCTGACCGGCACCGCGACGAGCGGTGCGAGGGGGCCGGTCGCCGGCTGACCCGCCCGCTCGACGCAACAGCCCCGGGGGCGGCCACACGGCCGGCCCGGGGGCTGTTGGGCGTCGAGGAGGCCCCGCCGGAGACGTACCGACGGGCCCCTTGGCCTCAGTCGCCCGGTGGCCGCATCCGGAAGTCGTACGCGGCCGGCAGCGGGCGGTCGGTGAGGGTGGCCCAGACCTCCGAGAGGGTTTCCTCGCCCTCGCGGAGGTCGGGCAGTTCGAAGCCCTCCTCGAAGACCCGCCGGGCCGCGCCCACATGGCCCTCCGCCGCGAGCAGCCGGGCCCCCGACAGCCGGAAGCGGCCCTCCTCGCGCAGGGCGGGGCGCAGCCGGTCCCACACCGAGCGGGCCTCCGGCAGCAGCCCCGCCGCCAGCAGGGACGCCAGCGCCTCCCGGCCCAGCGCCGATTCGGCGGCCAGCCAGCCCGTGCCGCCCCGGCTCTCCTGGGCCAGGTCCTCGAAGGCCTCGGCGTACCAGCGGGCCGCCCGGGCCGGATCGCCGGCCAGGTCGTCGGCGACGGCCAGGCACCTCAGCAGCGGCCACCGCGAGGGGGCCAGCGCCAGCCCGCGCTCCCAGCTCCGTACCGCCTGGGCGATGTCCCCGGCGTGCCACTGGGCGACCCCGAGGTGGTACTCGGTCAGCGGGTCCGCCGGCGCCGTCTCCAGCATGTCCCGCCAGTGCGGGGCGACGAGGCTCGGGCCGGGCGGGGCCACCCGGCGCGGGGCGGGGAAGACACCGGTGCGCCACAGCTCCAGCCAGGGGGCCTGGTCCTCTTCGAGGGTGTCCTCCGCGAAGGGGGTGCCGGGCAGTTTGTGGCCCCCGCACAGCACTTCCAGCGCGCCCCAGCCGGAGCCGGCCGCCAGCCGCTCCCCCGGTTCGGTGTCGGCGCACCCGCGCCACGCCTCGTACGCCGCGTCCACGGCGGGTCCGGGCAGCGCGGACTCCAGCGCCGTCCCGGCCGCGGCGCGGGCCGCCGCCCAGTCGTCCCCGTGCACGGCCTCCGGGTCCGCGGACAGGGCTCCGTAGGCCTCCAGCCAGCTGAACTCCCCGCCCGCCTCCAGCCGTACGTGTTCCAGCTGGGTCCGGGCGAGCCCGGCCTGGATCTCCGCGTAGCCGGCCGTGCCGGGCTCGGTCAGCCACTCCTGCCAGCGCCGGCCGCCCTCGCCCGCGCCCCAGACGAAGAGCTTGCGGCCGCGCAGCCGGGCCGTGGAGGTCTGGACGAGTCCCCGCCCGTCGGCGTCGAGGGAGGCGATCCAGGGCCGGGTGCCGGCCTCCACCTCGTAGAAGAAGTCGGCGGGGTACGTGCTGCGCAGCGGGTAGGTGCGGTCCGCGCCCTCCCATCCGGGTACGGGGATGCGCCGCAGGGAGCGCTCGTACCCGAAGTGCCAGGCCTCGTCGGCCGGGGCCAGGACGCGGGTTCCGGTCTCCTCGGGCACGGCGATGTTGGACCACCAGTAGACGGGCGCGGGCCGCTCGTGCGGATTGCGGACGCGGACGCCGACGTAGAGGAACTCCGAGTCCTCCGGCAGCCACAGGTCCACTTGGAAGGGCAGGTCGCGCAGCCGCTCCCACTCCCAGAGCCGCACCATGACGCCCCCGTCGGGCGCCGGGACGAGTGCGGCGTGCAACGGGGCGCAGGAGAGGGTGGTGTGACCGGTGGCCCCCAGGTTCCACTCGATGCCGCCGGAGAACCAGGCGCCGTTCAGCGCGAAGTTCGCGGGCTGGAACACCGGGTTGCGGTAGAGCAGTTCGCGTCCGGTGGGGAGGTGGACGAGCGAATGGATCCGGCCACCGAGGCCGGGCAGGACGGTGGCGCGCAGGTGCGCGTTCTCGATGACGATCGCCTCGAAGTCCCGCTCCGTGCGCTGCCGTTGGTAGCCGTCCCGGATCCGGACGGGCAGCAGCGAGCGCAGCGGCTCGTACCCGATCTGGCGTGCCATGTCGCGCGGCAGTCCCTCGCGCGACCGGTCGTCCAGCGTGTGCACCCCGTCGGACTCGCGGAGGGCGGGCAGTGGGTTCTCGGTGCCCAACGGGGCTGCGGGAAGAGTCAGTACGGAGCGGCGGACGGTGGTGGCCATGAGGGAAAGGGAACACGCCACGGCCGCCGGTGCACAGGGATTCGGCGGATCACCACCGGTCAGGATTACGCAAAACCTTTTGCCGTAGGGGCCGGTGGCCGATCATGGAGGGCATGAGCGGTGTGAGCGAAGAGGCCAGTTCTTCACGGGGGACGAGTCCGGGAGCCGGTTCACCGGGCCGGCGACCGGCGACGAGCGGCGGATGCTCGTCGGCATGCTGGGGGCCCAGCGCGCGACGCTGCGGCTCAAGTGTGCCGGTCTGGACGCGGAGTTGGCGGCCCGGTCGGTGGAGCCGTCCACGCTCTCGCTGCTGGGGCTGGTGCGCCACCTCGCGGACGTGGAGCGCCGATGGTTCCGGCAGGTGCTGGCCGGGCTGGAGGCTCCGGCCCTGTTCTCCTCCCCGGCCGACCCCGACGGGGACTTCGACGGCGCGGCGTCCACGCCCGGGGCGGCCGAGCGGGCGTGGGAGGCGTGGCGCGCCGAGGTGGAGTTCGCGGAGGGGTTCACGGAGCGGGCGCCCGACCTGGAGGTCTCCGGGAAGGACGGCTGGCGGGGCGAGGTCTCGCTGCGCTGGGTGCTGATCCACATGATCGAGGAGTACGCACGGCACAACGGCCACGCGGACCTGCTGCGCGAGCGCATCGACGGAGCGATCGGGGTCTGAGCGGAGCAGACCGACCGCCGGGCCGGGCGGCTGCCGGTGGCGGGCGCATGACGGGCCGGGCGGCTGCCCGCGGGCGCATGCCGGGCCCGGGGCCCGGCCCGGCCCGGTCCGAGGGGCACGCCCTACGCGAACGCCCCCGCCACCAGGTCCGCGAGCAGGGCTCCGGCACGCCCGTCCGGGTCCAGGTCCGGATCGTAGATGGTGACGTTGAGTCCGACGCAGCGCGGGGAGCTGATCAACACGCCCAGCAGCTCGGCGAGTTCGTCGGGGATCAGGCCGCCGGGGTCCGGGCTGTCGACGGCCGGCATCACGGACGGGTCCAGTACGTCGGCGTCCAGGTGGACCCAGAACCCGGCGGTGGCCGGGGGCTGCAGCCCCGTCAGCGCGGTACGGGCCACCGGACCGGCGCCGCGGTCGCGGATCGCCCCGACCGTGGCGGCGAAGATCCCGGCGGCGCGCAGCTCCGGGAGGTCCGGGTCGCCGTCGCGCAGTCCGAAGAGCCGTACGTCCTCGTCGCGCACGTAGGGCCCGAGGCCCTCCAGGTCCGCGAGGTCCGCCTGTCCGCGCCCCGTGGCGAGCGCCAGCTCCTCGCCGCCGGCCGCTCCGACGGGCCCGTTGACGGCCTCGTTGCCGGAGTGGCGGAAGTCGGCGGAGCCGTCGATCGCGGCGATGCCGTACCGCCCGATGCGCCGCATGGCGAGGGAGGCGCCGAGCTGGATGGAGCAGTCGCCGCCGAGGACGACGGGGAACTCCCCGGAGCGCAGGTGGTCCTCGATCCGGTCGGCGAGGGCGACGGTGTACGCGGCGAGGGGCCCGGCGTGGAACACCCCGTCGCCCTCCTTCCAGTCGCCCCGGTCGTAGCGCGGCGGGACGACGACACCGCCCTCGCGCGCGCCGAGGCGGGCCAGCAGGCCCTGTTCGCGCAGGGCCCCGGCCAGTTTGTACACACCGGGAACGGCGCCCGGGGCCGGGGGGCGGAGCCCGAGGTTGGACGGTGCGTCGAGGAGCACGAGGGTTCGCATGGAGTCATCCTGTGCGATGCGGGGCCCCGGGAGGAGGCATTTCGGACGTGAGCGCCCAGCGTTCGTGGTCGCGCCAGGCGCCGTCGACGTGGAGGAAGTCCGGCGACAGCCCCTCCAGCCGGAAGCCGAGGCCTCGGACGAGGGCGATCGAGGCGGTGTTTCCCGGCTGGATATTGGCCTCCAGCCGGTGCAGTGCGAGCCCGTCCGCCGCGAAGGCGTGGCCGATCGCAAGGCCGAGGGCCTCCCGCATGAGCCCCCGGCCCGCCGCGTGCGCGAAGGCCCCGTACCCGAGCGCGCCGCAGCGGAAGGCACTGAGGACGATGTTGTTGACGTTCACGAAGCCGGCGATCGCGCCCGACTCCCGCTCGCACACGAGGAATCCGGCCCTGCCCGCCGCGGCGGCCCCGCTCGCACCCGCGATCAGCGGGGCGGCGTACGCCTCGTAGGCCTCCTCGGTCACGGGCGGCGACAGCCACGGATGGTGGAGCTCCCGGCTCTCGCGCGCCCGGGCGGTGAACTCGGCCGCGTCGGTGGGCCGGTAGGGCCGCAACCCGGTCCGGCCGGCCTCCGCGAGGTACGGGAAGGACGACATCGGCCCATCTTAGAAGGTGACCGCGCGTCGGTCGGAGCGGGCACGACGCCCCCGCCGAGGACAACGCGCGGCGCGCCTTCGACACCTCGCCCTCGACACCGGCGCCACGCTGTTCTTCGACCACCACGGCCCCGAGAGGGTCGCCCGGCTCAGCGAGCGCCGCCCGGACAGCCGACCCTGCGTTTTATCGCATCGCCCCCGACCTGCGTCTATGGCAGGCTCCCGATGTGATCATCACCCCGAACACTGAAGAACTCCTCCTCGCGGCCGCGTACAACAACGCCGCGTGGTGCGCCGCCGTATGCCGCGACGGCGCCTTCACCGCCCAGGCCTGGAGCAGCCCGCGCCCGACCCCGCTCTATTACCCGGACGCCGTGACCCTGACCCGGGACACCGACACGGCCGCCCTGCTCGCCGGGATCGACACCGCCGCGCCGCGCGCCTCGGTCAAGGACAGCTTCGCCGTGCTCGACCTGGCTCCGGCCGGCTTCGAGGTCCTCTTCGGCGCCGAGTGGATCCACCGCCCGGCGTCCGCTCCCGCGGCCGCCCCGGCCCTGGCGTGGAGCCGGATCTGTGGCCCCGCGGAGCTTGAGGCGTGGGAGACGGCCTGGGACGGCGAGGAGAGCACCGGGCTGTTCCACGCGGGGCTGCTCGACGGGGAGGCAGAAGGAGCCGCGGAGATCGCCTTCCTCGCGGGGCGGGACGCCGAGGGCCGGATCCTCGCCGGGGCCGCCGCGAACCGCACCGGCGAGGTGGTCGGCATCTCCAACGTGTTCAGCGCGGACGGAACCCCGGACGACGAGGCCTGGGCGGGCGCGCTGACCCTGGCCGCCTCGCTCTGGCCCGGCCTGGGGCTCGTCGGCTACGAGTCGGGGGACGACCTCGACACGGCGCTGCGCCACGGCTTCACCGCCATCGGCCCGCTCCGCGTCTGGGTCCACTCGGGCTGACCGCCCGGCCCGGTCCCCCGGGCACGGGCCCGCTACGGGCCCGCTACTTGCGCCGCCGGGCGAAGTACGCCCCGCACAGTCCGCCCAGTACGGCCGCGATCAGGAGGGCGACGTACAGCGGCATCGTCACCTGCGGGATCAGCAGCCGGATCTTGGTGGAGCGGGTGTTCTCGAAGATGAACACCAGGGTGAGCACCGCGAGCGCGGCGATGCCGGCGCGGCCCGGGGTGATCGACCCGCGACCCTTTCCGCGGTTCTTGGACGTGTGGGAGCTCATGGCCCCATCGTCCGCTCGCGGCGGCCCGGGAGCTCAGTCGGACAGGGCCAAACGGGGGATGTCCGCCCGCTCGAACCCGAACACCTGGGCGTACAGCGACAGCTCCGCCTCCAGCGCCCGGACCATCGTGTCCGCGCGCCGGAAGCCGTGCCCCTCCCCCTCGAAGGCGACGTACGCGTGCGGCACCGACCGCCCGCGCATCGCGGCCAGCAGCCGCTCCGCCTGAGCGGGCGGGCAGACCGGGTCGTCCAGGCCCTGGAGCAGGACGAACGGCGCGGTGATCCGGTCGGCGCGGGCCACCGGGGAGCGCTCGCGGCCGATCAGGGCCAGGGTCTGCGGAGGTCCGGCGAGGCCCTCGACGTAGCGGGACTCCAGGTCGTGGGTCTCCGCGGCGAAGCCGGCCAGGTCCAGGACCGGGTAGATGATCGCGGCGCACGCGTACAGCCCGGTGGCGGCCAGCGAGGCCGCCGCCGTCCAGCCGCCCGCGCTGCCGCCCCGGATCGCGAGCCGGTCCGGGTCGGCGGTGCCCTCGGCGGCCAGCGCCCGCGCCACGGCGGCGCAGTCCTCCACGTCGACGACGCCCCACTGTTCGCGCAGCCGTTCCCGGTAGGCGCGCCCGTAGCCCGTGGAGCCGCCGTAGTTGACCTCGACGATGCCGATGCCGCGCGAGGTGAAGTAGGCGATGTGCAGGTCGAGTACGGGCGGCACGTGGTCGGTGGGGCCGCCGTGCGCCCACACCACGTACGGGGGCAGCTCGTCGGCCCTGGCGCGCAGCACGGGGTGGTGCGGCGGGTAGACGTGGGCGTGGATCTCCCGGCCTCCCCGGCCGAAGAAGGTCCTGCTCTGCGGCTCCGGGTAGTACGCGGGGTCCGCCCGGCCCGCGGCATCGGCCCGGTCGCCTCCGCCCGGCCGCTCGGCTCCGCCCATCCGCTCGGCTCCGCCCACCCGCTCGGCTGCGTCCGCCCCCTGCGCACCGCGGCCGCCCACCACCCGGGCGTGCCCGGTGGCCGTGTCCAGCTCCACCACCTCGTACGCACTGCGCGGGCTGGCCGCGACCCCGTAGACCCGGCTGCCGCTGACGGCCAGGGTGGGCTGCCAGGCCGTCCACGGACCGGCCGCGTCGACCAGGTCCCCGCTCTCCGGGTCGAGCACGCCGAGCACCGAGGAGCCCCGCCCGTGCAGGACGGCCACCAGTCCGTCGGGGAGCGCCGCGATCCAGCGCAGGCCGGGCTTCCACAGCGGCCCGCCGAACTCCTCTTCCCGGGGGCAGAGGTTGACGGCCTCGCCCGTCTCCCGGTCCACCCGGTACGGGTTCCACCAGCCGCCCCGGTCGCTCACCGCGAGGAGGCTTCCGCCGGTGGTCCACTCGACCTGCGCGACGGCCTCCTCGGGTCCGCCGAGCACGGTACGGGCCTGCGCGAGACGGCCGTCCGGGGTGACCTCGGCGAGCCGCAGCTCGGTGCCGTCCCAGGGCATCCGCGGATGGTCCCACACCAGCCACGCGGCCTGCCGCCCATCGGGGGAGAGCCGGGGCCCGGTGCTGAACCGGTACCGGTCGTCCGTCAACTCCCGCACGAGCGACCGGTCTTCCGCGGCCGACCCGTCCAGCGGTACGGCGGCCAGCACCCGGCGCACGTCCGTCGGCGCGGACCCGGTGAACTCCTCGAGCACGCACCAGACTTCACCCTCGCGCAGCACCGGGTCGGCCCAGCGCAGCCCGCCGCCGACCGCCGAGACGGGGGTCAGCGCCCGCGGGGCCGGGCTGCCGGGCGCGTCCGGCTCGTACGCGTACAGCCGCTGGTCGGCGTAGTGGACGAAGACCACCAGCGGTCCGCCCAGGGGCCGTTCGGCGCCCGCCCAGGGCAGGCCGCCGTACTCGGTGACCCGGCTGCGCACGTTCCACGGCGCGGGCAGCGCGCAGCCCGCGGGCCCGCCGTCCGCGGGCCGGCGGACCAGGGCGCGGCGGCCGCCTTCGGCCGGCCGGGGCACCGTCCACCACACCTCGGCGCCGATCGTGCCGACGTACTCCGGCCTCCCGTCGAGGGAGGCGGCGAGCGCGGCGCCGATGGGCGAAGGCCAGCTGCCGTAGGGGGCGGTGCCGTCGCCGCGCGGGGTCGTCGGCCGGGTCATCACAGGGCGCGCAGGGCGCGGTCGAGGACGCGGACCCCGAAGTGCAGGGCGTCGACGGGAACCCGCTCGTCCACTCCGTGGAAGAGGGACCAGTAGTCGAAGCCGGGCGGCAGCTTGAGCGGCGAAAAGCCGTAGCCGCTGATGCCGAGCCGGGAGAACTGCTTGGCGTCGGTGCCGCCCGCCATGCAGAAGGGCACCACGTGCCCCTCGGGGTCGAAGGCCTCGACGGACTCGCGCAGGATCCCGTACGTCCGCCCGTCCACGGGGGCTTCGAGCGCCACCTCCCGGTGGTGGAACTCCCAGCGCACGTCGGGCCCGGTGAGCTCGTCGAGGGTGGCGGCGAACTCGGCCTCGCCGCCGGGCAGCATCCGGCCGTCCACGTACGCGGTGGCGGCGCCGGGGATGACGTTGAGCTTGTAACCGGCGCTGAGCATGGTCGGGTTGGCGCTGTTGCGGACGGTCGCCTCGACGAGGGCGGCGGCCGGGCCGAGCTTGTCGAGGATCACGTCGAGGTCGAATCCGCGGGCGCGCGGGTTCACCGACATCCCCTGCAGGGCGGCGAGTTCGGTGATGCAGGCGGTGACGGTGTCGGTGAGGCGGACGGGCCAGTCGTACTCGCCGATGCGGGCGACCGCGGCGGCGAGCCGGCTGACCGCGTTGGCCCGGTTGGGCTTGGAGCCGTGTCCGGCGGTGCCGGTCGCGGTGAGCTTCAGCCAGGCGGTGCCCCGTTCGCCGGCCGCGATCGGGTAGAGGGTCTGCCCGGGGGCGGCGTGCACGGCGAAGGCCCCGGATTCGCTGATGCCCTCGGTGCAGCCCTCGAAGAGTTCCGGGTGGTGGTCGGCGAGGAAGCCCGAGCCGTCGATCGCACTGTCCTCCTCGTCGGCGGTGTAGGCGATCACGACGTCCCGCCGCGGCTGCACGCCGGCCCGCGACCAGGCCCGTACGACGGCCAGCACCATCGCGTCCATGTTCTTCATGTCGACGGCGCCGCGGCCCCACACGACCCCGTCCCGGACCTCCCCGGAGAAGGGGTCCACGCTCCAGTCGGCGGCCTCGGCCGGGACCACGTCGAGGTGGCCGTGGACCAGGAGGGCGGGGGCGGTGGGGTCGGTGCCCGCGATGCGGGCCACCACGTTGGTGCGGCCCGGGGTGCGCTCCAGCAGCGCGGGCTCCAGGCCGATGTCCGCCAGCCGCTCGGCGACGTACTCGGCGGCCGGGCGCTCCCGGCAGTCGCCGCCGCCGCGGTTGGTGGTGTCGATGCGGATCAGGCCGGAGGTGAACTCGACGGCCTCGTCGAGCGCCACCCGGTCGACGGGGGTGTTCCCGGGTGCCGCGGCCTGCGGACCGGACGTGTCAGCCATACTGCTCCTCCACCGCTGCCGAGACGATCGTGGTGACCGCCTTGAAAGTCCGGATCCCCTCGTACATCGTCCCGCTGGTGTAGCCGACCCTACGCTCACCCGCCCGCTCGACCCCGGGCACGACGGTGGCCGCCATCGCCAGGTGCTCGGCGTCGAACTCCACCTCCACCGTGAACGGTCCCCCCTGCACCGGCTCGTGGCGTACGGCGAGGGCCGCGGCCTCCTTGGCGGCGGCCCGGATGTCGGCGGCCGTACGGGCCGGGGTGCGGCAGACGGCGGCGTAGCGCGAGACGTGGTCCTTGACGGCGACGGTCACCGCTTCCGGGGCGTAGCCGGCGGCGTCGGCGCAGGTCAGGTCGTCTCCGGTGACGAGGACGACCGGGACCCCGTACTCGGCGGCCACGTGCGCGTTGAGCAGGCCCTCGCTGGCGCGGGTCCCGTTGATCCAGACCCCGGTGATGGAGTTGGCGAGGTAGGTGTGGGCGAGCACGCCCTCGGCGCCGGCGCCCGTGTGGTAGCCGACGAAGGCGATGCCGTCGACGTCCCCGTGCTGGACGCCCTCGACCATGGAGAGGGATTTGTGGCGGCCCGTCAGCATCTCGACGCGCGCGTCGAGCCGCTCCAGCAGCAGGTTGCGCATGGTCCAGTGGGCCTCGTTGACGAGGACCTGGTCGGCGCCCGCGTCGTAGAACCCGAGGACGGCGGCGTTCACGTCGGAGGTGAACAGGGTCCGGCAGCGTTCCCACTGCGGGGTCCCGGGCAGCACGTCGGCGGGCCAGGTGACGCCGGTGGCGCCTTCCATGTCGGCGGAGATGAGGATCTTCATCGGGCCCCCGGGCGGTCGGTAGCGCTCAGGGCCCCACCCTAAGCGGTCCCGGGGAAGTGGGGCACGACTCCACGCCGCCCGGCACGGCGTCCTCAGCTCCGGCCGCGCACCCGCGCCGCGATCCGCCCGACCAGCTGCGAGGGGGCCGGCTCGCCCTTGACGGACAGCAGGTACGCCGCCGGGGAGGCGGCCAGCGCGGCCTGCTTCTGCTGCCGCGCGCCACGGGCGATCCAGGCCATGCCGAAGGCCGCACCGAGACCGGTGGCGATGACCGGGTTGCCGGAGAAGTGCCCGACCGCCAGGCCGAGGAGCGGCGGCAGGGTGAAGGCGACGTTGGCCGCGCTGAAGACCGTGTTGCCGTTCAGGGAGCGCACCGACTCCTCCAGCTCGGCCAGCGGGACCCGGAACCGCCGGTCGACCTCCTGCCCGACGTAGCGACGGGCCGCCTCCGGCAGCTCGATCTCCGCGAGGTCCGACCCTGCGAAGCGGTGTGCGAGGCCGTACGGTCGGTGGTCGGCGCGTAGCCGCCGCGCCGCGCGAGCTCCTCGGCCAGCGCGCACTCGTACACCCAGGCGAGTTCGGGGGACATGGCGAGGAAGCCCCTCGGCGGTCACCCCGCGAAGCAGCCTCGAGCGGCGCACACGAAGGGCGAGCCCACCATCCACCAGGGCCCCCCGCAGCCGGCGGTCGACCTCACCGTGGTAGACACCGGCCAGACCGAACGGCTGGGCGCGGCGCGGGGCCGGGTCGCGGAACACGTTCGCCACACCGTGCCGGCCGTCGCCGAAGTCGGGAAGGCCGTTCGAGTCCCCGCCGGCGGGCAGGCCTCCCAGCTCCTCGAAGTCCGCGTGCTTCGCCCGCAGTTCCCCGAGGACGGCGGCGCCCCCGGCCAGCACCTCCAGGAAGTCCTCCCCCGGGTCGCTGGTTTCACTCGATCCGGTGAGGCCAAGTCCCCGGCCTCACCGGCAACGACCTTGCTCAGCCCTTGACTTCGGCGGCCAGGTTGGCGAGGAGGGTGTCGTAGATGCGGGCCAGGCCCTTGGGCGCGAAGGTGCGCTCGAAGAAGCCGCCGATGCCGCCCGCGCCGTTCCACACGGTGGTGACGACGGCCTTGGACTTGCCCTCGCCCGCCGGCGTGACCGTCCAGGTGGTGACCATGGTGGAGTTGCGGTCCTTCTCCACGAGCTGGCCGTCGGTGGGCTCGGTGACCTCCAGCAGGCAGTCGCGGACCCGCTTGCTCGTGGCCTGGAGCTTCCAGTGGACGAGGGTGCCCTCGCCGTCGCCGCCCTCGCGCACCTCGTACTCGCTGAAGTGCTCGGGCAGCACCTTGCCCCGGGTCCCGGTGTAGTCGGCCAGCGCGTCGAACACGGTCTCCGCGTCCGCCCCGATGATGCGTTCCGTGGTGGCCTCGACCTGCGCCATGGCTTTCCTCCAGCAGTTGTGTTCGCTCGTCACCGCGAAGCCAACCACCTCCGGGGCGGGCGCCCAAATCCGGGTCAGAGGTGACAGCGCACGAGGACGAGGAGGGTGTCTCCGGGCAGGGCCTCCAGATAGCGCGCGGCCCCGTACCGGTACGGCTCCGCGATCGGCGCGGGGTGCGGGCAGGAATCCGGGCCGTCGCAAGCGCCGTGGACCGGCCCTTCCTCTCCGCACCACCAGCCGTCGAGGGTGAGTACGTAGGGGAAGTAGGGCAGGCATGCCGTTTCCTCGGCCACGAACTCCCGCCGCCCGAGGCGCGCGACGGCGTGGGCGGATCCTCCGTGGAGGATGTCGGTGAGGTCGTGGCCGCGGTGCGCGGCCTGCAGCGCCGACATGCCCTCGCGGTAGGCGAGGACCAGCGGCTGGGCGTCGAAGGCGACCCGGGCTTCCACCTGCGCCCGCATCTCGATCCGGAACTCCTCGGGGTTCGACCAGGGCTGCGGGACCTCGCGCTCCGGCACGAACGGCGGGTGGAGCGGGACGAGCTCCTGCCACAGGTCCCAGGCCGCCGCGGCCTGCGCGGCCCCCTCGGCCCGGATCTCGGCGAGGGCCAGCGCCTCCCGGGGGCCGCCGGCGCACCGGCCGGGCAGGCTGGGCCCCGGGTCCTCGTGCACGAGCCGCGGGTCGTCCGCGTAGCCCGGCAGCAGCTCGAAGCCTCCGCCGTGGACGCCGCCCTGGATGCGCCACCCGTCCCAGATGTCGAACGCCTCGTCCCCGCTGTAGTCCAGCTCGAACGGCGCCATCGCCTCCGCCACTGCCTCTTCGAGCCTGCTCCGGTCCTCACCCGGAAGGCAGACCACGATCACCATTCGCGCCATCCGGCGAACCTCTCATGCGTGATCCGTCGCAGCGAAGGTTGAGCAGTTTCACCGAAGGTTGAGCACCGGACTGCACGTGTGTGAACACCATCCGGCTCCGGTCGTCAAGATCGGCCGCGGAAGGCATCGATGACACCGCTGAACCTGATGGTCAAGCAGCACCTGGCCCCGTTGATGAAAGCAGCCGGAGTCAGGAAGTCCGGCCACACCTTCCGCACACCAGTAACGGCGATCAGGCCATCCTGGGGTTTGCCCGTCTCTAGCGCCGGAGGGCTTCGGGTCGGTGGCTGGTCGTACGGATTGAACTGTGGTCTGTGCTGACGCTCGGGCCTCCGCGAGGTCGCATGCGCGCGTGGGTCCCGGAGGTGCCGTCCGGGCCCCACGAGTGTCAGGCCGCTACTGCCTTGCGGCTTCGGTCGGCTATGCGGGCCGAGACCATGAGGAGCAGCAATGGGGCGGTGATGATGATCAGCGGCGCCATATCCACCACGATGGCGCCCACGAACAGAAAGGCCTCGAGAACGCACGCCACCTGAGCCCGGCGGCCAGGCAGAACGTCCTTGAGGAACGAACGAATCAGGCCCAGCAGATACCAGGCACTCGCGATGAGGAAGATGAGACCCGCGACTACCGCCACAACAAGGTAGCCGACCCTCTCACCGGTTCCGGCGGTACCTTCTTCGTAGGCATGCGGACCGAGTCCGCCGATCATCAGCGGGGCGAAGATAAAGCAGATACCAGCAACCAGGATTGCTTGGAGAAGGACCACAACCGACTCCACTATCAGCAGGACCTTACGGGATCGGCTCATGGATCTCCTAACTCATAGTTGCGGGGAGTCTAGTACCACAGGTGCTGCAGGGCGCCATCGGGGACCAAGTCGATCTTGCACCAGGTGTTGAAGCTTTTGGTCGCCTCAGATCCGGTCAATCCTTGATCCCGAGCATGCTGTCCGAAGAACCTGCCGAGGGCGTTGTTGTGATAGTCCATGGCATGGTGACGATTAGCGAGCCCCTCGGACATATTCGGCGGCTTGGGGCCCATTTCGTGGCGATCGGCAAACCCCTTTGCCGTCTTCGATCCCATCTGCCATGCCATGTACGCGTTCCACGAGCAGTGGCGAAATGCATCGACCGTTCCACCATTCGAACTACTGCCGGGCCAAATTCCGTCCGGCTGCTTCTCGCGATCCGAAACTTCTCGTGCGTTCTGAGATGCGCTCCAGGCGTTCTCGCAGATGTCCCAACGGCTGGGCCACGCACAGAAGTCGCTTTCGGCTTCGTTCATATATCCGCTGTAGGCGAGGGTCGTCGGGGATCCGCTCTCTGCCCAGTCAGGCTGAATGGCAATCTTGGCCAGTTCTTCATCGGTCACTGACTGCTTTTCCCCTGCAGGCACAATCTCACCGGGGATGAACTTTTCGGTGGCAGCCTCCTGCGCCTGCTCGCCAACCGTCTCGGAAAGCGCGACCTTGCCGCCGAATAGAGTGACCGACTTGGTCGTGGCACTGTGATCCTCAGCCGACCAGTTGGTCGCAAAGTTGATCGTCTCTGGCGGGTTCAGCAACAGAGGCATTCCGACCGTGGCAGCAAAGGCGCCCCCGCTCATTGCGTCATAGAACGCCTTGGACGTGGCAACTCCGACCCGCACCGGCTGCGGGGTAAACTTTTCCGCAACGAGGGCGGCGGTTTCATAAGCATCCTGGCCTACCAGGGACCCATGGCTACTGGCATAGGATCCACGGGCAGGACCACCGACCGTTGTCTTGGTCACGCCGGCCGGAAGACCATCGAGCCAAGTCTTCACCGCAGGGCTGATGGTCTTGTCCGTGCTGTAGACGAAGGCACCGCCGGTAACGGCGGCGGCCGTCGAGGCAGTGACAGCGTCGTACCAACCAGTGTGGGTGGCGATGGTGACATGCTTCGGCAAGGGCACGTTCTTGGCGATACTCAGGGCGGTCGCCGAGGCATCCGACCCGGAGAACCGATTAACTTGGTACCCGAGATCTTTTAGGCTCTGCTCGGTGGCGGCGCTTACGGCGACCGTTCCGCCGACAATGTAAATTGTCTTTCCGGCAGGCAGAATCCTTTTGATCTCGGCAGCTACGCGCGAGTCAAGTTCGCTTGTGCCAGTCAGCAGAAGAGGAGCCTTCTTGGCTTTCGCCAGAGGGATGGAAGCAATGCCGTCATAATATGCGTCTACCGGGCCACAACTACCGACTGTGCACTAAATCCGGATGTGCTGGAGACGCTCTTCCAATGAGCGCGCGAAATTTCGATGGACGTCCCAACCGCATCCGGCCCCTGAAGTCGCTGCAAAGCAGCCTCAGAACCCGAGGTTGCAGCGAACTGCATTTGCTTTCCGGGAGTCGGATACGGTGCGGGGGCGGCGGTCACCACAGAGGCGCTAACGAGTTGCCCGAGTAGCAACCCGCCAAGAATTCCACTTATGGCGAACTTTTTGTTTCTGATATTCAAGATACCCCCCAAAAAATACAGAAAGGTAGGGGAATACCCCTTCCTTTGCCGCAAGGATACCCCACGGTAAGGACATTCCTGGAGGGGTGAATTGAGTGGTGTCGGGCGCTTCAATCCTTGCGTCCGGTATTGCACTATTTCAGATCTAGCGCAACGTTGATTCTGGGGTCAGTTCCCACAGGCTGCGGGCGCATGTGGCCAGCACAACCGATCAAGCGGAAGCTCTTGAGCGTGGTTCAGCCGCCTGCAGGTCGGTCTGGAAGCGGCCATGGCGAACAGAGGTACGAGCTGTAGGGAACGCTCTGGATGGGCGGGAGGGGCTCGCGGTCCCGGTCCAGCTCCCACTTGCGGACGTAGTAGGCGAGCGCGGGCCAGTGGATCATGACGTCGTGCTCGTCGATGAGGTGACCCCAGATCTCAGTCTTCTGCAACCCCTGCTCGAGCAGGGCTGTGATCAGATCCTTGACGGGCTTCGTCAGACGGGCTTGCCGTGCGATCAACTCCCTGGGGTGAGGGCGCGCGGCATTGAGGGCTCGGCGGACGACGCGGCGGGAGACCTGATGGCGTTGGGCCAGGATGCGGATGGTGAGCCCTCGTCCTTGGGCGTCACGCTGGATCCGGAAGTCCCGTTGCCTCTTGGCGTTCTCATCGTCGTCGCCGTGCAGGGAAGGCTTGACCTGCAGTAGCAGTGCGGCGTCGTTGACGAGGGTCCGTTCGAGGATCTCCGCGGACGTGCCTGCCAGGATGGCCAGTCGGTCGAGGTGGAACCTGCCGGATGAGAGTCCGGCCCCGGTACAGATTCTGTGCAGGAGGCTGGGTCTGATGTGGTTGGCGCGGGCGAGACGCCTGATGAAGGCCTCAGTGATCTCTGCCGGATGGGGGCGGACTTTGATGGGCAGCGGCGCCAGCAGCTCGGAGGGGTAAGGGCTCACTTCGTGAGCCCTGTCTGCTGGGACGCACCCGGGTTCTCGGAGGTGTAGTCGAGTGGGATGGCCGCGAGGCTTTCCCGGGTGATCTTCTCTGTTCCGGTCAGGATGGCGTCGATGGCCGCGCCGCGGATCTGGTGGGACAGGGAGCCGATCATTCCGCCGGTCCGGTCGTGTAGGTAGCGGTCCAGTTTGGTGAGGGTTCCCAGGGTGTGCTGACGCAGCAGCAGGGTCTGTTCCAGGGCTGCGACCAGGCCTTTCCACTCGGAGCCGTAGGGGAAGGGGTGGGTGGGAATGAGGGTGAAGCGTCCGGCGATCTGGGCGCCGCGGGTGCCGGACAGCAGCGTGGAGTTCTCGATGCTGATGCCCGCGTAGACGAAGGTGGCGGAGATGCGCTCGGAGAAGTACTTGAGGGTGTCGGCGACTTCGGCGCCGTGCCGGCTGGTCAGTGAGATGTTGTGGAGCTCGTCGACCAGGATCAGGCCGGTGCGGGCGTCGGTGCAGACTCCGACGACGGCTTCGGTGATATCGGTCATGTTCCAGGTCCTGCGGACCGGGATACGCAGGAAGCGAGCGAACTCGGCGGCGACCATGCGGGCGGTCGCTGCCGGCGGCACCGTGATGTAGAGGACCGGGATCCGCTCGGTGCGTTGAGGGTGGCGAGCGCGGTCCAGCAGTTCGTGTGAGCGGCCGAGCTGGGTGATCGCGATGGTCTTGCCGGTGCCCGCGGGGCCGGAGACGATCAGCCCTCGGCGGGCGCTGATCGCATGCCGGTTCAGCAGCACCAGGCGCCGTCCGCAGGTGACGGTGTGCCGGACCGTGGAGGTGGCCACGACCAGCAGTTGGGCGTGATGGTCGAGGCGGGCCTCATCGTTCAGCTCCTGCTCGGCCGGGGCGAGCATGGCGTACTCCCTTGCCGAGATCATCCGGGGTGCGGCCGGTTTCTCCGCGAGGAACTGCCGCCAGCCGTCCAGCGTAGTGAGATGCTGGCCGGCTTCTTCCTCTGCGTCGTCGAGGAATCCGCCGGATATGACGCCGGGCGTGCTCATGTACGTCTCCATGGATCTTCGAGCGGGTCGAACAGCCCCAGTGGAATCACCTCGGCCAGTGGCCCGTCTTCGTTCTCTGCCGCTGCCTGTTCCACTGCGGGTTTCACTGCTTTTGCGGTCGGAGCGGGTTCAGAACGACTCACGGCTGGGGTGCTGGGGCTCGCGGCGTGAGTGCGCGCAGCGACCCGCTTGTCCCGAGGGGAACGCTTCTTTCGCGTCGACGGTTCGGGGCCCGCGTGCGCCCGGGTCAGCAGAGTAGCGACGGCATCCGCGATCTCCGTCTCGGTTCCCTGAGGCAAGCCCCGGGCAGCGTGGTCCCAGGCGAGTTCACCGAAGGGCACAGGCGCGTGGCGCAAGTGTTTCCAGGCGGCCTCGATCCATTCGCCGTGGCCGTGGTGGTTTCGTACCCAGACCCTGGAGATGTCGTAGGGGTCGTAGTGGACTTCCCACAGACCCTTCTTTTCCCGGATGCCGGAGTGCTGGCGCCGGATCAGACCAGGGCCGTCGTAGGTGCGTCGTTTGATCTTGATGCCGTAGTCGTTCACGGCCCGCCAGGTCGAGGGGAGCAGCTCGATGTAGTCCTGGGCGCTGAGGGCGACCGGGACGTAGCCGCATGCCTCGATGAGCGCGGCGTACTTCTCGTTCGGGGTGAAGGACTGGCCCGGATGGAGCGGGTCGCGCAGGCCGTCATGTTCACGGTTCTGCCACTCGGCGACGAGCCACTCGTCAAGGAGTTCCTGCACCTCAGGCAGGGACCAGAGCGGCTTCTTGTCCAGGTCGCGGCCGCGGTGGTCGGTGCTGCGGCCGGTGTAGCCGGCCACGAACTGCGCGAAGAGGGTGCCGACGGAGTCGAGCATCTTCTCCACGTGCCCCTTCTGGAACGGAGACGCCTTGTGCGTGGGCTGGAAGTCGATCTCCAGGAAGCGGCATGAGGCCCTGAAGTTGCGGGAGATGAAGGCTTTCCCGTGGTCGCAGACGATCATCTCCGGCACGATGACCGGTTTCGCGGCCGCGTGCTCCAGGCGCTCGTCGATGTCCAGCAGCCGGCGGTGTGGCAGGACCGACCGCGACATCCTCATCGCGTCCACCCAGCCTGGACGCATCAGCTCCGGGGTAACGGTGCGGGCCAGCAGCACGCTCGCGTCGACTGCCTTCGTCGTGGGCCGCAGGACTGCTGCGGTCACCGTCCTGGTCGCCACGTCGACCATCCCGGTGAGCTCGACCTTGCCCACCACTCCGTCGTCGAAGCGGACCAGCACATCCAGCGGGGTGGAGTCGATCTGCACTACCTCGCCCGGTGCGAACACCGTCCACTGGCCGAAGGGCGCCTTGGCTCCGTGGGCCCGGGAGCGGCGTGTGCGTGCGATCTGCGAAGTACCAGTGCCCTGGGAGAGCTTCGCCAGCAGCCGGTAGAGCGTGGACTTCGACGGCAGCTCCACCGTTTCGCCCTTCTCACGCAGGATCTCGCCGGTCCGCCACAGCGTGTATGTCCCGGTGCGGGTGGAGTCGTCGACACCCTCCTTGATCGCCTGCCGCATAGCCTCGACCACCAGGTCATCCACCGTCCCAAACTGCGGCTTCTTGCGTACCGGGGGATCATCGAGGCGCTGCGGGAGCGGGCCAATCCCTTCTCGATCCTCACCAAGGGCACGCTGATCCTGCGCGACCTCCCCCTCATCCAGGAGGCCGCGGCCGTCGCCGACGTCGGGATCTCCGTCTCCGTCGGCTTCACCGACACCGCCCTGTGGCGCACGGTCGAACCCGGCACCCCCTCCCCCGGCGCCCGGCTGCAGGCCGTCCGCACCCTCACCGACGCCGGCATCGAGTGCGGGGTGCTGATGGCCCCGGTGATCCCCTTCCTCGGCGACTCCCCGGAACAGCTGCGGGCCACCGTCCGGGCCGTCGCCGAGTCGGGCGCGACCTCCGTGACACCCCTGGTACTCCATCTGCGCCCCGGCGCGCGGGAGTGGTTCACGGCCTGGCTGGGCGAGCACCACCCCCACCTGGTCGAGCGGTACGAGCGGATGTACGCGGGCGGCTCGTACGCGCCCACCTGGTACCAACGGATGATCACCCGCCAAGTCCACGAGCTCGCCGCAGAGTTCGGCATCGGCCCCGGCGGCCGTGGCCCGGCCCGGCGGATCGTCGTACCCGAGCGGCCGGGCGGGCCCGCACCCGCGCCCGCGGCGACCCAGCTCAGCCTGCTCTGAGCATCCGTACGACCGTACGATCGACTGAAGGGTCATCACATCGGGCCAATCGGGGCCCCAATCCCCCCTTCCGAGCGCTGGTTCCGGGACGATTCCGCCCAGAACCCTCGGCTGGGAGGCCCCATGCTGCACCCGATGCTGCACCCGATGAAGAACAAGCCCGGTCCCGCTCTGAGGCGCGCCGCCGTCCTGCTGGCCGTGTCCACCCTCGCCGCCGCCCTGGCGAGCCCGGTCACGGCCGCGGCCCCGGCAGCGGCAGCGGCCGCCCCGGCCCCCGAAGCCCTGAAGTGGTCCACCTGCGCGACCTCCCGCTACCCGACGCTCCAGTGCGCCTCCCTCAAGGTCCCCCTGGACCACGACAGCCCGGCCGGCCGGCAGATCTCCCTCGCCCTGACCCGGGTCCCCCACACGGCCGCCCGCTCCCAGGGCCCGCTGCTGGTCAACCCCGGCGGGCCCGGCGGCAGCGGACGCACCCTGGCCGGGTTCGTCGCCTCCGCGCTGCCCAAGGAGGTCGCGGGCCAGTACGACGTGATCGGCTTCGACCCCCGGGGCGTCGGCAAGAGCGAGCCCGCCCTGGACTGCGGCGCGGGCCACTTCACCCCCGTACGGCCCGACTCCGTACCGCTGGACCAGGAGACCGAGCGGGCCAACCTGGAGCGGGTGAAGTCCTTCGCCGAGTCCTGCCAGACCAAGCACGCCGACGTCCTCCCCTACATCGGCACGGTGTCGGCGGCCCGTGACCTCGAAGTGCTGCGCACCGCCCTGCGTGCGGACAAGCTGAGCTACTTCGGCTACTCCTACGGGACCTACCTGGGCGCGGTGTACGCCAAGCTCCACCCCGGCCGCGTGCACCGCCTGGTCCTGGACTCCGTCGTCGACCCGACCGGGGTCTGGTACGAGGACAACCTCGCCCAGGACCAGGCCTTCGACTCCCGCCACAAGGCCTTCCTGGCCTGGGTGGCCCGGTACGACTCCACGTACCGCCTCGGCACCGACCCGGCCGAGGTCGAGGCCCGCTGGTACGCGATGCGGACCGCGCTGCGCACGGCCCCGGCGGGCGCCAAGGTGGGCCCGGCGGAGCTGGAGGACACCTTCATGCCGGGCGGCTACTTCAACGGCTACTGGCCCCACCTCGCGGCGGCCTTCGCCGCGTACTCCGTGGACGGCGACCCGAAGCCGCTGGTAACCGCGTACGAGAAGTTCGGTGCGGTGGAGCCCTCGGCGGGCAACAGCTACAGCGTCTACACGGCCGTGCAGTGCCGGGACTCGGCGTGGCCCAGGGACTGGAACCAGTGGCGGGCCGACATGTGGCGCACGCACGCCAAGGCGCCCTTTATGACCTGGAACAACGCCTGGTACAACGCCCCGTGCGCGTTCTGGCCGACCGAGCCGCTCCAGGCCCCGGACGTGACCAACACGGAGCTCCCGCAGGCGCTCCTCTTCCAGGCGACCGAGGACGCGGCGACCCCGTACGAGGGCGCGGTGAGCATGCGGCGCAAGCTCGCGGGCTCGGCGCTGGTGGTCGAGGAGGGCGGCGGCAACCACGGCATCGCGCTGAGCGGAAACAAGTGCCTCGACGAGAAGCTGTCCGCGTACCTTCTGACGGGCAAGGCCGCGGACGCCGTCTGCCCCGCCCAGCCGGCCCCCACCCCGGTCCCGGCGACCCGCGCGGTCCCGCCGTCGGCGGGCGGCGCGGCGCTGCACGGCCTGCTGGGCTTCCGGGGCTAGGCCGTCTCTTTCGGGTCTGGCCGGTCAGGCCCGAGCCGCAGCAGGCAAGATCGTGCCCATGACCACCTCACAGGACAACCACCTCACCCGCGTCGCCGCCCCCGAGGGCGTGGCTCCGGGCACCGGCTACAACCATGTCGTCTGGGGCACCGGCCGCTTCGTCGCCGTGTCCGGGCAGTGCGCCTTCGACGAGAAGGGCGAGCTGGTTGGCGAGGGCGACGCCGCCGCCCAGGCCCGGCAGGTGTTCGAGAACCTGCGCCGGTGCCTGGCGGCGGCCGGGGCCACCTTCGAGGACGTGGTGAAGCTGACGTACTTCGTCACGGACGTCGCCCACCTCCCGGCGGTACGGGAGGCCCGCGACGAGGTGATCGCCCCGGACCGCCTCCCGGCCTCCTCGGCGGTCCAGGTGGCGGCGCTGTTCCGGCCCGGACTGCTACTGGAGATCGAGGCCTTCGCGGTCGTCCAGGAGCGGACCGGGACCGGGCCGGGGGTCGAGGCGGAGTCCGAGTCCGGTTTCAGGACCGGTTCCCGAGCCGGGTTCGGGACCGGGTTCAAGACCGGCTTCGCCGGCTGAGGCGCTAGGGCGTCTCTTCCGGATCTTGCCGGTCAGGCAAGATCCGGAAGAGACGCCCTAGCCGGCGCCCAGCCCCCGCAGGGCCGCCGTCGCCGCCACGGCCAGCCGGGGGTGCGACTGGGCCCGGGTCAGGACCTCCCGGGCCCGCTGGTCCGCCAGCGCGCCCAGCCCCTCCACACAGGCCAGGGCCACCCGCCAGTACGGGTCGTGCGGCGCGAGCAGCCGCGACAGGGTGCGGATCAGCGCCGGGGCGGACTCCGGGGCGCGCAGCGCCGCCAGCAGCCGGACGGGGTGCAGGGCGTAGGCCGTCCGCAGTTCGTTCGTGGCCAGCGCCGCCGCCGCGCGGGCGGTGCGCGGGTCCCCGAGGACGGCCAGCGCCTGCGCGGCCGCCTCGCAGCGCGGCGGGTCCCGGTGGTTCAGCAGCAGGACCAGGGACTCGAAGGCGCGCCGGTCCCCGGCCAGCCCCAGCCGGTACGCGGCCAGTTCGCGGGCCCACAGGGGCAGCCCGGCAGAGGTCAGGGAGGCCGCCAGGCCGTCCGCGTCCGCCGCGAGCAGCGCCTCGTACTCCGGGGCCTGCGCGGCTTCCGCCCGCAGGCGCTCCAACACGTCGTTCACCCGGCCACCCTAGGGGGTCAGCCCCGCGGGCGGGCCTTCGAACAGCCGGTTGATCGATGATCGATGATCGGTACATTTGGGCGGTACAGGTCACATCTGCGCGCTCTGGCGGACCAGTTGGCCACCGGCTACTGTCCCTACAACACGTACGGGGACGGCCTGGTGACGCAGCCTCCCCGCACCAGTCGGTTCTGCACGACTTCACGACACACGGCGCCCCCGGGACAGGGTTCCGCCGTTCTCGCCCGACGGGCTGCTCCGCCACGACCCCTTCCCTCGGGGATCCCGGCGGCCCGCCCCCGGTTCCGCCGTACGTACGGCATCCCCGCGCGCCGAGCGCCCCGCGCCGAGCGCCCCGCGCCGCGCGCCCCCTCAGTCGTCATCCTCTTCCACTGGAGTCCCGCGATGGACCTTCCGTCCACGTCCGGTCAGCCCTCCCCCTCCCCCTCCTCCCAGCCCGTCCGTCCCGCCCTGCAGACGATCGCCGTCGTCGGTCTCGGCACGATGGGCTCCGGCATCGCCGAGGTCCTCGCCCGGGCCGGCCGCGAGGTCATCGGCATCGACGTCAGCGAGGCCGCCGCCCGCCGGGCCACCGCGGCCCTCGCGGCGTCCACCGCCCGCTCGGTGGCGCGGGAGCAGCTCACCGAGCAGGAGCGCGAGGCGGCGCTCGCCCGCTTCCGCACCTTCTCCGAGCTGGGCGCCGCAGCCGACGCCGACCTCGTCATCGAGGTGGTCCCGGAGTCCTACGAGCTCAAGCAGCGGATCTTCCGCGAGCTCGACGCGATCGTCCGGCCCACCGCGATCCTGGCCACCGGCACCAACGCCCTGTCCGTGACGCGGATGGCCGCCGAGTCCCAGCGCCCGGAGCGCGTGGTCGGCCTGCACTTCTTCAACCCGGTCCCGGCGATGAAGCTGGTCGAGGTCGTCTCCAGCGTGCTGACGGCCCCGCCGGCCGTCGAGGCGGTCACCACGCTGGCCCGCGAGCTCGGCAAGGAGCCCGTCGCGGTCGGTGACCGGCCGGGCTTCGTCGCCGACGGCCTGCTGTTCGGCTACCTCAACCAGGCCGCCGCCATGTACGAGGCGAAGTACGCCTCCCGCGAGGACATCGACGCGGCGATGCGGCTGGGCTGCGGCCTGCCGATGGGCCCGCTCGCGCTGCTCGACCTGATCGGCGTGGACACCGCCCGCACGGTCCTGGAGGCCATGTACACGGCTTCGGGCGACCGGCTGCACGCCCCGGCCCCGATCCTCGGCCACCTCGCCGAGGCGGGCCTGACCGGACAGAAGTCCGGGCGCGGCTTCTACACGTACGAGGCCCCGGGCAGCCAGGTCGTCGTCCGTGACCTGCAGACCCCGCCGGACGGGGAGCTGGTCCGGGCGAGCCGTCCGGTGAACTCGGTCGGCGTGGCCGGCTCGGGCACGATGGCGAGCGGGATCGCGCAGGTCTTCGCGCAGGCCGGCTTCCCCGTGGTGCTGGCGGCCCGCAGCCAGGAGAAGGCGGACGCGGCGAAGGCCGCTACGGCCAAGTCCCTCAAGCGCGCCGTGGACCGGGGCCGGCTGACGGCCGAGGCCGCCGCCGCCACGGTGGGCCGGATCACGGCGGCGGGCTCGCTGGACGCCTTCGCCGACGTGGACCTGGCCGTGGAGGCCGTCGCCGAGGACCTGGCGGTGAAGCAGGAGCTGTTCCGGGCGCTGGACAAGGCCTGCAAGCCCGGTGCGGTGCTCGCCACCACGACCTCCTCGCTCCCGGTGATCGCGATCGCCCGCGCGACCTCGCGGCCCGAGGACGTGATCGGCATGCACTTCTTCAACCCGGCCCCGGCGATGAAGCTGGTCGAGGTGGTCCGGACCGTCCTGACCGCCGACGACGTGCACGCCACGGTCCGCGGGATCTGCGGGCAGGTGCGCAAGCACGCGGTCGACTGCGGGGACCGGGCCGGCTTCATCGTGAACGCGCTGCTGTTCCCGTACCTCAACAACGCGATCAAGATGGTCGAGCAGCACTACGCCGGCATCGACGACATCGACGCGGCGATGAAGCTGGGCGGCGGCTACCCGATGGGGCCCTTCGAGCTCCTCGACGTGGTCGGCCTGGACGTGTCGCTGGCCATCGAGCAGGTCCTGCACAAGGAGTTCCGCGACCCGGGCCTGGCCCCGTCCCCGCTGCTGGAGCACCTGGTCGCGGCGGGCTGCCTGGGCCGGAAGACCGGCCGCGGATTCCGTGAGTACGCCCCCCGCCGGTAATCCGCGGCAGGCGCAGGAGCCCCACGAGCAGGATGCGTGGGGAGGGCTGCTCGGGTCCGCCGGACCCTCACGGCGGACGAACCCTCCCGAAGAGCACTGTGTGCCCAGTGCCGGCCCTCCCCCGCATCCATTCCCGTCCCACCCCCCTCGGGAGCGCTCTCCCGCACGAATGAAGTACTTTCGCTCTATGTCCCAGCCCGCCAAGACCTCACCCCGCGCCTCCGCGGTCTCCGATGCCCCGGAGACCCCGGCCGGTACCAAGGCGGCCGCGCAGCGGCTCAAGATGCGCCGCGAGCTCGCGGCGGCCGCCATGGAGCTCTTCGCGAACAAGGGGTACGAGGCCACGACGGTCGACGAGATCGCCTCGGTGGCCGGGGTCGCGCGCCGGACCTTCTTCCGGCACTTCCGGTCCAAGGAAGAGGCGATCTTCCCGGACCACGACGACACCCTGACCCGCGCCGAGGCCGTCCTCGACGTGGCCCCGGCGCACGAGCACCCGCTCGACACGGTGTGCCGGGGGATCAAGGAAGTCATGAAGATGTACGCCGCCTCGCCGGCGGTGTCGGTGGAGCGCTACCGGCTCACGCGCGAGGTGCCGGCGCTGCGGGAGCGGGAGATCGCCTCGGTCGCCCGCTACGAGCGGCTGTTCACCCGCTACCTGCTGGCCCATTTCGACGAGACCGACCACCACGACGGCAACGACGACCCGCTGCTGGCGGAGGTCGCCGCCTCGGCGGTGGTCACGGCCCACAACCACGTGCTGCGGCGCTGGCTGCGGGCGGGCGGCCAGGGCGACGTGGAGGCGCAGCTGGACCACGCCTTCTCGATCGTGCGCAAGACCTTCGGTTCCGGGATCGGCGCGGGGCGCACGCTGAGCTCGGCTCCGGCGCCGGCGCCGGAGCCCGCCACCGCGCCCGCCACGGTGCGTACGCAGGGCGAGGTACTGGTGGCGGTGGCCCGTACGGACGCCCCGCTGGACGAGGTCATGCGGACCATCGAAGAGGCGCTCAGAAACAAGTAGGCGACGACACGTAGGCGACACGCGTCACAGCGGCCGCTCCCGTTCCGGGGGCGGCCGCTTTCGTTTGTCCGAGTTGCCCCTACTCGCGGGTAACTCTGATCGATCATCGCTCATCCGTGCAGGTCAATCGGCAAATGAGAGAAAGTTTTGGCACGCGGTGCCTTGCTGAGTGACACGGGGTGCCATACGTTGAATCTCGTCCGGATGTCCCCGCGGTCCAGCCCACTCGGCACGGAACGCGCCCCGGATGCCTGCGTCACCAGGCCCCCGCACCGCCCCACCACAGGCACCGCGCAGCTCCACCCCAGCCGAATCGACGGCGCCCCGAGCAGCACCGCTCACCACACCGCTTCGCCATTCAGCAGCTCAACGCACCCCGTTTCCCTCAGCGCACCCTCATCAGCGCACGGCCGGAGGCAACACCGTGAAGGACATCCTGGACGCGATCCAGTCGCAGGCCGCGACGGCCGCCGACTTCGCTGCCCTGCCGCTCCCCGACTCGTACCGCGCGATCACCGTGCACAAGGACGAGGCGGAGATGTTCGCCGGGCTCACCACCCGCGAGAAGGACCCCCGCAAGTCCCTGCACCTCGACGAGGTCCCGCTCCCGGAGCTGGGCCCGGGCGAGGCCCTGGTCGCCGTCATGGCGTCCTCGGTCAACTACAACTCCGTGTGGACCTCGATCTTCGAGCCGGTCTCCACCTTCAGCTTCCTGGAGCGCTACGGGCGCCTCTCGGAGCTCACCAAGCGCCACGACCTGCCGTACCACATCATCGGCTCGGACCTCGCGGGCGTCGTCCTGCGCACCGGCCCCGGCGTGAACGCCTGGAAGCCGGGCGACGAGGTCGTCGCACACTGCCTGTCGGTCGAGCTGGAGTCCTCCGACGGCCACAACGACACGATGCTCGACCCCGAGCAGCGCATCTGGGGCTTCGAGACCAACTTCGGCGGCCTGGCGGAGATAGCACTCGTCAAGTCGAACCAGCTGATGCCCAAGCCCGACCACCTCAGCTGGGAGGAGGCCGCCTCCCCCGGCCTGGTCAACTCCACCGCGTACCGCCAGCTGGTCTCCCGCAACGGCGCCGGCATGAAGCAGGGCGACAACGTCCTGATCTGGGGCGCCAGCGGCGGGCTCGGCTCGTACGCCACCCAGTTCGCGCTGGCCGGCGGCGCCAACCCGATCTGCGTGGTCTCCTCCCCGGAGAAGGCCGACATCTGCCGGGCGATGGGCGCGACCGCGGTCATCGACCGCAACGCCGAGGGCTACACGTTCTGGAAGGACGAGCACACCCAGGACCCGAAGGAGTGGAAGCGCTTCGGCAAGCGCATCCGCGAGCTGACCGGCGGCGAGGACATCGACATCGTCTTCGAGCACCCCGGCCGCGAGACCTTCGGCGCGAGCGTCTACGTCACCCGCAAGGGCGGCACCATCACCACCTGCGCCTCGACCTCGGGCTACATGCACGAGTACGACAACCGCTACCTGTGGATGTCCCTCAAGAAGATCATCGGCTCCCACTTCGCGAACTACCGCGAGGCCTGGGAGGCCAACCGCCTGATCTCGAAGGGCAAGATCCACCCCACCCTGTCGCGGGTCTACTCCCTGGAAGAGACCGGCCAGGCCGCCTACGACGTCCACCGCAACCTCCACCAGGGCAAGGTCGGCGTGCTCTGCCTGGCCCCCGAGGAAGGCCTCGGCGTCCGGGACCACGAGATGCGCGCGACGCACCTCGACGCGATCAACCGCTTCCGCAACATCTGAGACGCCTCAAAGGCCAAAGGGACAGCCTGAGATGACAGAGCGCCAGAAGGACCGTCCGTGGCTCATGCGGACGTACGCCGGCCACTCCACGGCCGAGGCGTCCAACGAGCTGTACCGCCGCAACCTCGCCAAGGGCCAGACCGGCCTGTCGGTCGCGTTCGACCTGCCGACGCAGACCGGCTACGACCCCGACCACATCCTCGCCCGCGGCGAGGTCGGCCGGGTCGGGGTCCCGGTCTCCCACCTGGGCGACATGCGGCGGCTGTTCCAGGACATCCCCCTGGAACAGATGAACACCTCGATGACGATCAACGCCACCGCCATGTGGCTGCTGGCGCTCTATCAGGTGGCCGCCGAGGAGCAGGGCGCGGACATCGCTCAGCTCCAGGGCACCACCCAGAACGACATCGTCAAGGAGTACCTCTCGCGCGGGACGCACGTCTTCCCGCCCGGGCCCTCGCTCCGCCTGACGACGGACATGATCGCGTACACGGTCAACCACATCCCGAAGTGGAACCCGATCAACATCTGCAGCTACCACCTGCAGGAGGCCGGAGCCACCCCCGTCCAGGAGATCTCGTACGCGATGTCCACGGCCATCGCGGTCCTGGACTCGGTGCGCGACTCGGGCCAGGTCCCGCCCGAGCGGTTCGGCGAGGTCGTCGCCCGGATCTCCTTCTTCGTGAACGCGGGCGTCCGCTTCATCGAGGAGATGTGCAAGATGCGCGCCTTCGGCCGCATCTGGGACCAGGTAACCCGTGAGCGCTACGGCATCGAGAACGACAAGCAGCGCCGCTTCCGGTACGGGGTCCAGGTCAACTCCCTCGGCCTGACCGAGGCGCAGCCGGAGAACAACGTCCAGCGGATCGTGCTGGAGATGCTCGCCGTCACGCTCTCCAAGGACGCCCGCGCCCGCGCCGTGCAGCTGCCGGCCTGGAACGAGGCGCTGGGCCTGCCCCGGCCCTGGGACCAGCAGTGGTCGCTGCGCATCCAGCAGGTCCTGGCCCACGAGAGCGACCTGCTGGAGTACGAGGACATCTTCGCCGGCTCGCACGTGATCGAGGCCAAGGTCGAGTCCCTGGTGGCCGAGTGCCTGGCCGAGATCGACCGGATCCAGGAGATGGGCGGCGCGATGGCGGCCGTCGAGTCCGGGTACCTCAAGGGTGAGCTGGTCTCCTCGCACGCCGCGCGGCGGGCCCGGATCGAGGACGGCCAGGACAAGATCGTCGGCGTCAACTGCTTCCAGCAGACCGAGGAGAACCCGCTCACCGCGGACCTCGACGGCGCCATCATGACGGTGGACGGGGCCCTGGAGGCGCAGACCGTCGAGCGCATCGGCCGCTGGAAGGGCGAGCGCCAGGAGTCCTCGGACCGGCAAGGGGGCGGCGACCCGTTCGTCTTCCCGACGGTCATGCAGGCCCTGGACCGGCTGAAGGAGGCCGCCGCGGGGGACGAGAACCTGATGGAGGCCACCTTGGAGTGCGCCCGCGCCGGTGTCACCACCGGCGAGTGGGCGGGCGCGCTGCGCGAGGTGTTCGGCGAGTTCCGGGCTCCGACCGGGGTCTCCTCGGCCCCGGTGGCCGTGACCGCCGAGGAGGGCACCCCCATGGCCCTCGTCCGCGCGAAGGTCTCCCGTACGGCCGACGAGCTGGGCTCCGGCCGGCTGCGCCTGCTGGTCGGCAAGCCCGGCCTGGACGGGCACTCCAACGGCGCCGAGCAGATCGCCGTACGGGCCCGCGACGCCGGCTTCGAGGTGGTCTACCAGGGCATCCGGCTGACCCCCGAGGAGATTTCCTCGGCGGCCCTGGCCGAGGACGTGCACTGCGTGGGACTGTCCATCCTGTCCGGCTCGCACAGCGCGCTCGTCCCGGACGTGCTGGAACGCCTGCGCGCGGCGGGGGCGGGTGACATCCCCGTCGTGCTCGGCGGCATCATTCCCCATGCCGACGCCGTGGCGCTCAAGGAGGCCGGGGTGGCGGCGGTCTTCACCCCGAAGGACTTCGGCATCACGGAGATCATCGGCCGTATCGTCGACGAGATCCGCAAAGCCAACAAGCTCCACCCGCTCGGCGACGCCGACTACGCCGACGAGAACGCCATCACAGACATCACCGCAAGCACGGAGGTCCCCGCATGACCACGCCCTCTTCCCCGGTCAACCGGCTGCGGCCGCGCCGCTCCTGCCTCGCGGTGCCGGGTTCCAACCCCCGGTTCCTGGAGAAGGCCCAGGGTCTGCCGGCCGACCAGGTCTTCCTGGACCTGGAGGACGCCTGCGCGCCGCTCGCCAAGGAGGGCGCCCGCCACACGATCGTGGACGCGCTGAACCAGGGCGACTGGACCGGCAAGACCCGCGTGGTGCGCGTCAACGACTGGACCACGCACTGGACGTACCGCGATGTGATCACGGTCGTCGAGGGCGCCGGCCAGAACCTCGACTGCATCATGCTCCCGAAGGTCCAGGACGCCCAGCAGGTCGTGGCGCTCGACCTCCTGCTGACGCAGATCGAGAAGACGATGGGCTTCGAGGTCGGCAAGATCGGCATCGAGGCGCAGATCGAGAACGCCAAGGGCCTGGTGAACGTCGACGCGATCGCCGGTGCCTCGCCGCGACTGGAGACGATCATCTTCGGGCCGGCCGACTTCATGGCCTCCATCAACATGAAGTCCCTGGTCGTGGGCATGCAGCCGCCCGGCTACGGCGCGGACGCCTACCACTACATCCTGATGCGGATCCTGATGGCGGCCCGCATGCACGACCTCCAGGCGATCGACGGCCCCTTCCTCCAGATCAAGAACGTCGACGGCTACCGCGAGGTCGCCGGCCGTGCGGCGGCCCTGGGCTTCGACGGCAAGTGGGTGCTGCACCCCGGCCAGGTCGACGCGGCCAACGAGGTCTTCTCCCCCTCCCAGGAGGACTACGACCACGCCGAGCTGATCCTCGACGCCTACGACTGGTGCACCTCCGAGGCGGGCGGCAAGAAGGGCTCGGCGATGCTCGGCGACGAGATGATCGACGAGGCCAGCCGCAAGATGGCCCTGGTCATCTCCGGCAAGGGCCGCGCCGCGGGCATGCAGCGCACCACCAAGTTCGAGATCCCGGAGGCCTGAGCCACATGCAGTTCGGACGCACCTACGAAGAGTTCGAGATCGGCGCGGTCTACAAGCACTGGCCCGGAAAGACGGTCACCGAGTACGACGACCACCTCTTCTGCCTGCTGACCATGAACCACCACCCGCTCCACATGGACAGCAACTACGCGGAGAACACGACCGACTTCGGCAAGAACGTCGTCGTGGGCAACTACATCTACTCCCTGCTGCTGGGCATGTCGGTGCCGGACGTCTCCGGCAAGGCCATCGCCAACCTGGAGATCGAGTCGCTGCGGCACGTGGCGCCGACCTTCCACGGCGACACGCTCTACGGCGAGACCACGGTCCTGGACAAGACCCCGTCGAAGTCGAAGAACGACCGCGGCATCGTCTACGTGGAGACCAAGGGCTACAAGCAGGACGGCACCCTCGTCTGCGTCTTCAGGCGCAAGGTGATGGTCCCGACCGAGACGTACATCAAGGAGCGCGGCGGCGAGCAGCCCGGCCGCCCCACGCTGAAGGAACAGGGGAAGTAGAACCATGAGCCGACTTGCCCAGACCGCCGGCCTGACGGACGACCAGAGGGACATCCTCAAGACCGTCCGCGAGTTCGTCGACAAGGAGATCATCCCGGTCGCGACCGAGCTGGAGCACCGGGACGAATACCCGCAAGCGATCGTCGACGGTCTCAAGGAGCTCGGCCTCTTCGGCCTGATGATCCCGGAGGAGTACGGCGGCCTGGGTGAGTCGCTCCTCACCTACGCGCTGTGCGTCGAGGAGATCGCGCGCGGCTGGATGTCCGTCTCGGGCATCATCAACACCCACTTCATCGTGGCGTACATGCTCAAGCAGCACGGCACCCAGGAGCAGAAGGAGTACTTCCTTCCGCGGATGGCGCTGGGCGAGGTGCGCGGCGCGTTCTCGATGTCCGAGCCGGGGCTCGGCTCCGATGTGTCGGCCATCACCTCCAAGGCGGTGAAGGACGGCGACGAGTACGTCCTGAACGGCCAGAAGATGTGGCTGACGAACGGCGGCACGTCCACGCTGGTGGCCGTTCTGGTGCGCAGTGACGAAGGACACCCGGAGGGCACCGCCCCCCACAAGTCGATGACGACCTTCCTCGTGGAGAAGGAGGCCGGCTTCGGTGAGGTCCGGCCCGGCCTGACCATCCCGGGCAAGATCGACAAGATGGGCTACAAGGGCGTCGACACGACCGAGCTCATCATGGACGGACTGCGCATTCCGGCCAATCGGGTCCTGGGCGGGGAGACCGGCCGAGGGTTTTACCAAATGATGGACGGGGTCGAGGTCGGCCGCGTGAACGTGGCGGCCCGTGGTTGCGGCGTCGCGCAGCGTGCATTCGAGCTGGGTGTCTCGTATGCCCAGCAACGTCACACTTTCGGCAAAGCCATCGCCGAGCACCAGGCGATCCAGTTCAAGCTGGCCGAGATGGCTACCAAGGTCGAAGCCGCCCATGCGATGATGGTCAATGCAGCACGCAAAAAGGACTCCGGGGAACGAAACGACCTCGAAGCAGGGATGGCGAAGTACCTCGCCTCCGAGTACTGCAAGGAGGTGGTGGAGGACGCGTTCCGTATCCACGGTGGCTACGGCTTCTCGAAGGAGTACGAGATCGAGCGCCTCTACCGAGAGGCACCCATGCTGCTCATCGGTGAAGGTACCGCCGAGATCCAGAAAATGATCATCGGGCGACGCCTGCTCGAGGAGTACCGGCTCCAGGGCTGAAAGTCCCTTTTGCGGTAAATCATCCAGTGGTTTCCCGCGAAAGAGTCACTAGCAGTCACTGGCTCACGGTCATCGACTCGGCTTCTGGCTTGCCCAGTTGTTGCGTGCAACCGATAGCATTCCAGTAAAGCCGCCGTCCCGTCCCCCCGTTTGCGGCGCGGCATCACCCGCTACGAAGGTCATCCATGCCCCACAGCCAAACCTCTGCACCTCGCGTCGGCCTCCTCGGTGGACGCCTCGCGCGCGGAGCATCGCCGTGGCTTCTGCCGACCGTCGCCACCGCCGCCGTCAGCCTCGTCCGGGCCCGCAAGTCCGGACGCTGGGCGGCCGTGGCCGTGCCCACCACCGCGCTCGCGGCGGGCATGCTGTGGTTCTTCCGCGATCCCGAGCGTGAGATCACGCAGGGCCGGGTCATCTCCCCCGCCGACGGTGTGGTGCAGAGCATCATGCCGTGGAAGGACGGGCGGACCCGCGTCGCGATCTTCATGAGCCCTCTGAACGTCCACGTCAACCGTGCGCCCCTTTCGGGCACGGTGACGTCCGTGGAACACGTTCCCGGTGGATTCGTTCCGGCGTTCAACAAGGAGAGCGAGAACAACGAGCGCGTCGTCTGGCACTTCGACACCGAACTCGGCGACATCGAGATGGTGCAGATCGCCGGCGCCGTCGCCCGTCGCATCGTCCCGTACCTGCCGGCCGGCACCAAGGTGGAGCAGGGCGAACGCATCGGTCTGATCCGCTTCGGCTCCCGCGTCGACATCTACCTCCCCGAGGGCGTCGAGGTCGCGGTCGAGGTCGGACAGGCCACCACCGCGGGGGTGACCCGAATTGACCGTGACTGAACCTGAAACCCCGGCGACGCCGGCGACCGGATGGGTGCCCGAGGCGTCCGAGGAGGAGTCCGCCGAGGACGACATGCCGCTGTCACTGCGGCTGTCGATAGCGGACACCCTCACGCTCGGTAACGCGACGTGCGGATTCATGGCGGTGTACTTCACCACCACCGGGATCCTCATCCCGCACCTCACCGGCAGCGGCGAGTCGGGCATGGCCCGCAGCAGCGCGGCCACGGCCGTGATACTGATGCTGCTCGCCGCGGTCTTCGACCTCTTCGACGGCATCGTCGCGCGCAAGCTGCGCAGCTCGCCGATGGGCGCGGAGCTGGACAACCTGTCCGACCTGATCAGCTTCGGCCTGGCTCCGGCGTACTTCGTGCTCGTCTACGGCATGGTCGCCGACGACGCCGTGCAGAAGATGTCGGCGCTGGCGGCGATCGTGGTCCTGCTGGCGGTGGTGCTGCGCCTCGCGAGATTCAGCTGCGTGGCGATGAAGGACGGCATGTTCCAGGGCATGCCGAGCCCCTTCGGTGCGCTGACGGTCGTCTCGATCGTGCTGCTGGAGCTGCCGTTCATCCCGACCCTGCTGGCGATCGTCGGCGTGGCCTGGCTGATGGTGAGCCGGGTCGAGTACCCCAAGCCGCGGGGTGTCCTCGCAGTGGCGATGCTGAGCTGGATCGTCGCGGCGATGGGCCTGCTGGCCGCGTGGGCGTTCGACGCGCCGGGCGGCGGACTGCTGCTCCAGACCGGCTGCGCGCTGCAGATCGCTCTGGCGGCGACCATCCCGCTGTTCGCGACGACCCGTCGCGCGAACACGTTCCGCCACAACCGCCGCGAGGCCCGGGCCACCCAGGCCCCGTAGCCACGGCTGTACCCGTACGAGAGGGCCCCCGGCCGCCACCAGGCAGCCGGGGGCCTTCCGCATGCGCGGGGCCCGCCCCCTTCCGCATGCGCAGCGGCACACCCGCAGCCGGGGGCCATGCCCGGCGGGACAGCTCCGCGCAGCGGGGATCCGGCGCCGGGAGGGCAGGAGGGGCCCTAGCCTTGGTGTCGGAAAACCGCCAGCCCGGCGCCCGGCCGGCCGGGAGGATGGGAGCCATGTACACCGACACGGAGCGTTGCGTGAGGGCCGTCCAGTCGAAGGACGCCCGCTTCGACGGCTGGTTCTTCACCGCCGTGCGGACCACCGGAATCTACTGCCGCCCCAGCTGCCCCGCCGTACCGCCCAAGGTCGAGAACATGACCTTCCTGCCCAGCGCCGCCGCCTGCCAGCAGAGCGGGTACCGGGCCTGCAAGCGGTGCCGGCCCGACACCTCCCCCGGCTCCCCCGAGTGGAACGCCCGCGCCGACGCCGTCGCCCGCGCCATGCGCCTCATCCAGGACGGGGTGGTCGACCGCGAGGGCGTACCGGGGCTGGCCACCCGGCTGGGGTACTCCTCCCGCCAGGTGGAGCGCCAGCTGAACGCCGAGCTCGGCGCCGGACCCCTCGCCCTGGCCCGCGCCCAGCGCGCGCAGACCGCCCGGCTGCTGATCGAGACCTCCGCGCTCCCGATGGGCGACATCGCCTTCGCCGCCGGCTTCTCCTCGATCCGGACCTTCAACGACACCGTCCGCGAGGTCTTCGCCCTGGCCCCGAGCGAGCTGCGGGCCAAGGCGGCCGGCCGGGGGGCCGCCCCGGGGGCCGGGTCCGCCCAGGTCCAGGTGCCCGGCACCATCAGCCTGCGGCTCCCCTTCCGCGCCCCGCTCACCCCCGACAACCTCTTCGGCCACCTCGCCGCGACCGCCGTCCCCGGGGTCGAGGAGTGGCGGGCGGGCGCCTACCGCCGCACGCTGCGGCTCCCGTACGGCACCGGGGTCGTCGCCCTCACCCCGCGGCCCGACCACATCGGCTGCCGGCTCGCCCTCACCGACCTGCGCGACCTCACCATCGCCATCAGCCGTTGCCGGCGCCTCCTGGACCTCGACGCGGACCCCGAGGCCGTCGACGAGCAGCTGCGCGCCGACCCGCTGCTGGCCCCTCTCGTGGCCAAGGCTCCCGGCCGCCGGGTGCCCCGTACCGTCGACGCGGAGGAGTTCGCCGTACGGGCGGTCCTCGGGCAGCAGGTGTCCACCGGGGCGGCCCGTACGCACGCGGCCCGCCTGGTACGCGCCCTCGGCGAGCCGGTCGCCGACCCCGACCCCGAGGGCGGTCTGACGCACCTGTTCCCGACCCCGCAGGCCCTGGCCGGGCTGGACCCGGAGTCCCTGGCCCTGCCGCGCAGCCGGCGTACCACCTTCACCACGCTCGTCTCGGCCCTGGCCGACGGCTCGCTCCCGCTCGGCATCGACAGCGACTGGGAGGCGGCCCGCGCACGGCTGGGGGCGCTGCCCGGCTTCGGGCCGTGGACCACCGAGATCATCGCGATGCGGGCCCTGGGCGACCCCGACGCCTTCATCCCGGCCGACCTGGGGATCCGGCGGGCCGCGAAGGGGCTCGGCCTCCCCTCTACGCCCGCGGCGCTGACGGCCCGCGCGGCGCGGTGGCGGCCCTGGCGCGCGTACGCCGTGCAGTACCTGTGGGCCACCGAGGACCACGCGATCAACGTCCTGCCCGTCTGACCCCACCCCGCCGACTTCCGAGGAGTACGAGCCGTCATGAGCAGCAGCACGAGCAGCACGAGCAGCACGAGCACCATCAGGCAGCACACCGTCGTGGACAGCCCCTACGGGCCGCTCACCCTCGTCGCCGCCGACGGCGTCCTGTGCGGCCTCTACATGACCGGGCAGCGCCACCGTCCGGCCGAGGAGGCCTTCGGGGAGCGCGTCGCGGCCGGTGAGGACCCCTTCCCGGAGGTGGTGCGGCAGCTGACCGCGTACTTCGCCGGGGAGCTCACCGCGTTCGACCTGCCGGTCCGGCTGGAGGGCACCGAGTTCCAGCGCAGCGTGTGGGAGCAGCTCGTACGGATCCCCTACGGGCAGACCTGGTCCTACGGCGAGCTGGCCGCCAAGCTCGGCAAGCCCAACGCCTCCCGCGCGGTGGGGCTGGCCAACGGGAAGAACCCGGTCGGCATCATCGTGCCGTGTCACCGCGTCATCGGGGCGTCCGGCTCCATGACCGGCTACGGCGGCGGCATCGACCGCAAGGTGCGCCTGCTGGCCTTCGAGTCCGGGGCCGAGCAGCTCTAGGCCGTCGGGGCCGTCTGGGTTGTCCGGGCCGTCTCCGGGAGCAGGCGGGTCCGCAGGAGGCCGAGCACCTGGTCCAGCGCCGCGCGGGTGGCCTGCCCGGGCTGGTCGACGAGGTGCTCGGTGAGCACGGAGTGCGGTGGCAGCACGGCTTCGGGGTTGGCGTCGTCGTCCTCCAGCTCGACGGCGACGAAGGCGTCACCGAGCTCGCGGCGCAGGAAGGCGAAACGGGCGTCGGGCGCGAGCCGGTCGCTCCTGAAGCGCAGCCCCACCACCTGCAGGCCCTCGCGCTCGCAGCGTCCCCGGACGGTGGCGAGGTCCTCGGAGGAGATGTCGATGCCGTCCCGCCGACGGGCGGTGATGCCCAGGGGAAGGGACGGCTGCGACAGGACGGGCACGAGCAGGTGCTCGTCGACGGCCATGGCAAGGGCGAAGCCGCCGGTCAGGCACATGCCGACGGCGCCCACGCCCGGGCCGCCGCAGCGCTGGTGTTCGTACGCGGACAGCGCGCGCAGCCAGCTCACGACGGGCGAGCTCCGGCCGGTGGCCAGGACGGTGAACTCCCGGCTCACGCACACGTTCCAGGCACTGGACGCGGTGTACGCCGCGCCCCGCAGCAGGCCGTGGGCCGTGGGGTGGGGGTCGCGGCCGGGCGTGCCGAACAGCACCGGGAGCACGGCGGTGCAGCCCAGCGCGGCCACCCGCTCGGCGAACTCCAGCACCTTCGGGGTGATCCCGGGGATCTCCGCGATCACGATCACCGCGGGCCCGCTGCCGCGGCGCAGGACGGGACGCGTGCTGCCCCCGTGGGTGAACGCGTCGCGCTCGAAGCCCGACAGGTCATGGTCCGCCATGGACGACCGCCTCACTCATCGACCGTGGCGCACGCGAGGGACGACGCACGGCACCACCCTTCCGCTGACGGGAGGGACCGTACAACACCCGGACGGGGCCGGCCTACCCCCCGGTAACCAGCCGGGCGCCGGACCGCGACGGACGCGCGCCTACGAGGCTCCGGGCGCTCCGGGCGCTCCGGGCGCTCCGGGTTTCCAGCCCCAGGCCGTGAGCATGCCCGGCGACAGCCCGGCGTACCCGGGCGAGTCCAGCAGCCGCAGGGCTTCGGCGAGCCGGTCCTCGTCGAGGAGCCCCGTCGCCAGCATGTCCGCGCGGGCCCGGTCCCAGGTGTCCGCCCAGAACCGGCTGATCGCGCTGCCCGGCAGCAGCGGCGGTATGTGGACCTCGGCCGCCACCGATTCCAGCCCCGCCGCCTCCAGCAGCTCGGGGTGGTGGACCACCTGCGACACGTCCGTCCCGATGCTCTCGCGCAGCCCGCGCCACATGGCCCGCATCGCGTCGGTGTACGGGCTGAGGGGCGCGGAGTCCGTCGTCAGGTCCACGGCGTCGCTGATCACCAGGACGCCGCCGGGGGCGAGCAGCCCGGCGAGCCGGGCGACCAGCCGCGGCCGGTCCGGCAGGTGCATGAGGACGAAGCGGGCGTGGACCAGCCGGAAGAGGCCCGGGGAGAAGCCGTCCGCGGTGACGTCCGCCTGGAGCGGGGTCAGCCCCGGCACGGGGTGCGCGGCGAGGAAACGTACGTCCCGGTCCACCGCGAGGACCTGCGCGACCCCCGCCTCCTCCAGCAGCCGGCGCGCCACCGTCCCGGTGCCCGCTCCGACGTCCAGGCAGGTCCAGCCCGGGCCCACGCCCAGCTGCCGCAGCCGGGACATGGTCGTCCCGTCGTAGGTGAGGGCGCCGAGGTCGATCCGGTCCGCCTCGCCGCCGGCCTCGGGGCGGAAGACCCGCTCGCCGTAGCGCCCCGGGCCCTGGGGCCCTGTGCCGGTCATGGACCCATTGTCTCAAGGGGGCGGGGTGGCGACATGTCGGAGCCGGAGCCGGGACACCGGCCCCGGCCCCCGCCCGGATCAGGTGTCCAGCAGGAGAGCCCAGGGCCGCCCGCGTCCGGGCGGGGGTAGAGGGCGGCGACGCGGGCGACCAGGACGATGAAGGCTTTGGACGGTCACCTTGAGTCGCTCCGCTGCCTGCTTGGCGTCTTCGCATCCAGGAATTGTGATGGCCGTAGATCCTATTTCTTTCTTGCTGAAACGGCTTAACCACCCACATGTCGTACCGTAGGGTAGTCGGGGGGTGACGGGGGGTGATGGCCATGTGGGTTGCGCGGACGCAGCGGAAGTTCCGGGGCAAGAACAAGGCCCCGAAGTGGAAGAAGCCCGACGACGGGCAGGTGTCGGTGATGGTGCTGCCGCTGTCCGTCACCGACCCCGCTGACCTGGCCCGGCTGGAGAAGCTGTTCGGTGCGATGTGGGCGGTCAAGCGGGCCGTCCAGCGTGATGCCCGCGCCAAGGTCGATGCCTACTGGACCGCGTTCCACGAGCGGGAGCACGACGATGCGAAGGCCGTAAGGCAGCGTCTGGGCCTGTCCCGTGAAGCGGTGGAGCGGTGCGCGTACAAGCACCTCGAAGACTCGGGGCACTTGAAGCACCACGCCTCGAAGGCCCTGGCCATGCATATGGCCGACGAGGTGTGGAACGGCGTACAGCGCCACCTGTTCCCCGACGCCACCGGCAAGCGGCACGGCCGCCCCAAGACCGGGCGTTGGCACGGCTTCACCCGCATCCCCGGACGTGCCCGCTCCCACACAGCCGAACGCAAGTGGGAGACCTTCCGTCTCGTCGGCACCCTCCACGGCCACGTCATGGCCCACACCGACGGCGGCCGGCACACCTTCGCCCAGCCTCGCCGGACGGGAGTACCGGAGGCGCCGTCCGGCGTTGTTCCCACCGGCAACACCACCGCGTCGGGGAAGCCGGGCACCAGGAAGGCCACGTGGTGGGACCATACGGGCCCGCTCGCTGTGGTGTTCGCGGGCGGCCCCGATTCCGGCCGGGGTGACCTCGTGCTCCCGGTGCGGATCCCGCAGCGGCCCGGCCAGTGGGCGCGTGTCGAACACTTCCTGTCGAATCCCGGCCGCTGGCACAAGGTCGATCTCGTACGGCGTAGGAAGACGTCCGCGCCGGGCGGCTGGGTGTACGAGGCGCATCTGATGATCCTCGGCCCCGGATACACCGCCCCCTCCGTACAGCAGATGCGCCGACAGGCCTCCGCCCTGAACCGGATCGGCGGCGTGGACGGCAATGTCTCCAACGTCTCGATCGTCTCCCTGCCCGCCACCCTGGACCCCGCCGACGGCACCCCAGCCTCCACCGAGATCACGCTCAGCCCCGAGGAACAGGCGCTGCTGGAGCGGGAGGCGAAGAAGCGGCGCGGTCGTGCGCGAGCGCTGGAGCGCTCCCGGCGGGCGATGAACACCGCGCAGTACGGGCTGTCGAAGAAGCAGATCCGCAGGGCGGAGCAGCGGGCGGCCAAGGGCCTGGAGCCCAAGGCCGTCAGCGTTCCGGGTGGTGCTCGCGTTGCCCGCGTCGACGGGGTGCCGAAGCAGGCGTTCCGGCGTGACCGACTGTCCACCGAGTACCGGGAGCTGCGCGCCCGCCAAGCCGAAGCCGCCGCATCGGCCGCCGAGCACCGACGTCACCGCGCCCGCCTCCTCGCCCGCGAGATCATCGCCGCTCACGGCCCCGTGCTCGTGGTCGAGGACTGCGACATCCGCACCTGGTACCGACTGTGGGGCAAGCGTCTCTCACAGACCACCCCCGGCCTGCTGATCTCGGCCCTTGAGCGGGAATGCCAGGCAGCGGGTGGCCGACTCGTACGAGCCTCCACCTGGTCCACCGCCCTGTCCCAGCACTGCCTGTGCGGCGAACGCATCAAGAAGACCCTCCGCGACCGCGAGCACAAGTGCACCGCCTGCGGCCTCACCGGGAAACGCGACCTCGTGTCCGCCGTCCTGGCCTCCTTCGTCCGCTTCACCGACGTGGACGACCCCACCACCGCGTACCTGGACACCACCGCGTCCCGGCACGC
>NZ_JALGBX010000003.1:248021-456473 GCF_022808175.1 Streptomyces sp. AP-93 | reverse complement strand
AACGGGTGGAGCTGACTGGTACTAATAGGCCGAGGGCTTGTCCTCAGTTGCTCGCGTCCACTGTGTTAGTTCTGAAGTAACGAACTGTGTCGTATCCGGTTGGTTAACTTCATAGTGTTTCGGTGGTCATAGCGTTAGGGAAACGCCCGGTTTACATTCCGAACCCGGAAGCTAAGCCTTTCAGCGCCGATGGTACTGCAGGGGGGACCCTGTGGGAGAGTAGGACGCCGCCGAACAACCCGCCCTTTTAGCTCAGTCGGTAGAGCGTCTCCATGGTAAGGAGAAGGTCAACGGTTCGATTCCGTTAAAGGGCTCCAAAACGAGAAGGCCCCCACCATTTGGTGGGGGCCTTTTTGTGTTTCCCCATTAGTATTCTTCGGGTTGATCTTGAGGATGTGCTTCATGGGGAGGAACGCGTGATGTCGGATCAGACTCCGGCCGAGGCCGAGTTCGAACAGGCCTGGGCCGACCAGAGGTATACCCGGGCGGTTCTGCCGGACGTGGACGTGAACCGGATCCTGGGGGAGCGGTACGTCACCGGAGCGCCGGTGGCCCTGGACCGGGCGGCGGTCTGGGACATGGAAGTACGCAAGGCCGGCAATCCGGGTGCCTTCATTCCGAACGTCGTCGAGGAGGGCTCTGTCTCCGCCTGGGTGCCTGGCCGGGAGGGTGCGGAGCTGGGGAACGAGTTCGTCAGGCAGTCGCGGCAGCGGCTGTGGCTGCAGCCGGGTGAGTACGGACTCGTGCTCGAAGAGACGCACCTGAACCATGACCGGCAGGTGGTGACCTTCCTCGGCCGGGAGACCTTCTCCGATGTGCGGGGGCGCCCCCTGCACGCGGACGACCGCCAGCCGCTGTTCCACGTACAGCACGGGGTCGCGGGTACCGATGGGCAGCCGCTCAATACCTGGCGGATCGTCCTGCTGACCGATGAGCCGGACGAGCGGGTGGTGAGGGTTTTCGACCGGATGGCCACGGACCCCTGGCTGCCCGAGTTCCTCGAGCTGTACGTCCGGGACGTGCTGGGGATCGGGCTGACGCGCAGGGACGACGTCTGAGTCAAGCCCCGAATCTTCGGGTCGTGACCAGGGGCGGGGTTCGGGGCGCAATGGGAGCAGCAGGAGTTCCCAGCCCTCGATCCACGGGAGGAACCATGAGTACCGAACGGATCCGACACCTCGCCCGTACGCTCAGGACGGCCTTGGCTGCCGACGGCGCCTCCCCGTCCCCGCCTCCGTCCACGTCTCCTTCCCGGTCCACCACCGGCCGCGAGGCGGTCGTCGATACGGGCAGCAGGACGCCCTGGACCGGGGAAATGGCAGCCCCGTCCTTCATGATCCTGGTCGCGGGGCCCCGCCGGTAAGCGGTGTGGCGCGACGGTGCTCAGTCGCCGTCGCGCTGCCGGGGGATGCGGAAGGCCAGGATGGCCATGTCGTCGGAGGCAGGTTCGGCGGCGAAGCGTTCCACCGCGCGCAGGACGCGGGAGGCGACGGCGCCGGCAGTGAGGCCCGTACAGGTGGTGAGGACCTCGGTGAGGCCGTCGTCGCCGAGCATGCGGGTGCCCTCGCGGCGTTCGGTGACGCCGTCCGTGACGCACAGGAGGACGTCGCCCGGGTCCAGGGTGAGGGTCTGCTCGTAGAGGTCCAGGTCGTCGAGGACGCCGAGGAGGGGCTGCGGGTCGGCGGCGGGGGTCACCACGCCGTTCGGCCGCAGGCGCAGCGGCAGGGGGTGGCCCGCGCAGACGACCTTCATGTGGGCGCCGCCGTCGGGCTGCGGGTGCAGCTCGCCGTAGAGGAGGGTGAGGAAGCGGCTGCGGTCGCCCTCGTCGAGGATCGCCGCGTTGAGGCGCTCCAGGACGGCCGGGCCGCCGAGGCCCTCGCGGGCCAGCAGGCGCAGGGCGTGGCGGGCCAGGCCGGTGACCGCGGCCGCCTCCGGGCCCGTACCGCAGACGTCGCCGATGGCGAACCCGTAGACGCCGGGGCGGATCGGGAAGACGTCGTAGAAGTCGCCGCCCACCTCGTTGCCCTCGCCGGCGGCGCGGTAGATGACCTCGACCTCGATGCCGGGGATGGTGGGGGAGCCGGGCGGCAGCAGGCTGCGCTGGAGGGAGCGGCTGATGGCGGTGCGCTCGGAGTACAGGCGGGCGTTGTCCAGGGCGAGGGCGGCGCGGCGGGAGAGGTCCTCGGCGAGTTCGAGGATCTCCTGCCGGAAGTGCTCCTCGGAGGGCTTGCCGAGGGTCAGCATGCCGATCACGCGGTTGCGGGCGAGGAGCGGGAGGACCACGGTCTCGCCGCCGACCGCGATCGTGGTGGCCTGCCAGGGGCGGGCGCCGGCCTCGCGGACCGGCTCGGGCGGGCTGACCTGGGAGAGCAGGGCCTTGAGGCCGTCGATGCGTTCCTCGTCCTCGTGCAGGACGTACGAGAGGAACGGGTCGGAGGCCTGGTCGGCGATGGTGTAGACGGCGCACCAGGTGGCGAGGGTGGGGACGGTCATCTGGGCCATGAGGGCCAGGGTCTGGTCCCGGTCCAGGGTGCCGGCGAGCAGGTCGGAGGCCTCGACGAGGAAGGAGAGGGAGCCGCGGCGCAGTCGTTCGAGCTCGCCGAGGCGGGCCGATTCCACGGCGAGGGCGATGCGGTCCGCGGCGAACTGCAGGCGCAGGGCGTCGTCGTTGGAGTACCGGCCGGGGATCTCGGCGGCGACGCCGAGGGAGCCGGTGAGGCGGCCCTCGACCTTGAGGGGGACGGTGATGGCGGAGCGCATGCCGGTGGCTTCCAGGAGGGGTACCGCGCCGGGGACGACGATGAGGTCCTCGTGGACGGCGGGCATGCGGGCGCTGCCGTACCGGTTGGTGCCGGCTTCGACGGGGACGCGGGCGAAGCGCTGGCGGGTGGAGGGCAGACCGGTGGTGGCGCGGACCTCGAGCTCGGTCTCGTCGTCGGTGGCGAGGAGGAGGAAGGCGGAGTCGGCGTCGAGGAGGTCGCGGGCGCGTTCCACGGTGCGCTGGAGGAGGCCGTCGAGGTCGTCGGGGGCCGGAGAGCCGATGAAGATCTCGAAGGGGTCCGTGGGGCGGGTCTCGGTCAGGTGGCCGCCGTCCATGGGGACCCGTGCGGGGCTCTGCAGCAGGGCGCGCTCGTCGTCGTGCACGAGCAGGCAGACGATGGAGGGCTCGCCGTGGGCATCGCGGACCCGCAGGTGGGAGGCGTAGATCGGGATGACGCGGCCGTCGGCGCCTCGGATGCCGTAGCTGCCCTCCCAGCGGGAGAGGCGCAGGGCCTCGGCGATGCCGGTACCGGTGCCGGGGGTCTGCGGCCAGGCGGCGAGCTCGGCGAGCGGGCGGCCGACCGCCTTCGAGGCGAGGTGGCCGAAGATGATCTCGGCGTCCTCGTTCCAGGCGGAGACGGTGCCGGCCGAGTCGATCTGGAGGACGGCGACGCGGACGCGGCTGTCGGCCAGGGGCAGGAGCTGGTCGGGGACGACGGGTCCCGCGGAGCGGGTACCGACCGGACGGTCCGGCATGTCGAGCCGGAACCACACGTGCTTGTGCGTGGCCGTGTACTCGACGCCCCAGCGGGTGGCGAGGGCGGCGCAGAGCATGAGCCCGCGGCCGTTCTCGCGGTCGGGATCGGCGTAGGGGCGCTCGCCGGGGTGCCGGAGCGGGAGCTCGCGCTCGGGGTAGCGGTCGGCCACCTCGACCCGTACGCCGTCCTCGGTGCGCAGGCACAGGACTTCGGCGCGGGTGCCGGCGTGGACCACGGCGTTGGTGACGAGCTCGCTGGTGAGGACCACCGCGTCGTCGACGATGTCCGCGAATCCCCAGCCCTGGAGGGTGTCGCGGACGAATGCGCGGGCAGCAGCGACCGAACGCCCCTGTGGATCGAAACTGGCAGCCGCCCGTGCCGTGATCACAAGTCTCCTTCGACGCGGTGGACAACGGATCCCAGGTTACTTACCTTCACGGTCGCCATGGTGCCGTCGTCGGGGAATCCACCCACAGGGTGCGGCCGGTGTGCGATGGTGCCGGAGTGTTATGGCCGGGTTGGGCCGGGGTGAAACACTGGGCAGGCTTGGAGTCGGGTAGTTAAGTGGGCACGGCGTTAGTGGGCACGGCGTTAGTGGGCACGGCGTACATGGGCACGGCGTAAGTGGACGCGGTCTGATGAACAAGATGCCCGGTGGAACAGTGGTCGACCCTTTCGGGAGGGACACGGTGGAGGCTGGCGCGGCGGCGCGGCGTACGGGAACGCGCCCGAAGGGAGGACGCTCCCGGCGGGGCGTGACGACGGAAGTCGATACCGCGGCCCTGAACAGGCTGCTCACGGCTCTGGTGTCGATGCGGGACGGGAACTTCCGCAAGCGCCTGACGGTGTCCGGCGACGGGGTGATGGCGGAGATCGCCGCCGTCTACAACGAGGTCGCCGACCGCAATCTCCACCTGACCGGGGAGCTGTCCCGGGTGCGGCGGATGGTGGGCCGCGAGGGCAAGCTGAGCGAACGGCTGGAAACGGGTGCCTGCGAGGGCTCCTGGGCGGCCGCGATCGACGCCTCGAACCAGCTGGTGGACGATCTGGCCCGGCCGGTGTCCGAGGTGGGCCGGGTGCTGTCTGCGGTCGCCGAGGGTGATCTCGACCAGCGCATGGACCTGCGGACCCAGGCCGCGGAGGGTGCCGGGCACCCGCTGCGCGGGGAGTTCCTGAAGGTCGGGCGGACGGTCAACAACCTGGTCGACCAGCTCTCCGCGTTCACCGACGAGGTGACGCGGGTGGCGCTCGAGGTGGGCACCGAGGGCAAGCTCGGCGGCCAGGCGCAAGTGCGCGGAATGTCCGGATCCTGGAAGGATCTGACCGACTCCGTCAACACGATGGCGTACCGGCTCACCGCCCAGGTGCGTGACATCGCTCTCGTGACGACGGCGGTGGCCAAGGGCGATCTGTCGCGCAAGGTCACGGTGCACGTGGCCGGCGAGATGCTGCAGCTGAAGAACACCGTGAACACGATGGTGGACCAGCTCTCCTCGTTCTCCTCCGAGGTGACCCGCGTGGCCCGCGAGGTGGGTACGGAGGGTGAGCTCGGCGGCCAGGCGAAGGTGCCCGGGGTCGCGGGCGTGTGGAAGGACCTGACCGACTCCGTCAATACGATGGCGGGCAACCTGACGGCCCAGGTGCGCGGTATCGCGCAGGTGACCACGGCGGTGGCCAACGGCGACCTGTCGCAGAAGGTCCGGGTCAGCGCGCGCGGCGAGGTCGCGCAGCTGGCCGAAACGATCAACCAGATGACCGAGACGCTACGTACCTTCGCGGACGAGGTCACGCGCGTGGCCAGCGAGGTCGGGGCGAAGGGCCTGCTCGGCGGGCAGGCGCAGGTGCCGGGCGCGGCCGGGACGTGGAAGGACCTCACGGACTCGGTGAACACGGTCTTCCGCAACCTCACCACGCAGGTGCGCGACATCGCCCAGGTGACGACGGCGGTGGCCAACGGCGACCTGTCGCAGAAGGTCACCGTGAACGTGGCCGGCGAGATGCTGGAGCTGAAGAACACCGTCAACACGATGGTGGACCAGCTCCAGTCCTTCGGTGCCGAAGTGACGCGGGTGGCCCGTGAGGTCGGCGTCGAAGGCGAACTGGGCGGGCAGGCGCAGGTGCCGGGCGCGGCCGGGACGTGGAAGGACCTCACCGACTCGGTGAACACCGCCTTCCGCAACCTCACCGGGCAGGTCCGCAACATCGCCCAGGTGACGACGGCGGTGGCCAACGGCGACCTGTCGCAGAAGGTCACGGTCGACGTCTCCGGCGAGATGCTCCAGCTGAAGAACACCGTGAACACGATGGTGGACCAGCTGTCCTCCTTCGCCGACCAGGTCACGCGGATGGCGCGGGACGTGGGCACGGAGGGCCGGCTCGGCGGCCAGGCACGGGTCGAGGGGGTGTCCGGCACCTGGAAGGAACTCACCGACTCCGTCAACTTCATGGCCGGGAACCTGACCTCCCAGGTGCGCCAGATCGCCCAGGTGACCACGGCCGTGGCCCGCGGCGACCTCTCCCAGAAGATCGACGTGGACGCGCGCGGCGAGATCCTGGAGCTCAAGAACACCATCAACACCATGGTCGACCAGCTCTCGGCCTTCGCCGAGCAGGTGACCCGGGTGGCCCGGGACGTGGGTACGGAGGGCCGGCTCGGCGGTCAGGCGCAGGTGCCCGGTGTGGCCGGTGTGTGGCGCGACCTGACGGACTCCGTGAACGGCATGGCCGGGAACCTGACGTCCCAGGTGCGCAACATCGCGCAGGTCGCCACCGCGGTGGCGCGCGGTGACCTGTCGCAGAAGATCGAGGTCGACGCCCGGGGCGAGATCCTGGAGCTGAAGAACACCCTCAACACGATGGTGGACCAGCTCTCGAACTTCGCGGAGCAGGTGACGCGGGTGGCCCGGGAGGTGGGTACCGAGGGCATCCTGGGCGGCCAGGCCGAGGTGAAGGGCGTCTCCGGCACCTGGAAGGACCTCACCCAGTCCGTCAACTTCATGGCGAACAACCTGACCTCCCAGGTGCGCAACATCGCGGAGGTGACCACGGCGGTCGCCATGGGCGATCTCTCCAAGAAGATCACGGTCGACGCGAAGGGCGAGATCCTCGAACTGGTCACCACCGTGAACACGATGGTGGACCAGCTGTCGTCCTTCGCCGAGCAGGTGACGCGGGTGGCCCGGGAGGTGGGTACCGAGGGCATCCTCGGCGGCCAGGCCCGGGTGCGCGGGGTCACCGGCATCTGGAAGGACCTCAGCGACAACGTCAACACCATGGCCGGCAATCTGACCGCCCAGGTGCGCGGGATCGCCCAGGTATCGACGGCGGTGGCCAACGGCGACCTGACGAAGAAGGTCACCGTCGAGGCCCGTGGCGAGGTCGCGCAGCTCGCCGACACCGTGAACACGATGGTCAAGACCCTGTCCTCCTTCGCCGACGAGGTCACGCGCGTGGCCCGCGAGGTGGGTACGGAGGGCCGCCTCGGCGGTCAGGCACACGTCCCCGGGGTCTCCGGGACGTGGAAGGACCTCACCGACTCGGTGAACTTCATGGCCTCCAACCTCACCGGCCAGGTGCGGCAGATCGCCATGGTCACGACCGCCATCGCCAAGGGCGACATGACCAAGAAGATCGACATCGATGCGCGCGGGGAGATCCTGGAGCTCAAGACCACGATCAACACGATGGTCGACCAGCTCTCCTCCTTCGCCGACCAGGTGACCCGGGTGGCCCGCGAGGTGGGTACGGAGGGCATCCTCGGCGGCCAGGCCCGGGTCCGCGACGTGGACGGCACCTGGCGGGACCTGACCGAGTCCGTGAACGAGATGGCCGGGAACCTCACCCGGCAGGTGCGCGCCATCGCGGCCGTCGCCACCGCGGTGACGCGGGGCGACCTCAACCTGAAGATCGACGTGGACGCGGCGGGCGAGATCCAGGTCCTCCAGGACAACCTCAACACGATGATCGCCAACCTGCGCGACACCACCCTGGCCAACAAGGAGCAGGACTGGCTCAAGGGCAACCTCGCCCGCATCTCCGCCCTGATGCAGGGCCGCCGCGAGCTGGACGACGTGGCCTCGCTGATCATGAGCGAGCTGACCCCGGTGGTTTCGGCGCAGCACGGCGCGTTCTTCCTGGCGCTGCCGGCCGGCGGGACCACCGAGATCGGGACGGACGGGGGCGCGGAGGGTTCGTACGAGCTGCGGATGCGCGGGAGTTACGCGTACGCCGGCGGCCAGATGCCCATCTCCTTCCGGCCGGGGGAGGGACTGATCGGGATGGTCGCCGAGGAGAAGCGGATGGTGCTCATCGAGAACACCCCGCCCGGCTACCTGAAGATCTCCTCCGGGCTCGGCGAGGCCCCGCCCGCGCACGTGATCGTGCTGCCGGTGCTCTTCGAGGGGAAGGTGCTCGGCGTCATCGAGCTGGCCTCCTTCCAGCCCTTCACGCAGATCCAGAAGGACTTCCTCAGCCAGATCGCCGAGATGATCGGTACGAGCGTCAACACCATCTCCGTCAACTCCAAGACGGAGATGCTGCTCAAGCAGTCGCAGGAGATGACCGAGCAGCTGCGCGAGCGCTCCGACGAGCTGGAGAACCGGCAGAAGGCCCTCCAGGCCGCCAACGCCGAGTTGGAGGAGAAGGCCGAGCTGCTGGCCCAGCAGAACCGGGACATCGAGGTGAAGAACACCGAGATCGAGGAGGCCCGCCAAGTCCTGGAGGAGCGTGCCGAGCAGCTCGCGGTCTCGATGCGGTACAAGAGCGAGTTCCTGGCGAACATGTCCCACGAGCTGCGGACCCCGCTCAACTCCCTGCTGATCCTGGCGAAGCTGCTCGCCGACAACGCGGACGAGAACCTCTCGCCCAAGCAGGTCGAGTTCGCCGAGACGATTCACGGCGCCGGCTCCGACCTGCTCCAGCTGATCAACGACATCCTCGACCTGTCGAAGGTCGAGGCCGGGAAGATGGACGTCTCCCCGACCCGGATCGCGCTGGTCCAGCTCGTCGACTACGTGGAGGCCACCTTCAGGCCGCTGACCGCGGAGAAGGGGCTCGACTTCTCGGTACGGGTCTCCCCGGAGCTCCCTGCGACGCTGCACACCGACGAGCAGCGGCTGCTCCAGGTGCTGCGCAACCTGCTGTCGAACGCGGTGAAGTTCACCGACACCGGGGCGGTGGAGCTGGTGATCCGGCCCGCCGGGGCCGATGTGCCCGTCGCGATCCGCGAGCAGCTCCTGGAGGCCGGTTCGCTGCGGGAGGCCGACGCCGACCTGATCGCCTTCTCGGTGACCGACACCGGGATCGGGATCGCCGCGAGCAAGATGCTGGTGATCTTCGAGGCGTTCAAGCAGGCCGACGGGACCACCAGCCGCAAGTACGGCGGCACCGGTCTCGGGCTGTCCATCAGCCGGGAGATCGCCCGGCTGCTGGGCGGGGAGATCCACGCGGCGAGCGAGCCCGGCCGCGGGTCGACCTTCACCCTGTACCTGCCGCTGCACCCGAGCGAGCTGCCCCCGCAGGGGTACGCGCCGCCGACGCCCGGCGGGGCGCGCGGGGAGCTGTACCGCCGCCCGGTGGCCGAGGAGGCGCGGACCGAACTGCCGGCGGCGCCGGTGGCGCAGGGCCCCGTAGCGCCCGTGGGGCCGATGGCGCTGCCGCGGGCCGGGGAACCGGTCGGGCAGGGGTCCTCCGCGCTGTTCCGGCGGCGCCGCAAGGCGATGGCCGAGCCGCCGCTGCGGGCGGAGGTGCCCGGACAGGGCGACGCGGACGCCTGGGCCGTCGAGGAGCCGCTGCCCTCGGCGCCGCGGACGTACGACTTCCACGGCGAGCGGGTGCTGATCGTGGACGACGACGTGCGCAACGTCTTCGCGCTGACCAGCGTGCTGGAGCAGCACGGGCTGGCGGTGCTGTACGCGGAGAACGGCCGGGAGGGCATCGAGGTCCTGGAGCAGCACGACGACGTGGCGCTCGTGCTGATGGACATCATGATGCCGGAGATGGACGGGTACGCGACGACCTCGGCGATCCGGCGGATGCCCCAGTTCGAGGGGCTGCCGATCATCGCGCTGACGGCGAAGGCGATGAAGGGGGACCGGGAGAAGGCGATCGAGTCCGGTGCCTCGGACTACGTGACCAAGCCGGTCGAGCCCGACTACCTACTGTCGGTCATGGAAGGGCACATGCGCGGGGCCGGGGCGTGACCGGGCGGGCGGAGGGGAACTCCCGAGGGAACCTTCTGCCCTTCCACCACGTTTCCGCTTCGTGCGCTGTGACATCTTGGTGACAGGGTGTGGCGATCTCGGGACTGGGGCTACGATGACCGGCACAAGGACGGACGGCGCAAGGATGCCGTCTTCTGGGGCGGGGCCCGGCGTACAGGCCGGAGCCAGGAGCCGGGGAGGCCCCATGCCGGGGCGAGGAGGACAGGGCATGGTGCAGAAGGCCAAGATCCTCCTGGTCGACGACCGGCCGGAGAATCTGCTGGCGCTGGAGGCCATTCTCTCCGCGCTCGATCAGACACTGGTCCGGGCGTCGTCGGGGGAGGAAGCGCTCAAGGCGCTGCTGACGGACGACTTCGCGGTCATCCTGCTCGACGTGCAGATGCCGGGCATGGACGGGTTCGAGACGGCCGCGCACATCAAGCGGCGTGAGCGGACCCGGGACATCCCGATCATCTTCCTCACGGCGATCAACCACGGTCCGCACCACACCTTCCGCGGGTACGCGGCGGGCGCGGTGGACTACATCTCCAAGCCCTTCGACCCGTGGGTGCTGCGGGCCAAGGTGTCGGTGTTCGTCGAGCTGTATACGAAGAACTGCCAACTGCGCGAGCAGGCGGCGCTGCTGAGGCTCCAGCTGGAAGGCGGCAGCTCCTCCAACGGCGCGGTGGACGGCTCCAAGGAGACGGCCGGCCTGCTGGCCGAGCTCTCCGCGCGGCTCGCCGCGGTGGAGGAGCAGGCGGAGGCGCTGACCAAGCAGCTCGGCGAAGAGGCGGCCGATCCCTCGGTGGTGGCCACCGCGGCCCATCTGGAGCGCAAGCTCACCGGACTGCGGCGGGCGCTCGACGCGCTGGAGCCGGGGACCGGCGGCGGGGCTCCCGTACTGCCCGCTCAGGGCTGAGCTGCGCGAAGACCTCCCGTGGCCCGGTGTGCGAGCCCGGTATGCGGGCCCGCTTGGCGGTCCGTCAGGTCTGGCGGGGCGTCATGGCGGGCCGCCGGTACGGGCGGAGGGTGCGGGTGCCTCCGGTCCGGGAGCCGGAACGACACGAACGGGTGAAGCGGTGGGCACGCGTGTCCACCGGCGCGCGCACCGGTAACCTCGGGCGCATGGCCTCAAGTACGTCCGGTAAGGGTTCCCAGAGCACGGCGGGCACCGCGAAGGGCCGCACCGGCCGTACGACGGCGCCGGCGAAGAAGGCTGCCCCAGCCCGCAAACCGCCCGCCAAGAAGGCGGCGCCCGCAGCCAAGCGCGCCCCCGTCAAGAAGGTCGCGCCCAAGCCCGCGCCGTCCCCCACCGGGGGAGTGCTGCGGCTGCTGCGCGCCTTCTGGCTCGGCATCGCGCACGCGGTCGGCGCCATCTTCCGCGGCATCGGCCAGGGAGCGAAGAACCTCGACCCGGCCCACCGCAAGGACGGCCTCGCCCTGCTGCTGCTGGCGCTCGCGCTGATCGTCGCCGCCGGGACCTGGTCGAACCTGAGCGGGCCCGTCGGGGATCTGGTGACCATGCTGGTCACCGGCGCCTTCGGGCGGCTCGACCTGCTCGTGCCGGTCCTGCTCGGCGTCATGGCGGGACGTTTCATCCGCCATCCCGAACAGGCCGACGCCAACGGCCGCATCGGCATCGGGCTCTCCGCGCTGGTCATCGGAGTCCTGGGGCTCGTGCACATCGCCTGCGGAGCCCCCGGGCGCGACGAGGGCACCACCGCCATGCAGAACGCCGGCGGGCTGATCGGCTGGGGCGCCTCGAAGCCGCTGATCTTCACGATGGGCGCGCCGCTGGCGGTGCCGATGCTGGTGCTGCTCACCGTCTTCGGGCTGCTGGTGGTCACCGCCACCCCCGTCAACGCGATCCCGCAGCGGCTGCGGAGCGCGGGGATCCGCCTCGGGGTCATCGCCCCGAACGAGTATGACGATGAGTACGCGGAGTACGCGGAGCACGGGGACTCCGCGGGCGCGGCCTCGGCCGCCGCGGACCGGCACGACGCCGAGCAGTGGCGGGCCCGCTCCGGGGCCGGCGGGCCGGGAGACCCGGCGGAGGCCGCCGAAGAGGAGGCACTCGCCCGACGGCGGCGCCCCCGGCGGGCCGCGGGCCGGCCGGCCATGGACCGCGGGATGGACGCCGTCGACGTGGCCGCGGCGGCCGCCGCAGCGCTGGACGGGGTGGTCTACGGCGGGATGCCGCCCTCCCCGCTGGTAGCCGGCCTCACGCAGGGCATCTCGGTGGAGCGCGAGGGCACGGAGATCACCGCTCCGGTCCCGGCGGCCCGGGAGGAGGGACCCGCCCGCGAGGAGCAGCCCGTCCGCGAGGAGAAGCCCGCCGGGGCCGCGGCCGCGCCGCACGACACCACGGCGGCGGCCTCCGGGACGCTGTCCGTTCCCGACCTGACCAAGGCCCCGCCCGAGACCCAGGCGCTGCCGCCCCGCGCCGAGCAGCTCCAGCTGCGCGGGGACATCACGTACTCCCTGCCCTCGCTGGACCTGCTGGAGAAGGGCGGGCCGGGCAAGACCCGTAGCGCCGCGAACGACGCGGTCGTGGCCTCGCTGACGAACGTGTTCACGGAGTTCAAGGTCGACGCGAAGGTCACCGGTTTCACCCGGGGGCCGACGGTGACCCGCTACGAGGTGGAGCTGGGCCCGGCCGTGAAGGTCGAGCGGATCACGGCGCTGGCGAAGAACATCGCCTACGCCGTGGCCTCGCCCGACGTGCGCATCATCAGCCCGATCCCGGGCAAGTCGGCGGTCGGCATCGAGATCCCGAACACCGACCGCGAGATGGTCAACCTGGGGGACGTGCTGCGGCTGGCGGACGCCGCCGAGGACGACCACCCCATGCTGGTGGCGCTCGGCAAGGACGTCGAGGGCGGCTACGTCATGGCCAACCTGGCGAAGATGCCGCACGTACTGGTCGCCGGAGCCACCGGTTCCGGAAAGTCCTCCTGCATCAACTGCCTGATCACCTCGGTGATGGTGCGGGCCACCCCGGAGGACGTCCGGATGGTGCTCGTGGACCCCAAGCGGGTGGAGCTGACGGCGTACGAGGGCATCCCGCACCTGATCACGCCGATCATCACCAACCCCAAGCGGGCCGCCGAGGCCCTCCAGTGGGTCGTGCGCGAGATGGACCTGCGCTACGACGACCTGGCCGCCTTCGGGTACCGGCACATCGACGACTTCAACCAGGCGATCCGCGACGGCAAGATCAAATTGCCGCCGGGCAGCGAGCGGGAGCTGAGCCCGTACCCGTACCTGCTGGTGATCGTCGACGAGCTCGCCGACCTGATGATGGTGGCTCCGCGCGACGTGGAGGACTCGATCGTCCGCATCACCCAGCTGGCCCGCGCGGCCGGCATCCACCTGGTGCTCGCGACCCAGCGGCCCTCGGTGGACGTGGTGACCGGTCTGATCAAGGCGAACGTGCCCTCGCGGCTCGCCTTCGCCACCTCCTCGCTCGCCGACAGCCGGGTCATCCTGGACCAGCCGGGCGCGGAGAAGCTCATCGGCAAGGGCGACGGGCTCTTCCTGCCGATGGGCGCGAACAAGCCCGTGCGGCTCCAGGGCGCCTTCGTCACCGAGGACGAGATCGCCGGGATCGTGCAGCACTGCAAGGACCAGATGGCGCCCGTCTTCCGCAACGACGTCACCGTCGGGCAGAAGCAGAAGAAGGAGATCGACGAGGAGATCGGCGACGACCTGGACCTGCTGTGCCAGGCGGCCGAGCTGGTCGTCTCCACGCAGTTCGGGTCCACCTCGATGCTCCAGCGCAAGCTGCGGGTCGGGTTCGCGAAGGCCGGGCGGCTGATGGACCTGATGGAGTCGCGGGGGATCGTCGGACCGAGCGAGGGGTCGAAGGCCCGCGACGTGCTGCTGAAGGCCGACGAGCTGGACGGCGTGCTCGCGGTGATCCGGGGGGAGACTCCCGAGTAATGGGCAAAGGATCGGGGGCAACCGTTTCCCCCGGTCGCGTGTCTAGTTGAGGGAGGTGGCGGTCTGTTCCGGGTCGCCGCACCGGGCGGGAGCCCCCTGGCCATTCGTATGGCGTAGGGAGGTGCCCCTCCGGTTGCTCCACCCTTTCGTCACCCCCCTAGACTGGACTTCCAGCAGGTGGCTACACGCTCGAAAGGCGCCCTCGTGTCCATCGGCAACGCCAACTCCCCCGAAGATGAACGGCCTTCGACCGACGACCGGTCCGAGGACCGCCTCGTCGAACGTTCCGTCGAAGAGCCGTCGATCGGGACGGCCCTCAAGAAGGCCCGGATCGCCGCCGGGCTGACTGTCGACGAGGTCAGTTCCACCACCCGCGTGCGCATTCCGATCGTGCACGCGATCGAATCCGACGATTTCACGCGCTGCGGCGGCGATGTCTATGCCCGCGGCCACATCCGTACGCTCGCCCGTGCCGTACGACTCGATCCGGAACCCCTGATCGACAGCTACGACGCGGCCCACGGCGGCCGGCCGGCACCCACCCCCGCCGCGCCGATGTTCGAAGCCGAGCGGATCCGCCCCGAACGGCAGCGGCCCAACTGGACCGCCGCCATGGTCGCCGCCATCGTCGCCGTGATCGGCTTCGTCGGCTTCACGGCCTTCGGCGGCGCCGACGACAAGACCAAGCGGCCGGTGGCGGAAGGTTCCGCCGCGCCGAAGCCCGCACCCACCCCGAACGCCTCCAAGCCCTCGGTCCAGGCGCCGCCGGCGCCCACGGCCCCCAAGCCGGAGCCCTCGGACAGCGCCATCGCCGCCGCGCCCAAGGACCTCGTCACGGTCGTCCTGACGGCCCACGACGGCGAGAGCTGGATCTCGGCCAAGGACCACAGTGGCCGGCTCCTCTTCGACGGCACCCTCGAAGAGGGTCAGTCGAAGACGTTCACGGACAAGGAGTCCATCGACCTGGTGCTCGGCGATGCCGGGGTCGTGACGCTCTTCGTGAACGGCAAGGAGATCAAGGACGAGTTCCAGCCCGGACAGGTGGAACGTCTCACATACACCAAGGACGACCCGCGTCAGGGCCAGGCCCAGGCGGGCTGACCAGCAGGGAATAAAACGTTCCGGATCCCCGGGGTGCCGCGCCGCACTCCGGGGATCTTGTCGTCCGGGACGGGAGGCGGGGGCCGGTGCCGGGACGAAGTAGTCTTGAGTCCATGCCCGAACGCCGTACCGTCGCCCTTGTCACTCTTGGCTGCGCCCGTAACGAGGTGGACTCGGAGGAGCTCGCAGGCCGCTTGGCGGCGGATGGCTGGGAGCTCGTCGAGGACGCCGCCGATGCGGACGTAGCCGTCGTCAACACCTGCGGCTTCGTCGAAGCCGCCAAGAAGGACTCCGTAGACGCCCTGCTGGAGGCCAATGATCTCAAGGATCACGGCCGCACGCAGGCCGTCGTAGCCGTCGGCTGTATGGCCGAGCGCTACGGCAAGGAACTTGCCGAAGCGCTCCCCGAAGCCGACGGCGTGCTCGGCTTCGACGACTACGCCGACATCTCCGACCGCCTCCAGACCATTCTGAACGGCGGCATCCACGCCTCCCACACCCCGCGCGACCGGCGCAAGCTGCTGCCGATCAGCCCGGCGGAGCGCCAGGACGCCGAGGTGGCCCTGCCGGGTCACGCGCAGGAGCCGGAGGCCGCACCCGCGGACCTTCCGGAGGGCGTCGCGCCCGCCTCCGGGCCGCGTGCGCCGCTGCGCCGCCGGCTGGACAAGAGCCCGGTCGCCTCGGTCAAGCTCGCCTCCGGCTGCGACCGGCGCTGTTCGTTCTGCGCCATCCCGTCCTTCCGCGGCTCCTTCATCTCCCGCCGCCCCAGCGACGTGCTGGGCGAGACGCGCTGGCTCGCCGAGCAGGGCGTCAAGGAGATCATGCTGGTCTCCGAGAACAACACCTCGTACGGCAAGGACCTGGGCGACATCCGCCTGCTGGAGACCCTGCTGCCCGAGCTGGCCGAGGTGGACGGCATCGAGCGCGTCCGCGTCAGCTACCTCCAGCCCGCCGAGATGCGGCCCGGCCTGATCGACGTACTCACCTCGACCCCCAAGGTGGTCCCGTACTTCGACCTCTCCTTCCAGCACTCGGCCCCCGACGTGCTGCGCGCCATGCGCCGCTTCGGTGACACCGACCGGTTCCTGGAACTGCTGGACACCATCCGCTCCAAGGCCCCGACGGCCGGCGTCCGGTCCAACTTCATCGTCGGTTTCCCCGGCGAGAAGGAGTCGGACTTCGCCGAGCTGGAGCGTTTTCTCACCAGCGCGCGGCTCGACGCCATCGGCGTCTTCGGCTACTCCGACGAGGACGGCACCGAGGCCGTCACGTACGAGAACAAGCTGGACGCCGACACCATCGCCGAGCGCCTCGCCCACATGCAGCGCCTCGCCGAGGAGCTCACCTCGCAGCGCGCGGAGGAGCGGATCGGGGAGACCCTGGAAGTGCTCGTCGAGACGGTCGTCCCGATCGACGAGGCGGAGGACGGCGAGGGAGCCTACGGGCGCGCCGCCCACCAGGCCCCCGAGACCGACGGCCAGGTCGTCTTCACGGACGGCGCGGGCCTGGTCCCGGGGCGTATCGTCACGGCGAAGGTGGTCGGCACCCTGGGTGTGGACCTGGTGGCGGAGCCCCTGGGCGTGGATCTTGAGGAGGCGGCCGGATGACCGGAGCCCCGGCATCTGCGGCGGGCGGGACCGGCCGCCGGCCCGCGCCCGGCGCGAAGCTGGGCGCCGCGGCCGTCAATCAGGCCAGCCTGTGGAACATCGCCAACATCCTGACGATGATCCGGCTGCTCCTGGTGCCGGGATTCGTGATGCTGCTGCTCGCCGACGGGGGGTACGACCCCGTCTGGCGGGCCCTGGCGTGGGCGGCGTTCGCCGTCGCCATGATCACCGACATCTTCGACGGGCATCTGGCCCGCACCTACAACCTGGTCACGGACTTCGGCAAGATCGCCGACCCCATCGCCGACAAGGCGATCATGGGGTCGGCATTGGTGTGTCTGTCCTGGCTCGGCGATCTGCCCTGGTGGGTCACCGGGGTGATCCTCGGCCGGGAACTCGGGATCACGCTCATGCGTTTCTGGGTCATCAGATACGGAGTGATCCCGGCGAGCCGGGGCGGGAAGCTGAAGACCCTGACCCAGGGCGTCGCGGTGGGCATGTACGTGCTCGCACTGACCGGGCCGCTCGCGACGCTGCGGTTCTGGGTGATGGCGGCCGCCGTCGTCCTGACCGTCGTCACCGGTTTGGACTACATCCGGCAGGCCGTCGTGCTCCGGCGCAAGGGCCTCGCCGCGGAGCGTGCCGCGCAGTGAACCTGCCGGGGGGGTGACGCGGTGGTGCAAGAGGCGGGTGGTTCTCCTGTGACTGACGAACCGGTGCGGAATGTCCCTGGTGCTGTTGGGGACGGTGCGGCGGTTGCGGCCGATGTGTTGCGACTCCTCGCGGAGAGTAACGGTACGGTTGCGGTGGCGGAGTCGCTGACCGGCGGCCTGGTGGCCGCGGAGCTCACGGCCGTCCCGGGCGCCTCCAAGTCCTTCCGCGGGTCCGTCACGGCGTACGCGACCGAGCTCAAGCATCAGGTGCTGGGCGTGGACGCCGGGCTGCTCGAAGCCGAAGGCGCGGTGAACCCGCAGGTCGCGGAGGAGATGGCGGCCGGAGTGCGGCGCGTGCTCGGCGCCTCCTGGGGCATCGCGACCACCGGTGTGGCCGGTCCCGACCCGCAGGACGGGCAGCCGGTGGGCACCGTTTTCGTCGCCGTGGCGGGTCCCGGGGTCAGGAAAACGGCCCGGCTGCGGTTGAACGGCTCCCGCGCGGAAATCCGTAGGGAGAGTGCACGGACAGTGCTCGAGCTGCTCGCGAGCGAACTCCGCGAGAATCTGCGGGGGCAGGATACGGAACAGGACGGGGGGATTTGATGTTTGCAGCCCTGAGTGAACACGACATCGCTCCCCGCACGGCCGCCGCGCGAGGCGGTACGGTGGGGCGTGAAGGTTACGGCTACACGGTCAGAGGAGGGAGCCACCGATGATTCTGCTCCGTCGCCTGCTGGGTGACGTGCTGCGTCGGCAGCGCCAGCGCCAGGGCCGTACTCTGCGCGAAGTCTCCTCGTCCGCCCGAGTTTCGCTCGGCTATCTCTCCGAGGTGGAGCGGGGGCAGAAGGAGGCATCTTCCGAGCTGCTCTCCGCGATCTGCGACGCGCTTGACGTACGGATGTCAGAGCTGATGCGGGAAGTCAGCGACGAGCTTTCGCTCGCCGAGCTGGCCCAGTCCGCCGCGGCGAGCGAACCGGTGTCCGCACCGGTCCGCCCGATGCTCAATTCGGTATCCGTGGCCTCGGTCACGGGTGGCCCGGAACGGGTGACCATCAAGGCGCCCGTGGAAGCAGCGGTGAATGTCGTAGCCGCGTGATGTGTGCGTGAGCGTCTGCCTGTGCGCGTGAGTGTGTGTGCGTGCGTGCTGAGCGTATGAGTGTGGCCGGAGCCCCGGCCGGTGCCCGCTGGGTGCCGGCCGGGGCTCCTTGCCGTTCCGGGTGGGGGTGGGCGGGGGTGTTCCGGTGCCGGCGCGAGGGGGTGCGGGTGCGGGCGGGGTGCGGGAGGATGGGCCCGTTCGGGTCTCCGGCCCCTGGAGGTGGCCGTGCGGCGGTTGCTGGGTATACCCGTGGGTCTGGCCCTCGCGCTGTCGGTGGGCGTCCTGTGGTGGTGGGCCGTGCTGCGGCTCGTGCTGGCGCCGGCCGAGGCCGGGCCGGTGGAGGGTGCGGTCGCCGTCGGGGGGTGGGGGCTGGGGCTGCTGCCGGTGCACTGTGTGCCGGGGCCGGTGGGTGGCCGTCGCCGCCGTGGGGCGGCGGGCGGCGTGCGTGGTGGCGGTGGCGGGGGTGGTAGTCGCGTCGCGGGTGGTGGCGGCGTCGCGGGTGATGGTGGGGAGGGGGCTGCCGCCGGGTCGGTGGCGGGCGGGGAGCCGGGGGCGGTGCCGCCGGGGGGCGGGGAGCCGGGGTCCGGGTAGTCGGGTGGCCGGTTTTCCGGTGCGCGTGCGGTGGTGGTGGGCACCGGGCGGTTGGGCCGGGTTGGTTACCAGGGCATGGAGACTCCACCGTTCGGGCGAAGGATCTGGCCCGTCATGAAGGACGAGGCGTCCGAGGCGAGGTAGAGCACTGCCTGGGCTATGTCCTCGGGCTCGCCCACGCGGCGCAGCGGGGACATCCGCGTCATCATCGCCTCGGTCTGCTCCTGTACCTCGGGGCTGTGCCGGCCGGTCATCGGGGTGCGGATCCAGCCGGGCGCGACGGCGTTGACGCGGATGCCGTGCGGGCCGGCCTCGGTGGCGAGGGTCTTGGTCAGCTGGACGACGGCGGCCTTCGAGGCGCTGTAGCAGAGCAGGCCGGGCTGGGCGGCGTCCACGGCGCCGGAGGCCATGGTGATGATCGAACCGGGTCGGCCGGCCGCGATCATGGCGCGGGCCGCCTCCTGGCAGGTGCGCAGCACCCCCTTGAAGTTGATGGCCAGGACCCGGTCGAGGTCTTCGTCGGACGTCTCCAGGACGCTGCTGCTGTGCATGATCCCGGCGATCGCGGCGGTGATGTCGAGCGGGCCGGCCTGTGCGATTGCCGTCCTGATCGCGGCGCGGTCGGTCACGTCGAGGGGGTGGGCGGTGGCCCGGCCGCCCGCCTTGGCGATCAGCTCGACGGTCTCCTGGAGGCCCTGGGCGTCGCGGTCCGCGCAGTGCACGGCGGCTCCGGCCTCGGCGAGGAGTACGGCGGTGGCCCGGCCGATGCCGCTGGCGGCGCCGGTGATCAGGGCGGTCCGGCCGGTGAGTTCGTACGCGCTGGGTGTAGGCATGCGGGGACGGTACGACCGGATCTGACGGTGCGTCAACTAAGGTGTCGGGCCGGATTGGCAACGGGGACACCAGTAGGTGGGGCGGCCGTCCTGGGGGGCCTCGCGGACGGGGCTGCCGCAGCGCAGGCAGGGGCGGTGGGCCCGACCGTAGACGAACAGGTCCTGACCGGGGCGGCGGCTGCCCGTGGTGTTGCGGCGGCGGGCCTTGTTCGCGTCGAGGAGCCGGTGCGCGGCGGCGGCGAGGCGGGGCAGCGTGCTGGTCGGCATATCGCCCACCGGGGTCCAGGGGGTGACCTGGGCGAGGAAGCAGAGCTCGGCCTTGTAGATGTTGCCGATGCCGGCCAGGTTGCGCTGGTCGAGGAGGGCCTCGCCGAGGGGGCGGGCGGGGGCGGCGAGGAGGTTCGCGGCGGCGACCTCCTCGTTCCAGTCGGGACCGAGGAGGTCGGGGCCGAGGTGGCCGACTGCGCGGTGCTCGTCGGCGGTGCGGAGCAGTTCGACGTCGTGGATGCGGTAGCCGACGGCGGTGTGGGTGGTGGTGCCGAGGATGACGCGGATTTCGTGGGCGGGGCCGGGGGTGGCTGTCGCCGTCGTGGTGGGGAGGAAGCGCCAGGCGCCGTCCATGCGGAGGTGGGTGTGGAGGGTGAGGAGGGTGGCTCCGGCCTCGGTGCCGGGTGCCGTCGGTTGGCCGAGGCGGATGAGGAGGTGCTTGCCCCGGGGGACTACGTCGAGGGCGGTGAAGCCGGTGAGGTCTGCGGTGGCGAAGCGGGGGACGCGGAGGTCGGAGCGGGTGAGTTCCTTGCCTGCGAGGGCTTCGCGGAGCTGGGCCGCGGTGCGGTAGACGTTGTCTCCTTCGGACATGCCCTCATTCTCCTGCGGAGTCGGGCCGGTGGGGTAGGGCCGGGGGTGCCGCCGCTGCGCGGTGCTTGCTCCCCGCCCCACCCTTCCTCCGTTCCCCGGGGCTGCGCCCCGGACCCCGTTCCCGGGCTGCGCCCGGGGCCCCGTTTCCGGGCCTCGCCCAGGGCCCCGGTCCCGGGGGCTGCGCCCCGGACCCCTGCCCCGGACCCCGTTTCCGGGCTGTGCCCAGGGCCCGGTTTCGGGGGCTGTGCCCCGGGCCCCGCTTCTGGGCTGCGCCCCAGACCTCGCCCCGGATCTCGTTTCCGGGCTGCGGCGCGGGCTCCGTTTCCGGGCTTTGCCCCGGGCCTGCTTTCGGGCTGTGGTTCGGGACCGGTTCTGGGGTGGGTGTTCTGGGCTGTGTCAGTGGCGGAGGCGGAGGCCTTGGGGGGTGGCGTGGAAGCCTGTGGCTTCAATGGGTGGGGCGTAGGGCGAGGTGAGGGACGGGGTGGCGTTGATGCGTTCCAGGGTGAGGGTGGGGAGGGTGCCCTTGCGGGAGGCCGTGGTGAGGGCTGTCAGGGCGGCCGTGAGGCGGGGGTCGTCCGGGTCGGCCCAGGCCAGGAGGGTTTTGCCGCCGCGCTCCAGGTAGAGGGTGAGTTCGCCGTCGACCAGGACCACCAGGGAGCCAGCCTTGCGGCCCGGCTTGTGGGTGGCGCCGGTCGGGGGCTCCGGCCAGGGCAGGGCCGCGCCGTAGGCGTTTGCGGGGTCGGCGGCCGCCAGGACCACCGCGGCCAGCGGGGGCGGGGTCCGCTCGGCGGCGCGGAGGCGGTCGACCGCGCCGTCCATGGCGAACTGGGCCGCGCCCAGGCCTTCGACCACGTACCCCCTGCGGGCCTGGCCGCTGTCCTCGAAGGCGGACAGGACCCGGTAGACCGCGCTGAAGCCGCCCTCCACGCCTTCCGCGGCCACCGCGCCCCGGGTCACCACCCCGTGGCGGTCCAGCAGGGTGCGGGCCAGGGCGTGTGCGCGGTGGGTCGGGTCGGGGGCGTGGGCCGGGAGCAGGGACCAGCGGCCCGACACCGTGGGCGGGCCCGTACGGGAGGCAGGGGTGGTGAGGGTGCCGTAGCGGCCGCGCGGGATCGTACGGCGAGCGCGGTGGGCGGTGGCGCCCGCCGTGCGGCCCGAGCCGAGGAGGGAGCGCAGGGGGGCCAGGGTGTCGTTGGTCAGGCGGCCCGACCACGCCAGGTCCCAGACGGCGGAGGAGAGGTCCGCGTCGGAGGCGTCCGGGTGCAGGGTTCGGACCCGGTCCGTGAGCTGGCGGAAGAACAGGCCGTAGCCGCCGGAGAGGGCGGAGAGCACCGCTTCGTGGAGCGGGGTGAGTCCCAGGGGGTGGGCGGGAGGGAGGAGGAGGGGGGCAGCGTCGGCGAGGTAGAGGGAGATCCAGCCGTCCTTGCCCGGGAGGGCCCCCGCGCCGGCCCAGACGACCTCGCCGGTGGTGGTCAGCTCGTCCAGGAGGGTCGGGGAGTAGTCCGATACGCGGGACGGGAGGATCAGGCGCTCGAGGGCGGAGGCGGGCACCGCGGCGCCCTGGAGCTGTTCGATCGCGCGGGCCAGGCCGTCGACGCCGCGCAGGGCTCCGCCCAGGTGCTGCCACTGGGGGAGGAAGGTGGCCAGGGAGGCGGGAGGGACCGGCTCCAGCTCCTGGCGCAGGGCGGCGAGGGAGCGACGCCGCAGCCGCCGCAGAACGGTGGCGTCGCACCATTCCTGGCCGATGCCCGCCGGGTGGAACTCGCCCTGCACCACCCGCCCGGCCGCCGCGAGCCGGTGCAGCGCACCGTCCGTCACGGCCGTGCCCAGACCGAAGCGCGCGGCGGCGGTGACCGTGGTGAAGGGGCCGTGGGTGCGGGCGTACCGGGCCAGGAGGTCGCCGAGCGGGTCCTTCACCGGCTCGGTGAACGCCTCCGGGACGCCCACCGGGAGCGCCGTGCCCAGCGCGTCGCGCAGCCGGCCCGCGTCCTCGATGGCCGCCCAGTGGTCCTCGCCGCCGATCCGGACCCGGATCGCCCGGCGGGAGTCGGAGAGGGACGGAGCCCACTGCGGTTCCGCGCCGCGGGCGGCCAGTTCCGCCGGGGTGAGCGGGCCCAGCAGGCGCAGCAGGTCGGCCACCGACTCGGCGTCCTTGGCCCGCCGGTCCTCGGTCAGCCACTGGAGCTCCCGCTCCAGCTCCGTCAGCACCTCCGCGTCGAGCAGCTCGCGGAGCTCGGCCTGGCCGAGCAGCTCGGCCAGCAGCCGGGAGTCCAGCGACAGCGCGGCCGCCCTGCGCTCGGCGAGCGGCGAGTCGCCCTCGTAGAGGAACTGGGCGACGTACCCGAAGAGGAGGGAGCGGGCGAAGGGGGAGGGCTCGGGCGTCGTGACCTCGACGAGGCGGACCCGGCGTGCCTCGATGTCCCCCATGAGCTCGGTCAGGCCGGGCACGTCGAAGACGTCCTGCAGGCATTCCCGTACGGCCTCCAGCACGATCGGGAACGAACCGAACTCGGAGGCCACCTGAAGCAGTTGCGAGGCGCGCTGGCGCTGCTGCCACAGGGGGGTGCGCTTGCCGGGATTGCGGCGCGGCAGCAGCAGGGCGCGCGCCGCGCACTCGCGGAAGCGGGAGGCGAACAGCGCGGAGCCGCCCACCTGGTCGGTGACGATCTGCTGGACGTCCCCGTGGTCGAAGGCCACGTCCGCCGCGCCCAGCGGGGGCTTCTCGTCGTCGAAGCCGAAGGAGTGGGCCGAGCCGCCGCGCGCCGGGTCGTGGTCCAGCAGGTCCAGGTCCATGTTCAGCAGGTCCGCGTCCGGGAGGCGGAGCACGATGCCGTCGTCGGCGTGCATGACCTGCGCGTCCATCCCGTACCGCTCGGAGAGCCGGGCGCCGAGCGCCAGCGCCCAGGGGGCGTGCACCTGGGCGCCGAAGGGGGAGTGGACGACGACCCGCCAGTCGCCGAGCTCGTCGCGGAACCGCTCGACGACGATGGTCCGGTCGTCCGGTACGTGGCCGCAGGCCTCGCGCTGCTCGGCGAGGTAGGACAGGACGTTCTCCGCGGCCCAGGCGTCCAGGCCCGCCGCCACCAGGCGCAGCCGGGCGTCCTCGGCGTCGAGGCCGCCGAGCTCGCGCAGGAACGCGCCGACGGCGCGCCCCAGCTCCAGCGGGCGGCCCAGCTGGTCGCCCTTCCAGAACGGGAGCCGGCCCGGGACCCCGGGGGCCGGGGTGACCAGGACGCGGTCGCGGGTGATGTCCACGATCCGCCAGGAGGTGGTGCCGAGGGTGAAGACGTCGCCGACGCGGGACTCGTAGACCATCTCCTCGTCGAGCTCGCCGACCCGGCCGCCGCCCTTCTTCCCCCTCTTTTCATCGGACGCAGTCGCTCCGGCCAGGAAGACGCCGAAGAGGCCGCGGTCCGGGATGGTCCCGCCGGAGGTGACCGCGAGGCGCTGGGCGCCGGGCCGGCCGGTGATCGTACCGGCGACGCGGTCCCACACGACGCGAGGTCTGAGCTCGGCGAAGGCGTCCGACGGGTAGCGGCCGGCCAGCATGTCCAGTACCGCCGTGAAGGCCGAGTCGGGCAGCGCCGCGAAGGGGGCCGCCCGCCGCACCAGGGCGAGCAGGTCGTCCAGCTGCCAGGTGTCCATGGCGGTCATCGCGACGAGCTGCTGGGCGAGGACGTCCAGCGGGTTGGAGGGGATCCGCAGGGACTCGATCGAGCCCGTGCGCATCCGCTCGGTGACCACGGCCGCCTGGACGAGGTCGCCCCGGTACTTGGGGAAGACGACTCCGGTGGAGACCGCGCCGACCTGGTGCCCGGCCCGGCCCACCCGCTGGAGCCCGGAGGCCACGGAGGGCGGTGACTCGACCTGGATGACGAGGTCGACCGCGCCCATGTCGATGCCGAGCTCCAGGCTGGAGGTGGCGACCACGGCGGGCAGCCGGCCCGCCTTCAAGTCCTCCTCCACCAGCGCCCGCTGTTCCTTGGAGACCGAGCCGTGGTGGGCGCGGGCCAGCAGCGGGGGAGCGCCCTGGGCGGCGCCCGACTGGGCCATGATCTCGGCCGGGGGCGGTCCCTCGGGCAGCGGGCCGCCGGTGGCCCGCTCGTACGCGATCTCGTTGAGCCGGTTGCACAGGCGCTCGGCGAGGCGGCGGGAGTTGGCGAACACGATCGTGGAGCGGTGGGCCTGGACCAGATCGGCGATCCGCTCCTCCACGTGCGGCCAGATGGAGGGCTTGTCGCCGCCCTCCTTGCCCTCGGTGGCGGGGGAGCCGCCCAACTCGCCCATGTCCTCGACCGGGACGACCACCGACAGGTCGAACTCCTTGGTGGAGGGCGGCTGGACGATCTCCACCTTGCCGCGCGGAGCGAGGTAACGGGCGACCTCGTCCACCGGGCGGACCGTCGCCGACAGTCCGATCCGGCGCGCGGGGCGGGGCAGCAGCTCGTCCAACCGCTCCAGGGACAGCGCGAGATGGGCGCCGCGCTTGGTCCCGGCGACCGCGTGCACCTCGTCCAGGATCACCGTCTCGATCCCGGCCAGGGCCTCGCGGGCCGCCGACGTCAGCATCAGGAACAGCGACTCGGGCGTGGTGATCAGGATGTCCGGCGGCCGCGTCACCAGCGCGCGCCGCTCGGCCGGCGGGGTGTCGCCGGAGCGGATCCCGACCCGGATCTCCGGCTCGGGCAGGCCCAGGCGCACCGATTCCTGCCGGATGCCGGTCAGCGGGCTGCGGAGATTGCGCTCCACGTCCACCGCCAGGGCCTTCAGGGGCGAGATGTACAGCACTCGGCAGCGCTTCTTCGGCTCGGCCGGGGGCGGGGTCGAGGCGAGCTGGTCGAGCGCGGCGAGGAAGGCCGCCAGGGTCTTGCCGGAGCCGGTGGGGGCCACCACCAGCACGTCCGAGCCCGCCCCGATGGCCCGCCAGGCGCCTTCCTGGGCGGAGGTGGGCGAGACGAAGGCCCCCGTGAACCAGGAACGGGTCGCGGGGGAGAACGAGTCGAGCGCGGTACCGGACATGCCCCCATCGTGCACCCGCCCACTGACAACCGGCCGGACCTGTGGAAACACCCCCGCCGGGCCGGGCGCAGAATGGGGGGATGGGCACGGGGACGACCGGAGCGGGCGAGGGCCGCCGGGAGTGGGCGCGGCACTGGCAGTACGCGGAACTGCCCGGGCTGGACCTCCTGCGTGCCCACTACGTCCGCCACACCTTTCCGCGCCACGCCCACGACGGGTACGTCATCGCGGCCGTCACCGGCGGCGTCGAGGAGATCGGCCTGCCGGGAGACACCCTGCGCGCCGGGCCCGGCAGCGTGGTCCTGATCAACCCCGAGGTCCCGCACACCGCCCGCGCCGGGGTCCCCGAGGGCTGGGCCTACGCCACCCTCTACCCCTCCCGGGCGCTGATCACCGAGGTCGCCACCGAGATCGGGACCCTGCGCGGGACCCCCGGCTTCACCGCCGACATGGTTGCCGACGCGCAGGCCTCGCGGGCCATCACCGAGGTCCACCGGGCCGCCGAGGCCGGCAACGCGCTGGCCGCCGACACCCTGCTGCGCGGGGTGGTGGCGCGGATGCTGACCCGGCACGCCGGGCCGCTGCCCGCCCGCACGGCGGGCCGCGCGGGGGCCGCCGACGCGGAGCGGGCCCGGGCCGTACTGGAGGAGCGGATGGGGGAGCCCCCGTCGCTGGAGCGGCTCGCGGCGGAGCTGGGGACGAGCCCCTTCGCCCTGCTGCGGGCCTTCCGGGACCGGTACGGCATGCCCCCGCACACCTGGCTGACCGACGCCCGGGTCCGGCGGGCGCGCCGGCTGCTCGACGCCGGGATCCCGCCGGCCCAGGCGGCCGTCACCGTCGGCTTCACCGACCAGCCGCACCTGAACCGGCACTTCACCCGCATCGTGGGGGTGCCCCCGGGGGCGTACCGGCGGGGGCGCGGCGGTGGGCCGGGCAGCGCGGTGGATCCCGGTCCGGCCTAGCCGGCCCAGGGGGCCGGCCCCGCGAAGGTCTCCTCAATCAGGGTGCAAGAACGTACAAGACCCGGATGGCGTGGACTGCGTACCTTCGGGGCGTGGGAGAACATCGGATAGCCATACAAGAAGAACCCGGCCGGGAAGCCCCCGGCGGGGCGCCCGCGGTGGACAAGCCGCGCGCGGCCGTGGTCCGGGACGCGCTCGGCGTCGGAGTGGCGGTCGGGCTGTCCGGGTTCGCCTTCGGGGTGACCGCCGCCGGGGCCGGTATCAGCACCCTCCAGGCGTGCGTGCTGAGCCTGCTGGTGTTCACCGGCGCCTCGCAGTTCGCGCTGGTCGGGGCACTGGCCGCCGGCGGGAATCCCTTCACGGCCGCCGCCGGGGCCTTCTTCCTCGGGACCCGCAACGCCTTCTACGGGCTGCGGCTGTCCCAACTGCTCGCGCTGCCCAAGGGCGTACGGCCCTTCGCCGCGCACTGGGTGATCGACGAGACCACCGCCGTGGCCCTGGCCCAGCCCGACCGGAAGTCGGCCCGGCTCGGCTTCACCGTGACCGGGCTGGCCCTCTACGTCCTGTGGAACCTCACCACCCTGCTCGGCGCGCTCGGCGCCGAGGCCATCGGGGACACCAGGGCGTGGGGGCTGGACGCCGCCGGGCCCGCTGTGTTCCTCGCGCTGCTCGCGCCGATGCTGAAGACCGGCACCGAGCGGGCCGTCGCCGCGCTCGCCCTCGTCCTCGGGCTGGGCCTGCTGCCCGTACTGCCCGCCGGGGTGCCCGTGCTGATCGCGGCGCTGGCCGCGCCGATCGTGCTGTGGATGAAGGGACGCCGCTCGTGAACGTCTGGATCGCCATCGGGCTCACCGTCGTCGGCTGCTACGCCGTGAAGCTCGCCGGACTGCTCGTCCCCGCCGGAGCCCTGGAGCGGCCCGCGGTGCGCAAGCTCGCAGCCCTCCTGCCGGTCGCGCTGCTCGCCGCGCTCACCGCGCAGCAGACCTTCGCCACCGGGCAGGAGCTCGTGCTCGACGCCCGCGCCGCCGGGCTCGCGGCCGCCGGGGTCGCGCTGCTGCTGCGGGCCCCGTTCCTCGTCGTGGTCGCGGCGGCCGTCGCCGTCACCGCGGGGCTGCGGGCCCTGGGAGGCTAGGGCAGCCCGCCTGGGCCGCTCCGGGGAGCCGGCCGTACGCGCGCAAGGTCAGCAGCGCCTCCAGCGTCGCGATCGGGCGCCGCTCCAGCGAGCTGCCCGGCGCCCACGCCCCGCCGTGCACCGGCCAGCCGCCGTCCGGCTGCTGCCGGCCCGCCAGGAAGCGCAGCGAGCCGTACAGCTCCGCGTCCGTGAACCAGCCGCGGGCGAGGGACTCCGGGCGGCGGGCGAAGTCGTACGGGTACAGGTGCTCGTCCGGCACACGGCCGGGGACCGGCGGGTACGCGTCCTGCCGCGCGGGATCCAGTACGACGAGCCGCCGCTCGCGGACGAGGCGCCCCAGCCGGTCGGCGGCCGCCGACGCCCGGGCCCGGTCGGGGACCCCGTCGAGGAAGGCCACCGCGCTCTGGATCTCGTACGGGTTCCAGTGCCGCAGGTTCTCCACCCGGTCCCAGCAGAAGTCCGTCGCCCGGAACAGCCACGCGTGCCACACCCGGTTGCGGTGCAGGATCCCGACGACGGGGCCGGTGGCCAGCAGGTCGCCCGGCGGATCGTCGTGCAGCGGGAGGTAGGGGGCCGCCGGGTAGCCGCCGGAGGCCGGAGCCGTCGCCGGGAGCGCCCCGTCCGGGGTGGAGACCCGGATCAGGTGGGTGCAGAGCCGCTCGATGCGCTGTCCGGCGCAGCGGCCCAGGCCGTCCAGGACGCGCAGGGCGTGCGCGGTGTGCAGCGGGTGGCTCAGCGGACCGCGCAGGTCCGGGTCGAGGGCGTGGCCGTAGCCGCCGTCGCCGCCGAGGTAGGCGCCGAGGGCGGCATCGACCGGGTCGGCGTCCCCGCCGAGGAAGTGGAACGCGAACCGCCGCTGCTCCAGTACGCGGGCCGTGAGCCAGATGAACTGCTCGGCGCGGGCCAGCGCACTCGCCGCCGTCGGCGCCGCCGGGGCGCAAGCTTCGTCTCCAGGCATGCCAGGAACCGTAGGGGTCCCGGTGGCGCCGAGGTGGCCCGAACGGGGAGGGTGCACTCTCCGGGGCGGGATACTGGAGTCATGCGGTTGACGATTTTCTGGGAGCGGATGGCCGAGCACTTCGGCCCGGGCTACGCGGACTCCTTCGCGCGGGACCACGTCATGACGGAGCTCGGGGGACGCACGGTCCACGAGGCGCTGGACGCGGGCTGGGAGACCAAGGACGTGTGGCGCGCGGTGTGTTCGGCGGTGGACGTGCCCGCTTCGCTGCGCTAGCACGGTGCGGCCGGGGCGGGGTCGCGGCGGCCGCTTCGTGGTTCGCGGCGCCGGTGGGACAGACTGGTCGGCGTGGCAGCCAGTGATGAGATGACCGACCGGCCCGAAGACCTCCAGGGCCCGCCGCCGCCCCGGACGGCGGCCCCCTCGGCCGCGGGCCCCGTGACGGCAGCCCCCGGAGCGCCGGGTCCTGTCGGGGGACCGGCTCCGGGCGGGGGAGCGGCTCCTGTCGGGGGACCGGCTCCGGCGGATGCCCGGATGCCGCGCTGGCTGCCGCGCGCCGTGATTCTCGTACTGGCCCTGGTGGCCTGTTTCCAGCTCGGCAGTTGGGCCTTCCACCAGCTCATCGGGCTGCTCGTCAACATCCTGATCGCGTTCTTCCTCGCGCTCGCGATCGAACCGGCCGTGGCCCGGATGGCGGCCCGCGGCATGCGCCGCGGGTGCGCCACCTTCCTGGTGTTCCTCGGGGTTTTCGGCGCGGCCGTCGGATTCGTCGTCCTGCTCGGCTCGGTGCTCGCCGGACAGATCGTCGACCTGGTGGAGGGCTTCCCCGGCTATCTCGACTCGCTGATCGGATCGATCAACGACACCTTCCACACGGACCTGTCCCGCCTGGAGATCCAGGACAGCCTGCTGCACTCGGACTGGCTGCAGAAGTACGTGCAGAACAGCGCGACCGGCGTGCTCGACGTGTCCGCCACCGTGCTCGGCGGACTGTTCAAGCTGCTGACGATCGGTCTGTTCTCCTTCTACTTCGCCGCCGACGGGCCGCGACTGCGCCGCGCCCTGTGCTCCGTACTGCCGCCCGCGAAGCAGGCGGAGGTGCTGCGGGCCTGGGAGATCGCCGTCACCAAGACGGGCGGGTACCTCTACTCGCGCGGGCTGATGGCACTGATCTCCGGGATCGCGCACTACATCGTCTTCGCGGTGCTGGGCGTGCCGTACGCGCCCGCGCTCGCGGTGTGGGTGGGGCTGGTGTCGCAGTTCATCCCCACCATCGGCACCTACCTGGCGGGCGCGCTGCCGATGCTGATCGCCTTCACGGTCAACCCCTGGTACGCGCTGTACGTCCTCGGATTCGTGGTGGTGTACCAGCAGTTCGAGAACTACGTGCTCCAGCCGAAGCTGACCTCGAAGACGGTGGACATCCACCCGGCGGTGGCCTTCGGATCGGTCATCGCGGGCACCGCCCTGCTGGGCGCGGTCGGGGCGCTCATCGCGATCCCGGCCGTCGCCACGATGCAGGCCTTCCTCGGCGCGTACGTGAAGCGGTACGCGCTGACCGGGGAAGCGGACGCCTCTACTTCCCGGGACCGTCCGAGGCGCCGAGTACGGATTCCAGGGCGTCGTTGACCCAGTTCTCGACGATGTCCTTGTCCACGCCGAGGCCGCTGAGCGCGCCCGTCCCGTTCTCCAGCTCCAGGAGCGCGAGCAGGATGTGCTCGGTGCCCACGTAGCTGTGGCCGAGGCGCAGGGCCTCGCGGAAGGTGAGCTCCAGGGCCTTCTTCGACGAGGCGTCGAAGGGGACCAGCTCGGGGACGTCCTCCACGGCCGGGGGCAGGGCGGCGGTCACGGCGGCGCGTACGTCGTCGGCCGCGATTCCCTGGGCGGCGACGGCGTGGGCGGCGAGGCCGTCGGGCTCGGCGAAGAGGCCGAGGACGAGGTGTTCGGTGCGGATCTCGGTGTTGCCGGCGGCGCGGGCCTCGTTCTGCGCGGTGACCACCACGTTGCGGGCGCGGGGGGTGAAGCGGCCGAAGCCCTGGCTGGGGTCGAGTCCAGCGTCGCCCTCCTTGTCGGCCTTGGGTACGAAGCGCTTCTGGGCGGCCTGGCGGGTGACGCCCATGCTGCGGCCGATGTCGGTCCAGGAGGCGCCGGAGCGGCGGGCCTGGTCGACGAAGTGGCCGATGAGGTGGTCCGCGACGTCCCCGAGTGCCTCGGCGGCCACGACTGCGCCGCTGAGCTGCTCCAGGGTGTCGGTGTGGACCTTCTTGATGGCCTCGATGAGGTCGTCGAGGCGTACCGGATTGGTCATGCGAACGGGTTCCACCGGAGGGTTCGTCATGGGTGCAACCCTAGGTTGACAGTCGAGCGGGTGTCAACCCTGGGTTGTCACTTCTCCGGTCGTCACTTTCCGGGTTCCCGCAGCGTGAACCTCGCGCGCTCGTGCCAGGCCGTCCCGTCGTAGGCCACCAGGTCGACGGCGCGGACGCGGGCGGTGAGGGGGAGTCGGCCGTTCAGGTCCGCCTCGGCGGTGTCCAGGTCCGCCTCCGGGGCGCGCTGGGCCACGGTGAGGTGCGGGACCGGGTCCGGGTAGCGGCCGCCGTAGGGCCGGACCTCCGGCCAGCGCTCGGTGACCGAGAGGGTCAGCCGGCGCAGCGGGGCGTCCGGCTCCGGGGCGAGGTAGAGCATCCCCGGGAACCGGCCGGTCCGCTCGAAGCGCAGGTCGAAGGCGTGGTGGGGATGCAGGGCCGCGGCGATCCCGGCGTGGACCGAGGCGTCGATCAGGTTCTCAGGGAGGAACGGGTAGAGCACGCTCACGTGCGCCGGCACCCCGGCCCCGGCCCGGGCCGCGGGGTCGATCCGGTCCCGCCAGTCCCGGACGACGGGTTCCGCTTCGGGTATCCGCACGATGAGCGCGGTGCGGCCGGCGGGGAACATGCTGGAGGTGGTGTCCGCGGTGTCCGTCATGGGAGTGGATCATGCCAGCCGGTGTTGTGTGGCAGCGAAGTCCGAGTGACGCCGTCGCGGACCGCGATGCGGGATTTCTGGGGTCGCCGGCGCGAGGACGTGCCCGACGCGGCTCGGCTGTCGGGACCGCAGACGGCGCCGCCGGGCTGCCGGCGGGAGCACCCGACGATGGCTTCCTGCGAGGTCGACGGAAACTCCGGGAAGTCGAGTTCGATCGGCATGCGGGCTCGTCGAAGGGCTGCCGGCCTACTGATCATCGAGCTCCGATGGCGAAGATCAACCTTCGCCGTCACGGGACAGCGGGCGGCGGGGTGGCGGACGGGTCCGGCGTGGCGCGCTTGACAGGGAAATCGAACACGCATTCTTATTGGCTATCCACAGCCAAAACGGACGTGGGACCGCGTTGTCAGTGGCAGGCGTTAGCGTCAATGGCGTGAAGCGATCGACTCAAGCAAATCGGGTGGAACCCATGGCAGGCAACGACCGCGAGAAGGCTCTCGAAGCCGCGCTCGCACAGATTGAACGGCAGTTCGGCAAGGGTGCCGTGATGCGTCTCGGCGACAAGCCGAACGACCCCATCGAGGTCATCCCCACCGGATCGACCGCGCTCGACATCGCGCTGGGCGTCGGTGGACTGCCGCGCGGCCGTGTGATCGAGGTGTACGGGCCGGAGTCCTCCGGTAAGACGACGCTGACCCTGCATGCCGTGGCCAACGCGCAGAAGGCCGGCGGCACCGTGGCCTTCGTGGACGCCGAGCACGCGCTCGACCCCGAGTACGCCAAGGCCCTCGGCGTCGACACGGACAACCTCATCCTGTCCCAGCCGGACACCGGTGAGCAGGCGCTGGAGATCGTGGACATGCTGGTCCGCTCCGGTGCGCTGGACCTCATCGTCATCGACTCCGTCGCGGCCCTCGTGCCGCGCGCGGAGATCGAGGGCGAGATGGGCGACTCGCACGTGGGTCTCCAGGCCCGTCTGATGAGCCAGGCCCTCCGGAAGATCACCGGTGCGCTCAACCAGTCCAAGACCACCGCGATCTTCATCAACCAGCTCCGCGAGAAGATCGGTGTGATGTTCGGCTCGCCGGAGACCACCACCGGTGGCCGCGCGCTGAAGTTCTACGCCTCCGTGCGCCTCGACATCCGGCGCATCGAGACCCTCAAGGACGGCACGGACGCGGTCGGCAACCGCACCCGCGTCAAGGTCGTCAAGAACAAGGTCGCGCCGCCCTTCAAGCAGGCCGAGTTCGACATCCTCTACGGCCACGGCATCAGCCGCGAGGGCGGCCTGATCGACATGGGCGTGGAGCACGGCTTCGTCCGCAAGGCCGGTGCCTGGTACACGTACGAGGGCGACCAGCTCGGCCAGGGCAAGGAGAACGCGCGGAAGTTCCTCTGCGACAACCCCGCGCTCTCCGACGAGATCGAGCGGAAGATCAAGGAGAAGCTGGGCGTCGGCATCCGCAAGGACGCCGCCGCGACGGCTGCCGGCACGGCCGAGGCCGGCGCGGACGCGTCTGCCGAGACCGCCGCCGTGCCCGCTCCCGCGTCGAAGGCCAAGACCGCGGTCAAGGCCGCCGTCGCCAAGAGCTGACCCGTGTGGGAGCAGGAAAGGGGCGGCACGGACGGCGGTGAGGACCGCCGCGAGGGCAGTCGCCGGGGCCGCCGCGAGAGCGGCGGCCGGGGAGGCCGCCGTGCGGAGGGCCGTGAGGGTCGTGAGGTCCGGGAGGACCGCCAGGAGCTGCCGCCCCAGAGTCCCGAGGAGCAGGCGCGGGCGATCTGTCTGCGCCTGCTCACCGGGATGCCGCGCACCCGGCGCCAGCTCGCGGACGCCCTGGCCAAGCGGGACATCCCCGAGGAGGTGTCGGAGCAGGTCCTCTCCCGGTTCGAGGAGGTGGGCCTGATCGACGACGCCGCGTTCGCCGGGGCCTGGGTCGAGTCCCGGCACCGGGGCCGGGGGCTGGCCCGCCGGGCGCTCGCACAGGAGCTCCGTACCAAGGGGGTGGCACCCACCCTCGTACAGGAGGCCCTGGAACAGCTGGACTCCGACCAGGAGGAGGAGACCGCCCGGGAGCTCGTGGAGCGCAAGCTCCGCGCGACCCGGGGCCTGGAGCGGGACAAGCGGATCCGGCGCCTCGCCGGAATGCTCGCCCGCAAGGGGTACCCCGAGGGCATGGCCCTGCGGGTGGTCCGCCGCGCACTGGAGGCGGAGGGCGAAGACGCCGACGATCTGACGATCTGACGGAGTGACACCGGGCGAGCGGTGGGCCGGGACCATGTGGGTGGGGCTAGCCCCAGGCCGAGGACGCCGGGGCGCTCCAATGCCTCAAGGCGGCCCCGGCGGCAGAGTTTTCCCCATGATGCTGCGCTACGCACTCCAGACCGTCCGAGACCGCAAAGCCGGTTTCCTCGGCGCCTTCCTCGCCCTGCTGTGCGCGGCGGCCCTCGTCACCGCCTGCGGAACCCTCCTGGAGACGGGACTGCGCGGAACGATCGCCACCGAGCGCTACGCGGGCGCCCCGGTGGTCGTCTCCGCCGACCAGAACGTCCACACGACGACGGTCAAGGTGAAGAAGAAGGGCGACGAGCAGAAGGTCAAGACGAAGCACAAGGCCAAGCCCGTCGCCGAGCGGGCCTGGCTGCCGGCCGCCACCGTGGACACCGTCCGCGCGGTGCCCGGAGTCGAGCGCGCCGTCCCCGAGCTCACCTTCCAGGCCGCGCCGCTCACCCGGGGCGGCCCGGGCGGCGAAGGCGCGAAGCCCTCGTACGGGCACGCCTGGAGCTCGGCCGCGCTCACCCCCTTCACGCTCGCCGAAGGCCGCGCCCCCCAGGGCGGTGACGAGGTCGTCGTCGACCGTGGACTCGCCGCCCGCGCGGCCCTGAAGCCCGGCTCCGAGCTCACCGTGCAGTCCACCGGTGCGCCCAAGACCTACACGGTCAGCGGGATCGCCGCCGCGGCCGCCGGGAGCCTCGCGCACCAGAGCGCCCTGTTCTTCGGTGACGCCGAGGCGCAGCGCCTCGCCGCCCGCGAAGGCCGGGTCAGCGCCATCGGGGTACTGCCCGAGGCCGGCGTGGACGCCGGCGAGCTGGCCGGGCGGATCCGGCAGGCGCTCCAGGGCACCACCGCGCAGGTGGCCATCGGCGACGAGCGGGGCCCCGTGGAGTTCCTCGACGCGGCCGGCGCGCGGATCAAGCTGGTCTCCATGGGCGGCGCCATGGGCGGTACCTCGCTCCTCGTGGCGGTCCTCGTGGTCGTCGGCACCTTCTCCCTGTCGATCCAGCAGCGCCACCGCGAACTCGCCCTGCTCCGCGCCATCGCGGCCACCCCCAGGCAGCTGCGGCGCATGATCGGCCGCGAGGCGCTGCTCGTCGGGCTGGCCGCCGGAGTCGCCGGAGCCCTCGCCGGGCTGCCGCTGGCCGCCTGGCTGCACGGCCGGTTCGTCGACGCGGGGGTCGTCCCCGTGACCCTGGAGCGCACCGCCGGGATCTTCCCGATGATCGCCGCCGTCGGCGCGAGCCTGCTCGGAGCATGGGCCGCGGCCCGGATCACCGCACGGCGGGTGGCCCGCGTCCGTCCCGCCGAAGCACTGGCCGAGGCCGCCGTCGAGCGGAGCCGGCCCAGGTGGGCGCGGCTCGTCGCCGGGGCGCTGCTGCTGGCGGCCGGGGTGGTGCTGGTCGCCGTACTCAGTACGCTCCGCACCGAGCCGGCGTCGACCCCGGTCACCTTCCTCGCCGTCGTGGTGCTCGCCGGAGCCGTCTCGCTGCTGGGCCCGCTGATCGTCAAGGGCGCGGCCGCACTGCTCGCCGGGCCGCTGCGGCTGGCCGGCCCCGGCGGCCGGCTGGCCACCGCGAACCTGCGCGGCAACGCGACCCGGATGGCCTCCGCGGTCACCCCGCTCACGCTGCTGATCGGGATGGCCTGCACCGTGCTCTTCGTCACCCCGACGCTCGGTGACGCCGCCCGGGCGCAGGCCCGTGAGGGCGTACGGGCCGAGTGGGTGCTCCAGGGCCGGGGGCCGGGGGTTCCCGGCGCCGCCGCCGAGCGGATCCGCCGGACCCCCGGGGTCCTCGCGGCCACCGAGATCGTGCACACGTCGATCCGGGTGGGGCTGACGAAGTACGCGGCGCAGGGCGTGACCCCGGCCGGGCTCGACCGGACCTGGGACCCGGGGGTGACGGCCGGGAGCCTGGCGGGGTTCGGGGAGAAGGGCGTCGCGGTGAGCGACCTGGCCGCGGACCAGCTGGGCCTGAAGCCGGGCAGCCCGCTCTCGCTGACGCTGGGGGACGGAACGCCGGTCACCCTGACCGTGTCCGCGGTGTACGCGCGGGGGCTGGGCTTCGGGGACGTGACGCTGCCGCACGGTCTGGTCGCCGCGCACGTCGACGACCCGCTGGCGTCGAGCGTGCTGGTGGCGGGGCCGGCGGCGCGGGAGGTGCTCGCCTCGGCGGTACGGGAGTACCCGGGCGTGGCCGTGCTGTCGGCGGCCGAAGCGGACGGCGCGCGGGCCGAGCGGCAGGCGGCCGGGGCGGAGATCAACCTGCTGGCGATGGGCCTCGTCCTGGCCTTCACCGCGATCGCGGTGGCCAACACCCTCGCGATGTCCACGGGGGAGCGGCTGCGGGAGTTCGCGATGCTGAGGCTCGCGGGGGCGACGCGTCGGCAGGTGCGGGGGATGCTGCGGGCGGAGGCGCTGGCGGTGCTCCTGATGGGGGTGGTGCTGGGGTCGGGGATCTCGCTGGCGGTCCTCACCGCGTTCAGCGTGGGCATGACGGGCGCGGCGGCCGCGGTGGTGCTTCCGCTGGTGTACGGCGTGGTCGTGGGTGGGGCGGGGCTGGTGGCGCTGTGCGCCACGGGCTTCGCCGGGCGGGTGGCGATGCGGCCCCGCCCGGTGGACCTCGCGGCAGCCAGGAGCTAGCGGCCGCACCGGTATGACGTGGTGCCGTAGCCGGCCCCTGAGTTCCGGTGGGCCGGTCTGCGCCCAGCGGGGCCCCGGCGGGGCCTCGCTCCCGGCGTGGGCGGTACGTACGACCGTGCCGAAAAGTGCGGTGACCTGCGATGACGGACCGTGGCACCGTCGCGGCATGTCCACTGACATTGCCTATCCCGTGTTCCGTACCCCCGACCTCGCGCTCGCCCTGAGCACCGCGCGCCGCCTCATGGAGTTCGGCCGCCGCGAGTACTCCGACGTTTCCGTGTTCGCGGAACTCCGCTCCGTCGCCGAGGTCCGGCGGGTGGCGCAGGAGCTGCCCGGGGGGTGGTTCCGGGGCCGGAGGAGTCGGCGTCAGCCGTGTCCGTGTCCGTCGGCGGTGCCGGTGCCGGTGCCGGTGCCGGCCGGGATGGTGCGCGAGGTCTGTGCTTCGGTCCCGGGCTCGACGAGGACGAACTGCCCCATCATGCCCTTGTCCTCGTGGCGCAGCATGTGGCAGTGATACATGTAGGGCGCCCTCGGATCGACGTAGCGGCCGAACTCCACGGCGAGCCTGGCCGTCGATTTCGCCGGCAGGTACACGGTGTCCTTCTGCGACTGGTACCACGCGGGGGGCGGCTTGCCGTCGATGTCGAGCACCCGGAGAGCGACCTCGTGGATATGGAAGTTGTGCGCGTAGTGCGATGCCTTGACCTCCCAGATCTCACGGGCGCCGGCGGGCACGATCTCGTCGATCCGGCTCATGTCGAAGTCGCGGCCGTTGATCTCGTCGGTACCGTCGAGCTCGAAGCGGCGTACGCGGGCGCCGGCGGGCACCTCGATCGGCGGCGTCTGGGCGAGCCGCCCCGGCACTGCCGGTGACGGCCTGAGCCGTTCAGCGGCGACGATCTTGAGCAGATCGAAATCGCCCCTGTCGATGTCGTCGCGGCCGCCGAAGCTGCGTAGGACGACGTTCTCGCCCGGTGTGAAGGCGACGACGACTTCGACCCGTTCGGCCGGGCTCAGCGATACCCGGTCGACCGCTTCCGGAGCCGGGAGCAGGCCGGCGTCCGTGCCGATGACCTGGAAGCCGCGCCCGTCGGCGAATCCGATGTGGAGCAGGCGGGCGTTGGACGCGTTGAGGATCCGCAGGCGCACCCGTTCCGAGCCGACCTCCAGGTAGGGGTCGTACGTGCCGTTGACCAGGATCCGGTCGCCGAGGAAGAACACGGACTCGTCCAGCTTGTCCTCCGACAGCGTGCCGTCGGAGTTGATGACCTTGTCCTGGACGACGAGCGGGAAGTCGTCCACCCCGTACGTGTCCGGAAGGCCCAGCGCCCGCGACTGCGGATCGTCCAGCAGGAACATCCCCGCCAGGCCCCGGTACACGTGCTGCGCCGTGAAACCGTGGGGATGCGGGTGGTACCAGGTGGTGGCGGCGGGCTGGTCGACGGTCCAGTACGGGGTCCAGGTGGAGCCGGGCTCGATGATCCGCTGCGGGCCGCCGTCCATCACCGCCGGCACCCGCATCCCGTGCCAGTGCACGGTGGTCTCCTCACCGAGCTGGTTGAGGACTTCGAGCCGGACCTTGTCGCCGCGCGCGGCGCGCAGCGTCGGGCCCAGGTAGGACCCGTTGAAACCCCAGGTCGGGGCCGGTTTGCCCGCCAGGAACTCGGTGTGGCCCCGCTGCATGGTCAGGGTGAACGCCTTGACGCCGCTCGCATCGGCAGCGGGCTCCAGCAGGGGCGGGATCCTCAGCCGGTTGGCGAAGGCGAGGGTGTCGGTTGTTCTGTCCGTTGTTCCGTCCGGTGTTCCGTCCGTTGCCCGGCCCGTTGTTCTGCCGGTCCGGTCCGGTGCGGAGTCACAGCCGGCGATTCCGGCTGCCGCGGCCAGGATGATGAAATCGCGACGCTTCACATTTCACTCATACAGCAACGACAGCCGTGAACCGCTGGAAACACGGCGCGTCAGGCAACGGGCAGGCCAGCGGCCTTCCAGCCTTGGAAGCCGCCCGCGAGGTCCGTGGCGTTGGGGAGGGACAGGGCGTGGAGGGAGGCCGCAGCCAGGGTGGAGGCGTAGCCCTCGTTGCAGATGACGATGATGCGGACGTCGTGGTCCACCGCCTCCGGGAGGCGGTGGGAGCCCTCGGGGTCGAGGCGCCATTCCAGTTCGTTGCGCTCGATGACCAGCGCGCCCGGGATCAGTCCGTCCCGCTCGCGCAGAGCCTGGTACCGGATGTCGACCAGCAGGGCCCCGGTCAGGGACTCCGCGTGCGCCTGGGCCGGGTCCACACGGGTGTAGGTGGTGCGCAGCCGGTCGACCAGCGCGTCGATGCCGCTCACTGCCAGTCCGCCGGGCGCTCGACCTGCTCCAGCGTGAGCACCGGGCCGGTGCGGCTGTAGCGGCGGATCAGGGGGAGCGGCGGGTGGTACGCGTGGACGGAGATCGCGTGCTCGGTCGCGGACTCGTTCAGCACCTCGTGCACGTGGTGCTCGCCGAAGGCCCGCCCGGTGCCCGCGCCCAGTGCGCGCGTGCGGTCCACGTCGGGGGCCAGGGAGAGGGACTGCCAGCCCTCCGAGGGGAGGCGGACCGCCAGGGAGTTCTCCGTGAGGCGCCCGCGCGCGGTGGTGAACGCGCCCCGTGACTCGGCGTGGTCGTGCCAGCCGGTGCCGGTGCCGGGCGGCCAGCCGATCAGCCAGGCCTCGCTGCCGCCCGGGCCGTCGAGCCGGATCCACGTCCGGCCCTCGGGATCGAGGGGGAGGGCGGCGATCAGTTCGGGGTCGGAGGCGATGCGCAGGGTGAAGGCGAGGAGATCCGCCGCCGAGACGGCCGGGGCGGAAGCCGCAGCCGAGGGCGCGGCGGGGGCGTGCGTGGGTGCAGACATGGAGGATGACCGTCCTGGGGGTTCGCGAGAGTGCGCGGCACATCCGCATGGGGGCGCGCGGGGGAAGGGCGAATCAGCAGGAAGGGCGACATACGCAGCCCGCATAGCGGAGCAGGTCCATATGGACCCTCCGCCACAGGCGTACGTCGTTGCCGGTCATGTCCGCGAGTGAAGCACGAGTCGACCGGAGGGTCAATCGATCATCGCTCAACGGATGGTCAACGGACGCTCAGTCGATGACGGGTGCCGCGGCGGGCGAACCCCTGGGCGCCGGGGCCGGTGCGGCGGCCGGTGCGCCGTGCCGGACCGCGTCCGCGGCCTCGTACAGCCCGGCGGGATGGACCCCGGCGAAGGTGGCCGCGAGATGCCCGTCCGGCCGTACGAGGAGCACGGTGTGCGCCGCCGCCCCCGGGTAGCCGTCCGCCACGAGCAGCTCCGCCCGGACCGGCAGCGCGGCCACCGCCGCCGCGAGGCGGGGCATCAGGCCGGCGCCCAGCCAGTGCCGCCGGTCCCAGACCCCGGTGCCCGGGGCGACGAGGACGACGAGCAGCCGGCCCCGACCCAGCTGGTCGCGCAGCGGCACCGTCGAGCCGTCGGGCGCGGTCACCGGGACGTTCGCGACGGGACCGCCCGGCTCGGTGGCGGTGGGCACGTCGTGGACGGCCACGGGCGGGGCGTACACCGGCTCCGCGCCGAGCGGGCCGCGCCCCAAGTGGCCGTCGGTCAGGAGCAGTTCGGCGGCCCGTGAGGCTCCGGGGAGGTACGTGCGCAGGCCGCCCCCGGTCCGCAGCACGGGCATGGCCTGGTCGGCGGCGCGCAGCCGGGCGGCCACCGCCCTGCGGCGCTCGGCCTCGTAACTGTCGAGGAGTTCTTCGGAAGCCCCCTGGTGCCAGGCGAGGGAGAGCTTCCAGGCGAGGTTCTCGGCGTCCCGGAGCCCCTCCTCGACGCCCTGGGTGCCGAGCGCGCCGAGCAGGTGCGCCGCGTCCCCGGCGAGGAAGCAGCGGCCGTCGCGCCAGCGCCGGGCGAGCCGGTGGTGCAGGGTGTGGACCCCGGTGTCGAGGAGCTCGTACGGGGGCGTCGTGCCCCCGCACCACAGCGAGAGGCTGTCGCGGATGAGGGTCACCAGCGCGTCGGGGGTGACGAGGTCCCCGCGCGGCGGGAGCAGCCAGTCCAGCCGGTACACCCCGTCGGCCAGCGGCCTGGCGGTGACCTCCTCGGGCGGGCTCCGGTGCAGCAACGCTTCGCCCGGCCAGGGCAGTTCGGTGCGCAGGGCGGCCACCGCGTGCCGTTCGACGGCGGTGCGGCCGGGGAAGCGGATGCCGAGCAGCTTGCGGACGGTGGAGCGGGCCCCGTCACAGCCGACCAGGTGGCTCCCGCGCCACCACGTGGTCTCGGCGCCCCGGGTGTGGGCGGTGACCCCGCGGTCGTCCTGCTCCAGGGAGTCGACTTTGCTCTCGGTGATCAGCTGGACCAGGGGGTGCGAGGCGGCGGCGTCGCGCAGGCCGCGGGTCAGGGCGTGCTGGGGCAGGTGGATCGGGGCCGGGCCGTCCTCGAAGGTGATCCGCTGGGACTCGCGGCCGCGCCGCATGGTCCGCCAGGCGGTGAAGTACGCGCCCTCGTCGCGCAGTGTCGTACAGCCCAGCCGGTGCACCATCGCGGCGGTGTCGGCGTGCAGGGCGACGGTGCGGGCGGGGCGGGGCTCGTCCTTGCCGGATCCCTCGTCGAGCACGACGCAGGGCACGCCCTGGCCGGCCAGGGCGAGGGACAGGGACAGCCCGACGGGCCCCGCGCCGACGACGATCACCGGGTCCATGATGTGGCTCCCGGTGTCCGGTATGTGATCACAGAACGTATGCAACCCACTGGAGGTGCCTGCGTCAAGTGACGCCGGTCCGGACAATGCCGAGTGGTGCGGCGGATGAGTTCCGCCGCACCACACGTGTCCCGCCAGTGTACTGACCGGCTGTCAGGCCGGATGCCGGACGTGAATCCGAGCAGATGTCCGAGCATGTGTCCGACGCGCGCCGGGAGGATGGTCAGGCGCCGGTGTTCTCGCCCGCGTTGATCAGGTCCACCGGCACGATCGCATCGGTGGTCCGCTTCGACTTGCGCAGGCGGCCCTCCAGCCAGGAGGCGAAGGAGGTGAGGGCGAAGTTGACCGCGATGTAGATCGCCGCGATCACGATCAGGGTCGGGATGGTGTTGCTGTAGTTCGCCGAGATCTGCCGGTATGTGGTCAGCAGCTCGGCGAAGCCCAGCACGGCGCCGCCGATCGCGGTGTCCTTGAGGATCACCACGAGCTGGCTGACCAGCGCGGGCAGCATCGCGGTCACCGCCTGCGGGATCAGGACGTAGGTCATGACCTGGCCCTTGCGCATGCCGATGGCCTTCGCGGCGTCGGTCTGGCCCCTCGGCAGCGACTCGATGCCGGCCCGGACGATCTCGCCGATGACCGCGGAGTTGTAGAGGACCAGCCCGGTGATCACTGCGTACAGCGGCCGCACCGCGGAGTCCACGCCGGTGTACTGCACGAAGAAGGCGGAGCCGAAGAGCATCAGCATCAGCACCGGGATGGCCCGGAAGAACTCGACCCAGGTGCCCACGGCGGTGCGTACCCACGCGTGGTCGGAGAGTCGGCCGATACCGAGTAGGGCGCCCAGCGGCAGGGCGATCACCATGGCGATGGCGCCGGCCTTCAGGGTCTCGCCGAGGCCGGGGAGCAGGAACGTCGTCCACACCTGGCCCTCGGTGAAGAAGGGGCTCCACTTGTCGGCGTCGAGCTGGTCCTTGTCCGCCAGGGTGGACAGCACCCACCACGCGACGGCGGCGGCCACCACGAGGAAGATGCCGCTGTAGATCCAGTTGCGGGCCTTGGCCCGGGGGCCTGGGGCGTCGTACAGCACCGAGGTCATCGCTTCACCGCCACTCGCTTGGCAACCCAGCCCAGGAGCAGGCCGGTGGGCAGGGTCAGAAGGACGAATCCGAGGGCGAAGACGCCGAAGACGGCGAACAGGTCCTGCGGCTCGTTCTCGACCATTTCCTTCATCAGCAGCGCGGCTTCGGCCACGCCGATCGCCGCGGCCACCGTGGTGTTCTTGGTGAGGGCGATCAGTACGTTGGCGAGTGGTGCGACGACCGACCGGAAGGCCTGGGGGAGCACGATCAGGGTGAGCGTCTGGACGAAGCTCATGCCCAGGGCCCGGGAGGCCTCGGCCTGGCCGACCGGGACCGTGTTGATGCCCGAGCGCAGCGCCTCGCAGACGAAGGTGCCGGTGTAGGCGATGAACCCGAGGACCGCGAGCCGGAAACCGATCTCCTTGAAGGTGCCGCCGCCGAGGGTGACGCCGAGGGTCTGGCTGAGGCCCAGCGAACAGCCGATGATCAGCACGGTCAGCGGGGTGTTGCGTACGAGGTTGACGTACGCGGTGGCGAAGCCCCGCATCAGCGGGACCGGGCTGACCCGCATCCCGGCCAGTACGGTGCCCCAGATCAGGGACCCGACGGCCGAGTAGAGGGTGAGCTGAACCGTCACCCAGAAGGCTCCGAGCACGTCGTACTGCCCGGAATCAAGAAAATCGAACACGATGGCCTGCGCTCTCCCCAGGATGGCCAGGTTGGCCGGTGGGGCACGGCGCCGCCCGCGGCAGGCGGGCGGCGACGGTCCTCACCGATGGATCGGCCGGCGAACCGGCCGCCGGGTCAGCTGCCTTCGGTGACCGCGGGAGCCGGCTCGCTCTTGTAGCCGGACGGGCCGAAGTTCTTCTCGATGGCCGCTGCCCAGGCACCGTCCGCCTCCATCTTCTTGATGGCGGCGTTGACCTTGGTCTGGAGCTCCTTGTCGCCCTTCTTCAGACCGATGCCGTAGTTCTCGTTGCTCAGGCTCAGCCCGACCAGCTTGAACTTGCCCTTGTTCTTGTCCTGCGCCGCGTAGCCGGCCAGGATCGAGTTGTCCGTGGTCAGGGCGTCGAGGGTCTTGTTCTCGAGGCCGGTCAGGCACTCGGAGTAGCCACCCACCTGCTGCAGGTCGGCCTCGGGGGCCAGCTTGTTCTTGACGTTCTGCGCCGACGTGGAGCCGGTGACCGAGCAGAGCTTCTTCTTGTTGAGGTCCTCGGCCTTGGTGATCGAGGTGTCGTCGGCACGGACCAGCAGGTCCTGGTGCGCGAGGAAGTACGGGCCGGCGAAGTCGACCTTCTCCTTGCGCTTGTCGTTGATGGAGTAGCTCGCCACGACCAGCTTGACGTCGCCGTTGGAAATCAGGTTCTCGCGCTCGGCGCTGACGGCCTGCTTGAACTCGATCTGGTCAGGCGCGTAGCCGAGCTCCTTGGCCACGTACGTCGCCACGTCCACGTCGAAGCCCGTGAACTTGCCGTCGGGGGTCTTGAGGCCCACACCCGGCTGGTCGAACTTGATGCCGATGACGATCTTGTCCTTCTTGGCCCCGCCCGACGCACCGGCGTCGCTGCCGGGCTTGGTGCTGTCGCCGCCACAGGCGGTCGCGGTCAGGGCGAGAGCAACGGCGACGGCGGCGGCCGCGCCGACCTTGGAGAGCTTCATGGTGGACTTCCCTCGAAGTGAGACGTGAGACAGCAGTGAAGTGAGACGTACGACGTGCGTGCTGGACGACGATCCGTCACCGGATCACTACCAGATACGAAGGTCAGTGGTGCAGGATCTTCGAGAGGAAGTCCTTGGCCCGGTCGCTCCGCGGGTTGCTGAAGAACTGCTCGGGCGTCGCCTCTTCGACGATCTTCCCGTCGGCCATGAAGACGACCCGGTTGGCGGCAGAGCGGGCGAAGCCCATCTCGTGCGTGACGACGACCATGGTCATCCCCTCCCGGGCGAGCTGCTGCATGACCTCCAGCACCTCGTTGATCATCTCCGGGTCGAGGGCCGAGGTCGGCTCGTCGAACAGCATCACCTTCGGCTCCATCGCCAGGGCGCGGGCGATGGCCACGCGCTGCTGCTGGCCGCCCGAGAGCTGCGCCGGGTACTTGTCGGCCTGCGAGCCGACACCCACCCGGTCGAGGAGGGACTTGGCCTTCTCCAGGGCCGCCGCCTGGTCCGTCTTGCGGACCTTGAGCTGGCCCAGCATCACGTTCTGCAGCACCGTCTTGTGCGCGAAGAGGTTGAACGACTGGAAGACCATGCCCACATCGGCACGCAGCTTGGCCAGTGCCTTGCCCTCCGACGGCAGTTGCTTGCCGTCGAGCGTGATGCTGCCCGAATCGATCGTCTCCAGGCGGTTGATGGTCCGGCACAGCGTGGACTTGCCCGACCCCGAAGGGCCGATCACCACGACGACCTCACCGCGGGCAATGCTCAGATCGATGTCCTGAAGCACGTGCAGCGCGCCGAAGTGCTTGTTGACGTTGCTCAGCACGACCAGGTCGTCCGCGGCACCGGCCGCGTCCCGCACGTCCTTGGTCACTGATACTCCGCTCATCGGCTTGTGGCTCCGTCCTCCTCGGTTGGGAGGACAGTAGTGACGTGGCACGCACAGCGTCAGTACATCTGAGGGAGAATTGAGCATAACGATCCGGCCTCGCACCGATACGCTCCGTACCCGCGGGCGTCCGGCACCGGCCGCGGCGTACCGGGTGCGTAACGGAAGCCCCGCCGGACCGGAACCGCCTTGACGTGGGAGTGCGTATCGGCGTGGATGCTTGATGGCCCATGATGGCCGCCGAGCGAACGTGAAGAGACCGAGAGATCAAGAGATGGAGAGGGGGACGACATGAAACTGCTGCTCGTCGAGGACGACGACCACGTCGCCGCCGCCCTGTCCGCGATCCTGGCCCGGCACGGCTTCAAGGTCACCCATGCCCGCAGCGGTGAGGAGGCCCTGCAGGCCCTGCTGTCGGCCGGCGCACCGCCCGCCCCTTCTCCCTACGGGGTGATCCTGCTCGACCTCGGCCTGCCCGACCAGGACGGGTACGAGGTCTGCGGCAAGATCCGCAAGCGCACCAGTACGCCCGTCATCATGGTCACCGCGCGGGCCGACGTGCGGTCCCGCATCCACGGACTCAACATGGGCGCCGACGACTACGTCACCAAGCCCTACGACACCGGCGAACTCCTCGCCCGCATCCACGCGGTGGCCCGCCGTACCGGCGTCTCCGAGGAGAGCGCCGCCGCCGGCCCCGCGGGTACGCCCGGCGTGGTCCACCTCGGGGCCGTCGGCATCGAGCTGTCCACCCGCCGCGTCAGCGTGGACGGTGTCGACGTACCGCTCACCCGCAAGGAGTTCGACCTGCTGGCCCTGCTCGCGCAGCGCCCCGGGGTCGTCTTCCGCCGCGAGCAGATCATCAGCGAGGTCTGGCGCACGAGTTGGGAAGGCACCGGCCGCACCCTCGAGGTGCACGTGGCCTCGCTGCGGTCCAAGCTGCGCATGCCGGCGCTCATCGAGACCGTCCGCGGCGTGGGGTACCGGCTCGTCGTGCCGCCCGCCCCGGCGGCCCCGGCCTCGCCCGCCGCCTCCGCCCCGCCCGCCGTCTAGCGGCCACCCGTCGTGCGCGCCCGTCTGCTCCCGCTGCTCGTCGTCCTCATGGCGGGCGTCCTGCTCGCCCTCGGCTTCCCGCTCGCGGTGGCCCTCGCGGCCGGGCAGCAGCAGCGGGTGGTCGTCGACCGGATCGACGACAGCGCCCGCTTCGCCGCGCTGGCCCAGTTCGTCATCGACGCCGAGGGCTCGAAGTCCAGTGGAGCCGACGAGCGCCGTGCGACCCTCCAGCTCGAACTGGCCCGCTACCAGGAGCTGTACGGGATCCGCGTCGGCATCTTCCGCCGGGACGACACCGCCATCGCCCGGTCCCCCAGCGAGTGGGAGCTGCCGGCGGAAGGGGAGGGCCGCGAGGCGTTCAAGGAGGCGCTCGCCGGGCGGCGCAGCCACGATCCCGGCCAGGTGTGGCCCTGGCAGACCAACGGCAGGATCCTCGTCGTCTCCCCCGTCGTCCTGGACGGGGACGTGGTCGCCGTGGTCGCCACCGAGTCGCCCACCGGCCAGATGCGCGGCAAGATCCTGCGGGGGTGGCTGCTCATCGCCGCAGGGCTCAGCGCGGCCATGCTCATGTCCTTCGGCGCCGCCCTGCGGCTGACCAGCTGGGTGCTCAAGCCCGTGCAGACCCTCGACGCGGCCGCCCACGGCATCGCCACCGGGCGGATGAACTCCCGTGTCGCCGCAGGCGGCGGGCCCCCGGAACTCAGGCGCCTGGCCCGCTCGTTCAACGAGATGGCCGACAACGTCGAAGAGGTCCTGGAACAGCAGCGCGCCTTCGTCGCCGACGCCTCCCACCAGCTGCGCAACCCGCTCGCCGCACTGCTCCTGCGGATCGAGCTGCTCGCCCTCGAACTGCCCGAGGGCAACGAGGAGATCGCCTCCGTACGGACCGAGGGAAAGCGCCTCACCCAGGTCCTGGACGACCTGCTCGACCTGGCCCTGGCCGAGCACGCCACCGCCGAGATCTGCCTGATCGACATCGCGGGGCTGGCCGCCGAGCGGGTGACCGCCTGGCGCCCGTACGCCGAGGAGAAGGGCGTCCGGCTCACCGGGACGGGGCGGATCGCCGCCACCGGCTGGGCCGACCCGATCGCGCTCTCCAGCGCGCTCGACGCCGTCATCGACAACGCCCTCAAATTCACTCCGACGGGTGAGGCCGTCGAGGTGGAGCTCTCCGTGGAGGGCGACCGGGTGCTGATCGTGGTCGCGGACCGGGGCCCCGGGCTCACCGAGGAGGAGCTGCTGCGGATCGGGGACCGGTTCTGGCGCAGCGGACGCCACCAGAACATCAAGGGCTCCGGGCTCGGCCTCTCCATCTCCCGCATCCTGCTCGCCGCGGGCGGCGGGTCCCTCTCCTACGAGCAGAACCCGCCGCACGGGCTGCGCGTGACGCTGGCCGTCCCGCGCACCGATCCCGCCGCCCTGCCCGAGTGAACCGCTAGGGCCGAGTGAACCGCTAGCGCCGAGTGAACCGCTAGCGCCGAGTGAACCGCTAGGGCCGACTGAACCGCAGGGTCACCAGCTCGAACGGACCGAGCCGTACGTCGGCCAGCGCGCCCGAGGCCGCCACCAGCGCGGGGGCTTCGGCCAGCGGCCGCTCCAGCAGGTCCGTGGCGGACACGCCGGCGTGGTCGAAGTCCAGGGCCAGCCGGGCCGCGGCCCGGCCGCCCGTGGTCTCGTACAGCCGGACCACCAGGTCGCCGCTGCCGTCGTCGGCGAGCTTCACCGCCGAGACGGCCACCTTCTCGTTGTCGACGCGGACCAGCGGGGCCGTCTCCCGGCTGCCGGTCAGCCGGCGCTCGGGCAGGTTGATCGCGAAGCCCTCGCGGACCGCGTCCCCGATCGAGGCGCCCGGCACCAGCGCGTAGCCGAACCGGTGCAGGCCCTGGTCGGTCTCCGGGTCCGGGAAGCGCGGGGCCCGCAGCAGCGACAGCCGCACCGTGGTCGTCGTACCGCCGTCGGCCCGGACGTCACGGGTGACGTCGTGCCCGTACATGGAGTCGTTGACGATCGCGGCGCCCCAGCCGGGCTCCGCGACGTGCAGGAACCGGTGGTGGCAGGCCTCGAACTTGGCCGCCTCCCAGCTGGTGTTGGTGTGGGTGGGGCGGAAGAGGTGCCCGAACTGGGTCTCGGAGGCGTACCGGTCGGCGTGCACGTCCAGCGGGAAGGCCGCCTTCAGGAACTTCTCCGTCTCGTGCCAGTCCACCTCGGTGTCGATGTCGAGCCGGCCCAGCCCCGCCCGCACGGTCAGGCGCTGCACCACCCGCGAGGAGCCGAAGGAGCGCACCACCGTCACCGTCGCCGCACCCGCCTCCTCCGTGAGGGTGACGGAGTCGGCCTCCGTGAGATCGGTGACCGTGTTCCGGTAGAAGGAGTCCACGTCCCAGGCGTCCCACATGTTCGGGAAGTCCGGGTGGATCTGGAGCAGGTTCGCCGCGTGGCCCGGGGCCACCGACTCCCGCCCGGCGACCAGGTCGTAGGCGGAGACGACCAGGCCCCGCGCGTCGACCTCCACCCGCAGCCGGGAGTTCTCGAGGGTGAAACCGCCCCCCTCGCGCGGACCGGCCGAGACCTGCCCCACCGGGACGCCGAGCGGGGCGCTGCCCCCGGCCAGGACCCCGGCGCGGGCGTGCGGGGAGGCGTTGAAGACCAGCTCGCGGCCACCCGCCGGGTCGCCCGCCAGGGCCCGCTGCGCCGCGGCGACGATCCCGGTCAGCTCCTGGGCGACCGCCGCGTACGTGGGCTCCGCCTCCCGGTGCACCCAGGCGATCGAGGACCCGGGCAGGATGTCGTGGAACTGGTGGAGCAGCACCGTCTTCCAGATCCGGTCCAGCTCCCGGTACGGGTACGGGAACCCGGCGCGGACCGCCGCCGTCGCCGCCCACAGCTCGGCCTCGCGCAGCAGGGACTCGCTGCGCCGGTTGCCCTGCTTGGTCTTGGCCTGGCTGGTCAGGGTTGCCCGGTGCAGCTCCAGGTAGAGCTCGCCGACCCACACGGGCGGGTCCGGGTACTCGGCCTGCGCCTTGTCGAAGAAGGCGGCCGGGGACTCCCACACCACCTGCGCGGAGCCCTCCAGGTCACGCAGCCGGCGGGCCTTCGCGATCATCTCGCGGGTGGTGCCGCCGCCGCCGTCGCCCCAGCCGGTCGGGGCGAGCGAGTGCCGGGCCGCGCCTTTGTCCTTGAAGTTGCGGGCCGCGTGCGCGATCTCCCGGCCGTCCACCGAGCAGTTGTAGGTGTCGACCGGCGGGAAGTGCGTGAAGATCCGGGTCCCGTCGATGCCCTCCCACTGGAAGGTGTGGTGCGGGAACGTGTTCACCTGCGACCAGGAGATCTTCTGCGTCAGCAGCCGTTTGGACCCGGCCGCCTTGATGATCTGTGGCAGCCCGGCGGCGAAGCCGAAGGTGTCCGGCAGCCACGCCTCGTCGTTCTCGATCCCGAACTCTTCGAGGAAGAACCGCTTGCCGTGCGTGAACTGCCGGGCCATCGCCTCCGAACCCGGCATGTTGGTGTCCGACTCCACCCACATGCCGCCCGCCGGCACGAACCGGCCCTCCGCGACCGCCTTCTTGACCTTCGCGTACACCTCCGGCCGGTGCTCCTTGAGCCAGGCGTACTGCTGGGCCTGGGACATGGCGAAGACGAAATCGGGCTCGCCCTCCAGCAGCGAGGTCATGTTCGACGTCGTACGGGCCACCTTGCGCACCGTCTCGCGCAGCGGCCACAGCCACGCCGAGTCGATGTGGGCGTGCCCGACCGCGCTGATCCGGTGCGCGGAGGCGTCGGCGGGTGCGGACAGCACCCCGGCGAGCTCGGCGCGGGCGGCGCCCGCCGTCTCGTTCACCGCCTGCAGGTCCAGGGCGTCCAGGCAGCGCTCGACCGCGCGCAGCAGCTCCCAGCGCCGGGCCCCGTCGACGGGCAGTTCGGCCATCAGCTCGCCGAGCACCTCCAGGTCGATGACCAGCTCCCACACCGTCCGGTCGAAGACGGCCAACTCGACCCGGGTCAGGCGGTACTGCGGCTCGTCGCCGGCCGTGTGCCGGTCGCCCAGGCCCGTCGGCCGGAACGGTTCGACGTCCAGGATCACCGGGTTGGAGGCGGCCTCGAGGTGCCATTCGACCCGCTCGCCGCCCGCCACCGGGCCCTCGGCGACCCGGACCCACTGGTTGCGCGGGTTGATCGCCTTCAGCGGGGAGCCCTCCGGGGTGTACACCAGCGCCTCGCACTGGAAGCCCGGCATCCGCTCGTCGAAGCCGAGGTCGATGACGGCCTCCACCTCCCGGCCGGCCCAGTCCGCGGGCACGGTCCCGGTCACCTTGAACCAGGTGGTGTCCCAGGGCGCGCCCCAGGCGTCGCCGACGGTGGCGGGGCCGTGCGGGGCCGCCAGTCCCTCGGAGACCGGGACCGGTTCGCGGCCCGGGGCGGTCCAGGCCTCGATGGCCAGCGGCGCGGACCGGGGGTACACGGCCGGGCGGATCCGCTCGTCGAGGACCCGCTTCAGGCGTCCCTCCAGCACTGCGCGGTCGTCATGCATCAGAGGCTCCAGTCCAGGTCAGGGTGGTACGGGCGGGGGCGGAGACGACGTACAGCTCGTCCACGGCCCGGATCTCGAAGACGGCCGCCTTCTCCCGTCCGGCGCGCTCGACGCCGGGCAGGTAGAGGGCGGTGCCACAGGTGCCGCCGAGGAAGCGGCGGGCGCCGTCCGGCAGGACGCGGGACACCTCGTAGTGGCGGACGGGCTCCGCTGCCCGCTGCCAGGTCAGGCGTACGAAGGCCTTGCCGGACTGCTGGGCCGAGGCGGACACGGCCGGTGGGCCCGGAGTCGCCGGGCGGGGCCGCGCGGCGGCCTCGCGTACCGTCAATGCTCCGAGTCGCCAGCGCACCGGCTCCTTCCCGCGTCGGGTGATCCGTACGGCCAGACCGTGGGCGGTGCGGCCCGCCAGCTCCGACAGCCGGACCCTGGTCGTGCGCCACCCCTGCCCGGCGGCGAGGGTCTCCGCCTTCAGCCAGGTGTACGGGACCTCCTGCCCCGGGCCGGACGGCTCGCGGGTGGCCACGCCCAGCTCGACCGTCACCGGGCCCGACTCGGTGCGGTGCACCAGCTCGGCGACGCAGGAGCGGGTCAGCGGCAGCCGCACGGCGTGCAGTCCCACGGTCGCCGGGGCGGTGAGCCCGCCGGTGACGAGCAGGCTGGAGCCGCCGCGCCAGGCGCGGGCGAAGTCGAGGGTGACCTCGGGGCGGGTCCCGGTGGTGTGCACGGCCCAGCGGCGGCCCGGGAGCCGGTCCTGGAGGCCGAGGTGGTTCCACCCGGTGTCGGAGACGGGCTCGCCGTCCTCGTACCAGCGTTCCCCGTGACCGGTGTTGAAGGAGCAGGCGAAGGGCAGCGCGGTCACGGTGGACCGGTCGGCGACGACGGTGGCGGGGGCCCGCCAGGCGTCCTCGGGGGAGGGGTGGGCGGGGTCCAGGGACCCGCCCGTCCAGAACCGGTCGTCGGCGCGGTGGAAGGCGCCGGGGGAGCGGTCCGCGAGGTGGTTGCGGGTCCACTCGGGCCGGTAGAAGCCGTAGGAGACGACGTGGTCGCTCCCGCGCGGGACGATCGCGTCCCAGTCCACCTTGGAGTTCCAGCCGTTGGACTCCATGTCCACGGCCGCCCACAGCTCGTGGCGGCTGCGCCCGAGCCGGTCGGCGAGGTCGCCGGAGGCGGCGAGCTTCGCCGGGGTCCAGCGGAAGTCCACGAACACGGTGTCCGCGACCTTGCCGCGGCGGTCCTCGTAGAACTCCTGGTTGAGCTCGTTCAGGGCGCCCTGCCAGCCGACCCTGCCGGTGGAGTTCATCGCGTCGTACCAGGTGATCGTGAGTCCGTGCGGTTCACCGGCGGCGCGCAGGGCGCGCAGGAACCGCTGCATCCGGGCGGCAAGTTCGCTGTCTCCGCCCTCGGTCTCGGCGTTGACGAACCAGCCGTCGAACCCGTACGCCCGCGCCACCTCCACCAGCTTCTCGGCGACCGGGAACCGCCCGAGGGAGTCCTGCTGGACCAGGTCGCGGGTCCACCGGAGGTCGCCGCCGTAGGGCACGGGCGGCAGGAACACGTTGCCCATCACCCGGACGCCGTTGCGGTGCGCGGCGTCGGTGACGGGCGCGTTCGGGGCGAGCACGATGCCCTCGGCGGAGGAGCCGCCCCAGAAGACGAGCTCGTCGATGTACGCCCAGTGGGTGAGGGCGTAGTAGTCGGCGGTGGGGGAGCCCTGCGCCGGATTGCCGGCCGTGTTCCCGAAGGAGACGAGCGAGGCGATACGGGCCTGGCCGGCGCGCGCCGTGGTGTTCGGCGGCACCGGGGTGAAGCGGGGCGCCAGCGGCACGGTGGCGGTGTTGTAGGCCAGATCGGGGTCGGACTCCGGGCTCCACCGCAGGAGGGAGCGCCAGGTGATCCCGGGACCCGGGGTCCCGGCGGGCAGCGAGTCCGGGAACCAGTACGAGGCGTACGGGGACAGGTCTGCGGGTGGCTCGGGTGGCCCGGGGGAGGCCGCCGGGGCGGCGGGGAGGGCCACCGCGGGGGCGGCCGTCCCGCAGAGCAGGCCGGCCGCGCCCGCCCCGGCTCCGGCGAGCAGCATCCCGCGCCGGGTCGGGCGTAGGGAGGCGGGCCGGGGCGCGGTCGGGCGGTTCGCGGTCGGGCGGTTCGAAGTTCGAGGTTCGACGCCGTTGTCGGTCTCGGACATGAGGGATCTCCTCGGTAGGGGCCGGTCAGGCCCGGGTGGGGACGTCGGACACGTGCAGTACCTCGGTGATGCCGCGGGCGGCCAGGTGCTCCGCGTCCCCGGCCAGCTCCGCCAGGACCACGGCCGGCCGGACCCCCTGGGCGGTGAGCGCGGCCCAGGCCTCGAAGAAGGCCCCGCCGGGGGCGCACACCGAGCGGTTCGGCGCGGACTCGGCGCCGCCGACATCCACGGCGAGCGCGGCCCTGCGCACCGCCGGGCGGTGCTCGCGGCCCCGCCACTCCGCGGTGATCCGGGCGATCACCTCTCCGGCGGGCTTGGTCCGGCGGTCGTTGGTGAGCAGCCCGAGCCCGTACTCCAGCTCGGGGAAGTCCGCGAGCTCCCGGGACACGTCGTGCGAGCACCACCAGGTCACGCCCCACAGGCCGGGGCAGTCCAGGGCGTTCGCCACGGTCGCCTCGGTGAAGGAGGCCGCGTGCTCGGGCTGGATCAGCGGCGCGGGCGCGCCCACCTCCTGGAGCCAGACCGGGCGGTGCGGATCGCGGGCCCAGGCCTTGGAGAGCTCGATCAGGTACGCGGCGTGGTGCTCGGTCGCCGTCCCGGTCCGGCCGTGCCGCTGGGCGGTGCCGTTGAACACCCAGGAGTGCACGGCGGTCGCGGCGCCCAGACGGGCCGCCTGGGCCACGGTGAAGGGGTGGCCGTCCTGGTACCAGGCGGCGTCGTATTCGGCGTGCAGGTGCATGCGGCCCGGCGCGCCCGCCTCGCAGGCGGCGAGCATCCGCTCCAGCCAGCGCCCGGCCTGCTCCTGGGTGATCCGGTCGGGGGAGGGGTGCGGGTCGTCGGAGAACTGGTTGATCTCGTTGCCGACCGTCATGCCCAGGAAGTTCGGCCGGTCGGCGAGGGCGGCGGCCAGCGTGCGCAGGTACTCCTCCTGCCCGGCGACGACCTGCGGGTCGCTGAAGATGTTGCGCCGGTGCCAGGTGCCGGTCCACGCGGGCAGGAAGTCGAAGCTCGACAGGTGCCCCTGGAGCCCGTCCACGTTGACGTCGAGCCCGCGGTCGGCGGCCGCGTCGGCGAGGGCGACGAGCTGCTCGACGGCGCGCGGCCGGATCAGCGTCCGGTTCGGCTGGAACACCGGCCACAGCGGGAAGACCCGTACGTGGTCCAGGCCGAGGCCGGCGATCGAGTCGAGGTCGGCCTTGACCTCGTCGAGGTCGAAGTCGAGCCAGTGGTGGAACCAGCCGCGCGTCGGCGTGTAGTTGGCGCCGAAACGCAGGGCGCGGGCGGGTGCGGAGGCGGCGTTGCCGTCGTGCATGAAGGGTCCTGGAGTTCAGGGGGAATTCGCGGGATGCCCACAACCTGCCGTCTGTGCGGGGGATAAGTCAACAGGATCCATATCTCCGAACGTCCCGACTTGGCGGGATGAAAGTCCTGACCTCCACGGCTGGGGTACTTATGCGCTTCAGGCCAGTTGACAGACGGGTTCCGGTCGCCTGAAGCTAAGCGCACTAATGCGGTTTAGTTGTTGATGAGCGGTGTTGTCCCACAGGGAAGTGTGCAGAAATGGACAGCGGAATTACCGTCACGACGGTCACCACCCCGGCCCTCTTCGCCGGCCCGCCGGAAAGCCCCTCGCAGATCGTCCGGGTCCGCATCCGCAGGGCCCGCCCGGCCGGCCCGTTGCACGTGGCGGTGCACGGTGACGGCATCACCACCCCGCACCCCCGCATCGTGCGGGCCGACACCGCCGAGGCCTACGCGGGCACCGATGCCCGCGCGGATCTGACGGATCTGGCGGATCTGGCGGATCCGACCGGGTCCGGCCCCCGGCCCGTCCCGGAGTCCACCGTCGAGGTCGCCGTCCGCACCCCCGGCGCCGCCCCCGGGACCGTCCTGCCCGCCGCCGTCCGCGTCACCACCCCCGACGGGCGCCCGCTCGCCGAGCTGCCCTTCGGCCTGGTCGTCGCCGAGCCCGGCTGGACCGTCCGCCTGGTCCCGCACTTCCACTACGACCCCATGTGGTGGAACACCCAGGCCGCCTACACCGCCCTCTGGGACGCCCCGCCGAAACCCGGCGAGGCCGAGCGCGGCTGGGAGTACACCGGCGTCCCGGCCTTCACCCTGATCCCGCTCCACCTCCAGCAGGCGCGCGAGGACCCGGCGTACCGCTTCGTGCTCTCCGAGGTCGACTACCTCAAGCCCTACTGGGACACCCACCCGGCCGAACGCGCCGAGCTGCGCGCGCTCATCGCCGAAGGCCGCGTCGAGATCGTCGGCGGCACCTACAACGAGCCCTCCACCAACCTCACCTCCGCCGAGACCACCATCCGCTCCGCCGTCCACGGCCTCGCCCTGCACCGCGGCACCCTCGGCGCCGACCCGCGCACCGCCTGGCAGCTCGACGTCTTCGGCCACGACCCCTCCTTCCCCGCCCTGATGGCCGGCGCCGGACTCGACTCCGCCGTCCTCGCCCGCGGCCCCCACCACCAGTGGGGCCCGATGATGGACACCTGGGGCGACGAGCTGCGCGCCCCCGCCGCCATGCAGCTGCCCGCCGAGTACGAGTGGATCGCCCCCGGCGGTGAGGGGCTGCTCCTGCACTACCTGCCCGCGCACTACTCCGCCGGCTGGTTCTCCCACCAGGCGCCGGACGCCGGGGCCGCCGCCGAACAGCTGCTGGACCTTTACGAGCTGCTGCGCACCGCCGCCGCGACGAAGAACGTCCTGATCCCGATGGGCACCGACTTCTCCTGGCCGCATCGCTGGGGCCTGGACGTGCAGCACGCCTGGAACCGCCGCTACTGCTGGCCCCGCATGGAACACACCGGCCCGCGCGCCCACTTCGACGCCGTCCGCGCCGAGCTCGCGGCGCGCGGAGAGCAGCCGTTGCCGGTCACCCGGGAGATGGGCCCGGTCTACACCGGCAAGGACGTCACCTACACCGACGTGAAGCAGGCGCACCGGGCCGCCGAGAACCTCCTCGAACAGGCCGAGACCTTCGCCGCCCTCGCCTGCGCCGAAGGTCTGACCGACTACCCCGCGCAGACCCTGTCCAAGGCCTGGCGCCACCTGCTGCACGCCGCCCACCACGACGCCGTCACCGGGACCTTCTCCGATCAGGTGTACCTCGACCTGCTCCCCACCTGGCGCGAGGCGTACGAACTGGCCGACGGCGTACGGGAGGAGGCGCTCGCGGCGCTCACCGCCGCGGCCGACACCCGCGGCCCCGGACCGCTCGCGGTCACCGTGCACAACCCGGTCTCGTGGACCCGTACCGACCTGGTCCGCACCCGCGTCGAGCTGGCGGCGCTCGGCCTCGCGGACGACCGCGCGGACCGTGCCGACCTGATCACCGTCCTGGACGAGGCGGGCCGCGGAGCGCCCGTGCACGTCGAGGCCGTCGCCGACGGGACCGCCGAGGTGGCCTTCCTCGCCCGGGACGTGCCCTCGCTCGGCCACCGCACCTGGTGGCTCGCGGCGTCGGAGCTGCCGCTCTCGGGCGGGTGGGCGCCGGCGCCCGGGCACACCGTGGAGAACGAGTTCCTGCGCGCCGAGGCCGATCCCGCGCGGGGCGGGGGCCTGGCCCGGCTGCTGGACCGGCGCACCGGGCAGGAGATCCTCACCCCCGGCGAGGTGGACGAGCTCGTCGTGCAGGAGGAGTACGACAAGCACCCCTACTTCGAAGAGGGCCCCTGGCACCTGCTGCCCAAGGGCCCGGGCACCGGTTCGGGCGCCGCGCCCGCCGAGTCCTGCCGCGCGGAGCGCGGGCCGCTCGGCTCGCGCATCGTGGCCACCGGGCGGACCGGGCCCGTCCGCTGGACCCGGACCACCACCCTGTGGGCCGGCCTGGACCGGGCGGAACTCACCACGACGGTGCACGCGTTCGAAGGCTCCGACCAGTTGCTGCGGCTGCGGATCCCGGCGGACGTGCCCGGGGCGCTGCCCGTCGCCGAGACCGCGGCGTCCGCGGTGGGGCGCGGGTTCGCCTTCCCCGAGGCGGACACCGGGGCCGATCACACCCGGGCCCCCTGGACCCTGGACAGCCCCTGCCTGAACTGGTTCGCGCTGTCGGCGCCGATGACCGGGCCGGGCGGCCGGGCCCTGGGCGCGGCGGAGATCGTCCTCCCGGACGCGGGGCTGCGTGATCAGTACAGGGCTCCGGGACTGCGCGAGCTGGTCACCGCCCTCGGCCGGCACGGGGTCACCGCGACCCCGACGCGGGCGGCCGGGCCGCGCTGGGGCGACCTGGCGGTGGACAGCAGCCTGCCCGACTTCCGCATCGCACTCGGCGGCCCCGAGGAGAACCCCTTCACGGCGGCGCTGCTGGCGTCGGCCGGTCCCGCCCGGGAGAAGGCCCTGCGAGAAGCCCTACGGGAACACGGGCAGGTCTGGGTAGCGGCCCGAGCGGGGCTGCGCTCGCTCTGGAGCCCCGGCTGCGACCTGACGGGCCTCGGGGACCTGCCGGTCCTGGTCCACGCCGGGCCCCCGGAGCAGCTCGCCCGGGCCGTCGCCGCGTCGGGCCGCATCGACGCCCCGGCTCCGGCTCCGGCCCCGGCTCCGGCCCCGGCTCCGGCTCCGGCTCCGGCCCCGGCGGACGCAGCGGGCGCGCACGAGGCGGCGTACCCGCACGAGGAGCCGTACGCCGACCGCACCGTCGGGATCCTGGTGCGCGGCACGCCCAGCTTCGCCGTCGACACCGCCGGGCGGCTGCACAGCACCCTGATGCGGTCCTGCACCGGCCGCCCGAGCGGGGAGTGGATGGACCCGCCGCGGCGCACCGCGCCCGACGGCAGCTCCTTCCAGCTCCAGCACTGGACCCACGTCTTCGAGCACGCACTCGTCGCGGGCGCCGGGGACTGGCGGGCGGCGGACCTGGTGCGCCGCGGACGGGAGTTCAACAAGCCGCTCACCGCCGTCACGGCCGCCCCCGGCGCGGGCCCCCGCCCGCCGGCGCGCTCGCTGCTCGGCGTGGAGCCGGCCGGCCGGGTGCTGATCGAGACGGTCAAGCGGGCCGAGGGCTCCGGCGACCGGGGCGACCTCGCCGTCCGGCTGCGCGAAACGCACGGCCGTCCGGTGATGGCGGAGACCCTGTGGCCGACGGATCCGGCCGCCGAGGCCGATCTGCTGGACCGCCCCACCGGCTTCTTCGAGGGGCGGGTCCAGGGCGCGGCGACGACCACGCTCCTGCTGCTCACGGAATCCGGCATGCCCCTGCGGGCAGGCGAACGGGAGCCGAACCAGCCGGTGTTCAGCCGGTACTGGCTGCACAACACCGGGACGGCTCCGCTCGGCGACGCCCCGTACACCGTGACGTGTGACGGGATGCCCGCCGGGGCCACGGTCACCCTCGCCGCCCACGGGCAGGCGGCCGGCGGCCCGGCCGGGCTGGAGGTCCGGGCCCCGGAGGGCTGGACCACCTCCTGGACCCGGCAGCGCCCCGAGCTCCCGCCCGGCGGCCACGTCTCCTACCCCCTCACCCTGGAGCCCGCCGCCGGAGCGGAACCCGGCGACCACCTGGTCCGGATCCTCGCCACCACCCCGGCGGGCACCTTCGAGGACGTACTCACCGTCACCGTCCCGGGCGGCCCGGCCGGGACTCCGGCCGGGCTGTGGGTGGACGCGCCCGATCCCGCCGTCACCGTCGCCCCCGGCGGGCGGGCCCTCGTACGGGCACGCATCGGCTCCACCGGCATCCGCACCGCCCTGACGGGGCAGGCGTACGCCGTCTCCCCGTTCGGCACCTGGGAGCTGACGGCCCCCGCCGTCCTACCGGTCGAGGTCCCGGCGGACGGCGAGGCCCGGGCCGTCTTCGAGCTGCGGCCGCCGCTCGGAACCCCCGCCGGGGAGTACTGGGTCGTGGTCAAGGCGGTCTGCCAGGGCAGGATCGCGTACGGTCCGGCCATTGCCGTCCACGTCAGCGAGGGATGAGACAGGCCATGGCCCGCAGACCCACCATCAAGGACATCGCCCGCCAGGCCGGGGTGTCGGAGAGCGCCGTCTCCTTCGCGCTCAACAACCGGCCCGGGGTCTCCCAGGACACCCGCGCCCGCATCCGGCGGGTCGCCGAGGAGCTCGGCTGGCAGCCCAACAGCGCCGCCCGCGCCCTCTCCGGCGAACAGTCCGGCGCCGTCGGCCTGGTCCTCGCCCGGCCCGCGCACACCCTCGGGGTCGAGTCCTTCTTCCTCCAGCTGGTCTCCGGCATCCAGGAGGTCCTGGCCGCCGGCCGGATCGCCCTGCTCTTCCAGGTGGTCGAGGACCTCGACGCCGAATGCGCCGTCTACCGCCGCTGGTGGGCCGAGCGGCGCGTCGACGGGGTCGTCGTCGTGGACCCGAGGACCGACGACCCGCGCCCGGCCCTGCTCGAACAGCTCGCCCTGCCCGCCGTCACGGTGGGGGAGACGGGGCCGGCCTCCGCTTCTCCCGACTCCGCGGCCCCGGCCCCTTCTGCCCCAGCCGCCCTGTCCGCCCTGTCCGCCCTGTCCGCCGTCCGGGCCGACGACGCCGGCGCCATGGCGCAGGTGCTCGACCACCTGTACGGGCTCGGCCACCGCCGGATCGCGCACGTCGCGGGACTGCCCGGACTCGCCCACACCGAGCGCCGGATCGCCTCGCTGCGCGCCGAGGCCGAGCGGCTGGGCCTCGGCTCCGGACAGGTGCGCTCGGTCACCACCGACTACTCCGACGCCGAGGGGGCCGAGGCCACCCGCCGGATCCTCGCCGAGCCGGAGCCGCCGACCGCGATCGTCTACGACAACGACGTGATGGCGGTGGCCGGCGTGGCCGTCGCCTCCGAGCTGGGCATCCCGGTCCCGGGCGGGCTCTCCGTCGTCGCCTGGGACGACTCCGCGCTCTGCCGGGTCACCCGTCCCCGGCTCACCGCCCTGGTCCGCGACACCGCCGGCTTCGGCCGGCTCGCCGCCGAGGAGCTCCTCGGCCTCCTCGCGGGGGGCCCGCCGCGGTCACGCGAGAGCGAGCGTCCCAGGCTGGAGCCCCGTGAGAGTACGGCGCCGCCGCCGGCCGCATACTGAAACCGACCCCTTCCTGGAGCGCCACCGTGACCACTCCTCCCACTCCCACCCCCACCTCCGCGTTCCCCGCGCCCCGTGCCGGTGCGCCGGCCGGCTCCGGCCTCACGGTCGCGATCGACATCGGCGGTACGAAGATCGCCGGAGCGCTGGTGGACCGCGACGGCGCCATGACGGCCACCACCCGCCGGCCCACCCCGCGCGGCGCCGACGGGGACACCGTGTTCGCCGCCGTCGCGCAGGTCGTCGCGGAGCTCGCGAAGTCTCCGCTGTGGGGCTCGGCCGTCCGGTGCGGGATCGGCAGCGCGGGCCCGGTGGACGCCGCGCGCGGCACGGTCAGCCCGGTCAACATCGGCGCCTGGCGGGGCTTCCCCGTACAGGCCCGGGTGGACGCCGAGCTCGCGCGGCACGGGCTGCGGATCCCGACGGTGCTGGCCGGCGACGGGGTGGCGATGACCGCCGCGGAACACTGGCTGGGCGCCGCCCGCGGGCACGCCAACGCGCTCTGCATGGTGGTCTCCACCGGCGTCGGCGGCGGACTCGTCCTGAACAACCAGCTGCACCCCGGCCCCACCGGGAACGCGGGTCACATCGGCCACATCAGCGTCGCCTTCGACGGGGAGCCGTGCGCCTGCGGAGGCCGCGGCTGCGTGGAGTCCCTCGCCTCCGGCACCGCCATCGCGGCCTGGGCCCTGGCCCAGGGCTGGGTCCCGGCCGGGGACGCCACCGCGGCCGGGGTGGCCGCCGCCGCGGCCGCGGGCGATCCCGTCGCCCTGGCAGCCTTCGACCGCGCCGGCCGGGCGCTGGCCGCCGCCATCGCGGCCACCGCCACCCTCGTCGAGACCGACATCGCCGTCATCGGAGGCGGGGTCGCCGCCTCGGGCGACACCCTCTTCGGACCTGTCCGGGCGCACCTGGCCTCGTACGCGACCCTGTCCTTCGTCAAGGACCTCCAGGTCGTCCCGGCGACGCTGGGCACCCACGCGGGCCTGATCGGGGCCGCCGCGGCGGCGACGATGCTGCTGCCTTCGTGAAGGCTGCCGTCGTGAAGGCTGCTTTCGTGACGGCGGCCGTGGTGAAGACGGCCGGGGCACGCCCTACGGCTTGACCGAGCGGTAGTAGCGGGCCGCGCCCTCGTGCAGCCGCAGGGGATCCGTGTAGATCGCCGTCCGCAGGTCCACGAGCTGGGCCGCGTGCACCTGGCTCCCGATGCCGTCCCGGCTGTCGATCACCGTGCGCGTGAACTGCTCCGTCAGCTCGGCGCCCGCGTCCTCCCGGGTCACCAGCAGGTTCGGCACCGCCACGGTGGACACCGCCGAGGTGTTGAGGGCGCGGGCGTAGGCGTCCTGCGGCATCACCGCCGCCCGGTAGTACCGCGCGGGGCTGCCGCTGGCCTGGAGCGCCTCCACCAGGTCGCCGAGCTGCACGAGCCGGATCTCGAACCGCTCCGAGAGCTCCCGTACGGCGTTGGTGGGCAGCCCGCCCGACCAGAAGAAGGCGTCGATCCGGCCGGCCTCCAGCTCCGCCGGCACGGTGTCGATGCCGATGGCCACCGGGGTGACGTCGCGCACCGGGTCCAGCCCCGCCGCCCGGAGCATGCGCTCCGAGATCAGCCGCACCCCAGAGCCGTCCTGGCCGACGGCGACCCGCTTGCCCCGCAGGTCCCGGGCGGACTGGACGGGAGAATCGGCGGGCACCACGAGCTGCACGTAGTCGTCGTAGAGGCGGGCCAGACCGCGCAGCCGGTCCGCTCCGGGCTTCCGGTCGACCTGGTACTTGGCCACCGCGTCGGCCGTCGCCACCGTGAAGTCGGCCTCGCCCGCGGCCACCCGCTGCAGGTTCTGCTGCGAGCCCTCGCTGGTCTTCAGCCGGACCCGCACCCCGGGCACGTCCTTGGCGAGGGCCTGCTCCAGCAGCTGGCCGTAGCGGTGGTAGACCCCGGTCTGGACGCCGGTGCTGAGGGTGATCCCGCCCGTGAGCTCGGGCCGGCCGAAGGGCCGCAGCCACCAGACGAGGGCGCAGAGCACCGCCAGTACGGCCACCAGGGCCCGCAGGGCACGGCGCCTGCTGATCCGGGGCGGTACGAGAGGCATGGCCGCGATCCTGCCACCGACCCGCCGTCCTGTCACGGCCCCGCCCTCCCGGCCCGCCCGGCCCACGCCCGGCCCGGGGCGCCACGCCCGACCCGTACCCTTGCTGGGTGAGTACCGAGAGCGGCGAGGCGACTGTTGTGAAAACGTACGAGGTCCGGACGTACGGCTGTCAGATGAACGTGCACGACTCCGAGCGGCTGTCGGGCCTGCTGGAGGACGCCGGGTACGTCCGCGCGCCCCAGGGCTCCGACGGCGACGCCGACGTCGTCGTGTTCAACACCTGCGCCGTCCGCGAGAACGCCGACAACAAGCTCTACGGCAACCTCGGACGGCTCGCGCCGATGAAGACCAAGCGCCCCGGCATGCAGATCGCCGTCGGCGGCTGCCTCGCGCAGAAGGACCGCGACACGATCGTGGACCGCGCCCCCTGGGTCGACGTGGTCTTCGGCACCCACAACATCGGCAAGCTGCCCGTCCTCCTGGAGCGCGCGCGCATCCAGGAAGAGGCGCAGATCGAGATCGCCGAGTCGCTGGAGGCCTTCCCCTCCACGCTCCCGACCCGGCGCGAGTCCGCGTACGCCGCCTGGGTCTCGATCTCCGTCGGCTGCAACAACACCTGCACCTTCTGCATCGTCCCGGCGCTGCGCGGCAAGGAGGAGGACCGCCGTCCCGGCGACATCCTCGCCGAGGTCGAGGCACTGGTCGCCGAGGGCGTCTCCGAGATCACCCTGCTCGGCCAGAACGTCAACGCCTACGGCTCCGACCTGGGCGACCGCGAGGCCTTCTCCAAGCTGCTGCGCGCCTGCGGCGCCATCGAGGGCCTGGAGCGGGTCCGCTTCACCTCCCCGCACCCGCGCGACTTCACCGACGACGTGATCGCGGCGATGGCCGAGACGCCCAACGTCATGCCGCAGCTGCACATGCCGATGCAGTCCGGATCGGACACGATCCTGAAGGCGATGCGCCGCTCGTACCGCCAGGAGCGCTTCCTCGGCATCATCGAGAAGGTCCGCGCCTCCATCCCGCACGCGGCGATCTCCACCGACATCATCGTGGGCTTCCCCGGTGAGACGGAGGAGGACTTCCAGCAGACCATGCACGCGGTGCGCGAGGCGCGCTTCGCGAACGCCTTCACCTTCCAGTACTCCAAGCGCCCCGGGACCCCGGCCGCCGACATGGAGGGGCAGATCCCCAAGGAGGTCGTCCAGGAGCGGTACATGCGCCTGGTCGCCCTCCAGGAGGAGATCTCCTGGGACGAGAACAAGAAGCAGGTCGGCCGGACCCTGGAGGTCATGGTCGCGGAGGGCGAAGGCCGCAAGGACGGCGCCACGCACCGGCTGTCCGGGCGGGCCCCCGACAACCGCCTGGTGCACTTCACGAAGCCGGAGGGCGAGGTCCGTCCCGGTGACGTCGTGACGGTGGAGATCACCTACGCGGCTCCCCACCACCTCCTCGCGGAGGGCCCGACGGGTGCGGTACGCCGGACCCGTGCGGGCGATGCCTGGCAGAAGCGCAACGAGGCTCCGGCGCAGCCGAAGGGCGTCCTCCTCGGCATCCCGACCCTGGGCGTCCCGGCCCCCCTCCCGGTGACGACGTCGGGCTGCGCCAGCCCCATGCCTTCCTGACGCACCACTCGCACCGCTGCGCGGGCTTCGCGGCGCTGCGCCGGACTTCCTTCCGGCGGGGGCCGGTCGGGGTGCTCGCCACCGCCGTCCCGGCGCGGGTGGGTTGGCCCTGCGGGGCGAACTCCCCTACCCGCCCTTCCACCGTTCGCCGGGCTCTGCCCGGACCCCGGTCCTCAAACGCCGGACGGGCTGAAGGCAGGGGGGCCGGGGGCTGCCCCCGGGAACGGCGCCGCACGCGGGAACGGGTCCGGGCGGAGCCCGGGGAACGGGCGAAGGGCGGGTAGGGGACCTCGCCCCGCGGGGCCAACCCAGCCGCACTTGCCCACCGGGCCCCGCTGGGACGGCGGTGGCGAGCACCCCGACCGGCCACCGCCGGACGGAGTCCGGCGCAGCGGCGCGAAGCCCAGGAGGCCCGTCAGGGCCGAGTGGTGCGAGGGACGCGTCAAGAAGGAGCGGGGCGGCTACGCTGCGGATCATGCTCGTAGCCGCCGCCGTCTGCCCCGCCCCGCCGATGCTCCTGCCGGAGCTCGCCACGGGAGCCGCCGCCGAACTCGGCGACGCCCGGACCGCGTGTTCCGACGCGCTGTCCGTGCTCGCCGCCTCCCGGCCCGATCTGCTCGTCGTGGTCGGAGCCTGTGACCCGGATCACCACGGCGCCTACCCCCAGGGAGCCCGCGGCACCTTCCGCGGATTCGGCGCCGGGGCCGACGTACGGCTGGGCGAGGGTGAGGAGGGCCCGCGCCTGCTGCCCACGCCGCTCGCCGTCGGGGCCTGGCTGCTCGGCCGGGCCGGGTGGGGCGCCGCGCCCCTGGAGGGGTTCGGGGTCGCCGGGCCGCTGGACACCGAGCGGTGTCTGGAGGCGGGCCGGGAGCTCGCCGCGCGCGAGGAGCGGGTCGCCCTGCTCGTCATGGGCGACGGCAGCGCCTGCCGCTCCCTCAAGGCCCCCGGTTACCTCGACGAACGCTCCGCCGCCTTCGACGCGGAAGCCGCCCGCGCGCTCGGCGCCGCCGACCTGCCCGCCCTCGCCGCCCTCGACGCGGGACTCGCCGCGGAGCTCCAGGCCGCCGGCCGGGCCCCCTGGCAGGTGCTCGCGGGCGCGGCCGAGGGCGCCGGGCTCGAAGGACGGCTGCTGTACGAGGATGCCCCGTACGGGGTCGGGTACTTCGTCGCGGCCTGGTCGTAGCGGCGGCGGCAGGGCCTGCACAGAACGGAGAAGGGGCGCGGCACCCGCAGGTGCCGCGCCCCTTCCGTGATTCCGGGACCGCGTCAGGAAGCGGCCGGCGGCGTCGGGCCGCCGGGAGAGTCCTTGTGCGCGATCTTGCCCAGGGCGTCCTTCGCCTTGTCCGCGCCGCTAGAGATCTGGCCGCTGTACTTGCCCTTGGTCTTGGAGTCGACGGCCTTGGCCATCTTCTCCAGATTCTGGCTGATCTTGCCCTCGTGCTGTGCGGCAAGGTCACCGACCTTGTCCTTGGCGGGCGCGAGCTTGGCCTTCAGATTGTCAAGCAGGCCCATGGGTCACCTTCCAATTGCGAGGCTACTTACGGGCACCCTCTGCGGCCTCGCTGTCCGCGCTGACCTCCGCCGACTGCTGCTTCGGGATCTCGACGGCTTCCACCGCGCTCTCCTCCGCCACAGCCTGCTCGGTCCCGGCCTCGTCGGCCGTCGCGGACTCCACCGTCAGATCCGCGGAAACGACCTCGTCGGTCGTCGCCTGGGTCTTACGGCCGAGAAGCCGGTCCAAAATGCCCATGTCTACTCCTATAACGTTACTCGTGTGAGTGAAGTTCCGCCGTGGACGGGCCGCAGTACGGCAGGCGCGCGCCGGGCCGGAACCCCGCCAAGGCAACGACCCCGGTCCGGTCCCGTCACGTAGCTCGATCGGGTACATGGCATGGCCTTGACCGGGGGCTGCGAGACTGGTGCGGTGAGGAAAGCAGCCCCCGCCCCGCGGGTCATCGCCGTCGTAGGACCCACCGCGGCCGGAAAGTCCGATCTGGGCGTAGCCCTGGCCCGTCATTTCGACGGCGAAGTCGTCAACGCCGACTCGATGCAGCTGTACCGGGGGATGGACATCGGTACCGCCAAACTGACGACGGAGGAGCGCGAAGGGGTTCCGCACCACCTCCTCGACATCTGGGACGTCACCGAGACGGCGAGCGTCGCCGAGTACCAGCGCCTCGCCCGCGCCGAGATCGACAAGCTGCTCGCCCAGGGCCGTACGCCGGTCCTCGTCGGCGGTTCCGGCCTCTACGTCCGCGGCGCGCTCGACGCCATGGAGTTCCCCGGCACCGACCCCGAGGTCCGGGCCCGGCTGGAGGCCGAGGTCACCCTGCGCGGCCCCGGCGCCCTGCACGCCCGCCTCGCCGCCGCCGACCCGGCCGCCGCGCAGGCCATCCTGCCCAGCAACGGCCGCCGCATCGTGCGCGCGCTGGAGGTCATCGAGATCACCGGACGGCCGTTCACCGCCAACCTGCCCGGCCACGAGTCCGTCTACGACACGGTCCAGATCGGCGTGGACGTGGCCCGGCCCGAGCTCGACGAGCGGATCGCGCTGCGCGTGGACCGGATGTGGGAGGCCGGGCTGGTGGACGAGGTCCGCACGCTGGAGGCAGCCGGCCTGCGGGACGGAATCACCGCCTCCAGGGCGCTCGGCTACCAGCAGGTACTGGCCGCCCTCGCCGGGGAGTGCACGCAGGAGGAGGCGCGCGCCGAGACCGTCCGCGCCACCAAGCGGTTCGCCCGCAGGCAGGACTCGTGGTTCCGCCGCGACCCGCGGGTGCACTGGCTCAGCGGGGCCGCCGAGGACCGGGGGGAACTCGCCGGACTCGCGCAGTCGTTGGTCGAACGAGCGGTCACAGCCTGATCACGTGATGGCATCGGGACGCCCCGCACGCCCGTCCCGGGCCTGACGGCGTGCCATCATCGAACTTCCGCCGGTGCCGTCACCGGCGGTGAACGACGGCGTGCGAAGTCCAAGTGGGGAGGGCGCGTGGCGATGGAGGCCGGCCCTCGTGACACCGGTCGGGACGACACCCGACGGGAAACGGACCCGATGCTTCACGGCGCCCTCGCCGACGGCGACGGCCTGCCCGGCGGAGCGCCGGTGACCGCCGACGGGCTCGCTGACGGCCTCCCCGACGGCCTTCCCGACGACCTCCCCGACGGGCTCGCACTGCCCGCGGACGCCGACGGCCTCGGACTGCCCGCGGATCCCGCGCGGCTGACCCCCGACGGCCCCGACGCGCCGGACTCCGCCGAGGCGGAGGCGGCCGCCGCCCCCGCCTTCGAGGTGGAACTGCGCCCCCAGCGCCGGCTGAGGCTGTGGCAGATCGCCCCCATCGTCATGCTGGCCGCGGCCGGATCCCTGATGTTCGCCTTCCCGCTCGCCTTCGAGTTCGGCGACGGCGGAGCGGTCGTCGCCATGCTCGGATTCCTCATCAGCTGCTGCGCGGGCGGCTGGGGCCTGATGGCCGCGCGCCGCGTGGGCTACGCCCTGCCGGGGCTCCCGGCACGCGGTTCCGGGCAGCGGCCCGACTGGCGCCTCGCCCTGCTGTACGCGCTGGTCGCGCTGGGTGTCGTAGCGCTCGCGGTGTACCGGGTGGCCCGGCTCCGTTAGGGCCTGTCGTCCCCAGGGGCGGCCCGGCTGCGCCGGGCGCCGGCTCGGTACCATGGGCGGGTGACGCAGACCAGCCTCTCCTTCCTCAAGGGCCACGGCACCGAGAACGACTTCGTGATCGTCCCGGACCCGGACAACGCCATCGAACTGCCGGCCTCCGCCGTCGCCCGGCTGTGCGACCGGCGGGCCGGGATCGGCGCGGACGGCGTGCTGCACGTCGTGCGCTCCGCCGCGCACCCCGAGGCGGCGTACCTGGCCGACGAGGCCGAGTGGTTCATGGACTACCGCAACAGCGACGGCTCCATCGCCGAGATGTGCGGCAACGGCGTCCGCGTCTTCGCCCGCTACCTCCAGCACGCGGGGCACGTGGAGCCGGGAGACCTGGCCGTCGCCACCCGCGGCGGAGTCAAGCGGGTGCATCTCGACAAGACCGGCGACGTGACCGTCTCCATGGGCCGCGCCGAGCTGCCCGAGGGCGACGTCATCGTCTCCGTCGGGGCCCGTTCCTGGCCCGCGCGCAACGTCAACATGGGGAACCCGCACGCGGTGGCGTTCGTTGACAGCCTGGACGATGCCGGGAAGCTGCTGGACCCGCCCCCGTACAGCCCGGCGTCCGCCTACCCGACGGGTGTCAATGTCGAGTTCGTCGTCGACCGCGGCCCCCGGCACGTCGCCATGCGCGTCCACGAGCGCGGCTCCGGCGAGACCCGCTCCTGCGGCACCGGCGCCTGCGCGGTCGCCGTGGCCGCCATCCGCCGCGACGGCGCGGACCCGGCCGTCACCGGGGCGCCCGTCACGTACACCGTCGATCTGCCCGGTGGCACCCTGGTCATCACCGAGCACCCCGACGGGCGGATCGAGATGACCGGACCCGCCGTGATCGTGGCCGAGGGCGAGTTCGATCCCGCCTGGCTCACCGAAACGGCTTTCGCCTGAAGCTTCCCTCTAATGGGTGATCCGTTTCACGCTGAGCGAGAGGTGGACTGCGCCACGTGGTGGGGTCGGTAGCATCAGGCACCGGCCCTGAGGGCTCACCCCATGCCCACCACCGCCGGCCGATGCCGTCGGAGGTGCCCATGAGTGCAGAGGCCACGAACCCCGAAGCACGTCCCGAAGCGCTCCCTGAACTTCGCAGACGTGGCAGGACCAGGCTTGACCTGCGACGACTCGGACGCGCCGCGCTGCTCGGGCCCACGCCCCGGGATCGGCTGCCGGACGCCATCGGCCACGTCGCCGAAGCGCACCGCGCCCATCACCCCGACGCGGACCTGTCGCTGCTGCGCCGCGCGTACCTGCTCGCGGAGACCTCGCACCGCGGCCAGATGCGCAAGAGCGGTGAGCCGTACATCACACATCCGCTCGCCGTCACGCTCATCCTGGCCGAACTGGGCGCCGAAACCACCACTCTGACGGCCTCGCTCCTCCACGACACCGTCGAGGACACCGACGTGACCCTCGATCAGGTCCGTGAGGAGTTCGGCGACGAGGTCTGCTTCATCGTCGACGGCGTCACCAAGGTCGAGAAGATCGACTACGGCGCCGCCGCCGAGCCCGAGACCTTCCGCAAGATGCTCGTCGCCACCGGCAACGACGTCCGCGTGATGTCCATCAAACTCGCCGACCGGCTGCACAACATGCGCACCCTCGGGGTGATGCGGCCCGAGAAACAGGCACGCATCGCCAAGGTCACCCGAGACGTCCTCATCCCGCTCGCCGAACGGCTCGGCGTACAGGCCCTGAAGACCGAGCTGGAGGACCTCGTCTTCGCGATCCTGCACCCCGAGGAGTACGAGCGCACCCGCGCCCTCATCGCGGCCCACGCGGGCGAACGCGACCCGCTGCCCGCCATCGCCGACTCGGTACGGGCCGTCCTGCGCGACGCGGGCATCGCCGCCGAGGTGGTCGTGCGGCCCCGGCACTTCGTCTCCGTGCACCGCATCTCCCTCAAGCGCGGGGAGCTGCGCGGCTCCGACTTCGGCCGCCTGCTGGTCCTCGTCGGGGAGAACGCGGACTGCTACGCCGTGCTGGGGGAGCTGCACACCTGCTTCACCCCGGTCATCTCCGAGTTCAAGGACTTCATCGCCTCCCCGAAGTTCAACCTCTACCAGTCCCTGCACACCGCCTTCGCCACGCCCGAGGGCTACGTCGCGGAGGTCATCGTCCGGACCCGGCAGATGCACCGGGTCGCGGAGGCGGGCGTGGTGGCGCTCGGCAATCCGTACACGGGCCCGCCGTCCGCGGAGCAGATCGCGGCGGCCGACTGCGACGAGGAGCGGGTGGACCCGACCCGGCCCGGCTGGCTGTCGCGGCTGCTCGACTGGCAGCAGTCGGCGCCCGACCCCGACACCTTCTGGGACGTCCTGCGCTCGGAGCTGGCCCAGGACCGGGAGATCACCGTGTTCCGCGCCGACGGGGGCACCCTGGGCCTGCCGGCCGGCGCCAGCTGTATCGACGCCGCCTACGCGCAGTACGGCGAGGCGGCCCACGGCTGTATCGGCGCCCGGGTCAACGGGCGCCTGACCTCCCTGTCCTCCCGGCTCTCCGACGGGGACACCGTCCAGCTCCTGCTCGCGCACGACGCCTCCTCGGGGCCCACCGCCGACTGGCTGGACCACGCCAGGACCCCGGCCGCCCGGATCGCCGTCAGCAGCTGGCTGGAGGCCCACCCCGACGGGGCCCGGCCCGCCGACGCCGCACCCAGGCCGCCGCTGTCGGTGATCGGCCTCCGCAGCGGCGGGGGCAACGCCGTCGCCGACCTGCCGGACGCCACCGTGCGGCTCGCCGGATGCTGCACCCCTGTACCGCCGGACGCCGTCGAGGGGTTCGTCGTACGCGGCGGGGCCGTCACCGTGCACCGGGTCCACTGCGCGACGGTGGCCCAGATGCGCGCCGTGGGGCGGACCCCGGTCGCCGTGCACTGGCGGGCGACCGCGGACTGCCGGGTGACCCTGCTCGCCGAATCGTTCGGCCGCCCGCACCTGCTGGCCGATCTGACCGAGGCCATCGCCCGCGAGGGGGTCGAGGTGGTCTCCGCGACGGTGGAGCCGCCGGTCGAGCAGCGGGTCCGGCACAGCTACACCCTGCAGCTGCCCGACGCGACGGGCCTCCCGGCGCTGATGCGGGCCATGCGGGACGTGCCCGGGGTCTACGACGTCAGCCGGGCGTAGCCACGACGTCAGCCGCGTAGCCACGACGGCAGCCGGGCGTAGCCACGACGTCAGCCGGGCGTAGCCCGCCCGACCCCTTTCGGGTGGAGCCGTCGCGCGCCGTTCGCAGGCGCGTGGCGGGCGCTGATAAGCGGTGGGGGATGCAGCTCACCTCCCCGCGCCTGCGCGCCGCCCTGCTGGCCGCGGCCTCCCTCACCCTCGTCGCCGCCGTCGTGCCCCCGCCCCAGGCGCTCGGCATCGGCGACCCGCTCTTCCCCGAGCTGGGGAACCCCGGGTACGACGTGCTCTCGTACGACCTGTCCTTCGCCTACAAGAACAACAGCAGCCCCCTCGACGCGGTCACCGTCATCGACGCGCGCAGCCTCGCGCGGCTCGAGACCGTCAACCTCGACTTCACCCACGGCAAAGTGGCCTCCGCCGAGGTCAACGGGGAACCCGCCGCCTTCGGATACGTCGGCGAGGACCTCGTGCTGACCCCCGCCCGGCCGGTGGAGCAGGACCTGCCCCTCCACATCACCGTCCGGCACACGAGCGACCCGCGCGGCCGCGGCGACGGCGGCTGGGTGGTCACCGAGGACGGGCTGGCCATGGCGAACCAGGCCGACGCCGCGCACCGGGTCTTCCCGTGCAACGACCACCCCGCCGACAAGGCGTACTTCACCTTCCGGGTGAGCGCGCCGGCCGGGATGACGGCCGTGGCCAACGGAGTGCCGAGCGCGCTGCCGGCCCGCCTGACGGGCGCCGCGACCACGTGGACGTACCGGACGCTGCACCCGATGGCCACCGAGCTCGCCCAGGTCTCGATCGGCGACTCGGCCGTGGTCCACCGCACGGGCCCGCACGGGCTGCCGCTGCGCGACGTGGTCCCCGCGGCGGACCGGGAGCGGCTCGAGCCGTGGCTGAAGAAGACCGCCGGACACATCGAGTGGATGGAGGCACGGGTCGGCCGCTACCCCTTCGAGAACTACGGCGTGCTGATCGCGAAGGCCCGTACCGGCTTCGAGCTGGAGACGCAGACCCTGTCGCTGTTCGAGAGCGCACTGTTCGCGGGCAGCGGCGGCTACCCCGAGTGGTACGTCGAGTCCGTGATGGTCCACGAGCTGGCCCACCAGTGGTTCGGCGACAGCGTGAGCCCGCGCACCTGGTCCGACCTGTGGCTCAACGAGGGCCACGCCACCTGGTACGAAGCCCTGTACGCGGACGGCCTCGGCAAGTACTCCCTGGAGCGGCGGATGCGCGAGGCGTACCAGCGCTCCGACCAGTGGCGCGCGGCCGGCGGCCCCCCGGCCGCGCCCAAGCCGGCCGCCCCGGGCGAGAAGATCGGGCTGTTCCGGCCGGCGGTCTACGACGGCGCCGCGCTGATCCTGTACGCGCTGCGGCAGGAGATCGGGGTCAAGGCCTTCGACCGGGTGGAGCGGCGCTGGGTGGGGGAGCACCGGGACGGGGTCGCCGGCACGGAGGACTTCGTACGGCTGGCCTCGCAGGAGGCGGGGCGGGACCTGGGGGCGTTCCTGGAGCCGTGGCTGTACGGGAAGAAGACGCCGGCGATGCCGGGGCACCCGGAGTGGAGCGCCCCGAAAAGCGTGTGACGCGTGCGGAACGGGCATGCCACCATCGACGAGGCCGTTCCGCGGGATGCGCTCCGGGGGACCTCCGGGCTCTCCGGGGGATCTCCGGGGGAATCTCGGGGGAGTGTCACACGTTGGACGTGACAGTGTTATGTCACGCGCGGGAGTAGCTTTGGCCTTGGCTCCGCTTCGCCTGACGCGGACGCATTCGAAAACGACGTAAGGATCCAATGACCTCCTCTTCTTCCCCTTCCCAGGACGCGCGGGACGACGCACAGGGTGCGCCGGATCCGCAGAGCTTCACCGAGAGCCTTCGGGCCGACGCCCTGATGGAAGAGGACGTCGCCTGGAGCCACGAGATCGACGGAGACCGGGACGGCGCCCAGTACGAGCGCTCCGAGCGCGCGGCCCTGCGCCGCGTGGTCGGCCTCTCCACCGAGCTCGAAGACGTCACCGAGGTCGAGTACCGCCAGCTCCGCCTGGAGCGGGTCGTCCTCGTGGGCGTATGGACCTCCGGCACGGTGCAGGACGCGGACAACTCCCTCGCGGAGCTCGCCGCCCTCGCCGAGACGGCGGGCGCGCTCGTACTCGACGGAGTGATCCAGCGCCGCGACAAGCCCGACCCGGCCACCTTCATCGGTTCCGGCAAGGCGCGCGAGCTGCGCGACATCGTGATGGAGAGCGGCGCCGACACCGTCGTCTGCGACGGCGAGCTCAGCCCCGGCCAGCTCATCGCCCTCGAAGACGTCGTCAAGGTGAAGGTGGTCGACCGGACCGCGCTCATCCTCGACATCTTCGCCCAGCACGCCAAGTCCCGGGAGGGCAAGGCGCAGGTCGCCCTCGCGCAGATGCAGTACATGCTGCCGCGACTGCGCGGCTGGGGTGCCTCGCTGTCCCGGCAGATGGGTGGCGGCGGCGGTGGCGGCATGGCCACCCGCGGCCCCGGTGAGACCAAGATCGAGACCGACCGGCGCCGGATCCGCGAGAAGATGGCGAAGATGCGCCGGGAGATCGCGGAGATGAAGACCGGCCGCGACATCAAGCGGCAGGAACGGCGCCGCAACAAGGTGCCCTCGGTCGCCATCGCCGGATACACCAACGCAGGCAAGTCCTCTCTGCTCAACCGCCTCACGGGCGCGGGCGTCCTGGTGGAGAACGCACTGTTCGCCACCCTCGACCCGACCGTGCGCCGGGCCGAGACCCCGTCCGGCCGGGTCTACACCCTGGCCGACACGGTCGGCTTCGTCCGGCACCTGCCCCACCACCTCGTCGAGGCGTTCCGCTCCACGATGGAGGAGGTCGGCGACTCCGACCTCATCCTGCACATCGTGGACGGCTCGCACCCGGCGCCGGAGGAGCAGCTGGCGGCGGTCCGCGAGGTCATCCGCGAGGTCGGCGCCGTCAAGGTGCCCGAGATCGTGGTGATCAACAAGGCGGACGCGGCCGACCCGCTGGTGCTCCAGCGCCTGCTGCGGATCGAGAAGCGCTCCATCGCCGTCTCGGCGCGCACGGGTCAGGGCATCGAGGAACTCCTCGCGCTCATCGACGCCGAGCTGCCGCGGCCGGCGATCGAGATCGAGGCCGTCGTTCCGTACACGCGCGGCGGGCTGGTCGCCCGTGCCCACGCCGAGGGCGAGGTGATCTCCGAGGAGCACACGGCGGAGGGCACCCTCCTCAAGGCGCGGGTGCACGCGGAGCTGGCGGCGGAGTTCGCTCCGTACGTGCTCGCGAAGCACTGACGCCCACCGGATGAACGACTGAGGGCCCCCGCAGCAGCGGGGGCCCTCAGCCATGTGGTGCGCCGATGCGGCTACTTGAACTTGCCGCTCACGGCGTCGAAGACGCCCTTCGCCTCCGGGCCCAGCCGCGGCCCGGCCAGCCAGCCCGCCTTGGCGGGACCGATGGAGGTGTTCGACACCAGCGCGGGCTTGCCGTCGCTACCTGCCGCGACCCATCCGCCGCCCGAGGAACCGCCGGTCATCGTGCAGCCGATGCGGTACATCGTGGGGTCGGTCGCGTTCAGCGACAGCCGGCCCGGCTTGTCGGCGCACTGGAAGGTCCTCTGGCCGTCGAACGGAGCCGCCGCCGGGTAGCCGGTGGCCGTCATCTTCGCGATCTTGGGCGCGGCCGGAGCGTTGAACTCCACCGGGAGCGCCGTACCGACCGTCTCCTCCAGCGACTTGCCGCCACCCTTCTCCGGGGTCACGTGCAGCACCGCGAAGTCGTACGGGGCACCCGCGCCGCCGGTCGGCCCGCCGGTCGCGATCCACTGGTCGGAGGTCTGCGCCCAGTCGCTCCACCACACGCCGTACGGGGCCACTTCCTCGCGGGGCGCACCCTTGAGCGCGGCCGCCGACTTGCCCTTGTTGTTGTACGACGGGACGAAGGCGATGTTGCGGTACCAGCCGCCGGACTTGCCCGCGTGCACGCAGTGGCCGGCCGTCCAGACCATGTTGGACCTGCCGGGGTGCGCCGGGTCCTTGATCACGGTCGCCGAGCAGACCATCGACCCCTCGGGGCCGTCGAAGAAGACCTTGCCGGAGGCGGGGACGCTCTGGTGGTAGGGCGGGGCCGCGACCTTGGCCGCCACCGGAGCCGGGGTCGGGTCGGTGACGCCCTGGTCCTTGCCCGCGTCCTGGTCGACGGCGGGAGGCTGCGGCATCTTGTCCGCGTCGCGCATCCGGTCGGAGTCCCAGAGGTCCTCGATGATCGGGTTGATGTAGTCGCCCGCCTCGCGGAGCCAGTCCTCCTTCTTCCAGTTCTTCCACTCACCCCCCTTCCACCTCTCCAGGTCGATGCCGTGCTCCTTGAGCTTGTCCTTCAGCCCGTCCGGGATCTTCACCCCGTCCAGGCTGGTGGGCAGGCTCGCCGCCACGGTCGGCTTGGCGTCGGTCTCACCGTCGCCGGGCCCGCACGCCGCGGCGGTCAGCGCGAGCGCGGCCGCGCACAGGATCGCGGTGACCGGTCGGATCGGTCGCATGTCGTGAATCCCCCTGGTGGTTCGGGATGGTGCCTGGGTTGGCGGGCGTCTGGGTTGCAGCACCCCACTATGCCGCTGCCGTGGGGGACGGCACAGCCCGGGGCACCGGTTCCCCCGGGCGGGACAAGGATCTTGGGCTCACCCGTGATCCGTCGCCGCCACCGTCGTTGGTACGTACGGGGGATGGGGGAGCAGCGTGGGTGTTCGAAGCGCACCCCGGAAGAGCAACCGTGCGGGAGGAGCGACACTCGTGCCTTTGACGGCTTGGACGGGCGAGCAGGCCACGGCCGGGGCGGAGGTTCCGGCGCAGACGAACCGGGTTCCGGAGGCAGGGCAGTTCGCGGAACCGGGCCCGGCGGCGGGTGCGGTGGCGGGTCTGCCGGCCGGTCCGGCGGCTGCTCCGGTGGCGGCTCCGGTGGCAGCTCCGGCGGTGGGGCGCGGGCCCGGGCCGGCCGCGGCCGAGGGGATCCTGCGCAGGCAGGCGCAACGGGAGTCCGCCGCACGGACGTACGCGCGCTCCCTGCCCATCGTGCCGGTGCGCGCACGGGGGTTGACCATCGAGGGGGCGGACGGACGCCGCTACCTCGACTGCCTCTCCGGCGCCGGAACCCTCGCCCTCGGCCACAACCACCCGGTGGTGCTCGAAGCCATCCGCGGGGTCCTCGACTCGGGAGCCCCGCTGCACGTGCTGGACCTCGCGACTCCGGTCAAGGACGCCTTCACCACCGAGCTGTTCGCCAGCCTGCCGGCGGAGCTGGCCGCGGACGCCCGCATCCAGTTCTGCGGACCGGCCGGGACGGACGCGGTGGAGGCCGCGCTCACCCTCGTCCGCACCGCGACCGGACGGTCCGGGATGCTCGCCTTCACGGGCGCCTACCACGGCATGACCACGGGAGCGCTGGCCGTCTCCGGCGGGGCCGCGGACGTACGGGTGACCCGGCTGCCGTACCCGCAGGACCGCCGCTGCCCGTTCGGAGTCGGCGGGGCCGAGGGCGCGGAACTGTCGGCCCGTTGGACGCGGAACCTGCTCGACGACCCCAAGAGCGGGGTGCCCGCGCCCGCCGGGATGATCGTCGAACCCGTCCAGGGAGAGGGCGGAGTCCACCCCGCCCCCGACGCCTGGCTGCGCAGGATGCGGGAGATCACGGCGGAGCGGGGGATCCCGCTGATCGCCGACGAGGTCCAGACGGGGGTCGGGCGCACCGGGGCCTTCTGGGGGGTCGACCACGCGGGGGTCGTCCCCGACGTGATGGTGCTCTCCAAAGCCATCGGGGGCAGCCTCCCGCTCGCGGTGATCGTGTACGGGGCGGAGCTGGACCAGTGGGCCCCCGGCGCCCACGCCGGCACCTTCCGCGGCAACCAGCTCGCCATGGCGGCGGGCACCGCGACGCTGGCCTACGTCCGGGAGAACGGCCTCGCGGAGCGCGCGGCGAGCCTGGGCGCGCGCATGCTCGCCGCGCTGCGCGGCCTGATCCCGGCCCACCCGTGCGTGGCGGACGTACGGGGCCGCGGGCTGATGATCGGCGTCGAACTGGCCGACCCCGACACCGGGGAAGCCTCGCCGGACCTCGCGGTGGCCGTCCGCCAGGCCTGCCTGGACCGGGGCCTCATCGTCGAACTCGGGGGCCGCCACTCCAGCGTCGTCCGCCTCCTCCCCCCTCTCACCCTGACCGACGAGCAGGCCTCAGCCGTCCTCGACCGCCTCGCCGACGCCATCTCCGCCGCCACCCGCCGCTAAGGACCCCAATGCCCAACCCCCTCCACCCCTCCCCGCCCCCCACCCCTCCGCCCGCCGACGCGCTCCACCCCACACCGCGCTCGGGCACCACCCCCCCGCCCGCCGACGCGGCCCCCCCTGCGCCCTCCCTGGATCCCTCCTCTCCGCGCGCCGACGTGGTCCCTCCTGTGCCCTCTTTGGGTCCCGCCTCTCCGTCCGTCGACGTGGTCCCTCCTGTGCCCTCTTTGGGTCCCGCCTCTCCGTCCGCTGACGTGGTCCCTCCTGTGCCCTCCGTGGGTCCTGCCTCTCCGTCCGTCGAGGTGGTCCCTCCTGTGCCCTCCGTGGGTCCCGCCTCTCCGTCCGTCGACGTGGTCCCTCCTGTGCCCTCTTTGGGTCCTGCCTCTCCGCGCGCCGACGTGGTCTCCCCTGTGCCCTCCTTGGGCCTCACCTCTCGGTCCGTCGACGTGGTCCCTCCTGTGCCCTCCGTGGGTCCTGCCTCTCCGTCTGCCGACGTGGTCCCCCCTGCGCCCTCCTTGGGACCCATCCCTCCCCCTACCGAGGCGCCGTATCCTGTGCCCTCCTTGGGCCCCACCCTTCCGCAGTCCGCTTCCGCGCAGCCACCGGCCAACCCCGTACCACCACCGGTGGCGCCCACCACTCCGCTACGGTCCCCGCAGCCTCCGGCTGAGTCCGCGCCACCGAAGCCGATGCCTGCCTACGCCCTGCCGTCGCCGGACTCTCCGCCCGCCTCCGCCCTGCAGCTGTCGGCGTCGGCTGATCGGCTGAGTCCGCCGCTTCCGCAGGCCGCTGTTGTGCCGCCCTCGGCGGTGCCTGCCGAGGTGCCTGCCGATCCGCCACGGTCCCCTCTTGCTGCGGCTGAGTCTGCGCCGCCGGCCCCGGAGCCTGTCAATCCGCTGCTGTCGACGGGGTCTTCGCCTGCCCCCGCCCTGGCGCCGTCCGTGTCCGCTGACCGGCTGAGTTCCCCGCTCGCCCCGGCCGCCGCCGCATCGCCCCTCTCGGCGCCTGCCTCGCTCATGGCGGCTGAGTCCGCCCCTCCGCCGCCGGTGCCGGCTGATCTGCTGTCGGTGCCCGCTGATGGGCTGGGTTCGCCGATTCCTCCGGGTGTCTCTGTGCCGCCTTCCTCGGCGTCCGCCGATCAGCCACGGCCGTCCCCCCTTGCTGCGGCTGCGCCGCTGCAGCCCATGTCGGGGCCGGCCCTGGGTCCGCCACCCGGCGCAGGGAGCGGTCCGGTCGAGCCTTCCCACGCCCAGGGCTCTCCCCCTTCCCCCGGGTACAGGCCCATGTCCTCCATGCCCGCCCCCGTCAGCTCCTCGCCACCGTCGACTCCGGAGGAGACCGCGGCCCTCTCAACAGCGTCAGCCCCTCCTCCCGGCGTCCCGCCCACCGTCGGGGCACCGCCAGCGGCCGCCCAGGGTTCGGCTGCTGCGGTCGGGCACCGGCCCTCGCTGCTTCCGACCATCTCCGCCGGGCTCCTGCAACCCCCGACCCCCGCACCCGGGGCCCGACCCGTCGCCGAGAGCACGCCGGCGTCGTCTCCCACCACCCCAGCCGGACCTACGCCGCCGCCGTCGGCCCCGGCCCCGGCCCTTGGCGGGGCGCCGACGCCACCGCCGGATGACCACCCTTCTCCGTACCTGACAGCTTTCAACGAGCACCCGCCGACCCAGCACGGGAAGCCTTTCGGTACCGAGCCCACGGCTCCCGCTCCGAGCCCGGCCCTGGCCGTCCCAGGGGCCCCGGACGGGCCGGCTCCAGTCGGCGCCACCTCGGCCGTGATGGCTGCGCCCACGTGGGCCGCCCCCTCTGCCTCCCTGGACGGCAGGTCCGGCCCGTCGCCGTCCGGTGCCACGGCCCAACCTGCTCCGCCCACTTCTCCTACGGCCACGGGCACCGAGCCTGCGCCCGCCGCCCCGTGGCAGCCGCCACCCGTTCCAGCGGAACGTTCTCCCCAGCCAACCTCCCCTCCCGCCGGGCCCGGCGGATTGCCCCCCACCGCCACCGCGCGGCCGCCGCTGCTCGCTCCAGCAGACAGTGCCCCCCGGCCGGCCGTTGATCCGGCCGTGTCCGCCGGTTCCTCGCCCACCCCCACCGCATGGCCGCCGCTGCTTGCTCCAGCGGACAGTGCCCCCCGGCCGGCCGTTGATCCGGCCGTGTCCGCTGGATCTTCTCCCGCCCCCACCGCGTGGCCGCCGTTGGCCGGTGCCGTGGCGTGGTCCGGGGTACCGGCTACCAGCGACGACTCGCGCAGTGCGCCTTCGCCCGCGGCCTCGCCGCCGGCCTACGGCGCTGGTCCGGCCAGCCGGGCAGGGGGTATGCCGGCCGAGGGGTCCGCGGACGCCCGCGCCGGGCTTCCCGGGGCGGAGGCTCGGGGAGCGTCGCCCGGCCCGGGCCCGGGCGCCGGCTCCTCGGCCGACTCGGCGCCGCCCGGCCCGGGGGGTTCGGACGGGCTGCCCTCGGGGGGGCAGGGCAATGCCGTGCCCAAGGGGCCTTCCGAGGTGGCCCCTTCGGCCTTCGGTTCCACCACCGCGCCCATCGCCGCCCAGGACGCTGAGGCCCCGCGACCCGGCGCAGCCGAACCGGGGGAGCGGGCCGCAGCGTCCGCGTCGCCGGGGGACGGCTGCACCGGTCCTGCCGGCGCCTTCCCGGGCATGCCGGCCGCGGGCATGCCCTGGTGGGCGGCCGAGTCGCAGGCACCCGCCGCGGTGCCACGGCAGAAGGACGGCACCGCCCGGCCCCGCGCGGGAGCGGCGGACCCCTTGGACCATCCCGACCCCAGGGTCGCCGCCGAGGCCGCCTCGGTGGAGAACCTGCTGCGCTGCTGGGTCCGCGAGACCGGACTCGAACAGCCCGTCGGCCCCGTCCTGCGCATCCCCCTCCCCGCATCGGGCGCCGCCCTGCTCGTCGCCGTCCGATACTGGTCCGCGGCCGGCTGGCACCGCTTCGGCCCGGCCCGCATCGAAGGCGTACTCGCCGGCGCCCCCGCCGTGGACGCGGTCACCCTCGCGGCACTGATCGCCCGCGAAGGCGACGGCGGCCCCGGAACCGGCGCCCCCAGCGACGGCGGCCCCGGCGACCCCGGCAGCGCCGACCTCGTCGGCCGGGTCGCCGACTCGGTGCGCCGGACCGCCGAGTTCATCAGCGACCGCCGCCAACGCCCGGCCGCACCCGGCCCCGTCGCCGCGGACCGGTTCCTCACCGCCGAACAGTCCCTCCTCCTCGGCCACCCGCTCCACCCGACCCCGAAGAGCCGCGAAGGGCTCTCCGAAGCCGAAGTGCGCCGCTACTCACCCGAACTCCACGGCTCCTTCCCCCTGCACTGGGTGGCGGTCGAACCCGCCGCCCTCGCCACCGACTCCGCCTGGACCGAACGCGGCCGCCCGGTCTCCGCCGCCCGGCTGCTGGGCCGCCTCGCCCCCGGCCTCCCGGTGCCCGACGGCGCCACCCCCCTTCCCCTTCACCCCTGGCAGGTCCGCGACCTGCTCCAGCGCCCCGCGGTCGCCGCCCTCCGCGATGCGGGACTCCTCCACGACCTGGGCCCGTACGGCGCCCCCTGGTACCCGACCTCCTCCATCCGCACCGTCCACCAGCCCGGCGCCCCCGCGATGCTCAAGCTCTCCTTGGGCCTGCGCATCACCAACTCCCGCCGCGAGAACCTCCGCAAGGAACTGCACCGCGGCATCGAGGTGCACCGACTGCTCCGCACCGGACTCGCCGAGCGGTGGCAGGCCGCCCACCCCGGCTTCGACATCGTCCGCGATCCCGCCTGGGTCGCCGTCGACACCCCGGACGACGGCCCCGTCCCCGGACTCGACGTCCTGCTGCGTCACAACCCCTTCCGACCGGGCGACGACGCCCTCTGCGTCGCCGCACTCACCGCACCGCGCCCGTGGCCCGGGCGGGCCACCATGAGCTCCCGCCTCGCCGAGACCGTCTCGCGCCTCGCCACCACCACCGGGCGGACGACCTCCGCCGTCGCCGCCGAGTGGTTCCTGCGCTACCTCGAACACGTCGTCCTGCCGGTCCTCGCCTTCGACGCGCTCGCCGGCATCGCCCTCGAAGCGCACCAGCAGAACACGCTGGTCCTCCTCGACCCGGCCGGCTGGCCGGTCGGCGGCCGCTACCGCGACAACCAGGGCTACTACTTCCGCGCCTCCCGCCGCGCGGAACTGGAGCGCCGGCTCCCCGGAATCGGCGCCACGAGCGACACCTTCGTCTCCGACGCCGTCACCGACGAGCGCTTCGCCTACTACCTCGGCATCAACAACGTGCTCGGTCTCATCGGAGCCTTCGGATCCCAGCGGCTCGCCGACGAACGCGTCCTGCTGGCCGCCTTCCGTCGATTCCTCGGCAAGGCCACGGGCCTCGGCCCGCTCCCCGAGAGGCTGCTCGACTCGCCCACCCTGCGCTGCAAGGCGAATCTGCTCACCCGCCTCGGAGGCCTGGACGAGCTCGTCGGCCCCGTCGACACCCAGTCCGTCTACGTCACCATCGCCAACCCCCTTCACGAATGACGCGTCCCCACAGCAACGGAGAAGAGCCACCGATGCCCTCCACCGACTTCCACACCGGCGTGCTCCTCACCGATGAGCTCCGCACCGCCGCGCCGCGTCTCAGCGCCGAGTCGCTGCCCCAGCTCGCCGAGGCCGATCTCCTCGACTCCCCGGCGGCCTGGGGCGGCGTCACGACGCGGTCCGGCGTCTTCAGCCTCGAACCCGTACGGCTGCGCCGCGACCTGAAGCTGCTCACCGCCTGGATGAACGACCCGCAGGTGGACGCCTATTGGGGACTCGCCGGCCCCGCCGCCGTCACCGCCGCCCACGTATGGGCACAGCTGACCGGGGGCAGCCGCAGCATCCCGTGTCTCGGCCTCCTCGACGGCACGCCGATGAGCTACTGGGAGATCTACCGGGCCGACCTCGACCCGCTCGCCGCGCACTACCCGGCGCGCCCCCACGACACGGGTATCCACCTGCTCATCGGAGACGGCACGAACCGCGGCCGAGGTCTGGGCACCGAGCTCCTGCGCGCCGTCGCCGACCTGGTGCTCGACAACCGCCCCCGCTGCATGCGGGTCATCGCCGAACCGGACATCCGCAACACCCCCTCCGTATCAGCCTTCCTGAACTCCGGCTTCCGCTGCCCCGCCGAAATCGAACTGCCCGGCAAGCGAGCCGCCTTGATGATCCGGGAGCGGGCGCTGCGCAATCTCCTCTGACTGCCGCCCCGCACGTCCCGTACCTCCAGGCCGTTCCCGCACATCTCTTCACTTCCCGTACCTCTCACCTCGAAAACTCTGCGCCACGCAGCAAAGTTCCCGATCCCGAGGAGTCCCGTGCAGAATTTCTCCGCAGCCCCCGACTCCCCAGGCCCGCACTTCCCCGACACCGTGCCCCCGTCGCCCCAGCACCCGTGCACACCGCCCGAACTGAACCGTCCCACCTGGGATTTCGCCGCTCGCCGCCTGCTCGCCAAGATGCTCGGCGAGTTCGCGTACGAGGAGATCATCACCCCGGTCCCCGCCCCGGCCGCCTCCGGTGACGCCTGGACGCTGACCCTCGACGACGGCAGCAGCCTCGGCTTCCGGGCCCGCCGCCGCTCGTACGGCAGCTGGCACGTCGCACCCGACACGATCACCCTCACCCCGCAGCCCGCCGAATCCGGGTCGCCGACCGCCTTCGGGGACCCGTACGCCTTCCTCATCCGCGCGCGCACGCTCCTCGCTCTCGACGGTGCCACCCTCGGTCACCTCGTCCGCGAGCTCAGCGCCACGCTCGCGGCCGACGCCCGCATCGATCACACCGCGCTGACCGCGGACGTCCTCGCGGACCTCGACTACGCGGCCCTCGAGGGCCACCAGACCGGCCACCCCTGGCTCGTCCTCAACAAGGGGCGGATCGGACTCTCCGCCTCCGACACCACCGCCTGGGCACCCGAGGCCCGCACCGCCCAGCGCCTGCCCTGGCTCGCCGCGCACACCTCCCTCGCGCACTACCGCGGCACCGCCGGCCTCGAAGACCCCGCCCGGCTCTACTCCGCCGAGCTCGACCCCGTCACCCGCGCCCTCTTCGACCGGACCCTGCGCGACCGCGGCCTCGACCCGCTCGGCTACCTCTACCTCCCCGTCCACCCCTGGCAATGGGACGAGGTCGTCCTGCCCCTCTTCGCGCCGGCCCTCGCCGCGGGCACCCTGGTCCCGCTCCCCGCCGACCCCGACCTCCGCCTCCCCCAGCAGTCGATCCGGACCTTCCTCAACCTCACCCGCCCCGACCGCCACAGCGTCAAACTGCCGCTCTCGATCTTCAACACGATGGTCTGGCGCGGCCTCCCCTCGGACCTGGCCCTCGCGGCGCCCGCCGTCACCGCCTGGATCCACTCCCTGCGCGACGGCGATGCCTTCCTCCGCGAGGAATGCGGGGTGATCCTGCTGGGCGAGGTCGCCTCCGTCACGGTCCGCCACCCCGTCTACGACGCGCTCCCCGAAGTCCCGTACCAGTACAAGGAGCTCCTCGGCGCGATCTGGCGCGAGCCGCTGACCGGACACCTCGCCCCCGGCGAGCGGGCCCGCACCCTCTCCTCGCTCCTGCACGTCGATCCCCGCGGCCGGTCCTTCACCGCCGAGCTCGTCGCCCGCTCCGGCCTGACCCCCACCGTCTGGCTCCAGCGCCTCTTCGCCGCCCTGCTGCCTCCGCTGCTCCGCTTCCTCTACCGCTACGGCACCGTCTTCTCCCCGCACGGCGAGAACGCCGTCGTGATCTTCGACGAGCACGACGTCCCGGTCCGGCTCGCGGTCAAGGACTTCGTGGACGACGTCAACATCAGCGCCGAACCGCTGCCCGAGCTGGCGGCCATGCCCGACGAGGTCCGTGCGGTCCTGCTCACCGAGCCCGCGGACTTCCTGCCCCAGTTCATCCACTCCGGGCTCTTCGTCGGCGTCTTCCGCTACCTCTCCGCCCTCTGCGAGGACCGGCTCGGGGTCGCGGAGGACACGTTCTGGTCCCTCGTGCGGGCGGAGATCCTCCGCCACCAGGCCCGTTTCCCGGAGCTCAAGGAGCGCTACGAGCTCTTCGACCTCCTCGGCGAACGCATCGGGAGGCTCTGTCTCAACAGGAACCGTCTCTACGAGGACGGCTACCGCGACCGCCCCGACCGCCCGCACGCCGTCCGGTACGGGACCGTGCCGAACCCCCTCCACCGGTCATGACCGCTCGCCGGTGCGGTCACTGTCGGCGGGGCCCCGTAGGGTTGGCAGTGCTATGACGAAGCCCTCCCTCCCCGACCTGCTGCACGCCGCCGTCTCCGCCGTCGGCGGCACGGAGCGCCCCGGCCAGGTGGCCATGGCCGAAGCCGTCGCCGAAGCGATCGACGACAACTCCCACCGCCTCATCCAGGCGGGTACCGGCACCGGTAAGTCCCTGGGCTACCTGGTGCCGGCCCTCGCGCACGGCGAGCGCGTGGTCGTGGCCACGGCGACGCTGGCCCTCCAGCGCCAGCTCGTCGAGCGCGACCTGCCCCGGACGGTGGAGGCGCTGCATCCGCAGCTCCGCCGCCGCCCGCAGTTCGCCATGCTCAAGGGCCGCTCCAACTACCTGTGCCTGCACCGTCTGCACGAGGGCGCCCCGCAGGACGAGGAGGAGGGCCTCTTCGACCAGTTCGAGGCGGCCACCCCGACCAGCAAGCTGGGGCAGGACCTGCTGCGGCTGCGCGACTGGGCGGACGAGACCGAGACGGGCGACCGCGACGACCTCACCCCGGGTGTCTCCGACAAGGCCTGGGCGCAGATCTCCGTCTCCTCCCGCGAATGCCTGGGCGCCACGAAGTGCGCGTACGGAGCGGAGTGCTTCGCCGAGGCCGCCCGCGAGCGGGCCAAGCTCGCGGACGTGGTCGTCACCAATCACGCACTTCTCGCCATCGACGCGATCGAGGGCGCCCCGGTGCTCCCGCAGCACGAGGTGCTGATCGTCGACGAGGCCCACGAGCTGGTGTCCCGGGTGACCGGGGTCGCCACGGGAGAGCTCACCCCGGGCCAGGTCAACCGCGCCGTGAAGCGCGCGGCGAAGCTGGTCGACGAGAAGACCGCCGACTCCCTGCAGACCGCGTCCGAGACCTTCGAGCGGGTCATGGAGCTGGCCCTCCCCGGCCGCCTGGAGGAGATCCCCGAGGACCTCGGCTACGCGCTGATGGCCCTGCGGGACGCCTCGCGCAGCGTGATCTCGGCGATCGGCAACACCCGCGACAAGTCCGTCCACGACGAGGACGCCGTCCGCAAGCAGGCGCTCGCCGCGGTGGAGAGCGTGCACGGGGTGGCGGAGCGGATCGTGGCCGGCTCCGAGTACGACGTGGTCTGGTACGAACGCCACGACCGCTTCGGCGCCACCCTGCGGGTCGCTCCGCTCTCGGTGTCCGGCTTGCTGCGCGAGAAGCTGTTCGCGGAGCGCTCGGTGGTCCTGACGTCCGCGACCCTCAAGCTCGGCGGTGACTTCAACGGGGTCGCCGCGTCGATGGGCCTGTCCCCGGAAGGCGTCGAGGGCGAGGACGTGCCGCAGTGGAAGGGCCTGGACGTCGGCTCGCCCTTCGACTATCCCAAGCAGGGCATCCTCTACGTCGCCAAGCACCTGGCCACCCCCGGCCGCGAGGGAACCCGCGGCGACATGGTGGACGAGCTCGCCGAGCTGATCGAGGCGGCGGGCGGCCGCACCCTCGGACTGTTCTCCTCCATGCGCGGCGCGAAGGCCGCCGCCGAGGAGCTGCGCGGCCGGCTCGACAACCCGATCCTGCTCCAAGGCGAGGAGACGCTCGGCGAGCTGATCAAGGCCTTCGCCGCCGACCCGAAGACCTGCCTGTTCGGGACCCTGTCGCTGTGGCAGGGGGTGGATGTGCCGGGGCCCAGCTGTCAGCTGGTGGTCATGGACAGGATCCCGTTCCCGCGTCCCGACGACCCGCTGATGAGCGCTCGGCAGAAGGCGGTCGAGGAGCGCGGTGGGAACGGCTTCATGTCCGTCGCGGCGACGCACGCGGCCCTGCTCATGGCCCAGGGCGCGGGCCGGCTCGTACGGGCCACCGGCGACAAGGGTGTCGTCGCGGTCCTGGACCCCCGGCTGGCCACGGCCCGGTACGGGAGCTTCCTGCGGGCCACGCTGCCGGACTTCTGGTACACCACGGACCGCAATCAGGTCCGCCGCTCGCTCGCCGCGATCGACGCCGCCGCACAGGCCGACGCGAAGTAGTTGTGGGAGCACGAGCAGCAACCATCAATTGAGCAACCCAAGCGGCGAGCAACCACGTCCGCGAGAGCGGCGGCGGTTTAGCCGCAAAGGGGGGACGCAAAGCAGCTCCGGGACCGGCGCAGTAGGTCCCGGAGCTGGATGGGGGCGCAGGCGATCAGAGCCGGCGCAGTACGGCCACGACCTTGCCGAGGATGGTGGCCTCGTCGCCGGGGATCGGCTGGTAGGCGGCGTTGTGGGGGAGCAGCCAGACATGGCCGTCCTCGCGCTTGAAACGCTTCACCGTGGCCTCGCCGTCGAGCATGGCGGCGACGATGTCCCCGTTTTCCGCGACGGGCTGACGACGGACCGTGACCCAGTCGCCGTCACAGATCGCGGCCTCGATCATGGAGTCGCCGACGACCTTGAGGCAGAACAGTTCGCCGTCGCCGACGAGCTGGCGGGGGAGGGGGAACACGTCCTCCACCGACTCCTCGGCGAGGATCGGGCCACCGGCCGCGATCCGGCCGACCAGGGGGACGTAGGAGGCCGCGGGCTTGCCCGTGGTGTCCGTGGGCTGCGAGCTGGGCTGGTCGGAGCCCCGTACCTCATACGCCCGGGGGCGGTGGGGGTCACGGCGCAGGAAGCCCTTGCGCTCCAGGGCCATCAGCTGGTGCGCGACCGAAGACGTGCTGGACAGGCCGACGGCCTGGCCGATCTCCCGCATCGACGGCGGGTAACCGCGCCGCTGCACCGAGTCGCGGATTACCTCGATGACCCTCCGCTGCCGGTCCGTGAGCCCGGAGCTGTCGGCGCGGATGCCTGGAGGTCGCCCTGGCAGCGAGCGTGCGGGGCGTACGGGCTCCGCCTCCGGGTTCAGACTTGCGTCATTCATGGCATGCACCGGCTCAAGTCGGCTCTGGGAGCGGTTCTGGGCAGTGATGGTGGCACTGTCTGCGGTGGTGGTCACGTCGGCCCCTCTCGAAATGTTCTCCCTAGCTGGACAACGGTAGTTGCTTTCGAAAGGTTGCGCCAAACACACGTTCGAGTGAAAAATCGGAGATCACCCACCGTGTTCACTTCGTGAGGTGTATGGACCGCTGCGTGGACCGCCGATGGGTGATCCGGACCGAATGGGGGTTCGGCTGCGGAGCCACTGCTTACGGTACCCTTCCGGGTCGGGTCGCCACCGTCCGGGCCCGCGCCCAGTGTGGCACCGAGAGGCCTGTCATCCGGCCATCGGACACCGCGACACGCGGAGCGGTGTAAATCCACCACAACCCAAGATCTAGTGGTTGGATGAGCGCTGCCACCCAGAAGTTGTGGTCCTCGGTCTGCCGGGGTCCCCGACATCGCATATGCTTGTGGCTGCTTCGAGAGCCTCCGACAGAGCTTCGACTCTGCCGTTCAGGGGTCTCACGAGGTGATTCAGTCGTGCCAAGAGGAGGGTGAGGGAACCATGCACTGCCCCTTCTGCAGGCACCCCGACAGCCGTGTCGTCGACAGTCGCACCACCGACGACGGCACGTCGATCCGCCGGCGCCGCCAGTGCCCCGACTGCTCCCGTCGCTTCACGACGGTGGAGACGGCCTCACTGATGGTGATCAAGCGCAGCGGGGTGACCGAACCCTTCAGCCGTACCAAGGTCATCTCCGGCGTGCGCAAGGCGTGCCAGGGGCGGCCGGTCACCGAGGACGCCCTCGCCAAACTCGGCCAGCGGGTCGAGGAGGCGCTGCGCGCCACCGGGAGCGCCGAGCTGACCACCCACGACGTGGGTCTGGCCATACTCGGCCCGTTGCAGGAGCTCGATCTGGTCGCGTACCTCCGGTTCGCGTCCGTTTACAAGGCGTTCGACACACTCGAAGACTTCGAGACCGCCATCGCGGAACTCCGCGTGCCGCGGCCTCACCCCGAAGAGTGCGAGCCCGGTGGGACCGCTCCGGTCCCCGTGCCCGCCTCCGCCGCCGACTGACCGGACGGCCCGTTCCGCGCCGTACGTGCGTGGGAACGGCCGGTGGGTCTGGCGAAGAAGACGTAGATACAAGACACACAGCACCGTGCCGCGGAATATCGCTGGCACTTTAGGGCGTTTTGCCCGCATTGGGAGGAACGGCATGACAGAGACGGCGAGCAGCTCGGCACGAGGTTCCCGCGCCAAGGGCACCAAGACTGCCAAGAGCGGCCTGCGTATCGAGCGCATCCACACCACCCCGGGCGTGCACCCGTACGACGAGGTGACCTGGGCGCGCCGCGACGTCGTCATGACCAACTGGCGCGACGGCTCGGTCAACTTCGAGCAGTACGGCGTCGAGTTCCCCGACTTCTGGTCGGTGAACGCGGTCAACATCGTCACCAGCAAGTACTTCCGCGGTGCGGTCGGCAGCCCGCAGCGCGAGACCGGTCTGAGGCAGCTCATCGACCGGATCGTGAAGACGTACACGAAGGCCGGCGAGGACTTCGACTACTTCACGTCGCCCGCCGACGCGGAGATCTTCGAGCACGAGCTGACCTACGCGCTCCTGCACCAGATCTTCAGCTTCAACTCGCCGGTGTGGTTCAACGTCGGCACGCCCCAGCCGCAGCAGGTCTCCGCCTGCTTCATCCTGGCCGTCGACGACTCCATGGAGTCGATCCTCGACTGGTACAAGGAAGAGGGCATGATCTTCAAGGGCGGCTCCGGAGCCGGCCTGAACCTCTCCCGCATCCGCTCCTCCAAGGAGCTCCTCTCCTCCGGCGGCAACGCCTCCGGCCCGGTCTCCTTCATGCGCGGCGCCGACGCGTCCGCCGGAACGATCAAGTCGGGCGGCGCCACCCGCCGCGCGGCCAAGATGGTCGTCCTGGACGTGGACCACCCGGACGTCGAGGACTTCATCGCGACCAAGGTGAAGGAAGAGGAGAAGATCCGCGCCCTGCGCGACGCGGGCTTCGACATGGACCTGGGCGGCGACGACATCACGTCCGTCCAGTACCAGAACGCCAACAACTCCGTCCGCGTGAACGACGAGTTCATGACGGCCGTCGAGAACGGCACCGAGTTCGGCCTGCGCGCCCGCATGACCGGCGAGGTCATCGAGACGGTCGACGCCAAGTCGCTCTTCCGCAAGCTCGCCGAGGCCGCGTGGGCCTGTGCCGACCCGGGCATCCAGTACGACGGTGTGATCAACAACTGGCACACCTGCCCCGAGTCCGGCCGCATCACCGCGTCCAACCCGTGCAGCGAGTACATGCACCTGGACAACACGTCCTGCAACCTCGCCTCGCTGAACCTGATGAAGTTCCTCGACGACGACGGCAAGGGCAACCAGTCCTTCGACGCCGAGCGCTTCTCCAAGGTCGTCGAGCTGGTCATCACCGCGATGGACATCTCCATCTGCTTCGCGGACTTCCCGACGCAGAAGATCGGCGAGAACACCCGCGCCTTCCGCCAGCTGGGCATCGGCTACGCCAACCTCGGCGCCCTGCTGATGGCGACCGGCCACGCGTACGACTCGGACGGCGGCCGCACCCTCGCCGCGTCGATCACCTCGCTGATGACCGGTACCGCGTACAAGCGCTCCGCCGAGCTGGCCGCGATCGTCGGCCCGTACGACGGCTACGCCCGCAACGCCGAGTCGCACAAGCGCGTCATGAAGCAGCACGCCGACGCCAACGCCGTCGCGCCGCGCACCGAGGACCTGGACAACATCATCTGGGCCGCGGCCACCGAGGCCTGGCAGGACGTGATCCGCCTCGGCGAGAAGAACGGCTTCCGCAACTCGCAGGCCTCCGTCCTCGCGCCGACCGGCACCATCGGTCTCGCGATGTCCTGTGACACCACCGGTGTCGAGCCGGACCTGGCCCTGGTCAAGTTCAAGAAGCTCGTCGGCGGCGGCTCGATGCAGATCGTCAACGGCACCGTTCCGCAGGCCCTGCGCCGCATGGGCTACCAGGAAGAGCAGATCGAGGCGATCGTCGCCCACATCGCCGAGCACGGCGTGGTAGTCGACGCCCCGGGCCTGAAGCAGGAGCACTACTCGGTCTTCGACTGCGCGATGGGCGAGCGTTCCATCTCCGCGATGGGCCACGTGCGCATGATGGCCGCGATCCAGCCCTGGATCTCCGGCGCGATCTCGAAGACGGTCAACATGCCGGAGACGGCGACCGTCGAGGAGATCGAGGAGATCTACTTCGAGGCGTGGAAGCTGGGCGTCAAGGCGCTCGCGATCTACCGCGACAACTGCAAGGTCGGCCAGCCCCTCTCCGCGAAGAAGAAGGAAGAGGAGAAGGAGGAGGTCACCGCCAAGGCGGAGGACACCATCCGGACGGCCGTCGAGAAGGTCATCGAGTACCGCCCGGTCCGCAAGCGCCTCCCGAAGGGCCGCCCGGGGATCACCACCTCCTTCACGGTCGGTGGCGCCGAGGGCTACATGACCGCGAACTCCTACCCGGACGACGGTCTCGGCGAGGTCTTCCTGAAGATGTCCAAGCAGGGTTCGACCCTCGCGGGCATGATGGACGCCTTCTCGATCGCCGTCTCGGTCGGCCTGCAGTACGGCGTCCCGCTGGAGACGTACGTCGCGAAGTTCACGAACATGCGCTTCGAGCCGGCCGGCATGACGGACGACCCGGACGTGCGGATGGCGCAGTCGATCGTCGACTACATCTTCCGCCGCGTGGCGCTCGACTTCCTGCCCTTCGAGACCCGCTCGGCCCTCGGCATCCACTCCGCCGAGGAGCGCCAGCGCCACCTGGACACCGGTTCCTACGAGCCCCTCGACGAGGAGCTCGACACGGAGTCCCTGACCCAGGCGGCCCCGCTCGTCGCGGTCCCGGCCGTCCCGGCCGCCAAGCCGGTCGCGGTCGCGGCGGTCCCGGCCCCCAAGACGGCGCACTCCAACGCCGAACTGGTCGAGATGCAGCTCGGCGTCTCCGCCGACGCCCCGCTCTGCTTCTCCTGCGGTACGAAGATGCAGCGCGCCGGCTCCTGCTACATCTGCGAGGGCTGCGGCTCCACCAGCGGCTGCAGCTGATACGGGGCGGGATCGCGTCGGACACGACGTCCGACGTAGCCCGCGCAGGTAGCTGACCAGCAGCTTCACGAAGGGGACCGGCCTAAGGCCGGTCCCCTTTGTCGTGTCTGTGCCCTGTACGCAGTGATGATCTTTGTGGGTTTTGCCAGTACGGCGGTCCGCCGGAGTGCGGGAAGACTGCCCGTCAGGGGCCGAGGCGCATCCCGGGGACGGGGGCCGAGGCCTGAAGACGACGAAGTACGGGGGAGAGCACAGTGAGCGCACAGCAGTACGACGAGATAGGTGAGGCCTACGAGGGCTTCAAGGCCCTGCCTCTGGAGCAGTACGCGGTGGTGCCCGGCTTCCTGGCCCTGGTCGGGGATGTGAGCGGCAAGTCGGTCCTCGACCTGGCCTCCGGCACCGGCTTCTACAGCCGTGAGTTCAAGCGGCGCGGTGCCACGGACGTGCTCGGCATCGACATCTCCGGTGAGATGGTCGCCGTCGCGCAGAAGCTGGAGGAGCAGCATCCGCTGGGTGTGCGTTACGAGGTGGGGGACGCGTCCGAACTGCGGCCCTTCGAGCAGCGCTTCGACATCGGCCTGGCGGTCCAACTGCTCAACTACGCGCCGGACACCGCCACCACGGAGCGGATGTGCCGCAACATCCACCGGAGCCTGAAGCCGGGCGCCGAGTTGTTCCTGCTCAACCAGTCGCCCGACTACCGCTTCGACGGGCCGACACCGGAGAAGTACGGCTTCCGCAGCGTGCTCACCGGCGAGGAGGGCGAGACCGGACCGAAGGTCCGGACCACGGCGCTGCTCGACCCGCCGGTCTCGTTCGTCGCCAACCGCCCGCGCCGAGAGGTCTACGAGAAGTGCCTGGAGGCGGCCGGGTTCAGCGAGCTGACCTGGGTCCCGCTGGAGGTGTCGGAGGCAGGTCTGCGCGAGTTCGGTGCGGACCACTGGGCGGACCTCCACGCCAACCCGCCGCTGGAGATGCTGCGCTGCCGCGCCTGACGGCCGATCGGACCGACTGATCGAAGGAGCGGGGACCGGCCGCGTGCCGGTCCCCGCGTTCCGCTTCGGCGGGGGAAGAACGGGATGGCGCACAGGGCGATCGCCGTGATCATTGTGTGGGGGCGGGGCCGCCGGAACGCCCCGTGATGTCGCGATGCGTAGAGCGGGGAAGCCATGTGGAGCGGTGACGAGCTGGATCTGGACGCCTATCTGGCGAGGATCGGATGGAACGGCGGGGAACTCCGGGCGGACCTCGCGACGTTGAAGGCAGTACACCGGGCCCACACCGGTGCGATCACCTTCGAGAGCCTGGACGTGCTGTTCGGCCGCCCCGTCGGGCTGGACGTCAAGACGGTCGAGGACAAGCTCGTGCACGAGCGCCGCGGCGGCTACTGCTACGAGCAGAACACCCTGCTGGCCGCGGCCCTGGAGCGGATCGGCTTCGCGGTCTGCGGACGCGGCGCCCGCAACCGCACCCGGGGGGACTCCCTGCTCGCGGTGACGCACGCCGTCCTCGTCGTCACCGTCGAAGGGGAACCGTGGCTCTGTGACGCCGGGTTCGGCTGGCAGGGACCGAGGGAGCCCGTCCCGCTGGCGAGCCCCGGGGTCGAAGTGCGGCAGGAGGAATGGGTGTTCCGCGTCCGGGAGGAAGCGGACGGGGTCCTCGCGCTCTGCGCATGGCGCGAGGGCGCCTGGCGCGACCTGTACGCCTTCACCCCGCAGCCCTATCATCCCGTCGACTACGTGGTGCTGAACCACTACAGCTCCTCGCACCCCCGCTCCGCCTTCCTCGCCCGGGCCATCGTCCAGTACCCGGGCGACTGCGCCCGGCTGGCCCTCGTAGGGCGGGAGCTCTCCCGGCTGCTGCCCGACGGGCGGATCGAGCGGCGGGAGGTGCCGGCCGAGGAGGTGCCGGCCCTGCTCGTCCGGGAGTTCGGACTTCGGCTGTCCGAGCGGGACGTGGACGAACTGCTTCGGTTGTACCGCGCCGAGGACTGACCCGGGCCCCACCGGGACCGTACGATGGCGCAGTGCTGGTCAAGTGGATTCGCTGCACGGTGACGGACCGACGCGGGTTCGAGCGCGGGCAGCGCAAATGGGCGGGACTGCCGGGCGAGCCGGGATTCCGGGGGCAGGGCGGCGGCTGGAGCCGGGGCCGGCAGGGGGTGGCGCACGTCTTCACCTTCTGGGAGAGCCGTTCCTTCTACGACTCCTTCATGGCCCGCTCGCACGACCGGCTGGCCGCTTCGCAGAACGGCACCTACACCGACGCGCGGGTCACGCTCTTCGACCACCGCTTCGACGTGAAGACCGGTTTTGAGCCACGTTTCACCGACGCCGACGTCGTCAGGGTCGCCCACACCAGGGTGCGGGAGGGGCGCGTGGACCATTTCGCGCTCATGCAGGAGAAGGTCTGGAACCCGGCCATGGCGGGCTCGCCCGGCATGGTCCGGGGCCTCTTCGGCGAGGCCCCGGGCCGTGAGTTCCTGGTGCTGTCGATGTGGCACGCGGCGGCCGAACACGGGAAGTACCGGCAGGAGCGCGTCGAACGGCTGTCGCTGCGCGCCCAGATCCAGGCCGACGTGGAGGCCCTCACCGGGGACGTCGTCGACCTCGAAGCGTCCTGGACGGTGTGACGACCTGCCTGCCGACCTGCCTGCCGACCTGCCTGACGAGCTGACTGACGAGCTGACTGTATGGCCGCAGCCGGCTCGACCGGCGAGCCCGGTCGGTGTGCCCGGCGGTGGCCGAATAGGGTCGTGGAATGGTTCGACCACGGCGCATCGTCCTTGTCCGGCACGGGGAATCGGAGGGCAATGCCGATGACACGGTGTACGAGCGGGAGCCCGACCACGCCCTCCGGCTGACCCACACCGGGCGCGAGCAGGCCGCGGAGGCGGGCGGACGCCTGCGCGAGCTCTTCGGGGACGAGCACGTCAGCGCGTACGTCTCCCCGTACCGCCGGACCCTGCAGACCTTCCGGGAGCTGCGTCTGGACCCCACGCGCGTGCGGATGCGCGAGGAGCCGAGGCTGCGCGAGCAGGACTGGGGGAACTGGCAGGAGCGGGAGGACGTACGGCTGCAGAAGGCCTACCGGGACGCGTACGGGCACTTCTTCTACCGCTTCGCGCAGGGGGAGTCGGGCGCGGACGTGTACGACCGGGTCGGGGCCTTCCTGGAGAGCCTCTACCGCAGCTTCGAGGCCCCGGACCATCCGGAGAACGTGCTGCTCGTGACGCACGGCCTGACGATGCGACTGTTCTGCATGCGATGGTTCCACTGGTCCGTGGCCGAGTTCGAGGCCCTCTCCAACCCGGGCAACGGCGAATACCGGGTGCTCCTGCTGGGGTCCGACGGCCGGTACCGGATGGACCGCCCGTTTGAGCGGTGGACCACACCCGAGCCTTATGACCTGGACGGCTAGAGTGACGCGCGATGACCGCTGACTCCTCCCCCGAAGGGCGCTACGCACGCGCCATGGCCAGCCTCCGCGGGCTGGCCCTGGGCGACGCACTGGGTTCCCAGTACTTCGTCCCCGTGAACTACCCGCTGCTCAAGCGGCGCGAGCTGCCCGCCGGCAGCGATCCGTGGCAGTGGACCGACGACACCGAGATGGCCTGCTCCGTGGTGGCCGTGCTCGCCGGGCACGGCCGGGTGGACCAGGACGCCCTGGCCGCCTCCTTCGCCCACCACCACGACTTCGACCGCGGCTACGGGCCCGCCGTGAACCGGATGCTGCGCCTGATCCGCGAGGGCGCGGACTGGCGCACGCTCGCCGCGGAACTCTTCAACGGCCAGGGCTCCTGGGGCAACGGCGCTGCCATGCGGGTCGCCCCGCTGGGCGCCTGGTACGCCGACGACCCGGAGCAGGCCACGCACCAGGCGGAGATCTCCGCCTACACCACCCACCAGCACCGCGAAGCGGTGTGCGGCGCGATGGCCGTGGCCGCCGCGGCCGCGCTGGCGGCCGATCCGGCCGGGCCGCCCAAGGCCGCCGACCTGCTGGACGGCGTGATCGCGCTCGTCCCGAAGAGCGCGGTGGGCGCCGGGGTGCGGCGGGCGCGCGACATGCTCGACTACGGCGACGCGACCACCGTCGCCGCCGTACTGGGCTGCGGGCGGCGCACCAGCGCCCACGACACCGTGCCGTTCGCCCTGTGGTCGGCGGCGCGGGGCCTGGACGACTACGAACGGGCCTTCTGGACCACCGCCCAGGTGGGCGGAGACGTGGACACCACCTGCGCGATCGTCGGCGGAGTGCTGGGCGCACGCGGGGACGCGGTGCTGCCGCAGGCCTGGCTGGCCCGTACCGAGGCGCTGCCGGCCTGGCTGCCGGAGTCGGCGGGGTAGTGGGGTATCGGGGGTGGCGGCGGCGGTCCGTGCCGGTTCGCACCCCTCCGTTTGTCACGGTCCTGCCACAGGCATCTTTTGATCCTGTTCAAAACTGCAGGTGACCGGCCTACTCTGTCGGCTTCGCCACCCCCGCCCGACGGCAGGGGTGGCCGACAGGGGAGGGGAACCCGATGTCAGCAGAGAACGCCGGTGCGGACAAGGCCGGTGCGGAGAACGCCGGTGCGGACAAGGCCGGTGCGGAGAACGCCGGTGCGGAGAAGGCCGGGACGGCGGACGCCGCGGGGGCCGCGGGTGTGGAGGCCGGCGCGGGGTCCGCGCCGCCCGCGCCGCCCGGATGGGATCCCAAGGTCTGGCGAATCCACCAGTTGCGCAAGGAGCGCGCCGCCTCCGGTGCCTGGTCGATCGCCCCGCTCGCCTGGGCCGAGGCCGCGCGCCCGGCCGCCGTCGGACCCGTACCGGCCGTCGTGCTGGGCGCCGTACTCGCCTCCGGCATCGCCGCTTCCCTGCTCCTCGGCGAGGGGCTGGGCCCGGGCCTGCTGCTCGCGGTGGTCCCGGCGCTGCTCGCCGCCTACGCGGCCGCCCGAGCGGCCGGCCGCAGGCTGCGCCCGTGGACCGCGCTCTGGGCGCTCGGCTGCCTCGTGCTGCTCGCCGTGCCCGCCCTGCGCGCCTCCGCCTGGCCTGCCGTGACGGCCCTGTTCGCGGCGCTCCTGACGGGCGCCCTGGCCCTGCACGGCAGCCGCAGTTGGCCCGGCATCCTGCTCGGGCCGGTCGGCCTCCTCGACTCCGCCGTCCTCGGGGTGCGCTGGGTCTGGAGCGGGCTGCGCTCGCGCGGCGAGGGGCGCCGGGAGCGCTGGCTGCCGGTGGCGAAGTCCGTCGTGGTGGCGGTGGTCCTGCTGGCGCTCTTCGGCACCCTGTTCGCTTCCGCCGACGCCGCCTTCGCGGACCTGCTGAGCGGGCTGACCCCCGACATCAGCGGCATGGGCGGCCCGGTGCGCTTCCTGCTCTTCGCGCTCGGCCTCCTCGTCGCGATCGCCGTGGCCCGCGCGGCCGCCGCCCCCTCCCGCTGGGACCGCATCGCGGTGCGCCCGGGGAAGGCGCGCTCCCGGGTGGAGTGGGCCCTTCCGCTCATCGTGCTGAACCTGCTCTTCGCCGCCTTCAACGCCGTCCAGCTCGCCGTCCTCTTCGGTGGCTACCGCAAGGTCCTGGAGGCCACCGGCCTCACCTACGCCGAGTACGCGCGCCAGGGCTTCTGGCAGCTGCTCTGGGCCACCCTGCTCACCCTTGCGGTCATCGCGCTGGCCCTTCGCTGGGCCCCGCGCGACGGAGCCGGCGACCGGCGGCTGGTGCGCGTCGTGCTCGGCACGCTCTGCGTGCTGACCCTCGTGGTCGTCGCCTCGGCGCTCCGCCGCATGGACCTGTACGTGGACGCGTACGGGCTGACCAGGCTGCGCCTGTCGGTCGCCGGTGTGGAGCTGTGGCTCGGTCTGGTCATCGTACTGATCATGGCCGGCGGGCTGTTCGGCGCGCGCTGGCTGCCCCGCGCGGTCGCGGGGAGCGCCGTGGCGGCCGTACTGGCCTTCGGACTGATGTCCCCGGACGGGATGATCGCGGAGGGCAACGTCACGCGCTACGAGCGGGACGGCAAGATCGATCTGGCCTACTTCCAGTCCCTGTCGGCGGACGCGGTACCCGCCCTGGACCGGCTGCCCGAGCCCCGGCGTTCCTGCGCCCTGCGCGGGATCGCCGGGGACCTGGCGGAGGCCGGCCGCAGGCCCTGGTACGCGACGAGCCTGGGGGAGCGCCGGGCCCGGCAGATCCTGAGCGAGCGCGGGGTGAGCGCTTCGTACGAGCAGTGCAAGAGCCTGGGGACCTTCGGGAGCCGGGTCGAGTACTAGGGTCGTGCGGGCCCCGGCGCGGACGTTTCCCGCGCCGGGACCCTCGTACGGGACTGCGTGCTCAGGCGGCCGGACCGGCCTTGGCGGCGGCTCCGTTCAGGGCCTCCAGGTCGCTCGCGCGCACGCGGATCACCAGCAGCGAGGTGAGGAGCGCGATCGCCGCCATCGGCACGGCGGCGATGACTGCAGGAACGCCTCCAGTTGTCCCTGGCCGGCGTGCGCCCCGAAGTCCGGGACCTGACGGGCGGCTTCGTCGCGGCCGGCGGTGCCGAAGACGGTGACCAGGATGGACAGGCCGAGCGAGCCGCCGATCCGAACTCGAACGGGCGATTCTCGATGCCGCGTTGGAGCAGCCGAGCACCACGGGCTGGAACGCCCTCACCATGGAGGGCGTCGCCTCGGGAGCGCAGACGGGAAAGGCCGCGCTGTACCGGCGCCGTCCCTCGAAGGCGGACCTGGTGGCCGAGGCGCTGCGGACGCCGCTGCCGCCGCTCGGCCGGATCGCGGACCTGGGATCGGTGCGCGAGGACCTGTTCGCGCTGTGCGTGCGGATGCGGGACGTCATGGGGCGCGGGCCGGGCAGGCGCTGCGTACGGTGATTCACGAGTGCGATCACACGCATGCGGAGCGGTTCCGCGACCTGGTCCGGGGCGGGCTGTACGCACCGGCGCACGGGCTGATCGGTGAGCTGGTGCGCCGCGGAATCGAGCGGGGAGACGTCCGTGCGGACGCGATCGGTCCGCTTCTCGTCGAGGTCATCCCGGCGCTGATGATGTACCGCGCGAAAGTGTGCGGGAGTGAATGGGTGGCCGTGGAAATCGCCGAGATGATCGACGGGGTGATGGTTCCGCTGCTCAGGGTGTGAGACGGGGCGGGGTGGGTGGCACGGCGCGGAGGTGTCCGTGGCGCGGCGGGGAGGGGGCGGCGGCGCGGCGGGGAGGGGGCGGGGTGTGCAGGCGGCTCGGGGCGGCGTAACCTTGCTGGCGCCATGCCGTACGAAGCACCCACTCACACCGTCGAACGCTCCCTCCGAGCGACCACCGGCGCCAAGGTCATCGCCGGGGTCGACGAAGTCGGACGAGGGGCCTGGGCCGGTCCCGTCACCGTCTGCGCGGCGATCACCGGTCTGCGCCGGCCGCCCGCGGGACTCACCGACTCCAAACTGCTCACCCCCAGGCGCCGTGACGCGCTCGTCGGCGTCCTGGAGGACTGGGTCACGGCCTACGCCCTGGGCCACTCGTCCCCCGAGGAGATCGACGAGCTCGGGATGACCGCCGCCCTGCGCCTCGCCGCGGTGCGCGCCCTGGAGGCGCTGCCCGTGCGGCCCGACGCGGTGATACTCGACGGCAAGCACGACTACCTCGGTGCGCCGTGGCAGGTCCGGACGGTGATCAAGGGCGACCAGTCCTGCGTCGCCGTCGCCGCGGCCTCGGTGATCGCCAAGGTCCGGCGCGACCGGATGATGGCCGAAATCGGTGAACAGGGTGGCGGAATCGAGGACTTCGCTTTCGCCGCCAACGCCGGATATCCCTCGCCCGTGCACCGGGCGGCGCTCGAGGATCAGGGTCCGACCGCGTACCACCGGCTCTCCTGGTCCTACCTCGACGCGCTGCCCCGCTGGAGCCACCTCAAGAAGGTGCGGCGCAGCGAGGAATCGATGGAGCTGGAAAACGGAGGCCAACTCGGCTTCGATTTCTGATCGCACGCAGGTGCCACCAACCGGTACGTTTCGCACCGGTGTTTGATAGATATCAGCTCATGCCTCTCAACCCCGCCCCCGAGGAGCCTCAGATTCACGAGAGTGCCCAGGGTCCCCGCGTCACGCCGGCCGCGAGCCGCAGCGCGCAGACCCCCCGCCCCGTACCCGGTCCGCGTCCCGCCCCCAGGCCCGCGCCGCCCGCCCCGCGGAAACCTCAGGCCGCCGGCGTTCCCGTAGCCGCCACCGCCCCCTCGGTCTCGGCATCCGTACCGCAGGTCCAGCTGATCCCGGCATCCGCCGAGGGCGCGCTGGACGCGGCCGAAGAGGCCGTGGACCTGCTGCTCGACACCGGGCGTGCGCCCGGTGACATCCTGGTGCTCACCACCGGCGACCCGCACCCTTGGGCAGCGCACGAGCTGTCCTTCGGCGAGGCCGCGTACTGGGCGCTGCACGATGCCCGGGACGACGTCTTCTACGCGGACGCGGCGCAGGTCCAGCGCGCCGCGGGCCGTCCCGTCGTGGTCTTCGCGGCCAACGGCGGACCGGCCGCCGCGGCCGCCGGAGCCCTGCCGGTCGCGCTCGCGCGAGCCGGTGCGCTCCTGATCGTGTGCGGCGAGCCGCAGCAGATCAACTCCGTGCTGGGGGCGGGCGTCTGACGCCCCGTACTCCCGCACGGTCGAGGGGCGGGGCGGGCCGGTGGCCGGCCCTGCCGAAGTCCGAGGCCTGACCAGCCGTACGCCCGTTTCCGGGTGTACGGCCGTTGGTCGTTCCCGGGTACGGGGCCCTGCTGGCTCCGCGTTCTCGGGTACGGGGCCCTGCGGGCTCCGCCTGCGGCCGGCAGTGCGGGCTCAGCGCGCGGCGGTGCGGCGCTGGGCCTCCGCGGCTCCGCCGCCGCTGCGCAGGGCGACCGGGGCGAACTCGGACGGCACATCGCCGAGGCGCTCGGGCCGGGAGTCCGAGCTGGGGCTGCGGCCGCCGCGGCCTTCGCCCAGCACCTGCCAGCCGCCCCGGGTCAGCGTGATGTACGCGCCGCAGCGCAGCCCGTGCAGGGTGCAGGCGTCCCGCAGCCCCCACATCCAGGCGCCGTCCTCCTCGGTCCAGTGCTCGTCGCCGTCGCGGCAGAACAACAGCACGGCGGTCCGTACCGGGGTCCGCCGGCGCAGGTCGTGCGGAATGACCCGGCGCAACCGGGAGAGCAGCGCGTTGCGGTACTCCCAGCCGTCGGCCGCGGTGGAGCGCTGAACGAAGGAGGCGCTGGCCACGAGCCGCTCCTCGGGTCCGAGCACGGCGATCACCGCCGTGGACGGTACGGGGCCGTGCCGTGAGTGCAGTCCGCTGACGACCTCGCGCGGATTGCGCAGCAGGGGGACGCCCGACGCCGTCCACTCCGAGGGTTCCAGCAGCCTGCCGTGCCGGCTGGCGCCGCCGGTGGCCGTGGTCAGGGACGTGGTCGAGGGCGGGGCGAATCCGAAGGTCACGGTCCTCCCTTCGGGTACACGCCCGCGAACGGGCACAGCTGGAGTGCGGGCGCGCCGCGGCACGGCCCAGGAGAGCGCCGTCGAGCCGAGCGGGAGCAAGACAATTCTCGCGTGGCCCGTGAGCATGCGGCAACGAGCAATTGGAGCCGCCGACCGGAATTCGCCGGTATGCCGTTCATATCCATGCCCCGCCACGCCGAAGATGACTCATTCGGTCCAGGCCGGGGCGCCGGCACCAGGGGAAACACCGCCCTGGCGGCCGTCCGTCGCACCGGTCGGGCGCCGGGGCGGACGGCTCGTGGGCCGGACGGTCACGCTGGGTGAGTTGGCCGATTGTCCGTGGCATCGGGTTGCATGGGGGCATGGACAACCTGGAGCTCCGCGCTGAAGCCGATGCCATCCTCGCTGAGCTGGTCGGTGCCCCAGGGGGTTCGGCGCGGCTGCGGGAGGACCAGTGGCAGGCGGTGTCCGCCCTGGTGGAGGAGCGCCGGCGGGCGCTGGTGGTGCAGCGTACGGGGTGGGGCAAGTCGGCCGTGTACTTCGTGGCGACGGCCCTGCTGCGCCGTCGCGGCGCGGGCCCGACGGTGATCATCTCGCCGCTCCTCGCGCTGATGCGCAACCAGGTCGATGCCGCCGCGCGGGCCGGGATCCAGGCGCGGACGATCAACTCGGCCAACCCGGAGGAGTGGGAGACGATCTACGGGGAGGTGGAACGGGGCGAGACCGACGTTCTCCTCGTGAGCCCGGAGCGCCTCAACTCGGTGGATTTCCGCGAGCAGGTGCTGCCCAAGCTCGCGGCCACGACCGGTCTGCTGGTGGTCGACGAGGCCCACTGCATCTCCGACTGGGGGCATGACTTCCGCCCCGACTACCGCCGGCTGCGCACCATGCTCGCCGAGCTCGCCCCCGGCGTGCCCGTGCTCGCCACCACCGCGACGGCCAACGCCCGCGTCACGGCCGATGTGGCCGAGCAGCTGGGCACGGGAGGCGGGGGCGCTCTGGTTCTGCGCGGCGCGCTGGACCGCGAGAGCCTGCGGCTGGGGGTGCTGGAGCTGCCGAATGCCGCGCACCGGCTGGCATGGCTGGGGGAGCGGCTGGGGGATCTGCCGGGCTCGGGGATCATCTACACGCTGACGGTGGCGGCCGCGGAGGAGGTCGCGGCGTTCCTGCGGCAGCGCGGGTATCCGGTGGCTTCCTACACGGGGAAGACGGAGAACGCCGACCGGCTGCAGGCCGAGGAAGATCTGCTCGCGAACCGGGTGAAGGCGCTGGTGGCGACCTCCGCGCTGGGGATGGGCTTCGACAAGCCTGACCTGGGGTTCGTGGTGCACCTGGGCTCTCCCTCGTCCCCGATCGCCTACTACCAGCAGGTGGGCCGTGCGGGGCGCGGCGTGGACCACGCCGATGTGCTGCTGCTGCCGGGCAAGGAGGACGAGGCGATCTGGGCGTACTTCGCGTCCGTGGGATTCCCGCCCGAGGAGCAGGTCCGGCGGACCCTGGACGTACTGGAGCAGGCCGGCCGGCCGTTGTCGCTGCCGGCGCTGGAGCCGTTGGTGGACCTTCGGCGTTCGCGGCTGGAGACGATGCTCAAGGTCCTGGACGTGGACGGTGCGGTCAAGCGCGTGAAAGGGGGCTGGACCTCCACCGGACAGCCGTGGACCTACGACGCGCAGCGGTACGAGTGGGTGGCCCGGCAGCGGCAGGCCGAGCAGCAGGCCATGCGGGACTACGTGGCGACCACCGGGTGCCGGATGGAGTTCCTGCAGCGCCAGCTCGACGACGAGAAGGCGAGCCCGTGCGGCCGCTGCGACACCTGCGCCGGGCCCTGGCTCGACCCCGCCGTGTCCCACGGGGCCCTCGATGCGGCGACCGGTGAGCTGGACCGCCCGGGTGTCGAGGTCGAGCCCCGCCGGATGTGGCCCTCGGGCATGCCCGCGGTCGGCGTCGACCTCAAGGGCCGTATCCCCGTGGGCCAGCAGGCGGCCACGGGGCGCGCGCTCGGGCGCCTGTCGGACATCGGCTGGGGCAACCGGCTGCGCCCGCTCCTGTCGGAGCGGGCCGCAGACGGGCCTGTTCCGGACGACGTCCTGGCGGCCGTGGTGACGGTGGTGGCCGACTGGGCCCGTTCGCCGGGTGGGTGGGCCGGCGGCTCGATGGCCCGGCCCGTGGGGATCGTGGCCATGCCCTCCCGCTCCCGCCCCCAGCTGGTGGGCTCACTCGCCGAGGGCCTGGCCCGGGTCGGCCGGCTTCCGCTGCTGGGCAGCCTCGCCTACACCGCGCAGGCGGGCGAGTACGGCGCACACCGCAGCAACTCCGCCCAGCGGCTGCGCGCCCTGGCCGCCTCGTTCACCGTCCCCGACGAACTCGCCGCAGCCCTGGCCGCCACCCCGGGACCGGTCCTGCTCGTGGACGACTACGCCGACTCCGGCTGGACGCTGGCCGTGGGCGCACGTCTCCTGCGCCAGAGCGGAGCAGACCAGGTGCTCCCCCTGACCCTCGCCCTGGCGGGGTGAGGTGCTTGGACGCCCCCTGCGGCCGGCCCGGTGTGCATAATGCACCAGCTCATGTGTTCGCCAAGTCAAGACCGGACAATGGTTCGTAAGATCCTCGCAGGAGGGCGTGCGGGTTGTGGCGCGCCGGACTACATACGGGGGTAGCCGGGGTCATGGCAACGGAATTGCTCATGGAATCTGCCGACGAACAGATCCTGCGGGACATCCTGGGGGGTGAACCGGACCAGGGGCTGCTCGACTTCACGGCGGATGCCGGCGGGAATTCACGGTTGCTTGCCGAATGTGCGGCAGGGCTCGTGGAGGAAGGGCTGGTAAGGGAGTACGGCGGAACGGTCGGGCTGACGGAGCGGCGGGTCCCGGGCCGTGTGGTGGCGTTCGTGAAGCGCCGGCTCGGTGATCTCAGCATGGACTGCCAGCGATTCCTCAAGATTGCGGCAGTTTTGGGCAGATCCTTCATGCTGGAGGATGTCTCCAGAATGCTGGACAAATCCGCGGCCAGCCTGCTTTCTTCCTTGGACGAAGCGATTTCCTCGGGTTTCGTCGTTGCGGCGGAAAAACAACTCGTCTTCAAGAGTGATTTCTTCTTGGCGGGGGTCGTCGAATCGATTCCCGCTCCCGCGCGGGGTGCCTTGCAGCGCGAGGCGATGGGGCACTCCAGGAATCGCACCGCTTCACACGACCGGCAATTCTGGGTGACCGGGCACCCGCTCTGGATGGCCGACCGTCCGGCTGACCCGCTCCAAGAGGTCGCGGGTGAATCCGGAGAGGTCTACTCGAAGTCCCACAGCCTGATCATGGACGGAAAGGCCACCGTCGGAATTCGTGTCGCGGAGCGCGTTCTCTCCAGCCCCGCGAGTTCGGCTTCCGCCCGGCTCGATGCGGAAGCCTCCGTGATCCTGGGGTACTCCCTGCTCGGCATGGAAGAAGCGGAGAAGCGTTCCGCCAGGATATTGAGGGAACAGGGAGCCGGGCCGGGTGACGTTGCCTCGCTGATGGCGCTGACGGCGCTCTCCAACGCCCGCTGGCGCGCCGGGGAACTGGGCGAAGGGCTCAGCCGGGCCGTGCCGCGGTGCGGTACAGCGACAAGGCGGATCCCGTGTGGCGCCTCCACTTCCAGCTCGCACTGGCCGGAAAGGTCGCGAACCTGCGCGAATTCGAAAAGGCCGAGTCGCTGATCAATGACGCCGAAGCCGGCCTGCGCGAACTGGGCACACGCGCCTGGGACGCCGTACTCGCGGCGATGCGGGCCCGGCTGTTCCTCCAGGCCGGACGGGTCGGGGATGCTCGCCAACAGGCGGAGCTGGCGACTGCCGCGGCCGATCGGGACGCCGTTCCCGGACTCCGGCCCCTTGCGTACTCGGTGCTCAGCACCATCTTCCTCTACAAGGGAGACCTGGCCGCGGCGACCGATTGCCTGAAGCGGGTGCAGGGCGAGTTCGAGACGGATCAGGCGGTCCTCTATTCTCCGCAGTACGCCTGGACCGACGTGCGCATCGCGGTGAAAAGGGAGGGTCCGAGGGCGGCTGTCGAGCTGTTCTCCGACAAGTACAGCCATATGCCGACGCAGCGGAGCCTGTACATCGAGGATCCGGCTGCCGCCGCCTTCCTGGTCCGTCTCGCACTGGACGTGGGTGACACCAACCTCAAGCACAGCGTGCTCGAAACGGTGGACGGCCTCGCGGGTGACAACCCCGGCATCTCCGTGCTCGGCCTCAGCGCCCTGCACGCGAACGCTCTGGTGGCCGGTGATCCGGCCGTACTGTCGCGCATCATCGCGCAGTCGCCGGACCCGCTCTCGGTCGCCCTGGCGACGGAGGAACTCGCCAAGACCTACGGTGCGAAAGTCCCGGCCCGCAGGCAGGACGCGGATGGGGTTCCTTCGGATCCCTCGCCGGCGAAGCCCGAAGAAATGGTGTCACCGCTCAATTCCGCCTGCTGGTCCGGTCTCTCCGACATGGAGCGACGCATCGCCTACCTGGTGAGCGCGGGGATGACGAACCAGCAGATCGCCAAACGGGTCCACCTGTCGGCGCATACGGTGAATTACCACCTCAGGAAGATCTACAGGAAGTTGGGCATCAACACCCGTGTCGAATTGGCACGCGGAGCCGCGAGCTATTCGAGCAGAGCGGCGATCTATTCGATCGAAGCCGAGTAGATCACGGGCCCTCGCACGGTCGGGCGGGACGGGGTGCCTCACCTCGACTGCGCGGGGGCAGCGGCGTAGGCCGAATTCCGGGGCGGCCGGGCGTGCCGGGTGGGCAGCCAGCGGGTCAGGGCCGAGCCCACCGACATGCCGCCGCCGAAGCCGGTGAGCAGGACCACCTCTCCGTCGGAGAGGGCGCCGTCCCGGTGGGCGAGGTCGAGGGTGATGGGTACGGAGGCCGCGCCGGTGTTGCCGTAGGACTCCAAAGCCAAGTAGAAGCTGGCCCCGGGCAGTCCGAGCGAGGGCCAGACCTCCTTGAGCATCACCGCGTTCGCCTGGTGGGCGACCACATGGCGGACCTCCTGCGGGGCCAGCCCCGCGCCGGCCAGCAGATCCGTGACGGCCCCGGGGAGGTTGTCCTGCACGAACTCCCGGACCCGCCGGCCATCCATCCGGAAGTACTGCAGGCCCTCGTCCAGTGTCCCGGCGGTGGTCGGTATCCGGCTGCCGCCGGCCTGGACGCTGATCAGCTCGTGCTGGTCGCCCCGGGTGATCAGTGAACTGGCGAATAGGCCCCGGTCGTTCGGGGCCGGGCCGAGGACGACGGCCCCGGCGCCGTCACCGAAGAGGATGGCGGTCCGGCGGTCGGAGTAGTCGAGGATCCGCGAGTAGATGTCCGCGCCGATGACCAGTCCGTAGCGCTCGCCCGGCTCGGTGCGCAGCATCCGTTCGGCGACCGTCAGCGCGTAGACGAAACCGCTGCACACCGCGTTCAGGTCGAAGGCCGCCGCGTTCATCGCCCCGAGCCGGTGCTGGACGATGCTCGCCGTGGACGGCTGCGGGTGATCGGGCGTGGACGTGGCGACGACGATGTAGGCGAGTTCCCCGGGGTCGACACCCACCTGCTCGAGGGCCCGGATGGCAGCCGCCGCAGCGAGGTCGGACGTGGCCTGGCCGGGATCCGCCCGGCGGCGGCTCCGAATTCCCGTCTTGCGGACGATCCATTCGTCCGTGACGCCGGCCCGTTCGGCGATCTCGTCGTTGGAGACCTCGGTCGGGGGGAGGTACGCGCCGGTACCGAGGATTCCGATGGATCGGATGGATCGGATGGTGACTCCCGTGGTGAGGATCGGTGTTGATGGGAGCGGGTATCTCATCGTGGCACGTTATGCTCCCGCATTTCGCTGACACGGAATGTCTCACTCGGTTGGGTGGGATCCTGCTCGTCGTATACGGCCCCTACCTGTTGGCACTACTCGCGTGAGTAGTGGGCAGAGCGGCATGCCCTGGCTGACATCGAAGCATGCTGATCAGGTGTGGGATGGCTCAGGGGCATGCATGAATGGGCTTCTGCGGAAATCGGCGAGGCCGATGTCTCTTCGGAAAGGGCTGGCAGCCCGGAGTCGGGTGACGTGATCTCGGTGAATTCGTGCGAGTGCGAGATTGATTACGGGATTGATTGCGGGATTGATTATGAGAGCGACCGTCACCTCGACCGGGAGATGAGAGCATGACCGTCAGCTATCTCGGGACGGCATCCGTGGATGCGGCTGCCGTCGACGCCGTGATCAGTGACTTCTTCGGCCAGCGCCGGGCCGAAGCCGACGCGCTCGGCCAGGACTTCGCGGCCGTGGTCGCCGAGCTGGAGAACTACGTTCTGCGCGGCGGCAAGCGCGTCCGGCCGGTCTTCGCCTGGCTGGGCTGGATCGGTGCCGGCGGCGACCGGCACGATCCGGGCGCCACGGCGGTGCTGACTGCCTGCGCGGGACTTGAACTGCTGCACACGTCGGCCCTGATACACGACGACATCATCGATGCGTCCGACACCCGCCGCGGTCATCCCGCCGCGCACGTGGCCCTGGCCGAGCGGCATCGGGCGCGGCGCTTCTCCGGGGACCCCGACGCCTTCGGTACCGGCACCGCCATCCTGGTCGGGGACCTGGCCCAGACCTGGTCCGACGTCATGGTCCGCGCATCGGGATTGCCGGCGGACGCGCAGGCCCGGATCGGACCGGTGTGGTCCGCGGTGCGCTCGGAGGTCCTGTACGGCCAGCTGCTCGACGTGATCAACCAGGCGAGCGACGACGAGAGCATCGATTCGGCGCTGCGCGTCAACCAGTACAAGACGGCCTCCTACACGGTGGAGCGCCCGCTGCAATTCGGTGCCGCGATCGCCGGCGCCGGGGCGGACCTGGTCGCGGCCTACGGGGCCTTCGGGGTGGACATCGGGATCGCGTTCCAGCTCCGGGACGACCTGCTGGGCGTGTTCGGCGACCCGTCGGTGACGGGCAAGCCCTCGGGCGACGACCTTCGGGAGGGCAAGCGAACGGTGCTGCTCGCGACGGCGCTCAAGCATGCGGACGAACGTGATCCGGATGCGGCGAGGTTCCTCAGGGCGAAGATAGGAACCGACCTTTCCGGCCTTGAAATCGATGCCCTGCGGGACATATTCGTGAATGTCGGCGCCGTTGACGACATCGAGCGGCAGATCGCGCACCGCACCGACCGGGCCATGGCCGTACTGGACGCCAGCAGTGCCACCACCCCGGCAAAGGACCAGCTCGCCGCCATGGCGGTCAATGCGACGCAGCGAGCCCGATGATGACACCAAAGAATTCACCCGCTTTCGCCGGCCGTTTCGCCGGCCGCACCGTTTCCACAGGTGATCCGGACGTTGAATACGGCCGCATCGGTTGTGGACGCGCCCACGGAAAAGCAATTCTGCTCGGCGAGCACGCCGTCGTTTATGGTGCACCGGCACTCGCGATTCCGGTTCCACAACTGACGGTGACCGCGACCGCCAAGCGATTGCGGTGTTCCGACGAAGGCGCGGACAGGGTCTCCTCCGCACTGGCCGGCCGGGGGTCCGGGGCGGTGACACCGCTTGCCGCGGACGGCCTGCGGCGCCTGCTCCCGGACCTCAAGACGATGACGGGCGTCGACGGCCACGCGTGTGTGGACGTGATCATCGACTGCGCCATCCCGCAGGGCCGCGGGCTCGGCTCCAGCGCCGCGTGCGCCCGGGCGGCCGTGCTGGCCCTCGCGGACCTCTTCGACCGCCGGCTCGAGGCCCGCGAGGTGTTCGATCTCGTGCAGGCTTCCGAGAAGGTGGCACACGGCAGGTCGAGCGGCATCGACGCGCTCGCCACCGGTGCGACGTCTCCGCTCCTCTTCCACTCCGGCACTGCCCGTGAACTGCCCGTTCCCATGCCGGGGCACGCCCCCGCACGTCCCTCCGAGCACACCGGGGGCCACGCCGGCGAAGGCCGGCCCTACGACTTCGACGGGCTGTTCGTCATCGCGGACAGCGGTGTCAGCGGCAGTACGAAGGAAGCGGTGGAGCTCCTGTGGCGGAAGTTCCAGCGCAACGCGCAAACCCAGGCGGACTTCGTCCTCGGAGTGTCGCGCCTGACCCGCGCCGCCACACGTGACCTCGCGCACGGCCGATCGAGCGACTTCGGCGCGCGGATGACAGAAAACCACACGCTGCTCCACGAGATGGGGCTCAGTACGGACCGGATCGACGGCCTGGTCGATGCCGCGCTCGCGGCCGGCAGCCTCGGCGCCAAGATCAGCGGCGGCGGGCTGGGGGGCTGCGTGATCGCGCTGGCCGCAGAGCCGCGGCAGGCCGAAGCGACCGTGCGAAGCCTCCACGAAGCCGGCGCCGTCCGTACCTGGGTAGTCCCGATGGGAAGGTTCGTAAACCATGCTGATTGACCACAAGTTGGGGCCTGCGGGACTGGCGGGACCGCAGGGGAGTCTCCTCGGCCACGGGTCGACCGCCGTCGCCCATCCGAACATCGCGCTGATCAAGTACTGGGGGAAGCGCGACGAGCGACTCGTCATCCCGTACGTCGACAGCCTGTCGATGACCCTGGACGTCTTCCCGACGAACACCACCGTCCGGCTCGCCCCCGAGGCGCAGACCGACAGCGTCATCCTCGACGGAAAGCCCGCGGACGGTGAACCGCGGGAGCGCGTCATCGTCTTCCTGGACCTGGTACGGGAGTTGGCCGGGCGGAGCGAACGGGCAGCCGTCGACACCCGCAACGCCGTCCCCACCGGGGCGGGGCTGGCGTCATCGGCGAGTGGGTTCGCCGCCCTGGCCGTCGCCGCCACCGCCGCGTACGGGCTGGATCTCGATCCCACCGCCCTCTCCCGCCTCGCCCGTCGCGGGTCCGCGTCGGCCTCCCGGTCGATCTTCGGCGGCTTCGCGCTGTGTCACGCGGGCCAGGGCGTCGGCGAGGCCGCGGACCTCAGCTCCTATGCCGAGCCGGTGCCCCTTCCGGACTTCGACCCCGCCCTGGTGGTCGCACTGGTCAACGCCGGCCCCAAGGCCGTGTCCAGCCGTGCGGCCATGCGGCGGACCGTCGAGACCTCTCCGCTCTACCAGGCCTGGGCGACGTCGAGCAAGGGCGACCTGACCGACATGCGTGCGGCGCTGCTCCGTGGAGACCTCGAAGCGGTGGGGGAGATCGCGGAGCGCAACGCCCTCGGCATGCACGCGACGATGCTGGCCGCGCGGCCGGCGGTGCGCTACCTGTCACCGGCCACGGTGGCCGTGCTCGACGGTGTCCTGCAGCTCCGCAAGGACGGCGTACCGGCCTACGCGACCATGGACGCCGGACCGAACGTCAAGGTGCTCTGCCACCCCGAGGCCGCGCCCCGGGTCGCCGAAACGCTGCTGGCCGCCGCCCCCGGATGCTCGGTGCTCACCGCCCGGCGCGGGCCGGGAGCCAGGCTGCTGACGGCGGCAGAGCAGTGACCGGTACGAGAACAGTGAGCCGGCAAGCGCCGGGCAAACTCTTCATCGTCGGCGAGTACGCGGTGGTGCAGCCGGGCCACCCGGCGATCCTGGCAGCGGTCGATCGGCAGGTCGACGTCACGGTGTCGCCATCCCACGGCGCCGACGTCGTGATCGATTCCGACCTCTGCCCGGAACAGGCGCGACTGCGGCGCGGTGGCGGCGTCCTCGCCGCACTCGGCGAGGACGACGAACGGCGGGTGCGGGACGGTCTCACCCACGTGGTGTCGGCGATCGAAGTGGTCGACGGGCTGGTGGCCGAGCAGGGGCTGTCCGCACCCCCCGTCCACGTTTCGATCAGCAGTCGCCTGCACCACGAGGGAACCAAACTCGGCCTGGGATCGAGCGGCGCGGTGACGGTCGCCACGGTGTCCGCCGTAGCCGCGTACTACGGCTTGGAGCTGTCGCACGACGAGCGGTTCCGGCTGGCGATGCTCGCGTCGGTGCGGCTCGACGCCGGTTCCTCTGGCGGCGATCTCGCCGCGAGCGTCTGGGGCGGCTGGATCGAATACCACGCGCCCGACCGAACCGCCGTGCTCGGCATGATGCGGCGCCGGGGGATCGGGGAGTCGATCCGCGCGCCGTGGCCGGGCTTCGGGGTGCGACGGCTGCCGGCGCCCCGCGGTCTGACGCTCGAGGTGGGCTGGACCGGCCGGCCCGCCAGCACCACGGCCCTGGTCGGCAGCCTCGGCAAGCGCGCCTGGCAGGGCAGCACGTCGCAGCGGACCTTCGTGGAGCGCAGCGACGCCTGTGTGCGCGCCTCGGCCGGCGCACTCGAACGGGGTGACGGCCCCGCGTTGCTGCGGCAGGTCAGGGGCGCCCGCCGGATGCTCGCCGAACTGGACGACGAGGTCCGGCTCGGAATCTTCACCACCACACTGACCGCGCTGTGCGACGCGGCCGAGGCCGTCGGAGGCGCGGGGAAGCCGTCGGGCGCCGGGGGCGGCGACTGCGGCATCGCGCTGCTGGACGCCACGGCGGACGAGCAGATCTCGCACCTGCGCAAGGGATGGGCCGCCGCAGGGGTGCTCCCCGTGCCGATCCGTCTCCAGTCGACGAAAGGGAGCGCAGCATGATCGCTGAGCGCAAGGACGACCACGTGCGGTTCGCCGCCGAGCAACAACGCCACCTGGGCGGATACAACCAGTTCGACGACGTGTCCTTCGTCCACCATGCCCTGGCCGGCATCGACCGGTCCGATGCCTCGCTGGTCACGCGGTTCGGCGGCCTGGAATGGAAGGTGCCGCTGTACATCAACGCGATGACCGGCGGCAGCGTGCGGACGGGCGCCATCAACCGGGATCTCGCGATCGCCGCCCGTGAGACCGGCGTGCCCATCGCGACGGGCTCCATGAGCGCGTACTTCGCCGACGAGGCCGTCGCCGACACCTTCAGCGTGCTGCGCCGCGAGAACCCGGACGGGTTCGTCATGGCGAACGTCAACGCCAACGCCTCCGTCGAGAAGGCACGACGGGCCGTGGACCTGTTGCAGGCGGACGCGCTGCAGATCCACCTCAACGTCATCCAGGAAACGGTCATGCCGGAGGGCGACCGGTCGTTCTCCTCCTGGACCGCAGATCGAGCAGATCGCGGACGCCGTCGGCGCCGACGTACCGGTCATCGTGAAGGAAGTCGGCTTCGGCCTGAGCCGCGAGACCATATCGGCGCTGAGCGACATGGGCGTGCGCGTCGCCGACGTCGCCGGACGCGGCGGCACGGACTTCGCGCGCATCGAGAACGACCGGCGCAAGCACGCCGACTACTCCTACCTGGGCGGCTGGGGCCAGTCCGCTCCCGCCTGCCTGCTGGACTCCCAGAACGCCGCCATCCCGCTGCTGGCCTCCGGCGGGGTCCGCAACCCGCTCGACGTGGTGCGCGGACTGGCGCTCGGCGCTGCCGCCGTAGGCGTGTCCGGAGGGTTCCTCCGGACCGTTCTCGACGGCGGCCCGTCCGCCTTGATCGCCCAGATCACCACGTGGCTCGATCAGGTGGAAGCCCTGATGACCGCTCTGGGCGCGCGCACCCCGTCCGATCTGAGCCGGTGCGACGTGCTCGTCCACGGCGACCTGCGCGCGTTCTGCGCCGACCGGGGAATCGACACCCACCGGCTGGCCACACGCTCCCGATCCCGCTCCCGCTCCTACGACACCGCTCACGAGACGGTTGGAGGCACCCGATGAACGACACGCACGCGGTAGCCGGCGTTCCCATGAAATGGGTAGGACCCCTGAGGATCTCGGGGAACGTGGCGACCACCGAGACCGAAGTGCCGCTCGCCACGTACGAGTCGCCCCTGTGGCCCTCCGTCGGCCGCGGAGCGAAGATCTCCATGCTGGTCGAGCAGGGAATCGTCGCCACTCTCATCGACCAGCGGATGACGCGCTCGGTACTGGTGACGGCCGAAGACGCGCAGACCGCGTACCTGGCGGCGCTCGAAGTCGACGCGCGGTTCGACGAGCTGCGCGCGGTCGTGCGCACCTGCGGCCGGTTCGTCGAACTGATCGGTTTCCGCCACGAGATCGTGGCCAACCTGCTGTTCCTCCGGTTCGAGTTCAGCACCGGCGACGCCTCCGGCCACAACATGGCGACGCTGGCCGCGGATGCGCTCCTGACGCACATCCTGGGCGCCATTCCGGGGATCTCGTACGGCTCGATCTCCGCGAACTACTGCACCGACAAGAAGGCCACCGCGATCAACGGCATTCTCGGCCGCGGCAAGAACGTGGTCACCGAGCTGCTCGTACCGCGCGAGATCGTCCGTGACGTGCTGCACACCTCGGCCGCCGCGATAGCCGAGCTGAACGTGCGCAAGAACCTGATCGGCACCCTGCTCGCCGGTGGAATCCGCTCGGCGAACGCCCATTACGCGAACATGCTGCTCGGGTTCTACCTGGCGACGGGCCAGGACGCGGCCAACATCGTCGAAGGCTCACAGGGCGTGACCGTGGCCGAGGACCGGGACGGCGACCTGTACTTCTCCTGCACGCTGCCGAACCTGATCGTCGGAACGGTCGGCAACGGAAAGGGACTCGCCTTCGTCGAGCAGAACCTGGCGCGCCTGGGCTGCCGCGAGGAGCGCGAGCCCGGCGAGAACGCACGGCGGCTCGCGGTCATGGTGGCCTCGACGGTGCTGTGCGGCGAGCTCTCCCTCATGGCGGCGCAGACCAATCCGGGCGAACTCATGCGGGCGCACGTCGCATTGGAACGCAAGAACACGACCACGAAGATCGGACGGTAGAGATGCCCGGGGAACTCGCGGTCGGAATCCACGACCTTTCCTTCGCCACGGGCCAGTTCGCCCTGACACACGAGACATTGGCCGCTCACAACGGTACCGAGCTGGGCAAGTACCACGTGGGCATCGGCCAGCGGTCGATGAGCGTGCCCGCCACCGATGAGGACATCGTGACGATGGCCGCGGCCGCTGCCGCCCCCATCCTCGCCCGGCACGGCGCCGACCGGATCCGGACCGTCGTCTGCGCCACGGAGTCGTCCGTCGATCAGGCGAAGGCAGCCGGCATACACGTCCACTCGCTCCTGGCCATGCCCTCCGCCACCAGGGTCGTCGAGCTCAAGCAGGCCTGCTACGGAGGGACCGCGGCCCTGCAGTTCGCCATCGGCCTCGTCCACCGCGATCCCACGCAGCAGGTCCTCGTGATCGCCAGCGACGTCTCGAAGTACGAGCTGGACATGCCGGGCGAGGCCACCCAGGGGGCCGCGGCGGTGGCCATGCTGATCAGTGCGGATCCCGCTCTGGTGCGCATCGAGGAACCGTCGGGGGTGTTCACCGCCGACATCATGGACTTCTGGCGGCCGAACTATCTCACCACCGCCCTGGTCGACGGCAAGGAGTCCGTCTCCGCGTACCTGCAGGCGATGGACGGCGCGTGGAAGGACTACGCCGAGCAAGGCGGCCGTCCCCTCGGCGAGTTCGCCGCGTTCTGCTATCACCAGCCGTTCACGAAGATGGCCTACAAGGCGCACCGGCACCTGCTCGAGACCTGCGGACAGGAAGTCGACGAGGACGAAGTCGTCCGCGCCATCGGGCAGACGACGACCTACAACGAGGCCATCGGGAACAGCTACACCGCATCCGTGTACCTCGCACTGGCCGCGTTGCTCGACAACGCCGACGACCTGACCGGCCAGGCCATCGGCCTGCTCAGCTACGGGTCCGGCAGCGTCGCCGAGTTCTTCGCCGGCATCCCCGTCCCGGGCTACCGGTCGCACCTGCGATCCGAGCAGCATCGCGAGGCGATCGCCCGGCGCCGGGACATCGGCTACGCCGACTACCGGGAACGCCACGAGCAGGCCTTTCCCGTCGACGGCGGAGACCATCCGGCGCCGAGGGAAACCACCGGTCCGTACAGGCTGGCCGGGCTGTTCGAGCACAAGCGGGTCTACGAGGTGCGGTAATACGCATCGTCCATACGCATCGTCGTCGTGTGCCGACGGCGCCACGGGGCGCCGTCGGCACCATGCCGTTGTCCGTTCGGCGCCGGTTCGGGAGTTATCCACAGGGGTTTCCGGATTCGGTCGGACACGGGACCTTCGGGACATGACGAACAACCACGAAGCAGCACGCACCCCGTCCGACCCCTCGTCCACCAGCCCGTCCGGAGGCGTGGACGCCTCCCGGATCACCCTGCGCAGTCCGGCCGAACTGGCCGACGCGCTGCCCTACATGCTCGGCTTCCACCCGAGCGACTCCCTCGTCATGGTCGCGGTCCACGGGGAGGCCGGCCGCTTCGGCGGCCGGCTCCGGGTGGGCATCCCCGCCGCCCCCGAGGAATGGGAGGACACCGCCCGGCAGGTCGCCGACTGTCTGATCCGCGGCAGTGTGCGGCGCGGAGCCAGGCCCGACGGCATCATCGTCTTCCTCTGCCAGGACCCGGACCGAGGCGACAGCGCGCAGCGGGTGATGACCAGGCTGCGCCCGCTCGCCCAGCGGATCCGGCTGGCCTGCGGGGCTCTGGACGTCCCCGTACTGGAGGCCCTGTGCCTCTCCGCCGGGCGGTACTGGTCCTACTGCTGCCCGGACGAGCGGTGCTGCCCCGCCGAGGGCAGTGCGCTGGCCGTGCCCGGCACCTCGGTGATGGCCGCCGCGGCCACCTTCGCCGGACTCCAGGTACGCGGCTCCCTCCGGGAGATCGAGCACCGGCTGACACCGCTGCGCGGGACGGTGGCCGACGAGATGGAGGGCGCCCTGGACCGTGCGGCCGTCGCGCTGGTGCCGAAGATCCTCGACGGGGCCACCCGGGAGGAGGTGGGGGCCGAGACCGTCCTGCTCGCCCGTGCGCTGATCCAGCGCATGACCCTCGCCCCGCCGGCCGAAGGCGGCTCCGGTGCCGATGCCCGGGACGACGCGCTGCTGGGCCACGACGAGGCCGCCTCGTTGATCCTCGGGCTCCAGGACCGCGAGATCCGCGACATCGCCGCCGAGTGGATGGAGGGCGAGGAGGCGGCACCCGCCCTGCGGTTGTGGCGGGCCCTGGCCCGGCGCTGCGTGGGGGCCTACGGGGAGCACGCGGCGGCTCCCCTCACCCTGGCGGGCTGGGTCTCCTGGTCCACCGGGGACGAGCCGACGGCCAGGATCGCCCTGGGGCTGGCCCTGCGGGCGGACGACGGGTACCGCTTCGCGCAGCTGCTCCACCACGCCTGCAACGAGGGGATCGACCCGGAGGGGCTGCGGGAGTGCCTGCGGGAGGAGCGGCGGCGACGGGAGCCGCGCCGCGGGCGCCTGCCCGCGGGACCCCGGCGCGCAGGCGCCGTCACCAGGCCGCCCGGCCGCCCGGGCAGGACGAGCAGCCGCCGCGAGTCCGGCAGCACCGCGGGGAGCGAGCAGTGAAGCGCGGACGGGGCCGGGGCGGGGGCGGCGACAGGGGTCGGGTCCGGGTCCGGAGTGGGGACGGAGCCAGCGACAGGGGGCGGGTCCGGGGCCGGGCCGGGGTCGGCTGTGCGGGCCGGGGGCGTGGCCGGGGCGAGGGCTGTGGGTCCGTGCTCCGGGGGTGGCTGCGGGAAGGGGCGCGAGCGGTTCTGCGGGAAGGGGCGCGAGCGGTTCTGCGGCGACGGCCCCCGCGAAGGCCGGTGCTCCGCCGGGCGCAGCCCCCACCGGGGCCCGTGACCCGGGCGGGGGCCGGGGCGTTGCGCTGGGGGGTGGTGGGGACCCGGCCGCGCCGCCGCCCAGCCGATCCACCCGGAGCGCAGACAAGGCGACCCATGTCCCACCCCGTACCCCCCGCCCGCGTAGCCCCCTCCCGCAGGGCCGACCTGCCGCCCGTGCACGGTGCCGTCATCTGCGTCGCCGCGCCGTGCCTGGTCATCTCGCCCGAGCACGGCCAGCTCACCGGGCGGGGGGCCGACGGGATCTACCGCGCCGGGCTCCGGCTGCTGTCCCGCTGCGTGCTGCGCGTCGGCGGCCGGGACCCGGTCGCGGTCCAGGCCCGCAGTCTCGGCGCCGACCGGGCCTCCTTCACCGGGACCGTGCGGACCGGAGCGGAGCCCGGGCCCGATCCCGACGTCGGAGTCGAGCGGATCCGGCACGCCGACGGCACCGAGCGGATCACCCTGCGCAGCTTCACCGGCCGGTCCCTGCGCATCCCGGTGGAGGTCTCGCTCGGCACCGACCTGGCGGATCTGGCCGAGGTGGCCGCCGGCCGGGCCGGGCCGGAGCTCCCCGCCGGGGTGCACGCCGCCGGACTGCGCTGGGCCAACGGCGAGGCCCAGGCCGTCACCGCGGCGGAGCCGCCGCCGGACGACGCGCTGGCCTCGGCCGGGCTGCTGCGCTGGCAGCTCGAACTGCGCCCCGGCGAATCCCGCACCATCGAGCTGCGGACCACCCGGGACCGAGGGGCGCGCGCCCCCGCCGGACAGGTGGCCAATCCGCTGTCCGCCGAGGCCCGCGCGGAGGGAGACGACCCGCGGGCCGAGGCATGGCTGCGCACGAGCGTGCAGGACCTGGGCGCGCTGCTGCTCAGGGACCCGAAGGAACCGGCCGACAGCTACGCGGCGGCCGGAGTGCCGTGGCGGCTCGGGCTGGCCCCGGCGGAGTCCCTGTGGGCCGCCCGCATGGCACTCCCGCTCGGCACCGGACTGGCCGCCGCGACCCTGCGCATCCTGGCCCGGACCCAGACCGGGGGGCGGGGCGCCGACGCGGGGAAGATCCCGGGACCGCTCCGCGGGGCCGGTCCCCAGCTGCCCCCGGGATGCACCGGGACCGAGGCGACGCTCGCCTTCCCCGCGGTCCTCGCCGAAGCCCGGCGCTGGGGGATGCCCGAGGCGGAGGTGGCCCAGCTGCTCCCCGCCGCCGAGCGGTGCCTGGAGTGGATCCGGGGCGCCTTCGGGGAGGACGGCTTCCTGGCCGATCCCGATCCGGGACCCCGGCGCTGTGAAACCCAGGCCCACGCCCATCGTGCCGCGCTCCTCGGGGCCGACCTGCTCGCCGGGTGCGGCCGGCCCGGAGCCGAGGAGTGGCGGGACAGGGCCGCCGAGCTGCGGGAGCGGTTCGCAGCCCGGTTCTGGGTCGACGGCCCCGATGGCGGCCGGCCCGCGGCGGCCCTGCATCCCGACGGGCGGCCCCTGCCCCGGCTGACGGGGGCCGCCGCCCACCTGCTGGACACCGGGCTGCTCGGGGGCGGCCGGCTCGCGCGGGGGCTGCTCGACCGGGTCCGTGCCGAGCAGCTGGCCCGGCTGCTCGGAGCCCCCGCCATGGATTCGGGCTGGGGGCTGCGGAGCATGGCGGTCCGCGAGCCGGGGCACAACCCGTTCGGGTACCGCTCGGGCGCGGTACGGCCGTACGAGAGCGCGGTCGCCGTGGCGGGCCTGGCCCAGGCGGGCTTCGAAAAGGAGGCCACGGGGCTGCTGCGGGGCCTGCTGGACGCGGCGGAGGGCTTCGGATACCGCCTCCCGGAGATGTACGCCGCCGAGCAGCGCACGGTGGGCAGCGCTCCGCTTCCGCATCCGGCGGCCTGCCGGCCCGCGGCGGTCGCGGCTGCCGCGGGGATCCACGTACTGACCGCCCTGGCCGGGATCCGCCCGGACGCCCCCGCCGGCACGGTCGCCCTCGTACCCCTCCCCGGCGCTCCGCTCGGCGGGCTCCGCCTCTCGGGACTGCGGGTTTCGGGGGAACCCTTCGCCGTCCGGATCAGCCGGCTGGGCCTGGGCATGGTGGAGGAGGCCGCCGATGCGCTGCAACTGGGCGGGTAGGGGACGTCCTGCCGATCGGGCCGGATCGGGCCGCGGCTTCCGCTTCCGTGGCCGGTTCCGGGGTCCGAAGATCTCCAAAGCTCTGTTTATCGTCAGGCAGACGACTATGATCGCGGCATGTCGCCCTACGACCCGTCGGCCTTTCCGCCCTTCGCCGTCACCGTCGACCTGGTCGTGCTCACCGTGCGGCGCCATGCGCTCTGCGCGTTGGTCATCCGACGGGGTGAGCAGCCGTTCCAGGGACGCTGGGCGCTGCCCGGCGGCTTCGTGCGCGGGGACGAGGACCTGTCGGCGGCCGCCGCCCGCGAGCTGTCCGAGGAGACCGGCCTCTGCGCCCACGACCCGACGGCTCCGGACGTGGGCAACGGGGCGCATCTCGAACAGCTGGCGACCTACGGTGACCCCAAGCGGGATCCGCGCATGCGCGTGGTCAGCGTGGCGCACCTGGTGCTGGCTCCGGATCTGCCCGCGCCCCGGGCCGGCGGCGATGCCAACAGCGCCCGCTGGGCCCCCGTCGACGAGCTGCTGTCCACGGACGGCCAGACCGGCGCCGGACTCGCCTTCGACCACGAGCAGATCCTCGCCGACGGGGTCGAGCGGGCCCGCTCGAAGATCGAGTACTCCTCGCTGGCCACCGCCTTCTGCCCGCCCGAGTTCACCGTCGGCGAGCTGCGCCGGGTCTACGAAGCGGTCTGGGGAGTCGCCCTGGACCCGCGCAACTTCCACCGCAAGGTCACCGGCACCCCCGGGTTCCTGGTGCCGGCCGGGGGGACGACGACGCGTCAGGGCGGCCGTCCCGCCCAGCTGTTCCGGGCCGGCGGGGCAACCCTGCTCAATCCTCCGATGCTGCGCCCGGAAGTCTGAGACCCAGGCGCCCCGCCCCCACCCCGGGGCGCCACCCGGGCCGGTGTCCCGGCCGATAGCCGGGCTCGCGCCCCCGTGGGCAACGGCCTCGGCGCCGACACGAGCGCGACTCGGGACGAGCTGCGCCTTAAATCGGACATATCGCGTTATCTTGTTGGCGGTATTCATCCTGCCGCAGAGCGGTCTCACCCCCCGCGAGAGAAGCGATGCTCCAGGCCATCGGACTCACCAGCACCCCCCGTCGAAACCTCCCTCCCCTCGTGGACGACCTCACCTTCGAGGCCCGCCCCGGAAGCGTGACCGCACTGCTCGGCGAGCCCCGCTCGGGCAAGACCGCCGCGCTGCGACTCATGCTCGAACTCGAACCGGGCCGCGGAGTCACCTACTTCCGCGGGCGCCCCCTGCACCGGATCCCGCACCCGGGCCGCGAGGTCGGCGTCCTCCTCGGCGATCTCCCCGGCAACCCCTCGCGCACCGTGCGCGGCCAGTTGCGAATGCTCTGCGCCGCCGCGGGCGTGCCGGCCGCGCGGGCCGACGCCATGCTGGAGGTCGTCGGCGTCGCGGGACTGCGCGACGAGCGGCTCGGTTCGCTCTCGCTCGGCATGGAGCGCAGGGTCGCGCTGGCCGCAGCCCTGCTCGCCGACCCCTGCACGCTCCTCCTCGACGAGCCCGCCGCCGGGCTCTCGCCCCGCGAGCGGAGCTGGCTGCACGGCCTGCTGCGCGGCCACGCCTCCCTCGGCGGCGCGGTGCTCTTCACCACCGACGACGCGAAGGAGGCCGCCCGCAGCGCGGACCGGGTCGTGAGCATCGAGGCGGGCCGGCTCGTCGCCGACCAGGACGCCGCCGAGTTCGCCCGGACCCGGCTCCGGCCGCGGGTCGCCGTGCGGACCCCGCACGCCGCCCGGCTGGCCGACGTACTGGGCCGGGAAGCTCGGGCGGCCCAGCGCACGGTGGAGATCGTGGAGGAGAGCGGCAGCCGGCTGTCCGTCTACGGCAGCAACTGCGCCGAGGTCGGCGAGGCCGCCTTCCGGCACGGCGTGCTCGTCCACCAGCTCGCCGACGAGACCGGTGACGCGGGAGCGCCGCCGTCACTGCCGCGCGCCCGGGACCGCGCCGGATCCGAGGCCCGCGCCGCGGCCGCAGACGGAACGCCGGCCGCCCCCGGAGCGGGCGTCGCGGAGCGGCCCCGCCCCGCACGCGCAGGGCTGCCCGCCTCGGCCGTCCGCCGGCTCGGCGGCCCGTTGCGGCCACTGCGCTACGAGCTGCACCGGCTCTTCGGCACCGCCACCCCCGTACTCACCGCCGCCTTCGTCGTCGCCGTCTCCGTCGTCACGGCGCTGGTCCTGGCCCGGGTCGGCCACACCCCGCAGAACCGGTTGCTGGCCGCCTGGCCGGAGTTGCTCCCGCTGCCGCCCGCGGCGCTCGGCGCCGGACTGCTCGGAGCCCTGGCCTTCGGCGAGGAGTACCGCTATCCCGCGCTCGCCGCCGACCGCGGCACCGTCCCGCGCCGGCTCGGGCTGCTCACGGCGAAACTCGGCGTCAGCGCCGCCATGGCGCTGCTGCTCGGCGCCCTCGCCGTGACCGCCGACGCCGCCGCCCTGACACTGGTGTTCGGCAGTGGGCCGCTTCGCACCCCCGCGGAGTGGGTCTCCCCGGCCGCGAGTTGGGCGGGGCTGCTCATCGGCTGCGCCTGGTCCGGAGTCCTGGCCTCCGGCGTCTTCCGGTCCGCCTCCGCCGGCCTGGCCGCGGTGCTCGCCGTACCGGTGATGGTCGTACCGCTGGTGCGCAAGGCCCTGGACGGCCCGTCCGCGTACCCGGTCTCCGGACTCGCGGAGCGGCTGCGCGGCCTGGCCTGGGCGCAGTGGCCGCCGGAGGCGGACAGGGTGGTCCTCGGGGCGATCCGGGTGATGGCCCAACCGGTCGGCACCGCCCTGGTGTTGTCGCTGATGGTCCTGTTGTGCGCCTATGGGTTCACAGGACTGCGCGGCCGCGTCCGTTTGTGAGGGATCGTTGGTGATCGTTCCGGCGCCGGTCCGGACCCAACGGGACCGTTGTGGTCCACATCAAGCCCGGCGGACCGCAACTCCCCGCAAAAGGCCCGGTTCTTTACGATAAGTCGTCAATTGCGTAGGTGGCACCGATCACCCTTTCGTGTGCTTTTCACCAAAGACCTCAAGGGTCGCGGAGACAAGGCCGACAAAGGATTCGTGAGTACCCTTGCGCACACCATGATGACCGCCGCCCGCCATGCCGATTCCGGCCTCGCCGGCGCGGGCGAACTCGACCGCTACCCCTACCCGGAGGCCTCGGGGGCCGACCGGGTGGGAGTGCCCCGCTGGGACGGATCCGACGTCGAGTTGAGCCGGGTCGGCCGCCGCGCCGCGGGCAGCCGCGGCCGCGGACTGCACGGCCAACTCGTCCAGCAGCTCGGCCAGATGATCGTCTCCGGCGACCTCGGCGCGGACCGCCCGCTGGTCCCCGAGGAGATCGGGCAGCGTTTCGAGGTCTCCCGTACCGTCGTCCGCGAATCGCTGCGGGTCCTCGAGGCCAAGGGCCTCGTCAGCGCCCGCCCCAACGTCGGCACCCGGGTCCGCCCGGTCGCCGACTGGAACCTGCTCGACCCCGACATCATCGAGTGGCGCGCCTTCGGCCCGCAGCGCGACGACCAGCGCCGCGAGCTGGGCGAGCTCCGCTGGACCATCGAGCCGCTCGCCGCCCGCCTCGCCGCCGGCCACGGCCGCCCGGAGATCCAGCAGCGCCTCGCCGACATGGTCGAGATCATGGGGCACGCCCTCGGCCAGGGTGACTCGATCACCTTCGCGCGTGCGGACAACGAGTTCCACGCCCTGCTCATCCAGGTCGCGGCCAACCGCATGCTGGAGCACCTCTCCGGCATCGTCTCCGCCGCCCTGCAGGTGTCCGGCAGTCCCGTCACCTCCTGCGACCGTCCCAGCGAGACCTGTGTCGCGCACCACGCGCGCATGGTCGAGGCCCTCGCCGCCGGTGACGCGATCGGCGCGGAGAACGCCATGCGCCAGCTCCTGACGGTGCATCCGGAGGTCGAGCGCGTGGTTCCCGCCCCGCGCGAGCACTGACGGGCCGCAGCGCACGGGTGCGGGCGTGGATCTGCCGATGGGCCGCCGGTCCCCAGTGGCACCCCCGGACCCGGTCCGGGGAGGGTCCGGCGGCAGCGGAGTCCGGCTCCCCGTCGGGGTCCTGAGCGCCCCGGCCGGTTCCCGGCTCCGGTCCGGGGCTGCCGGGACTGCGCTTGCGGGGAGTCGTCCGGCCCGCGAAACGGGGCGTGTTCGGACACGCCGGACGTGCAGAAATACCGGTATGACCGGCATGGCACCAAACGGGGTGTGACTCGGGCCACGAAGATTGGGCGTAACGCTCTGCGAGGTCACGCGATGACCTAAGAGGTGATGGCCGACGGAGGGAAGACAGCAGCCCTTGCGGGTGCTGTGCAGCTCCCCGGCCCCTGCCCGCGCCCCCGGCCCATCCCCAGTCGGTGGTCGTCGGCTCCGGTCCAACACCACCAGGCCGGGGTCGGAAGCCGTTTCCATCGTTCCGAGAGGTTGTTCGTGTCGGCCAGCACATCCCGTACGCTCCCGCCGGAGATCGCCGATTCCGAGTCTGTGATGGCGCTCATCGAGCGGGGCAAGGCCGAGGGGCAGATCGCCGGCGATGACGTGCGTCGGGCCTTCGAGGCTGACCAGATTCCTGCGACCCAGTGGAAGAATGTTCTGCGCAGCCTCAACCAGATCCTCGAGGAAGAGGGTGTGACGCTGATGGTCAGTGCCGCGGAGTCGCCCAAGCGCACCACCCGCAAGAGCGTCGCAGCGAAGAGCCCCGTCAAGCGGACGGCCACCGAGCCCGTCGCCAAGAAGGCGGCGGCCAAGACAGCGGCCGGGCCCGCCGCGGCCGTAGCGGACGCGGAGGCCGGGGCGGCGCAGCCGGACCCCGTCGAAGCCGACGCCGACGCCCTCGCGGAGGGGACCGCGACCGAGCCCGCCGCCAAGAAGACCGCGGCGAAGAAGACGGCGGCGAAGAAGGCGGCGCCCGCCAAGAAGGCCACGGCCAAGAAGACGGCGGCGAAGAAGACCGCCGCCAAGAAGGACGCCGACGACGCGGGCGACGAAGAGACCACGGACGAGGGTCCCGGGGCCGCCAAGGCCGAGTCCGAGGACGAGGAGGAAGGCGCCGAGAGCAAGGGCTTCGTCATCTCGGACGACGAGGACGACGCCCCCGCCCAGCAGGTCGCCGTGGCCGGCGCCACCGCCGACCCCGTCAAGGACTACCTCAAGCAGATCGGCAAGGTGCCCCTCCTCAACGCCGAGCAGGAGGTCGAGCTCGCCAAGCGCATCGAGGCCGGACTCTTCGGCGAGGACAAGCTCGCCAACTCCGACAAGCTGGCGCCCAAGCTCAAGCGCGAGCTGGAGATCATCGCCGAGGACGGCCGCCGGGCCAAGAACCACCTGCTGGAGGCCAACCTCCGCCTCGTGGTCTCCCTCGCCAAGCGCTACACCGGCCGCGGCATGCTCTTCCTGGACCTGATCCAGGAGGGCAACCTGGGTCTGATCCGCGCCGTGGAGAAGTTCGACTACACCAAGGGCTACAAGTTCTCCACGTACGCCACCTGGTGGATCCGGCAGGCGATCACCCGGGCCATGGCCGACCAGGCCCGCACCATCCGCATCCCGGTGCACATGGTCGAGGTCATCAACAAGCTGGCCCGCGTCCAGCGCCAGATGCTCCAGGACCTGGGCCGCGAGCCCACCCCGGAGGAGCTGGCCAAGGAACTCGACATGACCCCCGAGAAGGTCATCGAGGTCCAGAAGTACGGCCGTGAGCCGATCTCCCTACACACCCCGCTGGGCGAGGACGGCGACAGCGAGTTCGGAGACCTCATCGAGGACTCCGAAGCGGTCGTACCGGCCGATGCCGTGAGCTTCACGCTCCTGCAGGAGCAGCTGCACTCGGTGCTCGACACGCTGAGCGAGCGCGAGGCGGGCGTGGTCTCGATGCGCTTCGGCCTCACGGACGGCCAGCCCAAGACGCTCGACGAGATCGGCAAGGTCTACGGGGTGACCCGTGAGCGCATCCGCCAGATCGAGTCGAAGACCATGTCCAAGCTCCGTCACCCGTCCCGGTCCCAGGTGCTGCGCGACTACCTCGACTGAGCCGGACCGGTCCGGACCGGGCGCGGCGAGGGGTTCGCCGCAGGTCGTCGCCGGTGGCCGCGCGGGTGCGCACGGCCACCGGGCGTCCCACTCTGAGTGGAGTCATGCACACTCGGAGTCAGGAGGCCTCATGCGTCGTCCCTTTGCCCGTGTCCTGGCGGGAGCGCTGACCCTGGCGGCGGGAGCGGCGGCGGCGCCGCTCTCCCAGGCGCCTCGAGCGGCCGCGGACAGCGTGGTGATCGGCGGAAGGCCGGTGAAGGCGGCCGATGCCCCGTGGGTCGTGGCCCTCGCCAGCCGTGACCGGTTCGGGGGTACGCGCGGCGGCCAGTTCTGCGGGGGCGTCCTCGTCGCCCCGACCAAGGTGGTGACCGCGGCCCACTGCCTGGGGCGTCAGGTCCTGGGGGGCCCGGTCGACTCCGTCCGCGATTTCCGGGTGATCACCGGGCGTACGGAGCTGCGCGCGAGCGAGGGGCGGGAGATCGCGGTGCGTTCCGCCCGGGTGAACCCGGCCTACGACCCGGGCAGCAATGCAGGCGACCTGGCCGTCCTGGAGCTGGCCGAAGCCGTGGCCGCGCAGAGCGTGCTGCCGATGGCCGGCCTCGGGAATCCGGCGTACGGGGCCGGAACCGAGGCCGCCGTGTACGGCTGGGGCGACACGAGCGGCTTCGGCGACTACGCCTACGGGCTGCGGGCCGCCGGGGTGACGGTGCTGTCGGACGAGGTGTGCGGGCGGGCCTACCCGGGAGACGCCGACGGTCAGTACCGGGCCGACTCCATGGTGTGCGCGGGGGACCGCGCGGGCGGCAAGGACGCCTGCCAGGGGGACAGCGGCGGCCCGCTGGTGGCCCAGGGCCGGCTCATCGGACTGGTGTCCTGGGGGCGCGGCTGCGGGCGCGCCGACAGCCCGGGGGTGTACACGCGGATCGCGCCGCTGATCGACTTCGTCGCCGACTCCGCGAGCGGCCCGGAGACGGCCCGGGGGGACCTGGGCCGTCCTGGTGCCCGAGGAGTCCTGGGGATGGACGTACGCCCCGCTCAGGGGCCCGGGAGGGGCCTCGCGGCCGGGGACCGGCCCGGCGCCGAAGCACTGAACCCCGTCCGGACGGGGTGAACCCCGTCCGGGCATGAGGACGGGCGGTGCCTCTGGGTCGCAGAGGTACCGCCCGTCGACCGGCTTCGCCGGTCCTGGCTCGTCGGATGCGAGGTGTAGGCCTTGTGTCAGCGGTCCTCGGGTTCGGCGGCACTGGCCGCCGGAGCGGACGTAAGCCGCTCGGTCTCATCCTGTATTTCCGCGGCGATCTTCTTGAGTTCCGGCTCGAACTTGCGACCGTGGTGGGCGCAGAAGAGCAGTTCACCGCCGCTCAGCAGGACGACGCGCAGATATGCCTGGGCGCCGCAACGGTCGCATCGGTCAGCGGCCGTCAGCGGGGTCGCGGGTGTCAGAACAGTAGTCACGTCGCCTCTTCTCTAGCTCGACGAGCTGTCGTACCAGGGTCAACATCCAACCAGGCCGAAAACGTTCCCGCTCTCGGCTTTTCCTCGAAACTTCCTTCCGAAGCTGGCCGGCCGTTGCCGGTTGGCGGCGAAGGAGCCGTATTGCGTTGCTTTACGGTTTCGCGTTGTCAGGTCGTTCGCTTGTCGCAGTTCTGCCCTCTCCGGCTGAGTGCCGGTTGTTGATGAGGACGTGCCCGAACACTAAATGGTTCATGCGCGGAAGGGAACGTGATGTTTGCTTCACCCCCACGGAGGATCGAACATGCGTGCGGATCTGCACTAGGCTGACGAAGGGGCTGGGGTGGCGTTGCATCGGCTCTACCAGGGCTCGGTACCCTTCCAGCGGCAGCCGAGCCACCACTGCGCCCGACCGGGCCAGAAAAAGAATTCAGCGAGGAGCGAACTGCGTGACCGCCGACACGTCCGTGCCTTCCAGCGCACTGCTGACCGGAGCAGACCGGGACGGCTCCAACTACACCGCGCGGCACCTGCTCGTCCTCGAAGGCCTCGAGGCCGTCCGCAAGCGCCCCGGCATGTATATCGGCTCCACCGACAGCCGAGGCCTCATGCACTGCCTCTGGGAGATCATCGACAATTCCGTCGATGAGGCCCTGGGCGGGTACTGCGACCACATCGAGGTGATCCTCCACGAGGACTCCTCCGTGGAGGTCCGCGACAACGGCCGCGGCATCCCCGTGGACGTCGAGCCCAAGACCGGCCTCTCCGGCGTCGAGGTCGTCATGACCAAGCTGCACGCCGGCGGCAAGTTCGGCGGCGGGTCGTACGCGGCCTCCGGCGGCCTGCACGGCGTCGGCGCCTCCGTGGTCAACGCGCTCTCGGCGCGTCTGGACGTGGAGGTCGACCGGGGCAGCGCGACGCAGGCCATCAGCTTCCGCCGCGGCGTCCCCGGCATGTTCACCGAGCAGGGCCCCGACAGCCCCTTCGACCCCGCCAACGGTCTGCGCAAGGGCAAGCGGATCGCCAAGGGCAAGACGGGCACCCGGATCCGCTACTGGGCCGACCGGCAGATCTTCCTCAAGGACGCCAAGCTCACGCTGGAGACGCTCTACCAGCGCGCCCGCCAGACGGCCTTCCTCGTGCCCGGCCTGACCATCGTGGTCCGCGACGAGCGGGCCCTGGAAGGGGCCGGCAAGACCGAGGAGACCTTCCGCTTCGACGGGGGCATCAGCGAGTTCTGCGAGTACCTCGCCCAGGACAAGGCGGCCTGCGACGTCCTGCGCCTGACCGGCACCGGCATCTTCAAGGAGACCGTCCCGGTCCTCGACGACCGCGGCCACATGACCCCCACCGAGGTCACCCGTGAGCTCGGCGTGGACATCGCCCTGCGCTGGGGCACGGGGTACGAGACGAACGTGAAGTCGTTCGTGAACATCATCGCCACCCCCAAGGGCGGCACCCACATCTCCGGCTTCGAGCGCTCGGTCACCAAGACCGTGAACGAGGTGCTGCGCTCCGCGAAGCTGCTGCGGGTCGCCGAGGACGACGTGGTCAAGGACGACGCGATGGAGGGCATGACGGCGGTCGTCACCGTCCGCCTCGCCGAGCCGCAGTTCGAGGGCCAGACCAAGGAGGTGCTCGGCACCTCGGCGGCCACCCGGATCGTCGCGGCCGTCGTCGCCAAGGAGCTCAAGGCCTTCCTGACCTCCACCAAGCGGGACGACAAGCAGCAGGCCCGCTCCGTGATGGAGAAGATCGTCGCGGCCGCCCGGACCCGGATCGCGGCCCGCCAGCACAAGGAGGCGCAGCGCCGCAAGACCGCGCTGGAGTCCTCCTCGCTGCCCGCCAAGCTGGCCGACTGCCGCAGCGACGACGTGGAGCGCAGCGAGCTCTTCATCGTCGAGGGGGACTCGGCGCTCGGTACGGCCAAGCTCGCCCGGAACTCCGAGTTCCAGGCGCTGCTGCCCATCCGGGGCAAGATCCTCAACGTCCAGAAGTCCTCGGTCTCGGACATGCTCAAGAACGCCGAGTGCGGGGCGATCATCCAGGTCATAGGAGCCGGCTCGGGCCGGACCTTCGACATCGACGCCGCCCGGTACGGGAAGATCGTCCTGCTCGTGGACGCCGATGTGGACGGCGCGCACATCCGCTGCCTGCTGCTCACGCTCTTCCAGCGCTACATGCGCCCGATGGTCGAGGCGGGCCGGGTCTTCGCCGCGGTGCCGCCGCTGCACCGGATCGAGCTCGTCCAGCCGAAGAAGGGCCAGGACAAGTACGTCTACACGTATTCGGACAGCGAGCTGCGCCAGACCCTGCTGGAGTACCAGCGCAAGAACATCCGGTACAAGGACTCGATCCAGCGCTACAAGGGCCTCGGCGAGATGGATGCCGACCAGCTGGCGGAGACCACGATGGATCCCCGTTTCCGCACCCTGCGCCGGATCAACATCGGCGACCTGGACTCGGCCGAGTCGGTCTTCGACCTGCTCATGGGCAACGAGGTGGCTCCGCGCAAGGAGTTCATCACCAGCTCCGCCGCCACCCTGGACCGCTCGCGGATCGACGCCTGAGCGGACCCGGAGCCACCGGGGGACCTCCGGTGGCACTTCCGGGGTACTGGCACACCCGTGCTCTTCACTCCATCACCTGATGGAGTGAAGAGCACCGGGACACCAGTCCGGAAACCGTCCCTCCCGCACATCCTTGTGGGCACGCGGCCATTGCGGCGGCGGACAAGGAGAGTTCGGTGGACAAGCACGAAGGTCGTGATGCCGGAACGATCCGGCTGGACGACCCCTGGTACGACGCGCTGGCCGTCGGTTGGGGCGAGGGCGCCGGCGACGGAGCCCTCGGAGCGGCCGGGGGCGGAGCGGAAACGTCACCCCCGAACTCCGGCCCCGGCGGCGCGCCCGCGCGCGCAGCGTCCGACATCTACCTCGAAGTGCAGCGCAGCGCCGCCTTCCAGGAGGTGCGCGGCCGCTACCGGAGGTTCGTCGTCCCCGCGACCGCCGGCTTCCTCCTCTGGTACGTGGCCTACGTGATCGCCGCCACCACGGCGCCCGGCATGATGGCCCGGCCGGTGTTCGGGTCCGTCAACGTGGCCCTGCTCGCGGGCCTCGGCCAGTTCCTCAGCACCTTCCTGCTGACCTGGGCCTACGCCCGGCACGCCCGGCTGCGGCGCGACCGCGCGGCGCTGGACCTGCGCTGGACGGTCTTCGAGCAGGAGCAGGTCCGCCGGGCGGACGCCGGGGAGCGCAACCGCGCACGGGGGGCGGGCCGGTGACCACCGAGCACCAGACCCTGGCGCTGCTCCTGTTCAGCGTCTTCATCGCCGTCACCCTGGGCATCACCACCTGGGTGAGCCGCAACCGGCACGGTTCGGCAGAGGAGTTCTACGCGGGCGGGCGGCTGTTCTCGCCCATGGAGAACGGTTTCGCCATCGCCGGCGACTACATGTCCGCCGCCTCCTTCCTCGGCATCTCCGGCCTCATCGCCCTCTTCGGCTACGACGGCCTGCTGTACTCGGTGGGCTTCCTCGTCGCCTGGCTGGTCGTCCTGTTCCTCGTCGCCGAACTCGTCCGCAACTGCGGCCGGTTCACCCTCGCCGACGTGGTCGCCGCGCGGATGAGCGAGCGGCCGGTGCGGATCGCCGCCGGGACCTCGTCGGTGGTCGTGTCCGTGCTGTACCTCATTGCGCAGATGGTCGGCGCCGGCAGCCTCGTGGGCCTGTTGCTCGCCGATTCGGGCCGGACCGCACGGACGTTGACCGTCATCGGGGTCGGCGCCCTCATGGTGATCTACGTGTCCTTCGGTGGCATGCGGGCCACCACCTGGATCCAGATCGTCAAGGCCGTGCTGCTGATGGGCGGGGCGATCACCCTGACGGTGCTCGTGCTGCTGCGCTTCCACGGGAACTTCGACCAGCTGCTCAGCACCGCCGCCGAGCGCAGCGGGCACGGCGACCGGTTCCTGGGCCCCGGGCTCAAGTACGGCGGTGACTGGACGGCCCGCTTCGACTTCATGAGTCTCGGGCTCGCCCTGGTCCTGGGCACGGCCGGGCTGCCGCACATCCTGTCGCGCTTCTACACCGTGCCCACCGCGCGGGCGGCCCGCCGGTCGGTGGTGTGGGCGATCGGGCTGATCGGCGGCTTCTACCTGATGACCATCGTGCTGGGCTTCGGTGCGGCGGCGCTCCTCGGGCCGGATCAGGTCCGGGACTCCAACGCCTCGGGGAACACGGCGGTTCCGCTGCTCGCGGCCTTCCTGGGCGGCGGGGCCGACTCGACCGGAGGCGCGGTGCTGTTCGCCTTCGTGGCGGCCATCGCCTTCGCGACCATCCTCGCGGTGGTGGCGGGGATCACCCTCGCTTCGTCGGCCTCCGTCGCGCACGACCTGTACGCCTCGCTCAAGCGCCGCCACGCCCGGCAGCGCAGCGAGGTGGCGGTGGCCAGGGTGGCGGCGGTCGGGATCGGGGCGGTGGCGATCGCGCTGGGGCTGCTCGCCCAGGACCTGAACGTGGCCTTCCTCGTGGGTCTGGCCTTCGCGGTGGCGGCCTCGGCGAACCTGCCGGTGCTCCTGTACTCGCTGTTCTGGCGCGGGTTCACCACGCGGGGCGCCGTCTGGTCGGTGTACGGGGGGCTGGTCCCGGCCGTGCTGCTGGTGGCCCTGTCCCCGGTGGTGTCCGGCAGCCCCGAATCCCTCTTCCCGGGCGTGGACTTCCAGCTCTTCCCGCTCCAGAACCCGGGCATCGTGTCCATTCCGCTGGGCTTCCTGGCGGGCTGGCTGGGCACCGTGACCTCGGCGGAGGAGCCGGACGAGCGGCGGCACGCGGAGACCGAGGTCCGCGCGCTGACCGGGGCCGGGGCGGTGTAGGGCCGACCTGGCGGCGGGGGGCCGTGACCGGCCGGCCGCCGGCCGGCGTCAGCCCGTGGTGGGCGGGCGCCAGGCGTAGCGGTGTTCGGGGCGGCCCGTTTCGCCGTAGCGCAGGGCGAGCGTGACGCGGCCGGTGCGGTCGAGGAGTTTGAGGTAGCGCTGGGCGGTCTGGCGGCTGATGCCCGCGCGGTCGGCGATCTGCTGGGTGGAGAGCGGGCCTTCGGCCGCGCGCAGGATCCCGCGGATCAGGTCGGCGGTGGTGGGGGAGTGTCCCTTGGGGAGGTCGCTCGGGGCGTCGGCGCCGGCCGCGGCGAGGGCGCCGAAGATCCGGTCCACCTCCGCCTGTTCGGCCTCGCCGCCCGTGTCCAGGGTGCGGCGCAGGGCACCGTAGGCCTCGAGACGGGTGCGCAGGCCGGCGAAGGTGAAGGGCTTGACCAGGTACTGGAGGGCGCCGAGGCGCATCGCGGCCTGGACGGTGGCAAGGTCGCGGGCGGCCGTCACCATGATCACGTCGGTGCGGTGGCCGCGCTCGCGCAGGCGCCGGACCAGGTCCAGGCCGTTCTCGTCGGGGAGGTAGTGGTCGAGGAGGATCAGGTCCACCGGGCGTGAGTCGAGGAGGGCCAGCGCCTCCGCCGCCGAATGGGCTTGGGCCGACACGCGGAAGCCGGGAACCTTGGCCACGTAGGCCGCGTTGATCCGGGCAACACGCATGTCGTCGTCGACGACCAATACGTCAAACACGCCGAAAGTGCCGGACGAGCCCGACGACGAGCCCGACGAGCCGGATGCGCTGAGTGCGCTGAAATCGTTCATCGCAGGGCCTCCGGGAGTACGACGGAGAATTCCGCCCCTCCGTCCGCTGCCTCGCCGGCCCGGACCGTGCCGCCCTGCCGCTCGGCCAGGCGTCGCACCAGGGCGAGACCGAGCCCGCGTCCGCGGTGGGCGCCGGCCTGGGGCTGTTTGGTCGACCAGCCCTCGGTGAAGATCTCCTCGCGGCGCGCCACCGGGACGCCGGGGCCGCTGTCGCGGACCAGCAGGACCGCCGTGCGGCCGTCCGCCCGGATGTCGACCTCGACCAGCGGCGCCGGCGAGCCGACCGCGGCGTCCAGTGCGTTGTCGACCAGGTTGCCGAGGATGGTGACCAGACCCCCCGGGTCGACGAGGCGGTCGGGCAGCAGGGCGGAATCCGCCAGCCTCAGGGGGACCCCGCGCTCCGCCGCGACCGTGGCCTTGCCCATCAGCAGGGCGGCGAGCAGCGGGTCGTGCACCTTCTCGGTGACCTGTTCGGCGGTGCTGCGGTGCACGCCGACCACCTCCGTGACGAACTCCACGGCCTCCTCGTAGAGGCCCAGTTCCAGCAGGCCGAGGAGGGTGTGGAGCCGGTTGGCGTGTTCGTGGTCCTGGGCGCGCAGGGCGTCGATCAGGCCCTTGGTGGAGTCGAGCTCGCGGCCCAGGTGTTCCAGCTCGGTGCGGTCGCGCAGGGTGGCCACGGCTCCGCCGTCCTCGGTGGGCATCCGGTTGGCGACCAGGACCCGGCTGCCCTGGACGGTGAGCAGGTCGCGGCCGGTGACCCGGCCGGTGAGGACGTCGGTGGTGCGGCCCGCGCCGAGTACCTCGTCCAGCGCGCGCCCCGCGACGGCGCTGGCGGCGTCGGGCGCGAGGCCCAGCAGCCGGGCCGCCTCGTCGTTGACCAGTCGGACCCGGCCGGCCCGGTCGAGGGCGATCACGCCCTCGCGGATGGAGTGCAGCATCGCCTCGCGTTCGGCGAGCAGGCCCGCGATATCGGAGAAGGCCAGGTCGCGGGTCTGCCGGTGGATCCTGCGCGAGAGCAGGTAGGCGGCGAGGGCGCCCGCGGCCAGGGCGCCGCCCGCGTACGCGAGCAGGCCCGGGATGGCGCCCAGCAGGCGGCCCTGGACGCTGTCGTAGGCGATGCCGACGGAGACGGCGCCGATGATCTCGCCGTCGGCGGCGAGCAGGGGGACCTTGCCGCGTGCGGAGCGGCCCAAGGTGCCCTCGTCGATCTCCATGACCTCGCGGCCGGCCAGGGCGTCGCCGGGGTCGGTGGAGACGGGCCGTCCGATGCGGTCGGGGCTCGGGTGCGAGCGGCGGATGCCGTCCAGGTCCAGGACCACCACGTACTCGGCGCCCGTGGCCGAGCGGATCCGCTCCGCCGAGGCCTGTACCGGGCTGTCCGGCGAGGGAGCCGAGCCGAGGAGGCCGGCGGCCAGGGCGGGGTCGGCGGCGGCGCTCTGGGCGATGGCCAGGGCACGCCGCATGGCCTGGTCGTCGAGCTGCGCGCTCAGCGGGGCCAGGAAGAGGCCGGTGGCCAGGGCGAGGACCCCGGCGGCGATGGCCAGCTGGGTCAGCAGGATCTGGGAGGCGGCCCGTCGGGGGAGCCCGAGGCGCCGAGCCCTCATGTGGAGGAACCGCATCTAGGAACGGTAGGGCGATTCGGGCGTAAGTGGAATGTGGGTCTCTCACGCAAATGGCTTGCGTTATTTGCGCCCAGCTTGCGCAAGAGATGACGGCATGAAAGTGCGGTCAGAGATGTAGACGACTCGTCAAAGCTCTGCAACTCTCGCACGGCACCCTGCAAATTCCTATCTCCCATGGTTCAGAAAGTTCATGTCGAGGGACGAGGACATATGAGAAGGCACAACTGGAGATGGCGGACCCTGGCCGCCTTGATCAGCACGGCCCTGCTGATGCTGGGCTGGCCCGCTCTCACCGCCGTGGCCGCCGGCGGACCGAGCGTCTCGGCGGGCAGGCCCGCCACGGCGAGCAGTACCAACGGCGGCTACACCGCCGGCAACGTCACCGACGGCAACCAGTCCTCGTACTGGGAGAGCGCCGGCAGCACCTTCCCGCAATGGGTGCAGACCGACCTCGGAGCCACCACCCGCGTCGACCAGGTGGTGCTCAAGCTCCCCGCCTCCTGGGAGAGCCGCAACCAGACCCTGTCCGTCCAGGGCAGCGCCGACGGCACCAGCTTCAGCACCCTGGTGAGCTCGGCGACGTACACCTTCGGCCAGGGCGCCGGAAACGTGGTCACCATCGGTTTCCCGGCCACCCAGGCCCGGTACGTGCGGATCGACATCACCGCCAACACCGGGTGGCAGGCCGCCCAGCTCTCCGAGCTGGAGGTCCGCGCCCCGGGTGACTCCGGGACCAACCTGGCCCTCGGCAAGACCTTCACCGCGAGCAGCAACACCCAGGTCTACGTGCCGGGCAATGCCGGCGACGGCAACGCCGCCAGCTACTGGGAGAGCGTCAACAACGCCATGCCCCAGTGGCTCCAGGCCGACCTGGGTTCCTCGGTCCGCGTGGACCGCGTGGTCCTCAAGCTGCCCGAGAACTGGGGCGCCCGCACCCAGACCCTCAAGATCCAGGGCAGCGCCAACGGCACGGACCACACCGACCTGACGGCGTCCAAGACGTACGAGTTCAACGCCGCCGGCGCCAACGCGGTGACCGTCACCTTCGACGCCACCACCACCCGCTACGTGCGGGTGTGGATATCGGCCAACTCCGTGCAGCCCGGCGGGCAGCTCTCCGAGCTGGAGGTCTACGGCCCGACGACCGGCGACACCCAGGCCCCGACCGCCCCGACGGCGCTCGCCTACACCGAGCCCGCGACCGGCCAGATCAAGCTGACCTGGAACGCCGCCACCGACAACACGGGCGTCACCGGTTACGACGTCTACGCCAACAACCAGCTGCGCACCAGCGTCGCGGGCAACGTCACCACCTACACCGACACCCAGCCCGCCTCCGCGAGCGTGACCTACTACGTCCGGGCCAAGGACGCGGCCGGCAACCAGTCGGCGAACAGCAACAGCGTCACCCGCGTCGGCGACACAGGCGACACCCAGGCCCCGACCGCCCCGGCGGCCCTGGCCTTCACCGAGCCGGCCTCCGGCCAGATCAAGCTGGCCTGGCAGGCCTCCACCGACAACGTCGGCGTCAGCGGGTACGAGGTCTTCGCCAACAACGTGCTGCTCACCACGGTCGCGGGCAACGTCACCACCCACACGGACACACAGCCGGCCACCGCCACCGTGAGCTACTTCGTCCGGGCCAAGGACGCGGCGGGCAACCGCTCCGGCGACAGCAACTCCGTGACCCGCAACGGCAGCGGAGGGACAGGCGGCTCCAACCTGGCCGTCGGCAAGCCCATCGAGGGCTCCTCCGTGATCCACACCTTCGTCGCGGAGAACGCCAACGACAACAGCACCGCCACCTACTGGGAGGGCGCGGGCGGCGCCTACCCGAGCACGCTGACCGTCAAGCTCGGCTCCAACGCCGACGTCGACCGCCTGGTCCTCAAGCTCAACCCGGACAGCAGCTGGGGCACCCGCACCCAGAACATCCAGGTCCTCGGCCGCGAACAGAGCGCCTCGGGCGTCACCGGCCTGGTGGCCGCCAAGGACTACGTCTTCAACCCGGCCTCCGGCTCCAACACCGTCACCATCCCGGTGAACGCCCGGGTCGCGGACGTGCAGCTGCGCTTCACCTCCAACACCGGCTCCTCCAACGGCCAGATCGCCGAGTTCCAGGTCATCGGCGTCGCGGCGCCCAACCCGGATCTCCAGGTCACCGCCGTGAGCGCCAGCCCGGCCACGCCGGTCGAGTCGGACTCCGTCGCCCTGTCCGCCACCGTCAAGAACAGCGGCCCGGCCCCGGCGCCGGCGACCTCCGTCTCCTTCCAGCTCGGCGGCTCGAAGATCGCCTCCGCCAACGTGCCCGCGCTGGCCGCCGGCGCCACGGCCACCGTCACGGCCGGCATCGGCCCGCGGGACGCGGGCAGCTACCCGCTGAGTGCGATCGTCGACGAGGCGAACACGGTCATCGAGCAGAACGACACCAACAACAGCCTCACCGGATCTCCGCTGGTGGTCCGCCCCGTCGACAGCTCGGACCTGGTGGCCTCGTCCGTCGGGTGGTCGCCGAGCGCCCCGTCCGCCGGCCAGTCCGTGGACTTCTCCGTCACGGTCAAGAACCAGGGCACCGTGGCCGCCGCCGCGGGCACCCACAACGTCACCCTCACCCTGCAGGACGCGGGCGGCGCCACCGTCCGTACCCTGACGGGATCCTTCAGCGGCGCGCTCGCGGCCGGTGCCTCCTCGCCGCCGATCGCGCTCGGCAGCTGGACGGCGGCCAACGGCAAGTACACCGTCAAGGTGGTCCTCGCCGACGACGCCAACGAACTGCCGGTCAAGCGCGCCAACAACACCTCCACCAAGCCCTTCTTCGTCGGCCGCGGGGCGAACATGCCCTACGACACCTACGAGGCGGAGGACGGCGTGGTCGGCGGCGGCGCGGCCGTCGTCGGCCCCAACCGGACCGTCGGCGACATCGCCGGCGAGGCCTCGGGCCGCAAGGCCGTGAATCTGGACGCGACGGGCGAGTACGTCGAGTTCACCACCCGCGCCCCGACCAACACCCTGGTCACCCGCTTCTCCATCCCGGACGCCCCGAGCGGTGGCGGCATCGACTCCACCATCAACGTCTACGTCAACGGCGTCCTCAAGAAGGCCCTGCCGCTGACCTCGAAGTACGCCTGGCTCTACGGGGCCGAGGCCGGGCCGGGCAACGCGCCGAGCGCCGGAGCCCCGCGGCACATCTACGACGAGGCCAACATCCTCCTCGGCGAGACCGTCCCGCAGGGCAGCAAGATCCGCCTCCAGAAGGACGCGGCGAACACCACCACCTACGCGATCGACTTCGTGAGCCTGGAACAGGCCGCGGTGATCCCCAACCCCGACCCGGCGACCTACACGGTGCCCGCCGGTTTCACCCACCAGGACGTGCAGAACGCCCTGGACAAGGTCCGCATGGACACCACGGGCAAGCTCGTGGGCGTCTACCTGCCGCCGGGCGACTACGGCACGGCGAGCAAGTTCCAGGTGTACGGGAAGGCCGTGCAGGTCGTCGGAGCCGGACCGTGGTTCACCCGCTTCCACGCCCCGTCCTCGCAGGACAACACCGACAACGGCTGGCGCGCGGAGGGCACCGCGAAGGGCTCGTCCTTCACGGGCTTCGCCTACTTCGGCAACTACACCTCGCGCATCGACGGTCCGGGCAAGGTCTTCGACTTCTCCAACGTGACCGACATGACCATCGACAACATCTGGAACGAACACCAGGTGTGCCTCTACTGGGGCGCCAACACCGACCGGATCACCATCAAGAACTCGCGGATCCGCGACACCTTCGCCGACGGCATCAACATGACCAACGGCAGCACGGACAACCTCGTGACCAACATCGAGGCGCGTTCCACGGGTGACGACAGCTTCGCGCTGTTCTCCGCGATCGACGCGGGCGGCGCGGACATGAAGAACAACGTCTACGAGAACCTGAGCGCGATCCTCACCTGGCGCGCGGCCGGTGTCGCCGTCTACGGCGGCTTCAACAACACCTTCCGCAACATCTACATCGCCGACATCCTCGTCTACTCGGGCATCACCATCAGCTCGCTGGACTTCGGGTATCCGATGAACGGATTCGGGACCGACCCGACGCTCTTCGAGAACATCTCGATCGTCCGGGCCGGAGGCCATTTCTGGGGGGCGCAGACCTTCCCGGGAATCTGGATCTTCTCCGCGTCCAAGGTGTTCCAGGGAATCCGCATCAACAACGTGGACATTGTCGATCCGACGTACAGCGGAATCATGTTCCAGACGCAGTACATCGGAGGCCAGCCGGTCAATCCCATCAAGGACACCATCCTGCGCGACATCACCATCACGGGGGCGAAGAAGAGCGGTGACGCCTTCGACGCCAAGTCCGGCTTCGGTCTCTGGGCCAACGAGATGCCCGAGGCGGGACAGGGCCCGGCGGTCGGTGAGGTCACGTTCCACAACCTGCGGATGAGCGACAACGCCGTGGACGTGCGGAACACGACCTCGACGTTCAGGATCAACCAGCTGCCGTAGCGGGCGGCGTACCGCAGGGCACGAGGGCGGCGGGGCATCCCTTCGGGGTGCCCCGCCGCTCGCCGCCCCGGGGCCCGATGGGACCGGTGGGGCGCGGGGGGTTCCGCGCCGGTTTCCGATGGGCCAAACTGGCCGTAATCGAACTGCAAGGAACTTGCATTGTTTGCGCTACTCTTGCGCTCATGACGCGACGACTTGCTCAAGTGGCGAAGAAGGTGGGGGTCAGCGAGGCAACGGTCAGCCGGGTGCTCAACGGCAAGCCGGGTGTCTCGGAGGCGACCCGCCAGTCCGTGCTCACCGCCCTGGACGTCCTCGGCTACGAGCGCCCCACCCAGCTGCGCGGCGAACGCGCCCGGCTGGTCGGCCTGGTCCTGCCGGAACTCCAGAACCCGATCTTCCCGGCCTTCGCCGAGGTGATCGGCGGCGCGCTGGCCCAGCAGGGGCTGACCCCGGTGCTCTGCACGCAGACCACCGGCGGGGTCTCCGAGGCCGACTACGTCGAGCTCCTGCTCCAGCAGCAGGTGTCCGGCGTCGTCTTCGCCGGCGGGCTCTTCGCGCAGGCCGACGCCCCGCACGAGCACTACCGGCTGCTCCACGACCGCAAGGTCCCGGTGGTGCTCATCAACGCCTCGATAGAGGACCTCGGCTTCCCGTGCGTCTCCTGCGACGACGCCGTCGCGGTCGAACAGGCCTGGCGCCACTTGGCCTCCCTCGGCCACGAGCGCATCGGCCTGGTGCTGGGCCCGCCCGACCACATCCCCTCCCTGCGCAAGCTGGTGGCCGCCCAGGCGGTCGCCGCGGCGGCCGGCACCGAGCTGCCCGCCGCACACGTGGAGCGGGCGCTGTTCTCCCTTGAGGGCGGCCACGCGGCCACCTCGAGGCTGCTGGACCGCGGGGTGACCGGCATCATCTGCGCGAGCGATCCCCTGGCCCTGGGGGCCATCCGGGCGGCCCGCCGCCGCGGGCTGGACGTGCCCCGCGAGGTCTCCGTCGTCGGGTACGACGACTCGGCCTTCATGAACTGCACCGAGCCCCCGCTGACCACTGTCCGGCAGCCCATCGAGGCCATGGGCCGGGCTGCCGTGGAGCTGCTCACCGCGCAGATCCAGGGGGCCGCCGTACAGCCCGGAGAGCTGCTCTTCGAGCCCGAGCTCGTCGTGCGGGGCTCCACCGCGCAGGTGCCGCGCCCCCGTCCGGCGTAGCGCCCCGCCGGGCTCCCACCGAGTCCGGCCCCCAGCCACAGGGCCCCGAAACGTCCCGCTGACGTTTCGGGGCCCTGTTTTGCGTTCCCCATCCGAGCCGTCCGGCGCTCTGCTGCCAATCTCTTGCGAAATCTGCGCGAGATATTGCGTTCATCTGTAGGTGGTGGTTGAGTGTGCCGCGCTCGCCTCCTTACACGCCCCAAGCCTCCTGCTCGATGCTCGAAGGGGACCACCGATGAGAACCAACATCCGCCGCACCACCGCGACCGCCCTCGTCTCGGCGCTCGCCGTCACCGCCCTCGCGGCCTGTGGCACGAGCAGCAGCGGGGACGACACCAAGAACCAGCCGTCCGGCGGTTCCACGGACGCCTCCGCGCCGCTCGACCCGAAGACCAAGGTCACCCTCTCCATCGACTGCATGCCGCCGGCGGCGAAGGCCGCCGAGCTCAAGCAGTGGAAGGAGGACGTGGCGGGGTTCAACAAGACCTACCCGAACGTCACGATCGACGGCCGCTCCACCCCCGGCCAGTGCCTGGAGCCCCCGCGGTTCACGGCGATGCTCAAGGCCAAGTCCCAGCCGGACGTCTTCTACGCCTACTTCACCGACCTCAAGCAGGTCCTGGACAACGACGGCGCCGAGGACATCTCGGCGTACGTCAGGGCCAAGACCGTTCCGGGCATCGACGACATCGACAAGAACGTCGTCAACACCCTGAAGCAGGATGGCAAGCTCTACGGGCTGCCCACCAGCAACTACACGATGGGCCTTCTGATCAACCGCAAGCTCTTCCAGCAGGCGGGCCTCAACCCCGACCAGCCCCCGCGCACCTGGGACGAGGTCCGCGCGGCCGCCAAGAAGATCGCGGCACTCGGCAACGGCACCGCCGGCTACGGCGAGTACAGCGTCGAGAACACCGGCGGCTGGCACTTCACGGCCGCGATGTACGGCATGGGCGGCGACGTCGTCGGAGCCGACGGCAAGGCGGCCTTCAACAACCCGACCGGCAAGCAGCTCGTGGACAACCTCCACGCCATGCGCTGGGAGGACGACAGCATGGGCAAGACCCAGCTGCTCAAGTGGGGTGACCTGCAGAAGCAGATGGCCTCGGACAAGCTCGGCATGTTCCTCGCCGCGCCCGACGACATCACCTACATGGTCCAGCAGCTCGCCGGCAAGTACGAGAACTTCGGCATGGGCCCCATCCCCGGCGGCGCCGCGACGCTGGCCGGCGGCAACGGATACATGATCAAGAAGGGCAGCTCGCCGGACAAGGTCAAGGCCGCGATCGCCTGGCTGAACTTCAAGACCCTCTCCGTCGGCAAGGGGCAGTTCCAGTACGACCGTTCCAAGGCCGACGGCCTGCCGGTCGGGCTTCCGCAGCCCGCCTTCTTCACCGGCGCCAGCAAGGCCAAGGACGACGAGCTCAAGGCCGCCAGCGCCACGATGCCGGTCGCCAACTTCAAGTCCTTCCTGGACAACCCGGTGGCCGGCAAGGCCGAGCCGGCGAAGGCCCAGGAGGTCTACAAGGTCCTCGACAAGGTGATGTCGGGAGTCCTGACCAACAAGGACGCCGACTCGGCGCAGCTCCTCGCGGAAGCCGAGAAGGCCGTCAACCAGGTACTGGCCAACCAGTAGCGGTCCCGGGGCGCGTCTTGGCCGGGGGAGGTCCGGGCGGCCTCCCCGGCCCGGACCCGCCCGCAGGCCCCGTACCCCGCACATCGATGGCGACGACCCACCCACCAAGGAGCGAGCGGCGATGTCGGCTCCCACCCTGTCCGGTACCTCCCGCGAGGAATTCACCCGGGCGTTCAAGCGGAACCTCTCGGCCCACGGCTTTCTGATCGGCGCCGTCCTCTGCTTCTCCTTCTTCTCCTGGTACCCGATGGTCCGGGAGTTCCTGCTGGCCTTCCAGAAGACCGAGGGCGGAGCCGTCCACTGGGTCGGCTGGGACAATTTCCGCTACGTCTTCAACGACCCGGCGTTCTGGCAGGCCTGGCGCAACACCCTGCTCTTCAGCGGGCTCGCGCTGGTCCTCGGCTTCGCCGTCCCGTTCGTGGTCTCGATCGTGCTCAACGAATTCCGGCACGCGCAGGGTTACTTGCGCCTGCTGGTCTACCTCCCGGTGATGATGCCGCCGGTGGCCTCGATCCTGCTCTTCAAGTACTTCTACGACCCCGGTTACGGGGTCTTCAACAGGATTCTGGAATTCCTGCACTTGCCGGCGCAAGACTGGCTGCAATCCACCGATACCGCGATGCTCTCCGTAGTCATCGCTTCCACCTGGATGAACATGGGCGGCGCGACCCTGATCTACCTGGCAGCCCTCCAGGGCGTCCCCGGGGAGCTCTACGAAGCGGCGGAGCTCGACGGAGCCGGGCTGCTGCGCAAGATCTGGCACGTCACGATCCCGCAGACCAAGCTCATCCTCTCGCTGATGCTGCTCATGCAGATCATCGCGACGATGCAGGTGTTCGTCGAACCGTTCATGCTCACGGGCGGCGCCGGCCCCGAAGGATCGACCACCACCGTCGTCGTCCTCATCTACCAGTACGCCTTCAGCTTCAACCAGTACGGCGGCGCCGCGGCCCTGGGCCTGTGCCTGCTCGTCCTGCTCGCCGGCTTCTCCGCCGTGTACGTCCGGCTGAGCCGCGACAACGAGAACTGACGGGAGCACCTCACATGTCAGAGCGCACGCTCATATCGCCGGCCCAGCTCGGCCGCACCCGGGGCAAGATCGCCTACTGGACCGCCCTGGCCGTGGTCGTGATCGGCTTCACGGTCGTCTTCCTCGGGCCCCTCTACTGGATGGTCGTCAATGGCCTCAAGAGCACCGCGGAGTTCACCCAGGTCCCGCCGACCGTGGTGCCGGACTCCCTGCACGCCGCGAACTACTCGGCGGCCTGGAAGGTCATGGACCTCGCCAGACTGCTGTTCAACACCCTCTACTACGCCTTCGGCGCCCTGGCCTTCCAGCTCGTCCTGGACGTGGCCGCCGCCTACTCGCTGTCCAAGCTCCGCCCGGTCTTCGGCAAGGCCGTCCTCGGCATGATGCTGGCGACGCTGATGATCCCGGCCACCGTCCTCGTCGTCCCGCAGTACCTCACGGTCCTGGACATGCCGCTCATCGAACGGAACCTGCTCAACACGCCCTGGGTGATCTGGCTGCCCTCGGTCACGAACGCCTTCAACATCTTCCTTCTGAAACGATTCTTCGACTCCATCCCCGGCGAGATCCTCGATGCCGCCGCCATCGACGGATCCTCCTCCCTGCACACCCTGCGCTCCGTGGTCCTGCCGATGTCCCGGCCCGTCCTCGGCGTCGTGTCGATCTTCGCCATCGTCGGAGTCTGGAAAGACTTCCTCTGGCCCATGCTCACCCTCCCCGACCCGGCCCTGCAGACGCTCAACGTCGGCATCTACTCGCTCGCCAGGGGAGTGCCCGAGAACCATCTCGTCGCCGCGCTCGCGATGGCCTCGGCGCCCACGCTCATCATCTTCCTGATCTTCCAGCGCAACATCATGAGCGGCCTGACGGCAGGCTCCCTCAAGGGGTGAGCACCACCCCGCACCGCCGCCCTGCCCGGCCGCCCTCTGTGAAAGACCGCAGTGAAAAGACCGCAGTGAAAGGACCCCTCCGTGGCTGGCTTTCCCCTGCCCGAAAACGCCTCCGACTGGTGGCGCTCGGCCGCCATCTACCAGGTGTACGTACGGAGCTTCGCCGACGGCGATGGGGACGGCACCGGTGACCTGGTGGGCGTCCGGGCCCGCCTCCCCTACCTCGCCGAACTGGGCGTCGACGCCCTGTGGTTCACCCCCTGGTACCTCTCCCCGCTCGCCGACGGCGGCTACGACGTCGCCGACTACCGCACCATCGACCCCGCCTTCGGCACCCTCGCCGAAGCCGAGAAGCTCATCGCCGAAGCCCGAGAGCTGGGCATCCGCACCATTGTCGACATCGTCCCGAACCACGTGTCCGACCAGCACGCCTGGTTCAAGGCCGCCCTCGCCGCCGGCCCCGGCAGCCCCGAGCGGGAGCTCTTCCACTTCCGGCCCGGCCGCGGCGAGAACGGCGAACTGCCGCCGGGCGACTGGCCCTCGCAGTTCAACGGAGCGGCCACCTGGACGCGGGTACCGGACGGGGAGTGGTACCTGCACCTCTTCACCCCCGAGCAGCCCGACCTCAACTGGGACCACCCCGCCGTCCGCCGGGAACACGAGGAAGTCCTGCGGTTCTGGTTCGAACGCGGAGTCTCCGGCGTACGGATCGACTCCGCCGCCCTGCTCGCCAAGGACCCGGCCCTGCCCGACCTGGCCGGCCGCCCGCCCGAGCCGTGGCCCGGCGAGGTCCACCCGTACATCGACCGCGACGACCTGCACACCGTCTACCGCTCGTGGCGGGCCATCGCCGACGAGTACGGGGCCATCTTCGTCGGCGAGGTCTGGCTGCCGGACTCCGAGCGCTTCGCCCGCTACCTGCGCCCCGACGAGCTGCACACCGCCTTCAACTTCTCCTTCCTCAGCTGCCCGTGGGACGCCGGCCGGCTGCGCACCTCCATCGAGGAGACCCTCGCCGAGCACGCCCCCGTCGGAGCCCCCGCCACCTGGGTGCTGTGCAACCACGACGTGACCCGTACGGTCACCCGCTACGGGCGCGCCGACACCGGCTTCGACTTCGCCACCAAGGCCTTCGGGACCCCCGCCGACCTGGCGCTGGGCACCCGCCGGGCCCGCGCCGCCGCGCTGCTGACCCTCGCCCTGCCCGGCGCCGTCTACGTGTACCAGGGCGAGGAACTGGGGCTTCCGGAGGCCGACATCCCGCTCGGCCGGATCCAGGACCCCATGCACTTCCGGTCCGGTGGCACCGACCCCGGACGGGACGGGTGCAGGGTCCCGCTGCCGTGGACCGCCGAGCCCTGGAACGAGCCCTGGCTGCCCCAGCCGGCGAGCTGGCCGCAGTACGCCGCGGACCGGCAGGACGGGGACCCGGCCTCGATGCTCACCCTCTACCGGACGGCCCTGCGGCTGCGCCGCGCCGCGGCCGGCTTCGGCGGCGGATCGCTGGACTGGCTGCCCGCGCCGGCCGGGGTGCTCGCCTTCAGCCGCCCCGACGGACTGGTCTGCGTGGCCAACCTGTCCCCGGAGCCGGTCCCGCTGCCGGCCCACACGAGCCTCCTGCTGAGCAGCTCCGCCCTGGATGCGGACGGGCTGCTCGGGCAGGACACGGCGGTCTGGCTGCGGACCTGACGCCGCAGCCGGACCGCCCCAACCAACCAAACGGCCATCCCGCCCGTCACGGCAACGGCTGTGGCGGGCGGGGCCCGTGGTACTGCCCGCTCGGTCGCATCCGCAGCGGGCGCTCCTCGTACTCCTCCAGGGCGTGCGCGATCCACCCGGCCGTACGGGCCACCGCGAAGACGGTCTCCCCGGCTTCCGGGGCCATCCCGCAGGAGACCGTCAGCACCGCCAGCGCCAGGTCCACGTTGGGGTACAGGCCGCCGCCGTGCCGGGCCATCACCCCTGCCACCTCGCGCGCCGCACCCAGCGCCGGACCGGCCTGCGCCAGCGGCTCCAGCCGCGCGAACAGCGCCGTCGCCCGCGGATCCTCGGCCGCGTACAGCCGGTGCCCGAGCCCGGGCACCCGGCGCCCGGCCCGCAGGTACTCCGCCACCACCGGGGCCGCGCCGCCCCGCTCCAGCACCTCCACGAGCATCCGGTGCGCGAGCCGCCCGGCCGCGCCGTGCAGGGGGCCTTCGAGCGCCCCGAGCCCGGCCGAGACCACCGCGTACGGATGCGCGCGCGCCGACGCGGCCACCCGTACGGCCAGGGTCGAGGCGGCCAGATCGTGGTCGGTCAGCAGGGCCAGGGCCAGGTCCAGCACGGCCAGCGCGTCCGGATCGGGGTCCAGGGCGGAGAGCCGGGGCCACAGCTGCCGGGAGAGGCGGCCGTCCCCGCCCCACTGCGCCGGGCCCACCTCGGGCAGGGCGCCGACCAGGGTGGGGATCAGGGAGCGCGCGGAGCCCAGTACGGACGGCCCGGACAGGTCGAAGCGCAGCGGGTCCGCGACCGCCGCGGCGGCGACGGCCACCCGCAGCCGGTCGATCGGACCGCTGTGCTCGGGCAGCGCGGCGACCGCCCGCCGGGCCGCGGCGAGGGACTCCGGGGGAGCGGTGAACCGGGCCCCGCGCACCAGGGTCCCCGTCCAGAGCCACTCGGCGACCTCCTCGTAGCGGTACCGCGAGGCCAGCTCCACGGCGTCCACGCCGCGGAAGTAGTACCGGTCGGCCTCGATGAGGGTGAGCGCGGTGCGTACGGAGAGCTCCCCGGCGGAGGCGGCGGCGCCGGAGGGCCCCGCCGCCTCGCGCCGGCTGCGCCGGGCCAGGGCCTCCACCTCGCGCGCGTCGAAACTGCTGCCGCGTCCGACCGGGTCGCGGCGGCTCGTGAGCTGGCCGCGGCTGACGTACGCGTACACGGTCGCGGGCTTCACCCCCAGCAGCCGGGCCGCCTCCTGGGTGCCGATCCTTCGCTCACCGGGCTCGTCGTTCATGACACACACCCTACATATGTTGAGTCGATCAACATTGACAGTGATTGAGTCATCGTGGATGGTCGATCCATGAACACCACCGTCGCACCCGCACCCGCACCCGGACCCGCCGAAAGCCCCCGCGGACTCGCGGGAGTCGTGGTCACCGAGACCCAGCTCGGTGACGTCCGAGGCCGTGAGGGCTTCTACCACTACCGCCAGTACTCCGCCGTCGAGCTCGCCGGGACCCGCACCTTCGAGGACGTGTGGCACCTGATGTTCCGCGGGGCCCTACCCGCCGACGCCGCCGAACGGGCCGCCTTCGCGGCCGAGATCGCCCCGCTGCGCAGGCTCCCCGCCGAGGTGCGGGACGCCCTGCCCGCCCTGGCCCGCGCCACCGCCCTCTCCGGCCCGCTCGCCGGACTGCGCACGGCGCTCTCGCTGCTCGGCGCCTCCGCCGGCTTCCGCCCGGTCTACGACCTGACCCCCGAACGCCGGGCCGCCGACGCACTGGCCGCCTGCGCCGCCGTACCGACCCTGCTCACCGCCCTGTACCGGCTCGGCCACGGCCTGGAACCGGTGGAGCCGCGGGACGACCTCCCGTACGCCGCCAACTACCTCTACATGCTGACCGGAGGAGAACCCGAGCCGGTCAGGGCCCGCGCGGTCGAGCGGTACCTGATCTCCACGATCGACCACGGCTTCAACGCCTCCACCTTCACCGCCCGCGTGATCGCCTCCACCGGCGCCGACGTCGCGGCCTGCCTCACCGGGGCGATCGGCGCGCTCTCCGGCCCGCTGCACGGCGGCGCCCCCAGCAGGGCCCTGGACACCCTGGACGCCATCGGTACGGCGGACCGGATCGACCCCTGGATCCGCGAGCGAGTCCTCGCGGGAGACCGGATCATGGGCTTCGGACACCCCGTCTACCGCACCGAGGACCCGCGCTCGCGGATGCTGCGCGGGATCGCCCTGCAGTTCGGCGGCCCGCTCGTGGACTTCGCCGTGGAGGTCGAGCGGCACGTCGAGGAGATCCTCGCCGAGCTCAAGCCGGGCCGGGAACTGCACACCAACGTGGAGTTCTACGCGGGCGTGGTCATGGAGCTGTGCGGGCTGCCGCGCGAGATGTTCACGCCGACCTTCTGCGCGGCCCGGGTGGTCGGCTGGAGCGCGAACGTCCTGGAGCAGGCCGCCGACTCGAAGATCATCCGGCCGGCCGCCCGCTACACCGGTCCGACCCCGCCCCAGCCGGTCCCCGCCCTCGGCTGACGCTGGCTACGATCGACCGGGTGAACAGCATCCCCGTCATCGTCCTCGCCGGATTCCTCGGATCCGGCAAGACGACCGCCCTCAACCACCTCCTCGGCAACCGGGGCGGCACCCGGATCGGGGTCGTCGTCAACGACTTCGGCTCCATCGAGGTCGACGCGATGTCGGTGGCCGGCCAGGTCGGCGACTCGATGGTCTCCCTCGGCGGCGGCTGCCTGTGCTGCGCCGTGGACGGCAGCGAGCTGGACGCGTACCTCGAGAAGCTCGCCGACCCCGTCCACCGCATCGACGTGATCGTCATCGAGGCGAGCGGGCTGGCGGAGCCGCAGGAGATGGTCCGGATGCTCGTCGCCAACGAGAATCCGGCCGTCCGCTACGGCGGCATGGTGCACGTCGTCGACGCGGCGGAGTTCGACGCTACCCGGGCCAGGCACCCCGAGACCGACCGGCACCTCGCCGTCGCCGACCTGGTGGTGCTCAACAAGACCGACCGGATCGACGCCGCCGAACGCACCCGGATCGAGACCGCGCTCGCCGAGCTCTGCGCACCGGGGATCCCGGTCGTCGGCGCCGACCACGGGCGGATCGACCCGGAACTGCTCTTCGACCGCCGCCCGTGGACCGAGACGCGCGGCCAGCTCTCCTTCGAGGACCTGCTGGCCCAGGCACACGATCACCACGACCACGACCACGACGGTGATCACACCGGTCACATCCATGCCGCCTACGCGAGCACGGAGTTCGTGTCCGAGCAGGCCCTCGGCCCACGCCGGTTCATCGAGTTCCTCGACCGCCGCCCGTCCGGCCTCTACCGGATCAAGGGCTCCGTCTACTTCGGCGTCCCCGGCCACGAGGAGCGCTACGAAGTCCACGCGGTCGGCCGCTTCCTCCGCTTCGCCCCGCACCCCTGGGGACGGGGCGAGGCGCGCCTGACGCAGCTCGTCCTGATCGGCTCGGGCACCGACGGCCCGGCCCTGCTCCGCGAGCTGGAGAGCTGCCGGGAACCCGAGCCGTGGCGCGGGACCCCGGAGAGCATGTGGGGCGTCCTGCGCTACGTACACCGCCCGTCGGCGTCGGCCTCGGAGCAGGACCCGGACCCGGACCCGGACGCCGACCCCGAGGACTTCTGAGCGCAGCCGGTGCCGCTCAGGCGACCTCGATGCCGAAGTCGCCCAGCAGGGGCTCCAGTCCGCCCGGGTACCCCTTGCCGCCGACGACGAAGTCCCAGTCGCCGCCCGCGCGACGCCGGAAGGAGCCCAGGACCAGGGCCGTCTCGCCGGCGCGGCCGTCGGAGACCTCCAGCCGGCCCAGCTCCTCGCCGCCCGCCCCCAGCAGCCGGATCCGGGCGTCGGTGAAGCCCGCCAGGTCGGCGTTCGGATTGACCTCGGGGTCGATCGCGGCGACGAGGACCAGCCGGTCGGCCCGCGGCGGCAACGCCTCGAAGGCGACCAGGAGCGCCGCCTTGTCCGGCGCCGCGTGCGCGTGGGTCCGTACCGAACCGTCCGGGGTGTTCGGGTTGTTGAAGAACACGAAGTGGTCCTCGCTCAGCACCCGGCCGCCCTCGCAGACCAGCGCGCACACGTCCAGCGCGACCGGCCCAGCCCAGGACATGCCGAGCACGTTGTGGTCCGCGGCGGGCTCCGGCTCGGCCGTCCGCTGGGCCGGGATCGAGGGCGCCGCGCCCGGGCCGAGGCGGCCACGCAGTCCGTGCCGGTGCAGCAGGTCCACGAGCGCGGCGCCGGGAACCAGCTCCAGCGGCTTGCCGTTGGCGAAGGTGTAGGACGTGGGCCCGAAGGTCGCGGTGGTGACCAGCACCCCCTTGTTCGCTCCCTTGTCCTGCACCGTGCCGTAAAGATCCCGGACCGCCGTGGGGGACACGGTGTTGCGGTAGCGCTTGACCTGTACCACGATCCGCCCGCCCGTGATCGGGGACGGGTCGTTCGCCTCGATGTCCACCCCGCCGTCGCCCGACCTCTGCGTGGTCACCGCCTCCATGCCCATCGCCCGGAAGAGCTCCGCCACCAGATTCTCGAAGGCGATCGGGTCCATCGCGAAGAGGTCCGGCTCGTCCTCGTCCTCGTCGCGGCCCGCGTGCCCGCCGTGACGGACGACGCCGCCGACCTCACCGGGCCGACGCTCGGGGCGGACGACGGCCAGCTGGTCCGGCCGTGCGGACAACTGCCCGCCCAACCCCTCCACCAGACAGTCCACCGCGCTCACCAGCTCCAGCCGCAGCCCGGCGAAAGCCGGCCGCGCCGCCGACACCGAGGTGAGCACGAGCTGCGCCTCCTGCCCCGTCACCGGATCGTGGGCGTCCACGAAACCGTTGACGACGACCGACTCCAGCACGTCGAACTCGTCCGCCGCGTACAGATCGCGCACCACCAGCAGCACGCACTGCGCCAGCAGGTCCCGGTAGACCGCCCGCCGCTGCGTGGCCGGGCGGGCGGTCTCCTTGTCCTGGTCCGTACTCGGCACGTACCGAACCGACTTGGCCTCCGGCACCACCTCGTACCCGGGCAGCTCCCAGTCCAGTACCAGCTGGCGCCGCGCGGGGTCGTACGCCGCCGACACCTGCCGCGGCAGGTCCTGCGGCCAGCCGGCCGAGGCGTACAGGGCCGCCGAGAAGTACTCCACCGCGGCCTCCGCGTCGCCCGCGCGAAGCGCCCCGGCCAGCTCGGTGAGCCCGCCGTTGTGTCCGCGGATCGCGGCGAGCTGCTCCGCCGCCCAGCGGTCGTACTGCTGCCGGTACTCCGCCAGCTGCTGCCGCCGCTGCTGCTCCGCGGCCTGCGCCGTCTGCCAGGCCTGCGTGTACCGGGCGTGCGCCTCCCGTTCCGCCTGCGCTCGCCGGTTCGAGCCCAGCGTCCAGCCGCTGCTCTGCTGCTGGAAATGGTGCAGCTGAGGCAGCGGCACGGGGTGCGCCAGGGTCCCCGGGTCGAAGGGTTCGAGCCGCTCGGGCCGGACCAGGGCGGCCATCCGGAACGCCGGGGCCCGGCAGCCCGCCGTCAACAGCCCCTGCAGGGCGGCGACCCGGGCGTCGAGCTGCTCGGTGGCCCGCCGTGCCTCGGCCTCGCGGTGCTGCTTGTAGGCGGCCTGCTGCTCGCGCTGACCCCGGGCCACGTCCCGTTCGTACGCCCGCTGTCGGCTTGCAGCCTCCCGCTGCTGGATCAGCTGCGTCCGCTGCTCCCGGCGCTGCGCCTCCGCCCAGGTCCCGATCAGTCCGTTGCTCGATCGACGGCTCATCAGCTCTGTTCTCCCGCCCCACCCACCAGTGCCAAGAGGGAAAACACTAGTCGCCATTCGGGTGGTACGTCCCTCGGACGTACCACCCGAACCGCCTCGAACGTCCTACAGCGCGGCCCCCGCCAGCGCCGCGACCACGGCCGGCAGCGCCGTGCCCGAGCCGTCACGGCGCGGGTCGGCGGCCGGCAGCAGGGCCGGAGTGCCGTTCGCCGCCGCCGCGCGGACCGGGGATGCGCCCGCCCAGGCCAGCAGCAGGACGTCCTCGCCCTTCAGGAACCGCTGGCAGCGCACGCCGCCGGTGGCCCGGCCCTTGCGCGGGTACTGGTCGAACGGGGTCAGCTTCCCGGACTGCATCGAGTCGTCCAGCGTCCCGTGCGAGCCCGCCACCGTGAACACCACGGCCTCGCGCGCCGGATCCACCGCAGAGAAGTGGATCACCTTGGCGCCGTCCGCGAGCTTGATGCCCGCCATACCGCCCGCCGGGCGGCCCTGAGGACGGACCTGGCCCGCCGGGTAGCGCAGCAGCTGGGCGTCGTCGGTGATGAAGACGAGGTCCTCCTCGCCCGTGCGCAGCTCGACCGCGCCGACGATCCGGTCACCGTCCTTGAGGGTGATGACCTCCAGCTCGTCCTTGTTGGCCGGATAGTCCGGCACGACCCGCTTGACCACGCCCTGCTCGGTGCCGAGCGCCAGACCCTGTCCGGACTCGTCCAGCGAGGTCAGGCAGACGACCTTCTCGTCGGCCTCCAGCGCGGAGAGGAACTCCGTGACCGGGGCGCCGCCCGCCAGGTTCGGCGCGGCGTGGGTGTCGGGCAGTTGCGGCAGGTCGATGACCGACAGCCGCAGGAGCCGCCCGTACGAGGTGACCACGCCGACTTCCGCCCGCGCGGTCGCCACGACCTGCGAGACGATCAGGTCGTGCTTGGCACGGGCGCCGCCCTCCTCCTCGGGGAGCGGCTCGGCGTTCGGCGTGCGCGCGAGCAGCCCGGTGGAGGACAAGAGAACCCGGCACGGGGTGTCCTCGACCTCCAGCGGGACCGCCGCGACCGGCGTCCCCGCCGACTCCAGCAGCACCGTACGGCGCTCCGTGCCGAACTTCTTCGACACCGCGGCCAGTTCCGCCGAGACCAGCTTGCGCAGCTCGCTGTCGGAGTCGAGGATCCCGGTCAGCTCGTCGATCTCGCCGGCCAGCCGGTCGCGCTCGGACTCCAGCTCGATCCGGTCGAAGCGGGTGAGGCGGCGCAGCGGGGTGTCCAGGATGTACTGGGTCTGGATCTCGCTCAGCGAGAAGAGCTCCATCAGGCGCTCCTTGGCCTGTGCGGAGTTGTCGCTGTCCCGGATGATCCGGATGACCTCGTCGATGTCGAGCAGCGCCACGAGCAGGCCCTCGACCAGGTGCAGCCGATCGCGCCGCTTGCCGCGGCGGAACTCGCTGCGGCGGCGCACGACCTCGAAGCGGTGGTCGAGGTAGACCTCCAGCAGCTCCTTGAGGCCCAGCGTCAGCGGCTGCCCGTCGACCAGCGCGACGTTGTTGATGCCGAAGGTCTCCTCCATCGGCGTCAGCTTGTACAGCTGCTCCAGCACGGCCTCGGGGTGGAAGCCGTTCTTGATCTCGATGACCAGGCGCAGGCCGTGCGAGCGGTCCGTGAGGTCCTTGACGTCCGCGATGCCCTGGAGCTTCTTCGAGCCGACCAGGTCCTTGATCTTCGCGATGACCTTTTCGGGACCGACCGTGAAGGGCAGTTCGGTGACGACCAGCCCCTTGCGGCGCGGGGTCACGTCCTCCAGGGCCACCGTGGCACGGATCCGGAAGGTGCCGCGGCCGTTCTCGTAGGCGTCCTTGATGCCCGAGAGGCCCACGATCCGGCCGCCGGTGGGCAGGTCGGGACCCGGTACGAAGCGCATCAGCGCTTCCAGGTCCGCGTCCGGGTAGCGGATCAGGTGGCGGGCGGCCGCGATGACCTCTCCGAGGTTGTGCGGGGCCATGTTGGTGGCCATGCCCACCGCGATCCCGGACGCGCCGTTGACCAGCAGGTTGGGGTACGCCGCGGGCAGGACGACCGGTTCCCGCTCCTGGCCGTCGTAGTTCGCGGCGAAGTCGACGGTGTTCTCGTCGATCCCGTCCGTCATCAGCGAGGCGGCGTCGGCCATCTTCGACTCGGTGTACCGCATCGCGGCCGGCGGGTCGTCGTTGCCGAGGGAGCCGAAGTTGCCGTGGCCGTCGACCAGCGGGAGCCGCATGGAGAAGGGCTGCGCCATGCGCACGAGGGCGTCGTAGATCGACGCGTCGCCGTGCGGGTGCAGCTTGCCCATGACCTCGCCGACGACACGGGCGCACTTCACGTAGCCGCGGTCGGGGCGCAGGCCCATCTCGTTCATCTGGTAGACGATGCGCCGGTGCACCGGCTTCATGCCGTCGCGGGCGTCGGGCAGGGCGCGGGAGTAGATCACCGAGTACGCGTACTCGAGGAAGGAGCCCTGCATTTCGTCGACGACGTCGATGTCGAGGATCTTCTCCTCGAAATCCTCCGGCGGCGGGGTCTTCGTGCTGCGGCGGGCCATCGCTGCGCGGCTCCTTAACCAAGATTCGGGATGAGCTGAGCTCTCACGGGGTGGGGCTGGGACTGGACTGGGACGGGGCTGGGACGGGCGGGCGGGCGGTTTCGGACAGGGGTGACGCGGACCATTGTGGCCCGAGGCACCGACAACGCCGACTCCGACCCAGGACTGGGCCGGGAACTTCTCCGCCTGCCGACACGCTTGCATACAGTGGCAGGTCTGACAGGAATCTCTGCATCGCGATCGAAGGGACCACATGCCCATGGGTCACACGGCCACAGCTCACGCAGGCTCCGGCGGCCTCACAGCGACCGAGCACCGGCTGGCCAACGGCCTGCGCGTGGTGCTGTCCGAGGACCACCTGACCCCGGTCGCCGCGGTCTGCCTCTGGTACGACGTCGGCTCGCGCCACGAAGTCAAGGGACGTACGGGCCTGGCTCACCTCTTCGAGCATCTGATGTTCCAGGGCTCGAAGAACGTCTCCGGCAACGGCCACTTCGAACTGGTCCAGGGAGCCGGCGGCTCGCTCAACGGCACCACCAGCTTCGAGCGGACCAACTACTTCGAGACGATGCCGACCCACCAGCTGGAGCTCGCGCTGTGGCTGGAGGCGGACCGGATGGGCTCGCTGCTGGCCGCCCTGGACGACGAGTCCATGGAGAACCAGCGCGACGTCGTCAAGAACGAGCGCCGCCAGCGGTACGACAACGTCCCGTACGGCACGGCCTTCGAGAAGCTGACGGCCCTGGCCTACCCGGAGGGCCACCCGTACCACCACACCCCGATCGGTTCCATGGCCGATCTGGACGCCGCGTCCCTGGAGGACGCGCGCGCGTTCTTCCGTACGTACTACGCGCCCAACAACGCGGTGCTCTCGGTCGTCGGCGACATCGACCCCGAGAAGACGCTCGCCTGGGTCGAGAAGTACTTCGGCACCATCCCCGGCCACGACGGCAAGCAGCCGCCGCGCGACGGCTCGCTGCCCGAGATCATGGGGGAGCAGCTGCGCGAGGAGGTCGTCGAGGAGGTTCCGGCCCGCGCGCTGATGGCGGCCTACCGGCTCCCGCACGACGGCACCCGCGAGTGCGACGCCGCCGACGTGGCGCTGACCGTCCTGGGCAGCGGCGAGTCCTCCCGCCTCCACAACCGCCTGGTGCGCCGCGACCAGAGCGCCGTCGCGGCCGGTTTCGGCATGCTGCGCCTCGCCGGCGCGCCCTCGCTGGGCTGGCTGGACGTCAAGACCTCCAGCGGGGTCGAGGTGCCCGCCATCGAGGCGGCCGTAGACGAGGAGCTCGCGCGGTTCGCCGCCGAGGGCCCGACGGCCGAGGAGATGGAGCGCGCGCAGGCCCAGCTGGAGCGCGAGTGGCTGGACCGGCTGAGCACGGTGGCCGGCCGCGCCGACGAACTGTGCCGCTTCGCGGTGCTGTTCGGCGACCCGCAACTGGCGCTGACCGCCGTCCAGCGCGTCCTCGACATCACCGCCGAGGAGGTGCAGGCCGTGGCCGCGGCCCGACTGCGCCCCGACAACCGCGCGGTGCTCGTCTACGAGCCGCTCGAAGCCGGCGCAGACGACGACACCGACCTCACCGAAGAGACCGACGCGAGCGACGAGAACGAGGGGGCGGAGCAGTGAGCGACACCGCAGCCGTCACGATGACCTTCCACCCGCGCCCCGAGGCCGGCGAGCCTCAGCCGTGGGCCTTCCCGGCCCCCGAGCGCGGGGTCCTGGCCAACGGCCTGACCCTGCTGCGCTGCCACCGCCCCGGCCAGCAGGTGGTCGCGGTCGAGATCAACCTCGCCGCCCCGCTCGACGCGGAGCCCGAGGGCCTCGACGGCGTGGCCACGATCATGGTCCGCGCCCTGTCCGAGGGCACCGACAAGCGCTCCGCCGAGGACTTCGCCGCCGAGCTGGAGCGCTGCGGCGCCACCCTCGACGCGCACGCCGACCACCCCGGCCTGCGCGTCTCCCTGGAGGTCCCGGCCTCCCGCCTGCACAAGGCGCTGGGGCTGGTCGCCGAGGCGCTGCGCACGCCGGCCTTCGCCGACGCCGAGGTCGACCGCCTGGTGCGCAACCGGCTCGACGAGATCCCGCACGAGAGCGCCAACCCGCAGCGCCGCGCCGCCAAGCAGCTCTCGAAGGAGCTCTTCCCGGCCTCCCTGCGGATGTCCCGCCCGCGTCAGGGGACCGAGGAGACGGTCGCCCGCATCGACTCCGCGGCCGTACGCGCCTTCTACGAGGCCCACGTGCGCCCCGCGACCGCCACCGCGGTGGTCGTCGGCGATCTGACCGGAATCGACCTGGACGCCGTCCTGGCCGACACCCTGGGCGCGTGGACCGGTGACACCACCGCCCCGCGCCCGGTCCCGCCGATCACCGCCGACGACACGGGCCGCGTGGTCATCGTGGACCGGCCCGGCGCGGTCCAGACCCAGTTGCTGATCGGCCGCATCGGCGCCGACCGGCACGACCGGGTCTGGGCGCCCCAGGTGCTCGGCACCTACTGCCTGGGCGGCACGCTCACCTCCCGGCTGGACAAGGTGCTGCGCGAGGAGAAGGGGTACACGTACGGCGTGCGCGCCTTCGGCCAGGTGCTGCGCTCCACCGCCGACGGCAAGGGCGCCTCGATGCTCGCCATCAGCGGCTCGGTGGACACCCCCAACACCGGTCCGGCCCTGGACGACCTCTGGACGGTGCTGCGCACCCTCGCGGCGGGCGGCCTGACCGACGCCGAACGGGACGTGGCCGTGCAGAACTTGGTGGGCGTGGCCCCGCTGAAGTTCGAGACGGCGGCCTCCGTCGCGGGCACGCTGGCCGACCAGGTCGAGCAGGAGCTCCCGGACGACTACCAGGCGCAGTTGTACGCGCGGCTCGCCGAAACGGGGACGGTGGAGGCCACTTCGGCGGTCGTCAGCGCCTTCCCGGTGGACCGTCTGGTCACGGTCCTGGTCGGCGACGCCTCGCAGATCGAGGAGCCGGTGCGGGCCCTCGGGATCGGCGAGGTGACCGTGGTCTCCAACTGACCGTGGTCTCCAACTGATCGTCCGTTGACTGCCGGCGGGTCGCCAACTGGCCCGTCGTGCAAGGGAATCCGGCAAGGGACTCCGGCGGCTTGCCCGCTGGAGTCCCTTTTGCCTTTTCTATCCTTTTGGTGGTGTGGTTGCTTGTATGTGGTGTGGCGTACGCAACAAAAGGGCGTGTCTGTTTGGCGATTGGCTGATGATCCGCCTAGCGTCGGCCGTGCTGTCCGTCAGTTGTAACCGCCGCATCCGCGGCACCGGGCAGCGATCGCCGAGTCCCCGTCAGGCGCGAGCCTGGGGAGCCGGGGACCCACTTGTGTCCCTGGGGTGAATCGGACCACCTCGCAAGAGGGGCCCGTAGGAGACCTTCCTGCTCCGAACCCGTCAGCTAACCCGGTAGGCGAGAGGGAAGGAAAGGATCAGCCCCTTCATGGCGTTTGGCAGTAGTGCCGCCGGCAAGCACCGTGGTTCGAGCCGAATGAGCCGCAGGACCGCCGGCTACGCCGGCATAGCCGCCCTCGCCGCCACCGGCGTCGTGGGCTCCCTGGCCGGCCCCGCGTTCGCCGCGGACAAGTCTCCCTCCATGGAGGACACCGGCGCCCTCAACACCATCGTGGTGGCCGACGAGCTCGCCGGCGACGTCGAGGCCCAGGCCCAGTCCCAGCAGCGCGCCGCCGAGGCCGCCGCCGCCAAGGCGCAGGCCGAGGCCGACGCCCGGCAGCGGGCCGCCGAGGCCAAGGCGAAGGCCGAAGCGCAGGCCAAGGCCGAGCGCGAGGCCGCCGAGCGCGCCGCCCGCGAAGAGGAGCGCAAGCGTCTCAACACCTTCGTGTCCCCGCTCGACAACACCTATGTCAGCACCCAGTACCAAGCGGGTGGCGGCATGTGGTCCTCCGGCAGCCACACCGGCATCGACTTCCACGCCGCCTCCGGCACCGAGGTGCACGCCGTGGGCCTCGGCACGGTGGTCGAGGCGGGCTACGGCGGCGCGTACGGCAACAACGTCGTCATCAAGCACGCCGACGGCACGTACACCCAGTACGGCCACATGTCCTCGCTGAGCGTCTCCGTCGGCCAGCAGGTCATCCCCGGCCAGAAGATCGGCCTGTCGGGCTCCACTGGCAACTCCAGCGGCCCGCACCTGCACTTCGAGGCCCGCACCGGCGCCGACTACGGTTCGGACATCAACCCGGTCACGTACCTGCGCTCGCACGGCGTCACCGTCTGACGGCTGACCCGCTCGCCCCACCGCACGTCTTCCGCGAAGGCCCCGGCTCTTTGAGAGCCGGGGCCTTCGTCGTGCTTCGCTCTTCGCCCTTCCGCGCTTCACCCTTCACGCTTCGCGCTTCGCGGTGTGTGAATGTTTCGTATTTCCGGCCGCCCTCGGAAATTATCGTGTGTTGCAATAGAGTCGCAACGCGCACAGCCATACGAAAAAGGCGGAGGTCCGGTCTTGCGTATTCCCGCGCACACGGTAGTCACAGCGATCCGCGACGACATCGTCTCCGGGGTGTTCGGGCCCGGCGGCCGGCTGACCGAGGAGGTGCTGGCCCGCCGCTACGGAGTCTCCCGCGTCCCGGTGCGCGAGGCGCTGCGCACGCTGGAGTCCGAGGGGTTCGTGACCACCCGGCGGCACGCGGGCGCCTGCGTGGCCGAGCCGACCGAGCAGGAGGCGGCCGACCTCCTGGAGCTGCGGATGCTCCTGGAGCCCCTCGCGGCCGCCCGGGCGGCCCGGCGGCGCAGCGAGGCCCACCTCAAGGTGCTGCGCGGCCTGGTCAGACTGGGCCAGGAGCGGGCCAGGAGGGGGCAGGGGGAGGATCTGCGCTCCCTGGGAGGCTGGTTCCACGAGACGCTCTCCCAGGCCTCGGGCAGCCCCGGGCTGATCGCGCTGCTCACGCAGATGCGGCACAAGGTGGCCTGGATGTACGTGGTGGAGGCCCCGGCGCGGCCCGTGGAGTCCTGGGCGGAGCACGGCGCGATCGTGGACGCGGTGGCCCGGGGCGACGCCGAGCGGGCGCGGGCGCTGACCGCGGTGCACGTGGACCGGGCGGCGGGGGCGCACCGGATGCGTGTGAGGACTTTGCAACCTGCCGTAAACACGGCAAGCGTTCCGCATTAACAAACGCCGTATACAAAGGGGGGATATCCGGGCCGGTTGATTGCCGCCCGCGTCTCGCGCTTTATTCCGCCGCCGGAATTCCGCGCATTCCGCCCATCAGTGGTGTGTGTATTTCCGCCCCCCGGTCCGACGGGCCGACGGGTCGACCGGATTCCCGATTCCCGCGCGGAAAAGCAGCGAAGCCGTTGCCCCCGACCTCGGCGGTCGGGGGCAACGGCTTCGCCGTGCACGTCCTGCAAGTCTGCGAGTCTGCGGGTCCTGCGGGTCCTGCGGGTCGAACCCGAAGGGTCAGACGGTCTCGGGAAGCTCCTCGAGCCCCTCGGCGACCAGCTTCGCGAGGCGGTCCAGTGCGACCTCGGCGCCGTCGGCCTCGGAGGTGAGGACGATCTCCTCGCCGCCCTGGGCGCCCAGGCCCAGAACCGCCAGCATGGAGGCGGCGTTGACGGGGTCGCCGCCGGCCTTCGCGATGGTCACCGGGACGCCGGAAGCGGTCGTCGCGCGGACGAAGATCGAGGCGGGACGAGCGTGCAGGCCCTCGGCCCAGCCGACGTTGACGCGGCGCTCTGCCATGGTGATGCCCTTCAGGTTCTTACGGTTGTCTAGACCAGTCTCTCACGGCGTCCGGAATGGACGAACCGACCTTCGGCCCGAGTTTCCCGCCATTCGACCTACCCCAGCTTGCCCTGATTCGAGCCAGCTTGCCCGATGCGCCGCGCCCGGGCCACTCGGCGCGTTCGAGCCTTAAGGTGACCCCATGACGACCGAGTCCGACCCCTCGTACCCGGACCACTGGGAAGCCGACGTGGTCCTTCGCGACGGCGGAACGGCCCGGATCCGGCCCATCACCACCGAAGACGCGGGCCGGCTGGTCAGCTTCTACGAGCAGGTCTCGGACGAGTCCAAGTACTACCGGTTCTTCGCTCCGTACCCCCGGCTCTCCGACCGCGACGTGCACCGCTTCACGCACCACGACTACGTGGACCGGGTCGGCCTCGCCGCGACGATCGGCGGCGAGTTCATCGCCACCGTCCGCTACGACCGGATCGGCGCCGACGGCCGCTCCGCCACCGGACCCTCCGACGAGGCCGAGGTCGCCTTCCTCGTCCAGGACGCCCACCAGGGACGCGGAGTCGCCTCCGCCCTGCTCGAACACATCGGCGCGGTGGCCCGGGAACGCGGCATCCGCCGCTTCGCGGCCGAAGTGCTGCCCGCCAACAGCAAGATGATCAAGGTGTTCACCGACGCCGGCTACCAGCAGAAGCGCAGCTTCGAAGACGGCTCCGTCCACCTCACCCTCGACCTCGAACCGACCGCCGAGTCCCTCGCCGTCCAGCGCGCCCGCGAACAGCGCGCCGAGGCCCGCTCCGTCCAGCGGCTGCTGGCCCCCGGCTCGGTGGCGGTGATCGGAGTCAGCCGCTCCCTCGCGGGCGTGGGCGCGGCGGCCCTGCGCAACCTGCGCGACAGCGGCTTCCACGGCCACCTCTACGCCGTCAACGAGGCCGTCACCCGCGATCTGCTCGACGGCGTACGGGCCTACCCCAGCCTCGGCGCCGTCGGCGCCCCGGTCGACCTCGCGGTCATCGCGGTCCCGGCGGACCGGGTCCCGGACGCGGTGGCGGCCTGCGGTGAACACGGGGTGCAGGGGCTGGTCGTGCTGTCCGCCGGATACGGGGAGAGCGGGGCCGAGGGCCTGGCCCGCCAGCGCGAACTGGTGCGGCAAGTGCGCTCGTACGGGATGCGGCTGATCGGCCCGAACGCCTTCGGGGTGATCAACACGGCCCCCGAGGTGGAGCTGAACGCCTCGCTGGCCCCCGCTCCGGCCCCCGCGCGGGGCAGGGTCGGGCTCTTCACCCAGTCCGGGGCGATCGGCATCGCGCTGCTCTCCGGGCTGCTGCGGCGCGGGGAGGGGCTGTCCTCCTTCATCTCCGCCGGGAACCGGGCCGACGTCTCCGGCAACGACATCCTCCAGTACTGGTACGACGACGAGGCCACCGACGTCGCGCTCATGTACCTGGAGACCCTGGGCAACCCGAGGAAGTTCACCCGGCTCGCCCGGCGCACCGCGGCCGTCAAGCCGGTGGTCGTCGCCAAGGGAGGCCGGCACACCCCCGCCGGACACGTGGTCCCCGGCACCCGGCTGCCCGAGGCGACGGTCTCGGAGCTGCTGCGGCAGGCCGGCGTCATCCGGGTCGACACGGTGACCGAGCTGGTGGACGTCGGCCTGCTGCTGGCCTCGCAGCCCGTCCCGGCCGGGCCGCGCGTGGCCATCCTCGGCAACTCCGAATCGCTCGGCGTCCTCACCTACGACGCCTGCCTGACGGAGGGGCTGCGGCCGCTGCCCCCGCTCGACCTGACCACGGCCGCCTCGCCGGAGGACTTCCGCACCGCCGTCTCCGCGGCGCTGGCCTCGCCGGACACCGACGCCGTCGTCGTCACCGCGATCCCGTGGGTGAGCGAGCACGCACTAGCCGACGATCTGGCCGAGGCCCTGCGGGCGGCGGCCGCCGCGCACCCCGGGAAGCCGGTGGCCGTGGTCCACGTGGAGCTGGGCGCCCTCGCGGAGGCCCTCTCGGCGGCCACGACGCCGACCGCCGCGACGGACCTCGCGGACGCGCTGCCCGCGACGCTGCCGACGCCGGCGACGGCCCTGGCGGCCCTGGCCTCCGGGCCCGCCTCAGGGGTGGATACCGGACCCGACGCCGTGTCCGCCTCCGGACCCGAAGCCCTGCCCGATGCCCTGCCCGATGCCGGATCCGCGGGATCCGAAGCGGGATCCGAAGCCGTGCCCGTCGCCGAGTCCGACGCCCCGCCCGCCCCCGTGCCCGCCACCGCGGCGGCGCCCTTCCGGCCGGAGCCGGCCTCCGGCGGCGGCCCGGGGAGCGCGGCCGCGCCCGCTTCCGGAACCGCCCGGATCCCGAGCTACCCCGCCGCCGAACGGGCCGTCAAGGCCGTCGCCGAAGCCGTCCGCTACGGACAGTGGCGCCGGGGCATCGCCGAGGTCGGACAGGTGCCCGAGTTCGAGGACATCGACGAGAGCGGGGCCGCCGGGCAGCTCTCCCGCCTGCTGGCCGGCGTAGGGGAGGAGGAGGTGGCGACCCTGGAGGACCCCGATGCCCGCGAGCTGCTGGCCCGGTACGGGATCCGGGTGCTCTCCACGCTCCCGGCCCCCAGCGCGGACGCCGCGGTCCGCGCCGCCGCGGTCCTCGGCTACCCCGTCGCGCTCAAGACCACCGCCCCGCACCTGCGCCACCGCGCCGACCTCGGCGGCGTCCGCCTCGACCTCACCACCGAGGCCGAGCTGCGCCGCTCGTACGACGAGCTCACCCACGCGCTGGGCAAACCACAGGAGCTGCTCCCCGTGGTCCAGTCGATGGTTCCGCGGGGCGTCGACACCGTCATCCGCTCCGTCATCGACCCCGCCGCGGGCGCCGTACTGTCCTTCGGCCTCTCCGGGGTCGCCTCCGAACTGCTCGGCGACACCGCCCACCGGCTGGTTCCCGCAACCGACAAGGACGCGGCGAGCCTGATCCGCTCGATCCGCACCGCCCCGCTGCTCTTCGGCTGGCGCGGCAGCGACCCCGTGGACACCCCCGCCCTGGAGGAACTGCTCCTGCGCCTCTCCCGCCTCGTCGACGACCACCCCGAGGTGGTCGGGGTCGCCCTGGAGCCCGTCGTCGTCGCCACCGAGGGACTGTCCGTGCTCAGCGCGACCGTCCGCGTCGCCCACCCGCCCGCCCGCGGCGACCTCGGCCCGCGGACCCTGCCCAGCTACTGAGGTCGACGGGCCCCAGGGCGGCCGGGGTGCCCCGTACGGGCCTTAGGATGGACCTCATGGCGAAATCCGGTACGACGACCCAGGGGCTGCGCACGGCGATCGAGCGCAGCGGCTACTACCCGGCCCTCGTGGCCGAGGCCGTGGAGGCCGCGGTGGGCGGCGAGCCGATTTCGTCGTACCTGGTCCACCAGGAGACGACCTTCGACTCCAACGAGGTGCGCCGGCACGTCACCGTGCTGGTCCTGACCGGCAACCGCTTCATCGTCAGCCACACCGACGAGCAGGCCGCCGACGCCGGGTCCCCCTCCCCGTACGCGACCACCTCCACCGAGTCGGTCAAGCTGGCCAGCATCTCCTCCGTGGTGCTCAGCCGCGTCGTCGCCAACCCGGAGTCCTACACCCCCGGCACCCTGCCCCGCGAGGTCGTCCTGACCATCGGCTGGGGCGCGGTCTCGCGCATCGACCTGGAGCCCGCCGCCTGCGGCGACCAGAACTGCGACGCCGACCACGGCTACACCGGCAACTCCACCGCCGACGACCTCAGCCTGCGCGTCAGCGAGGCCGGCGACGGCCCCGAGGCGGTCCGCCAGACCCTGGTCTTCGCCCAGGCACTCTCCGAAGCAACAGCAGCCACCTCCACCCCCGCCCGCTGATGGCGTCGTACTCCGCCGCGCAGAGCTGGCAGGACGAGCCGGAGCTGCTGGACCTGGCCGGCGCCCCGGTGCCGCACTACGGCACCGGCTCGCTCGCCGACCTGCTGCCCACCCTCGTGGCCGGCCAGGGCGTACCCGGCTTCGAGGCCTCGATCGCCGAGCTGACCCCGGCCGACCGGAACTGCGTGTTCCTGGTCGACGGCATGGGCTGGGAGCAGATCATGGCCCACCCCGACGAGGCCCCGTACCTCACCTCCCTCCTCTCCACCTCGCGCGGCGGCACCGGCCGCCCGATCACCGCGGGCTTCCCGGCGACCACCGCCACCTCGCTGGCCTCCGTCGGCACCGGCCTGCCGCCCGCGCGGCACGGCCTGCCCGGCTATACCGTGCGCAACCCGGCCACCGGCGAACTGATGAACCAGCTCCGCTGGCACCCGTGGACCGCGCCCAAGCCCTGGCAGCCGTACCCGACCGTCTTCCAGCAGGCGGACGCGGCCGGGGTGGCCACGGCTCAGGTGTCCTCGCCGGCCTTCCAGACCACCCCGCTCACCAAGGTCGCGCTGAGCGGCGGCACCTTCCTCGGCCGGATGACCGGCGAGGAGCGCATGGACCTCGCGGCCGAGCGGCTCGCGGCCGGCGACCGCTCGCTCGTCTACACGTACTACAGCGAGCTCGACGGGGCCGGCCACCGGCACGGCGTCGACTCCGACGCCTGGCGGGGCCAGCTCATGTACGTGGACCGGCTGGTGCAGCGGCTGGCGGAGCAACTCCCTCCCCGCACCGCGCTGTACGTGACCGCCGACCACGGCATGGTGGACGTCCCCTTCGACGAGGACTCCCGCATCGACTACGACGACGACTGGGAACTCGGCGCGGGCGTGGCCCTGCTGGGCGGCGAGGGCCGGGCCCGGCACGTGTACGCCGTACCGGGCGCCGAGGCCGACGTCCTGACCGTCTGGCGCGAGGTCCTCGGTGACCGCTTCTGGGTCGCGAGCCGGGCGGAAGCCCTGGAACTGGGCTGGTTCGGCGCACCGGGCGAATGCGACGAGCGGGTCCTGGGCCGCATCGGCGACGTGATCGCCGCCGCCCAGGCCGACGTGGCGATCACCGCCTCCCGGGCGGAGCCCAACGAGTCGGCCCTCGCCGGCATGCACGGCTCCATGACCCCGGCCGAGCAGCTCGTCCCGCTGCTCGAAATCCGCTCCTGACACTCCGGGCAGCGCTCCCCTTGCCCCCTTCCCCACCCTCTGAAAGGCCCCGTACTCCCCATGCCCGAGCTGGTGTTCTTCTCCGGAACGATGGACTGCGGAAAGAGCACCAACTCGCTGGGGAATCCGCCATCTCACGCGGGGGCCGCCAGCCACCGCTGCCCTACGGTCTGCCTGCCCCGAAAGGTCACCCTCCTCTGATGTCCGAATTGGTATTTTTCTCCGGCACCATGGATTGCGGGAAGAGTACTTTGGCGCTCCAGATCGGACACAACCGGTCTGCGCGCGGGCTCCAGGGCGTGATCTTCACGCGCGACGACCGCGCAGGCGAGGGCAAGCTGTCCTCCCGCCTCGGCCTGGTGACGGAGGCCGTCGAGGCGACCGAGGGCATGGACCTGTACGCGTACCTCGTGAACCAGATCTCCCGGGGCGGCAAGGCCGACTACGTCATCGTCGACGAGGCACAGTTCCTGGCTCCCGACCAGATCGATCAACTGGCGCGCATCGTGGACGACCTCGACATGGACGTCTTCGCCTTCGGCATCACCACGGACTTCCGCACGAAGTTGTTCCCCGGCTCGCAGCGCCTGATCGAGCTGGCCGACCGCATCGAGCAGCTCCAGGTCGAGGCCCTGTGCTGGTGCGGAGCCCGCGCCACCCACAACGCCCGCACGATAGACGGCGAGATGGTGGTCGAAGGCGCCCAGGTCGTCGTTGGCGACGTCAACCGCCCGGCGGGTGAGATCGGCTACGAAGTCCTCTGCCGCCGCCACCACCGCCGCCGCATGACGAGCGGTTCAGCCCAGGCCGGAGCCCTCTCCCCGGACGTCCTCCCGGTCAACCACGCCTGACAGCCCGCCGCATGATCGTTCCCGGGGTGGTGCGCGCCGCCGGACGGCAGCCTGTGACCAAGTGCTTAGAAGGCACCTGGTGTGTGCAGGGACGATGCACCCCTGACCTGCACGAACGGCTACGGCACGCGACCAGTCGCCGAACCGTTCCGCCGTTCTCGGGAAACCCTCGTCCGGTGCTGCGGTCCCACCTGCATTGTCAGTGGCTACGGCTAGCGTCCATCCCCGTATGGATTCGAGGGTGGGAGAGTGCTCGTGGGAGCCAAGACAGGCCTGCTGGCGTACGCGGACCGGGACATCCCGGCCGCCCTGCGTCAGGTGCCCGTAGCTGGCATCGCGGAGACGACCGAATTCGTCGGGCGGCTGTGTCCGGGCTGGGTCATGGAGGCTGCGGAGGGCGAGACCCTGGGTGAGGGCACCTATCCCGCCGACGGACTCACCTACGCCGCGAGCTTCCCGGGCGTGGACATCGTCTGCGACCGGCGCCTGATGATCGACCGTCCGTCGCAGCTGCCCGAGCACCTGGTCGCGGCGAGTGCCGGACGCAGGATGGTCCTGCATGCGATGCACAGCGTGGTGGACTGGCTCGCATTCGCGGTCTGGGAGGACGGCCGGCTTGTCCGCTCGCTGAGCCTCTCGCCCGACAGCGGAGTCATCGAGGATATCGGCGAGCCGTTCCCTTTCGAAGCGCCGTACTGGGCCGGTGACCACCCCGTGGAGATGGACCCGGAGTGGGAGGACGAAGCGCCGTATCCGCTGCCCTTCCACCCGCTCGAACTGGGCGAAGAGGCGCTCCGCGCATTCTTCGGTTTCATCCTGGAAGGCTGGCCGACACCTGACGACATCGACCCGGACGAGTTCCGACTCCACGGCTTTCGCCTCATCGACCCGGGTGGCCCCGACCTCGCCCAACGGCAGGCTGACCTGGAGGAGGCGGCTCAACGCATGCGCAGCACGACGTATCGCCTTGCCCCGGATGGCACCTTGATGTCTGGTGCGGTACCGCTCGGGGGCGAACCGGAGCTGTGATGCATGATCAGCCCATGACTCTCGGATCGCCGCCCGCGTGGGGTGTTCAGTACTGGGCGTACCTGCCCTCGGAGGCTGCCGCCAGAGCGGTCGCGGATGCGCTGGCTGAGCTCCAGCACCGCCTGATCGCGGTCCGCGCCCACAACCACTTCCGGTTCGATCCGTCCAGCTTCTGGTACGGGCAACCGTCGATGGATCCCGAGTTGGAGGGATGGTGGCAGGTGTTCTCGCTAGCCGTCTACTCCGGCCATGACCGCCTCGCCTTGGACCCCTTCCTCAGGAGTGAACGGACCCGTGTCGCGGGCATGGCCCGATCGCACGGCGGCTTCGTACAGGGAGGCGCTGAGGGACATGCGGTCACACTGGAACAGTCCTTCACCCGTGTCGGCCTGCTTCACGAACGGGCCGCCGCCGAGGTGCCGCTGCCCGACCTGTTGCCAGTGGAGCCCGTACCGCCTGCCGCGGGACCCGCATGGTCATGCTCCGGAGCCGGTCGGCCTAGCGAGGTGGTCCAGGCAGTAGCGGCGGTTGCCGAGCGGATGTACGGGGGTGCCCAGGAGGCTCCGGATGTCGCGGGCTGGCTGCTTGACGAGGAGTTCGCCTTTGGGGAGCCCTACGGGTCCACGGGCGAGTTCTTGGGTGACCTGGCGGATGCCGTGGCCCACCAGGGCACCTGCACCGACGCCACGGTCGAGGCGGTTCCGTTCCTGGCCGCGCTGATCCGCGACGCCGGGGTTCCAGCAGGAACACGGGTCGTCCTGCTGGGCGACCTGCTGCGTCTCGCCGTCACCGGCCGTGCGACCGCCGCCTCCCTGGCCGACCGAATTGCTGCCCTCGGCAACGTCTGGGAAGAACCTGCCGCCGACTACATGACGCGCCGAGCCATCGGCCGTGAAATGCCGGCTCTGTTGGCGAACTGGGACGTGGAGAGCGATGCCGCGCGGTTTGTTCTCGCTGCATTGGCCGCTGCTGCGGCTTCCGACGGCGACGCTCTCGTGACTAGGCTGAGGCTGGCAGCTCTCCCTGCCCCGGTCGGCACGGCCCGCGCCGACATCATGGCGCTCATGGAAGCGCTTCTCCGTGGTGACCAGTCCGGATTGCGGACCGCCCTGGACCGTCTGGCCGCCTGGCGGCCAGACATCGCGGAACGGTCCCAGAGCCCCTATGCGGCCCCGCGAGACCTCGCGCTGTCCGTTCTGCCGGACCTTGTGATGGCGGACGTGGGTCCAGCCGTCTACCGCTGACCGGCCCTTGATATCGCGGCGACCACCGCTTCCAGCGGATCGTCAGGGCGACCCTCGGCTATTGACTCCCGCCGTGAACCCGCGGGCGCGAGTCGGACCAGGGCTGGTGGCTCACCTCCGGGAGGCGGTGGGAGAAGTCCTGCCGCTCCTGGAACGAATGACGGCTGCCCGGACCCGACCTGGTCCTTCCTGGCGACGTGCACTGACCAGCGCAAAACCGTGCCCACTGCTCTGCTCCATGCTTTCCCGGTCGTATGCCCTGCCGGCTGCGCATCGCGAGGGTGGAGCGGCGTCGACTCGGCGCCATGAACTAGGGATATCCGCCGGGTCCGAGGCCTGGACCGTTGATTGCCATCTACTCCCACTCGTCCGACGATGTGTAGACGTATTGGCGGGCAAATACGCGATCATCAACCATGTAGGCGGGCGCTACGACGAAGCGGACGGGGGCACGTGGATCACACGACGGCCATGGTTCTTGCATGTCGTGGTTGAGAGCCACGCCCCTCGTGTAGGTGAAGTCCCAGACAGCTGCCAAACCTGCCTGGCGAGAACGATGGCGGAGCTCTTGGCAGACCCCCCTGACGGAATCAATGGGTCCAACCGCCAGTGCATCGGAGGCGAGGCCGAGATTTCGCTGGATATGCGGTGATTGAAGGAGTACACCTTGGGTAAAAAGCTGCTCGCACAGCAGGCCGATGAACCGGGGGATAATCTGACGGTCCGAGTAGCGGCCCATCATCCGGCTACCTGCCACCTGACTTCGAGCCAACCCTTGAATGCGTTGTTCCACTACAGCGCGATAGTCGGTGGCGATTACCTGATGCGTGCTGTGGTTACTCGTTGCCAAGTCGGGGCGCTCGCGAGTTCGGGCCGCCAGCAGGTTGTCGATCTTGCTTTCTAGCTTCTTTTGTCGATGTTGCAGCGAGGTGCAGCTCTGCTCGATCCTCTCCACTCGTTGTTCGAGAAGAAGGAGCCTCAGGTCGGCCTCCTCCTGAGCTCCACGGAGAACAGAGAGATCCTGCTGACTTCCAACTCCGATAATTCGGAGGACGGTATCTACCACGCTACTCGCGTCAGGTTGAGGTTGCAGACAAGGATCCATGTCGTTGAAATCGGGTTCATGGAACTGTTGTTGATTATCCAGCATTTCGCCCTGCGATCAGTAATTTGAGTGGAAGCGGACGGTGGCAGACACTTCTTCGCCTGTTTGCATCACGACCGCCCTGGCCTTCACCTCGGTCTCACCAAATCGCATATGCAATTGAACCCCGCGATCCGAGAGCGCGAAACGCATGACTCGACTCAGGTCGACTTCGAAATAGCCAATCTTGTCACAATTTGAGTCGGTGACGTAGATGGGATCGCTGTCCGCCGTGGCGTACAGATCGAAGTCGACACTTTTCTGGTCTCCTTCGATCGGGAAGTAGACGTGGGTGACTTCCGCCTCGGTGTTGACGGTTTCGCCGGCCCTGACGAAGACGGAGAAGCGATCCCTGCAGAGAACAGTCCCTTCCGAAGTTGTCAGTTTGTTCTCTTCGGGGTCGACACCTTCTCTGAACTCCGAGCAGACGTCGCACCCGTAGGTGAATCGGCTACGTCGGGCGCGGGTGTGTGGCTCGTAACAGAAATGGACGGCACCGAAGAGTACGGCGATATTGGGGTCGGGGGGTACGAGTACATCCGCGCGATCGCCCATGTGGTCGCGGACGGCCTGTTGTAGGTAGGGAGAGGTGCTGAATCCGCCCACTAGCAGGACCGCGTCACGCCTGGATTTCACAGTTCGACTCTTGGCCATCTCGGCAAGCTGTTCCTCGACGAGATCTAGAATGTCAGGGACGACGTTGCCGAAGAGTCCTTTAGCTTCGTCTGGCGTAATGACGATTGCGTCACTTGTTCCATTTTGTAGACGGGCCAGACGCTTTCGCATCGTTACGCCCAGTCGTCGGTCGATAGCCGCGGGAATGTTGAGATATACAGGTTCGCTCTGATCGACGCGGATGTGTAGTTTCGCACGCTCCCAGGCGTCCGTTAGGTCCATGAGGGCGTCCGGGATGTGTCGTCGGAGATCTTCTAGAATCTCAGACTTTCCAAACCTTGATACTAGGAGTTGTTCCTCAAATGTGCGATTGAGGTAATCTGATCCTAGTTTCCCGCCAGTTGCCCGACCGATCTCAATCATGCGTCCGGACGGATCATTCTCGTAGGCCGTAATGTCGACTGTTCCACCGCCGCAATCCACGACCATAAAACGCGCGCCGGGTGTCATGAGGTCTGTGGGGGTTTCGCCATCCGGGGAAGCCACCTGTACGCCGCAAACACGTGCGTGATGGGCGGCTGCCTCCGGCTCTAGGGCAAGCAGAAGTCTCCCATCCTCGGTTGGCATTCCAGCATTCTTTGCGGCATCCCGCATTACCATCTTCTGGTAGTCGCTCCAGATGGCCGGCACGGTCAAGCACCAGCGGATGTCGTCTTCGTCGTAGCCGCTTGCCGTGATCTGAGCCAGGGCGCGCCGGTAGATCTTCCGTAGATAGGCTGTGACCAGGCCTGGTGTCACGCTGTCGCCGGCGAATCCCCCATTGGGGATTCGCCGCACCTCCTTGGCTCGGAGGGCAACGCTATCGTCTTCTTCCTCGGCGGTACCTTCGCCTTCGTCACCTTTTGGGCCACTCCCTGCGGGAACGAGGCGCATCTTGAAACCGGCATGATAGGTGGCGCCCTCATGCTGTGCGGTGGCGCGTCCAGTAATCCAGTTTCGCCGGGCTTCGAAGCCCCAGGACAAGACGTCGCCCTGGTGATCCAGGAGGAGTGCAGACAGGTTCTTGGCGCAAGCAACCGGTTGTGCATCCCACTGGTTGCAGTAGTTGACCTGTCGTGTGCGTGGATCTGCGTTGCCTTCTTCGACTACACACCAGGCGAACCCGGTTCCATGTGTTCCGAAGTCAATAGCGGCAACTACGCGTGGCTCGTCCATGTGCCCTCTCTCGCGTACGGAGTTATCGCCAGTCGAGTTGGCTCCGCCGCTTGTGTATTTTTGTACATCCTTAATTGCCCTGCCGGTCCCCTTGGGTGTGCAGACTTTCAGCAGGAAGTCGTCGTCTTTGCAAGTCGATGCCCGGGTTGTCCTGAATGTTTCACCCGCCAGGAGGAGGATTGCTGGGACTTCCTGTACATACTTGTGCATGTGTGGATTTGTACAGGCAGTGCATGTCCTACACTCTCTGCCGTGAGCAGGGAATACAGTCGCGGGCCGGTGAGAGTGGCGGATTCTTCTGGCTGGGTACGGTCAAGTTCGATTCGGGTTGATCCGGTAGGAGGAATATCACCTTCCTGTGCGGCGGTATCTGAATTCGCCGGCCCGGTAGATGGCGTGGACGCCCTTAGCCCCGATGTGCGTTCGGCTCTTGGTGACATGGAGCGGTACAAGGAGACTGTCGACAGTCGAGATGATCTGATTCGCAAGGCCAGTGCAGCGGGCCTCAGTGAAGCTGAGATTGCCCGAAAGATGGGACATTCCCGTACGACTGTGCGTAGCGTCTTGGGGAAGGGCTGATGAAGGCTCACAAGTGGACGAGCGCGTCGAGGTGGTGGATGTCGAGCCCGGGGTGGAGGCGCTCTTGCTTGCCGACGCCGTAGCGGCCATCGAGGGGGCGCTGGAAGCGCCTTCCATCCCGGTCGAGCCCGCGCGGTAGCGCTGAATGAAGCTCGATCCCGCAGCGTCCGCTCACGCATGGGCCCGGAAATGACTGAGCGCCCCATCTGGCCGAAACCAGATGGGCGCTCATTGCCAGGTCAGAGGGGTTTCCCTCGCCTATGAGTAGTTGGTCATGTCGTCGGACTCGAACCGAAAACCAACGGATTAAAAGTCCAGACAAGATCATGCCGGGCCGTATCGCCCCGTCCGGCGGAGTCCAGAGATGCCTGGTCAGACGGATGCGGCATGCTGCTGGATCCGCTCCAGACCCCACCTTCCCATCGCGTCCGCTCACGCATCTGACCCCGATGACCTGGGCACTTGCCCGCCCGCAGGGGCCGGTCAGGCCCCGAGGCGGCGGAGGAACTCGTCCTCGTCCACGACCTCGATGGCCTGGCCGGCATCGAGCAGGGCCTGCGCGCTCTTCAGCTTGCCGCTCAGGGTGTCTCCCGGCTTCAGCTGGGTCTGCGTGGCGGAGACCAGGAGGTCCGTCTTCTTGGTTATGGTCTTCGTCGGCTGGGCTCCGACCTCGGCGAGGCGGGTGAAGGCCTCGGCCCGCTCCATCGAGGTGAGCGTGCCGGTGAGGCAGACGGTCAGTCCGTACAGGGCCCCTTCGGGGTCGGCGTCGGGGTTGGCGCCGGGGACGGGCAACCGGTCGCGGCGGCCCGAGCCCTGGTACTGGCTGCCGCGCCACTTGCCGTCGGCGGTCATAGAACCCCAGCGGATCTGGTGCTTGCCGAGCAGCTCATCGAGCGTCGTCGTGCCCGATTCGCGCATCGCCGCGAGCATGATCTCGGCGGATGCCCGGGAGTCGGCTTCCGCCTGGTGGTGATCGGTGAAGACGTGGCCGGCGGCATCCATGCAGTGGGGCAGCCCGTAGGACAGCAGCTGCCAGGTCCGGCGGGCGACGACCTGAGAGCAGGTGTACCGGAGTTCCGGCCAGGCGATGCCTTCGGCGTCGCAGGCGGCCCGGATGACGCTGAAGTCGAAGCCGGCGTTGTGGGCGATCAGGGGGCGCCCATCGGCGAACGCGACGATCTCGGCGAGCGCGGCCTTCCAGCCGGGTGCGGTCGCTACATCGCCTGCCGTGATGCCGTGGACCCGGACGTTGTACGGGTTGAAGTGGCCGAGCCCCGTGGGCGGCTGTATCAGTGTGGTCCAGGTGTCCGTGACGACCTGTCCATCGACTGCTGTCATGCCGACGGAGCACGGGCTGCCGCGGTGCTCGTTCGCCGTCTCGAAATCGATCGCTACCCAGGAAGACATGGCTGAAGTCTCGTGGGGCGGCCAGTGATCCGCCAGGGTCAAAGGTCGACGATCTCTATGTCGCGAGGTCTTCCCAAGCACTCGCGATCACTGCCCCGGAGTCCGTGTCACTGCACCGCGAGCAGCCCACCGGCAGCCCCTGCAACGTCTCGCCCGGCACCGTCCGCGAAATCACCACCGTCGGCACCCGACTGCGCATCCTGGTCACATCTGACCAGGCGGCCGACCTCATCGTCGAGATCACCCCCACAGGCCGCCGCCGCCCTCGCCGACGGCACCGATATCTGGGCCAGCCTCCAGGCCACCGAGACCACCCTCGTCGAACTCTGACCACCACAGCAGGTGCCCGCCCCCAACTCCTGCGGACATTCCCAGGCCTCGAGGTCGACGGCGACGAGGCGCTGGCTCGGATCGACGACTTTGTCGAAGGGCTCGGATTTTCCTCCGGCCGGTTCTGACTCAGGACCAGGGCGTCTCCTCGGTCTCGCCGGCCCAGCCGTGTATCCGTGCCAGATTCTGGTGAGGCCCCCGGTAGCCCAGTGACTCAAGGACTAGCAGAGACAGGTAGTGCCGGGTGAGCAGCCACGTCTCCATGACAAGGCCCGGGATCCCGTAGATGGTCTCCTGAGCTTCCTCAGGGTGCACGAGCGAGTTGCGGATCCTCGTCACGGCTTCCGGCCCGTCCAGTTGCTCCCCGCTCCGCTGTCGAGCTTCGTCGATGAAGCGGGCCATGGCGGGCAGCTGCGTCCGGTCGATGTCCAGGGAGACGTTGATCCCCTGGAGGACTGTGCGCAGCTTCGTGTGTGCCTTCCACACTCGGGTGTTCTTGTACTCCCTGCGGGTGAGCACGCCGGTCAGGACGAGCCTCTGCCACATGGCGTGTTCCAGCCCAGCGGCGCCGATCATCACCCGCTGCTCCACGAACCCCTGGTCCCGGATCGCGGTGACCGCGTAGCTGATCTGCAGTCGCAGTGGCTCGGCCTTGACTGGGTCAGAGAACGCCGGGACGAGTCCGTCCATGAACCTGGCCAGCGCCTCGGCATCCCATGGCTGCCACCAGCCCGAGGACAGCGACTTGGCAGGATCGCAGTGCAGGGCGCCCCACTCCTCCCAGACGACGTCCCCGTGGGACCCGATGCCTACCGGAAGGAGCGGGGCGACCCACCGGCCAAGGCAGAAGGACATGCCGAAGTGCAGGGCCACGAGTACGTGGCGCGCTTCGGTGGCGGTGAACTGCTGCCCGTCGGCGCGGCTGATCTCCATCGTGTGGGTCATCGCGTAGAGCCGGGTCCTGAGCAGTTCGTCCCAGACCTCTTTGTGATCCGGCCGGACGTCCAGAAGGATCTTCCAACCGTCGACCTCGTGTGACCAGCGGCCGACGGACCAGAGCGCATCCGCACCGTCGATCTCGTATGCGAGGTACTGATGACCTTTGAACCGCGGAAGGTTGAACCAGTGGGCCACGAGGCGGGTAAGGGGAGCTTCGCTGTCGCCGAGAGAGGCTCCGTTGGTCCACCCCTCATCCACATTCCGGACCCAGGCGTGCACCTTGGCTTCCCCATGCGGCCGCTGGAGCCGGAGGGTGGCCGTGTCCTGGGTGCGGGGACGCGCGTCCGGATCAGGCATGGTGTTCCAGTCGACGCCGAGGACCGGCGAGCACCGGAGACTGACCTCCCCGGCAATGTCGGTGTCCTGTACACCGCCGATCTCTCCACGATGAAGAGTGATCGGCTCGCCGACACCATTGAAGCGGTAGAAGGGCTTGATCGGCGGGAGAGCTGAATCCCAAGGTGAATCGGTCATGATGCCCCTGTATTCGATCTAGAGCCACCCGTTGAGTGAAACCTGTGCCCCGTCCGTGAGAAAGGCGACCAGGGCGCTGCGGGTCGTGGGGACGAACTCCGCAGGCAGAGAAGCGGTGGCGACCCAGCGGACCTGGGAGTGCTTGCGGGGTTCGCGGTTCTCGGGTTCGCCGGTCCACTCGTGGGCGGCGAAGACGACGGTCAGGAACCCGTTGGGGGCTTCGACGCCCCAGGCGCCGTGGATGATGTGCGCGACCTTGAGGGACTCCGGCTTCACGGTGATGCCGGTTTCCTCGTAGAGCTCGCGGACCGCGGTCTCGGTGATGGGCTCACCCGGTTCGCTCTTGCCGACGGGGAGGTCCCACAGGCCCTGGGCGAACTTGGCGTTCTCGCTTCGCTGGAGGAGGACGACTCTGTTGGTGGCCTGGTCGTGGACGATGACGGCCGCGACCAGCAGGGTCATCGATTCGAGTGCCGGCTTGAGGGCGGGGGAGCGGTCGTCGGTCTGCTGAGCCACGGAGCATTTCCCTTCATCGGGCCAGTTGTTGGGCATGTTAGGCGAGGGCTTCGCGGGCGCGGCGGGCGAGATCGGCGGCGCCGGGGACGCGGCGGCGCTGGTAGACCGCGAGGGTGGAGCGGATCGAGGTGATCGCCTTGAGGGTGCGGTCGGAGGTCATGCCCTCCATGAGGACGAGTGCCTGGGTCCACGCGGCGACCGCTTCGTCGGCGCGGGCCTGGGCGGCGAGGCTATCGCCCAGGTCGGCGTGGGTGAGAGCGTGGACGCGCTTGTACTTCTCCGGGTCCCAGCGGGTGAGGGCGTCGCGGTGTTGTTGCTCGGTGCCGACGTGGTCGGCGAGGTCGGTCAGGGTGCGGGCCGTGTGGCTGGTGACGGTCCCGGCCGCGGGGCCGCTGACGCGGGAGAAGCTGGGCTGAGGTCCATCCTCGCGCAGGAGGGCGTCTTCGGCGGCGAGGAGGGCACGCGCGGCCGAGGGGTTCTCGCCGATGGCCGCGTAGGCACGGGCGTGGGTGATGTGGAGGAGGGCTTCGGTCTGGCCGTCGACATGGCCGAGGCCGCGGAACAGGGCACCTTCGACGAGGTCGACGCAGTGGTGGGGCTGTTTGAGGCTGAGGGACTGGTGGGCGAGGGCGCGCATCATCCAAGCGGCGTGGCCGTGGGGGTCGGCTTCGCAGGCGAGCTGGTAGCCGACCTGGTAGTAACGCTGGGCGGCGCCCTCGTGGCCGAGGTCGTGGTGTTTCCAGCCGGCGAGATAGGCGAGTTCTGCGACGGCGCCGAAGGCGGCCTCGCGCAAGGCTTCGGAGGAGAAGCGGCCCCGGAGCATGGGTGCGGCGGTGTCGGCGAGGTAGGCGGTGACGGTGGTCAGGCCGTGGCCGCCGCCGAGGCGTTCGTCGGCGGCGCTGAAGGCCGCCGGGATCTGCCGTACGACGTCGATGTCATCACTACCGACGAGGGAACGGGCGGTGCGGGCGCGGAGCATCCTGGAGGTGGCTTCGTGGTCGTGCAGGAGCGGCATGGCGACACCGGCCGTGGTGAAGGCCGCGATGGCGAGGAATCGGTGGCGTTCGACGTCCGCGCGGCCGAGGTCGGTGACCGTGGTGACGGGGTCGTTGCCGGGCGGGGATTCCGTGTCAGGTGAGTGGAAACCGATCTCGGTTCGGGTGACAACGCGGCCAAGCCGTCGGGAGAGGGCTTCGGCAAGGTACTGGCCCGCCTGACCGGAGGGGACTCGGGTGCCGTTTGCCCAGTGGGAGATGGCCGACTTGTTGGTCTGGAGCAGGTCGCCGTTCTCGGCTGCGATGCGGCGCACGTCCTTGGCGAGTGCCTCGTACGTGCACCTTGCGGCGCTGATCGCCTCACGCAGGCGGGAGTTGGGGTTGGTCTGCGCTGGCACGATCTCCTCCGCCTCGGAGCTGTAAACCGCGTATACCGCTTGGCCTCGGTCATACCGTACCCACTCTGCGTAACGGGCGGTTCACTTATCAGCAGTCGCCCACTCACGGGCCGGGCGGCCCCCAAGTTCCGTACGCCCTACCGGGCTCGGGCATTCCCATGCCCCGGCCCCGGACGATCAGAGACGGAGACACTGTGACCACCATCGACACCGCGACTATCACGGTCGAGCTGCCCGACGCCTTCGACCCGCGCTGGAGCCGCCTGCCCGGCATCCAGGTGGACGGCCGACGCATCACCATCGACCCGGCCGAGTACTTCTTCCGCTTCGAGTCCAACACCTGGCTCGTCGCAGACTGGGACCTGGTCAAGGCCCAGCTCCTCGACGTGGACGAGACGACCGCGAGCACAGTCGAGCAGCTCGCGCTCGACTTCATCAAGAACCACGGCGAGTCCACGTCAGACGCCGCCCGCGTCCTGGCGACGGCGTACGGGGTCTACTCGCATCTCTTCCGCGAGGAGCACCTGACCGGCCTCGGCCTGCCGCAGATCACCGCCGATCACCTGCGCATGCTGCGCGAGGCGGCCACGCTGATGGCGCTCAACAAGGTCGAGCTGGACGGCCACATCTCCAACGTCGGCCCGTGCTGGTTCTTCCCCGCCGCCACCTCCGTCGTCTTCGACCTGGACGACGAGACGGGCGGGATGCTGGACGAGGTCTACCACGGCGGCTGGTTCAACGAGCACCGCCGGATCGAGTCCATCAAGGCCCACGCCGCGCTCGGCGGCCGGCTCGTGCACGGCTGCCAGTCCGTACCGGACCAGTCCGGCGGAGTCGTCGCACCCTACGGTGCCTCGATGGCGAACTTCCGTGACGACCTGGCCGACTTCAAGGCGGGCTGGATCGAGCAGGTCTACGCCCACCGCGTGACCGCAGCCGAGTAACCCCCGCCCCCGTACGGCGCCGGGGCGGGCTGACCCGCTCGCCCGCCCCGGCGCCCACCAGCCCCCTGGAGTCACCCTCATGGACCAGAGCCTGACCGCCGCCCTGCTGGACGACCTGTGTGCCCTCGTCGGCAAGCCCATCCCCGAACGTTCCGAGATCCGCGTCTGGGGCATGTCCGGCGTCGAACGCGTCACCTTCCCCGACGGTGAAACAGCCGTCTTCAAGTACGCCAAGGAGCCCTTCGACCGCGAGGCCCAGGCCCTGCGGGTAGCCCACCAGATCGGGCTGCCGGTCCCCGAGCTCCACGCCACTGCCATGCAGGACAAGTGGCTCGGGATGCTCATGGACGACCTTGGCACCCCCGTGCGGGATGCCGACGACGTCGATGGCGTCGCCGCCGCCGTGATGCTCCACGCTGCCCGTCCGGCGGGCGGCCTGCCCCTCCTCGACGGTGTGGGGCTCGCGGCCCTGCCCGGCCGAGCTCTCGATCACCTCCAACGGCTGCGGAAGGCCGACCGCTGGACGGACTGCGACGACATCGAGACGGCCCTGGGGAAGATCTCCGCTGCGGCCGATGCTCGAGTGCAGGGGGCGACGCTGGACCCGTTCGGCTGGGTCCACTCCGAGTTCCACCCCACGAGCGTCCACATCGGGGAAAACGGCTGGCACCTCCTCGACTTCGCCCGTGCCTTCACCGGCCCCGGCCTGATCGACCTCGCCTCTTACCACGGCACCACCGACACGCCGAGCCCCGTCCGGCTGCGCGTGTTCCTGGAGCAGTACGTCGTCGCGGGCGGCCACGAGGACGCCCTCGCCGCTCGGGGCGGCCTCGCCGCCGAGGCATGGGCCCTGGGCTGGCACCGGATGTGGGCGGTGGAGTGGTTCATGGAGCAGGCCATCCGCTGGATCAACGACCCGGCCAGGGACCCCGCGTACATCCCCGTCGTCCGCCGCCACTTGAGCGACGTGGTCCAACTCCTGGAGGTCTAGGTGCTCGCCCAGATCTCCCCCTGGTACGCCCACGCAGCCCAGCGCATAGCGGCCTTCCCCGCCCATGCGCTCACCGCACCGGCCCGGATGGAATGGAGCACCCAACCGGGCCTCGGCCCCGGCGCCAAGATCCTCGGCCCGGACCTGCGCGGCAAGCGCGTCCTGGAGCTGGGCTGCGGCCCCGGCCACAACGTCGCCCACCTCGCCAAACACCACCAGGCCCGCGTCACCGGTGTCGACCTGGTCGGCCTCCAGATACGCCGCGCCCGCTCCCACTACAGCCACATCGATCGCGCCACCTTCGCCGCCGGCCACGCACTGCACCACCTGCAGGCCACTGGCCAGACCTTCGACGCGATCTACTCCGTCTTCGGTGCCATCGGCCTCGTAGCCCCCGAGCTGCTGCTCGCAGCGATCTCCCGCCGCCTCAAACCGGGCGGCGTCCTGGCCTTCTCGGTCCCCCACCCGGCACGGGCCGGAAGACACCCGTCCACGGACGACCGTCCGCGCGAGGACTACGTCACCATGCCCGACCACACCCGGCTACCTATCGCCCGATGGGAGTTCGACGCCCGTCGCTGGAGCGCACACCTCGCGCGTACCGGCCTGCGCATCACCTCGGCACTGGACCTGCGTCACCCGCGCCGCGACCCGTGGCCGACCACCCTCCTGATCACTGCCCGCAAACGCTGACCGACGGAGGCACCGATGACCCTGCCCTACCTCCTCCTGGACATCGACGGCGTCCTCATACCGTTCCCTGCCGCAGACGGCAGCACCCCGCCCACCCACGTCCGCCACACCGTCCTGCCTGCCGGCCGACACCCCGACGACTCCGTCCCCATCTGGCTCAACCCCGACCACGGGCCCGCGCTGACCAACCTCCTGGCCAGCGGCCTCGTCACCCCGGTGTGGTGCACGAGCTGGCGCAAGGACGCCACCACGATCATCGGGCCGATCCTGGGACTGCCCGAGTTCACCTACCTCGACCTGCCTCACCCCCAGATCACCACCAGCCACCCCGACGGCTACCTCTGGAAACGCGACCACGTCGACCCCTGGCTCAGCACGGTCCCGGCCATCTGGATCGACGACGACTTCACCGCCCTCGACCACGCTTGGGCAGCGGCACGCACCGCCCGCGGCTACCCCACCCTGCTCATCCAGCCCGACCCCCACACAGGGCTCAGGCAGAGCCACCTCAGCGAGGCCAGGAAATGGGCATGCGCACAGGCAGGGGCCCTGCCGCTATGTGGCGCGGCAGGGCGGGGGCCCGACGCCAGGAGTGCACAGGTCTAGCCGTACGGCCATGAGGACTTGGCCATGGGGCCAACGCGGAAACGCGTGGGCCCCAGCGGTGCCTATGAGGTCAGGCCCCTGATGCTCAGGCGGGTGGCGAGTGGCTCTCCGGTCTCGGCCGGGGTCGGGGGACATGCCGTCGAAGGACGCGACGAGGCGCGGGTCGGTGTGCTCCTCGTGCTTGCCGGGCCCGTACAGGTAGGCGAGGAAGCCGATGGTCCGCGACCCGGGTGGGTTGATGGTGGGGATCACGACGTGCGCCGGGCGATCAGCTGTGCGGTGGCTTCGTGAACGGTCTCGGAGGCCCGCTGGACGGCCGTGAGCGCCGCTTCGAGCTGCGGGACGTCAGCACGGGAGTTCAAGGCCTTGGAGACCTGGTTCAGGTTGCTGCCGGCCCAGCCGAGCCTGCGACGGCTCTCGAAGAGGGCGGTGATCACTTCGCGCACGTCGGTGATCTCTGCGCTGGTGCGGTCGAGGTCACGGGCGGCGGCGAGAGCGGCGCGGGCGAGGAAGCCGGCGACGGACAGGTGACAGCGGGCGGCGGCGGACTTGATCAGGGCGAACTCTTCTTCGTTGAAACGGATATTGGGCTGGTACAGGCGCTTCTTCTCGCGCGGCTGGCGCGGGCGCGGTCGGCGCGGTCGGCGCGGTCACGGCGGCTACGACGCTGGGACGGGTTCTCCTCCTGCCCTGGCTTCGATCCGCCCCCCCCGGTCGAAGCCAGAAGGACCTGCGCCCCCTGGTGCAGGTCCTCGCCCGCCCCCTCGGGGGCGGGTTGGACGGAAGCTACGCTTCCGTCCCAACTTGCTGCGTCTGAAGCAGGGGTGGACTTCCTCAGCTGCTGGTTGGGGGTGGCTTCGGAGCCGTGCTGGTCTGGCATGCAGATCTCCTCTGGTGATGGCTTTGGCGTGGGTGGGGCGGATCGCAAGAGGGTTGAAGGCGCGTTCCACCCGCCCCCACGCTGGTCAGGACAGGGGTGGGGGGCGTGGTGGCGGCTGGTCGACGGCCGTGCGACTTGTCCCCGGACTTCACTGGGACTGGCGTCGGGTTGGTTGGCTTTGGTGCTGAGATGTGGCCAGGGCAGGGCGATAGGGGTCTCCGGGACCTGGTTGGGGACCGCGGTCCCCAACCACGCGCCGGTCCCCAATTGGTCCCCGGTCCCCGGACGGTCCCGTGTTGAACGGTCCCCAGCACTCTGGGACCGGGGGGTTCCCACCGCTACGGAGGTCATCCCCAAACAGCTTGATGCCTGTTCGGTCCCCGGTTTCGGTCCCGGTCGCATGGTCCCCGTTCGGTCCCCGGGCCCGGTAGTTCCAGGGGACCGGCGCTTTGAACTGCGGAAACACCGATTTCCAGCCCGAATAGCTGGGGACCGTGTGGTCCCCGATCCCGGTCCTCGGTCCCAGTGCGGTCCCGATCCCGGTCCCCGATCCCCGTGCGGTCATGCAGTGCATCGGGACCGTCGGGCCCGGATGCCCTGCTGACGGTCCCCTTCAGCGGGCGCACTTCGGGGACCGAGGAGCTTGGTCCCTGGAACCCGGAGTCGCCGGCAGTGGACTTGATCGGTGGCGAGCCAGTACTGGGGACCGGTCCTTTCACGGAACAGGGACGGCCCGCGTGTGGCCTGTGCGCGGGATGGCTTCCGGCTGATCCGCTGGGGGCGAGAGCGGCCCCGCTCCTGGCGGAATGCCCTCAGCGTCGATCTGGGGCCCGATCGGGATGCGCAGGCCTCCTCGCCTAAGGGCAAGGGCGAAAGGCCGGTACGCGCCCGACAGGGCTGCCGCAAAGTGCCGTAGCGGCTATGGGGTGTGGTGGATGGCCATAACCGTAAGGCCAGAACCCCGGTTGGCCAAATAGTCCGGCTCCGGCCAAGAGGCTGGGCGGAATGCTGATTCGGAGGCGATGTGCGACGCCGGCGCCTCGCGCCCCGTAAGGAATGATCCAGGATCCTAGATCCTAGATCCAGACGCGTATTCCTCGCGAGCCCTCGACGAGGGATCGTCGAATGCCTGCTGACCTGCAGTTTCTCTACGGGTGGCTGGAGCGGGCTGCCTTCCGGAGTGAAAGGGTGCAACCGGTGCCGCGCTTCATCGGGCAGTGGATCCGAGAATGCCGAAATGCGGGCCAATTCGGACGATCGAGCCCTCGATGCATCCTCGCGAGCCCTCGTCGAGGAACTCGCGTATGGAGTCCGCGGGGCCTGCGCCGCATCTTGTAGCAGGCAATCCCCGGTCAGCCAAACCGGGGATTCTCTGGATCGTTGTGGGAGTACTCGGCGACTGCCTGTGGTGGAGCAGCCGCGTCTTCTCTCCCCGCATGTGCGTCCTCATGCGCCATGCCGAAAAGGACTTCCCCCGTTGCGCCCTCCCTCGATGCCCCCTGCCCTGACGCACCCGGCCGAGGCCGGTACCCGCAGGGCGCCCGCCGTCCGCCGCCCCGGAGACAAGCTGACCGTCGACGAACTCTGCTCCGAGCTGCGCATCGCGCGGTCGACGTTCCACGACGGGCGCCAGAAGGGTCGCGTACCCCGGGGGAGAGTCGCTGTGCGGCCGGCTGGCGATGGCGGATTTGGCTCTTCCGGGTGGAATCCAGACCAGCAACCCGCGGCTAAGGACACTGCGAATCCCACCGGCGGATCGGCGTGGCGGCCGAGCGGGTTCGACGTGATCGAGACGACCGACTGCCGCCGCAACATCGTAGTGAAGTACGTCGCTTCGAATGGCCAAGGCACTGGGAATGCCATCGGTGACCTGAGCAGGGCCCGCCGACACCTCAGCCGCGAGATCAAGCGCCTGCAGCAGGAACGGGAGCGTGGCGGCAAGCCGGGGTGACCTGGATGTGGGTTGTCGCCGTCTGTCGGTTTAGACCTTTACCGGCGCTGTTGCCGATCTTGTGATGCTGGCACGTTTGCTGGGATATCGCACCGTCCTGGCACCGAAGCGGTCCGTTTACCAAACGCGGTCGGTTCCATCGGGCGGGAGCCTTCGTGCACGCGACTGCGGCAAGGTGCTGCCTCGCCGACGACCCTGCCCCAGGACTCACGCGCAGTTGGGGCGGTCCGTGACGTGGGTGGCGTGCAGGGATTTGATCAGGGTGAAGTCGGTGTCGACTGCGGTGTGGGAGTACGAGGCGAGAGCCCGAGCCCCACCTTCTCGCCGTTCCTGAGGACCAGTCCTGGGGCCTCCGTCGGGGCCAGGCCGGGACCATCCCCGGTGTTGACCGCGCCGATCGCACACCAGGGAACGACTTTCGAGCGCCCCAGGCCACGCTCGGTCAGACCCATGGAGTCGATCTGCACTCCCATGACACAACTGCGGAACGCAATCCACAGGCCGCCCGCCGCAATCACGGCGAAGAGCACCGCACTGGCGGGATCTGCGGCGTCCCCGCTGATCAGCATCGCAGCACCCATCAGCGCAAACAGACCTCCCACCATGAACAGGACAATGCGCTGCCTCGGCCTGTGGAGAGTCCGGGTGGGTATCGGGCGCAGGGAAGGGGGCTCCATGACCGCGACCCTAAGCCGTAGCCACACACCGCGCACGGGCTTCAACCATCACAAGGTCGATGCCAGCGTCTGTTGTTCGTACCTGTCTCGGTACTCGATGCGTACGCCGACACCATCCCTCGAAGGCAAGCCGTAGCCCCCGACATTCGCGCGGGCTACGGCTTCTGTATGCGTCAGGGCTGTCTACGTCGCCGACTCCTCGGCAAGTCGAAGCGATGCCTCGATGGCGTCAATGACGTCCAGCCCGATCCGGAGCTGCCGCTCGTCCAGTTGCCGACTCGCCACGTGCTGTTGCGTCGGCAGGTTGTGCGTTACGACCCCGTGGGCGACATCGTCGGTCAGCTCGACGTGAACCGCCTGGGCCATCCGTCGGACGTCGCCCAGCTGCACCATGAACCCGAACGCCTTGCCGGGGATCGGATCGCGATAGACCTTGACGGCCACCTTGTGTTCCCGGAGGAACAGTTGCTTGCCCTCATCGTCCCGCGAGTTCCAGATGTCCGCGAAGGTGCGGCCGGTCAGCGCGAACTTCCCGCGCTGCTCTTCGTACTCCGCGAACTGGGTGCGAAGCCGCGACAGCTTTGCGGACTGCGAGTTGAGCAGCGACCAGTAGACCTCTTCCTTCTCCGGGTCGTCGTACTTGCCGGCCCCGAAGTCGGCCTTCAGTCGGTCCAGGCGTGCCTGGGTGGCCGTGATGTCGCTGGACGGGTCGTGCAGGTCAGCTGCCACCTCTCGCGCCTCGGGGAGGTGTCCCATGTGTTCCAGGAAGACCTTGGTCAGTTCGCCTTCAAGCTCCGCCGAGTCCACGGCCGCAGCGCTCTCGCAGGTGCCCTGGACCTTGTGCCGGCTGCACTTGTACCGGGAGTAGTGCCACTCCTTCGCCGGGCGGTCCCCCTTGGCGGGCTTGCGGTTGGTGAAGACTGCCTTCGTCAGTGGCCCCCCGCAGGAGCCGCACGTTGCCACTCCGACCAGCATGGCCTGGCTTTTGGTGGCCTTGGGTCCGAAGGCGCGGTTGTCCGCCAGTTTCAGGACCACCTTGTTCCAGGTGGCGAGGTCGAGCAGGGGGGTGTCCGCGATCATGCGGGGATTGCCGGCATCGTCCTCGACGATCTCACCCTTGTAGGTGTAGAGCCCGGCGATCTTGGGGTTGAGCATCATGCCCCGGATCGAGGAGTTCGACCATTGGCTCTCCTGCGCCCGCTTGCTGTTGGGCTGGATCCGCGAGAGCCACGTGGGCTCGCCCCGGGTGGCGAGGTCCTTCGAGATGGAGCGCAGGCTCTCGCCATCCAGGATCTTCTTCGCGATCTCCTGGGCGAGCTCCATGTAGTGGGGGAGTGCTTCGAGCCGCTTCCCCTTGCCCTTGCCCACCTGGACGATCTCGTAGCCGAAGGGCGGGAGGCCGGCCACCCACATGCCGGAGGCGAGGCGGGTCTGTACGGCGTCGAGTGCCCGGGACCGGATCGTGTCCAACTCGCCCTCGGCGAAGACGGCGAGGATCTGGGCGAACATCTTGCCCATGGGGGTGGACATGTCGATCCCCTCCTGGGTCGACACGATGATCTTGCCGTTCTCCTGGCACCACTGGACGATCTCGCTGAAGTGGGCAACCCGGCGACTCAGCCGGTCGATCTTCATGACGCAGAGCGCGTCCCAAAGGCCCTTGTGTTCATCGTCGAACCACTTGCCGAGATCGGGGCGCTTGAAGGGGTGGAGTCCGCCGGACACGTCGGTGTCCGTAGCCCAGGCGACGATTCGAGCGTCCCGCCCCGGCGCCTCCACCCAGTGCTGTACGTGCTCCTTCTGGCGGGGTATCGCCGTGGAATCGTCGGTGTCGACGGAGAGCCGCAAGGAACCCAGGACGCGCAGTGTCATGGGATGACCCTAGCGCGAGTTGGCGGATGGTCAAGAAAGAAGACACTGGCGCTCCAGATCGCCCACAACCGCGACGCGCGGGGCCTGCAGGGTGTGATCTTCACCCGTGACGACCGGGCGGGCGAGGGCAAGCTCTCGTCGCGCCTCGGGCTGGTGACGGAGGCGGTGGAGGCGCCGGAGGGCATGGACCTGTACGCGTACCTGGTGGCCCAGCTCTCGGCGGGCGGCAGGGTGGACTACGTGATCGTGGACGAGGCCCAGTTCCTCGCGCCGGAGCAGATCGACCAGCTGGCGCGCATCGTGGACGACCTCGACATGGACGTCTTTGCCTTCGGCATCACCACGGACTTCCGCACGAAGCTCTTCCCGGGCTCGCAGCGCCTGATCGAGCTGGCGGACCGGCTGGAGCAGCTCCAGGTCGAGGCCCTGTGCTGGTGCGGCGCGCGGGCCACCCACAACGCCCGGACGGTGGGCGGCGAGATGGTGGTCGAGGGCGCCCAGGTCGTGGTCGGTGACGTGAACCGCCCGGCGGAGGAGATCGGCTACGAGGTCCTCTGCCGCCGCCACCACCGCAAGCAGATGACGAGCGCCTCGGCCCACGCCGGAGCCCTCTCCCCGGACGTCCTTCCGGTCAACTCGGCCTGATAGCCCGCCGCATGATCGTTCCTGGGGTGGTGTGCACCGCCGGGGATGGCAGCCTGTGACCAAGATGGAGGTCGGTCGAAGGGCCCGCGGCTCTCCGCAAGGGCGACCCCAGGGGTGACGGCGCTCTCGCCGGGCCGTGTGCCTTGAGGAGGTGTGGCCGGATCCGTACGGCAGTCCCAGATCTTGTAGGTGATTCCGTCGCCTCTCGGCACCGGGCTGGCTAGGCTTCTTGCACGGAGCGGGGCGCCGCTGCACTCTGAGCACCTAGAGACGGGAACGCACTCTCATGCCCGAGGTCAGGGTCGAAACGGTCGCTGTCGACGCGTCAGGCAGCCGCCAGATCGCCAGCAGGACGCGTACCAGCGCTGCCCTCGGAGAGCGTGCCGGGGAATTGGAGCAGGCGATAGTCGAGGCCTCGGCCATCGCCCAGCAGTCACTGGCCCGGGTGCCACGGCACAACGGCTGGCAGGTGTCCGCCATGGAGGTGACCTTCGGGCTGACCCTGGCGGCGGAAGCCGGAGTCATCCTGTCCAAGGCGTCGGCAGAGGCCTCGTTCGAGGTCACATTGACCGTGGAGCGAGCCCCGGAATCCGAATGACCGGCGGCGCGAGCTACTGGGTGGAGCTGTTCCAGGACCGGCAGCGCCTCGGCGGCGGATTTCTGCTGACGCCCCGCTACGTCCTGACGGCTCTGCACTGCTTGCGCGGCCTGACATCACCTGACGAGCGTGTAGACATCGTCTTGGCGGACGGTTCCCGGCTGGCAGGGCAGGTCTGCCGCCAGGACAAGGAGGCGGACCTCGCGCTGATCACGGTCTCGGCCGCCTTCGAGGTCCGATTGCCCATCCCCCGTGCCGGCGTCGCGCACGGCGGTGACGACTGGCACGGACCGTACCGGCCCGCGGCCGCCGAGGTGCATCTGCGGGGGCAGGTCGACAGCGGATCCGCCGAGTATCCGTGCGAAGGCGGAGCGGTCATCGAGGCCCTGCAGCTCACGACACACCAACACCTGGGCGACTACTCGGGGTACTCGGGAGGCCCGGTGGTCAAAGGGCTGCCTGAGGATCGGGAGCCGTTGATCGTGGGCATCCTCCTGGAGCAGGCACCGGACCGGGCGGAGTCGCACCGTGCCGCCAACGTGCTCTTCGCCGCGACCATCGGTGAAGCGATGCGCCGATTCGACGAGTTCGACGTGGAGCACCTGATCGACGTACTGCGCCCGTCCAAGTCCGCACCGGAGCAAGCCGTTCGGCGCCGGGTCCAGCACCCTGTGGAGGAGAGCGGTACGGGCCTGGCGGCGGCGGCCGCCGTCACGGATCTGCTGCTCGACCAGATAGAGAAGTGGACACAGCGCGGGGTGCTGGACGCCTCGCAGAGCAGCGAGCTCAAGTTCCTCACCGCGAAGACGTTCATCGAGCGCCAGTCACCCGGGGGTGAGTCATGACCGATGCCTGGCAGGAAGCCGCCGCCCACGCCGAGCGGGCCGTGCGCGGTGACCTCGCGGCCAGGCGGCTCGTCCAGGACGCCGTCGCCGAGCTGCGCACCCAACCGCCGCCGCTGCACCGCCCCCGCTTCGGCAGAGACCTGGGATATCTTGCCGCCCTGCTCGATACGCTCGACCTGCTGGAGGAGTCACACCGGCTGATCGAGCACGTCGTGGGGCGGATCTTCCTGCATCCTGCGTCTGCCGGCCTCTCCCACGAGGGCCGCAACAACCTCGCGGTCGCTCTGGCGGACCGCGGCGAGCTCACCGCCGCGGCCGCCCTGCTGTCGACCATGGTGGTCTTCCCCCGGCCGGGCGGGCCCGGATCGTCTCTGGAGACGGCACGCACACTGGCCAATGTCGCGGCGATCAAGTTACGCCAGGGTGCGTCGGCCGGAGCCGGGCAGACGGCCGGGCAGGCTCTTCGGCTCCTGACCCGTGACGAGCAGTCCGAGGACGGTCTCGACGTACGGTTGCTGACCGAATCGGTACTGGCCGCGGTCGCGCGACTGGAAGGACGGCACGAGGACGCGGACCGCTGGGTGGACGCGATCGCCGAAACGGCCCGGCAGCTCACCCGGCTTCTCGGCGGCGACCACCCGAAGGGCCTGGCCGCGCTGGTCACCCTGGCGCGGGCCGAGTTCGAGTCGGCCAGGGCCATCGGCGACGGCGGGAGAATGGAACGCGCCACCGACGTCCTGGCCGTCACTGCCCAGAAGGCATCCGCGACGCTGGGGCCCCGCCATCCGCTCGCGTTGTCCGCCCTGGCAAATCTAGCGACCACCGAGTTCGATTCCGCACGTACGAACCGGGACGAACCCCGCCTCCAAGGCGCACGCGCTCTGGTCACGGCCGCGATCAGGCCGTCGGCCGACGAGCGGCGCGACATCACCCGGCAGCGGGGACTGGCTGACGCTTCCCGCGGACCTCGGTCCACCACCGAGATGCTGCGCTTCAGCGTGCTCGGCCCGGTGCGGATCTGGCGCGACAACGAGCCGCTCCCCTCCGGCACCCCCCAGCAGCACGCCCTGCTCGCCGCACTCCTGCTCCGCGAGGGCCGCACCGCCACCGCGTCCGAACTCATCGACGCCATCTGGGGCGAGGACCCGCCGCAGCAGGCGCTCGCCACCATCCGTACGTACGCCTCCCGCCTGCGCAAGATGCTCGATCCCGGAATCCTCGCCACCGAATCCGGCGGCTACGCCATCCGCACCCCCGCCGATTCCCTCGACCTCGGCATCGCCCGCCGCCTCGCCGCCGATGCCGACCGCGCCCGCGCCGCCGGCGACCATGCCCTCGCCCATACGCTCATCGCCCGCGCACTCGACCTCTGGGAAGGGGAGCCGCTCACCGGGGTCCCGGGCCCGCACGCCGACACCGAGCGCGCCCGGCTCGCCGAATGGCGCCTCCAACTGCTCGAGATCCGCATCGACCTGGAGCTGCAGGCCGGACGCCACGCCGAGACCGTTTCCGAACTTGTTTCGCTCGCCGCCGCCCACCCGTTGCGCGAACGACTCCGTGAGCTGCTCATGCTCGCCCTCTACCGCAGCGGCCGGCAGGCCGAGGCCCTCGCCGTCTACGCCGACACCCGGCGGCTCCTGGCCGACGAGCTCGGCGTCGACCCGACCCGGGAGCTCATCACCCTCCACGCGCGCATCCTGCGGGCCGACCCCGAGCTCGCCTCGCCCATGGCATCGCACACGGCGATCACCACCACGCTCGTGATCGCTCCCCCCGCACAGCTGCCGGCCACCGTCCCCGATTTCACGGGCCGCGATGCCCTCATCGCAGAACTCAGGGGAATCCTCTCCGGCACGGGCGGCGCAGGGCGTGTGCGTGTGCTCGCCCTGTCGGCCTTCGCCGGCGTCGGCAAGACCACCCTCGCCGTGCACGTCGCGCACGCGGCCCGCGCCGACTTCCCCGACGGCCAGCTCTACGTCGACCTGCAGGGCAATGCGCCCCGCCCCGCCGAGCCCGAGACCGTACTCGCCGCCTTCCTCCGCGCCCTGGGAGCAGCCGATGAGGCGATACCCGATACGCCTGCCGAACGCTCCGCGCTCTTCCGTTCGATGCTCGACAGCCGTCGGCTGCTGGTCCTGCTCGACAACGCGCGAGACGCCGCCCAGGTACAGCCGTTGCTACCGGGCACGGGCCGCAGCGCCGCCGTGATCACCAGCCGTGTGCGGATGATGGCTCTCCCGGGTGCGCATCTGGTGGACCTGGACGTGATGAGCCCGGAGGAGGCCCGGCTGCTGTTCACGCGGATCGTCGGGCACGAGCGGGTGGCCGCGGAGCGCCACGCCGTCCTCGACGTGGTCGGCGCCTGCGGTTTCCTGCCGCTCGCCATCCGCATCGCCGCCGCCCGGCTCGCCGCCCGCCGCACGTGGACCGTCTCCGTCCTCGCCGCCAAACTCGCCGACGAGCGCCGCCGCCTCGACGAGCTGCAGGCCGGCGACCTCGCCGTCAAAGCCGCCTTCGAGCTCGGCTACGGCCAGCTGGAGCCCGCTCAGGCCCGGGCGTTCCGCCTCCTTGGCCTCGCCGACGGGCCGGACATTTCGACCGCCGCGGCAGCGGCCGTACTCGACCTGCCCGAGTACGAAGCCGAGGACATGCTGGAATCACTGGTCGACGCCTCCCTGCTGGAATCCGCGGCGCCCGGGCGCTACCGGTACCACGACCTCGTACGCCTCTACGCGCGGGCGTGCGCGGAACGCGACGAGCAGCCGGCGAGCGGGCAGGCCGCCGCCCTGTCGCGGCTGGTGGACTTCTATCTGGCGACGGCCGCTGCCGTGTACGCGCTGGAGCGTCCCGGTGACCGGCTGGTCGAGCACCTGTCCGTACCCCGCCGCGCGGGGCTCGTCTTCGAGGACGGGAGCGAGGCGGTGGACTGGCTGTACGGGGAGGCCGCCTGCCTGTTGGCATGCGTACGGCAGCAGGCGGCCGCGGGCTCGGTGGCGCAGGCCGCGGACCTCCTGTGGGCGGCGAAGGACCTGGCCGACGCGGGAGCGGACGCGAGCCAGTACGAGACCACCGCCACGGCCGTACGGGAGGCTGCGCGGGCGGCGGGCGACGCGCGCGCGGAGGCCCGCGCCCGGATCGCCTACACCTCGCTGCTCCTGGCGTCCGGGCGGTTCGAACAGGCCGACCAGGAGGCGCGGCTCGCGGTGCAACTGGCCCACGCCTGCGGCGATCCCCTGCCGGTGGGGGCGGGTCTGCACGACCGTGGGGTCATCGCGGCCTACCAGAACCGGCACGCGGAGGCCGAACGGTTCCTGACCGAGGCGCTCGGGGCGTACCGCGCCGACCGGAACCGGCTCGGCGAGGCCGGCGCCCTGAGCGTCCTCTCCCGGGTTCGCGTGGAAACGGGCGGGCCGTCCGACGGCATCGAGCCCGCCCGCCGCGCGCTGGCCATCTTCAGCGCCATGGGCCTCACCTTGCGGGAAGCCAACTGCCGCTACGCGCTGGGCATCGCGCTCACCCAGGCCGGCCGCCCGGCCGAGGCGCTGGAGGAACTGTCCAAGGCGTTGACGCTCTTCCACGAGCACCAACAGCGGCTGTGGGAGGGAATGACCAATTTCCGGATCGCCGAGACCCATCTCGCCGCCCGCCAGTACGAAGCCGCCGCACTGCACGCGGAACGCGCCCTCGCCCTGGGCAGCCTCGGGGGCGAGCGGCGCCGGGCCGGCGTCCTGACCGTATTGGGCCGAGCCTGGGACCGCCTCGGCCGGAACGAAGAGGCCAGGGGGTGCTGGAGCGAGGCGCTGAGCATCTACGAGCGGGTGGGAGACCGCCCGGAGACGACAGACTTCCGAGAGCTGGCCACATCGGGGCTCATCACCGTATGACGGCTTGGGGGAACATCGGTGCTGAAGTTCCTCCAAGGCCGGGTAGTTGGGGCCTCCTACACGACTCGGTCCTGCGGCCAAGTGCTGGCTTTCTTGAGAAGCGTGGAGCAGGGCACGGCGACCGGGCGTCTGCGCTCCGTCGCCCCGCCTCACTGCTCACTCCTGGCTGAGCATCACCGCCAGGGCGTGGCGCCGCAGGGTGCGGGACGCCTGGGGTAGACGGTGTCCCTGCCCGACAGGCAGGGACAGCGCCACGCACTCGGGTGCCGAGCCACGAGCGATTATTCAACATGTCAGTAACCAGTCGCATCCGTACAGATACTCAGTGTGGTCTCGCTGTTGGGTGGGAGAGCCCCTGATCGGTTGTCGCAATCACCGTCTACGACTGGTGCATCGCCGGTGGTGCCGGGGTTCTGGCGCTCACGGTTCACCTGGATGGAGCGGGCGGGGGAGTGGTTCTCACGGTGAGTGTTCGAGGGCGAGCAAGCGGTGGTCGGTGACGTGAACCGCCCGGCGGAGGAGATCGGCTACGCGGTCCCGTGCTCCGCTACCACTGCAAGCGAATGACCTCGGCGGCAGCCCAGGCGGGCGCCCTCTCCCCGAACGTCCTCCTCGTCAACCACGCCTGAGACCCTGCGGCTCCGTCCCCGGGTCCCGGCTTGGCGAGGACGGGGCGTTCTCTTTTCCGTCAGCGGTAGCGGATCACACGCACCCCGGACTCCCCGAACGTGTCCAGACTCTGCAGCTCTTCCGCCGATCCGTCGATGAGGCCCACATGTCCGGCGTGCGTGTGTAGCCCTGTGAGGAGCAGCCCGGTGGATTCGCGCCCGCGTTCGTCCTGGCGCCGTACCCACACGAGCGCCCGTCCGCCGACCGGTAGTGCGGCGAGGGCCCGTACGGACTCAGTGATGGTCGAGAATTCACTGATCTCCAGGACCGGGCCCAGCTTCGCCATCGTCGGGGCGAACCAGTCGGCGTCCCCGGAGGCGGGTGTCGGACCCACCGCCTCGCCCCGGTTCCAGGCGTCGAGGAACCCCCAGGGGTCGGAGTTGGGCAGAAGGAACGGCTCCTCGGGCCCCTTCGGCACCACCACGGCGGCATCGAGCATCTCGTGGCGCCAGTCCTGACTGCGCAAGGCGGCCGTGGTCTGGCAGGCGAACAGCCACCCGCGGGCCGTCTCGTCTCCGGCGTCGGGCAATACCAGTTCGACGGGATCCGTGTACGTGGACCTGAGCCACTCCTCGCCCTTGATCCGGGCTGCCGCGAGGTCACCAGCCGTCCGGGGAACCCCGGTCTTCACCCGGGCGAAGACCAGCTCCCGCAGTCCGACCGTGTCCAGTCGAGCCAGACCACCGGTCATCCCGTCCAGGAACACCACGGTTCCGTTGTTGTTGTGGGCGTATACGAGGTGGCCGCTGACCTCGGTGCCGCGAATTGCCCGCCGCACCCACACCACGCCCTGCGTGCCGGGCCCGGACTTCTCGGCCTGCGCGATCACCTCGTCCCAGTTGGCACACCGCAGCTGCTCAGCCGTCGGGAAGTAGCGTCGTAGCAGCAGCTGCCACCACCCGGGTGCCTCGTGAGCCGGCTGCCATGGCAGCGGAGACGACGGCCGGCCCGCGATCGCAGCGGCCACCGTGACCACGCAGCCACGTGAATTGAGTCGCAGCGCCTGCCTCTCGGGATCGCGCTCCACCTGGTTCTGCGTGTATTCCGCAGCATCACCCCAAGGATCATCGGCCGCCGGATGGAACGGCACCCCAAGGTCCTTGGGCACCACCACGGAAGCGGCCAGCATCGGGGTCCGTGGATATCCGGGCTGCTCGATCGCCTGACACGCGAACAGCCACGTGCCGGCATCCTCGGCCACCGGTTCGATGCTCGCCAGTTCGACCAGGCCGCGGTAGGTGGTGAGCAGCCATTGCAGGGCCATCTGCCACGGCTCGGCACGCACTGTCCTCGCCAGGCCGCTGGTGTCCCAGCCGCCGTGCCGAACGTAGGCGAAATACTCGTCCAGGGGGAGGTGGGAGGGGGGGAAGCGCACCGGAGAGCCGTCCTTGGGGACCAGGACCATCCTCGTGAGAGGGCCGGCCGCCCCACCGGGGGTGTCGACGCCCTGCTGCGTGTCGTACCTGATGATCCAGGCCAGGTCGTGTTCCTCGCTCAGTTGTGGCTGTACGACGACTGCCCAGGGCTCGTGGGCGAATGCCTGTGCAAGGTAGGGGCGTGCCGCTTCCACGGCCTCGTTCAACGTGAGCATCTCTGGTTCCTGACAGTGCTAGCGATAGGGGACATGAGCGATTTCGCTGACGTTGAATGTCTCCAACCTGGCCAGCGTTCCGGTTTGGCCATCCAGGAAGACCACTCCGTGAGGAGTGTTCACGGCGTTGAAGACGTGGCCCATCCCGCCATGGCGGGAGATGGCGACGACGCTGCGAGAATCTGGCCCGCGTTGTTCCAGGTCCTTGATGATGTCGTCGTAGCTCTGTACGACCTTCTTCGCATCCGGAGTCACCCCGAGCTCCTTGTACGGGATGTCACCCGGTCCGGTCTTCGGTGCGGCTGATACCTCGACTCCGTCCAGCCTTTTGTCGAGAGTCGGCACGTTGTTCGTGCAGTTGTACTGATAGCCGGGTGCGCCGGTGTTGTTCATGTCCTTGAGCCACGGGTACTGATCGTCGATGAACTTCTGAGCCTGCTTCGGGCTGACCGAGTCGGCGTGGATCGAACCGCGCTCCGTGACGCCCTTGACCGGCTGCGCTAGGTGCGACCAGGCCGAGGGCTTCACGGCCACCGCCTCGGCCAGTCGCACCCCTGCTCGGGCGCTGCCGATGCCCTTGGTGCCGATGAGTTCGGGCACGAGGCGGCCCAGGCCCTCGGACGGGTCATCCTTGAAGCCGTCGATCAGAGCACCGGGAATCCGCTCCGGATGCGCTGCCGTGGAGACGAGGCCGGCCAGGGTCATGTTGAGGTTCTGCTGGTACTCGGAAGGGTGGGTCAGGTTGTACGGGTCCATCGGGTTCAGACCACGGGCGAAGTCGAGCAGGCCGGCCGTCCCCTTGACCACGCCGCCGACGAAGTGGTTGAGCTCCACCGCCGTGCTGCCGTACGAGTCGGTGACCCCGGCCAGCGCCCGGTCCGTCGCCGACGGCTCCTTCGGGGCGTGCGTCACTGCCACCGCCAGCACCTCGGACGCGGTTTGCGCGGCCTCGTTGCGCTGTCTGCGGGCCTCGTTGAGGATCTCGTGCGCCCGCTTGCCGTCGGCCTTGCCCACATCGACCGGTTCCTGCGGCACGGGACCGGGATCCTTGCCCGCCTTCTCCGTTGTTCTGTAGGTGTCGACCTTCGCGGCGTACGCCTCGTGGGCGTCCTTGGCGGCCTTGACCGCCGCCTCGTAGAGGTCGATGGCCTGCTGCGCCTGCTGCTGCGCCCACTCCACTGTCTCCGCGTACCGGGTCAGCGCGCCTGCCGCAGCCTCGCAGGCGTCGGCGGCGTGCAGCCAGTCCGTCGGGTGCATTGCGAACTTTGCGCGGAACGCCTCGGCGGCCTGTCCCTTCCAGTGGCCCGAGTCCAGTGCCCGCATGCCTTCGCCGACCCGGTCGAACGCGCCCTGGAAGTCCTTCAGGTGCTTGGCCGACTCCCGAATCGACGCCGGCTTGCCGTGCACCAGCTCGTTGGCCTGCTTGCTCTGACCCAGTTGCTGTTCACTGACCGAAGCCCCAAGACTCGAGGCGAAATCGTCGCCCCAGTCCTCGACCTTGTCCGCCCAGTCGTCCGCACCGACGTGCTCCAGACTCGCGCCGATCCCGTCCGTGGCCTTGTCGACACCTTGGCCGACGACCTTCTTCGTCGACTCCCAGCCGTCATCCAGCTTCTCCAGACCCCTGTCCAGAAGACCGCCCCAGTCCGGCATCAGCGCTCGCCCTCGGACTGCGGTTGCTCCTGCGGCGCCGGACCGACCCAGGCGTCGACCGCCCCGTCCACCTCGTCCCGCAGTCCCGCCGCGTTGATGATCTGGTTGCCGAGCAGCATGTCGGAGCTGTTCACATCCCGCACCGCGCCCGTCCAGGCTTCCCTGCTGTTCTCGTTGGCCCGATCGAAGGACTCCCGGCTGTAATCGGCGTCTCGCACCTGCGTGTACGGATTGTCGGAGATGACCGCGCCCCAGTCCTGGCCGATGACGTCCTTCTCCGACGCGTACGGATTGCCCATCGCGGAGTTCGTCAGCACCTTGAAACTGCCCTGGATGTACTGGTCCTGCTCGTGCAGGACACCCGCAGACAGACCCACGTCAAAAGCGAACTGGTTGCCCTGCTGCACCAGCGAGCGCACACCCCACTCCCAGCGCTCGCAGAACGTCTTCATCGAAGCCGTCAGACCCTCGTGCCCGGTCTCCATCCCAGACAGTCCCAGATCCGAAAATCCCCGGCCCATACTGGCCGTGCCGACCATCCCCAGCTCTTTCAGCTCTCCCAGGGTGTCTGTGATCCCCTTCGCGATCTCCCCCAGCGCCTGCTTCGATACAGAGAGATCTGCCCCGTCCCCGCTCATGCCGGCTCCCCGTCGAGCGCAGCACCGTTCGGCACCAACCCCCGCACCGGCGGGAAGACGACCCCGCCCGGCCCCGCCGTATCCAGCGCCACCCCACACGGGAAGTCCAGCGCCGGGATCACCTCATCCAACAGCCGCGCACCGACGATCCGCCGGTACGGCCACTCCCGCTCAGTCTCACCACGTGCCTCCGCGAACCGGGCCAGAGTCTTCTTGCCCGAGAAGGCGCAGAGCCAGTCCAGCCCACCGAGCTCCGCCGTCCACAGCCCGCCCCGCTCGTCCAACGGCACCAGGACCGCCCGGCTGCGGAAGTCCGCCAGCCGCTTCAGCATCGCATCCCGCGCCACCGCGGCCGGATCAGCCGCAGCCTGGGGGAACGCAGTCCCGACCGTTCTTTCCGTCGCGCGTTGAACAGCCCCTGCCCGAAGTCGTGCCCACTCCTCGTCAAACCCCATTCGTGTTCTCCTCCACGAGCGTGCGCGTGCTGAAGTGGTTCGGGTCGCCGCAGTTGATCGAATCGACTGTACCTTCGCCAGGATCGGGGCTCTCACGGCTGCTTTGGAGAGGCGCAATTCGGAGCGGTCGGGGATCGGCCCCTTCCATCGGTCCCGGACGCGACTCAATGGGTTGGCGGATGGTCCAGCAAAAGGACACTGGCGCTCCAGATCGCCCACAACCGCGATGCGCGGGGCCTGCAGGGCGTGATCTTCACCCGCGACGACCGCGCGGGCGAGGGCAAACTCTCCTCCCGCCTGGGCCTGGTGACGGAGGCGGTGGAGGCGCCGGAGGGCATGGACCTGTACGCCTACCTGGTCGCCCAGTTGTCGAAGGGCGGCAAGGCGGACTACGTGATCGTGGACGAGGCGCAGTTCCTCGCCCCGGACCAGATCGACCAGCTGGCCAGGATCGTCGACGACCTCGGCCTCGACGTGTTCGCCTTCGGCATCACCACGGACTTCCGCACGAAGCTCTTCCCCGGCTCCCAGCGCCTGATCGAGCTGGCGGACCGTCTGGAGCAGCTCCAGGTGGAGGCCCTGTGCTGGTGCGGCGCCCGGGCCACCCACAACGCCCGTACGGTGGGCGGCGAGATGGTGGTCCAGGGCGCCCAGGTCGTGGTCGGTGACGTGAACCGCCCGGCGGAGGAGATCGGCTACGAGGTCCTGTGCCGCCGCCACCACCGCAAGCGGATGACGAGCGCTGCGGCCCACGCGGGTGCCCTTTCCCCGGACGTCCTCCCGGTCAACCACGCTTGAGAGGGTGAGCCCGAACGCGGCGTGCGCGAGGGAGGCGCTGTCGACTTGGGTGAGCCCGCCCGCACCTGGCGGGTACACGCGCCGGGGAATCAGGGCCGGAACCGGGCACGGTGACGGGAAGTAGTCTAAAAAAGTATCCCAGTGTGGCCGTCCCGCCCGCCACACTGACCCCATGACCCGTCGCGACTTCGACGAACTGCCGCGCCCTGATCAGCAACCGCAGGCAGTCCAGCCGGGCTACGGCTCGGTCTACCGGACGCCACAGCCCGGATCGGGGCCCGCGCCGGGTAATCCCTACGCGCAACCGCCGGTTCAGCCAGCGGACTTCGTACGCCCGCCCCGCCGCGGCCTGCGGGGCAGGACCGGCGTGCTGGTGGCGGCCCTGGCCGCGGCCCTGCTCGCCCTCGGCGGAGGCTCGTACATCCACCTGCGCGACGGCTCCGGCGACGCCGGGGACGGCGACACCGCCGCCCCCGCCGCGTCCGCGTCCGTGGACCAGGGAGACGGCCAGGGCCCCGGCGGCCCCCCGTTCGTCTTCGACCCCAACGCCGGGATTCAGCCGGGCGAGGGCCGGGTCTGGCTGGTGTCGAACCGGACCGAACTGGGCGGCTCTGGTGCCTCGCAGCACGGCCCCTGGCGCGTGGGGGACGCCGTGATCAAGGCGATGTACAAGGAGGTCACCGCCTACACCGCGACCGACGGCAACGAGAAGTGGAGGCTTCCCCTCGCCACGCCGCTGTGCGGGGTCCCGGAAAGTCCCGCCCCGAACGGGAAGATCGTCGTCGGGGTCCGCGAGAAGGACAGCGCGACCTCCCAGTGCACCCACCTCCAGCAGGTCGACCTCGCCACGGGCCAGGCGGGCTGGAAGCTGGAGATACCGAAGGAGAAGGTCTTCGACCAGGCTCTGGAGTTGCGGCTGGCCATCTCAGGGGACACCGTCGCGGTGGCGCGTGCCGCGGTCGTGAGCGGTTTCTCGGTCACCGACGGGCACAAACTCTTCGGTACACCGAGCAGCGGCTGCGCCCCCGCGACGGTCGGCGGCGCCGCCGCCAGGCTGATGCTCGTACGCGACTGCTTCGGCCAGGACTCGGCCGACCGGCAGTCGGTGATCGAGGAGATCGACCCGGCGACCGGCGCTGCCAAGTGGAGCCACCAGTACGCGAAGGGCTCGAACCTCGGCCAGATCCTGTCCGTGGACCCGCTCGTCGTCAGCACCTACAACACGCAGGAGAAGGCCTGGAACATCACGGCCTTCGCCGCCGACGGCAAGGTCCGCTCGCAGACCAATGCCGCCTTCGGGGTCGGCAAGCGGTGCAACGGCTGGGGGAGCGGCAGCGGCGACCTGCACGACTGCAACGCGGCGGTGGCCGACGCGGACACCCTCTACATCGCGGGCGGTACACCCGACGCCAAGTACCCGCTGGACGTCGACAAGCCCGACGAGGTGATCGCGGTCGACCTCAACACCGGTCAGGTGAAGTGGCGCACCACGGGCCCCGACGGCCGCGTCATGTTCCCGCTGGCCATCGAGGAGGGGAAGGTCGTCGTCTACGTCGACACGGACAAGGGCCTGTCCGCGGCGATGGCGGCCATCCCGACGGGCGGAGGCCGGCCCCAGATATTCCTGCAGAGCCCGAAGATCGCCAAGGGGCCCGAATCCGCCTTCTACACCTCCAGCGTCCGGCTGGCCTGGGTCGAGGGACGCGTCTTCCTGCTCAACGGGTCCGTACGCAGCCCGGAGCCGAAGAAGGTGGACCACTCCCTGCTGTCCTTCGGGAGGTAGGTCGCGGGACCCCGGCGGGAAGGGTGGCCGGATCCGCGCCCTCCCCGCCTCCCGAAGCGTGACGAGCGGCGGCCACCGCCCTATTGTTGCGCGCCATGTGGCCAGGACAGCAGACGCCCGATGGGGACCAGAGCAGGCAGAACCCGGGGCAAAACCCTTACCGGCAGCCGGTTCCCGGACAGCAGGGCGTCCAGACCGGCCCCTACGGGCCTGGCGTATTCGGCCAACCTTGGCAGGGCGCCATGCCCGGTACGCACCAGCAGTACCCGTCCGGCGCGCCGACTCCGCCTCCCGGACCGGCGCCGCGTTCCGCGTCCCGGCGTAAGGCCGTCGTGGCGATATCGGTGACGGTGGCTGCGGGGGTGGCCGTCGCGGTGACCGCCGCGGTCCTCTTCCGGGACGGCGACAGGGCGGACGGCGCCGGGGGGCCGGCTTCCCCTGCACCCGCCTCCGGTGCCCCGTCCGGCTCCGTGTCCTCGGGCGCCCCGGGCACCGTGAAGTCGACGGTCAAGGGCTGGAAGGTCGTGGTGAATCCGGCGCACGGCACCGCCTTCGACGTACCGCCGGACTGGGAGGTCCTGGGGCCGCAGATATTCAGCGGCTTCTCGGACGACAAGGACCCCGACAAGCCGGTGATCGGGCATACCGCGCCCGCCTTCTTCAAGAAGAAGTGGTGCAGTCTGGATGCCAACGGCGACGGCTACGTCAACGACATCGCGCTCGCGTCCACCGGTACCAAGGGCGCCGACGGCGCAAAGACGACCGACGAGGTCGCCGAGAAGACGGCGACGGCCTGGGCATACTCCGCGTTCGCATCCCCGGACAAGGAGGTCGTCAAGTGGGACAAGCCGGTGGCCTACACAACCAAGGCCGGGGTCAAGGGGAGTTACGTGAAGGCCCGCACCGAGGGCGCCAAGAAGGACCACAAGTGCGCGGGGGACGGCTGGGCGATCGCCTTCGGCTTCAAGAATTCCAAGGGCGACTTCGTCGCCTGGGACTTCTACGGCCGGTCGGGCGTCCAGGGGGCCGTCCGCGACGACCTGGTCATGCGCATCCTCAGCACGGTCCGCCTCTCCGGCGACCCGGTCCCGGACCCCCTCCGCAAAGAGGCCTCCCCTTCGTCTCCGTGAGTCTGGAGGCAAACCCGGCGCTGGACCTCTACGCATGTGTGGTGGAGTGTCTGTCGCAGGCACGGCAAGGTCGACTACGTGGTCGCGGAGTGCTGGATGTGGTCCCGCCGGCAGGGGATGGCGGACCCGGACATGGTGGATGGCCGAGCAAAAGGACACTGGCGCTCCAGATCGCCCACAACCGCGACGCGCGGGGCCTGCAGGGCGTGATCTTCACCCGTGACGACCGCGCGGGCGAGGGCAAGCTCTCGTCCCGCCTGGGCCTGGTGACGGAGGCGGTGGAGGCGCCGGAGGGCATGGACCTCTACGCGTATCTGGTCGCCCAGCTCTCGGCGGGCGGCAAGGCGGACTACGTGATCGTGGACGAGGCCCAGTTCCTGGCCCCCGAGCAGATCGACCAACTGGCCCGCATCGTCGACGACCTCGGCCTGGACGTCTTCGCCTTCGGCATCACGACGGACTTCCGCACCAAGCTTTTCCCCGGCTCCCAGCGCCTGATCGAGCTGGCTGACCGCCTGGAGCAGCTCCAGGTCGAGGACCTGTGCTGGTGCGGCGCCCGCGCCACCCACAACGCCCGCACGGTGGGCGGCGAGATGGTCGTCGAAGGCGCCCAGGTGGTCGTCGGTGACGTGAACCGCCCGGCGGAGAAGATCGGCTACGAAGTCCTGTGCCGCCTCCACCACCGCAAGCGCATGACCTCTGCCGCGGCCCACGCCGGCGCCCTCTCCCCGGACGTCCTCCCGGTCAACCACGCCTGACAGCCCGTCGAATGGTCGTTCCCGGATGGTGTGCGCCTCCGGGGATGGCTGAGCCTCGCCACGCTTGCGTCTGCCCTCACCCGGACGGACCCCGCCGTACCACAGCCGGATCTGACCACCCCCTGAACCCGATCCCCACCCGCCCCCCGAGCGGGGTTCGTCATCGACAGACCGAGCAGGCCGTCTCCGACGCGCTCGCGGCCGGCTACCGGCTGCTCGACACAGCCGCCGCCTACGGCAACGAAGAGGCCGTCGGCCGTGCCACCAAGAACAGCGGCATTCCGCGCGGGGAACTGTTCGTCACGACCAAGCTGTGGGTCCAGGACGCCCCCGCGCAGGACGACGCGCGCCGCGCCTTCGAGACGTCCCTGACCAAGCTGGGCCTGGACCACCTCGACCTGTACCTGATGCACCACCCCTTCGGCGATGTCTACGGCCAGTGGCGCGCCATGGAGGCCGTCAACCGCGATAGGGCCTGGTCCAGGCGATCGGCGTCGCCAACTTCTACCCCGACCGGCTCCTGGACCTGATCTGCAACAACGAGATCGCCCCGGCGGTCAACCAGATCGAGACCCACCCGTTCTTCCAGTGCACCGCCGACCACGACCTCATGCGCGAGCACGGCGTCCAGCACCAGGCGTGGGGCGGCTTCGCCGAAGGCAAGAACAACCTGTTCACCCACCCGTCCTCAGCGAGATCGGCAAGGCCCACGGCAAGTCCGTGGCGCAGGTCGTGCTCCGCTGGCTGATCCAGCGCGCCGTCGTCACCATCCCCAAGTCGGTCAACCCCGACCGGATGGCGCAGAACATCGACCCATCGGGCCGCTGGTGATGTGGCTGCCGCTCGTGGACGAGTCCACGCTGGAGCAGTGCACGGAACTCGCCCGGGTCTTGCCTCAAGCTGCGGCCGCCTCAGGCATGGAACAGTACTGCTGGGTGGGTCAGTTGTGTTCCGGGCGTTCGATCGAGACCTTGGGTAGCCTGCGGGCGAGTGGCGCGGGCAGCCACCAGGCCCATGTACCGAGCATCTGCATGACGGCCGGGACGATGAGGCAGCGGATGACCACGGCGTCCAGGAGGATCGCGACGGCGAGACCGAGCCCGAATTGCTGGAGCATGCGGTCCGTGCTGAGTACGAACGCGGCGAAGACCACGATCATGATGGCCGCGGCAGCTGTGATCACCTTGCCGGTGGAGGCCAGCCCCTCCCGCACCGCGTGCGAAGAGTCCTTCGTACGAATCCATTCCTCGTGGATGCGTGAGATGAGGAAGACCTCGTAGTCCATGGAGAGTCCGAAGACGATCGCGAAGATCAGCGCGGGGATGAATGCCTCGATCGGGCCTGGCTGCGCGCCGAACCAGCCGTGCTGGAAGACCAGGGTGATCACGCCCAGGGCGGCGGAGATCGACAGCAGGTTCAAGATGGCTGCTTTGACGGGGATCCAGATGGATCGGAAGACCAGCAGCAGGAGGAGCGAGGAGACGCCGACGACGACGGCGACGAACAGCGGGAGCCGGTCGGCGAGGGTTTCGGAAACGTCCTGGGAGGCGGCTGTGGCGCCGCCGACGAGGATGTCCGCGCCGGTGTCCTGCTCCAGAGGCGGGGTGATGTCGTCGCGCAGGTGGTGCACGAGGGCGACGGTGCCTTCGTCCTGCGGGGAGGTCGTCGGGTAGACGAACACGGTGGAGAGGGCGCCGTCCTCAGAGGGCATGGGCGGGCTGACCGCGGCGACGCCGGCGGTTTCGGCCAGTGCGGCCTGGACGGTCTTCCCGGCATCGGCGTTGCCCTTGACCAGCACGATCAGCGGGCCGTTGAAACCGGGCCCGAAGCCCTCGGCGAGAAGTTCGTACGCATGCCGTGAGGTGGTTTTCTTGGAGTCGTTGCCGGAGTCGGCGAAGCCCAGGCGCATGCTCAGTGCCGGAGCCGACAGGGCCAGCAGGGCGATGACACCGACCAGGAGGGTGGGGACCGGGCGGCGCTGAACGGCGCGCGCCATCGCACGCCAGCGACTGCCTTCGGTCTTGCCCTTCGTGGTGGCTCTGGCCGCTTGTTTGAGCACGTGACGCTGGAGGCGCCGGGCGAACAGGGCGAGCAGCGCGGGCAGCAGGACCAGGGACGCGGCCATGGTGATCAGCACGGTCACGGCGACGGCCAGCGCGATTCCTTGCAGCGAGCCGAGTCCGAGGGCGATCAGGCCCAGCAGAGCGACGATGACGGTGCAGCCGGCGAAGAAGACGGTGCGGCCGGCGGAGTCCAGGGCGCGCCGCCCGGCCTCGTCCGGCTGAACGCCGCTCCGCAGTTCGTGCCGGTAGCGGTAGAAGATCAGCAGGGCGTAGTCGACGCCGACACCGAGCCCGACGAGCATCAAGATGGGCGGGGTGAAGTCGGCGACGGTGAAGAGGTGCGAGGCCAGCGCGATCAGGCCGATGGCACCACCGACCGCGAAGAGTGCGGTGATCAGCGGCAGGGATGCCGCCAGCAGTGAGCCGAAGAGCAGGACGAGAATGAGCAGGGCGGCCACGATCCCGGCGAGTTCTGCGGTCGGTCCCGCCTTGTCCTGTGCGTTGCGCGCGGCCTCACCGCCGACCTCGACCTGGAGATGGTCGGACGCGATGCTCTGAGCCGTGTCGATGATCTTGGCGACGTCCTCCTTGGGTACGTCCTCGACCTTGCCGTCCAGCGTGACGGACGCATAGGCGATCGTGCCGTCCTTGGACACCGCGGAACCATCCGCGAACGGGCTGCGCACATCGGCGACGCCCGCCATCTGCTGCACCTTGGCCAGCATCGGCTCGACCGTGGCCCGGACGCTCTCGATGCCGCCGGTGTCCTTGAACACGATCTCGACGCTGTCGCCGGCCTGGTCGCTGCCGTGCTTCTTGAACAGATCGGTGGCGGCCTGGGAGTCGGTACCCGGCAGGGTGAAGTCGTTCTTGTAGGCGGAGCCTGCGGCAGTCGAGCCCAGTGCGATGGCAGCCACGATGGCCAGCCAGAGCAGGATGGCGGCCCAGCGATGGCGCTGCGCCCAGCCGGCCAGAGCACCGAACCGGCCGACAGGAGCGGAATCGGCGGGCGGCGGGGCCGGGGCCGGAGGCGCGGCCGAGCCGCGGGGGGAAGACATGATGCCTACCTCGATTTCGAGTGAGTGGTGCCTGGAGTCACGACCGCGCCCACCACAGCCCCGGCCAGTGCCGGCAGCGTGATCGCCAGAGCGGCGAAGAGGCCGCTGACTGTGATCGAAAGCGTCCCTGCAGCGGTGACCAGCAGAATTCCGGCAGCGGTGCCCACGAGCGCGCCGACAAGGGCGGCGCTGATCCGCTGGGGAGGGATGGGCGAGAACATGACCTCGATCGTGCACGTGCGCCCCATCTCCAGGCGTCGGCCTGCGGCTGACACCGGGCGTACCCCAGCGGCAGTAGGGCACCGCCGTGATGTACCCCAGCGGATGCAAGTACCTTCCGTGCGTGGACGCCTCCGGTAGACACCTTGGCCGCATGGCGGGGATACGCCCTGCTCAAAGCAGCGCTGACGGCACAATGGGAGGCGTGTACCGCCCTGATCCGACCCGTTTGCGCATGCTCAGCGGTCCCCGAGCCGACATGGTGCTGGTCCTGGCCGTGTTGGTGCTGGTGGGCGTGGCCGAGGGGCAGCGGCTGGGCCCCGGTGGACGTGCGGCGAACGCGCTGGTCGTGTCCTGGCTGCTGGCCCTGACGGTGTGCGCGGTGCTGTTGCTCCGGCGCCGCTTCCCGCTGGCGGTGGGCTGGTGCACGGTGGTGGGCACCGGCGCCTACTACCTGCTCAGCACGGTCGATGGCCCGCTGGTCCTGGTGCCGATCGTGGTCCTGTACGGGCTCGCCTCCCAGGGACGTATCCAGGTGGCCGTCGCCATGGCGGCAGTCATGGTCATCGGCGTCGGTGCGGGGGCCCTGGCGGGCGGCGACGTCAACGGCACGGCCGTATTCATGCTCACCGGCTGGCTGATCGCCGTCGTCGCCCTGGGCGCCATGCGCCACGGACGGGTCGCCTACGCCGAAGAGGAGGCCCAGCTCAGAGCGGTCCAGGAGCGGCTGCGTATCGCCCGCGAACTCCACGACGTGATCGGCCACAACATGTCCATGATCAACGTGCAGGCATCCGCCGCCCTCCACCGGCTGAAGAAGGACCCCGACCAGGCGGCAGAAGCCCTGGCCGCGATCAAGGAAGGCAGCAAGGAGGGCCTGCGGGAACTACGCGCCACTCTCGGCGTGCTGCGCCAGGTCGACGAAGAAGCACCCACCGCGCCCACGCCGGGACTGGCCAGGATCGAGGACCTGGTTGTTTCGGCCGGCCTCGCGGGACTGGACGTGCGGATCGAAAGGAGCGGAACCGAACACCGGCTGCCTGCCGCAGTCGACCTGGCCGCCTACCGCATCGTGCAGGAGTCACTGACCAACGCCGCCAAGCACAGCGGCGCCCGGCACGTCACCGTCCGGATCTCCTACGAAGACACCCACCTCACCCTGGTCGTCGAAGACGATGGGCAGGGCCCTTTTCCCAGCCGGACCGCATCGGGTGGCAGCGGCATCGCCGGCATGACAGAGCGAGCGCGGGCGCTGGGCGGCACCCTGACCGCACAGCACGCTCCCCACGGCGCCTTCGTCGTGCACGCCCGGCTACCGATTCAGACCGGACAAGGCCGATGAGCGGAGCTATTGATGATCAGGATCGTGCTGGCGGACGACCAGCGGCTCGTCCGCGCAGGGATCCGCTCGATCCTTGAGGACGAGGACGACCTCGAAGTCGTCGCAGAGGCCGCGGACGGACAAGCCGCGGTCTCCGCATGCCGTGCCCTGCAGCCGGACGTGGTGCTGATGGACATCCGCATGCCCGGCACGGACGGACTCGAGGCCGCGCGCATCATCGCCGCGGACGAACAGCTGGCGACGGTGAAAGTGATCATGCTGACCACCTTCGATCTCGACGACTACGTGTACGGGGCCCTGCGCGCCGGAGCGACGGGCTTCCTGGTCAAGGACACCGAACCCGAAGAACTCCTGCATGCCGTGCGGGTGGCCGTGCGGGGAGACGCGCTCATCAGCCCCTCGGTCACCCGGCGGCTCATCGCGGAATTCGCCAACCGTGAGCAGAAACGTGCGAAGCCGGACGCGCGCCTTGACGGACTCACCGTCCGTGAACGCGAGGTCATGCAGTTGGTCGCCGCCGGCTGCACCAACGACGAGATCGCTGCCCGCCTGGTGCTCTCCCCCCTGACGGCGAAGACACACGTCAGCCGCATCATGAGCAAGATCGGAGCCCGGGACCGATCCCAAGTCGTGGTCCTCGCCTACGAATACGGCATGGTCAGCCCCGGCTGGCTCACAGACTGAAGGGCACGCCTCGAACCGGTGGTCATGTGCCGAGAAGGCAAAGATTCCTTCCGTCACCTGCTCATCCTCCGTGGCCGACCTGCTGTTCCGTGCACGGATCCTCCATGCCCGCAGGTGTTCTTGGTGCGCGGGCACCTTCACCACCCCGCGCTGTGCTTCGGCATGTGCAAGTGCGGCGTGCCGGCAGCACCCCTGCACGAACACCGCGGTCCGCGCGGCGCGGCCGCTTCCCCGGACGGGAAGGTCCCCCGGTGCCGAAAGCCTCACGTCTCAGCAGCGCACTTCAGCCGATCAGCCTTGAGAATGCCTGACGCCTCTCCGGGACCGTCATGCGATTCGACACCCACCCGATTCTGCCGGAGGCCGGCGACCCAGAGGCGTCGTTCCGGCAGGAGAGGTGGGCAGTCAACCGGTCAGCGTTCCAGTCCCATGACGTCCTCGAACCTTCCGCTGCCGGCGTACCAACGGCGGAAGCCCAACAGGGAGATACGTAGCCCTAGTCAGTACGAATGTTGAACGTGATGTTGGAAAAGTCCCGTCCCTGGAACACCTCGCGCTGAGTTCCCCCACTGATGTGGTTGTGGACCTCGCCGCCTGAGTCCATGGCCTGCGCCCGCTGCCACCATTCTTCGAGAAGGCCTCGGAACTCGGCGTCCAGCGCAGCCCGCACGCCCAAGGCGGTTGCCAGCGCCTGGGCTCGCATCGGGTCGGTGGGATCAGCTTCCAGCTCGGTGAGCTCCAGTTGGCTTGAACTCACGCCAAGGAGCGTCTCTTCGGACTCCCCGCGCCGGAAGGGGCGCCGGACGAGTGCGGTGAGTCCTTGCCACGCATGGCGGCCGGCTTCCCCGCCGACTCCTCCAGCCAGTGCTGCAAGGGCGGCCGCCGTGATCGGATCCATGGTTACGCTCCCTGAGTCGTCGTCTGTGCCCACCATAGGAGCGTCGAGGTCCAGGCGTAGCGAAATCGAACGAGGCCAGGGCGTGCTGGGGATTTCCCGGAGGAAGGCCTCGTCCCGGCGGTCTCGTTTCCGGCCAAGGAGGCCTGCGGCAGGTGTCGTGATTCGGTGGTCCTCCCGCCCATCCCGCCTTGTGGAACGTACCGTTGGGGAATGGCTGAGGAGACGTACAACAGGCTGGACGGGCGTGCCGAGGTGGTTGTCCAGGCCGGCCGTATCGGCGAGTTGCATCAGCACCTGCACGGGGTGACGCCTCCGGCTCAGCCAGTGCCCTTTCAGCTGCCGCCCGCAATCGTGCACTTCGAGAACCGGCAGGCCGAACAGGAACGGATCACGCGGGCTGCCGAGAGCCACTCGGGCCACACCGGGCCGCTGGTCATCGGGTTGACCGGGATCGGCGGGATCGGCAAGACCGCTCTGGGGTTCCACGTGGCCCGTCAACTCAGCGAGAGGTATCCAGACGGGATCCTGTACGTAGATCTCGACGACCTGCGCCGGGACGGAGCGGTGGAGGTGGCGGACGCCGTCTCGGAGTTGCTGAGCGGGCTCGGGGTCGCGCCGGAGTGGTTGGAGCGGTCCTTCGCGGGCCGTTCGAAGCAGTACTGGACGCGTACCCGGGACAAGCGGCTCATCGTGGTCGTCGACAACGCGCGGTACGGAGCGGAAGCCGTACCACTCCTTCCGGCGTCCGCCGGGAGTCTCGTCATCGTGAACAGCCAAGGTTCGCTGTACGACCTCCACGGTGTTGCGGCGGTCGAGGTGCCCGTCGACTTCCTGGCGGTGGACGATGCTGTCCGGCTGCTCGGGCGCGTCGTGGACGATCCCCGGCTGTCGGCGGAGCCGGAGGCTGTTGCGGCGTTGGCCCGTGGCTGCGGGGGGCTGCCGGCCGCGCTCCACGTCGCAGGCCAGTGGGTCCGCAAGTACCGTCGGCGCAGCCTGTCCCGGCTGGTCGCCGAGCTGAGCGCGGAGCTGTACGAGAGGGGCATCCCGATGGTGGAGGCGGTGTGGGACGCCGCGTATACAGGGCTCGGGCCGGAGTCCGCACGGCTCTACTGCCTGCTGTCGCTGTTTCCAGCCCCTGCCGTCACCGCTCCGGCTGCCGCGGCGATCCTCGGTGGTGGACTGGTGTCGGCCGAGGACGCGCTGGAGGAGTTGGAGTCGGCCGGCCTCCTCGAGCACCGGGCCGAGGGATACCGGATGCACGACCTGCTGCGCGGGCATGCCGACCGCCGTGCACGCCAGGCCGATCCCGAAGGAGCGGACCGTACAGAGGCACTCCGTCGGCTCATTCGCTGGTACCGGCGCCAGTCGGCGCGGGCAGACCTGCTGAGCGCCGGCCCGCGCATGACCTTCGCCGACCTGCCCGGTCCACCGAGCGGGGACGTACCCGACATCGAGTTCGCCGGCAAGACGGCGGCTCTGAGGTGGCTGGAGTCGCAGCGGCTCGCTCTGTTTGCCTGTGTCCGGCTCGCCTTCGAGGCAGAGCAGTACGAGGACGCGTGGGCTCTGTGCGAACCCCTGTGGACCCACTTCCTCGACCACCCGCACTATGCGGACGTCACAGACGCCTTCCGCATCGGAGTGGCAGCTGCCGATCGCCTGGAATACCTGCCGGCGATGGTTCGGATGCGGTGCCAGCTGGCCAGACCGCTGTGGGAGCAAGAGCGCTACGACGAGGCCGAGGCACACGTGCGGCAGGCGCTGAGCGCTTCCGAGGCTCTGGGTGAATCCACGCGGGACCGGAAGCTGAAGGCGTCGGCAGTGGAGTTCCGGGGCCTGTTGAAGTCCGCCAAGGGAGATTGGGCGGGAGCCGCCTCGGACTTCGAGGAGGCCAGACGAGTACATGTGGAGATCGGCAACGCGTACGGAGTCCTGCTCCAGACCTACTTGCTGGGTCGCACGGCGCTGCGCCAGGGCGAGCACGGACATGCGGTTGTCCTCCTGAGCGAGGCCCACAGCATGGCGCGGGAGCAGGAACGTGAGCGGATGACGGCGCGGACCGGATTCGAACTCGGCTGTGCGCTGAGGCGTGCAGGCCGGGCAGCAGAAGCGGCCGGTCTGGTGCGAGCGGCGCTGGACCATGCCCGTCAGCGAGGATCCACCGCCGATGAAGTGCGCGTCCTGGAGGAACTGGCCGCCCTTGCGGACGACCTGGGTGAGGTTACGGGAGCGGAGCAGCACCGGACCGCGGCGCGGTTGCTGGCTACGCGCTCCGGTGCAGTGCCCAGCGGCGATCAGAGCTCGTAACCGAGGTCTTCCTCGTCAGCCCGGTCCAGGTGCATACGGACACTGAACGGGCCGGTGTCGCAGACGAGCGACACTGGAGGCGTCCACCGCTCGTTGGCGCCCAGCCATGAGTGGACCGCTGAGACCACGGCCGCCGGATCGGAGCGCAGGACGCGCCCGGAGGCCCTGCACGGCTCGATCCGGATACTGAGCAGTCCCGCCGAGCGGTGCCTGATCAGGCACCGCTCGGGGGTGAGGATTGCGGCTGCGGTCCGGCAACCGGGAGCCTCGTCCAGGGCGCGGGCAGTCCAGCCCGCCGCTGTCCAGGCGCTGGTGTGTGGAGCGGGAGAGAGGGATCGGGCTCGGCACCACAGCACCGACGCGCTTTGCAAGTGGCGCTGATCGGCCTGCGGATGCTCGGCCGCCAGATGGTGCACAGCCTCGGAGGTGGACGGGGGGAACCGCGAGATGGTGATCAGGTTCCCGGATACGTCGGCCCGTACCGCGAAAGCGGCAGGCCGTGGCGGCACGACTACTGGCCGGGGGAGGGGATTTGGCGCCACCGGAATGGAGGGCGGCCGTAGTCCCAGCAGCCCATAGAGCTCACGGCGGAGCCGCGGCAAGGCTTCACCCTGGTGGGCGAAAGCAGCGCTTGCGAGGCCGCTGACGTCGTGGGTCTCGGCAGCCCGGAGGGCATCCGGCAGCTCGGCGGCCTCGGAAAGCCTGGGCGCCCGCGCGAGCACCTCCGCCATGGGGCTGCCTGGGATCAGCTCGTTCCCGCCGTCGTACGCACCGATGACCGCGAGGCCCAGAGCGGCCGCGTAGAGGGCGGTGGAGCCGTGGTCGGTGACCACAGCATCGGCCGCGACCAGAAGGGCGGCCCATTCCTCGTACGGACCGGCCAGCACCAGGCCCGCTGCCAGGGCGGGAGCGAGCTGGCGGGAGAGGTCGAACGAGCCCGTCCGGCTGTACTCGTTGGGATGGAGGATCAACGCGATCTGGTACGCGTCGTGGGGGACCAGGCCGATGAGTTCGCCCGGCAACTCCGGCCGCCGGGCGAGCAGGGATTCAGGCCCCCATGTGGACGTGAGGGCGATGAGGCGTCGCCTGCCCGTGCCGAGGGCCGAACGGTAGCTCTCCCGGTGCGAGAGCGAGCCGAGCAGCCGGTCCAGGGTTGGGTCGCCCACCACCGTCGCCTGAGCGGCGGCCGGAGGACAGTACTCGGCGAGGCGGGCGAGTTGGTCGCCGTGCGCCAGCGCGTGGAGGTCGGCCCAGGGTTCCCCGTGGGCGAGGAGGTAATACGGATCGAGGCCGGACGGGAGCTGCGGCGAACCGTCGCCGCTGACCGCTTTGTTGAAGCCGGCGCCGTGCGGCAGGACTACCCGGGGCCCGGACAACGCCCGCAGCGGTCCCTTCGGGCTGGCGGTCAGGATCAGGTCGTGCTCGCGGCCATGAGCTTCGTCCCAGGTGAGGGTTCGGGCGCCGGAGTGTTCCAATGCAGCGAGGGCGCCCACGTCGAACGCAGATCCCGGTACCAGGGTGAACTTGACGGCGATGCGTTCGTCACCATTGAAGACGGGCAGCACGTCGAGAAGTCGGTGCAAAGCCCCCGCGGAACGAACGGCGACGAGGAC
>NZ_JALGBX010000003.1:0-247921 GCF_022808175.1 Streptomyces sp. AP-93 | reverse complement strand
TGCCCGCTGCCCGCTGCCCGCTGCCCGCTGCCCGCTGCCCGCTGCCCGCTGCCCGCTGCCCGCTGCCCGCTGCCCGCTGCCCGCAAATCATCAATTCTAGCTGAAAAGCCACTAAGGCGAACGTTGCTCCTGGCGGACGGGGCGAAATCATCAAGGGCCTCTGGCGGCATACCGTTGATCGTACCGGCGGCGCAACGCCAGGATCCGGCTTCGCTGTGGCGGGCCTGATCAGGTGCGCTGTGTATCCCGCGGCCGGCCCAACAGACCGGGGCGCGGCGCCAGGCGGCCACGCTGCCTTGGCGCGAGTTGGCGGATGGTCAAGAAAGAAGACACTGGCGCTCCAGATCGCCCACAACCGCGATGCGCGGGGCCTGCAGGGCGTGATCTTCACCCGTGACGACCGCGCGGGCGAGGGCAAGCTCTCGTCCCGCCTGGGCCTGGTGACGGAGGCGGTGGAGGCGCCGGAGGGCATGGACCCGTACGCGTACCTGGTGGCTCAGCTCTCGGCGGGCGGCAGGGCGGACTCCCGGTCGGGGGCCCTCTCCCCGGACGTCCTCCCGGTCAACCACGGCTGACAGGGCCCTCGCAGGGGGCCTGAGGGAACCGGTGGGGGGCCCGGTAGCGTGTTGTTCTAGGGCGCTGACCGGCGCTGGAGGGGAAACGGCCATGGAACTGACCGGAGAAATCGCGGCGATACGGGACGGGCTGGGAGATCCGGCACGCCTGCTCGGGGAGTTCCGGCGGGCTGCCCTGCTGGTTCCGCTGGCCGATGGTCCTGATGGTGGTCTGATGTCGGCGGTGTCGGGTGGTATCCGGTGGATCTACGCGTTCACGGACGAGGAGGCGCTGGCCCGGTTCGCCGAGGCGCGCGGGGAGTCCGGCCGGGAGTGGGAGTACCTCTCGGTGCTGGGCGCGCGGCTGGTTGATGCGGTGATTCCGATGGCGGACGGTCCCGCCGGTGTGGCCGTGAACGTCGCCGACGGGGACGGGTCGATGTTCTTCCCGCCGGTGGCGGGGATCGTTCCCGAGGGCAGCGCCGTGGACGTCGGTGACCGTGGGGAAGCGGCCTGATGGCGGGGAACGGGGATCTCGAGGTTTCGCCGGCGGCGGTCAAGAACATTCAGGACGGTCTGCGGGCCGCGATCGGGGAGCTGCGGGAGTCCGGGGACGCGGCCGGCGCTTCGATGGGTGCGGGGTTCGAGAACCTGGCGATGACGGGGATGGAGGCCGGGCACGCCGGGCTCGCCACCGACTTCGAGGACTTCTGCGAGCGCTGGGAGTGGGGTGTTCGGAGTCTGGTGCAGGACGCGAGCACCCTCGCCCAGTCGTTGGGGATCGCGGCGGGGACGGTGTGGGAGGAGGAGCAGTACCTCCACGGCACGTTCCGGGTGGTCGCGAACGCCGCGTACGGCAATCCGCACGCCAGTGAGGACGAGATCGAGAAGAAGCCGTGGGGTGAGATCTTCTCCGCGGACGTCTACAAGCCCGATTACAGCCGGGAGTCCTTCGAGAAGAGCCAGGAGCAGATGCGGCAGACCTGGTCCGACACGGGGGACACGGTCACCTCGACCGGGCGGATCGGTTCGCTGAAGGATCTGCTGGAGCAGGCCAAGCGTGATGGGGACGGTCACTGATGGGGTGGCGGGATTTCGTTCCGGACGGGGTCGAGGACTGGGCCGAGGACCGGGTCGAGGACGTCGGTGACGCGGTCGAGTGGGCGGGTGACAAGACGGCCGGTCTGGCGGAGGACGTCGGGCTGGACGGCGCGGGGGACTGGATCCGTGACAAGAGCCGCTCGGCCGCCAACCGGCTGGGCGCGGATGTCGCGGAGCTGGAGCTCGGTCAGACCGAGGACCCGAACAAGCTGGTCTACGGCAGTGTGTCGAAGATCCGCGCGCAGGTGTCGCACCTGAACGACTTCAAGGCGTCGTTCGACAAGGTCGGCAACGGCCTGAAGGGGATGGGCGAGCCGGACGGCCTGAAGGGCAAGACGGCGGATTCGTTCCGGGAGGCCGTGTCGAAGGAGCCGCCGCGCTGGTTCAAGGCGGCCGAGGCGTTCGGGAAGGCCGCGGACGCGATGGGCCGGTTCGCGGAGACCGTGGAGTGGGCGCAGGGGCAGGCCAAGGAGGCGTTGGAGGAGTACAACCGGGCGAAGAAGGTCTCCACCGAGGCACGCGGCGCGCACAACAAGCTGGTCGACACCTACAACAACGCGCTGAAGGCGAAGCAGGACCCGCTGCCGCCCCGCCCCTCGGAGAACTTCACCGACCCGGGGACGGCGATCGCCACGGCCGCGCAGGACAAGCTCGACAGCGCCCGCAAGCAGCGCAACGACGTTGCCGAGACGGTGCGTACGGCGGTGCGGGCGGCGCGGGACGCGGCTCCGCCGAAGCCTTCGTACGCGAAGCAGCTCGGCGACGGGATGGATTACCTGGATCTGGCGAAGACGCACCTGACGGGCGGTGTCATCAAGGGCACGGCCGGGATCGTGAACTTCGCGCGTGCGCTGAACCCGATGGATCCGTACAACCTGACGCATCCGGCCGAGTACGTGACGAACCTGAACTCGACGGCGGCGGGTCTGGTCACGCTGGCCAATGATCCGCTGGGTGCGGGCAAGAAGATGCTCGACGAGTTCATGAAGGACCCGTCCGAGGGCATCGGCAAGCTGATCCCGGAACTCGTCGGCTCCAAGGGGCTGGGGTCGTTGAAGAAGGTGGGCTCGGCCGCCTCGCACCTCGACGACCTCAAGGGCCCCGGCCGCACCGGCCTGGACAAGGACGGACCGAACCAGCGGGACAAGCCGGACTGCGACAAGCGGTGCGACGGGACCGACCCGGTCGACCTCGCCACCGGCCGGATGTTCCTGCCGCAGACGGACATCGTCCTGCCCGGCACCCTGCCCCTGGTCTTCACCCGACGTGCGGAGTCCGGTTATACGGCGGGCCGCTGGTTCGGCCCGTCCTGGTCCTCCACCACTGACGAGCACCTGGAGATCGACCCCGAGGGCGTCGTCCTGGTCACCGCGGACGGCCTGGTCGTCGCGTACCCGCACCCCGCTCCCGGTGTTCCGGTGTTCGCCACCAGTGGCCCCCGGTGGTCGCTGGACCGCACCCCGGAGGGCGGGTACAGCGTCACCGACCCGGCCGCGGGTCTCACCCGGCACTTCACCGCCCCCGTCGGCGCGGAGGCTGGCGGTGACGGTGACGGTAACGGGTACGGGTACGGACACGCCGTCATCGACGGCGTCGAGGACCGCAACGGCAACACGATCACCTTCGAGTACGACGCCGACGGCACCCCGCTGGGCATCGCCCACAGCGGCGGCTACCACCTGCGCTTCGAGACCTCCGGGGGCCGCGTCACCGGCCTCCACCTGACCGGCGGCCCGCGCGTCCTCGCGTACGGCTACACCGACGGGAACCTCACCGAGGTCGTCAACTCCTCGGGCCTGCCGCTGCGCCTCGCCTACGACGAGCGCGGCCGCATCACCTCGTGGACGGACACCAACGACCGCCGCTACTCGTACACGTACGACGACGAGGACCGCTGTGTCGCGCAGGGCGGGGCCGCGGGCCACCTCACGCTCAGCATCGCCTACGGCCGGCCGGACCCGTCGACGGGCATGCGCACCACTACGACCTCCACGCCCACCGGTGAGGTGCGCCGCTATCTGGTGGACGCCGCCTACCGGGTGGTGGAGTCGGTCGGCGCGCTCGGCGCCGTGACCCGCTCCTCGTACGATGCCCGCGGCCGCCTGGCCTCGCTCACGGACGCGCTCGGCCGCACGACCGTCTTCGGCCGCGATGCCCAGGGCCGTCTGGTCCACGTGGCCCGGCCGGACGGCAAGGAACTGAGCACTGAGTACGACGCCGCTGGACGACCGGTGCTCCAGATACGGGCAGACCGGACCACCTGGCGGTTCGCCTACGACGAGCGTGGGAATCCGGTCGCCCGCACCGGCCCCGTGGGTGGCACCACCCGCTACGCCTACGACGACACGGGCGCCCTGACCTCGTCCACCGACGCCCTCGGCGGCACCACCCGGCTCCGCTGCGACCGGGCGGGCCTCCCCGTCGAGATCACCGACCCGGTCGGTGCGGTTACCCGGTACGAACGGGACGCCTTCGGCCGGGCCATTCGCATCGTCGACGCCCTGGGACACACCACCGAGCTGCACTGGACACCGGAAGGACGGCTGGCCCGGCGGGTCGAAGCGGACGGCTCCGCCCAGGAGTGGACGTACGACGGCGAGGGAAACTGCCTCACCCACACGGACGCGGCCGGTGCCACTGTCCGCTACGAATACGGCGACTTCGACCTGGTGACGGCCCGCACCGGCCCCGACGGTGCCCGCCACACCTTCACCCACGACGCCGGACTGCGGCTCACCGAGGTGCTGGACCCCCGGGGACTGACCTGGCGCTACACCTACGACGCCGCGGGCATGCCGGAGTCGGAGACCGACTTCGACGGCCGCACCGTCCGTTACGTCCACGACGCGGGCGGCCGCCTGGTCACTCGGATCAACGCCGTGGGCCAGGCCGTCCGCCTGGAGTACGACGTCCTCGACAACCGGGTGCTGAAGGTGGCGGAGGGGGAGACCACTCACTACACGTACGATTTCTCGGACCGGCTGGCATCGGTGACCGGACCGGGCGGCACCCTGACGTACCTGCGCGACCGCGCCGGCCGCATCTGCCGGGAGACCTTCGACGACCGGACCTTGACGCGCTCGTACGACGAACTCAGCCGCGTCGTATCCCGCACCACCCCGTCCGGTGCGACCGCCGAGTGGACCTACGACGCCGCGGGCCACCGCACCGCACTGACCACCTCCGGTCACCGGCTCGTCTTCGAGCGGGACGCCCTCGGCCGGGAGACGGGCCGCCGCGTCGGCGACGCGCTCGCGCTGGACCTCGTGCGCGACGCGTTGGGACGCCTGGTGGAGCAGCGCGTCACCGGCGGCGAGGGCCGGCCGCCACGACGCCGGAACTACTCCTACCGCGCGGACGGCAGCCTGCTCGCGGTCACCGACGAGATCGGGGGCGACCGGAGCTACGAACTGGACCCGGCGGGACGGGTCACCGCCGTCACGGCCTCCGGCTGGAGCGAGCGGTACGCCTACGACGCGGCGGGCAACCAGACCGAGGCCTCCTGGCCCGCCACGCACCCGGGCGGATCCGAGGCCACCGGACCCCGTGCGTACGAGGGCACCCACCTCGTCGGGGCGGGCCGCACCTCCTACACGTACGACGCCATGGGCCGGGCCGTCCGGCGCAGCCGCACCCGGCTTTCGCGCAGACCGGACACCTGGCAGTACGCATGGGACGCCGAGGACCGGCTCACGGCCGTGACCACCCCGGACGGCACGCTGTGGCGGTACCGCTACGACCCCATGGGCCGGCGCAGCGCCAAACAGCGCATGGCGCCGGACGGGGTCACGGTGGCGGAGGAGGTCACCTTCGTCTGGGACGGCATGACGCTGTGCGAAGAGACCTCCACCAGGGCCCCTATGCCCGGTGTCGACGCGCCGCCGCCGTCGGTCACCCTGACCTGGGACCACCACGGACTCCAGCCGCTCGCGCAGACGGAACGGCTGGCGGCCGGCGACGGCGAGGTCGCCAGGCGGTTCTTCGCGATCGTCACCGACCTGATCGGCACCCCTCTGGAACTCGTCGACGAGAGCGGCGGGATCGCCTGGCGCACCCGTGCGACGGTGTGGGGGGCGACCACGTGGAACACCGACGCGCGCGGCTACACGCCGTTGCGCTTCCCCGGGCAGTACTTCGACCCGGAATCAGGGCTGCACTACAACTGCTTCCGGCACTACGACCCCGAGACCGCCCGTTACCTCTCCGGCGACCCCCTGGGCCTGGGCCCGGCGCCCAACCCCCGTACCTATGTGGCGAACCCGCTGACCTGGACGGACGCGCTGGGTCTCGCGCCCGAATGCCCCAAGGTCGGCCGGACCTTGGCGGAGACGAAGGAGCTGGCGCTGCGGAAGGCGGGCGTGCCCGAGGGGCTGGAGCCCTCGGACGTCTACCCGTGGACGAAGGCGACCACCCCCGAATGGCAGGGGGGCAAGCAGCTGATGGGGCCGGACGGCAAACCGATCTGGTACACCGAGGAGTGGTACGAGCTGCCCAATGGGGACATCGTCGTCTTCCAGGACCATTGGTTCGGCCACCAGAAGCCGGGTGAGCCCGGCTACCAGCCGCCGCACGTCCACGTACGGCCCGGAGAGGACACCCGGAACGGCCAGATCCCGGGCACGGAGGAGCATTACTACTATGACCTGGAATGATTTCGTCGTGAACGCGGAGGTCTTCGCCCCGTACTACGACGAGCTGCCCCCGCTGACGGCCGTCAGGATCCGGTCCGTCCACCTGGACGGCTGGGCGTCGGCCGTGACGCTCAGGCTCGACCTACCCCGTTTCCCGGACCGGTGGGAGGCGGGGCCCGGCGATACGATGCAGTGTCAGCTCCAGTTCTCACACGTCGAGGACTTCGTGATGGACGGGTGGCGGCCGCCGGTCACGGCGGACGTGGAGCTGGCCGCGCTCGTCGGGCCGCCGGAGCACCGGATCGCGGTGCGGGTGGCGGCGGCCGGAGTCGAGGTGGCGTTCACGGCGAACGCCTCCGTGGTCGCCGGGCGGCTGGGAGTCTTCACCCGAGGCGCGGAGGGCGGTGACGGCGGGCCGCGCCATTTCACGCGCCTGATCGAGCGCAGGCTCTACCCGGCGCTGCCGCCCACCCACGACAACACCTTCTACGAGCGGGTCTGAGAGTCAGAGATGAGCCTGAGCCTTCCCCCGTGGCCGCAACTCTCGGTGCTGTACGACGCGCCACCGGATCTCTCCTCCTGCCCGCTGTACTACGTGCACGTGGACGAGCGCGACACGTCGGTCACCCTCGGCTTCGAGAGCTCGCGGCTGCCCGATCACCCCGAGCCGGACTGGCAGGAGGGGACGTACAACACCCTGCGCTTCTTCGTCGTGTTCAGCGGCGTGGACGAACTGCGGATGACGGGCATCGCCGCGGAGCACCCGGATCTCCACGACCGCACGGTGCGCCTCACCGAGACGGTGACGGGTCGCCAGCGGGTGTCGGTGACCAGCGCGACCCGCTCGATCTCCTTCACCGCCGAGGCCTCCCGGCTCGACCGGATCCGCGTCTACTTGCAGGGATCGCCATGACCCGGACCCCTTAGACGAACGTCCTGCCGAAAAATGTTGGTTGGCCAGGCAAAAGGACACTGGCGCTCCAGATCGCCCACAACCGCGACGCGCGGGGCCTGCAGGGCGTGATCTTCACCCGTGCAGCTCCAGGTGGAGGCCCTGTGCTGGTGCGGGGCCCGCGCCACGCACAACGCCCGTAGGTGGGTGGGGAGATGGTGATCGAGGGCGAGCAGGTCGTGGTCGGCGACGTGAACCGCCCGGCGGAGGAGATCGGCTACGAGGTCCTGTGCCGCCGCCACCACCGCAAGCGCATGACCTCCGCCGCGGCCCACGCGGGCGCCCTCTCCCCGGACGTCCTCCCGGTCCACCACGGGCGTGTGGGCCGATCCGCTCGGTCTCAAACCCTGCAAGGTCAGGGCCTGGACGAGGTGAGGATCAGCATCAACAAGGAGGGTGAGCTGGTGGGCGAGCCGATCCGGTTGAAGTCGACGGGCTGGGCCTCGGACAAGAGCGTCAGGACGGCGGTCGAGGCAGTGGAGAACGACCCCAAACTGCGGGCCGACCTGCAGGCCAAGGCGAAGTCCGCCCAGCAGCACATGGAGGACCACAACTGGGGCAACACGCAGAACCGGAAGGAGGAAATGCAAGCCCTCATCGACAAACCGGAGAACTGGCCGTGACCGGACCCGAGTTCATCGCAGCATTCCTGGCCGCCGGCAGTCTGCGTGGGTTGCGGCCCGGATCGGCCGTGGCGGACGCCGATCTCGCGCTACCGGTGGACTTCATCGAGGAGGAGGGCGCAGGCGGCTCGCTCCGGCGGGACTACGGGCTGGTCGAGCTGTACTTCTCGGGCGAGCCCGACCCGGTTCTGACGGGCGGCTCGCTGGAGCTGCACCGGCTGCCCGGCGATCCGGCCCTCGCGGCCGAGTGGAGCTCGGCGACGGGTGTGGATGTCGCGCCGTACACGGCATGGTCGGAGGTGGAGGGTGCCCTCGCCGCCGCCGGTCTGGCCGCGGTGGCCTTGGAGTGCACGACACAGGGTGACTACCTGGAATGCCGAAACCCGGACACCAAAGTGTCCGTACTCGTCGTCGACGGTGAGGATGAGCGGGACGACTGGCCGGGCCACGGGGACCTCTGGAGCGTCAGCCTAGGGTGAAGGGCCGTGCCGACGGTGGAGCTATGCCGTGGCGGACATCGCACTGCGTGCGCTGCCGGAACACCGGCCGGCGGTGCAGGTGCGGCGCCCGGCATCGTTGCGGAGGCAGAGCGTCGCGTCCGGATCGGCAGGGGCGCGTCGGACTGCCGTGACGTGGCGGTGGCCGGCGGCAGGCGGGAGGTCTTCTCCGCCGCCCCCTCCCGGGTCACGCACATCCGAGTCGAGCTCCAGGGCAGCCGGTAGAGCGTCCCGATGCGCGCGGAGCCGTACAGGCTCCGCGGGGGCGCTGCGGGCCGGGGAAGCCCTGGCGGTGCGGGAACGGAGGTGACCGGACACGCGGTCATCCGATCGGTTTACCCCGGCGTCCGTCCCACTCGGTGACAATGTGACTGTTTGTCCCTTTTGGTGGGACCTCTTTGTCAGGAGGCGTACGTGCGGCCCGACCCCAGCGGCCCCTCCGGCCCGCCGAGTCCCGCCGTGGGGGCGGACGAAACGGCCGTGTCCGGCAGTGGTCCGGACGACCGTCGGCTGGCCCTGGTCATGCGCGTCACCTTCTTCGTGCTCATCGGCACGTCGATGGTCCGCTTCGTCCAGCGGCACACCGAGGAAGCCCGCGCCCCTTGGGTGATCGCCCTCGCCGTCGTGCTCGCCGTCCTCTACCTGCTCGGCCCCTCCATGCCGGTCAAGGCGACGCACCCGCCTCAAGGCCGCGCGCCGTGGCCTCCGGCCCCCCGGCTGGCCTGGCTGGGCATGGTCGTCACCGTGTGGGCCGTCCTCGTCCTTCTCGCGCCCAGCTTCGCGTGGGTCGCCGTTCCACTCTTCTACTCCGTGCTGCGCACCCTGCCGCCGGTCGCCGCGTACGTCCTCGTCACCTTCCTCACGCTCCTCGTGATCTTCGCGCAGCTGACGCTGGCCCCCCGCTTCAACCTCGACCTGGTGATCGGACCGGCCGCCGTCGCCGCGCTCACCACTGCCGTCTTCCTCCACATGCAGCGTCAAGCGGCCCGCCAGCACGCCCTCATCGACGACCTCGTCCGCACCCGCCGCGAGCTCGCCGCCACCGAGCGCCGCGAAGGCACCCTCGCCGAACGCCAGCGGCTGTCCATGGAGATCCACGACACGCTCGCCCAGGGCCTGTCCAGCCAGCAGATGCTGCTCCAGGCCGCTGACCGGACGTGGGACAGCGACCCCGCCAAGGCCCGCAGCCATGTCCGCGCCGCCGCGTCCATCGCCGAGCTCAACCTCGCGGAGGCCCGCCGTTTCGTGCACGACCTCGCACCCGCCGACCTCGCCCACGGCGGCGATCTCGACGCCGCACTGCACGCCCTCGCGGCACGGGAGTCCGGCGCCGGACTCGCGGTGCGTGTCCACATCGATGCGGGCGGCCGGATCGCCCCGCTGCCCGAGCGCGTGCAGTCCGCACTGCTGCGCATCGCCCAGGGCGCGCTGGCCAACGTGCGGGAACACTCCGGCGCCACCGCCGCCGCGCTCACCCTCACCCGGCTCGACGACCAAGTCGTCCTCGATGTCGCGGACAACGGACGGGGATTCGACCCCGCTTCCCTCCCCGAAGCCCCGTCCGGCCTGCGCGGACACGGCGTTCCGGCGATGCGGGCCCGGATACGACAGCTCGGCGGGACCCTGACCATCGAGTCGGCGCCCGGAGAGGGCTCCGTGCTGACCGCCGCCGTACCCGTCTCCGCGCCCTGACAGCCCCGCGCCCTGACAGCTCCGCGCCCTGACAGCACCGGGCGCGGCCGGCCGCCCCGCGCCGGGACCGGCCATCCCCGCACGTCCTCGCGGTCGGCCACGCCTGCCGGTGCAAGGCCGCCCGTACGAAACCCAGTTCGTCAGCACGGGACGGCGCGCGACGCACGTCCGGGTGGTCCTTGACCGCGCGGGCGCATTCTGGCCGCCCGGGCCCGGGCGGGCGGCAAGAGTTGGGCCATGATCATGGATCCCGATGCCAACTCCGAAACCCCCGAAGCTTCCGGAGCCTCCGGCGAGCCCGCGCCGGCGAGCCCGCGCCGGCCCTCCCGCCGCACCGTCATCGCCGGCGCGGCCGCCGTCGCGGCGGCCGGCGGGCTGACGGTGGCCGTCACCTCCGCCGAGACCTCGCAGGCCGTCCCCGGCGCCGCGGTCGCCGACTGGGGCACCTGCCTGACGATCGCCCGGGCCATCCTCGTACGGGACGACCAGGACCAGCCGCTCGTACCGCGCTACGCCGACATCCTGCTGAAGAGCGGCCTGCCCCGCTCGCGCCGCCCCGGCAAGAAGGTGCTGATCATCGGCGCCGGGCCGGCCGGCCTCACCGCCGCGCACCTCCTGCGCGAGGCCGGCCACCAGGTCACCGTCATCGAGGCCAACGCCAACCGGGTGGGCGGCCGGATCAAGACCTTCCGCACCGGCGGCCACGAGAAGGCGGCCCAGCCCTTCGCCGACCCGAAGCAGTACGCCGAGGCCGGCGCGATGCGCATCCCCGACAGCCACCCGCTGGTCACCGGACTGATGGACGGCCTCGGCCTCAAGCGCAGGCGCTTCCACCTGGTCGACGTCGACGCGGCCGGCCGCCCCGCCTACCGGACGTGGATCCACGTCAACGGCATCCGCGTCCGCCGCGCCGACTACGCGCGCGCCCCGCAGGCGCTCAATCGTTCCTTCGGAGTGCCGCAGGCGTACGAGTCCGTGCCCGCCTCGCAGATCGTCCGCGACGCCTTCGCCCCCGTGCGGGGGGAGATCGAGGGCAAGAAGGACAAGGACCTCGTCGAGGGCTGGGCACGCGTCATCCAGCGCTACGGCCACATGTCCATGTACCGCTTCCTGACGGAGGAGGCCAAGCTCGACGAGCGGACCATCGACCTGATCGGAACCGTCGAGAACCTCACCTCCCGCCTGCACCTCGCCTTCGTGCACAGCTTCATCGGCGCCTCGCTGATCAGCCCCGACACCGCCTTCTACGAACTGCCCGACGGCAGCGCCACCCTGGCCGACGCGATGTACGCGCGCGTCAAGGACCTCGTACGCCTCGACCGCCGGGCGACCCGCATCAGCCACAGCGGCGGCAACGGCGCAGGCGACGGCAAGGTCACGGTCGAGACGGTGTCCGAGGGCCGCGGCGGCAGCCCCGTGCGGCGCGAGACCTTCACCGCCGACACCGCCATCATCACCGTCCCCTTCTCGGGGCTGCGCCACATCCCCGTCACCCCGGCGCTCTCGTACGGCAAGCGGCGCGCGGTCACCGAGCTGCACTACGACGCCGCCACCAAGGTGCTGCTCGAATTCAGCCGCCGCTGGTGGGAGTTCGACGAGGCCGACTGGAAGCGCGAGCTGGAGGCCGTACAGCCCGGCTTGTACCGCAAGTACCAGACCGGGCAGAGCCCGGCGAACGGAACCCTGCTGGGCGCCCACTCCTCCGTACCCGAGGGCCACATCTCCGCGGGCCAGCGCTCCCACTACGCGGCCAGCCGTGTGGTCACCCGCGATCAGCCCGAGGCCGCCCACGTCATCGGCGGCGGCTCGGTGACCGACAACCCCAACCGCTTCATGTTCCAGCCCTCCTACCCCGTCGAGGGCAGCGCCGGCGGTGTCATCCTCGCCTCCTACAGCTGGGCGGACGACGCCCTGAAATGGGACTCCCTGGACGACGAGGAGCGCTACCCGCGCGCCCTCGCCGGAGTGCAGGAGGTCTTCGGGCAGCGCGTCGAGGTGTTCTACACCGGCGTCGGCCGCACCCAGTCCTGGATGCGCGACCCGTACGCGTACGGTGAGGCGTCCGTACTGCTCCCCGGCCAGCACACCGAGCTCTTCCCCCATGTCCGCAAGGCCGAGGGCAACCTGCACTTCGCCGGATGCCACACCTCCATCAAGCCCGCGTGGATCGAGGGCGCTCTGGAATCGGCGGTGCGGACCGCCCTGGAAGTCCACACGGCGTAGCGGCGGCCCCGACGGCGGCTCGGCCGGCAGCCGGCAGCCGGCAGCCGTCGGCTGCCGGCCGTCAGCTCTCGGCGAGCACGATCAGCCAGTCCTCCTCGCCGAAACGGACGCGCCGGCGCTTGTCGGGGTTGATCCGCACCCCGTAGTCGGGGCCCGTGGTGCTCCGCGCCCGCAGCCGGTAGCCCACCGCGCATTCCCCGCGCCTCCGCGCCGCCTCGACGGCGGTGGCGAAGGAGACCTCATGACCGGCCCGTACGTAGTCCGTGGCCGGCTTGAGGTGGAACTCGTGGCCCTCCGCGTCGAACAGCTCCTCGAAGACCGCGGCGAGGTACGGGCTTTCGGAGATCTGGGTCATCAGCAGGCTGATCAGCCTGCCGCTCACGATGAAGTCGGCGCCGTCCTGCGCCGGTGCGAGGAGCCGGTTGCCGTCGTCGGACATCTCGGTGGTGAGCGCGATGTTCCGCCGCGCGGTGTCCCCGATGGCCCGCAGGTGCAGCAGGGTGACCAGAGTCCTGTCGTCCGCCCGCGCCTGCGGATCCGTCACCGGGGCGAGGGAGGCCAGTGGTGCGTCCGGGGCCTCGGGCTCCGTCTCGCCGATCACGATCACGCCGTCGTACGAGGGCACGTCCAGCTTGGCCAGCGTGAGCGGGTCGGTGATGTCGCCGTCGTGGAAGGAGACTTCGAGGCGGGACCGCGCGGCCGTGACGCCCCGGGCGCCGCCCGTGGCCGCCTGCACGCCGAGCGCCACGACGTCCAGGGTGGTTCCCGGGCCCACGTACTGGTCGAGCTGCTCGATGACGAGCGGTGCGCGGCGGTTCCAGCCGAGCAGGAGGAGGCGTTCGGCCCGGGCGGTCAGGGGTGCGGCCGTCACGATCGCGTCGTCCTCGACATGGGCGGCCGCGTCCGCCCGTACGGCCGTGTCGTCGTCCCGCGAGATGACGATGATCCGGTCGGCCGGGCCGATCGTCGCCCCCGGGTCCGGATTGAGGGTGACCCTCCCGCCGTCGTGCAGCAGGCCGACCGCCGAGGACGTGTCGAACGACAGCAGCGCCTCGCCGAACGTACGCCCCACGAGGTCCCCGGGGGTCACCGGGTAGAACTCGTCGCCGTCGAAGTCCAGCAACTCCGAGTAGACCAGCGAGAGACCGGGCTGCCGGGCCGTCGAGACGAGGAGCCGGGCGACGATGTCGTCCACGCACAGGACGTGTCCCGCGGGCCCGGCGGCCAGCCTGGCCGTCAGGTGGTTGCGGGAGTCACGAACGGCGGCGACCACCACCGCCTCTGTCTGCGGCTCGGCCTCCGCCTCCCCGGAGCCGTGAACGGCCGCGTCGAGGGCGAGCAGTGCCTTCACCACGTGGGCGTCACCGGTGTCCCCGGTGGGAGGCAGCACCAGCACCGCCCTCGCCGTGCGCGGACTGACCCGGCACAGCTCGGCCGGGTCGGTGGTGCTCCCGTTGCGACAGATGATCCGCGTCCTGCCGGTGTCGCCGACGCGGGTGGAGATCTCCTCCTCCATCCACACCTTGTCCTGCGGGGCGAGCACGGCGATCGCGGAGCGGCGCTGGTTCGCGTTGGCGGCCACGAGTTCCCCGATCACGGGGAACACCTGGTCCGACCACCCCAGTACGACGGTGTGCCGGGTCTCCACCACGGTGGAGTGACCCCGGCGCAGCGACATGATGCGCCGGTTGATGCCCGTGGTGATCAGACTGACCAGGGTCGACACGAAGAGCAGCGCCACGAGCGCGAGCGACACGGAGGCCAGCACGTACAGCGGGGAGCCGACCGCACCCCCGATCTTCAGGGTCTGGCCGACGCTGACCCACATGGCGGTGAGCCGGCCGGAGAGCGTGGCCGGGGCGGCCCGGTCGGACCAGACCAGGACCGCGCTGGCCGGAACGACGACGGCGAGGCAGGCCAGGGCGAGCCAGCCGATGAGCGTGGTCGTTCCGCCCGAGAGCAGATGGTCGAAGCGGTACCGGAGACGGAGCCGCAGTGACGTCGTGTGCTGCGCCACACAAGCTCCTGTACATGGGTCGACGTACCGATCGGAGCGGCTGCACGCCGCCAGGAGCCACCGTAGGCAGAGGTTCGCTCCCGTCCCACTGAACCCCACCGACCTCACTCAGAGGTGTGAACGCACCGCGGTTCTAGCTTTCCCCGTCGAGGGATCCGCCGAGCGGTGTGTACTCGGAGCCCGACAAGAGGCGGTCGGCGGTGAGCCGGCCCCGGTGGTGGGCGAACTCGGCGTAGACGGACGCGGCGTGGGTGTCGCGGGCCGGGTCCCCGGGCAGCAGCTTGCGGAAGACGCCCTTGACTCCGTCCGGGTACCACGCGCCGGCCTCGGTGAGGCGGGACTGTTCCTCCTGCCAGGCCCCGGCACTCCGCTCGGCCACGAGCAGGTGGTCCATCAGGAACCAGACGGCGGTGTTGAGGCCGCCGTAGGCTGCCGGGCGGCCTCCTTCCCGTCCGGTACGCCGGTTCGCCGGTTCGCCGGCGGGCACGCGGATCGGGAAGGAGGCCGCCCGGTGCGTCGTTCAGGCGGCGGCGGAGCGGTTCTTGGCCGTGTCCGTGCACAGGGCCCAGATGATGAACACACCGATGGCGATCGAGATGAGGGCCCAGAGCGGCGTGTAGGGCAGCCACAGGAAGTTGAGGATGATGTCCAGCGCGACGATCACCACGCCCGTGACCTTGGCCCAGGGCGCGCCCTTGAGGATGCCGGCACCCACGACCGCGAGCACGATGCCCAGGACGAGGTGGATCCAGCCCCAGGCCGTGACGTCGAACTTGAAGGTGTAGTCGCCCACGCTCGCGTAGACGTCGTCGTCCGCGATGCCGACGATTCCCTTCAGGATGCCGAGGACGCCTTCCACGAGCATCAGCACACCGGCGAACACGGTGCCGCTCGCCGCCCACGGGTTCTCGTCGGCGGTGTACCTGCTGTTGGGGGCCCTGCTGGGGGGCGTTGCCTGTGCCACGAGAGGCTCCTTCGTCGGGCGGGACGCCGAGGGTCCTGCGTTGCGCCCAGCGTCCGTGGCGGGGGCGTACGGGGACATTCGAGCGCCGCCATTCGGGTGAATTCTGTGGGGGCCCCTGCTCCGCAGGCCGGCTTCGGAGACGGCCGCGGAGGGCGTAACACGGAGGCGTACGCCGGAAGCGCCCCTGCCGGGCGGTGGACGGTCCCCGGTTGGTCACCGTCACGACGTAGTCGAACGTCTCCCTGCCCGCCGCGGCCGCGTTCTCGCGGTTGGCCCGGCTCTCCTCGTCGTCCTGGCCGGCGGTCGCCGTCGGCCGCAGGGTGCCGTTCCCGGGGACGGCTGCCCCGTACCGGCAGCAGGCGCCGCGCGTACGGCGGACGCGGAGGGTTCCGGGGACTCGGACGCGGTGGTGCCGGGGTCCGCCGGGGGCGATGCCGCGGACGGCGCCGCGGAGAGGAAGCAGCATGCCGCCACCGCGGAGGACGCGGCCACCGTGCGCCGGCGCCGGTTCAGTCCGTCGGTCGTACGTTCCCGGCGTGGTCGGGCCCGGTCAGCCGTGGGCGGCGTGCAGTTCGTCGGTGAAGTGGTGGTGGCTGTGCCGCCACCCCGCCCCGGCCCGGCGTGCCCCGTGGAGGTGCGGGTGCCCCGCGGCCAGCCCGGTGTGCTCGTGCTCGTGTACGTGGCCCCGGCCCGCCTCCACCGCCGCGGCGCCGGGCTGCCCGGCCCCGGCCGGCCACAGGCGGGCGGCGAGGGCCGCCGCGGCGAGCGCGAGCGTGCCGAGGGCGGCGGTGGCCCACCCGAGCCCGGCCTTCGCGCCGACCCAGCCCGCGAGCGGATAGGTCAGCAGCCAGGCGGCGTGCGACAGGGAGAACTGGGCGGCGAACACCGCGGTGCGGTCCCCTTCCGGCGCGGCCCGCCGGAGCACCCGGCCCGCGGGCGTGAGCACCATCGAGCAGGCCGCCCCGAACCCCGCCCACGTGCCCAGCAGCGCGGGCCAGCGCCAACCACCGCCGTGCGCCGAGGTGATGAAGCCGAGGGCGCAGAACGCCGCGGGGAGCAGCAGGGCGCCGGCCAGCATCACCCGCCGGTCCGGGCGGTTCTCCAGGATCCGGGGCAGCGCCAGCGCCACGGCCATGGACCCGGCTCCGTACGCGCCCAGTGCGAGGGCGACCGACTCGGCGGACAGCCCCAGGAAGTCCCGTACGTACACGACGGAGTTGACCGTGACCACGGCTCCGGCGGCCGCGACCGCGAGGTTCATCGCCAGCAGGGACCGCAGCTGCGGGGTACTGAGGAACAGGCGCGTCCCGGCGGTGGCCTTGGCGTACGCGCCCGGCCCGGACGCGATGGAGGTCCGCGCCCGCCGGGGCAGGACGGCGGACGCCACGAGCGCGGACGAGGCGAGGAAGCCGGCCGCCGTGCCGAGGAACAGCCGGTCGTAGCCGGTCACCGACAGCAGCGCGGCCGCGAGCGCGGGGCTGAAGAGGCTCTCCAGGTCGTAGGCGAGCCGGGACAGGGACAGGGCCCGCGTGTAGGCGCGCTCCTCGGGCAGGACGTCGGGGATCAGGGCCTGGAAGGCCGGAGTGAAGGCGGCCGAGGCCGTTTGCAGCAGGAAGATCAGGACGTAGACCTGCCACACCTGGCTCACGAACGGCAGGCAGAGCGCGACCCCCGCCCGGACCAGGTCGGAGCCGGCCAGGAGGGCCCGGCGCGGCAGCCGGCCGGCCACCGCGGCGATCGCCGGGGCGATGACGACGTACGCCGCCATCTTGATCGCGAGCGCCGTCCCGAGGACCGAACCCGCGTCGGCGCCCGCGAGGTCGTACGCGAGCAGGCCGAGGGCCACGGTGGCCAGGCCGGTGCCGGTCAGGGCGATGACCTGGGCGCCGAACAGGCGGCGGTAGGTCCGGTCGCGCAGCACGCTCGGCATGCGGTCCTCCTCCGGGCTGACTGGTGGGACGAGGCCTCCAATGTATCCATACATGCGCACCTGCGCACATGTCTGGCGGATTGCGGCTCCGCCCTCCGCCTGGGCCTCCCCGGAGCGGCCTACCCTGTGGGGTATGCCTGCTCGCGAACCCCAGCCACCTGCACCCCATGCGCACCTACGGGATCCCGACAAGGCGCGTCTCGCCGAGGCGACGGAGGTCTTCGCGATGCTCTCGGACGTGACCAGGCTGCACCTCCTGTGGCTGCTCGCCCAGGGGGAGTCGGACGTCGGCTCGCTCGCCGAGCGCTGCGCGGCGTCGAGGACCGCGGTGAGCCAGCACCTGGCGAAGCTGCGGCTGGCTGGCCTCGTCGACACCCGCCGCGAGGGCCGGCGCATCCACTACAGCCTGCGCGACGGGCATCTGCGCCGACTCGTCCTGGAAGCCCTCAGCCACGCCGACCACCGGGTCAGCGGAACGGCCCCGCACAACTGACTCCGCCCAACTGTCCTCCCCTCCCCCCGGCAGCGGTTCAGCTGCGGGAGGAGTCGCGGACCGTGCACGTGGCGCTGTCCGCCGGGCACCAGTGGGTGCGGCCGCCGACCAGGTGGAGTTCGAGCGCGGCGTCCCGCATGCCGCCCAGGTCCAGCGCTGCGCGCAGTGCGGTCGGGGCGGGCTGGGGCGGGAGTCCCAGGACGCCCACCACGACGACTCCGTTGCGGGCCTCGACCGAGGCGATCTGCCAGTTGCCCGTGGCGGCCCACCGCTCGGCCACCGGCCGCGCGTCCGCCGCCAGCGCGCGGTCGCGGGCGACGGAGAGGGTGCCGGCGGTGAGCGGTACGGCGACCAGTACCACGATGGCCGAGACCGCGGCCAGGGTCCGGCCGCGGAACGCGCCCACCGCGATGCCCGCCTCACCGGCGCCGGCCCGGACCCCGTAGAAGAGGAAGACCACCGTCCCGGTGGCGACGATGGCCGCCACGTTGGTGGCGAACAGGAGCGCGGACTGGCTCGCGTCGTGGAAGCGGTGCGTGGTGATCAGGAGCCCGGTGACGGCCAGGGGCGGCACCAGCGAGATGGCGATGGCCACGCCCGGCAGGGTGTCGGAGACATCGGAGCGCACCAGGGCGAAGGCTCCGACCGTTCCGGTGGCCAGGGCGGCGACCAGGTCGATCAGCCGGGGGCTGATCCGCGAGGAGACCTGACTGTTCGAGGCGAAGGCGTCGGGCGGCGAAACGAGCCACCCCATCAGCATGCCGATGGCCACCACCGTCAGGGCCCCGCCGAGCACCAGGAGCGCGCAGCGCACCACTTGATGCCGGTCGGCGAGGACCAGTGCGAGCGCGCTGCCCAGGATCGGGGTCATCAGCGGAGCGACGATCATCGCTCCGATCACGGTCGCCGTCGAGTCCCCGACGACGCCCGCGGACGCGATGACCGCCGCGAGTACGAGCAGGACCCAGAAGCGGGTGGAGCTGGGGCTGCGCCAGGCGCGCTCGATGAACAGGGCCGTGACCATCCGGTCCGCGGCGGTGGCGTCGACTCGTGACATGACGGCCTGCCCTCATGGTTGATGAAATGTCATCATATGGTCCGTTCTGTCGCGTGCGAGGTGAAGGCGGTGCTGAGGCCGCCCGCGAGTTCCGCCGATTCCGCCCATGCGCCTGCACGTATTGGATAGCTGCACTATCCTCAGCGCGTGGATCAGCTGATCGTCGAAGACCCGACCCGTATCGGCCCGTACCGTCTGATCGCCCGGCTGGGCGCCGGCGGCATGGGCCTGGTCTACCTGGGCCGCTCCGAGGGCGGGCGCACCGTCGCCGTGAAGGTGGTGCAGGCCGAGTACGCCGGGAACCCGGAGTTCCGCAGGCGCTTCGCCCGGGAAGTGGCCGCCGCGCGGCGGGTGGGCGGGAGTTGGACCGCCGCCGTGCTCGACGCGGACCCCGAGGCCGCCGTGCCCTGGGTGGCCACCCAGTACATCCCGGGGCCCGATCTGCACGCCGTGGTCGCCAAGGACTTCGGACCGCTGCCCGAGCACTCCGTACGCACCCTCGCCAACCGGCTCGCCCTCGCCCTGCAGGCCGTCCACGAGGCGGGCCTGATCCACCGCGACCTCAAGCCCTCCAATGTCCTCGTCACCGTCGACGGCCCGCGCGTCATCGACTTCGGCATCGCCCGGGCGATGGACAGCCTCGCCGGGGACAGCCTGCTCACCCACACCGGCATGCTGATCGGCTCGGCCGGGTTCATGTCGCCGGAGCAGGTCCGCGGCCTCGAACTCAACCCCGCCAGCGATGTCTTCTGCCTCGGGGCCGTCCTCGTCTACGCCGCCACCGGACGGCTCCTCTTCGGCGCCGCGGACACCGGCCTGAACGCACACCTCTTCCGGGTCGCCGAGGAGGAGGCGGACCTGACCGGCGTACCGGAGGAGCTCGTCGAGCTGGTGGCCGCCTGCCTGCACAAGGACCCGACCCGGCGGCCCACTCCCGCGCAGGTGGCCGAGCGCACGGCCGTGAACCAGCCCGGAGAATGGCTCCCGGGCCCGGTCCTGGCCCAACTCGGTCGCCACGCAGCCCAGTTGCTGGACTTCGCCCCCGAGGTGCGGGCCACCCCCGAGTCCACCCCGCAGCCGGACCCCCGCGTCCCTGCCGCCCGCTCCCACCCCCTTCCGCCCCCGTACGCTCCGACGGCCCCGGCCGACCCCACCCCCGCGGGGGGATTCGGCCCGCCCCCGGCTCCTGGTCCGAGACCCCGTCCGCGACGCCGTCCACGCCCCCGGGCCGGGACCCGGCGGCCGCCCCGCGCGGTGCCGGGCGCCGGCGCGGCCTGCTGGTGGCTTCCCTGACACAGCTGACGGTGGTGCTCGCGGCGACGGTCTTCGCCATGGCGCTGCCGATCGTCCAGGCGGACCTCGGCGTCGAATCCGCCGGTTTGAGCCCGATGTTCAGCGCCTACGCGGTCACCTTCGCCGCGCTGTTGCTGCTCGGCGGGCACCTCGTGGACCTGATGGGCCGTCGGCGGTCGCTGCTCATCGGCCTGCTCGGGTTCGCGGTGGCCTGCGCACTCGGCGGTGTGGCAGCCAATTCCGGCATGCTGTTCTGGGCCCGTGTCCTGCAGGGCGCCTTCGCTGCCCTGCTGACACCGGCCGGGCTCTCGCTGGTCGCCACCGGCTCCACCGACACCGGGCAACGGGCCCGGGCGTTCGGGGTCTTCGCCGCGTTCACCTGCGGCGGTTCGGCGGTCGGGCTGCTCCTGGGCGGACCGCTCCTCGAAAGCCTGAGCTGGCGCTGGTGCCTGTACGCCCCCGCCGCGCTCGCCGTGCTCCTGCTGCTGGGCGCGCTCACCCTGCCGCGGGACGACCCCGGTGCCTCCGGCGCCCGCCCGGACGTGCCCGGCGTGCTGCTCGGCACCGGCGGGCTCGCCGCCCTGACCTACGGCCTAGCCGGGATCGAGTCCGACGGGACGATCGACGTCCTGACGGTGATCCTGCTCGCCGTCGGCGCCGCCCTGCTCGCGGGTTTCCTGTGGCGGCAGAGCAGCACCGCCCCGTACCTCTTCAAGGACCGCGACCGGGTCGGTGCCCTGCTCGTCCTGTTCCTGGCGGGCGTGGGCTCCCTGGCCCTGTTCTCCTCGCTTGCCTTCTACCTCCAGCAGATCTACGGCTACGCATCGGGCGAGGCCTGGACGTACCTCCTGCCCCTGCTCATCGGGGCCGTGATCGGCTCCACCCAGGTGTCCGCCCGCCTGCTGCACCGCGTGGCGCCCCACGTCCTGATCGCGGCGGGGCTGGTGCTCGCGGCCGCCGGGGTGCTCGTCCTGGCCACCGGCGAGGACGGCTACCTGCCCACGGGCCTGTCCCTGCCCAGCATGCTCCTCACCGGCCTCGGCCTCGGCACGGCCCTCGTGCCGCTCTTCGCCACGGTGACTGCCGGTGCAGCACCCCGGCACGCCGGGGCGGCCTCGGCCGCCGTCGCCACGGCCCAGCAGCTGGGCGATGCGATCGGCGGAGTGCTGCTCGCCCTCGTCGTGGTCGCCTCCGCCCGGTCCGCGGCGCCGGACGCGCAGTTCCCGACGCTGGTGGAGGGCTACGGCACCTTCCTCTGGTGCGGGTTCGGCGCCCTGCTGCTGGCGGCCCTCGCAGGCGGCCTGCTGGTCACCGCAAGGGAGCCCAGGGCCGCCGGGCCGATCCGGTAGGCGGACGGCGGCCCGCTCAGGACCGGCCGCGGACGAGCGTGAACACCGCGCCCTCCGGGTCCGTGACCACGGCCAGCCGGCCGCTCAGGCCCTCGCGCGGGGGCTGGACGACCCGGCCGCCGAGCCGCAGGACCCGGGCGGCGGCCGCGTCGGTGTCCTCCACCTCGAAGTACGTCATCCAGTGAGGCCCCCGGTCGTGGGGCAGGGAGCGGCCGACCCCGTGCACCGCGGCCACCGGCCGGCCCTGCAGGGACAGGGTGAGGTAGTCGAACTCGTCGGCGGCATCGCCCGCGCCGGCGTGCGCACGGGCCTCGTGGCCGAAGACGTGCTCGTAGAACTTCCCGACCGTCGAGGTGTCCTGCGTGACCAGCTCGTGCCACACCGGGGTGCCGGGACCCCCGGCCAGCTGGGTGCCGAGGTGGGACGCCGCCTGCCAGAGCCCGAAGATCGCGCCCAGCGGGTCCGAGCAGATCGCCACCCGTCCCGCGATCCCGGCGTCCAGCGGGCCCACCGCGACCGTGCCGCCGCAGGAGCGGATCGATTCGGCCGTGGCGTCGGCGTCGTCCGTGGCCAGGTACGTGGTCCAGGCGACCGGGAGCTGCCGGTCCGGCGGCATCTCGCCGATGCCGGCCACCTCCTGCCCGCCGAGCATGGCCCGGACGTACGGGCCGAGCTGCTCGGGGCCGGGCTCGTACTCCCAGCCGAACAGGTCGGCGTAGAACTCCTCGGTGGTCCCGAGGCCGTGCACCATCAGGCTCGCCCAGCACGGCGTGCCGGGCGTGCGCCGCGTTGCTTCCGATGCCTCGGTCATGTCAGCCGTCTCCTCCGTCGTCACGCTAGTGACCCTTCCCGGAGCTGATGCTTCCACTCCAGGGGGCCCGGCGCGCCCCGACCGGCCGGGTTTCTCGGGAGCCGGGAGAGATGTCCGGATCGGTGCGGCCCGGCCCGGCCCGTCGATGGACTGCTTGTTACGCGGGGTGTGCGGCGGGGAGCAAAATGGCCCGCATGACTGCGAACCCGCCCCGCTCCCCGCTCGTCTCCGCCGCCGACCTGAAGGAGGAGCTGGCCGGCCCGCTGCCGCCGGTGCTCCTGGACGTCCGCTGGCAGCTCGGAGGCCCGAACCTGAGGCCCGAGTACGAGACCGGACACCTCCCGAACGCGGTCTACGTCGACCTCGACGCGGAACTGGCAGGTCCGGCGGGCTCCGGCGGCCGGCACCCGCTGCCGGACCCCGAGGAGTTCGGGGCGGTGATGCGGCGGGCCGGGGTCTCGGCGGACGTGCCGGTGGTCGTGTACGACGGTGGTCAGGGCTGGGCGGCGGCGCGCGCGTGGTGGCTGTTGCGCTGGACGGGTCACCCCCGCGTGCGGGTCCTGGACGGGGGACTGGCCGCGTGGAAGGCCGGTGACGGTCCGCTGTCCGCCGAGGTCACTCCTGTGAGCGAGGGCGATTTCAAGCCAAATCCGGGTGCCATCGGACTGCTGGACGCGGACGGGGCGGCGGCCCTGGCCCGGACAGGTGTGCTGCTGGACGCACGGGCGGGCGAACGGTACCGGGGCGAGGTCGAACCGATCGATCCGGTCGGGGGCCACATCCCGGGGGCGCTGTCGGCGCCGACCACGGAGAACGCGGGACCCGACGGCCTGTTCCTGGACCGCGCCGCCCTGCGGGCCCGCTTCGAAGGGCTGGGCGTGCACGCCGACACCGCCACCCCGGTCGGGGTCTACTGCGGCTCGGGCGTCTCGGGAGCCCACGAGGTCCTGGCGCTGGCGGCGGCGGGCATCCCGGCGGCGCTGTACGCGGGCAGCTGGTCGGAATGGTCCGCGGACCCGGCGCGCGAGGTGGCGGTCGGCGAGCTGCCGGGCTAGGCCGTCTCACTCGGGGCCCGGGTGCTCCGCCCCGGGCCCCGATGGCGGTCTCCGCCGCCGGGGCCCGGGGCGGCCCGGGTCCGTACTACTCCTGCTTCTTGCGGCGGGTGCCGAAGACGATCTCGTCCCAGCTCGGCACCGCCGCGCGGCGCCCGGGACGCACCCCGTCGGCCTCCGCCTGCCGGTCGGTCGTGCCCGTCAGCCGGTCCCGGTGTCCCGCCACGGTGCGCGGCATCAGGACGTCCGCGTACGCCGAACCCGCACCGGCCGACGCCGAAGCGGCGGGCGGCTCCTCCGCCTCCGGTTCGCTCACCGGCTCCGGAACCACCAGGTCGCCGCGGAAGCTCGGTACCGCCTCCAGCAGGGCCGTCAGCGTGTCCCGTTCCTCCTCGGGCTCCGGCTCCGGCGGGGGAGGGGGCGCGGTCGGCCTCTCCATCTGACGGTCGAGCGCCCGGTCCAGCGGCCTGTCGCGCGGCAGCCGCGCGATCCTCGGCACGAAGGGGAAGCTCGGCTCCGGGGTCGCCGGCAGGTCGTCCGACTCGCCGATCAGCGAGCGGGCCTCGTCGTCCACGGCGACGACCAGCCGGCGCGGCGGGTCGTACGTCCAGCTCGCCGAGTGCGGTTCGCCCGCGACCCGGTAGACCAGCAGGACCTCCCAGGTGCCGTCGTCGCGGCGCCAGGAGTCCCACTGGACGGATTCCTTCTCGGCCCCGCGCAGCGAGAGCCTTTCCTGCACGGCCTCGCCGAGCTGGGGTCCGGTGTTCTCGCCGGGCCGGCGCACGGGGGTCTTGCGGGCCCGCTCCGCCATGAACGCGCGCTCGGCGAGCACGGGGCCCTCGAAGCGGCGTACGCGGTCGACGGGGATGCCGGCGAGCTGAGCGACCTCCTCCGCGGAGGCGCCGGCCCGTATGCGGGCCTGGATGTCGCGGGGGCGGAGGTGGCTCTCCACCTCGATCTCGATCTGGTTCAGGCGCGCACGGTCGTTGCGCACGGCAGCGCGGAGACGCTCGTCGATCGGAAGCGTGTACTCCGTGCTGTCCGCAGCCTTGAGCACCAGTCGTGTGCCGTCATTTGAGACGGCCACGACACGCAGTTCGGGCATGGGGACCTCCCGGGTGGTGCCTGCCGACGTCACGTGCGTCGCTGCTTCCGCTAGTCGAGTGTGGCCTGCCCGGGTGCAGCCTGCCACTACCTTGCCGAGTTAAACCGGCGTGTCGGGCATGCGCCCTTGATCGCTGTTATGGCACGGTTACCTGTTGGGCACGCACAGTGACCGAACGATTACTGTGCGCAGCAGGATCCCGTGCAAAACCGCGGCATCGCCGGTCTCGAGTGCCGTTTTTCCATCAGCCGGCCCCCTCTCCCGAGTCCGGACATCCGAAAGGAAGGACGGCCCCAGGGCTCGCCACAGTACTCCATTCGGGCCACCTGGGTGGACCGCCGCGCCGCCGAACTTGTCCCGGACGGCGGGAGTTGGGCTGCCCTGGAGCGGGTCCACATCCGGCCGGACCTGGACGTGCGCCCGTTTTCGGGTGTCCTGCTTCACAGAATCTCCGGAAACGGAACTATCCGTTTCGCTGATGTGTCAGTACTGGAGAAGGCGTGGGAGCGCGAAGGGCAGGACACGCAGGGGATGGCGATGGGTCAGAAGACGGTGCTGGACGTCGAACCGGAGCAGGAGCAGGAGAAGAAGAAACTCGATCTGAGCGCGGCTCAGGTCGCGGGTTCCTCGCTCGCCACGGTCGCGGCGGCCCTGCTCGCCTCGCAGATGGGCGTCTACGGGACCATCCTCGGCGCGGGCGTGGTGAGCGTGGTGGCCACCGCGGGCGGGCCCGTCATCCAGCACTTCTTCCGCCGCACCGGCGACCAGCTGCGCGAGACGGCCCGGCCGAAGGCGCGTCAGGTCCCGGTGGACGGGCCCGGGTCCGCCCCCGCGGGTCGGGCTCCGGACGGCACGATGCTGCTGGGCACCGTCCCCGCGGGTCGGGCTCCGGACGGCACGATGCTGCTGGGCACCGTCCCCGCCGGCGGGCCGCCGGCCGACGAGGAGTTCGGCGCGGGCACGGTCCACGGCACCCGGATGCGCGGCTGGAAGCGGACGGCCGTGGCCTCCGGAGCCGCCTTCGTCATAGCGCTCGGCGTCCTCGGGACCTACGAGGCGGTGGCCGGCACCTCGGTCAGCGCCGGCGGAGGCACGATCCTCACCGGCGGAGTCGGCAAGGCCCGCGACTACAAGCCGGACCCGTCCAAGGACCCGTCGGGCACCGGCACCGGCGAGAAGGGCGGAAAGACCCCGGACGCCGGGAACTCCCCGAGCCCCTCGCACCCGGACGGCAACGAGAGCCCGAAGCCCGACCCGGACCCCTCGGGGTCCCCGGACCCCACGCCGACCCCGACTCCGACTCCGACCCCCACACCCAAGCCGACCCCGACCCCGACTCCGACCCCCACGCCGACCCCGACTCCCACGCCGGACAACGGCCGGCAGACGCCGGGCGCGGGCACGGACAGCGGCACCGGCACCGGCCAGGAGTCGCAGACCCCCTGAGGGCCCGGCCGAGGGATCAGTCCCCCGGGCTCAGTCGCCCAGGACGCGCCGCAGGTAGTCGTTGCCGAAGACCCGGTCCGGGTCCAGCCGGTCCCGCAGCGCCGTGAACTCCCCGAAGCGCGGGTACACCTGGGCGAAGTACTCCGCGTCCCGCGTGTGCACCTTGCCCCAGTGCGGCCGCCCGCCGTGCTCGGTGAAGATCCGCTCGGCGGCCGTGAAGTAGGCCTGGTACGGGGTGCCCTTGTACATGTGCACCGCGATGTACGCGCTCTCGCGTCCGGAGGCCGTCGACAGGGTGATGTCGTCCGCCGGAGCCGTCCGCACCTCCACCGGGAAGCTGATCCGCAGGCCGGAGCGGTCCACCATGGCCTTCAGCTCCCGCAGCGCCCCGACGACGCGCTCGCGCGGAAGGGCGTACTCCATCTCCACGAACCGCACCCGGCGCGGGCTGGTGAACACCTTGTACGGGATGTCCGTGTAGGTGCGCGCCGACAGGGCGCGGCTCGCGATCCGGGCGATGGAGGGGATGGCCGCCGGGACGGCGCGGCCGAAGGAGTTGACGGCCTGGAAGAGGCCGTTGGACAGCAGCTCGTCCTCGACCCAGGCGGAGACCGCTCCGGGCGGGGCGGCCGGGCCCTGGCTGCGGTTGTTGCGCTTGGTGTTGCAGTTGCCGGTGTGCGGGAACCAGTAGAACTCGAAGTGCTCGTTCTCCGCGTGGTGCTGGGCGAACTCCTCCGTCACCCGGTCGAAGGTCATCGGCTCCTCACGGGCGGTCAGGAAGAAGAGCGGCTCCACGGCGAGGGTGAGCGCGGTGACCACGCCGAGCGCCCCGATGCCCAGCCGGGCCGCCGCGAAGACCTCGGGATTCTCCTTCTCGGAGCACGTCAGCAGCTCGCCGTCCGCCGTGACCAGCTCCAGACCGCGGATCTGGGCGGCGATGGAGGCCGAGTCGCGGCCGGTTCCGTGGGTGCCGGTGCTGGTGGCGCCCGAGACCGTCTGCTCCATGATGTCGCCCATGTTGGTGAGCGACAGGCCCTCCTTGGCGAGGGCCAGGTTGAGGTCTTTGAGGACCGTGCCCGCCGCCACGGTGACGGTGGCGGCGCCGGCGGTCCTGTCGATCGACTGGATCCCGGCCAGCGCCTGCGGGCGGATCAGTACGCCGTCGGTCGCGGCGGCCGCCGTGAAGGAGTGGCCGGTGCCGACCGCCTTCACCTTCAGCCCGTCCCCGGCGGCCCGGCGGACCGCCTCCCGGAGCTCCCCGACCGATGCCGGGGTGACCACGCGCGCCGGCGTGGCGCTGACGTTGCCCGCCCAGTTATGCCACGCGGCGGTCCGTGTCCCGCTGCTGCCTGCTGTCCCCGTCGTCGCCATCGTTGGAAGGCTCCTCCCCTTGCGCCGACCTCGTCAGCCGGCGGTAACCCGCGAACGCAACCGCCGCCGCGGCGGCCCCCGCCGAGATGGAGACGACGTACCCGCTCTTCGCGCCGGCGGCGTCGATGACCCAGCCGGCCACGGAGGAGCCGAGCGCGACCCCGACCGCGAGGCCGGTGCTGATCCAGGTCATGCCCTCGGTCAGCTTCGCGCGTGGTACGTGCGCCTCGATCAGGGCCATCGTGGTGATCATCGTGGGAGCGATGGCGAGGCCCGAGACGAAGAGCGCCACGGCCAGAAACGGAAGGTTCCCGGCCAGTAGGAGGGGGATCATACTCACGGCCATCGCACATATGCCCAGCACCCACCTGCGTTCCGGCTTGCCCTTGAGGTGCAGCAGGCCGAAGACGATGCCGGCGAGGCAGGAGCCGACCGCCCAGACGGCGAGGATGAAGCTGGCGGCGGACTTGTGGCCCTGCTCGTCGGCGAAGGCCAGCGTCACCACGTCGATGGAGCCGAAGATGGCGCCGGTGGCCACGAAGGTGGCCATCAGCACCTGGAGTCCGGGGGAGCGCAGCGCCGAGGTCCGGTCGGCGTCCTCGCCGCGCGGGTGCGGGGCCGGCTCCGTGGCGCGCTGCGCGGTCAGCCACCACACGCCCACCAGCAGGCAGACCCCGGCGACCAGCGGGCCGGCCTCGGGGAACCAGGTGGTGGAGAGCCCGATGGCCAGGATCGGCCCGAAGATGAAGCAGACCTCGTCCAGGACGGACTCCAGGGAGTACGCCGTGTGCAGTTCGCGCGGCGAGTCCCGGTAGATGGCCGTCCACCGGGCGCGGATCATCGAGCCCACGCTGGGGACGCAGCCGGCGAGCGCGGCGAAGACGAACAGGGTCCAGTCGGGCGTGTTGTTGGCCGCGCACAGCAGCAGCCCGGAGATGGCCAGGAGCGCGAGCAGGGTCGCCGGCCGCAGGACGCGGCGCTGGCCGTACTGGTCGACCAGGCGGGAGACCTGCGGGCCGATCACCGCGGCGGAGAGCGCAAGGGTGGCGGTGAGGGCGCCGGCCAGCGAGTAGCGGCCGGTGAGCTCGGAGATCATCGTCAGGATGCCGATGCCGACCATGGAGAGCGGCAGCCGGCCTATGAGGCCGGCCGCGCTGAAGCCCCGGCTCCCGGGGGCGGCGAAGATCGCGCGGTAGGGACTGGGCAAGGTGCCCTCCGTAAGGGACGTCATTGGCCCATACAGGTTACGGCCGCACACGAGGCGCCCGCGCGGGGAGGAACCGGACAGCGGCCCGAGGGCCCGTACCCCGGGCCGAGCGGTCCCGGAGGCCGGGCCTGTTTTCCGCGCGGCGGCGGCGGGTGGCAGGATTCGAAGCATGTCTGACCAGCTCCGCGCCTGCGCCCCCGGCTCGGCCGAAGGCCCCGCCGCCCCCTACGACGCCCTCCTGCTGCTGTCCTTCGGCGGCCCCGAGGGGCCCGACGACGTCGTGCCGTTCCTGGAGAACGTCACGCGCGGGCGCGGCATCCCGCGCGAGCGGCTCAAGGAGGTCGGGCAGCACTACTTCGGCTTCGGCGGGGTCAGCCCGATCAACGGGCAGAACCGCGAGCTGCTGGACGCCCTGCGCAAGGACTTTGCCGGGCACGGGCTGGACCTGCCGGTCTACTGGGGCAACCGCAACTGGGCGCCGTACCTGAACGACGTGATGCGCGAGATGGCCGCCGACGGGCGCCGCCGCATCGCGGTGCTGGCGACCAGCGCGTACGCCTCGTACTCGGGCTGCCGGCAGTACCGCGAGAACCTCGCGGACGCGCTGGCCCTGCTGGTCGAGGAGGGCGTGGCCGAGGCGGACCTGCCGAAGGTCGACAAACTGCGGCACTACTTCAACCACCCCGGCTTCGTGCAGCCCATGATCGACGGGGTGCTGAACTCGCTGGCCGCGCTGCCGGGGGAGGTCCGCGCCGGGGCGCACCTGGCCTTCACCACGCACTCCATCCCGAACGCGGCCGCGGACACCTCAGGCCCGGTGGAGGACCACACCGCGAACGGCGAGGGCGGGGCCTACGTCAAGCAGCACCTGGACGTCGCGAAGCTGATCGCCGACGCGGTCCGCGCCGAGACCGGCGCCGAGCTGCCCTGGGAGCTCGTCTACCAGTCGCGCAGCGGCGCCCCGCACATCCCGTGGCTGGAGCCGGACATCTGCGACCACCTGGAGGCCCTGCACGCGGCGGGCGCCCCGGCGGTGGTCATGGTGCCGATCGGCTTCGTCTCGGACCACATGGAGGTCCTCTACGACCTCGACACGGAGGCGACGGCGAAGGCCGCCGAGCTGGGGCTGCCCATCGCCCGCTCGGCCACGGTCGGCGCCGACCCCCGGTTCGCGGCGGCGGTACGGGACCTCGTGCTGGAGCGGGCCGCGGCGGAGCGCGGGGAGGCCGTGGAGCGTTGCGCGCTCGGGCTGCTCGGAGCGAGCCACGACCTGTGCGCGGTGGGCTGCTGCCCGGCGCGCGGGCCCCGGCCGGCGGCCGCGGGCGTGGACAGCCCGTACGTGTAGCCGGCCGGTGTGCGCAGCGAAGCGTGCGCGGTGAAGTCCGTACGAGCCGAGGAACTGGAGCCGGGCGTGATCTCCGAAGAACTGAAGACCGAACTGCTTGACGTGGCCCTGGAGGCGGCCGGCCGGGCGGGCGCGCTGCTGAGGGACGGGCGGCCCGCCGATCTGGCGGTCGCCTCGACCAAGACGAGCCCGATCGACGTGGTGACCGAGATGGACATCGCGGCCGAGAAGCTGATCACCGGCATCCTCGCGGAGCGGCGGCCCGAGGACGGGCTGCTGGGCGAGGAGGGCTCCGAATCGGCCGGCACCAGTGGCGTGCGGTGGGTCATCGACCCGCTCGACGGCACGGTGAACTACCTCTACGGGCTGCCGACCTGGGGTGTGTCCATCGCGGCCGAGTACCGCGGCGAGACGGTGGCCGGGGTCGTGGCGGCGCCGATGCGCGGGGAGACGTACCATGCGGTCCTTGGCCGCGGGGCCTGGCTGGGCGGGGTCCGCCTCGCCTGCCGGCCGGCGGCTCCGCTGGACCAGGCGCTGATCGGCACCGGGTTCGCGTACGTCCAGAGCCGGCGGGCCCACCAGGCCGACGTCGCACAGCGGATCATCCCGCTGGTCCGGGACGTCCGGCGGGGCGGTTCGGCGGCGATCGACCTGTGCGACGTGGCCGCCGGCCGGCTGGACGGGTACTGGGAGCGCGGGCTGAACCCCTGGGACCTGGCGGCGGGCGAGCTGATCGCGCGGGAGGCCGGCGCGGTGACGGGCGGCAGGCCCGGAGAGCCCGCCTCGGGCGAGCTCGCGCTGGCCGCGACCCCCGCGGTGTTCGCCTCGCTGCGGCCGCTGCTGGAGGAAGCCGGGGCCTGGCACGACTGAGCGGGCGCGGCCCGGGGCGCCGTGGCGTGCTCCCGGTACGCCTTCCGGGGCATGAAGGAACCCCGGCGGCCGGGTGGCGGCCTCCGGGGTCCGGGGTGTGGGTACGGCGGCTGGAATCAGCAGGCGGAGACGGTGACCGGAACGCCGTGATCGGCTGCGATGCGCTGGAGATCTTCCAGCTCCGCCTGTTCCACTTCCACGAGGAAGTCGTCGCCTGTTTCGCGAGCCTGCCTGAGGTCCGACTGCGTGCTCCTGATGCGCTGCAGGAGACCCGCGGTGAATGCGTCCATGGGTGGGTTCGCCCCCTCTTCGTGGGTCGGCGGCGGCACGTGGCAGTGCGCCGTCAGGGAGGTGTTCGGGGTGTGAAGTCGTCCTCCCCGCCGCCCTGGCCCCAGAAACCTCGTAAGGCCAGGGAATCCTCACTTCCGTTCCTCGAGTCACCCCCTGAGCGCCCGCGAGCGGCGTCTTACAGCCGGTTTACCGGCGAAAGGGGCAGGATGGAGGCCACATGACACCCCTGCCCTGACGGGCTCTGAGGAAGGAAACGACGTGCGCGTACTCGTCGTCGAGGACGAGCAGCTGCTCGCCGATGCGGTGGCCACCGGACTGCGCCGGGAGGCCATGGCCGTGGACGTCGTGTACGACGGCGCCGCGGCCCTGGAGCGCGTCGGAGTGAACGACTACGACGTGGTCGTGCTCGACCGGGACCTCCCGCTCGTGCACGGTGACGACGTGTGCCGGAAGATCGTCGAGCTCGGCATGCCCACCCGCGTGCTCATGCTCACGGCCTCCGGCGATGTGAGCGACCGGGTCGAGGGCCTGGAGATCGGGGCGGACGACTACCTGCCCAAGCCCTTCGCGTTCACCGAGCTGACGGCCCGGGTAAGGGCCCTCGGCCGCCGCACCACGGTCGCCCTGCCCCCCGTGCTGGAGCGCGCCGGCATCAAGCTGGACCCGAACCGGCGCGAGGTGTTCCGCGAGGGCAAGGAGGTGCAGCTGGCGCCGAAGGAGTTCGCGGTGCTGGAGGTCCTCATGCGCAGCGAGGGCACGGTCGTGTCCGCCGAGCAGCTCCTGGAGAAGGCGTGGGACGAGAACACGGATCCCTTCACCAACGTGGTGCGCGTGACGGTGATGACGCTGCGCCGAAAGCTGGGGGAGCCGCCGGTCATCGTGACCGTCCCCGGTTCCGGCTACCGGATCTGACGCGGGTGGCCGCGACCCCGGCGCCACCGGCGGCGCCACCGAAACCGACCTGGGACCCCGGCCAGCCCGAGGGTCCTTTCCCTTGGCTGCGGCCGACCATCCGGATACGTCTCACGCTGCTGTACGGCGGGATGTTCCTGATCGCCGGCATCCTGCTGCTGTCGATCATCTACCTGCTGGCGGCCCAGGCGCTGCGGCAGGGCAACGCGCTGCCGTTCACGATCGTGGGCGGCGGCCCGATCCAGGTCACCAGCAGCTGCCCCGGCGTGAGCGGTACGGGCCAGATGCCCGACCAGTTCAACGCCGCGATCAACACCTGCATCCTCGAACAGCGCCGGCACGCGCTGGACGATCTGCTGAGCCGTTCGCTGATGGCGTTGATGGGGCTGAGCATCATCGCCTTCGCCTTCGGCTACGCGATGGCCGGCCGGGTGCTCTCGCCGCTGGGCAAGATCACCCGGACCGCCCGCCGGGTGGTCGGCTCCGACCTCACCCGGCGGATCGAGCTGGACGGGCCGGACGACGAGCTCAAGGAGCTCGCCGACACCTTCGACGAGATGCTCGACCGGCTGGAGCGGGCCTTCACGGCCCAGCAGCGGTTCGTGGCCAACGCCTCGCACGAGCTGCGGACCCCGCTGGCCATCAACCGGACGCTGCTGGAGGTGCACCTCTCCGATCCCGGGGCTCCGGTGGAGCTCCAGCAGCTCGGCAAGACCCTGCTCGCCACCAACGAGCGCAGCGAACAGCTGGTGGAGGGTCTGCTGCTGCTGGCCCGCAGCGACAACCAGATCATCGAGCGCAAGCCCGTGGACCTGGCGGAGGTGGCCTCGCGCGCCCTCGACCAGGCGCGCGGGGAGGCGCAGGCCAAGGGCGTGGAGATCCGCGGAGAGCGCGCGCTGGCCGTGGTCCAGGGCAACGGCGTGCTGCTGGAGCGGATTGCGCTCAACCTGGTGCAGAACGCCGTCCGCTACAACGTGCCCGAGGGCGGCTGGGTGGAGGTCACCACCGAGGCCGTCCACGGGCAGGCGGTCCTGCTGGTATCGAACACGGGTCCCGTGGTTCCCGCGTACGAGGTGGACAACCTCTTCGAGCCCTTCAGACGGCTGCGTACGGAGCGCACGGGCAGCGACAAGGGTGTCGGGCTCGGCCTCTCCATCGCGCGCTCCGTGGCGCGCGCACACGGCGGGAGGATCCAGGCGGTCCCGCGCGAGGGCGGTGGCCTCGTGATGCGTGTCACTCTGCCCTTGTGATGCCCTTGTGATGCCCTGTGAGCGCGGCCACCCCGTGTTCGCTGTTGGCTGAATGCTTGGGTCGTGAAGGCAGTGACTTCTGTGCGATCGATCACAGTGCCGAGTGTCCGGCCATATGCGTTCAGTGACCTCGGGAGGGCCGGAAAGCCCGGGAAGTCCGGGTTTCCGGCCCCCCTGGCGGCGGGAAATACATGGGGTGGCGTTTGTGCAAGACGGCCCCCGGACCGTGTACGGTCCCGGTCGTCATCCCAGCCAATCGCTCTTCCGAATGTGCGGCTGGGTGTCGATTGAGTAACAGACCTTGATGTGAGGCAAAATCTCCGCCTCAGGTCGGGCACAAGTCCGGCCTCTCGCGCGTTACGTGCGCTGAGACACCCGCTAAATCCCAGAGGGGGAGAGCGAACTATGGCAACGGACTACGACACCCCGCGCAAGACCGACGACGACGTAGACAACGACAGCATCGAAGAGCTGAAGGCTCGTCGCAACGAGAAGTCGTCCTCGAACGTCGACCTGGACGAAATCGACAACGCGGAGGGCCTCGACCTGCCCGGCGCAGACCTCTCCAACGAGGAACTGGCCGTACGGGTCCTGCCGAAGCAGGCCGACGAGTTCACCTGCACGAGCTGCTTCCTGGTGCACCACCGCAGCCAGCTGGCACGCGAGAAGAACGGTCAGCCGATCTGCCGCGAATGCGACTGAGAGGCGTCGGCCGTGACTGGCTCGACACCATTTCGGAAGCGGCGCTTTCGAAAAGCTGGTGATCCGGCGGAGACGCGCGAGGGAACCGGGGGCCTGGAAACAGGCCCTGGAGCCCCCGGCGTACCCGCCGTGCTCCCCGACACCGCCGAGGCGGTGCCGTCGGCCTCCGAGGCCGGCGAGGGGCCCCGGAAGCACTCCGGGGTCCGTCGGCTGCAAGCCGTCAAGAACGGTGTGCGCAAGGGCGGCGAAAGTGCCAGGGCCGCCGCCCTCTACCTCACCGACCGAGTCATCGAGAACGCACCGCGCGTTCCGGTTCGGGACCTCGCGACCCTGCGCGCGCAGTTCCCGGGCCTCGGGCCCGATCAGCTGGCCGACAAGCTGATCTCGGGCGCCGCCAACGCCACTTCCACGGTCGGCGCCGGGATCGGCGCCGCCGCCATGCTGCCGGTGCCCCCCGCCATGCCGGCCGAGCTGGCCGCCGAGATCACCGGGGTCGCCGCGATCGAGCTGAAGCTCATCGCCGAACTCCACGAGGTCTACGGCCTGCGACCGCCCGGCAACCTCAAGGAGCGCAGCGTCGCCTACCTCACGTCGTGGACGGAGGAGCGCGGGGTCGACCTCACCAAGCCGACCACGCTGAACGCGGCGCTCGGCGGGCAGATGAAGCGCGAACTGCGCCAGCAGATCATGAAGCGGATGTTCCGCAACCTGCCCAACCTGATGCCGTTCATGGTCGGCGCCGCGGTCGGAGCGGTCATGAACCGCCGGGACACCCGCAAACTCGCCGAGAAGGTACGTACGGACCTGCGGGCCCGTGCCGTGGCCTGGAACGCACTGCCGAAGCTCCCGCCCCTGGAGCGGCCCGCCGAGGCCCTTCCCGAGGCGGCCAGGGCCGCCGTCGAGGGCCGGATGTTCGACCCGCGGGCCATCGACCCGAGCATCGTCGATCCCCGGGGCTGAGCCCGGCCGGGGTCAGTCCCGGCCCTGCGCCGCGCGGATGGCCGCCACCAGGGCCTGCGGCTCGCGGGTGGAGACGTAGACGTACGGGGTCGGGTCGGCCGGATCGGTGATCTCGACGCGCACCGCCGTCGGCACGTAGCTGCGCATCAGCATGAAGGCGCGGGTGTCGGCCTTGTACGTGCGCCAGGCGCGGGCCTCCTCCGCGTCCAGCACCTCGGGGTCGCCGAGCGCCGCCACCGGGATCCGGGCCTCCCCGGCGGCCAGCGCGCCGCCCACCACGCGCACGCGCTGGGAACCGTACGAACTCACCACCAGCCCCGCCAGCGCGGTGCCCCCGATCAGCCCGGCCAGCAGCGGCAGCGTGCCCAGCGGGAGCAGCATCAGCGCGCAGGCCAGGCCGGTCAGGGCGGCGATGGCCCACCAGGAACGGGGGGCTGTCAGACGTTCGTCGTGGTGCGCGGGGGAGAGCTGCATGCGGCCAAGCCTGCCACGAGGCGACCGGCGGGTAGCCGCGCGGGTAAGGTCTGCGGCTGTGAGTGGACGAAACACAGCGTTGACGCCCCCCGCCGATGCCACGGCGCCGGTGCGGCACCCCGATGCCCCGGCCCCGGGCGAACTGCTCGGCGCGCACTACGAGCACTGCTTCGGCTGCGGCGGCGGCCAGCCGCACGGACTCCACCTGGAGGCCCGCGCGGGCGAGGGCGTGCGCGTCACCGCCGAGTTCACCGTCAAGGCCGCCCACCAGGGTGCGCCCGGCCTCGCGCACGGCGGCGTCCTCGCCACCGCGCTCGACGAGACCCTGGGCTCCCTGAACTGGCTGCTGCGCGTCATCGCCGTCACCGGCCGGCTGGAGACGGACTTCGTCCGGCCCGTGCCCGTGGACACCGTGCTGTACCTGGAGGCCGAGGTCACCGCCGTCGCCGGCCGGAAGATCTACTCCAGCGCGGTCGGCCGAATAGGCGGACCGCAGGGGCTGGTCGCGCTGCGCGCCGACGCCCTCTTCATCGAGGTGAAGGTCGACCACTTCATCGACAACGGACGGCCCGAGGAGATCCGGGCGGCGATGGCCGACCCGGACCAGGTCAGGCGCGCACGCGCCTTCGAGGTGAACCCCTGATGTCTGAGAACAACACCGGCGTGGACGTGGCCATCCGGCGCGTCGACCCGGAGGTGCCGATTCCGGCCTACGGGCACCCCGGCGACGCCGGCTGCGATCTGGTCACCACCGTGGCCGCGGAGCTGGAGCCGGGGGAGCGGGCGGTCCTGCCGACCGGGATCTCCATCGCCCTGCCCGAGGGGTACGCGGCGTTCGTGCACCCCCGCTCGGGCCTGGCCGCCCGCTGCGGGCTCGCACTCGTGAATGCCCCCGGGACGGTGGATGCCGGGTACCGTGGGGAGATCAAGGTGATCGTGGTCAATCTCGACCCTCGCGAGAGCGTCAGGTTCGAGCGTTTCGACCGCATTGCCCAGCTGGTTGTCCAGCGAGTCGAGCAGGTGCGCTTCCGCGAGGTGGCGCAGCTTCCCGGCTCGGCGCGGGCCGAGGGGGGTTTCGGCTCCACCGGTGGTCATGCGGCCGTGGCCGGATCCGGCGCTGGTCAGCAGGGTGGGAATGGCTACGCTTCGGTCGTATCCGACCGGGAAGGACAGTGACGTGTTCGGACGTCGCAAGAAGAACGACTCCGTCAAGGACGGCGGCGCGGCCGAGCAGGTCGTCGACGGCGTCGGTGCCGATGAGCAGGACGGCACGGAGGAGAACGACGCGGTCCAGCCGCGCAGGGTGAACCTGCCGCCGGCCCCGCGTCCCGACGGCCCGTGGGACATCTCGGAGGTCCCCGGCAACCCCGAGGACGGCCGGGTCGACCTCGGCGGCATCCTCGTACCGGGTGTCGAGGGCATGGAGCTGCGGGTCGAGGTCGCCGGGGACGCGATCGTCGCCGCGACCGTGGTGCTCGGCGACAGCGCCGTGCAGCTGCAGGCCTTCGCCGCGCCCCGCAAGGAAGGCATCTGGGGCGAGGTCCGCGAGGAGATCGCCGAGGGCATCACCAAGCAGGGCGGCATCATCGACGAGGTCGAGGGTCCGCTCGGCTGGGAGCTGCGCGCGCAGGTCCCCGTACCGCTCCCGGACGGGCAGACCGGCGCCCAGCTGGTCCGCTTCGTCGGTGTGGACGGTCCGCGCTGGTTCCTGCGCGGTGTCATCTCCGGCCAGGGCGCGGTGCGTCCCGAGTCGGCCGGGGTGCTGGAGCGGATCTTCCTGGACACCGTCGTGGTGCGCGGCGAGGGCCCGATGGCCCCGCGCGACCCGATCGTCCTGAAGCTGCCGAACGACGCGCAGATGGTGCCGGACGGCGTGCAGACCGACGACGCCGGTGACCAGGAGGGCTCCCGCTTCGGCGGTGGCATGGGCCAGCTGGAGCGCGGCCCGGAGATCACCGAGGTCCGCTGACCCCGGCTCGATCCGTTACGGCCGTGGGCCGCACTCCTCCGGGGGTGCGGCCCATTGCCGTACCGCATGGCAGGCCGTACCCCATGGCCGGCTGTACCCCATTGCCGTACCTGTTGCCGTATCCGCGGCCGTACGGCCTTGCCCGGAACCGGGGCGTCAGGGAACCGTCAGAGATCCGCCCACAGCGGGTCATCGGCGCGTGAACAGGGCGGACGTCCCGGAGAATGGGCGCATGGGACGCGGCAAGCTCAGGATCTATCTCGGCTCGGCCCCCGGAGTGGGCAAGACGTACGCCATGCTCTCGGAGGGCCACCGCCGGGTCGAGCGCGGCACCGACTGCGTCGTGGGCTTCGTCGAGCACCACGGGCGGCCGCGCACCGAGGTGATGCTGCACGGCCTGGAACAGGTGGAGCGCAAGGAGCTCGTGTACCGGGGCGCCGCCTTCACCGAGATGGACGTGGACTCGCTGCTCGCCCGCAAGCCCGCCATAGCCCTGGTGGACGAACTGGCGCACACCAACGTGCCGGGCTCGCGCAACGCCAAGCGCTGGCAGGACGTGGAGGAGCTGCTGCGGGCCGGGATCGACGTGATCTCCACCGTCAACATCCAGCACCTGGAGTCCCTGGGCGACGTGGTGGAGTCGATCACCGGCGTGCGGCAGCGGGAGACCGTACCCGACGAGGTGGTGCGCCGCGCCGACCAGATCGAGCTGGTCGACATGTCCCCGCAGGCCCTGCGCCGCCGCATGGCGCACGGCAACATCTACAAGTCCGACAAGGTCGACGCGGCCCTGTCCAACTACTTCCGCCCCGGGAACCTGACCGCGCTGCGCGAGCTGGCGCTGCTCTGGGTCGCCGACCGGGCCGACGAGTACCTCCAGCAGTACCGGGGCGAGCACAACATCCGCTCCACCTGGCAGGCGCGCGAGCGGATCGTCGTGGGCCTCACCGGGGGGCCCGAGGGGCGCACCCTCATCCGGCGGGCCTCCAGGGTGGCGGCCAAGGGGTCCGGCAGCGAGATCCTGGCCGTCTACATCGCCCGCAGCGACGGGCTGACCGCGGCCTCGCCCAAGGAGCTCGCGGTCCAGCGGACGCTGGTCGAAGACCTCGGCGGAACGTTTCACCACGTGATCGGCGACAACGTGCCCGAGGCGCTGCTCGAATTCGCCCGCGGGGTCAACGCCACTCAGATCGTGCTCGGCTCCAGCCGCCACCGCTCCTGGCGGTACGTCTTCGGCCCCGGCGTCGGCGCCACCGTCGCCCGTGACTCCGGGCCCGACCTGGACGTCCACATCGTCACGCACGAGGAGGTCGCCAAGGGGCGCGGCCTCCTGCCCGTGGTCCGCACGGCGGCCCGGCTCGGCCGGACCCGGATGGTGGCCGGCTGGGTGGTCGGGGTGGCCCTGCCGCTGGTCCTCGCGGCGCTGCTGACGCACATCGACACCGACCCCGGCCTCGCCAACGAGATGCTGCTGTTCCTGGCCCTGACCGTGGCCGCGGCCCTGCTCGGCGGGCTCTGGCCGGCGCTGGCCTCCGCCGCCGTCGGCTCCCTGCTGCTGAACTACTACTTCGCCCCGCCCATCCACCGCTTCACCATCGCGGACCCCAAGAACATCGTCGCCATCGCGGTCTTCTTCGGCGTCGCGGGCTCCGTGGCCTCCGTCGTCGACGCCGCCGCCCGCCGCACCCACCAGGCCGCCCGGCTGCGCGCCGAGTCCGAGATCCTCTCCTTCCTCGCCGGCAGCGTGCTGCGCGGCGAGACCACCCTGGACGCGCTGCTGGAACGGGTGCGGGAGACCTTCGCCATGGAGTCGGTGGCGCTGCTGGAGCGCGAGAGCGACGTCGAGCCCTGGCGGCCGGCCGGCAGCGTCGGCCCGAACCCGGTCGCCCGCCCCGAGGACGCGGACGTGGACATGCCGATCGGCGACCACATGGCGCTGGCCCTGTCCGGGCGGGTGCTGCCCGCCGAGGACCGCCGCGTGCTCGGCGCCTTCGCCGCCCAGGCCGCCGTCGTACTCGACCGGCAGCGGCTGGTCGGAGAGGCGGAGGAGGCCCGCCGGATGGCGGAGGGCAACCGGATCCGGACCGCGCTGCTGGCCGCCGTCAGCCACGACCTCCGTACGCCGCTGGCCTCCATCAAGGCCTCGGTGAGCTCCCTGCGCTCCGACGACGTGGAATGGTCCGAGGAGGACCGCGCCGAGCTCCTGGAGGGCATCGAGGACGGCGCCGACCGGCTCGACCACCTCGTGGGCAACCTGCTCGACATGTCGAGGCTCCAGACCGGCACCGTGACCCCGCTGATCCGCGAGATCGACCTCGACGAGGTGGTCCCGATGGCGCTGGGCGGCGTACCCGAGGGCAGCGTGCTGCTGGACGTCCCGGAGACCCTGCCCATGGTGGCGGTGGATCCGGGGCTGCTGGAGCGGACCGTGGCCAACGTCGTGGAGAACGCGGTGAAGTACAGCCCGCCCGGGGAACAGGTACTGGTGGCGGCGAGCTTCCTCGGAGACCGGGTCGAGGTGCGGGTCGTGGACCGCGGGCCGGGCGTGCCCGACGAGGCCAAGGACCGGATCTTCGCCCCGTTCCAGCGGCACGGTGACGCGCCGCGCGGAGCCGGGGTCGGGCTCGGGCTGGCCGTCGCCCGCGGCTTCGCCGAGGCCATGGACGGCACCCTGGAGGCCGAGGACACCCCCGGGGGCGGGCTCACGATGGTGCTCACGCTGCGGGCGGTGACCGGCGGGCGGCCGCAGATCCACGTGAGCGTGGACGGCGAGGGGCGCAGCGCGCCGGGCGGGTCCGGGGAGCCGGGTCCGGGGCCGGAGCCGGGGCCGGAGCCGGGCGGGGCCGAGGGGCACCCGGTGGATTTTGATCTCGATTCGATACGACAGAAGGCAGGACCTCAATGACCCGGGTGCTCGTGGTGGACGACGAACCCCAGATCGTCCGAGCCCTCGTGATCAACTTGAAGGCACGCAAGTACGAGGTCGACGCGGCCGCCGACGGGGCGAGCGCCCTGGAACTGGCGGCCGCCCGCCACCCCGACGTGGTCGTCCTCGACCTCGGCCTGCCCGACATGGACGGGATCGAGGTGATCAAGGGGCTGCGCGGCTGGACCAGGATCCCCATCCTCGTCCTCTCCGCCCGCCACACCTCCGACGAGAAGGTCGAGGCCCTGGACGCGGGCGCCGACGACTACGTCACCAAGCCCTTCGGCATGGACGAGCTGCTCGCCAGGCTGCGCGCGGCCGTCCGGCGGGCGGAACCGGGCGCCGGGGCCGGCGAGGACGAGGTGATCGTCGAGACCGAGACCTTCACGGTGGACCTCGCGGCGAAGAAGGCGGTGCGCGACGGCCGCGACGTACGCCTCACGCCCACCGAGTGGCACCTGCTGGAGGTGCTGGTGCGCAACGGCGGCAAACTGGTCAGCCAGAAGCAGCTCCTCCAGGAGGTCTGGGGCCCCTCGTACGGGACCGAGACCAACTACCTGCGGGTCTACATGGCCCAGCTGCGGCGCAAGCTGGAGGCCGACCCCTCGCACCCGAGGCACTTCATCACCGAACCGGGCATGGGATACCGCTTCGAGAGGTAGTGGGGGCGCCGGTACGCTTCCTGTATGAGTGCTGAACCGCGTTCCGAGAAGCCCGCCAAGCCGGCGAAGTCCGCCAGGCCGGCGGGCCGGTTTCGCCGGATGATAGAGCGGCTGTCCACCTCGCAGGAGGAGCTGCATTCGGCGGAGCTGCAGGAGGACGCAGAAGCCGCGGGATGTACCCGGATCTGCGACTGCCACGACCGTCAGATAGTCAAGGTGACCGGGACCCTGCGGACCGTCACCCTGCGGCCGCGCGCGGGCGTCCCCGCCCTGGAGGCCGAGCTGTTCGACGGCTCGGCCGCGCTGGACGTCGTCTGGCTCGGACGTCGCTCGATCGTGGGAATCGAACCCGGCCGTCGCATGATCGCCTCCGGGCGGATCTCGATGAGCCACGGCCGTCGGGTGCTCTTCAACCCGAAGTACGAACTCCGACCGCTCGGACAGGAGCACTGACGGTGACGTCACTCGACAAACCGACCACGCCCGGCACGCAACCGGTGGACCCCGCCGCCGAGCCCTCCGCGGACCAGAAGGCCGTGACGCAGGCGGCTCTCTTCGACGCCTTCGGCGGCATCCGGGGCACCGTGGAGACGATGCTCCCCGGCCTGCTCTTCGTCATGATCTACACGATCAACAAGGACGTGAAACTGTCCGCCATCGCGGCGGGCGCGGTCGCGGTCCTGCTGGTGATCGTGCGGCTGCTGCGCAAGGACACGGTCAAGCACGCCTTCAGCGGGGTCTTCGGCGTGGGCGTGGGCGTGGCCTTCGCCCTCTTCACGGGCAGCGCGAAGGGCTTCTACCTGCCCGGCATGATCTACGGCGCCGGCCTGGGCGTGGCCTTCACGCTCTCCGCGCTGGCGGGCTTCCCGCTGCTGGGCGTGATCCTGGGGCCGGTCTTCAAGGAGAACCTGTCCTGGCGCACGCGCAACCCGGGGCGCAAGAAGGCGTACGTCAAGGCCAGCCTGGCCTGGGGCCTGATCTTCCTCGCGAAGTACGCGATCCTCTTCCCGCTGTACTGGTGGGGCGACGCGACGCAGCTCGGCTGGGTGCTGATCGCGCTGAAGCTGCCGCCGATGGTGCTGGCGGTGTACTTCACCTGGCTCTTCCTGGCGCAGGCGCCGCCGCCGATCAACGTGATCGCGGAGTGGGAGGCGGAGGAGGCCGCGAAGGCCGCGGGGGGCCAGGGAGCCTGAACCGTACGCCGCTGCGTGCGCGTGCTTGCTGCGCACGGTGGGAGCGGGCTGCGCCCGGGCCCCTGGGGCTCCGCCCCAGACCCCGCGCCTCAAGCGCCGGCGGGGCTGGATTTTGCCGGCGCCTGGCGCCGTAGGGGTCGGGATGTGCGGAGGGGCGGCTGACCGTAGTGGTCAGCCGCCCCTTCGGCGGTTCAGCGGGACCGCAGGTCAGTCCGCGGCCTGGAGGAGGTCCTCCAACTGCTCCTCGCGTGCCTGGGCGGCCACGAAGAGGAGCTCGTCGCCCGGCTCCAGGGTCTCCTCGCCGTGCGGGGTCAGGACCCGGTTGCCGCGGATGATCGTGACCAGCGAAGTGTCCTCCGGCCAGGTGATCTCGCTGATCTGCTTGCCCGCGACCTGGGAGTCGGCGGGCAGGGTCAGCTCGACGAGGTTGGCGTCGCCGTGGCTGAAGCGCAGCAGCCGGACCAGGTCGCCGACGCTGACGGCTTCCTCGACCAGCGCCGACATCAGGCGCGGGGTGGAGACGGCGACGTCGACGCCCCAGGACTCGTTGAAGAGCCACTCGTTCTTCGGGTTGTTCACCCGCGCCACGACCCGGGGGACCCCGTACTCGGTCTTGGCGAGGAGGGAGACGACCAGGTTGACCTTGTCGTCACCGGTCGCGGCGATGACCACGTTGCAGCGCTGGAGCGCCGCCTCGTCGAGCGAGGTGATCTCGCAGGCGTCGGCCAGCAGCCACTCGGCCTGCGGCACCCGCTCCACCGAGATGGCGGTCGGGGCCTTGTCCACGAGGAGCACCTCGTGGCCGTTCTCCAGGAGCTCACCTGCGATGGAACGGCCCACCGCGCCGGCTCCGGCGATCGCGACCCTCATGCGTGTGCCTCCTCAGGCCCCTGGGCGAAGGCGGCCTCCACCTTGTCGATCTCGTCCGTGCGCATCATCACGTGGACGAGGTCGCCCTCCTGGAGGACGGTCGCCGATGTCGGCAGCATGGCCTCGCCCAGCCGGGTGAGGAAGGCGACGCGGACGCCGGTCTCCTCCTGCAGCCGGCTGACCTTCTGGCCGATCCAGGCGGTGGAGGTGTGCACCTCCGCGAGCTGGACACCGCCGCTCGGGTCGCGCCACAGCGGCTCGGCGCCCGACGGCAGGAGCCGGCGGAGCATCTGGTCGGCCGTCCAGCGCACGGTGGCGACGGTGGGGATGCCCAGGCGCTGGTAGACCTCGGCGCGCTTGGGGTCGTAGATGCGGGCGGCGACGTTCTCGACGCCGAACATCTCACGGGCCACCCGGGCGGCGATGATGTTGGAATTGTCACCACTGCTCACCGCGGCGAAGGCGCCCGCCTCCTCGATGCCGGCTTCACGCAGCGTGTCCTGGTCGAAGCCGACTCCGGTGACGCGACGGCCGCCGAATCCGGCTCCCAGCCGGCGGAATGCGGTGGGGTCCTGGTCGATGACCGCGACCGTATGCCCCTGCTGTTCCAGGGTCTGCGCGAGGGCGGAGCCCACTCTTCCGCAGCCCATAATGACGATGTGCACGGCCGTCCTTCCGGCTGTCAGCGGCTCGCTGGGTTCCAGCCTCATTGCTGCTCGGGCTTAACAGGGTCTCAGACCATGGCCCAAGCTACACACGGGCGGTCACCAGTGTGACCATTTGGGCGGGAGGCGGGGCTCCTTTGCCCTGGATGCGGTGCGACTTCCCGCCGGATAGGGGTGGGGGGTTCGTCAGGCTGATTTCGAACGCTTACGATCCTCTGCGTGTCCAAACTGACCGACGTGCCCAAACGGATCCTGATCGGCCGGGCGCTACGCAGCGACCGCCTCGGGGAAACCCTCCTTCCCAAGCGGATCGCGCTCCCCGTGTTCGCGTCCGACCCGCTCTCCTCGGTGGCATATGCCCCCGGCGAGGTCCTGCTGGTCCTGTCGATCGCAGGCGTGTCGGCGTACCAATTCAGCCCCTGGATCGCCGTCGCGGTCGTCGTGCTGATGTTCACGGTGGTCGCCTCCTACCGGCAGAACGTCCACGCCTACCCCAGCGGCGGCGGTGACTACGAGGTCGCCAACACCAACCTCGGGCCCAGGGCCGGCCTCACCGTCGCGAGCGCCCTGCTCGTCGACTACGTCCTCACGGTCGCGGTGTCGGTCTCCTCGGGCGTCGAAAACCTCGGCTCGGCCGTCGATTTCGTCATCGAGCACAAGGTGCTCTCGGCGATCATCGTGATTCTGCTGCTCACGCTGATGAACCTGCGCGGTGTGAAGGAATCCGGGAACCTCTTCGCCATCCCGACCTACGTGTTCGTCGGCGCCGTCTTCGTGATGATCGCGTGGGGTGCCTGGCGCGGCCTGGTCACGGGCGACACCATGGAGGCTCCGACGGCCGGCCTGGAGATCAAACCCGAACACCAGGGGCTCGCCGGTTTCGCGCTGGTCTTCCTCTTGCTGCGCGCCTTCTCCTCCGGCTGCGCGGCGCTCACGGGCGTCGAAGCCATCAGCAACGGCGTACCCGCCTTCCGCAAGCCCAAGAGCAAGAACGCGGCCACCACCCTCCTCCTCATGGGCGGCCTGGCCGTCACCATGTTCTGCGGGATCATCGGCCTGGCCATGGCCACGAACGTCCGGATGGCCGAGAATCCCGCCGTCGACCTGTTGCGGAACGGCGTCCCGGTCGGCGACGGCTACGTCCAGCACCCGGTCATCTCCCAGGTCGCCGAGGCCGTCTTCGGCAACGGCAGCTTCCTCTTCATCGTGCTCGCCGCGGCCACCGCGCTGGTCCTCTTCCTCGCCGCGAACACCGCGTACAACGGCTTCCCGCTGCTCGGCTCGATCCTTGCCCAGGACCGCTACCTGCCGCGCCAGCTGCACACCCGCGGCGACCGCCTCGCCTTCTCCAACGGCATCGTGCTGCTCGCGGGCGCCGCGATGCTGCTCGTGTGGGTCTACGACGCCGACTCGACGAAGCTGATCCAGCTCTACATCGTCGGCGTCTTCGTCTCCTTCACGCTGAGCCAGATCGGCATGGTCCGGCACTGGAACCGCCACCTGCGCACCGAGCGCGACCCGGCGGCGCGCCGCCGGATGCACCGGTCCCGGGCGATCAACACCTTCGGCGCCTTCTTCACCGGCATGGTGCTGGTGGTCGTCCTGGCCACCAAGTTCACCCACGGCGCCTGGGTCGCCCTGCTCGGCATGGTCATCTTCTACGGAACGATGTCCGCGATCCGCAAGCACTACGACCGGGTCTCCGAGGAGATCGCCGCCGCCGAAGGCCCGAGCGACGACAGCGTGCGCCCCTCGCGGGTCCACTCCATCGTCCTGGTCTCCAAGGTCCACAAGCCCACCCTGCGCGCCCTGGCCTTCGCCAAGCTGACCCGCTCGGACCGCCTGGAGGCGCTCAGCATCAGCGTCGACCCGGTCGAGACCAAGGCCCTGCGCGAGGAGTGGGAGCGGCGCGGCATCAACGTCCCGCTCAAGATCCTCGACTCCCCGTACCGCGAGATCACCCGCCCGGTCGTCGAGTACGTGAAGGGCCTGCGCAGCGAGAACCCGCGCGACGCCGTCAGCGTGTACATCCCCGAGTACGTGGTCGGACGCTGGTACGAGCACCTGCTGCACAACCAGAGCGCGCTGCGCCTCAAGGGCCGGCTGCTCTTCACCCCCGGCGTGATGGTCACCTCGGTGCCCTACCAGCTGGAGTCCTCGGAGCTGGCGAAGAAGCGGGCGAAGAAGCGCGCGGAGTGGAACGCCCCGGGCGCGGTGCGCCGCGGGCCGGTCGACACCCCGCGTCCGCGTCCGAAGGACCCCGCGGGCAAGTAGCCGCAGAGCACCGGCCGCCCCGGAACCGGGGTGGCGAACGGCCGGACGAGATCCACGTAAACTGGTGGGTCGGTCGTCCGGCCGTTCCTTTTTGATCTTCTGATCCACATCCTTGGAGTCTCCCCACCATGACGAGCGAGCAGAACGAGAAGCAGTCACTGGTCGGGGAGGAGTACGAGGTCGAGGTCGGCCCCGTCGCGCACGGCGGGCACTGCATCGCCCGGACCGCCGAGGGCCGCGTCCTGTTCGTCCGGCACACGCTGCCCGGCGAGAAGGTCATCGCCCGCGTGACGGAGGGCGAGGAGGACTCCCGCTTCCTGCGCGCCGACGCCATCACCGTCCTGGACCCCTCCAAGGACCGGGTCGAGGCCCCCTGTCCGTACGCCGGCCCGAACAAGTGCGGCGGCTGCGACTGGCAGCACGCCAAGCCGGGCGCCCAGCGCCGGCTCAAGGGCGAGGTCATCGCCGAGCAGCTGCTGCGGCTCGCCGGGCTCACCCCGGAGCAGGCCGGCTGGGACGGTACGGTCATGCCGGCCGAGGGCGACAAGGTGCCCGCCGGGCAGGTCCCGCAGTGGCGCACCCGCGTGCAGTACGCGATCGACGAGGACGGCGTCGTGGGCCTGCGCAAGCACCGCTCGCACGACATCCAGCCGGTCGACCACTGCATGATCGCGGCGCCGGGCGTCACCGAGCTCGGCATCGAGCAGCAGGACTGGCCCCAGATGGCCACCGTCGAGGCCATCGCCGCGACCGGCTCCGGCGACCGCCAGGTCGTCCTGACCCCGCGTCCCGGCGGCCGCCTCCCGCTCGTGGAGCTGGACAAGCCCGTCTCGGTCCTGCGCGTCGAGGAGAAGGACGGCGGCGTCCACCGCGTCCACGGCCGCCCCTTCGTGCGCGAGCGCGCGGACGGCCGTACGTACCGCGTGGGCATGGGCGGCTTCTGGCAGGTCCACCCCCAGGCCGCCGACACCCTGATCAAGGCCGTCATGCAGGGCCTGATGCCGCGCAAGGGCGAGATGGCCCTCGACCTCTACTGCGGCGTCGGCATCTTCGCGGGCGCCCTCGCGGAACGCCTCGGCGAGACCGGCGCGGTCCTGGGCATCGAGTCCACGAAGCGCGCGGTCGAGGACGCCCGGCACAACCTGACCGACTTCCCCCGCGTGCGCATCGAGCAGGGCAAGGTCGAGCAGATCCTCCCGAAGACCGGCATCACCGAGTGCGACCTGGTCGTCCTGGACCCGCCCCGCGCGGGAGCCGGCAAGCAGACGGTCCGCCAGGTCGCCGGCCTCACCCCGCGCCGCATCGCCTACGTGGCCTGCGACCCGGCGGCCCTCGCCCGCGACCTGGGCTACTTCCAGGAGGCGGGCTACAAGGTCCGCACCCTGCGCGCCTTCGACCTCTTCCCGATGACGCACCACGTGGAGTGCGTCGCGATCCTGGAGCCGGTGGCGAAGGGCAACTGAGCTTTGGGCCCGCGGATGCCGTGGGCAGTGAGTCACCGCCGCGCGGACCAGGGGTCCGCGCGGCGGTGACGGCCGGCCCGCCCGGGGACCGTCCGGGGCGGGCCGGGGTTCGGGGGGGCGGTGGGGGCCGCCCGGCCGGTTACGGGCGGGGGGTGAGGTAGCCGCCCATGGACGTGAAGTAGTCGGCGGCCGGGAGTTCGCGGCCGTCGTCCGTGCGGACGGCGGTGATGGCCAGGCCGTGGTTGCGGCCCGTGCGGGCGTCCGCGCCGGCGACGATGACCACGCCTTCGCCCTCGCGGTAGAAGATGCGGCCCGGGGTGCCGCCGTAGCGGCCCTCGGAGACGACGGCCGTCAGGATCTCCAGGCGCTTGCCCTTGTGGAAGGTGAAGGCGGCGGGGTAGGGGGCCGACTGGGCGCGGACCAGGCGTTCCAGGGTTTCGGCGGGCCAGGACCAGTCGATGCGGATGTCCTCTTCGGCCCGCTTGTGGAAGAAGGTGGCCTGGGAGCGGTCCTGCTTCGTGAACTCGGTCCGGCCGGAGGCGATGAGGTCGAGGGCGCCGATGGTGACCGGGGCGATCAGGTCGACCGTCTTGTGGAACAGGTCCGTGGTCGTGTCCGTCGGGCCGACCGGGACCGAGCGCTGCATGACGATGTCGCCGGCGTCGAGCACCTCGTCCATCATGTGCGCCGTGACGCCGACTTCGGGCTCGCCGTTGATGAGGGCCCAGATGAGGGGGGAGAAGCCCGCGTACTTCGGGAGCAGGGAGTCGTGCACGTTGAGGGTGCCGTGGCGCGGCAGGGTGTAGATGCGCGGGGGGATCCAGGTGCGCCAGTTGTTCGCGACGAGGATGTCCGCGTCGGCTTCCTTCAGCTGTTGGAACAGCTCCTCGTCGTCGGGGCGGTTGCGGATGACGACCGGGACGCCGTGCTCCTCGGCGAGGCCGGCGACCGAGTCGCTCCAGATCTTCTCGTAGGCGTGCTCGCTCTTGGGGTGGGTCACGACCATGACGACGTCGTGCTCGGAGTCCAGGAGTGCCTTCAGGGTGCGATGGCCCCAGGTCTGATAGCCGAACATGACGACCCGCATCGGGGTTCCTCCTCAGAAGAGCAAAATGACCAGGAGTAAGTAAAGCAAGGCTTACCTAACGACGCAACAACCCCGATTCTGGGCTTGATTGACCTGAGTGTGGGGGTGTTGTCCGGTTTGCCTGGTCGACAGTCCGCCTGGATCAGGTTAGCTTTACCTAAGTTCCACTCGGCTGCCGGTCACCGGTGCGCCTGGACGCCCCCTTTCCCCCACCCCTGACACGACGCCTGGCAGGCGGCTGTCCCGCACCACATGGGAGTGACATGTCACAGGCTCTTCCTGGCGACGCACCACTGATCCACGACCTGATCGGTATCGGCTTCGGGCCGTCGAACGTCGCCATGGCGATCGCGCTCAGCGAGCACAACGTGCGCGTCGGAAGGCAAGAGGCGGTCACCGCTCACTTCTTCGAGCAGCAGCCCCGGTTCGGGTGGCACCGCGGCATGCTCATCGACGACGCGACGATGCAAGTGTCCTTCATGAAGGACCTGGTGACGCTCCGGAACCCAACCAGCGAATACAGCTTCCTCTGCTACCTGCAGGAGAAGGGCCGGCTGATCGACTTCGTCAACCACAAGAACCTGTTCCCGCTGCGGGTCGAGTTCCACGACTACCTCGAGTGGGCCGCGGCCAAGGTCGACGACATGGTCTCCTACGGTCACCAGGTCGTCTCCGTCGAGCCCGTGGTGCGGGACGGGATCGTGGAGTACCTCGACGTGACGGCGCGCTCCGGCGACGAGGTCGTCGTCCACCGTGCCCGCAACCTGGTCATCTCCACCGGACTGCGCCCGGTCATGCCGGAGGGCGTCGAGCGCACCGACCACGTCTGGCACAACACCGACCTGCTGAAGAAGATCGACGGCCTGGAGGGCAGCGAGCCCACCCGCTTCATCGTGGTCGGCGCCGGCCAGAGCGCCGCCGAGAACGTGGCCTACCTGCACCGCCGTTTCCCGCAGGCCGAGGTCTGCGCGGTCTTCTCCCGCTACGGCTACAGCCCGGCGGACGACAGCAGCTTCGCCAACCGCATCTTCGACCCCCAGGCGGTGGACGAGTACTTCACCGCCCCGGAGGACGTCAAGCAGCGGCTGATGGGCTACCACGGCAACACCAACTACTCCGTGGTGGACATCGACCTCATCGACGACCTCTACCGGCAGTCGTACCAGGAGAAGGTGCTCGGCACCGAGCGGCTCCGCTTCCTGAACGTCTCGCGCCTGACGGGCGTGGAGGAGACCGCCGACGGGGTCCGCGCCGGCATCAAGTCCCTCGTCACCGGCGAGGAGAGCGTGCTCGACGCCGACGTCGTGGTGTGCGCCACCGGCTACCAGCAGGCCGACGGCCTGGGCCTGCTCGGCGAGGTCGCGGACCGCTGCCACCGCGACGACCAGGGCCGGGTCCGCGTCGAGCGCGACTACCGGGTGGCGACCGACCTCGAACTGAGCTGCGGCATCTACCTCCAGGGCGGGACCGAGCACACGCACGGCATCACCTCCTCCCTGCTGTCCAACACCGCGGTGCGCGTCGGCGAGATACTCGACTCGATCCTCGACCGGAACCTCAAGGCCCTGCCCGACCAGGCCCGTCCGGTCGCCGGGGGAGCGGGCGGCGGAGCCCGCCAGCCGGCCGTCTGACCGGTTCCCACCCACCCACTGCCGTGCCTCCCGGGCGTTCTCGCGCCTGAGGCACGGCAGTAGTGTGCAACCAGTTGCCTCATGCAGTAGTTGCCCCATACAGCAGTTGCCCCATACCGAAGGAACGTCCGTGCCCACTGGTACTCGCCGCCCCGCCGGCGGCCCGCCCGCGGTCGAAGGCCCGGCACCTTCCCGGGTCGTCGCGCAGGTCCGGCGGCGGCGGATCGTGGGTCTGGCCGTCATCCTCGCGGTCCTCGTGGCCGCGGCGCTGGTGTCCCTCGCCGTCGGTGCGCGGGCCCTCAGCCCCGCCGAGGCGTGGCACGGGCTCTTCGCCGATCCGGACCCCGACCAGAAGCTCTCCGAAGCCAGGCTCATCATGCGGACCGTACGGGTGCCCCGTACGGTCCTCGCGGTCGTGGCGGGCATCGCCCTGGGCGTCGGCGGGGCACTGATCCAGGGATATACGCGCAACCCCATCGCGGACACCGGCCTGCTCGGGGTGAACACCGGCGCCTCGTTCGCCGTGGTGTCGGCGATCGCCCTGCTCGGGCTCACCGACCCGTTCGAGTACGTCTGGTTCGCCTTCGCGGGCGCCGGGCTCGCCGGCGTCGTCGTGTTCGGGCTGTCGAGCATCGGCCGGGGCGCGGGCAATCCGCTGACGCTGGCTCTGGCCGGGCAGGGGGTCACGGTGTTCCTGATGGCGATGACGACGGCGGTCGCGCTGTCGGACAAGGCGGCGCTGAACGCCCTGCGGTTCTGGAACGCCGGATCGGTGGCCGGCGTCGGGTTCGACGTCATCTGGCCGGTGACCGCCTTCATCGCGGTCGGGCTCGTGCTGGCGCTGGTCACCCTGCCCTCCGTCAACCTGCTGAACCTGGGCGACGACGTGGCGCGGGGACTGGGCGTGAACATCGCGCTGATCCGGACCGTCGGCATCATCGCCATCACGCTGATGGCGGGCGCGGCCACGGCGGCGTGCGGCCCCATCGCCTTCCTCGGCCTCATGGTGGCGCACCTCGCGCGGCACCTGGCCGGGCCCGATTACCGCTGGCTGGTGCCGTACGCGGGTCTGCTCGGCGCGGTCGTCCTTCTGGTCTGCGACATCGTGGGACGCGTCGTGGTGCGGCCGGGAGAGCTGGACGCGGGCATCCTCGTCGCTCTCCTGGGCGCCCCGTTCTTCGCGGTCCTGGTGTGGCGGGGAAAGTTCAAGAGCGCATGAACGTGACAGTGGTGAAGCCCGCCGAGAAGCCCTCGGTGGCGCCGGGCGTGCGGCTCGGCGGCATGTCGTTCGTCTGGCGGCCCAGGATCGTGCTGGTCACGCTGCTGCTGACGGCGGCGGCCTTCCTGGTGTTCTGCCTGTCCATCGCCGTGGGGGACTTCCCCATCGGCCTGCCGCAGGTGGTCGCCACCCTCTTCGGCGGGGGCGAGCAGGTCGACCAGTTCGTGATCATGGACCTGCGCATGCCGCGGGCCCTGGCCGGGCTGGTCGTGGGCGTCGCGCTGGGGATGTCCGGGGCGATCACCCAGTCCATCGCCCGCAATCCGCTGGCCAGTCCGGACATCCTCGGGATCACCGGCGGTGCCAGCGCGGTCGCGGTGTGCCTGGTGACGGTGTCGGGCGGGGCCACGGCCGCGGTCGTCAGCTCCGTGGGGCTGTCGGGGGCGGCGCTCGCGGGAGGCCTCGGCACGGGGCTGCTGGTGTACTTCCTGGCGTGGCGGCGCGGGGTCGACGGCTTCCGGCTCATCCTGATCGGCCTCTCCGTGAGCGCCGTGATGGAGGCGATCACGACCTGGCTGCTGGTCACCGCCGACATCAGGGACGTGGCACGGGCCCAGGCGTGGCTGGTCGGCTCCCTGGACAACCGGTCGTGGGACGAGGTGTGGGTGGCCCTCTGGGGCACGCTCGCGCTCGCGGCGGTCGTGGCGTGCGTGGCCTTCCAGTTCAAGCCGCTGCACTTCGGCGACGACGTGGCCGCCGGCCTCGGCGTCCGGTACTCGCTGGTCCGGGCTGTCCTGCTGCTGTGCGCGGTGCTCCTGGCCGGCTTCGCCGTGAGTGCGGCCGGGCCGGTCCCGTTCGTCGCCATGGTGGCGCCGCAGGTGGCGATCCGTCTGACGAAGTCCCCGACTCCGCCGTTGGTGGCGTCCGCCGTGCTGGGGGCGCTGCTGCTGCTCGGCTCGGACCTGGTCGCCCGTACGGCGCTGCCGATCAGCCTGCCGGTCGGCGTGGTCACCGCCGCGATCGGCGGTCCCTTCCTCATCTACCTCCTGGTGCGGGCGAACCGCCGCTAGGTGATACAAAGGTTAGGCAAGCCTAAATAGAGGGGGAGCCGTGGTCGCTCAGTCCATCACCGAGGTCCAGTCCGGGGCCGAGGGCGTTCCGCGGTTGGCGGCCAGGGCCGTCACGGTCGGGTACGGCGACCGGACCGTCATCGACGCGCTCGACGTGTCGATCCCGCAGGGTGTGGTGACCACGATCATCGGCCCCAACGGGTGCGGCAAGTCCACCCTGTTGCGGACCCTGTCGCGGCTGCTCAAGCCGACCAGCGGATCCGTCGTCCTGGACGGCGAGGACATCGCGCGGCTGCGGACCAGGGACGTGGCGAAGAAGCTCGGCCTGCTGCCCCAGGCGCCGGTCGCGCCGGAGGGCCTGACCGTGGCCGACCTGGTCGCCAGGGGCCGGCACCCGCACCAGAGCTGGCTGCGCCAGTGGTCCTCGGACGACGCCTCCGTCGTGGAGCGCGCGCTGGCCATGACGGGGGTGGCCGACCTGGCCGACCGTCCCGTCGACGCGCTCTCCGGGGGCCAGCGTCAACGCGTGTGGATATCCATGACCCTCGCTCAGGGCACCGATCTGCTGCTGCTGGACGAGCCCACCACCTATCTGGACCTCGCGCACGCCATCGACGTGCTCGACCTGGTGGACGACCTGCACGAGTCGGGACGCACCGTGGTCATGGTGCTGCACGACCTCAACCTGGCCGCGCGCTACAGCGACAACCTGATCGTGATGAAGGCCGGTTCGGTCCTGGCGCAGGGCCATCCCCGCGAGGTGCTGACCGCCGAGCTGCTGCACGAGGCGTTCGGCCTGCGCGCCATGGTGATCGACGATCCGGTGGGCGACCGGCCGCTCGTCGTGCCGATCGGGCGGACTCATGTCCAGAGTGCGGGCAGCTGAAACGAGAGTCCTAACTTAGGCTAGGCTTACCTCACTTCCCCGGGGTACGGTTTGCCTGCCCTAAGTGGGGCCGCAGTGGACAGCACGAAAGCAAGGGATCCCGCATGCTCCTCGACCGAACGACACGTATGAAGCCCTGGCGGCAGCTGGCGGCAACCGTGTCCGCCGCGGCCCTCGGTGTAGGCGTCCTCGCCGGCTGCGGTTCCGACTCGGCCGACAAGGACAAGAAGAAGGACGACAGCGCCAACGCCCCGGCCGCCACCGGTGCCTTCCCGGTCACCGTCGAGCACTTCTTCGGCTCCACCGAGGTCAAGAAGGCCCCCCAGCGGGTCGTCACCGTCGGCTACACCGACGACCAGAACGTCCTCGCGTTCGGCATCAAGCCGGTCGGCATGACCGACCAGTACCCGAACCCGGCCGGTCAGAGCCCCGACATCAACACCCAGTGGCCCTGGGTGAAGGACAAGTGGGGCGAGACCAAGCCCGAGGTCATCATGAACAACGGTGACACCGGCCCCAACTTCGAGAAGATCGCGGCCCTGCGCCCCGACCTGATCATCGCGGTCTACTCCGAGGTCGACCAGGCCGCCTACGACAAGCTCTCGAAGATCGCCCCGACGGTCGGCCGCACCAAGGCCGAGAAGGAGCCCTTCAGCGCTAAGTGGCAGGACAACGCCCTCCAGATCGCGAAGGCGGTCGGCAAGGAGACCGAGGGCAAGGCGATGGTCCAGGGCATCCAGGACAAGCTCGCCACGGTCAAGAAGGCGCACCCCGAGTTCGCCACCCAGACGGCCGTCGCGGTGTCCTGGTACAAGGACGCGGTCAACCCCTTCACCACCACCGACGTGCGCGGCCAGCTCCTGACCGGCATGGGCTTCAAGGGCCAGACCGAGCTCGACAAGATCTCGGGCGGCAAGTTCTCCTTCGCGCTCTCCCCGGAGCGCATGGACCTCATCGACGTCGACCGCGTCTTCGTCGTCAACGACAAGGCCGACACGGACGCGCTGAAGAAGTTCGACCTCTTCGCCAACCTGAAGGTCACCAAGGCCAACAAGGTGTCCTACCTGCTGGACAGCGAGGGCCCCGCGGCCGGCGCGGCCATGTCGCAGGCCACCCTGCCCGCCCTGCCCTTCGCCATCGACGAGCTCGTCAAGTCGGTCGGCTAGGTGTGAGCACCACGGACACTCGGGTCGCCCCGGCAACCCTGCGTACGACGACCGGACGTGAAGCGGCCCGATGGGTGGCGGCCAACTGCCGCACGATGCCCTGGCTGACGTCCGGCGCCGTACTCAGCACGGTCGCCGGGGCGGCTCTCCAGATGCTCCCCGTCCTGTTGCTCGGCCGGGTGGTCGACGGAGTGACCGGGGGCGAACCGCGTTCGGTCCTGGTCACGATCGGGGCCTGGATGGTGGCCGCCGCGCTGCTCGGCGCGGCGGCCACCGCCCTGTCCGCCTACCTGATCGGGCGGCTCGGCGCCGACCTGCTCGCGCACCTGCGCGAAGGCGCCGTACGGGCCGTACTGGGCATGCCCAGTGCCCGGGTCGAGCAGGTGGGCCGCGGAGACGTGCTCTCCCGGGTCGGCGACGACGTCGCCGTCCTGTCCAAGGGCATCCGGTCGGCCATCCCCACGGTCTTCTCCGCGGGGGTCCTGGTGGCCATCGCCACCATCGGCATGTTCGGCCTCGACTGGCGGCTCGGCCTGGCCGGCGCCTGTGCGCTGCCGGCCTACGGGCTGGCCCTGCGCTGGTACCTGCCCCGGTCGGCCCCGCTCTACCGCAAGCGCGCGGTGGCCCAGGCCGAGCGCGCTCAGGCACTGATCAGCGGGCTCAACGGCATCGAGACGGTACGGGCACACCGCCTGGAGGAGGCCTTCCGAGAGAAGGTCTCCGAGGATTCGCGGCGGGTGCGGGACCTCGGCATCGAGGTGTTCCACTTCTTCGGCCGGTTCGTCGGCCGGGAGAACCGTGCGGAGTTCATCGGTCTGTCGCTGATCCTGATCGTGGGCTACGTCCTGCTGGAGACCGGCTCCGCCAGTCTCGGCGAAGTGGCGGCGGCGCCGCTGGTGTTCCACCGCCTGTTCACCCCGCTGGGCGCGATCATGTTCACCTTCGACGAGGCCCAGAAGTCGGGCGCGAGCCTGACCAGGCTCGTCGGGGTGCTGGCGGAGCCCACGCAGGACCGGCTGGTGGGCGACTCGTCCGCCGCGCCGGCGGACGAGGAGCCGTACCCGGTCACGGTGAAGGGGCTGACGTTCCGTTACCCCGGAGCCGAGGAACCGGTCCTGAGCGACGTCAGCCTGACGATTCCGGCGGGCGGCTCACTGGCCCTGGTGGGCGCGACGGGCGCCGGCAAGACGACCCTGGCCGCGCTCATCGCCGGCATCGGGACCCCGGAGGCCGGTTCGGTGCGGATCGGTTCGACCGACCTCGCCGATCTGGACGAGGCGGCGGCGAGGGCGCTGGTGAGCATCCTGACCCAGGAGACGCACGTGTTCTCCGGGCCGCTCGCCGACGACCTGCGACTGGCCGCGCCGGAGGCGACCGACGCCGAACTGCTGGCCGCGCTGGGCACCGTAGGCGCTGCCGAGTGGGTCGAGGCGCTGCCCGAGGGGCTGGACACCGCGGTCGGCGAGGGCGGTGCGCGGCTGGACGGCACCAAGGTCGCCCAAGTCGCCCTGGCCCGGCTGGTGCTGGGCCGGGCACCCGTGGTCGTGCTCGACGAGTCGACCGCGGAGGCGGGCAGCGAGGGCGCCGCCGAGCTGGAACGGGCCGTACTGGCCGCCTGCGCCGGCCGGACCACGCTGTTCGTGGCACACCGGCTGACCCAGGCGGTGGCGGCCGACCGGATCGCCGTGCTGGATGCGGGCCGCGTCGTGGAGCAGGGCACGCACGAGGAGTTGGTGGCTCTGGGCGGCCGCTACGCGCGACTCTGGCGGGCCTGGAGAGACGCTAGTTAGGTCACCCTAATTTAGGTTAGGCTAGCCTTCGTACCTTGGAAGGGTGTTGAGTCTTCAAATGATGGAACCGAGCGCTCGTCTCGTGCTGATCTCTCCCACGCGCCTGGCAGACGTGCGCCGGCGGACCGGCGGATACTCCGACCGGACCATCGCCGAGGCCTGCGCCATCGGACTGTCGTACTGGGCGACGGGCGAGAGCCCCGACGGAATCGACCTGGACCCCGGCACGCTCTTCGCGGACGTGCTCGGATGGGTCGACAACGGCGGCAGCGCGCCCAGCGGTTGGGAGAGCGGCAAGGCCGCCCCGGACGGCTTCGCCATCGCCGTCCCCGAAGGCGTCCTGGCGTCCGAAGCCCAGCTCGCGCTGGACGACCTGGCGGACTTCCCCGACCGGCCCATCGGCACCATCAGCCCGTCGAGCGTGGCGGAGCGGCTGAAGACCCTGGCCGAGTGGAACGACAACGGGGCGGAGAGGGTCCGGCCGACCATCGTGGAGATGTTCCGCGAGCAGGCACGCCTGCGGCCGGACGCCGTCGCCATCATCGACGAACACCGCTCGCTGACCTACCGCCAGGCGGCGGAGCTGGCCGCGCAGCTGGCCCACCACCTGACCGGCCGCGGACTCGGCTCCGAGCAGGTCGTGGGCATCTCGCTGGGCCGCTCCGCCGACATGGTCATCGGCCTGCTCGGCGTGCTCCAGGCAGGCTGCGCGTTCGTCCCGCTCGACCCGCAGTGGCCCGCCGCGCGCCGCGCCGTCGTCATCGACGACGCGCGGGTCGTGCTGCAGCTCAACGGATCCGGCGAGCACGACCCCGCGGAACCGGCCGCCGTCGCCGTCGACCTCGACGACTGGCGGTACGCCGGCCATCCCACCGAGGACACTGCGGGCACCGGAATCACCGCGCACGGCAACTCCCTCGCCTACGTGATCTTCACGTCCGGTTCGACCGGCCGCCCCAAGGGCGCGATGATCCGGCACGAGGCGATCAGCGAGCGCCTGCTGTGGCAGGTCAACCAGATCCTGGGATTCGGCCACGACGACGCCTCGCTGTTCAAGGCACCGCTGTCCTTCGACATATCCATCAACGAGATCTTCCTCCCGCTGGTGTGCGGCGGCCGCCTCGTCGTCCTGCGGCCCGGCGGCGAACGCGACCCGCACCACCTGCTCGGCGTGATCGCCGAGCACCGCGTCACCTTCACCTACCTCGTCTCCTCCATGCTGGACGTCCTGCTGGAGATCGCCGGCGACTCCGGCCGCCTCGACAGCATGCGCCACGTGTGGTGCGGCGGCGAGGTGCTCACCCCCGAGCTGTACGAGCGCTACCGCACCCGGCTCGACATCCCCATGTACCACGGCTACGGCCCGGCCGAGACGACCATCGGCGTCTCCCACGTCATCTACCGGGGCGAGGCGGAACGCCTGTCGACCTCGATCGGCAAGGCCAACCCCAACACCCAGCTGTACGTCCTCGACGACGAGCTGCGCCCCGTCCCGGTCGGCGTCGGCGGCGAGCTCTACGTCGGCGGCTTCCTCCTGGGCCGCGGATACGTCAACGCACCCGGACTGACCGCGTCCCGGTTCGTGGCGAACCCCTTCGCGGGCGACGGCTCCCGCCTCTACCGCACCGGTGACCTCGCCCGGTTCGCCCCCGACGGCTCGCTGGACTTCCTCGGCCGGGCCGACAACCAGGTCAAGGTCCGCGGCATGCGCCTCGAGCTGGAGGACGTGGAGGCCGGCCTCGCCGAGCACCCCGAGGTACGGCACACCTGCGTCATCGCGAAGAAGAACAGCGCGGGCGGCACCTACCTCGTGGGCTACGTGATCCCGGCCGCGGGAGCCGCGGAGCTGCGGGCCGACCAGGTCAAGGCCTGGGCCACCGAGCACATGGTCGAGTACATGGTGCCCGCCCACATCGTCGTGATGACCGAGTTCCCGCTCACCGCGAACGGCAAGCTCGACCGGCGCGCCCTGCCCGAACCCGAAATCGTCACCGGGACGTCCATCCGGCCCTCCACCGACAACGAGCGCGCGGTCTGCGGGGCCGTCGCCTCCGTGCTGCGCCTGGAGGAAGCCGGCGTCGACCAGGACTTCTTCCAGCTCGGCGGAGACAGCATCCTCGCCATCTCGCTGCTCAGCGCACTGCGCGCGGCGGGCCTCTACGTCACCGCGGGACAGATCTTCGCCAACAGCGTCCTGGGCGCCCTGGCGGCGGTGGCCGGCCGCGAGGACGCGTCCCGGGTGGACCACGCCGACGTGGCGACCGGTCCCGTACCGGGATCGCCCATCGTGCAGTGGCTCGGCCGGACCACGGACGCCATCGACGGCTTCGTCCAGGCGGTCGTACTGAACACCCCGGCGGACCTCACCGCCGACGCACTCGGGCCGATCCTCGACTCCGTCGTCGCCCGGCACGACATGCTGCGCGCCCGGCTCGTCCGCGGGGACCGCTGGAGCTTCGACATCCCGGAGGCCGCCGGAGCCACCGCCGACTGGCAGGAGAGCGACGGGCCGCTCGACGCGTGCGTCGCCCTCGCAACCGAAGGACTGGACCCGGACAACGGCGTGATGCTGCGGGCCGTCTGGCGCCGCGAGGCCCGCCAGCTGGTCCTGGTCGCCCACCACGTGGTGGTCGACGGCGTGTCCTGGCGGGTCCTGATGGAGGACCTGGCCACGGCATGGAGCCAGTTCACCGCCGGTGAGGCGATCGAACTCCCCGCGGTGGGCACCTCGTTCCGGCGCTGGACCCAGCTCCTGGCAAGCGCCGGGTTCGACGCGGACCGCACCTACTTCGAGCGCCCCCTGCCGGGCCCCGACGCGCCGCTCGGCAGGCGTGCCCCGTCCGAAGCCGACACGGTCGAGCGGGAGCGGACCCGGGTCTTCACCGTCGGCTCCGAGGCCACGGCCGCACTGCTGGGCGAGATCCCCGCGAAGTTCCACGCGGGCGTCAACGACGTCCTGCTGACCGCGCTCGCCGTCACCCTCGCCCGGTGGCGCCGCGGCCGCGGCCAGGAGCAGACCTTCGCGCACATCGAGCTGGAGGGCCACGGCCGCGAAGGACGCCACGTCGCGGGCGCCGCCGGCACGGAGGCGGAGCTGTCGCGCACCGTCGGCTGGTTCACGACACTGTTCCCGGTGACCGTGGACCCCGGCACGACCGGCGACTTCACCGACCCCCGCTACCTCGCCGCCGCGCTCACGGCCGTCAAGGAAGACCTCGCCCGCGTACCGAGCAACGGCGTCTCCTACGGCGCCCTGCGCTACCTGGCCGACGCCGCCTTCACGGCCCCGGCACCCCAGGTCCTCTTCAACTACCTGGGCCGCTTCGACGCGGGCGCGTCGGGGGACTGGCAGATCTCCGGAACCACCGGGCAGCTCGGCGAGAAGCGCGACCCGAGGATGCGCCTGCCGCGCGCCCTGGAGTTCAACGCGATCGCCGAACCCTCCGCCACCGGCGACTACGAACTCGTCACCACCGTCTCCTGGCCCGACGGGATGTTCACCGACGAGGACATCGAGGCGATCGGCGGGCACTTCCAGGCGGCCCTGACCGCCCTGGCCGCGCTCGACGAGGGCGGGCACTCGCCCAGCGACTTCCCGCTGGTGCGGCTGACCCAGGCCGACGTCGACGCCCTGGACGGACCCGCGCTGCGCACCGTCCTCCCGCTGACCCCGCTGCAGGAAGGCCTGTACTTCCACTCGGTCTTCGACGACGACTCCGCGGGCAGCTACGTCGAACAGCAGCTGCTCACGCTGGAGGGCGACCTCGACCCCGCCCGCCTCGCGGCCGCGGCCACCCGCCTGCTCACCCTGTACCCGAACCTGGCCGCGCGGTTCACGGCCCTCGCCGACGGCCGCGTCGTCTCCGTACTGGAAACCGGCGCCGAGGCGCCCTTCACCACCCTCGACCGGCCCGGCATCACCGACGCGGAACTCCACGCGCACGCGGAGCGCGACCGCCGCGCCGGATTCGACCTGGCCACCGGCCCGCTGATGCGGTTCACCCTGGTCCGCGACACCGAATCCGGCCGCGACGTCCTGGTCCAGACCGTCCACCACATCATCGCCGACGGCTGGTCGGTGCCCCCGATGCTGCGCGCGCTGCTCGCCGAGTACCACGCGCCGGGGAGCACCTACCCGCTGAGCGGCTTCCCCGACTACGTCGGCCTGCTCGCGGAGCGCGACGCCGACGAGAGCGACCGCGTGTGGGGCGCCGAACTCGCCGAGCTGCCCGGCCCCTCGCTGGTGGCCAGGGACCACACCCCGTCCGACCGGTTCGCCGACACCTCCGTCGAACCGGGGCTCGACATCGACGCCGCCGCCCGGTCGGCCGGCGTACCGCTGAGCGTGGCCGTGCACAGCGCCTGGGCGGTGACCCTGGGCGGGATCCTGCACTCCGCCGACGTGGTCTTCGGCTCCACGGTCTCCGGCCGCGACGCGGACGTCCCCGGCATCGAGGACATGGTCGGCCTGTTCATCAACACCGTCCCGCTGCGCGCCCGGTGGGCCGCCGGCACCACGGCGCACGAACTGCTCACCTCCGTACGCGAGCACCAGGGCGCGGTCCTGCCGCACCAGCACGTCTCGCTGGCCCGGATCGGCCGGCTGGCCGGCGTCGGCTCCCTCTTCGACACCCTCGTGGTGTTCGACGTGGCCACCGACGTGGCCGCGCTGCGCCGTACCGGCGACACCCTCGCCGTCACCGGCCTCGTCAACGAGGGAGCCCCGCACTACCCGCTGACCCTGGTCGTGGAGCGTGCCCTCGACGGGCGCCCGCGCTTCAACCTGATCTACGACGGCGAACTGCTCCGCGAGAGCAGCGCCCGGGACATCCTGAACCGGTTCACGCACACCCTGACCGGCCTGCTCACCCGGCCGGACGCCCCGGTCGGCGACCTGGCGCCCGAGGGAAGCAGGAGCCCCGCACGGATCACCCCGACCACCCTCGGCGAACTCTTCGACGCCGCGGCGGACCGGGACCCGGCGGCCACCGCCGTCACCCAGTGCGCGCTCGACGGCACCACCCGCTCGCTGACCTACGGCGAACTCGCCGACGCGAAGAACGAACTGGCCGCCGCCCTGCGCGCGGCCGGGGTCCGGCCGGGCCGGCGCGTGGCCGTGGCCGTCCCGCGCACCATCGAGCAGGTCGTCGCCCTGGTCGCGATCGTCAGCGCGGGCGGCGCGTACGTACCGCTCGACATGGCCTACCCCGACGAGCGCCTGGAGTACGTCCTCGGCGACGCCGCCCCGCAGGCCGTCCTCGTGGATCCCGGTCAGCGCGACCGCTTCACGGCCCTACTGGAGCGGGCGGGAGTCGCCGCACGCGTCCTCGTACAGGGCGACGAGCTTGCGCAGGAGGATGCCGCTGAGGAAGTGGCTCCGGCGGACGGGGTCAGCCGGCACGATCCCGCGTACGTGATCTACACCTCCGGTTCGACCGGCAAGCCCAAGGGCGTCGTCGTCCCGCACTCCAGCGTGGTGGCGCTGCTCGCCAACACCCAGCCCGACATGGGCTTCGGCCCCGACGACGTCTGGGTCCAGTTCCACTCCTACTCCTTCGACTTCGCCGTCTGGGAGCTGTGGGGCGCCCTGGCGCACGGCGGCGAGCTGCTCGTGCCCGACTACGGGCTGACCCGCTCCCCGGTCGACTTCCACCGGCTGGTCCGCGAGCGCGGCGTGACCGTGCTGAACCAGACGCCCTCGGCCTTCTACCAGTTCGTCGAGGCCGACCGGCACGCCGGTGAGCAGCTCCCCGCGCTGCGCCGCGTCATCTTCGGCGGCGAGGCACTGGACCTCGGACGGCTGCGCGGCTGGATCGAGCGGCACGGCGCCGCCTCGCCCGAGCTCGTCAACATGTACGGGATCACCGAGACCACGGTCCACGTGACCCACCGGGTGCTGACCGACGAGGACTTCGCCTTCGGCGACGACGTGAGCCCCATCGGCGGCCCCATCCCGGGCCTGACCACCTACCTGCTCGACGACCGGCTCCGGCCGGTGCCGCCGGGTCAGGTGGGCGCCATCTACGTGGCCGGCGACCAGGTGTCCCTCGGCTACCTCGGGCGGCCGGGCCTGACCGCGGGCCGGTTCGTGGCGAACCCGTTCGCGAGCGACGGCTCCCGGATGTACCACACGGGCGACCTCGCCATCCGCACCCTCGACGGGGAGCTGGAGTTCACCGGCCGCGCCGACGACCAGGTCCAGCTCAAGGGCTTCCGCATCGAGCTCGGCGAGGTCGAGTCCGCGCTGCGGGACCTCGACGGCGTGATCGACGTGGCCGTCACCGTGGCCGACAGCGGCGACCACCTGGTCGCGCACGTCGTGGGGCGGGTACCCGGAGACCTCTCCGCCCTCCTCGCGGAGAAGCTGCCCGTGCACATGGTGCCGGGCCGGGTCCTGCCCGTGGACTCACTGCCGCTGACCGTCAACGGCAAGCTGGACCGCAAGGCCCTGATCGCGCGGGCCGCGCAGGACGACACCCCGGTGGACGGCAGTGCGGGGAGGAGTTCGCAGCTCGCCTCACTGGTCGGCATCTTCGCCGACACCCTGTCCCACCCGGACGCCGACGCCGACACCGACTTCTTCGGAGCCGGCGGCGACAGCATCATCGCCATCACCGTCGTCAACCGCGCCCGGGCGCTCGGCCTGCCGATCGCACCCCGCGACGTGTTCCTCCTGAAGACGCCGCGCGCGCTCGCGGAGCTCCTGGGCACGCGTGCGCCGCAGACCCAGGCCCCGGCTCCGGCGCCCGCACGCCGCGAGGACGGCCCGCTGGCGCCCACGCCGATCATCCTGCGCCAGCGCGAACTGGGCGGCTCCCTCGCCCGGTTCGCCCAGGCCCGGAGCGTGGAGGTGGCCGAAGGCACCGCGTTCGCCGACATCGAGCGCGCCGCGAACGCCGTACTGGCCGCCCACCCGGCCCTGCGGATGCGCCTGAACACCGGGCACGGCGTGTGGACCCTGCGCACCGAACCGGCCCGCGAGGCCACCGTCGTCCGCGCGGACACGGCCGACGCCACGGCCGCCGCGAACGAGGCCGCTGGCCGGCTCGACCCCGAGACCGGGGAGGTCACCGCCTTCACCTGGCTCGCGGCGACCGGCACCCTGGTGGTCACCGTGCACCACATCGCGGTCGACTCGGTGTCCTGGCTGATCCTGCTGGACGACCTGGCCGCCGCCCTGCGCGGGGAGACCCTCGCACCGGCGACCACCTCCTACGCCGAGTACGCCGACGCGTTGACCCTGCGGTCCGCCGCCGGCGCCGACGACCTCGGGCACTGGGTCGACATCCTCCAGGCGCCCCCGCTGCTGCCCGCTTCCGGCGCGCTGCGCGACACCACCGTGGTCCTCGGTCCCGAGGCCAGCGACCGGGTGACGCGCACCGCCCCCGCCGCGCTCGGCGTCGCCCTCACCGAGCTGCTGTGCGGCGCCCTGCGCACCGCCCTGACCCGGATCCAGCCGGAGCCCACCGATCTCGCGATCGAGTTGGAGCGGCACGGCCGGGTCTCCGTACTGGAGCACCACGACTACACCCGTACGGTCGGCTGGTTCACGGCCATCGCGCCCGTCCGGCTCACCGCGCACACCGACCCGGTCGCGGCGGCCCGCGAGCTCGCTGAGCGCCAGCCCGACGAGTCCGGGCACCTCGCCTACGGCCGGCTGCGCTACCTCAACCCGCAGACGGCCCCGCTGCTGACCGCACGCCCGCAGGTGCTCTTCAACTACCTCGGCCGGGGCAGCGAGTCCCAGGCGCTGCACATCACCGGCGGAGACCAGGGCAGCCCGTACGCCGTGGAGGTCAACGCCTGGACCGACGCGGCCACGGGCAGCCTGCACGCGGCCTTCACCCTCGCCGAGGAGATCCCCGACGAGATCACCGCGCACTGGCTGCACGCCCTGGAAACCCTCGCGGAAGCCTCCGTGACGGCCGAGCGCACGGCGCCCGTCACCGCGCTCCAGCGCGGCCTGTTCTTCCAGGCCCAGCTGGCCGGCACGGCCGGACACTACGTCGCGCAGAGCTACTTCGCCCTCGACCACCGCCTCGACACCGACGCACTGGCCGAGGCCATGGCCGTCGTCATGGCGCGCCACCCGGTCGTCGGCGCCGGCTTCACCACCGACGACGAAGGCAACCCGGTCCAGATCCTCAAGGCGGGCCGCCGGGCCGGCGTCCACACGGTCGAGCTGTCGACCGACGAGGAAGTCGAAGCCCTGCGCGTCCGGGACCGCAACACCGGCTTCGACCCGGCCGAGCCGCCGCTGGTCCGGCTGACCGTGATCCGGCTGCCCGACGGCCGCGACGGCCTGCTCCTCAGCTACCACCTGCTGCTGTGGGACGGCTGGTCCCGCGCGATCGTGCTCCGCGACCTGTTCGAGGCCTACCGGGCCGTACTCGCCGGTGAGCAGCCGTCCGCGGCCCCGGCCGTGCCGGGCTTCGAGGACCACGCCCGCGCGCTCGCCGCCAAGGACCCGGCGCTCTCGGAGCGGTTCTGGGCCGAGCACCTGACCGGCCTCTCCGGCCCGACGCTGCTCGCCGGACCCGCGCCGACCCTCTCGGACGACCTGCCGCCCGCGCTGCTCCACACGCTCTCCGCCGAACAGTCGCAGCTGCTGCGGGACACGGCCAAGGCGCACGGAGTCACCCTGAACTCGGTCCTCACCGGAGCCTTCGGCCTGCTGCTCGGCGCCCACACCGGCCGCAGCGACGCCGTCTTCGGCGTGACCGTCTCCGGCCGCGACGGCGAGGGCCTGGCCGACATCGTCGGCGTGCTGCTCAACACCGTGCCCATGTGGACGCGGGCCAGGGCGCAGGACACGGTCGGGGAGTACCTGGCCTCCGTGCAGGCGGCCCGGGTCGACGCGATGGAGCACGAGCACCTGGGGCTCGGCGAGATCCAGCGGGCCAGCGGCCACGACACCCTCTTCGACAACCTGTTCGTGCTCCAGAACTTCCTGGACCTGGACGGGCTCGCCGAGATGAACGCCCGCCACGGCATCACCGAAGTGAAGTCGGACGACTCCACCCACTACCCGTTCACCTGGGTCGTCACGCCCGGCGACCGGCTCACGGTCAAGCTGGAGCACCGCCACGGCGACTCCGGCAGCGCCCGTCGCCTCCTCGACGACTACGTCGGCCTGCTCCAGGAGCTGGCCACGTCCACCGGACCAGTGGGCGCGCTGCCCGGCCTCGGGCCGGTGCCCGCGCCGGCCGACCGGACGGACATCGGCACCGACACGGTGGTCGACCGCTTCGACCGGGCGGCGGACAGCGCACCCGAGCGGGTCGCGCTCGTCGCACACGGCCGGAGCATGACCTTCGCCGAACTCCAGGACCGCAGCCGCCTGCTGGCGGGCGTGCTCGCCGGACGCGGCATCGGCCCGGAGAAGACGGTGGGCCTGGCGATCCCGCGCACGCCGGACTGGATCGTCGCGCTGTTCGCCGTACTGCGCACCGGAGCCGCGTACGTACCGCTGGAGCTGGACCACCCGGACGAGCGGATCGCCACGATCGTCGCCGACGCCCGGCCCGAGGTGATCCTCACCGTCAGCGCCGTCTCGCCGCGGCTGACCGGCGGCCTGACCGGGCCCGGCGACCTGATCGAGCTGGACCGGCCCCTTCCGCAGGCCGAGCCGCAGGTCACCTTCGCGCCGGACGACCCGAACCGGCTGCGCCACCCCGCGTACACGATCTACACCTCCGGTTCGACGGGCAAGCCCAAGGGCGTCGTGACCGAGTACGCCGGACTCACCAACATGCTGATCAACCACCAGCGCCGCATCTTCGAACCGGTGCTGGCCGAGCACGGCAACCGGATCTTCCGCATCGCGCACACCGTGTCCTTCGCCTTCGACATGTCGTGGGAGGAGCTGCTCTGGCTCGCCGACGGCCACGAGGTGCACATCTGCGACGAGGAACTGCGCCGCGACGCACCCGCACTGGTCGACTACTGCCGTGAGCACGGGATCGACGTCATCAACGTGACCCCGACCTACGCGCAGCAGCTGGCGGCCGAAGGCCTGCTCGACAACCCGGACCGGCGCCCCGCGCTGGTGCTCCTGGGCGGCGAGGCGGTCACCCCGACCCTGTGGCAGCGGCTCGCCGAGACCGAGGGGACCGTCGGCTACAACCTGTACGGACCCACCGAATACACCATCAACACCCTGGGCGTCGGCACCTTCGAGTGCCAGGACCCGGTGGTGGGCGTGGCCATCGACAACACCGAGGTGTTCGTCCTGGACCCGTGGCTGCGGCCGCTGCCGGACGGGGTTCCCGGTGAGCTCTACGTCTCCGGAATCGGCATCGCCCGCGGGTACCTCGGCCAGGCGGCCCAGACCGCGCACCGGTTCGTCGCCTCCCCGTTCGGGGCGCCCGGCGAGCGCATGTACCGTACCGGCGACCTGGTGATCCGCCGGCCGGACGGGAACCTGATGTACCTCGGCCGCACCGACCAGCAGGTCAAGATCCGAGGCCACCGCGTGGAGCTGGGAGAGGTGGAGGCCGCGTTCGCCGCACACCCGGCGGTGCGGTTCACCGCCGCGGTCGCCCAGCCCGACCCGCAGGTCGACGGCGCCCACCGGCTGGCCGCGTACCTCGTACTGGCGGCCGGATCCGACCTGGCGGCGGTCGCCGCCGAGGCGGGTACCGGACTGCCCGACTACATGCGCCCGACGCACTACGCCCAGGTCGACGCCATCCCGCTCACGGTGAACGGGAAGGCCGACACCAAGGCCCTGCCCGAGCCCAAGCCGCTGGGAGCGCTGACCACTTCGGGCGAGCGCGGCCCGGAGACCGAGACCGAGGTCCTGGTCTGCGAGTTCTTCGCCGAAGCCCTGGACCTGGACGACGACGAGGTGAGCGCCGTGAGCGACTTCGTGTCCCTCGGAGGACACTCCATGCTGGCCGTACGCCTGGTCGGACTCCTGCGCCGTGAATTCGGCCCCGCCATCACCATCCGTGACCTGCTCACCCTGCGAACCCCCGAAGCGATTGCCCGGCACCTTGATGACAACTCCTGACGTCCACAGATCCCGCCGCGCGGGATCCGACATCCTCCGGACCGCCATACGGCGCAACGTCGGCGCCATGGTCTGGGGCACCGTCCTCATGGGCCTGTACCAGGCGGGCGAGACGGCCTTCCCCATCGCGCTCGGCCTGATCGTCGACCACACGATGGGCGGCGGCCGGAGCCCGGGGGCGCTCGCCCTCTCGATCGCCGCGCTGGCCGTGATCATCACGACCGTGTCGCTGTCGTGGCGGTTCGGGATGCGCATCCTGCAGAAGGCCAACACGACCGAGGCCCACCACTGGAGGGTGCGGGTGGCGTCCTGCGGCCTCCAGCCGGTGGCCCGGGACGTGGACCTGAAGTCCGGCGAAGTGCTCACCATCGCCACCGAGGACGCCGACCAGACCGCCGACATCGTCGAGGTCGTGCCGATGCTGATCAGCTCCTCGGTCGCGGTGCTGGTCGCGGCGGTCGCGCTGAGCCTGGCGGACCTGCGGCTCGGGCTGCTGGTCATGGTGGGGACGATCGCCATCCTCTCGACGCTCAGCGTGATGTCGAAGCGGATCGGCAGCAGCACCCAGGAGCAGCAGGCCCGGGTGGCGCGGGCGGGTGCGAAGGTCGCCGACCTGATCACGGGCCTGCGCCCGCTGCACGGCTTCGGCGGCAACCACGCGGCGTTCCGGTCCTACCAGAAGGTCAGCACCGAGGCGAAGGAACAGGCGATCACCGTCGCCCGGGTGAACGGCGTCTACACGGGCACCGCGCTGGGCCTGAACGCGACGCTGGCCGCCTCGGTGACCCTGACCGCCGGCTGGCTGGCCTTCGACGGGCAGATCAGCATCGGTGAGCTCGTCATGGCCGTGGGCCTGGCGCAGTTCATCATGGAACCGCTCCGGCTGTTCTCGGACATGCCCAAGTACGTGATGATGGCGCGCGCTTCGGCGGAGCGGATGGCCCTGGTGCTGTCCGCACCGCCGGTGGCGGCCCCGGGGACGGCCCGCCCGGCACCGGGCGGCGACCTGGAGATCGACTGCGTCCGCTACGAGTCCCTCCAGGGCCTGAAGTTCCGGGTCCCGGCGGGCCAGTTCACGGCGATCGCGGTCTACCAGCCGCGCGCGGCGGCCGAACTCGCCTCGATCCTGGCCGTGAACGTGCCTCCGGCCGCGTACGGCGGAGCGGTGCGGCTCGGCGGGCAGGACCTGGCGGAGCTGTCGGTCGAGGCGGTCCGCGAGCTGATGCTGGTGAACCCGTACGACGGCGAAATCTTCGCGGGGACCCTCCGTACGAACATCGACCCGTCGGGCACCAGCCGGACGGTGCCCGAGGCCGTCGAGGCGTCCATGCTGACCGACGTCGTCGCCCTGCACCGGCAGGGACTCGACTACGAGGTCCGCGACCGCGGTTCGAACCTCTCCGGCGGGCAGCGCCAGCGGCTCTCACTGGCCCGGGCGCTGGCCGCGGACTCCGACGTACTCGTGCTGCGCGACCCGACCACGGCCGTGGACGCGGTCACCGAGCAACTCGTCGCACGCAAGATCGCGGAGCTGCGCCGGGGCCGTACCACCGTGGTCATCACCAGCAGCCCGGCCCTGCTGGACGCCGCCGACCGGGTCCTGGTCCTGGACGACGGGGTGGTCACGGCCGAGGGCACGCACCGGCACTTGCTGGCCAGTGACCCGGCGTACTGCGCGGCGGTCACACGGTGACTTCGTGAGCCGTGTGACTTCGTGAGCCGGTGAACAGAGGGGGCCTGGCTGCCCGGCGATCCGCCGGGCAACCAGGCCCCCTTGCCGTGTCACGTGGTCAGGCCAGTGCCCAGGCGACGTCCCGGAGCAGGGCCTGCCGCCAGCCCGCCCGGTCGTGGCCCGACGGCGACCTGGAGACCCGTACGGTCGCACCGGCCTGTTCGGTCAGGGCTTCGACCAGTTCGCAGTGGGGGAGCATGCGCGTCTCGTGCTCGCCCACGTCGAAGGCGATCCGCAGCCCGGACGGGGCAGGGCGCTCGCGCAGGCGCGCGGCGATCGCGCCGCCGCGCGGACCGCCCAGGGGGTCCGGCAGGTCCGAGGCCTCCGGCGTCCACCAGAACGACCCCGACTGGCAGGCGACCCGGGACACCAGCTCCGGGAACTCCGTCGCCGCGTACAGCGCGCTCAGACCGCCGAGGCTTTGCCCGGCGACCACCAGCCGGCCGAGGTCCGCGGGCACCCCGCTGTCGGCGACCAGCGGCAGCAGTTCGTCCCGTACCGCCTCCCACAGCTCGGGCCGGCAACCGAACTCCGCCTGCCGGTCCTTGGTGGGCAGGAACACCAGCGTGGCCGGGGGCATGTCACCGGCCTCGAAGGCCGCGTCGAAGGCGGTCATGGCCGGGTGCAGGTACAGCCAGTCGTCCCCGTCCAGCAGCAGGACCACTGGTCCGCCGCCGCCCACGGGGTGGACCCGTACGGTGCGCTTCCCGCCGAGCCGTTCGCTCGCCCAGCGGATCCGGGTGCGCGGCAGCGGCAGGACGTCGTCGGCGCCCACGGCGGGCCAGTACGGCTGGGGCGGAGCGTCCGGGGTGGCGACGATGGACCGGTCGCCTCCGGCCCGGAGGGGGTTGAGCGGATCGGGGTACGACGATCCGTCATCCGCGAGGAACCGGTAGGTCACCCGGAGCCGCGCGGGCATGCGCACCTCGGCGTACCAGCAGTCCGTGTCGCGCCACCGGAGCAGCACGACCGGATCCGACCAGCTCTCGAAGTCGATGACCGTCGGGCTGCCGCGCCACAGGAACAGGGTGACCCAACCGCCGTCGCCGGAAGGCGCGGACGCGGGAGCCGCGGCCGCCCAGAACTCATCGGTGCCGGGCGCGGCGGGCAGGCCGAACGCGGCGAACGGGCTCTCCGAGCCGTCCTCGGCCAGGGTCCGTTCGAGTGCAGGCATCGGTGCCTCCTTGTGAGGGGGAAGGGGAAACGTTAGGCTCTATAATTAGGCGAGCCTAACCTAAGTGGTTGGCTCTCTTCATTCCGATCGACCTTCCCCACGGGCACGGCGCCCGCTGTCGGACTGTGCGCGCCGCACACCGCGCGCCGCACGCCGACGCCACCCGCCGGTCCCATCGGGCTCCTGGAGGAACCCCAGTATGAGCACCAACCCGTTCGACGATGCCGACGGCCGCTTCCTGGTCCTGGTCAACGACGAGGGTCAGCACTCCCTCTGGCCCTCTTTCGCCGACGCTCCCGGCGGATGGACGGTCGCCCTCGCCGAGACCACCCGTGACGCGTGCCTGGAGTTCATCGAGTCGAGCTGGACCGACCTGCGCCCCCGCTCCCTCGCGGCGGCCGTCGAGGCCTGACCGGGGGGCCGGTTGTCGACGGGCCGCCGGAGCGGGTCGGGTAAATTAGGTTAGGCTAAGCTAACTACGCAGCCTGCGTGTGGGACCGTACGCACGGCATCAGGGGGAGGGGATCGTCATGGGCCTGCCGGCCATCGGCTCCTACCCCATGCCCGATCGCGCCGCCCTGCCCCGCTCCTGCGCGTCCTGGGCCATCGACCCCGGCCGCGCCGCGCTGTTGGTCCACGACATGCAGAACCACTTCGTGGGGGAGCTCCCCACGGACAGGTCCCCGGTCGTGGAACTCGTCGAGAACATCGCGGCTCTTCGGGCCCTCGCCACGGCACTGGGAATTCCGGTCGTCTTCACCGCCGAGCCGGCCGCCCAGCCGCCGGGCCAGCGCGGCCTCGCCGCCGACGTCTGGGGGCCGGGCATCGGTGACGGGACCGACGCCGCCGCGATCATCCCGCCGCTCACCCCGCAGCCGGGCGAGCGCGTGCTGGCCAACGTGCGCCACAACGCCTTCCTCCGCAGCCACTTGGGGAGGCTGCTGCGTTCGGAGGGGCGTGACCAGCTGATCGTCTGCGGGGTCCACGCCCACCTCGGCGTCCTGCTGACGGCCGCGGACGCCTTCATGAACGACATCCAGCCCTTCGTGGTCGCCGACGCCGTCGCCGACTTCTCGGCCGAGGAGCACGCGATGGCTCTGCGCTGGGCCGCCCGCAGCGCGGTGGTGTGCACGACCGAGACCCTGCTCCGCGAGCTGCTGCTCGGCGGAGGGTCCCGAAACGTGCGCAAGGATGCCTGAGCGCCGCCCGCCGACGCACACATCCCGCCGACGCCCGCAGCGCGGCGCCGCCCTGCGCCGACGGTGCGCACACGAACCGAGAGAGAGCGGAAGAACATGACCGTACGGGTCGCGGTGGCCGGTGCCAGCGGCTATGCGGGCGGGGAGCTGCTCCGCCTGCTGAGCTCGCACCCCGCCGTCGAGATCGGCGCGCTCACCGCGCACAGCAGTGCGGGGCGTCCGCTGGGGTCCGTACAGCCACAGCTTCCGGAGTTCGCCGACCGGATCCTCCTGGACACCTCCGCAGCCTCCCTGCGCGGCCACGACGTGGTGTTCCTCGCCCTGCCCCACGGCCAATCCGCCGCACTGGCGGAGCAGTTGGACCCCGGCACGCTGGTGGTGGACTGCGGCGCCGACTTCCGGCTGCGGGACGCGGCCGCCTGGGAGCGCTTCTACGGCAGCCCCCACGCCGGCACCTGGCCCTACGGGCTGCCGGAACTGCCGGGAGCCCGCGCGGAGTTGAAGGGAACCACCCGGATCGCCGTACCGGGCTGCTACCCCACGGCGGTCACCCTCGCCCTGTTCCCCGCCTATGCGGCGCACCTGGTCGAGCCGGAGGCCGTCATCGTCGCCGCCACCGGAACCTCCGGCGCCGGACGCGCGCTCAAGGCGCACCTCCTCGCCTCCGAAGCGATGGGCTCCATGAGCCCGTACGGAGTCGGCGGCGGGCACCGGCACACCCCGGAGATCGCCCAGAACCTGTCCCGCGCGGCCGGTGAGCACGTGACGGTCTCCTTCACACCCACCCTGGCTCCCATGCCCCGGGGCATCCTCGCCACCTGCTCGGCCCGGCTGCGCCCCGCCGCGGGCACCTCCGCGCTCCCCGCGGAGGACGAGGTGCGCGCCGTGTTCGAAGCGGCGTACTCCGACCGGCCGTTCGTACGCCTGCTGCCGCCCGGCCAGTGGCCCACCACGGCCGCGGTCCTCGGCTCGAACACCGCCCAGGTGCAGATCGCCGTGGACCCGGATGCCCGCAGACTGATCTGCGTGAGCGCCATCGACAACCTGACGAAGGGCACCGCCGGTGGCGCGGTGCAGAGCATGAACATAGCCCTCGGCCTGCCGGAACGGCTGGGCCTGCCCATGAATGGAGTGGCTCCGTGAGTGTGACCGCAGCCCGGGGATTCCTCGCAGGCGCCGTGCGCGCCGGCATCAAGGAGTCCGGTGACCCGGACCTGGCCCTGGTGGTGAACCGGGGGCCGTCGCGCGCCGCCGCCGGTGTCTTCACCTCGAACCGCGTGCAGGCCGCGCCCGTACGCTGGTCCCGCCGTGTGCTCGCCGACGGGCGGATCTCCGCCGTCGTCCTCAACTCCGGTGGCGCGAACGCCTGTACGGGTCCCGGCGGCGCCGAAGACGCGCAGGCGATGGCGGAGCGCACCGCGGGGGCCGTGGAGGCCGCCGCCGACGAGGTCGCGGTCTGCTCCACCGGCCTGATCGGCGTCCGGCTGCCGATGGACCGGGTGACGGCCGGCATCACCGCCGCCGCGGACCGGCTGTCGCCCGAGGGCGGCGAGGAGGCGGCCGTCGCGATCAAGACGACGGACTCCGTGCACAAGACGGCGGTGGCCGCCCGCCCCGGCTGGACGGTGGGGGGCATGGCGAAGGGCGCCGGGATGCTCGCCCCGGGACTCGCCACCATGCTGGTCGTCCTGACCACGGACGCCGACGCGAGCGCCGGCGCACTCGACGCGGCGCTGCGCGAGGCGGTGCGCACCACCTTCGACCGGGTGGACTCGGACGGTTGCATGTCCACCAACGACACCGTGCTGCTGCTCGCCTCGGGCAGCTCGGGCATCACGCCCGCCCCCGCGGAGCTCACCGTCGCCGTGCACGCCGTGTGCCGGGACCTGGCGCTCCAGTTGGTGGCGGACGCCGAGGGCGCGTCCAAGGAGATCGAGGTGGCCGTCGTCGGCGCGGCCTCGGAGGCGGACGCCGTGGAGGTGGGCCGTTCGGTGGCCCGCAACAACCTCCTCAAGTGCGCGCTGCACGGCGAGGATCCGAACTGGGGCCGGGTACTGTCGGCGATCGGCACCACCTCGGCCGCCTTCGACGCGGACCGGCTGGACGTGGCGATCAATGGCGTCTGGGTGTGCCGGGACGGCGCCGAGGGAGAGCCGCGGGACAAGGTCGACCTGTCGGGCCGCCGGATCACCATCACCGTGGACCTGCGGTCCGGTGACTCCTCGGCCGTCATCTGGACCAACGACCTGACGGCCGAGTACGTGCACGAGAACAGCGCCTACAGCTCTTGAACGGGGTCGGGATGACGGCGGAGACGACGCAGGCGCAGGCGCAGGCGCCGGTAGAGGCGCAGAGGGAGACAACGACGCCGGCCACCGTGCCGGCCCCCCGGGACCTGCCCTGGCTGGAGCAGCTCCAAGGCCGGACGGTCGTCGTCAAGTTCGGCGGCAACGCCATGGTGGACCCCTCCACGCACCGGACGTTCGCCCAGGACGTCGTGGAGCTCTGGCACGCCGGCCTGCGGCCCGTCGTCGTCCACGGCGGCGGTCCCCAGATCAGCGCACTGCTCGACCGGCTCGGCCTGGAGACGCGCTTCGAGGCCGGAATGCGGGTGACCACGCCGGAGACGATGGACGTGGTGCGCATGGTGCTCACCGGCAAGGTCCAGCGCGAACTCGTCGGGGCCATCAACGCCCACGGGCCGTTCGCCGTGGGCCTGTCGGGCGAGGACGCCCACACGATGACCGCCGTACGCCGCCCGGCCTGGGTCGACGGCCTGCCGGTGGACATCGGCCTGGTCGGCGACATCGTCGACGTGGACGCGGGGACGATCGCCGGGCTGCTGGAGCAGGGCCGCATCCCCGTGGTCTCGCCCGTCGCGCGCGGCGAGGACGGCCAGGTCTACAACGTCAACGCCGACCTGGCGGCCTCGGCCCTGGCCGTGGCCCTCGGGGCCGACCGGCTGGTGGTGATGACCGACGTCGAAGGGCTGTACGCAGACTGGCCGCACAGCACCGAGGTGATCGACCGCCTCACGGCCGACGAGCTGGACGCCCTGCTGCCGGAGCTCGCGAGCGGCATGCTCCCCAAGATGGAGGGCTGCCTGCGCGCCGTACGGGCAGGCGTCGCCAAGGCGCAGGTCATCGACGGCCGGGTGCCGCACGCGCTGCTGCGCGGGGTCTTCACCGAGGACGGTCCCGGCACCACGGTGGTGCCGGACGAGGAGCCCGGGCCCGAGGGGTCCGGCGGCAAGGGAGACGGCGCGTGACCGCCGACAGCACGACGACACCGCTCGCCGAGAGCGCGACGACGCCGCTCTCCGAGAGCATGACGACGCCGCTCTCCGACAGCACGACGACGCCGCTCGCCGACCGCTGGCGCGCGGTGATGATGGACACCTACGGCACTCCCGCGCTGGCCCTGGTCAGGGGCGAAGGCAGCACGGTCTGGGACGAAGGCGGCCGCGCGTACACGGACTTCACGGGCGGGATCGCCGTCAACGCCCTCGGGCACGCCCACCCGGCCCTGGTCTCGGCCGTCCAGGAGCAGGTCGCCCGGCTCGGCCACGTGTCGAACCTGTTCGTCTCGGAGCCGGCCGTCGCGCTGGCGGAACGGCTGCTGGCCCTGCTGGACAGGCCGGGCCGGGTGTTCTTCGCGAACTCGGGCGCGGAGGCGGTCGAGGCCGCCTTCAAGATCGCCCGCCGCACCGGGCGCCCGCACCTGGTCGCCACGGAGGGCGGATTCCACGGGCGCACCATGGGGGCGCTGGCCCTCACCGGCCAGCCGCCCAAGCGCGCCCCCTTCCTGCCCCTGCCGGGGGAGGTCACGCACGTTCCCTACGGGGACACGGAGGCGCTCCGCGCGGCCGTCACCGAGCACACGGCCGCGGTCGTACTCGAACCCCTCCAGGGCGAGGCCGGAGTCGTCCCGGCGCCCGAGGGCTACCTGCGGGCGGCCCGCGAGATCACCCGCGCCACGGGCACCCTGCTCGTACTGGACGAGGTGCAGACCGGGATCGGCCGTACCGGCCACTGGTTCGCGCATCAGGCGGAGCCGGGCGCGGAGCCGGACGTGATCACCCTGGCCAAGGGGCTGGGCGGCGGCCTGCCGATCGGCGCCACGGTCGCCTTCGGCGCCGCCGCCGAGCTGCTGACCCCCGGTCAGCACGGCTCCACCTTCGGCGGCAACCCGGTGGCGTGCGCGGCCGGGCTCGCCGTCCTGGACACCATCGAGAAGGAAGGGCTGCTCGCCCACGCCGAGCGGGTGGGGGAGCGGCTGAGGCTCGGCATCGAGACACTGGAACACCCCCTGGTCCGCGAAGTCCGGGGCGCCGGTCTGCTCCTGGGCATCGCCCTGGCCGAGCCGGTCGCCGCGCGGGTCCAGCGGGCCGCGCAGGACGCCGGGTTCCTCGTGAACGCGGCGGGCGCGGGCGTCGTACGGCTGGCTCCCGCCCTGACGCTGCCGCAGGAGCGGGCCGATGCGCTGGTGGCGGCGCTGCCCGGGATCCTCGACGCCTCGTAGGGCCTGGGCGTACGGCCGGGGCGGGTCCCTCAGGGGCCCGCCCCTTCGCCGTCTAGAGGGTGCGGGAGAGGGTGCGGGACAGGACGCGGGCGCCCCGGGCGGGGTCCAGGGACCGGGCCCAGTCGGCCGGCGCCAGGGTGGGGGAGGCGGGGAGGAAGCCGTGGAGGAGGAAGAGGCGGCCGCTGCCGGTCGTCGCCGTGAACAGCGTGGCCAGGGAGCGGTTGCGGGCCCTGGCGAACGCCGCCTGCAGCAGACGGGCGCCCATGCCCGAGCCCTGCCGGTGGGCTGCGACGCAGAAGTTGTACAGCACGCCTGCGGCGGGGTGTTCGCGCAGGCCGAGGCAGCCTTCGAGGGTTCCGTCGGGTGCTTGCGCGACGAGGAAGTCCGACGCCCTGGAGAGGTAGAGGGAGAGCGGGCGTTCGCGGAGCGCCCCCGCGTGGACGAACGGCCGGGAGAGGGCGGCGAGCGCCGGGCCGTCGTCCCGGCGCGCCGGGCGCACCGTGAACTCGGGGAGCTCGCGCCACCGTGGGGCGGGGGCGGGGGCGGGGGTCGCGCGGGGCGACAGGGTGGCGTGCGCGGCGGCAGGGGGCAGCGTGGCCGTGGTCAAGGTGTTCCTTCCTCGGTTCCGCCGTGTGCGGGGGCGGGTGCGGAGGCGGAGGCCTCCCGGCGGAACGGTCGAGGTAAGGTTAGCCTTACCTAGCTGGCAGAGCCAAGTCGGTCCGTACGGACGGCGCGTGCCGCCCTGTAGCCGGGAAAGGCGGGCACGTCGTCGACGGTCCATCCCGGCGGAGCCGAGGGGGCGGCGCCGGTGCCCACGTACGTCAGGGCAGGATTCCCGCCGAGGCCGATGCCGACCCCCTTGAGGTAGGCCTCCTTCCGGGACCAGCAGCGGGCCACCGCGGCCGGGAGCTCGTCGGCCGGCAGCGCCGACAGCTCGGCGCGCTCGGCCGGATGGAGGACCTCCGCCAGTTCGGAGGCCACCTGGGAGGCCAGCGCCGGAGCCGGCTGCTGCTCGACGTCGACTCCGACCGGACGGTCCGCGAAGGCCACCAGCACCGCGTCCCCCGCGTGGGACAGCGAGAAGTGCAGCGGCAGGCCGGGCACGGCCGGCCGACCGTGCGGCGCGCCGCAGCCGGGGCACGGCTCGCGGAAGAAGCGGACCTGCGCCGGGTCCTGGCCGAGGCGGTCGCCCAGCAACTGCCGCAGCACCACGTGGGCAACCCGGTACTGGTCACGGTCGCCGGCGCGCCTGATCCCCTGGAGTCGGGCCCGCTCGGCGCCGTCGAGCATCCCCTCCAACTCCCGCGCCCGATCCGCGTACAGGCTCACGCGCACCGCCCACAGCCCGGGTCCGGGAGAGGTGACCCAGTTCTGCGCCGAGGCGTCGGTGCCGGGGGCCGGACCCGCCGCGGCCGTCATCCGCACGGGCGGCCGGGGTAGGCGTCGCCCTCCGGGGCCCCGGCCTCGCGCATCCGGTACAGGACCTCCCCGAGGAGCGCGTCGTCCACGTCGACGGGCATGTTGAACTCCCGGTCGAAGACGAAGGAATCGCCCGCACCCGCGTGCCAGATCACCCAGCGCGGCGGCATGGCGGGCAACTCCCACAGCGGTGAGAACCGTTCCAGGACGTTCATCTGACTGATCACAGCTTTCCTTCGTCCGTCGCTTCGTTTCCGTCGACAAATGTCGCCACCACCTCGATGGCACTGATCCGGGAGGGGGCGACGTACCGCGGGTCGTCACCCAGGACGACCAGGTCGGCGCGCTTGCCCGGGATGAGGCTGCCGGCCGTGTCCTCCCACCGGCAGGCGTACGCACCGGCGACCGTGTACGCGCGCAGCGCCTCCTCGACGGTGATCGCCTCGTCCGGCCCGATCGGCCGCCCGGAGGCGGAAGCACGCTCGACCATGAACTGGATCGCCCGGAGCGGAGCCCCGTCCGTGACGGGCCGGTCCGAGCTGCCCACGAGGGTCACCCCGTGGTCCAGGAACCCGCGCCCCCGGTACATCCAGGGCGCCCGCTCCTCTCCCATCACGTCCGCGTAGTCGTCCCCGAAGGAGTAAAGGAAGGCCGGCTGGACGACCGCGCTGACGCCCAGGCGCGCGAAGCGCGGGAGCTGGTCGGGGCGGATCAGCCCGGCGTGCTCGATCCGATGCCGCGCGTCCGGCCGGGGCCGTAGCCGCTGCGCCTCCTCCAGCGCGTCGAGCGCGAGGTCGGCGGCGCGGTCCCCGATGGCGTGTACGGCGAGCTGCCAGCCGCCGAGGTGGCCGTCGATGATCATCCGGGTGAGGCGGTCGGGGTCGTCCTGGAGCTGCCCGGTGTGGTCGGTGCCCGCGTACGGGGCCGTGAGCGCGGCGGTACGGGCCATCATCCCGCCGTCGGTGTAGATCTTGAGCGCCCCCAGCGACAGCCAGTCGTCGCCGAACCCGGTGCGCATGCCCAGGTCCAGGGCGCGGGGAATCCCGTCCTCCCGGTGCGCCGCACGCGGCCGCAACGTATCGCCCGCGGGCATGAGCTGCACCCGCAGGGGCAGCCTCCCCCGGTCCCGCAGCAGCTGGTACGCGCCGAGCTCCACCGGGCTGTGGCCGAGCAGCCCGCCCCCGATGCCCGCCTCGGCGACGGCGGTCACGCCCTCGGCGAGGCAGGTCCGGGCCGCGCGCTCGACGGCATCGGCGATCTCGTCCTGCCCGTAGGGCAGCCGGAGCTGCCGCGCGGCGGTCATGGCCCCCTCGGCCAGAAACCCGTCCTGGTGCGGAACACCGGCGGGAAGCAGGCGCAGCACCGCACTGTTCACGACGCACGCGTGCCCCGAGTCGTGCATCAGGAACACCTTGCGCCCACGGCTGACCGTATCCAGCTCGGCGGCGGTCAGGTGCCGCCCCAGAGCCCGCTGGTCATAACCCATCACGTCAACCCAGGCCCCGTCCCCGCCCGCCGCACGGGAGACCGCCTCCGCCACCACCGCCAGCACGTCCTCGACCCGCTCGCACGGGGCAACGCTCGGGGTGCTCTGCTTCAAGCCGGTCCAGGCCAGATGCACATGGCTGTCGATGAACCCGGGCAGCACGGTGGCACCCTGCAGATCGACGACCTCCCGGGCCGGCAACGAGGCGACATCCTCGTCAAGCCCCACGATCCGCCCCCGCCAGATCCCCAGCTCACGGGCGAAGGGACGGTCCGGGTCCATGGTGATGATGTTCGCGTTGATCAGCCTCGAACACAGCATGGGTAGTACAACTCCCCCTGGCGGCAACGCGCATGTAAACGAATCAGGACAGGGGGCCAAGGGCCGCACCACATCCGACTTAGGTGACCCTAACTGTAGATTCGGCAGTCGGTCAATGTGCGACGGGAGCCCTCCCCGCTCCGGACCGACCCAAGCGGAGTGGGCGGGTCCTTGAGGGGTAGTACGAGCCTTCGGAGTTCGATGAGAGGGTGGCCGGTGCAGGGAAAGCGATATGACCAGCGGGTACTGGTGCTGGTCGAGGTACGAGGCGGGCAGCGCGACTGGGACGAGGCGGAACGGGCCTTCGGTGAACGGGACTGGCCGGTCCTCGCCTCGTTCGCACGGGGTGAGGAATTGTCCCAGGGCGTCCTGAGGGCCGATCCCTCGGCCAGGATGTACTCCGTCGAAGTACGGTTCTTCGGAGCCCGCAACCGGCGTACGGGGCGGGCCGCCGGCTGGCAGGTGGAGCGGCTGGCGCGGGTGAAGCGGCTGGAGATGTACGCCCGGCGCTGCGAGCCGTGGGACCGGGACAGGGAGCAACTGACCATCTGGTGGGCGCATGACATTGCCCACCGGCCGCCCCGTGTAGCCGCTCCGCGGCCGTTGACGCCGATGGCGAAGCTGCGGCGCGCGACGGCGGTGGCACGTGCACGCTTCACGGAGCGGCGCGGCTGCCACGACACCGGCACGGTGGTGACGGGCACGGCGTCGGAGGCCCGCCGGGTCTCCCGTATGGATTTGGCCGGGGACTCCTTCTCCGGGTTCGCCACCGACGTACGGGCGAACTCCGGCCGGGAGCGCAGCCACATCGTGCCTCGCCGCGAGGAGGACTTCCACCGGAGGGCCAACCGCCTCGCGGCCTGGCTGTTCGCCATGGCCTTCTGTGCGGTGGTCGCCCGGCAGCAGAGCGGCGTACGGACGTGGGTGTGGACCGGCGCGGCGGTTCTGTGCCTTCTCGTGGCGGCAAAGCTGGCGCAGGGCATGTACGCGTCCGGAGGGCGCGGGGCGAGCCTCGTCCTGTGTGCTCTGGTGGCAGCCTTCATCCTGGCCGGCGCCTTTGGCGCGGACATGGGTGACAGCAGGGGCTGGACCCCGGTGCAGATGCTGTCGGTCTTCGCCGTTCTGGCGACGGCTGGAGGCATCTGGCTCCTGGTCCGACGGTGGACCTGGTCCGAATGGATCACCTGCGCGGCGCCTCTGGTCTTCGCGGCCGTCGCGTCCTTCGTGGTGTCCTCCGGGTCGGTGCTGCACGCGATGTACGCGGACAGTATCGACCTGACGCCCGAGGACCTCGACGTAGCCGCGATCTGGCAGGCCACATCGGCGGTCAAGCTCCTGGGCCTGCTGAGCTTCGCTCTCTTCGTGCCGGCCCTGTGGGGCATCGCGAAGCACGTGCACGCACCGTTCGTCAGCCCCGTCGAGCGGCTCGGTGTCGCGCTGTATGCCGTCACCCAGGTGGCGGTGGTGGTGATGTGCCTGGCGGGTGCGCTGGAGTCCGCGGACGATGCGGTGAAGGACCTCCGTGCGGCGGCGGCCCGGAAAACGGAGCTTCCTTCGTACTTCGGGGTGGAGCCGGAGTGGACGTGCGTCGAGCCCACGGTCCTCGCGGCGAAGCTCAGCACCCGGGGCGGCGTCCTCCGCGCGGAGCGCCCGTACGTCTCCTTCGGGGAGGCCGACGGGACGGTCTCGCTGTGGGACGAGACCGCGGGCAAGTCGGTGCAGATGCCGGCCGAGCAGGTACGCCTCGTGCCGGTAGCCGACGGGACGGTCCGGTGCACCTTCTCGTACGAGAGCCTGCCGAAGGGCGACTGATCCCGGCCATCTCCGGGCGTCCGCCGCGAGGTCAGACCGGGAGGCCCTTCGGCTCCTTGATGCGTTTCATGATGATCTGGGAGTTGACCTCCGTGACGCCCGAGAGGGCTGTGAGCTTCTCGATCCAGAGGCGTTCGTACGCGCGGAGGTCGGCTACGGCGATGCGCAGGAGGCAGCCGGGGCTGCCGAAGAGGCGGTAGGCCTCGATGACGTCGGGGATGTCCTGGAGGGCGGCTTCGAAGGCCTCGACCGCCGCGCGGTCGCGGCGGACCTCTACCGAGACCAGGACCTCGAAGCCGCGGCCGACCGCTTCGGGGGAGATCACCGCGCGGTAGCCCTGGATGATCCCTTCCTCTTCCAGCTGGCGGACCCGGCGCATGCAGGGGGAGGGGGTGAGGCCCACGCGCTGGGCGAGCTCCTGGTTGCTGAGCCGGCCGTCTGCCTGGAGCTCGCGCAAGATTTCTTTGTCGATCGCGTCCATTGCGCAATTATCACGCATGTTTTGTGGCGGGGGCGAGTGAGAATGCAATCGCATTGCGCGTAGATCGGCCTACCATTGCCGTTTGTAGAAAATCTGTGCGGGCCGTGTGAGGGAAGGGTCGTGGTCATGCGACGCATCGTCGTGATCAGTACGGGCGGGACGATAGCCAGCCGTTGGCAGGGTTCCGGTTTCGCGGCCGATGCCGACGGGGCCGAGGTGATGGCGACCGCGCCGCTGCCGGAGGGGGTGAGCGTCGAGGTTGTTGATTTGTTCAGTGTGAATAGTCCTCGGCTGACCACCGCCCACCAGTTGACTTTGCTGCGGACCGTGCACGAGGTGCTCGCCGATCCGGGTGTGGACGGGGTCGTCGTCACGCACGGTACGGACACGCTGGAGGAGTCGGCGTTCCTGGTGGACCTGCATCATCACGATGAGCGGTCCGTGGTGTTCACCGGCTCGCAGCGGCCCATGGGCGCGGCGGACGGGGACGGCCCCGGCAATCTTTACGATGCCCTGCTGACCGCGTCCACCACGCGCGGGCTCGGCGTCCTGATCACGTTCGCGGGGCGCGTGCACGCGGCGCGCGGGACCGTGAAGGCGCAGGCGGTGGCGCTTGATGCGTTTGCCGACCCGTCGAAGGAGTTGCTGGGGAAGGTCGGCTTCGGGAAGGTCACCGTGCTGCGGACGCCCGTGCGGCCGGAGCCCTTGGCGTTGCCCGCGATGCCCGAGGCACCGGATGGGCCGCCGCGGGTGGATGTCGTGATGCACCACGTGAGCGGTGACGCGGTGCTGCTGAACGCCGCGGTGGCGGCGGGGGCACGGGGGATCGTGCTGGTCGGGACGGGTGCGGGCAACGCTACGCCGGAGGTTGTGGACGCGGTGAAGGCGGCTGTCGCGGACGGGGTGCTGGTGGCGTTGACCACGCGGGTTGCGGCCGGGCCGGTGACGGAGATCTACACCCATGGGGGTGCGGTGGATCTGGTTGCGGCCGGGGCCGTGCCCACGGGGACGTTGCGGGCGCCGCAGGCGCGGGTTGCCGTGCTGGCGGCGCTGCTCGCCGAGGAGGAGCCGCGGGAGCGGGTACGGGTGCTGCGGCGCATGCTGGCCACGGGTGGGCCCGTGCTGGTCGCCGCCTGAGCTTTGCGGGGTCGCCGGGTGGTGCCTGTGCCTGTGCCTGGTGCCGGGTGCCCGGTGCCCGGTGCCCGGTGCCTGATTCCGGGGCGGGGCCGGGGTGCCGCTGCGCGGGGCTTTCTCCCCGCCCCGCCCTTTCTCCGTTTCCCGGGGCTCCGCCCCGGACCCCGCGCCTCAAACGCCGGCGGGGCTGAAAGCGGCCCGTCAGGAGTCGGTGAAGGCTGTCAGGAGGTGGTCCGCCGCCAGGGTGGGGGTCAGGGTGCCCGCTCGGACTGCTGATTCCAGGGTGGGGGCCAGGTCTCGTACCGCCGGGTTCGAGCGGAGGCGTTCCAGGAGTTCGTCGCGGACCATCGACCAGGTCCACTCCACCTGCTGGGCCGCGCGCTTCGACGCCAGGCGGCCGCCCGCTTCCAGGAGCACGCGGTGTTGTTCCAGGCGGTTCCAGACCTCCGCCAGGCCCGTGGATTCCCGGGCGCTGCACGTCAGGACCGGCGGGGTCCACGCGGCGTCGGCCGGGTGCATCAGGCGCAGCGCGCTGGACAGTTCGCGTGCCGCCGCCTTCGCGTCGCGCTCGTGCGGGCCGTCCGCCTTGTTGACGGCGAGGACGTCGGCCAGTTCCAGGACGCCCTTCTTGATGCCCTGGAGCCCGTCGCCCGTGCGGGCGAGGGAGAGGAGGAGGAAGGAGTCGACCATGCCGGCGACTGTCGTCTCCGATTGGCCTACGCCCACCGTTTCCACGAGGACCACGTCGTAGCCCGCCGCCTCCATCACGATGATCGACTCGCGAGTGGCTTTCGCCACCCCGCCCAGCGTCCCCGCCGAGGGGGAGGGGCGGACGAAGGCCGCGGGGTCCACGGAGAGGCGTTCCATGCGGGTCTTGTCGCCCAGGATGGAGCCGCCCGTACGGGTGGAGGACGGGTCGACGGCGAGGACCGCCACCCGGTGGCCCAGGACCGTCAGCATCGTGCCGAAGGCGTCGATGAAGGTCGATTTGCCGACGCCCGGCACACCGCTGATGCCGATCCGGCGCGCCCGCCCCGAGTGGGGGAGGAGTTCCGTCAACAGGCTCTGCGCCAGCACCCGGTGCGCGGGCAGGGTGGACTCGACGAGAGTGATCGCGCGCGCGATGAACGCGCGCTTCCCGTCGAGTACGCCCTTCGTGTAGGCGGGGATGTCGATCCGCGGCGGCACGGCGGCGCGCCTACAGCTCGTGCAGCTCGTGGCCCAGGTCCGCGGCGAGCCGCGTCACCAGGTCGTGCGCCGCGTCCGGGATGACCGTGCCGGGCGGGAACACCGCCGTCGCACCCATTTCGAGGAGCGTGGGCACGTCCGCCGGCGGGATGACCCCACCGACCACGATCATGATGTCCTCGCGGCCCTCCGAGGCGAGGGCCTCGCGCAGTGCCGGTACGAGGGTCAGGTGGCCCGCGGCGAGCGAGGAGACGCCGACCACGTGCACGTCGGCCTCGACGGCCTGGCGGGCCACTTCCTCCGGGGTCTGGAAGAGGGGGCCGACGTCGACGTCGAAGCCGAGGTCGGCGAAGGCGGTCGCGATCACCTTCTGGCCGCGGTCGTGCCCGTCCTGGCCCATCTTGCAGACCAGGATGCGCGGACGGCGGCCCTCCGCCTCCTCGAACCGGTCGACGAGCGCACGGGTGCGCTCCAGGGACGGGGACTCGCCTGCCTCGGTTCGGTACACACCCGAGATCGTACGGATCTGGCTCGCGTGCCGCCCGTAGACCTTTTCGAGGGCGTCGGAGATCTCGCCCACCGTGGCCTTCGCGCGCGCCGCGTCGACCGCCAGGGCGAGGAGGTTGCCGTCCCCGCGCTCGGCCGCGTTCGTCAGCGCCCGCAGGGTGTCCTGGGTGACCGCCTCGTCGCGCTCCTCGCGCAGCCGCCGGAGCTTGGCGATCTGCTGGGAGCGGACGGAGGAGTTGTCGACCTTGAGGACGTCGATCTGCTCGTCCGTCGCCACCCGGTACTTGTTGACGCCGATCACCGGCTGACGGCCCGAGTCGATACGGGCCTGCGTGCGGGCCGCGGCCTCCTCCACGCGGAGCTTGGGGATGCCCGCGTCGATGGCCTGCGCCATGCCGCCGGCCGCCTCGACCTCCTGGATGTGCTGCCAGGCCCGGCGCGCCAGGTCGTACGTCAGCTTCTCGACGTACGCGCTGCCGCCCCACGGGTCGATCGAGCGGCAGGTGCCCGACTCCTGCTGGAGCAGGAGCTGGGTGTTGCGGGCGATGCGCGCGGAGAAGTCGGTGGGGAGGGCGAGGGCCTCGTCCAGCGCGTTCGTGTGCAGCGACTGGGTGTGGCCCTGGGTCGCCGCCATCGCCTCGATGCACGTGCGGGTGACGTTGTTGAAGACGTCCTGCGCCGTGAGGGACCAGCCCGAGGTCTGCGAATGGGTGCGCAAGGACAGGGACTTGGCGTTCTTCGGGTCGAACTGCTTGACCAGCCGCGCCCAGAGGAGGCGCGCCGCACGCAGCTTCGCCACCTCCATGAAGAAGTTCATGCCGATCGCCCAGAAGAAGGACAGGCGCGGCGCGAAGGCGTCCACGTCCAGGCCGACCGCCTGGCCGGCCCGCAGGTACTCCACGCCGTCCGCGAGGGTGTACGCCAGCTCCAGGTCGGCCGTGGCCCCGGCTTCCTGGATGTGGTAGCCGGAGATCGAGATGGAGTTGTAGCGGGGCATCTTCTGCGAGGTGAAGGCGAAGATGTCGGAGATGATCCGCATCGAGGGCTTCGGCGGATAGATGTAGGTGTTGCGGACCATGAACTCTTTGAGGATGTCGTTCTGGATGGTCCCGGCGAGCTTGTCGGGCGAGACGCCCTGCTCCTCCGCCGCCACGATGTAGAGGGCGAGGACCGGCAGCACGGCGCCGTTCATCGTCATCGACACCGTCATCTTGTCCAGCGGGATGCCGTCGAAGAGCTGGCGCATGTCGTAGATCGAGTCGATCGCCACGCCCGCCATGCCGACGTCGCCCGTCACCCGCGGGTGGTCGCTGTCGTAGCCGCGGTGCGTGGGCAGGTCGAAGGCGATCGACAGGCCCTTCTGGCCGGACGCGAGGTTGCGCCGGTAGAAGGCGTTGGACTCCTCGGCCGTGGAGAAGCCCGCGTACTGCCGGATCGTCCAGGGCTGGTTGACGTACATCGTCGGGTACGGGCCGCGCAGGTACGGGGCCACACCCGGGTAGGTCTGGAGGAAGTCCAGTCCCTCCAGGTCGCGGCCCGTGTACAGGGGCTGTACGCCGATCCCCTCGGGGGTCTCCCACAGCAGCTCGGCGGCTCCCGAGCCGGTGGACTCCTTCAGCGCGGTGCGCCACTGGTCCTCGGACCCGGCGGCCGGGGCCGCGCCGTCCAGCGCGAGTTCGGAGAAATCGGGGATGCGGGGGGTGCGGTCGGTGCTCAAGACGCGACTCCCATCCGGTCGAGTACGGAGGACAGCACGGCGATCGCGTCGCAGCCGGCGAAGACGTACTCGTCCACGGCCGCCGCGGCGGTGCCGGGCCTGCCCGCGAGGAACACGGTCGTCGCGCCCGCCGAGCGCAGGGCCGCGGCCACCGCCCCGGCCTGCTCCTCGTACAGCGCGTCACTGGAGCACAGCACGGCCATGCCGTCGGCCCCGCTCGCCGCGTAGGCCGCCGCGGCGGTCTCCGGGGTCACCGACACCGGGTCGTGGACCGGGGTGATGCCGCCCGCCTGGAACAGGTTGGAGGCGAAGGTGGCGCGGGCGGTGTGCGCGGCCGCCGGGCCCAGGGCTGCCAGGAAGACGGTCGGCCGGGCCCCCGTCGTCTCCAGGTGTACGTCGCTGCGGGCGCGCAGGGCCTCGTACGCCTCATCGCGCCGCACGCGTGGCAATCCGCCGGTGAGCGGGGCCGGCGCGGGTTCCCGTACGACCGGCTTCTCGGACAGGTGCGGGAACTCGCTGACTCCGGTGACGGGTTCGCGCCGGGTGGCCAGCTTCTTGGAGCGCGCGGCCCAGGTGGCCGCGAGGCGGTCGGCGACCAGGCCCGAGCGCAGGGCGGCCGCCTGGCCGCCCGCCTTCTCGACGGCCTGGAAGAACTCCCAGGCGGCGTGGGCGAGTTCGTCCGTGAGCTGCTCGACGTAGTACGAGCCGCCCGCCGGGTCGATCACCCGGGCCAGGTGGGATTCCTCCAGCAGGATCGTGGAGGTGTTGCGGGAGATGCGGCGGGCGAACGCGTCGGGCAGGCCGAGCTCCTGGTCGAACGGGAGCACGGTGACGGCGTCGGCGCCGCCCACGCCCGCCGCCATGCAGGCGACGGTGGTGCGCAGCATGTTCACCCACGGGTCGCGGCGGGTCATCATCACCGGCGAGGTGACGGCGTGCTGGCGCTGGGCACCGGCGGCCGGGGCCCCGCAGGCCTCGGCGATCCGCGCCCACAGGCGCCGGGCGGCGCGCAGCTTGGCGATGGTGAGGAACTGGTCGGCGGTGGCGGCGTAGCGGAACTCCAGCTCGCCGAAGGCCGCTTCGGTGCTCAGACCCGCTTCGGTGAGGGCGCGCAGGTACGCGACCCCGGTGGCCAGGGAGAGCCCCAGCTCCTCGGCGGCGCTGCCGCCCGCCTCGTGGTAGGGCAGGGCGTCGACGGTCAGGGCGCGTACGTGGGGCCAGGCGGCCGTGTCCGCGGCGAGCGCGGCGGCCTCCGCCAGGTCCAGGGCCTCGCCCGTCCGGGCCTCGTGGCCCAGCGGGTCGGCGCCCAGGGAGGCGTGCGCGGCCTCGGGGGCCACCGCGCGCTCGGCGTACAGCGCGAGCAGGGCCCGGGCGGCCTCGGTGAACTGGGCTCCGGGGTCGAGGGAGACGGGCGCGAGGTCGAGGTAGACCCCCTCCAGCGCGCGGGCGAGCCCCTCGGCGGGGAGGCCGGCGTCGCCGACGGCCAGCCACAACGAGGTGGTGCCGTTCTCCAGGTCGGCCAGGGCCGCGTCGTTCACCCGTACGGGGTCGGTGCCCGCGATCCGCTGGCGCACGTCCCAGCCCGAGGCGGCGCTGCCCTCGGCGCGGCCGCCCCGTACGAACGGCGGAAACCCTGGGAACCCAGAGAAACCGGTATCCGGCGCGGTTTCGGGCGCGGTGTACAGCGGGCGGGTGGTGAGCCCGTCTTCAAGCTTCGTGGACAACGCGTCTTCCGCTGCCTCGCCGGAAACTTCCTTGCCCGACTTGCGCAGCACGCCCTCTACCAGGCGCTGCCACTGCTCATGCGTCGCGTCAGGGAATTCGGCGGCCAAGGAGAGCCCGTCATCAGGCAGGACCGTCATGGCTCGAATGTTAGGGGGGTACCTGTGAACGACCTATAACCACCGGATGTGATCTCCCCCTCTCATGTGAGTCGGGAGGGGTCACGAAAGAGCGGGGCGAGCAGGACGGTCGCGGAGGCTACCGGGAGTACGGCCGGACCCGCGTGCGGGGCGACGATCCGCCGCCCGTAGCGGTCCGGGTCGCCGGCCGCGTCGCGGATCTCGTCGAGGTAGCCGTCGTCGAGGACGCCGGCCAGTTCGGAGACCACCATGAGCGCCGGATTGGCTGCGGGTGGTGTGGTGTCGTGCCGGCCGTTGCCGGGGGCTCTGTGCCGGGCGCTGGGCCTCACGGGTCGGCGGGGCTGGTGGCGGGCGGGGCTGCGTGGCGGGTGCGTTGCGGGGGCGTGAAATCAGGCCATGGGTTTCGGCCGTTCCGGGAGTGGCGGAAAACGGTGAAAGGGCAGGTCGCGGGGGGTGTGGGCCGGGGGCTGGGGGTGAGGGTGGAGGGTGCTCGTCAGGGTTGACCGGGTGTGGGGGCGCTGGCAGTCTCCTGGACATGTCCGCGACCGAGTTCCTCGCCCCGCGGCTCCACACCCCCGGCCTCTGTACCGCGCCGGGCGAGTGTCTGGGCCGTCGTTGTACGGCCCCGCGCTGTTCCTGAGCGTCGGTGCTCCTGAGTCTCTGAGTCTCTGAGTCTCTGAGCCTCGAAGCCCCTGAGCCCCTGAGGCTCGAAGCTCGAAGCTCGAAGCTCCTGAGTCTTTGAGTCCTTGAGCCTTCGGCCCCCGAGTGGCTGGGCGTTCGTGCCCCGTCGTCCGGGGTGCGCGTAGGGCTCGCGCCGACTCACCCCGGTGGATGGTGGTGGGGCTCCGCGGTTCAGGCCGATCGTCTCCGAGCGCCGCCCGCTCACGCCCGTCGCCGGCCGGGCGGCTGCCCGGCAGACCTCATTGCCGGTCGGCTCCCGCCCATCGAGCCTCGTTGTCCTCCGGCTCTCGCCCGCCGGACATCGCTGCCGGCCGGTTCCGTCCGTCGAACCTCGTTGCCCTCCGGTTCTTACCGGTCGAGCCTCGTTGCCCGCCCGCTCCCACCGCCAACCTCGTTGCCCGCCGGCTCCCGACCGTCGAACCTCGCAGCCCGGCGACCTCTGCCCGTCGAAGCCCGCCGCCCGCCCGCCGGACGTCGGGAAGACCGTCCCGTCCACCGGTCCGCCCCGTCCGCCGGACGGCGGGCGGCGGGCGACCTTTGCCCGTCGAAGCCCGCCGCCCGCCCGCCGGACGTAGGGGACGCCCCGTCCGCCGGTCCGTCCGTCCGTCCGTCGGACGGCGTAGTCCGCCGATTCCGGCCGCCCGCCGGTAGCCGCTCCCGTCCATCCACCCACCCACCCGTCCGTCCGTCTTCCCCGGCCGACCCGGCCGGAGCCCGGCGTCCTCGCCTTCCCTCATTTCTTCCCCTGCGGAAATAAACAAGGAGCCCGTCATGTCCACTGCCACCCGCACCGATCTCACCGTCACCAAGATCGGCGGCCGCATAGGCGCCGAGATCGGCGGGGTCCGGCTCGGCGGCGAGCTCGAAAGCGAGGCCGTCGCCGGGATCCGGGCCGCGCTGCTCGCCCACAAGGTCGTCTTCTTCCGCGGTCAGGACCACCTCGACGAGGACGGGCACGAGGCCTTCGCCGAACTGCTCGGCGCGCCCGTCGCCCACCCCACCGTGCCCTCCGCCGACGGGCGTTACGCGCTCGGCATCGACTCCCACCACGGAGCCCGCGCCAACCAGTGGCACACGGACGTCACCTTCGTCCCCGCCTACCCCGCCTTCTCCATCCTGCGCGCCGTCACCATCCCGCCGTACGGGGGCAACACCCTGTGGGCCAACACGGCCACCGCTTACGCCGGCCTGCCCGAGCCGCTGCGCGTCCTCGCCGACAGCCTGCGCGCCGTGCACTCCAACGAGTACGACTACGCGGCCCTGAAGCCCGAAGCCCTTCCCGAGGCGCTCGCCCAGTACCGCGAGGTGTTCACCTCGACCAAGTTCCTCACCGAGCACCCGGTGGTCCGGGTCCACCCCGAGACCGGCGAACGCACCCTGCTGCTCGGCAACTTCGTCCAGCGGATCAACGGGCTCACCGGCCGCGACTCGCGCCTCCTCCAGGACCTCTTCCAGGCCCACATCGAGCTCCCCGAGAACACCGTCCGCTGGCAGTGGCAGGCCGGTGACGTCGCGATCTGGGACAACCGCGCCACCCAGCACTACGGCGTCGACGACTCCGACGACTACGAGCGCACCCTGCGCCGCGTGACGGTCGACGGCGACGTCCCCGTCGGGCCCGACGGGGTCCCGTCCCGGCTGATCAGCCCGGAGATCGTGCCGGACCCGGCCTTCGGCATCGCCTCCGGAGCCTCCGCCTCCGAAGCCTGAGTCGAACAGAACCCCGAACGGCCCCGAACCGCCCGTCTCCCCCTTTCCGTCAGCCAAGGAGCGCTCCGTGCCCAAGCTGCTCGCCCTCACCGGCAGTCCGTCCCTGCACTCCCGTACCGACGTGGTCGCCGATCACGTGCTGCGCCGCCTGAACCACGCCGGGTTCGAGACCGCGCAGCTCGCCGTACGGGATCTCCCCGCCGCCGATCTGCTCGCCGCACGGCGCGGCGAGCCGGAGATCCGCCGGGCCCTCGAAGCCGTCGCCGAAGCCGACGGGATCGTCATCGCGACCCCTGTCTACAAGGCCTCGTACACCGGTCTTCTCAAGGCCTTCCTCGATCTGCTCCCGCAGGACGGGCTGGCCGGGAAGACCGTCTTCCCGCTGGCCACCGGCGGCAGCCTCGCCCACGTCCTGACCATCGACTACGCCCTGCGTCCGGTCCTCGCCGCGCTCGGCGCCCGGCACGTCACCGCAGGCCGCTTCGTCCTGGACTCCTCCGTCGAGCGCGGGGCCGGCCCGGACCGGCTGCGCCCGGAGGCGGAGCTGGACCTGTACCAGGCCGTCGACGAGTTCGCCGAGGCCCTGCGCGCGGCTCAGGCCGCCGCGCTCGCCACGCTCGCCACCGCGCACTGATCTCCGTACGGAAATCGCCCCACCCGTCCCACCCGGATCGACAAGGAATCGCCATGTCCGCTGCTTTCACCACCACCCGTACCTCCCGACGCCAGTTCCTCACCCTGCTCGGCATCTCGGCGGCCGCGGTGAGCTGCGGAACCGCGACCGCCAGTGGCGGCGCCGGCGGCGGGCAGATCACCTCACTGAAGTACCAGGGAGCGGTCGGCGCGGTCACGCTCCCCGAGCTCGCCGCCGACCTCGGCTACCTCGGGGACGTGACCCTGGACTGGGTCGGCAACACCATCAGCGGCCCGCAGGACATCCAGTCCGCCGCCACCGGCCAGACCCACTTCGGCAGCGCCTTCAACGGCGCGGTCATCAAGCTCGCCTCCACCAAGGCCCCGATCAAGGCCGTCATCTCCTCCTACGGCTCCGACCAGTACTCCTACGGCGGCTACTACGTACTGGAGGACAGCCCGCTCCGCTCCGCCCGCGACCTGATCGGCAAGAAGGTCGGCATGAACACCCTGGGCGCCCACTACCAGGCGCTGCTCGACATCTACCTGAGCCGGGGCGGCCTCTCCAAGGAGGACGCGGCCAAGGTCGAGCCCCTCGTGGTTCCGCCCGTCAACACCGAACAGTCGCTGCGGCAGAAGCAGATCGAGGTCGGGGTCCTGACCGGAGTACTGCGCGACAAGGCCCTCGCGACCGGCGGCATCCGCCCGCTGTTCACGGACGTGCAACTGCTCGGCCCGTTCAGCGCCGGGACTTACATCATGACCGAGCGCTTCATCAAGCAGAACCCCGACACCGTACGGACGTTCGTGACCGGGGTGGCCAAGGCCATCGAGTGGTCCCGCACCACCGCGCGCGAGGAGGTCATCGCCCGGATGACGGAGATCGTCAAGAAGCGCGGCCGCAACGAGGACACCGCGACCCTGCAGTTCTGGCGCTCCTACGGAGTCGCCGAGAAGGGCGGCCGGATCGAGGACAAGGAGTTCCAGCTCTGGCTCGACTGGCTCGGCGACCGGGGCGAGATCAAGAAGGGCCGGCTCAAGGCGGCCGACCTCTACACCAACGAGTTCAACGGACACGGGAAGGGCTGACCGGCTGCCATGGCGAAGATCGTGTTCGACTCCGTGACGAAGACCTTCCCGACGAAGGACAAGAAGAACAGGAGGAGCAAGGAGGAGTTCACCGCCCTCGACGGGATCGACCTGGAGATCGGGTCGGGGGAGTTCGTGGTCGTCGTGGGCCCCAGCGGCTGCGGCAAGTCCACCCTCCTGGACCTGCTCGGCGGCCTGACCCCGCCCACCTCCGGCCGGATCCTGCTCGACGGCAAGCCGGTCACCGGGCCGGGGCTCGACCGGGGCATCGTCTTCCAGCAGTACGCACTGCTGCCCTGGCGCACCGCGCTGGGCAACATCGAATTCGGCCTGGAGGCCACCGGCGTCCCGCGCCGTCAACGCGCGGCGAGAGCCCGGGAGTTCCTGGACCTCGTCGGTCTCACCGGGTTCGAGGACCGGCACCCGCACGAACTGTCCGGCGGCATGCGCCAGCGGGTCGCCATCGCGCGCTCGCTCGCGTACGACCCGGACGTGCTGCTGATGGACGAGCCGTTCGCCGCGCTCGACGCCCAGACCCGCGAGTCCCTTCAGGACGAACTGCGGCGCATCTGGCAGAGCACCGGCAAGACGATCGTCTTCATCACGCACGGCATCGAGGAGGCCGTGTACCTCGGGCAGCGGGTGGCCGTCATCACCTCCCGCCCCGGCCGGGTCAAGCAGGTCGTCCCGGTGTCGTTCGGCGACCGGGCCACCGGGGCCGCCGGTGAAGACCTGCACTCCAGCCCGGAGTTCGCCCGATATCGCCACGAGATCTGGACCCTGCTCCACGACGAGGTGGCCCGCGCCCAGCAACTGGAGAAGGAGGAGGTCGCCGTATGAGCACCATGAGCACCACGGTGGAAGCAGCGGCAGCGGCAGCGGCAGAGGTGGAGGCGGACGCCGAGGCGGACGTGACGGCGACAGCCGTACGGGACCTCGCGCCCCAGGAGGTACGGCCCCCCGCGCGGCCCCCCGTACGGCCACCGGCCACGGCCACGGCCCCGGCCCTGGCGTTGCGCGTCCTGCGGGGGTTCCGGGCGGTGGCGCTGCGCTCGGCGGCGATCCTCGCGCTGCTGGCCCTGTGGGAGGCGGCGCCGCGACTGGGGCTGGTCGACGCGACGTTCCTGCCGCCGGTGAGCGAGGTGGCCAAGGCCTGGTGGGAGCTGCTGGGCAACGGGCAGCTCGCCGAGCACGGCAAGGCCAGCCTGGCCCGCTCCTTCGGCGGATTCGGCATCGCGGTGGCCGTCGCGGTCCCGCTCGGGCTGCTGATCGGCTGGTACCGGCCGGTGGCGGCGCTGCTCGGGCCGCTGCTGGAGGTGTTCCGCAATACGGCGGCGCTCGCGCTGCTGCCGGTGTTCGTCCTGCTGCTGGGCATCGGGGAGACCTCGAAGGTCTCGATCGTCGTGTACGCCTGCGTCTGGCCGATCCTGCTGAACACCATCAGCGCCGTGGGCAACGCCGATCCGACGCTGGTGAAACTGGCCCGCTCGATGGACCTGTCCACGCCGAAGCTGTTCCAGAAGGTGATCCTTCCGGCATCGGTGCCGGTCATCTTCACGGGCATCCGGCTGGCGGGGGCCGTCTCCATCCTGGTTCTGGTCGCGGCCGAGATGATCGGCGCGAAGGCCGGTCTCGGCTACCTGATCAACGCCTCGCAGTTCAACTTCGCGATCCCGCAGATGTACGCGGGCATCGTCACGATCTCCGCGATCGGCCTCACCTTCAACCAGGTCCTCGTCGCGATCGAACGCCGTCTGAGCACGTGGCGGATCCCGTCCTGAGGCCCCGGCCCCGCCTCCCCCCTGATCTCCATGACCGGGTCCCGGACCCGGGTTCCCTACCCGGGTCCCGGACCCGGGTTCCCCACCCGGGTTCCCTACCCGGGTCCCGGACCCGGGTTCCCCACCCGGATTCCCCACCCCGGATTCCCCACCCCGGGTTCCCGACCCCGGGTTCCCGACCCCGGGCCTAACCCTGGACCAGGCCCCGGCTCGGCCTGGCTCCGGGCCTAGCCCAGGCTCTGGCTCAGGTCCGGGCCCGGCCCCCGGCTCCGGGCCCGGCCCCCGGCTCCGGGCCCGGCCCCCGGCTCCGGGCCCGGCCCCCGGCTCCGGGCCCGGCTCTGGGTCCGGGCCTGGCCCCGACCACTGGCATCGACCCAGGAGCCCTGGCCCCAGGGCTCCTGGCCTCCGGCCCCCGAGGCCCCCGCATCCCACCGAGGACACGACATGACCACCACATCCCGGACCCTCCACCTCAACGCCTTCCTCATGAACGCCGGGCACCACGACGCCGCCTGGCGCCACCCCGCCAGCAGCCCCGAGCGGATCACCGATCTGCGCTACTTCCAGGAACTGGCCCGCACCGCCGAGCGCGGACGGCTCGACTCGATCTTCTTCGCCGACGGGGTCGCCCTCTGGGGCAAGGCCCGTTACAACGCCGTCGGCGGCTTCGAGCCGCTCACCCTGCTCTCCGCGATCGCCGCCGTCACCGAGCACATCGGGCTCATCGCCACCGTCTCCACCACCTTCAACGAACCCTTCAACACCGCGAGGAAGTTCGCCTCCCTCGACCACATCAGCGGCGGCCGCGCCGGCTGGAACATCGTCACCTCCGGCAGTGTCGACGAGGCCCGCAACTTCAACCGCGACGAGCACCTGGAGCACAACCTCCGCTACGACCGGGCCCGGGAGTTCCTCGACGTGGCCACCAAGCTCTGGGACAGCTGGGAGGACGACGCGATCGTCCTCGACAAGGAGCGCGGCATCTACGCCGACACCGACAAGCTCCACCCCGCCGCGCACCGCGGCGAGTACTTCGGGGTCGCCGGACCGCTCAACGTGCCCCGCTCCCCGCAAGGCCACCCGCTGCTCGTGCAGGCCGGGTCCTCCGAGGACGGCAAGGAGTTCGCCGCCCGGTACGCCGAGGCCGTCTTCACCGCCCAGCAGACCCTCGCCGACGGGCAGACCTTCTACAAGGACCTCAAGTCCCGCCTCGCCAAGTACGGCCGCTCCGAGGACGACCTGCTCGTGCTGCCCGGCATCGCCCCCGTCATCGGTTCCACCGAGGCCGAGGCCAGGGCCCTGGAGCAGGAACTCACCGAGCTCCAGATCCCCGAGTACGGCCGCGCGCAGCTCTCCAACATGCTGGGCGTGGACCTCAGCGGGCTGCCGCTCGACGGCGGGCTGCCCGAGCTGCCCGAGGAGCGGGACATCAACGGCAACAAGAGCCGCTTCACGCTCGTCGCCGAGCTCGCCCGCCGCGAGGGCCTCACCCTGCGCGAGCTGATCGCCCGCCTGGGCGCGGGCCGCGGCCACCGCGTCTTCGCGGGGACGCCCGAGCAGATCGCCGACCAGCTGGAGGAATGGTTCACCCAGGGGGCCGCCGACGGCTTCAACATCATGGCTCCCGTACTCCCCACCGGGCTGACCGACTTCGTCGACCAGGTAGTGCCGATCCTCCAGCGCCGCGGGCTCTTCCGCACCGAGTACACGGGCCGGACCCTGCGCGAGAACTACGGGCTGGCGCGCCCCGCCAACCGCTACACGTCAGCCGTAGCAGCTCCCGGGTCCGGAGCGTGAGCGAGCACGTCGCCGACGTGCTGGTCGTCGGCGGGGCCCCGTCGACGGCGGCACCGGCCTCTGGTACGTCCCGCCGGAACCGGCGGCCCGCGAAGCCGCGATGGCGAGCCGCGAGGGGCTCGGCGGGTACCTCGCCGACCGGCGGTGGATGTCCCGGGTCCTCGACGAGACGTACGACCTGCTCGCCCGGCAGGAGGACTGCCAGACCTGCTTCCTGTGCGAGGCCAACTGCCCGGTGGACGCGCTGTTCGTGTCCCCGCTGACCCGTCCGGTCCCTGAGGACCCGGCCGTACGGGACGAGGCCGGGCTCGCCGACCGCCGACCGCCGCCCGCGGCGGACCGTCAGACCGTGAGGACGATCTTGCCGCGGGTGCGGCCCGTGGCGTTCAGCTCCCAGGCCTTCGCCGCCTCGGCGAGCGGCAGCGCGTGCTCCACGTTGACCGTGAGCTTGCCCGCATCCGCGAGCTCGGCCAGGAAGGTCAGGCCGGCGGTGTCCGGGCGGACCCACAGCTGGTGCGCGCCCTGGGCGGCCGCGTTGTAATCGGCGATGGACACCACCCGGTGCCGCTCCTTGACCAGGGACTGGAGCGCCGGGATGACGTCGTCGCCGAAGAAGTCCAGGGCGGCGTCCACCCCTTCGGGCGCCAGCTCGCGGACCCGGTCGGCGAAGCCCTCGCCGTACAGGACCGGCTCGGCACCGAGCGAGCGCAGGTAGTCGTGGTTGTGCGCGCCGGCCGTGCCGATGACGCGCAGGCCGAGCGCGACGGCGATCTGCACGCCGAAGGAGCCGGTGCCGCCGGCGGCGGAGTGGATGAGTACGGTCTCGCCCGCCTTCAGGCCCACGCGGGTGAGCGACTGGAGGGCGGTGAGCCCGGCCAGCGGGATGCCGGCGGCCTGCTCGAAGGTCAGCTCGCGCGGCTTGCGGGCGAGGGTGCGGACGGGGGCGGACACCAGCTCGGCGTAAGTGCCCAGCTCCACCCACTCCTTGCGGACGTAGCCGTAGACCTCGTCGCCGACGGCGTAGTCGAAGGTGTCCTCGCCGACCGCCTCGACCACGCCGGCGACGTCCCAGCCGGGTATGACCGGGTAGCGGACTTCGAGGATCGAGTCGAGGTACCCGGAGGCGAGCTTCCAGTCCACCGGGTTCACGCCGGCCGCCTTGACGCGGACGAGGACCTCGCCCGGAGCGACCTTGGGCTCCGGAACCTCGGTGAGGGTGAGGATGTCAGGCGTTCCGTATGCGGTGTATGTGATTGCCTTCATGATCACCCCCAACGGGGGGCCCGGCGTCCGTATTCCGAGCCCGAGGGGCCTTTTTCCGGAATCACCCGTTCCGTGGAGGGCCGTTCAGGCGGGCAGCGTATTGCGGTGCGAGCTGCGCCGGGCCGCGCTGAACAAGGCCTGGATCTGCGCCCCGGACTGCTCCACGTCGTCGAGCGGGGAGGGGAAGGGGATCCGTACGTCGCGGTGGCCGCGGCGTTCCTCCAGGCGCAGGGTGATCCCGTACCGGTCCATGGCGAGGGGCAGCGCGCGCAGGACGGCGGAGTCGGCCCCCGGGTCCGCCGGCGGCTGCGGCCGGACCAGGCGCAGGAGGAGGGTGACGAGTTCGGCGTGGTCGTCGAGGAGGTGGGTGAGCATCCCCGCCTCGTAAGGGGCGAGCGGGTCGGGGCGGGCCGCGTCCAGCTCGTCGAGGCCGACGTGCGAGCGGGCGCCGTCGGCGGTTTCCAGGACGGCCCGGCCGAACTCCATGCAGGTGGAGTCGGAGCCCTCGGCGCCCCCGTCGGTGTAAGGGGTGAGCAGGCGCCCGACGAGGGTGACCCGGGCGCGCACGCGGTCCCGTACGGGAGTGGGGGCGATGTCCGTGAACTCCAGCCGGATCGCGGGGCGGTGCTCGGCGCCGCCGCCCGGCTCGGCGGGGTGCAGGTGGAGCCGGCCGAGGGGATCGGTGCCGTCGAGGTGGCGGATCTCCGTGCGCTGCCCGTCGGTGACGACGGTCATGGAGTGGGCGGCGGTCAGGACGGACCGGACCCGCTCGGCGTCGGTGGGCAGCAGCAGGGGCAGGTGCATGTGGATCTCCGTCGTCCCGAGTGGCGAGATGAGCACGTACTTAGGCATGCCTAACCTAACCTACTCGGCGGGTGTGCGGTAGGCGGGGCGACCGGCCGGGGCGGTCGACGGGGGTGGTCGACGGGGTGTCTCAGCCGCCTCGTGTCGGTGTTGGGCTGAACGGGTGAAACGCGAGAGGATGGGGGGATGCACATGAAGCGCAAGGCCGAGGCGGCCTGGTGAGCAGGTACGACGTCACCGACGAACAGTGGGAGGGGCTCGCGCAGGTGGTCCCCCTGCGGAGTCGCAACGAGTGGCCCTCCCGGGTGGATCACCGCACGATCCCCACGGTTCCGGGGGCGTCCGCGGCGGAGCAGCGGCGCTTCGTGGTGATCCGGGTCCAGGTCTTCGCGGACGCGCGGGAGGTGGCGGAGTACCTGATCGCGCAGATCCCGGTGCTGCTGGACCTCACGGGCGCGGACGGCGAAGTGGCCAAGCGCATCCTGGACTTCAGCAGTGGCGTGGTCTTCGGGCTGGGCAGCGGGATGCACCGGGTCGACCGGAACGTCTTCCTGCTGGCGCCGGTAGGGACCGAGGTGGAGGGGATCGCGGCCGCGGTCGTCCCCCGATCGTAGGAAGGTCCCGCGGGCGGAACGGTTCGCCGGACCCACGGGTGGTCCGGCGGGCCGTACCGTCCCGCGCATGACCTCGCGCCCCGCCGCTCCGGCGGCAGCCCCCACGGCCCCCGCCGTACCGACCGTGCCCACCGCCTCCGCGGCCCCTGCCGCCCCTGCCGCCCCTGCGGCTTCCGCTGTGCCCGCCGCTGCCTCCGCCGAGCCCGTCGCCGTGTTGGCCGGCTCTGCGGCTACCGCCGTGCCCGCCGCCCCTGCCACCCCTGCGGCTTCCGCTGTGCCCGCCGCCGTGCTGACCGTGCCTGCCGCCTCCGCTGCTTCCGCCGAGCCCGTCGCCGTGTTGGCCGCTTGCGCGGCTACCGCTGTGCCCGTCGCCCCTGCCGCCCCTGCGGCTTCCGCTGTGCCCGCTGCCGTACTGACCGTGCCCGCTGCCTCCGCTGCTTCCGCCGAGCCCGTCGTCGTGTTGGCCGCTTCGGCGGCTACCGCCGTGCTCGCCGCCCCCGGCGCCCCTGCGGCTTCCGCCGTGTTCGCCGGTTCGGGGTTAGCCGTGGGCCGGGTCCTGGCTCCTCCCGCGGCTCCGACGCCTGCGTCGGCCCCAATTCCGGCCCTGGCACTGGCCCTGACCCCGGCTCAGGTTCCGTCCCAGGCCTTGGACCCGGCTCAGGTTCCGGTCCAGGCCCCGGCCCCGGTTCCGGCTTCGGCCTTGGCCCCTGTTCCGGCCCCTGTTCCGGCCTCGGCCTCGCCTCAGGTTCCGGCCCAGGCCCAGGCCCAGCCCCAGGCCCCGCCCCAGGCCCCGGCCCCGGTTCCGGCTTCGGCCTTGGCCCCTGTTCCGGCCCCTGTTCCGGCCTCGGCCTCGCCTCAGGTTCCGGCCCAGACCCAGGCCCAGACCCAGGCCGAGGCCCCGCCTCAGGTTCCGGCCCAGGCCCAGGCCCCGGCCCCGGCTTCGCCCGCCGCAGGCGCCACGCATCTGCGGCCGGCCGTCACCGAGTTGCGGCTCTCCGCCTACGGGGCGCACCGCGGGGCACGGTTCGCCCTCGGGCCCGTCACCCTCTTCGCCGGGCCGAGCGGCAGCGGCAAGTCCCAGGCGCTGGAGGCCTACGGAGCGCTGGCCGCCCTGGGCTCCGGGGCCACCCTGGACGAGGTGTTCCCCGACCCGCGGGCCCGGATCCCCGACCGGGCGGCGCCCGACGCAGAGCGGCGCCGGGGGTTCCGGATCGGCTGTACGGTCGACGGCCCCGCCGGGCCGGTCCGGCTCGACCTCGCGGTCCAGGCGGAGCCCGCGCTGCGGATCGTCGGGGAACGGCTCTCGGTGGGCGGACAGGTCCTCCTCGCCACCGCACTGCGCGACCCCGGGCGACGGTCCGTCCAGGCGGCCTGGCTGACCGGCGGAGCCACTGGGGTGACCCGGGCCCCGCTGCCCGACGACCGGCTCGGGACCGCGCTGCTCCCGCTGCGCGTTGCCGGGGCCACCGAGGGGCAGCGGCAGGTGCTGTCCGCCGCCGAGCAAGTGGTGGTCGCGCTGCGCTCGGTGTTCCCCTGCGACCCCCGCCCGGAGCGGATGCGGGAGCCGGCCCTGCCGGGGGAGGGGCGGCTGCTGGGCGACTGCGCCAACCTGGCCGACGTGCTGCGCCGGACCCGCCTGGAGTGCGGCACCCGGTACGGGCTGCTGACCGGGGCCGCCCGTACCGGCTGCGCGGGGTGGGTGGCCGGGCTGGACGTACGGGCTCCCGAGGGCGGCCCGGTCACCGGCCTGCTGGACCGCGGCCCGGACAGGCCCGCCACCGAGCTGGCCCGGCTGGGCGCGGGCGAGCTGCGCTTCCTCGCCCTCGCGCTGGTGCTGCTGACCGGGCCGGGGGTCCTGGACGTGGATCCGGCGGCCGAACTGCCCTCCGCGCGGCAGGCGCTGACGGTGCTCGCGGACGGCTTCGACCGGGACCTGGACGGCCGGCAGACCGCCGAACTGCTGCGGCTGGCCGTACTGGCGTGCGGGCGCGGGCAGGTCAGGCTGGCGGCCTCGGCGGGTGAGGCCTGCGCGACGGCCGCCCGGGGGATCGCGGGAGTCTCGGTGGTAGACCTGGGTGCATGAGCGAAGAGCATGGAGTGACCGAGGGTGAGAAGGGTGAGAAGGGAGAGGAGGGGGCCGGCGAGCGGATCGACCGGCTCCAGCGGCGGCTCGCCGAGTTCGCGGCGGCGCGCGGGTGGGACCCCTTCCACACGCCCAAGAACCTGGCGGTGGCGCTGAGCGTCGAGGCGGCCGAACTGGTCGAGATCTTCCAGTGGCTGACGCCGGAACAGTCCGCCAAGGTCATGGAGAAGCCCGACACCGCACACAGGGTGGCCGATGAGGTGGCGGACGTACTCGCCTACCTGCTGCAGTTCTGTGAGGTCCTCGGGGTCGATGTGCTGGATGCGCTCGCCGCGAAGATCGAGCGGAACGAGCTGCGGTTCCCCGTACCGGGCGCTCCGGGGGCAGATCGTCACTCTTCGGAGTGATGGCGATATCCACAACCATCTTCGGTGTCCACAATTTCCGAATACCCCTGGCTTTACCGGCCCGTTGCCCTCACTCTGGGTAGTGGAGAGAACGGCAAGATGTCGTGCGGACGGGGGACGGCATATGGACGCGGTACGGCTCATCGCAGCCGGCCGGCACGCGCTGGCGCAGAGCGGGGCTGCATGGGACATCGTGGGCGAGGCCTGGCAGGCGCAGGCCCTCGCGCAGGGGATAGGGAGCTGGCTGGCGGTCACCGGGCCGCCGGAGCTGAGATCGGAGGCACGGGGGCTGGGTGAAGCGGGGGGCAGGGGCTGCGGGGTGCTCGACCGGGCGGCTCTGCGCGGAGAGGGCTATGCGCCCGATCTCCCGCCCCGGGCGGCGCAGTTGACCGAGGTGACGGACGCCCGGCAGGCGTTGCTCGGGCTCCAGGCGCTGCTCGGCGAAGTGGGCATAGCGCTGGTCGGGGTGGCCTGCGGGACGGACGACGAGGGTCTCTACTGGCAGTGCATAGAGTCGATAGACGCGGCCGACGAGTCGAGCGACCGGGTCCGGGCGATCCTGCGGCGGATGGCGGTGCGCGAGCGGGGATCCGCCTCTGGCGTGGCCTGATCCGAGGTGCTTCGGTATCCGGCGTGCTTCGGTACCCGGGGGTGCTTCGGTATCCCGGGTGTTTCGGTGGGGTCCCGCCGCGCGCGACGGGACCCGGGCGGTCAGTAGGGCCGGTAGGACGGGCGGTCTTCGCTCTCCGGGGTGCGGCCGCCCTGGGGCAGCGCAGTGCCGGGGCTGCGGTCGGTGGAGGACTGGAGGTCGGCGTCGAGCTGCGAGAGGTCGGCGTTCAGCGCTGCCATCAGCTCTTCCATCTGCTGCAGCAGGCCCTTCGGTGCGCCGCCCTGGGCGGGTACCGCGGACTCCTGGCGTGCGTGGTCGTGCGCTGCCTGCCCGGTCTGACAGTCCTGACGGGATTGCCGGTGGGTCTCCGGCGCGGACTCCTGGGACATGGCGGCCTCCTCGGCCCTGGCCCTTCCGGGAGGTGGAAGGGGGCGGTGGACGCACCGGCGAAGGCCGCCGGCGCGCGGGCCGGGCGGTCCGGCTCCGTCCGAGCCAACGATCCCCATCCGGGCTGGTCACTGGCGCGGGCGGCGGGGAGCGCCCGGTTGACTCAGATTCACCCGGCCGGGGCCGAAAGGGCAGGATGGAGACATGGATCTCCGTATCTTCACCGAGCCCCAGCAGGGCGCGAGCTACGACACCCTCCTGAGCGTCGCCAAGGCCACCGAGGACCTGGGCTTCGATGCCTTCTTCCGCTCGGACCACTACCTGCGCATGGGTGCGGCCGACGGTCTGCCCGGTCCCACCGACGCCTGGATCACCCTGGCGGGCCTGGCCCGCGAGACCAAGCGGATCCGGCTGGGCACGCTGATGACGGCCGGGACCTTCCGGCTCCCCGGCGTGCTCGCCATCCAGGTCGCGCAGGTCGACCAGATGTCGGGCGGCCGCATCGAACTCGGGCTGGGCGCAGGCTGGTTCGAGGAGGAGCACAAGGCGTACGGCATTCCCTTCCCGGCCGAGCGCCTCGCGAGGCTGGAGGAGCAGCTGGCGATCGTCACCGGCCTGTGGGCCACCGAGCCCGGCGCCACCTTCGACTACGCGGGCGTCCACTACCAGGTGGAGAACTCCCCGGCGCTGCCCAAGCCGGCCCAGGACAAGATCCCGGTCCTGATCGGCGGCCACGGCGCGAAGCGCACCCCGCGCCTGGCCGCCCGGTACGCGGACGAGTTCAACATGCCCTTCGCCTCGATCGCGGACAGCGAGCGGCAGTTCGGCCGGGTCCGCGCGGCCGTCGAGCAGGCCGGCCGCAAGCCCGGCGACCTCGTCTATTCCAATGCCCTCGTCGTGTGCGTGGGCAAGGACGACGCCGAGGTGGCCCGGCGGGCCGCCGCCATCGGCCGGGACGTCGCCGAGCTCAAGGCCAACGGCCTGGCAGGCTCCCCGGCCGAGGTCGTCGACCGGATCGGAGCCTACGAGGCGGTCGGCTCCTCCCGTCTGTACCTCCAGCTGCTCGACCTCGGCGATCTGGACCACCTGGAGCTGATCTCCTCGCGGGTCCAGTCCCAGCTCGGCTGACGGGAGCGGCGACCGTGCCCCGCGCGTCCCGCCCGCTCGCCGAGGTCCTGGCCGGCCCCGGCGGGCGGACCGTGCTCCTGGACGGCGGGCTGAGCAACCAGCTCGCCGACCAGGGCTGCGACCTGTCCGGCGGCCTCTGGACGGGCCGGGTCCTCGCGGAGCGGCCGGAGCAGGTGACGGCCGCCCACACCGCCTACGCGCGAGCCGGCGCCGAGGTGCTGATCACCGCGAGCTACCAGGTGGGGTACGCCGCCTTCGCCCGGCGCGGCTACGGCCCGGAGCGCACGACCGCCCTGCTGCGGCGCAGCGTGCGGCTGGCCGACGGGGCGGCCCGGGCGGCGGAGCGCGGGGTGTGGGTCGCCGCGTCCGTGGGTCCGTACGGGGCGGTGCTGGCGGACGGCTCCGAGTACCGGGGCCGGTACGGCCTGAGCGTGCGCGAGCTGGCCGCCTTCCACCGGCCCCGGATCGCGGCGCTGCTGGCCGAGGGCCCCGACGTCCTGGCCCTGGAGACCGTCCCGGACGCCATCGAGGCCGAAGCCCTGCTCACCGTCCTCGCGGAGACCGGCGCCCGGGCGTGGCTGAGCTACACGGTGGAGGGCGGCCGCACCCGGGCCGGGCAGCCGCTGCCCGAGGCCTTCGCCCTCGCCGCCGGGTCCCCGCAGATCATCGCCGTCGGCGTGAACTGCTGCGACCCGGCGGAGGTCCTGCCCGCCCTGGAAGCGGCCGCCGGCGTCACCGCCAAGCCGCTGCTGGCGTACCCCAACGACGGCTCGGTCTGGGACGCCGCGACCCAGACCTGGCAGGCCCCGGCCACCCCCGCCCCCTGGCCCACGGCCGCCTGGCGCCGCACCGGAGCCCGCCTCATCGGCGGGTGCTGCCGCATCGGCCCCGGCCGCATCGCGCGACTGGCGGCCGAGCGTCACGGTGGGAACGCGTGACGAGGCGTCAACTCCGGTCATTTGTAGGCGACTTCTAGTCGAAATGAGCCTCCCTGTGTGTCATGGCAGCTGACAGGAGTCACCCGTAGGGGCCACGATGCTCCAACATCGAACGGGGGGCTTGATGAGTGCTGTCGAGAGCGGGTCCGGGGGCGAAGTCCTGAGCCAGAAACAGGGCCAGGGGCCGGGCCAGGGACAGGAGCAGGGCCAGGGGCCGGGCCAGGGGCAGGAGCAGGAGCAGGGCCCGGAGCAGGGCCAGGCGGATGCCGGAGCGGAGCTGGCGTTGCGCGTCTTCACCGGCAAGGAGCGCTGGGGCTGGGAGTTCGTACAGCCGCCCGAACCCCCCGCGCACCGGGACGCCAAGAACCCGCCCGTGTACAAGGAGCCCTCCGGCGACGAGGTCCGCGCCGCGGAGGAGCGGGTCCTGATCGGCGGGAAGTCCAAGGGCTCCGGCTGCATCACCATTCTGCTGGGCGGCGTCGCCCTCGCGGCCGGAGGGGTGGCCGCAGCGGTGCTCGTCGTCGTCCTCGTCGTCACCCTGCTGATCCTCACTTCACCGAGCGCCAGGCTGCGCGCCGCCCGGCGGCGCCTGGAGTCCGACCGCGACCGTGCCCGGCGCGACTACGAGGAGCGCCGGCAGGCCTGGCAGAACCGGATCGCCGCACACCGTGCGGACCACCTGCGCCAGAACGAGAAGCTGGACACCTGGTTCCCGCTCTCCCTCGCCTCCGGGCCCAGCCGGATCGACGTCTTCGGCGGCACGGGCAACGGCTGGGCGAGCCTGCTCGCGACGGTCGGCGGCCCGCTCCTGGGCGCAGGCCAGTCGTTCGTCGTCCTCGACCTCACCCAGCAGGCGGTGGCACTGGAGCTGGCCGGACTCGCCGCCCGGCGTGACGTCGCCATCACCCACGTGCCCATGCCCGGAGCCCTGCTCGACGTCGACCTGAGCGAGGAGTTCACTCCCGAGGAACTGGCCGAGGCGCTTGCGGAAGCGCTGGGCACCATGCGCCCGCCCGGTGCGGACGTCGATCTCCACACCATCGACGTGGACGTCGTGCAGACCGTCGCCGACCTGCTCGAAGGGCCGGTCACCTTCGCCCGCCTGGCCTCCGGTCTGCGCGTCCTGCTCCGGGTCTACGACACCGACCCGGAGGCGGCCGGGGCGCTCAGTCCCTCCGAGGTCGAGTCGATCACCCGGGCCATCGACCTGGTGGGCCAGGGCGAACGCGTCCAGAACGAGCTGCGCTACGTACGGGCCCAGACGGAACTGCTCGCCAAAGCGGCGCCGGCCGCCGTCGCCGACGCCCGCACCGCCGACTGGTGGCGGCCCGGCGGCCTGACCGTCGTCACGACCGAAGACCCCGTCCGCCGCCGCAAGGACCTGACGGACCGCTTCGTGTTCTTCCGGCTCCTCCACGTCCTGCGCAAGCGCGCCGTCGCCCCCGGAACCGGCACGCTCGTCGTCGCCGGCGCGGACCACCTGGGCCGGGAGGCACTGGAATCCATGGCGCGCGAGGCGCGGAGCGCCGGAGTCCGGCTCGTCTTCCTCCTGGAACACCTGCGGGAGGCCGCCGTCGAAGTCGCCGGCGGGTCGGACAGCGCCACCGTGTTCATGCGGATGGGCAACGGCGAAGAGGCCAAGGCCGCCGCCCAGTTCATCGGGCAGGATCACAAGTTCCTCGTGAACCAGCTGACCCGGCAGGTCGGGGAAACCCTCACCGAGGGCCGCGGCAGCAGCTACAGCTTCCAGCGGGGCTTCTCGGATTCGGACAGCTTCAACCGGGGCGGTGGCCCAGGGGGCGCGAACTGGGGGAGTTCCAGCTCCGTCTCGACCTCGCTCTCCCGCAGCTGGCAGGACTCGACCAACACCTCCACCGCCCGTTCGACCACGACCGGCGAAAACCTCACCCGCGTCTACGAGTTCGCGGTGGAACCCACCCAGCTGCAGGCCCTTCCGGTGACCGGACTGGTGCTCGTCGAAGCCGGACCCGGCGGCCGCCGCGTGGTGTTCGGAGACTGCAGTCCCGGGATCAACTTCCTGCCCCGGCTCTCGACACGACCTCGCGCGAGCCTGACGTGAGCACGGGGGGCGGGCTCTCCTCGGCCCTACCCACCGCACTCGCCGAGTACCAGTTCCACCGGCTGCTCACCGTGCCGCGCAGGCCCGAGGAACCCCGCGCGGAGGACCGTACGGCCGCACAGCTCATCGCCGCCGTGACGGCCGCCCACGCCGTCCTCTCGCACCGCGGGGAAGGCGGCCCGACGGGGCTCGCCGCGGCGTGGATCCGCCCGGGCCCGCACCGTCCGCTGCACTTCCTCGTGGGCGGCGCGCCCTACTTCCCGCCCGCGGGCGAAGAGGCCGCCGTGGACGACGGCGGACGTCCCGTGCGCTACCCGCCCGGGGCCACGGCCCGCGGCCTCCCGCCGGGCGAAGTGGCCGGCCTGCTGGCGCGGATGCCGTTCTGGCTGCCCTGCCGCGGCTCCCACGACGCGCTGCGCATGGGCGACGACGAGCGCGCCCTGCCGACGGAACGACGCGGTTCGTTCGACGACGCCGTGGCCCACCTGCCGGACGCCTTCGCCTGGCTGGTGCTGGCCGAGCCCGTCCCGTACGAGCGGCTGGAGCAGGAGCGCTCCGCGCTCTCGGTCCAGTTGCCCCGGCTGCGCCAGCGCGAGAACTCCGCAGCCGACCGGGTGGCGGCGGAGCGGGCCGAGGCCCGCTACCGCGAGCTGACGCGGGCGCTCGCCACCGGAGTGTGGAACGTCCGCGTGCTCGTCGGCGCAGCCCGGCCCGAGTCGGCGCTCGCCTCGGCGGCACTGCTGTGCGGCGCGGGCGACCTCGACGACCTGCCGTACGTCCTCGTACCGTCCCGCACCCCCGTCCCCCTCGCCGAGGCGCTGACCGCCGTCACCCCGCAGCCGGCCACCGGGTCCGGACCACCGGGCACCGTGCCCTTCGTGGCCCCCGCGGAACTGGTCGCGGCGCTGGCCCGGCCGCCGCAGCGGGAGCTGCCCGGCATCCGTACGGTGGCGCCGAACCGTTTCGACGTCACATCCGAGGAGACGGGGGATGCCGCGGCCGCCGACGGCTTCCTGATCGGCGACATCCTCGACGAGTCGCTCTCGGCCGCCGACCAGCTCCACGTCTCGCGTTCCACCCTCAACCGGCACGCCTTCGTCTGCGGGGCCACCGGTTCGGGCAAATCCCAGACGGTACGCAGCCTGCTCACCGCCCTGTCCACGCACGAACGGCCCATACCCTGGCTCGCGGTCGAGCCGGCCAAGGCCGAGTACGCGCGCATGGCCGGACGCCTCGGCTCCGGCAACGGACCGCAGAGCGCACGCGGGGTCACCGTGATCCGGCCGGGAGACGTGGACGTCGCACCCGCCTCGCTCAACCCGCTGGAACCGGAGCCGGGCTTCCCGCTGCAGAGCCACGTGGACCTCGTACGGGCCCTCTTCCTCGCGGCGTTCGAGGGGCACGAGCCCTTCCCCCAGGTGCTGGCCCGGGCACCGTCCCAGTGCTACACGGCCGCCGGATGGGACCTCGTCACGGGCGAACCGCGCCCGGTCCACAAGCCGAAATACCTGCTGAGCGAACCGGACGAGCCCCGCACGGCGGTCTACCCGAACCTCGGCGACCTCCAGGAGACCGCCCGGCAGGTCGTCGAGATGATCGGATACGGCAAGGAGATCACCGCGGACGTACGGGGCTTCGTCGACGTCCGCATGGGCTCCCTGCGGGAGGGAACACCGGGCCGGTTCTTCGAAGGCGGCCATCCCCTGGACATCGCTCGTCTGCTGGCGGGAAACGTGGTCCTCGAACTGGAATCGATCACGAACGACCAGGACAAGGCCTTCCTCATCGGCGCCGTGCTCATCCGCATCGTCGAGCACCTGCGGGTCCACCACGGTGCGGGAGGGGTGCCGCTGCGCCACGTCCTCGTCGTGGAGGAGGCACACCGGCTGCTGAAGAACGTGGCCGACGGCCCTGCGGCGGCCGCCGTCGAACTGTTCGCCTCACTCCTCGCCGAGATCCGGGCGTACGGCGAAGGCGTCGTCATCGTCGAGCAGATCCCCAGCAAGATCCTGCCCGACGTGATCAAGAACAGTGCGCTGAAGATCATGCACAGGCTCCCGGCGGAGGGCGACCGCCGGGCGGTCGGCGCCACGATGAACCTCCAGCAGGAGCAGAGCGAGAACGTCGTCGCCCTGCCTCCGGGCCGCGCCGCCGTGGCCTCCGACGGGATGGACCGGCCCGTCCTGACGGCGATCCCGCACGGCGAGCACGACGAGAGCGCGAAGCAGGCGTCGACCGAGCCGCCGCTGCTGGGCAGCCGCAGCCCGCTCTGCGGAGCCTCCTGCCTCAGTGAGCCGTGCACCCTGCGCACCATGAACGACTCCCACCACCGTTCGGTGGAGCCGCTGCACCTGATCTGGGTGGATGTCGTGGCAGCGGCCCAGGCGATGGGGAAGGGCCCCCCGGGCCCGGCGGACGCGGTCCGCGCCTCGCTGCGGGCACTGCCCGAACGCGACCTGCAATGCACCCTCGTGTACGCGGTGGAACGGGCCGTCTCCGCGCGCGAGTCCCTGATGCGCGACGAGATCGACCCGGGGGACTTCGCGGAGCGCCTCTACGCCACGCTCTCGGCGGCCCTGCGCGGCACGCCGCCCCCCACGGGTGACCGGCGCCGCTACACATACGCCAACTACCGCTTCAAGGACGTCCTGGACGTGATCCATTACGCTCGGAAGGCCAACCCGGAGGGCCCGCACAGCTACCCGGAGCGAACAGCCCAGTGGGCATCCCGAGGCCTGGCCCTCACCGGCACCTCGGGAGAGGAACACCGACTCCAGGTCCGGGCCAGGCCGGGTTACGGGGTGGAGAAGGCACACGGCCGGATCGGCGACGTGGAACGCAGCGGCCTGCGCGACGCGGTGGCGGCGGTGACGGGCGGCACGACGGAGGAGCACATCAAGCGGGCCTTCCTGCTGGCCTGTGCGGTGGGACCACTGCTGAGCGCGGTAGTGGAAGCGACGCTGCCACGAGTGGCACAGGAATGCGCCCGGGGGAAGGGGACCCGCGCATGAGCGACACCGGAGCCGGCGTCGGCGCCGTAGACGCCCCGCCCCCGCCGCCACCTCCCCCTCCGCCCCCGGCCGAGCTTGCGGCGCCCGGGGAAGACGAGCTGCCCGACACCACCACCGAGGCCGCGGCGCCGACGGCTGACGGGACCGAGGTGGAGCAGCCGCAGGACGACGACGGTACGGCTGACGCAGCCCCCGAGCCGCTCACTGCCGACACGACGGACGCTCCCGCACCCCCCGCCGCCAAGGTGGAGGAGGGCGACACCCTCGACTCTGAAGCACCGGAGCAGTACTCCGAAGACCCGGACCAGATAGACCAGCCCGAGCCCGAAACACCGGAAACCACCCAGGAGCCCGAACCGGAACCCGAACCGGAACCCGAGCCCGAGGCCGAGGCCGAGGCCGAGCGTGAGCCCGAGGCTGAGCCCGAGCGTGAGCCCGAGGCTGAGCCCGAGCGTGAGCCCGAGGCTGAGCCCGAGCGTGAGCCCGAGCCGGAACCTGAGTCGGAGCCCGAGCCCGAGCCCGAGCCCGAGCCCGAGCCCGAGCCCGAGCCCGAACTGGATCCGGAATCGAAGCCGGTGCCTGAGCCCGAGCGGGAGCATGACGCGGACGCCGGACGGGAATCCGAAGTCGAGCCGGAGCCCGTTGCGGAACAAGACCCTGAACCTGAGCGGGAACTCGAACGCGAGCGGGAGCTCCGACCCGACCCCGAAGGGGAGCCGCGATCCGAAGCGCCTTCCGGGGCCGAGTACGACCGCGCCGAGCCGGATGCGGATCGGGACACGGCCGCGCAGGAGACGCCGCCTGACTCCGCGACGTCACCCGAAGCGGACCGTGCCGAGCGGGACGATCCGACGGGCACCGACAGCACGCCTGAGCAGCAGGCCGCGGAGACCGGAGACGAGCCGGAACCCGCAGCCGAGCTCACCGAGACCGTGGGCGTCGTGGCCGAAAGTACGGTCAAGGCCGGAGTGGCCGTGGCCGAGGCCTCCGTGGCCCTGATCGGGGCCGCGGTCGACGCAGCGGACGAGGCCGCCGCCGGCGCGGCCTTCGACGCCCGCGCCGACGCCATGCAGCGGAGCGTGAACGGCGACCGCTCTACCGACGTGCGTGCGGCTGTGCGGCCCGATGCGCAGGACGCGGCCCCGGACTCGGGCGACGATCCGCCGCCGGAGTCCCCGGCCGAGGGCACCACGGATGACCCGGCTTCGGGTGCACAAGGGGGGGATCAGCCTCCGACCGGTCCTCCGGACGCCGGCGTTCCAGGGCGTTGGGATAGCAACCTGCCGCCCGATCGGCTGGAGGAGATTTACAAGTCCGAGGTGCATGCACACATCTTCGGGGACTACGCCGGTGGCGAAAAGGCGCCCACGGTCATCTTTGTCGGAGGGCCGCCCGGTTCCGGGAAGTCATTTGTCATGGAAGGAATCCGCGAGGAATTCGGCGAGAACATCGTGGCAATCGATGCCGACACCCTCCGGGCGTTCCATCCGCAGTACGACGAAGTCTTGGCAGAAGACCCGCAGGCCATGCCGGACGTGACGAGCGATGCGATCGGCAAGTGGACCGAGATGGCCATCGCCGAATCCCGGGACGGCAAGTATAACGTGGCGATCGAAGGGACTTTCCGCAACCCGGCAGTGCTGCTGGGTACTGCCGAGTCGTTCGGTAAGGAATGGCAAAAGGAAGTACGTGCTGTCGCCGTACCGCAGGAGGTGAGCAGGCTCGGCACGGTGGATCGGTTCGCGAGCGTCGAGAACGGCCGGTGGGTCCCGCCGAAGGTGCATGATCAGGCTTACGTGAACAATCCGGAAACACTTCTCGCCGCATTTGAATCCGGACAGTTCCAGAGGATTTCCATATCCAACAGGAGGGAGATCCTGGCCGACAGTGTGCGTGTCGATGAGGGGGTGTACGACCCGCCGAGCTCAGAGGTAATGGAGGCCCTCGCTTCGTCGCGTGAAGGGCAGTTGAGTCAAGAGGATGCGCAGGGTCATGTGGCTGCCTTCTACAAGACCATGGATTCGATGTTCACGAAAGATAAAATAAATGATGCGACGTCTCCCGTCGTCTACAGGGTCATGTGGGAAGCGCATGCCATCCAGCCTCATTCCGAGCCCAACGCGATCCAGCGTATGGAGCATGGGAATCGCATATACGCCTACCAGCTCGGACTTCAATTCGAATTCGAAAAAGGGGTGCTGAACTCGTGATCCGCGACGAGGCGCCGTCGTCGGGAGACGACTGGGCCGACGGGGTGTTCCAGGGGCCGGAGCGGTGGGGGTGGGAGTTCGTCGTGCCACCCGCCCCGGTTGCGCATGCTGAGGCGGGGAATCCGCCGACATGGGTCGAGCCGTACTTTCCGGAGCTGGCGCGGCTGGAGCAGGAGGTTGCCGGGCGGATGGGACCGGGGCGGATCGTGGGTGTGGCGCTCGCCATCGCGGTCGGCGGGCTGTTCGTGGTCGGCTTCCTCTCCGTGGTGGTGGCCGTCGGGTTCGTCGTCATCGTGGTGGCCACGAATCCGAGCCGCCGCCGGGACCAGGCGCGTGTGCAGGCCCTCGAGGAGCGGCGACGTCTGTGGGAGACGCACCAGGGGAGGCTGGCCGCCTGGCAGTTGATGCTGCGCGAGCACGAGCTGGCCGAGCGGCGCCGGTGGGCCGCCGCCGACACCTGGTTCCCGCTCGCGCTCGCCTCGAAGCCCGCGCGCATCGACGTCGTCGGCGGCACGGGTGACGGCTGGGCCAGCCTGCTGGCCACTTTCGGCGGTGCGGTGGTCGCGGGCGGGCAGGCGCTCCTCGTCGTCGACATGACGGAGCAGGCCGTCGCGCTGGAGCTCGCGGGCTTCGCCGCGCGGCGCGCGGTTCCCGTCGCGCACGTGCCGTTCCCGGCCGCCGCGCTCCGTACCGATCTGGGCGAGGAGTTCGGCCCCGGGGACCTGGCCGAGTCCCTCGCCGCGGCGTTCGCCACCATGCGGCCGCCCGGGACCGATGCCGACCTGCAGAGCGTGGACACCGCGGTGATCCGCACCGTCGCCCGCCACCTCGACGCCCCGCTCACCTACGGCCGTCTCGCCGCAGGTCTGTCCGTACTGCTGCGCCTGTACGAACCGGGTCCCGACGGATCCGGTCCGCTGGCGCCCCACGAGGTGGCCCTGCTCACCGAGGCCGTCGACTCGGTCGGCCGGGGCGAACGCCGCCAGAACGAGCTGCACTACGTGCAGGAGCAGCTCGCCGCCCTCGCCGAAGACCCGCCGGGCGACGTCGCGGACCGGCCGGCAGCCCAGTGGTGGCGCCCGGGGCAGCTCACCGTCCTCGCCACCGACGGCCTCGGCCCCCAGCGCAAGGACCTGGCCGACCGGATCGTGTTCTTCCGGGTGCTCCATGCGCTGCGCACCCGGGCCTTCGCGTCCGGGACGGGCACTCTGGTCGTCGCGGGGGCGGATCACCTGGGGCGCGACGCGCTGGAGGCGCTGGCGCGCCATGCCCGTACGGCCGGCGTCCGCCTCGTGCTGCTCCTGGAGCACCTGAGGGAGGGCACGCTGCAGCTCGCCGGCGGCTCGGACAGCGCGACCGTGTTCATGCGCATGGGCAACGGGGAGGAGGCGAAGGCGGCCGCGGAGTTCATCGGCCGGGAGCACACCTTCGTGGTCAACCAGCTGACCAGGCAGGTCGGCGAGACCCTGACGACGGGCCGCGCAGGAAGCTACGGCGAACAGCTGGGCGAGTCCCACACCTCGGGCTCCGGACCGGGGATGAGTTCCTCGACCTCGTACGGGACCTCGCTCTCCCGCAGTTGGCAGGAGAGCGTGAACAGCTCGATCGCCACGTCGGTCACGACCGGCGAGACCACCTCGCGCCTCTACGAGTTCACGGTCGAACCGACGCAGCTGCAAGCCCTGCCTCCGACCGGCCTCGTCCTGGTGGACACCGCGTCCGGCGGCCGGCGCGTGGTCTTCGGCGACTGCAACCCGGGGATATCCGTCATGCCACGGGTGTCGCCGTTGCCCCGGTGACGCGGCCATCCGAAAACCAGAGGCGGGCGGGGGCGCTGACCAGCAACAATCGCTCGCATGTTCCTGACGATCTCCACGACCGGCACGGCTGAACGACCCGCCACCGACCTGGGCTTCCTGCTGCACAAGCATCCCGGCAAGACCCAGGCGTTCTCCACGTCCCACGGCACCGCCCACGTCTTCTACCCCGAGGCCACGGACGAACGGTGCACGGCGGGCCTGCTGCTGGAGGTGGATCCCGTCGCGCTCGTGCGGCGCGGTCAGGGCAAGGGGCAGGGGGGCACGCCGGACGCCGCGCTCGCGCAGTACGTCAACGACCGCCCCTACGCCGCCTCCTCGCTGCTCGCCGTCGCGCTGAGCGGTGTGTTCCGCAGTGCGCTGAAGGGACAGTGCGCGGCCCGCCCCGAGCTGCCGGACGAGGTGCGCCCGCTGCGGATCGAGATCCCGGTGCTGCCCGCCCGGGGCGGCGCCGAGCTCGTGCGCCGGCTGTTCGGCCCGCTCGGCTGGGAGGCGGTCACGGCCACCCCGGTCGCGCTCGACGAGACCTTCCCGGAGTGGGGCGACTCCCGGTACGTACGCCTCGTCCTGGAGGGCGAGCTGCGGCTTTCCGACGCGCTGCGCGGCCTGTACGTCCTGCTGCCCGTCCTCGACGACTCCAAGCACTACTGGATCGCCCCCGACGAGGTGGACAAGCTGCTGCGCGCCGGAGACGGCTGGCTCGCCGAGCACCCGGAGAGCGGGCTGATCACCTCCCGCTACCTGGCCCGCCACAAGCGGCTCACCCAGGACGCCCTGGAGAGGCTGGAGCTGGTCCGCCTCGCCGAGGCCGACGGCAGCGAGGTGGAGGAGTTCGACAACGCGGTCGACGAGGGCAGCGATACCGAGGAGAAGCCCGTACCGCTCGCGGTGCTGCGACGCGAGGCGATCCTCGCCGCGCTGGGAGCGGCCGGTGCGGCCCGCGTCCTCGACCTGGGCTGCGGCCAGGGCCAGTTGGTGCAGGCGCTGCTCAAGGATCCGGCGTACACCGAGATCGTCGGCGTGGACGTGTCCGTCCGGGCACTGAACATCGCCGCGAAGCGGCTGCGGCTGGAGCGGATGGGGGAGCGGCAGAGCTCCCGCGTCCGCCTGACGCAGGGCTCGCTCGCGTACACCGACAAGCGGCTCGTGGGCTACGACGCGGCCGTGCTCAGCGAGGTCATCGAGCACCTGGACCTCGAGCGGCTGCCCGCCCTGGAGTACGCGGTGTTCGGCTCGGCCCGCCCCCGCACGGTCCTGGTGACCACTCCGAACGTCGAGTACAACGTCCGCTGGGAGACCCTGCCCGCCGGGCACGTCCGGCACGGCGACCACCGCTTCGAGTGGACCCGCGAGGAGTTCCGGGCCTGGGCCGCAGGCGTCGCCTCCCGGCACGGCTACCGCGTCGAGTACGTCCCCGTCGGGGACGACGACCCCGAGGTGGGGCCGCCGACCCAGATGGCCGTCTTCACCCTGAACACCGGCAACACAGACACCACTGGCAACACCGGCACCGCTGACACCACCGGCACCGACACCCCGAAGGAGGGCGAGGCAGCATGACCACCGACACCACCGACACCACCGTCGCCGGCGGTACCACCACCGACCGCAAGCGCGTACTTCCCGTCACCGACCTGTCCCTCGTCGTCCTGATCGGGGCCACCGGCTCGGGCAAGTCCACCTTCGCCAGCACGCACTTCAAGCCCACCGAGGTCATCTCCTCCGACTACTGCCGGGGCCTGGTCGCCGACGACGAGAACGACCAGAGCGCGAGCAAGGACGCCTTCGAGGTCCTGCACTACATCGCCGGCAAGCGGCTCGCCGCCGGCCGCCTCACCGTGGTCGACGCCACCAGCGTCCAGGCCGAGTCCCGCCGCCAGCTGGTCCAGCTCGCCCGGGAGTACGACGTCCTGCCCATCGCGATCGTCCTCGACCTGCCCGAAGAGGTCTGCGCGGAGCGCAACGCGGCCCGCCCGGAGCGGGCCAAGCTGCCGCGCGCCGTCATCCAGCGCCACCGCCGCGACCTGCGGCGCTCGCTGCGCGGCCTGGAGCGCGAGGGCTTCCGCAAGGTGCACGTGCTGCGCACGCCCGAGGAGGTCGAGTCGGCCGAGGTGGTCCTGGAGAAGCGCTTCAACGACCTCACCCACCTCACCGGCCCCTTCGACATCATCGGCGACATCCACGGCTGCGCCTCCGAGCTGGAGACCCTGCTCGGAAAGCTCGGCTACGAGGACGGGGCCCACCCCGAGGGCCGTACCGCCGTGTTCGTCGGCGACCTCGTCGACCGAGGCCCGGACAGCCCGGGCGTCCTGCGCCGGGTGATGGGCATGGTCGGTTCCGGCAACGCCCTCTGCGTCCCCGGGAACCACGAGAACAAGCTCGGCCGTTACCTCAAGGGATCCAAGGTCCAGCAGACCCACGGCCTCGCCGAGACCATCGCGCAGCTCGAAGGGGAGCCGGCGGAGTTCGTCCAGGAGGTCCGCGCCTTCATCCAGGGCCTGGTCAGCCACTATGTCCTGGACGGCGGCAAGCTCGTGGTCGCTCACGCCGGGCTGCCCGAGAAGTACCACGGCCGCACCTCCGGCCGGGTGCGCTCGCACGCCCTGTACGGGGAGACCACCGGCGAGACCGACGAGTTCGGGCTGCCCGTGCGCTACCCGTGGGCCGAGGACTACCGGGGCAAGGCCGTCGTGGTCTACGGCCACACGCCGGTCCCGGACACCACCTGGATCAACAACACCATCTGCCTCGACACCGGAGCCGTCTTCGGCGGGAGGATGACCGCCCTGCGCTGGCCCGAGCGCGAACTGGTCGACGTACCGGCCGAGAAGGTCTGGTACGAGCCGGTCAAGCCGCTCGTCACCGAGGTGCCGGGCGGTCACGATGGCCGCCCGCTCGACCTCGCCGACGTGCACGGCCGCCGGATCGTGGAGACCCGGCACCTGGGCAACGTCAACGTCCGCGAGGAGAACGCCGCCGCCGCCCTGGAGGTGATGAGCCGCTTCGCCGTGGACCCGCGCCTGGTGCCGTACCTCCCGCCCACCATGGCCCCGACGGCCACCTCCTCGGAGGACGGCTACCTGGAGCACCCCGCCGAGGCCTTCGCGCAGTACCGCAAGGACGGCATCGCGCAGGTCGTCTGCGAGGAGAAGCACATGGGCTCCCGCGCCACCGTGCTGCTCTGCAAGGACGCCGACGCGGCCCGCGAGCGGTTCGGGGTCGACGGACCCACCGGGTCCGTGTACACCCGTACCGGACGGCCCTTCTTCAAGGACCCCGAGGTCACCGAGGAGGTCCTCACCCGGCTCCGCTCGGCGGTCACCGACGCGGGCCTGTGGGAGGAGCTGACTGAGTCCGACAGCGCCTCCGGCGCGGGGGACTGGCTGCTATTCGACGGCGAACTGCTGCCCTGGTCGCTGAAGTCCACCGGCCTGCTGCGCAACCAGTACGCCGCCGTCGGCGCGGCCTCCGGCGCCGTGTTCCCGGACGCCGTCGCCGCCCTTGAGGCGGCCGCGGCCCGGGGCGTCGACACCGGCGAGCTCCTGGATCGCCAGCGCGGGCGGGCCGCGGACGCGGCGAAGTTCACCGAGGCGTACCGGCGTTACTGCTGGAGCACCGACGGGCTGGACGGCGTACGGTTCGCCCCGTTCCAGCTGCTGGCGGCGTCCGGCCGCTCGCTGGCGGCCGTACCCCACGACGAGCAGCTCTTCTGGCTGGACCGGCTCGTCGCCGCCGACGAGGCCGCCGGGACCGGACTGCTGCGCCGCACCGGCCGGATCCTGGTGGACACGGCGGACGCGGCCTCGGTACGGGCGGGCACCGACTGGTGGCTGGAGCTGACGGCCGCCGGCGGCGAGGGCATGGTCGTCAAACCGCTCCAGGCGTACGCCAAGGACGGCAAGGGCCGGCTCGTGCAGCCGGGGGTGAAGGTGCGCGGACGCGAGTACCTGCGGATCATCTACGGTCCCGAGTACACGCGTCCGGACCACCTGGAGCGGCTGCGCGGACGCCACCTCGGGCACAAGCGCTCGCTCGCCCTGCGTGAGTACGCGCTCGGCCTGGAGGCCGTGGACCGGCTGGCGGCCGGGGAGCCGCTGTGGCGGGTCCACGAGGCGGTCTTCGCCGTCCTCGCGCTGGAGTCGGAGCCGGTGGACCCGCGGCTCTGACGGCTCCCGGCCGGAACGACCGGCGTCAAGGGCCGGAACACCCGGCGTCAAGGAAGGGCCCCCGTACGGCCGCTCATTAGGTCGTATGGGGGAACTTTCGCGGAGAACTCCGGGAAACCCACCGGCGGGATCGTTCATCCAGGGCAGCGGAATGTCCGCGACCCTGGAAGGACGGAACGTCACCTATGAAGATGACCGCGCGCGGAAGCATTGCGGCACTCATGACCTGTATGGCCGCGGCAAGCGCGGCCACCCCGGCCATGGCCGACGCGGTGCCGGTGGGAGTCCCCCTGGACGCGGTGCGGACCACGCTCGGCGTGGACGTCCCGCACCTGGCCACCGGAGTCCCGGTGCCCGTGGCCGGAGCGCCCGAGGCGCCCCGCTTCCACAAGGGCGACATGCTGCCGACCCCGCTGCTGCCGGCGGTGCCGATCGGCACCGAGCTCGGGAACACCCTGCTCACCTCCCCGGTGCCGAACCTGGCCGGAAGGCCCGAGACGGACGGCGAGGGCTCGCTGGCCGCACCCGCGACCACCATGCGCACCCGTACCCCGGGACTGCTCGTCGGCTCCCCGCTGACCATGCCCGACGCGTCCAACTACGGGCTGCCGAACGTGACCGTCCCCGCGCTGGGCGTCATCGCCCCGGCCCTCACCGGTACCCCGGAGGCCCTGCTCGGCGTGCGCTGAACCGGCGGGCCCCGGCCCGCCGTCGGATCCGGCGGGGCGGACCCGCTGGAGACGCCCTGGGTCGACGCCACGTCAAAAAGCCGCCCGGTCTGCGAACGTGTACGGCATGGGATTCCATGTCGATTCCGAGACCGGGCGGCTTCGCCGCGTCATTCTCCACCGGCCCGACCTGGAGCTGAAGCGGCTCACACCGAGCAACAAGGACGCGTTGCTCTTCGACGACGTGCTGTGGGTGCGCAGGGCCCGCCAGGAGCACGACGGCTTCGCCGACGTCCTGCGCGACCGGGGCGTGGAGGTCCACCTCTTCGGTGACCTGCTGATCGAGGCCCTGGACATCCCGGAGGCGAGACACCTGGTCCTGGACCGGGTTTTCGACGAGAAGGAGTACGGTCCGCTCGCCACCGACCACCTGCGGGCGGTCTTCGACGGCCTGTCCTCGGCGGACCTGGCCGAGGCGCTGATCGGGGGGATGACCAAGCGGGAGTTCCTGGAGCGGCACGCGGAGCCGGTGTCGGTCCGCTTCCACGCCCTGGACCTGGACGGCTTCCTGCTGGGGCCGCTGCCCAACCACCTCTTCACCCGGGACACCTCCGCCTGGATCTACGACGGGGTGTCCATCAACGCGATGCGCTGGCCGGCCCGGCAGCGCGAGACCGTGCACTTCGAGGCCATCTACAAGCACCACCCGCTCTTCACCGGCTCCGGACCCTTCCACACCTGGTCGCAGGGGCAGGCCGACTACCCGTCCACCATCGAGGGCGGCGACGTCCTGGTCATCGGCAACGGCGCCGTCCTGATCGGGATGAGCGAGCGGACCACCCCGCAGGCCGTGGAGATGCTGGCGCGCGGGCTGTTCGCCGCCGGGTCGGCGACGACGATCGTGGCGCTCGACATGCCCAAGCGGCGGGCGTTCATGCACCTGGACACGGTGATGACGATGGTCGACGCGGATACGTTCACCCAGTACGCGGGCCTGGGCATGCTGCGTTCCTACACCATCGAGCCCGGCGGCGGGCCGAGCGAGCTGAAGGTGACCGACCACCCGCCGGAGCACATGCACCGGGCCATCGCCGCCGCCCTCGGGCTGGACGCGATCCGGGTGCTCACCGCGACCCAGGACGTGCACGCCGCCGAGCGCGAGCAGTGGGACGACGGCTGCAACGTGCTCGCCGTGGAGCCGGGCGTGGTCGTCGCGTACGAGCGGAACGTCACGACCAACACCCACCTGCGCAAGCAGGGCATCGAGGTGATCGAGATCCCGGGCAGCGAGCTGGGGCGGGGGCGGGGCGGGCCGCGCTGCATGAGCTGCCCGGTGGAGCGGGACGCGGTGGCCTAAGACTTGATCCGCTATTCACCAGAGGGTGAGCTGTGGATTGCGGCCGGGGCGGTGTCCGGGCTTTCCGGCGTGGTCACGCACAGGGCGTGTCTCATCCGGGGTTGCTCGGGACCGCTGTCCGGCGGTTCGGGGAGCAGAGGTCGCACGGCGTTGCCGTGGGACTGCCGCATGGCCGGCACCACGAGACGTGGTGGTCTGGCTCGGTGCGGTTGACTCCCGCAGGGCTTCTTCCAGCCCTTGTGCGAAAACGATCTGTGCGTGCCGGGACGCGGTGGTGTCCAGGTACGCGGTCTTGGGGTCGTCCACGTCAGCGAAACGGACGAAGGAGGCAAGGGCGGCGGATACGAGGTCGCGTTTCCCGGCGAGGCCGCAGGCGATGCATTTGTGCTCGCGGTCGCGCAGGGTCTTCTTGACGCGTTCGCCGCACAGGCAGTGCTGCGACAGGGCTGTGGACCAGGTGGAGGCCCGTACGAGACGGCCGCCCGCAGCCTGGCATTCGCGGTCGAGTGCGGAGATGAGCAGGCCGGGGGTGGTCTGGGAAAGCCGCTTCCCCCACAGTCGGTACCAGGTGCGGATGTCGCAGTCCTCGACCACCAGCGTGGGGCCGTGGGCGGCGATGATCTGCCGGGCGAGGATACGGGCGCGATGGCGTCGGTGCTCGGCCGCCGAGGCGGCGGCTTCGGCCTGGCGGGCGCGCAATTCGCGGTAGCCGCCTGAGATCCGGTCGCGGCGGAACGCCTGCTTCGGCACCCCGTCGACGCGGGCAGCACGCGCACCACCCGGAACGGTGACCTGCTTGGGCGTCAGACCTTTGGCGGCGCGGTGCTCGGCGCGCTTGGTCTGCTTCTTCGACAGGCCGTACTGTCCGGTGTTCGTCGCCCGCCGGGAGCGCTCCAAGGCCCGCGCACGGTCGCGCCGCTTCTTCGCCTCCCGTTCCAGCAGGGCGCGTTCCTCGGGGCTGAGGGTGATCTCGGTGGAGGCCGGAGTGCCGTCGGCGGGGTCCAGGGTGGCGGGCAGGGAGAGGATCGAGATGTTGGAGACGTTGCCGTCGACGCCGCCGATCCTGTCCATCTCGGCGGCCTGCTGGCGCATGTCCCGTACGGAGGGGGCGGTGTATCCGGGGCCGAGGATCATCAGGTGCGCCTCGTACACCCAGCCGCCCGGCGCGGACGTCTTCCTACGCCGTACGAGATCGACCTTGTGCCAGCGGCCGGGATTCGACAGGAAGTGTTCGACACGCGCCCACTGGCCGGGCCGCTGCGGCATGCGCACCGGGAGTACGAGGTCACCCCGGCTGGAGTCGGGGCCGCCCGCGAACACCACGGCGAGCGGGCCGGTGTGGTCCCACCACGTTGCCTTGCGGGTGCCCGGCTTCCCCGACGCCGTGGTATTGCCGGTGGGAACAGCACCGGACGGCGCCGCCGGCACTCCCATCCGGCGAGGCTGCATCAGGGTGAGCTGGCCGCCGTCGGTGTGGGCCATGACGTGGCCGGGCAGCGAGCCGACGAGACGGAAGGTCTCCCACTTGCGTTCGGCGGTGTGGGAGCGGGCACGGCCGGGAATGCGGGTGAAGTCGTACCAACGCCCGGTCTTCGGACGGCCGTGCCGCTTGCCCGTGGCGTCCGCGAACAGGTGGCGCTGTACGCCGTTCCACACCTCGTCGGCCATGTGCATCGCCAGGGCCTTCGAGGCGTGGTGCTTCAAATGCCCCGACGATTCCAGGTGCTTGTACGCGCACCGCTCCACCGCTTCACGGGACAGGCCCAGACGCTGCCGTACGGCCTTCGCCCCGTCCTCGTTGCGCTCGTGGAACGCGGACCAGTAGGCATCGACCTTGGCGCGGGCATCACGCTGGACGGCCCGCTTGATCGAGCCCATCGCCCGGAACAGCTTCTCCACGCGAGCCAGGGCGGCGGGGTCGGCGACGGCCAGCGGCAGCACCATCACCGACACCTGCCCGTCGTCGGGCTTCTTCCACTTCGGAGCCTTGTTCTTGCCCCGGAACTTCCGCTGCGCCTGCGCAGCCCGCATAACCATCACCCCCCGTCACGTCGCGACTACCCTACGATACGACATGTGGGTGATTAAGCCTTTCCAGCAAGAAAGAAGGTGGGATCTAGGGCCTTCGCGATCCCTGGACTCGAATGCGCCAGCAGGCAGCGGCACGACTCAAGGTCACCGTCCAGCACGAAGATCAACCTCACCAGCCTGCGGCCCCACTCCCGGCCCCCTGGACGGGACTGACCGTCAAAGCGTTCATCGTGCTCGTCGCCCGCGTCGCCGCCGTTCTCCCCACGCGGGGACGCGGCCGCCCCTGGGCTCTCCTCCTGGGCAACCGCGTACTCCTCGCGGCCATCGCGTGGCGCATCAACCTGACCTACCGTCAGTTCGCCGACCCTTCGGCGTCAGGCTCTGTATATCAATGCATGTGGTCGTATAGACTTCCAGCATCCCCTGTCACCGTGACTCTGGAGCGCCCCCATGGCCACCGATCTTGTCGGCCGCAGTTTCCTCAAGGAGCTCGACTTCACCGCCGCCGAGTTCCGCGGCCTCGTCGAGCTCGCCGCCGAACTCAAGGCGGCCAAGAAGGCCGGGGCCGAGCGGCGCCGCCTCCAGGGCAAGAGCATCGCCCTGATCTTCGAGAAGACCTCCACGCGCACCCGCTGCGCCTTCGAGGTCGCCGCCGCCGACCAGGGCGCCCACACCACGTACCTCGATCCCTCCGGCTCCCAGATGGGCCACAAGGAATCGGTCAAGGACACCGCGCGGGTGCTGGGCCGGATGTTCGACGGCATCCAGTACCGGGGTGACGCGCAGGACACCGTCGAGCAGCTCGCCGCCCACGCCGGCGTGCCCGTCTTCAACGGCCTCACCGACGACTGGCACCCCACCCAGATGCTGGCCGACGTGCTCACGATGACCGAGCACTGCGCCAAGCCGCTGGAGCGGATCGCCTTCGCCTACCTCGGCGACGCCCGCTTCAACATGGGCAACTCCTACCTGGTGACCGGCGCGCTGCTGGGCATGGACGTACGGATCGTCGCGCCGCGGCACTACTGGCCGGCCGAGCCCGTGGTGGCCGCGGCGCGCGAGCTGGCGGCCGCCAGCGGCGCCCGGATCACGCTCACCGAGGACCTCGCGGAGGGCGTCGGGCAGGCCGATTTCGTGGTCACCGACATCTGGGTGTCGATGGGCGAGCCCAAGGAGGTCTGGGACGAGCGGATCGAGGCGCTGAGCCCGTACGCCGTCACCATGGACGTGCTGCGCGCCACCGGGAACCCGGACGTGAAGTTCATGCACTGCCTGCCGGCGTTCCACGATCTCGGCACCCAGGTGTCCCGGGAGATCCACGAGCGGCACGGGCTGGACTCGCTGGAGGTGACGGACGAGGTGTTCGAGTCGGCGCACTCGGTCGTCTTCGACGAGGCCGAGAACCGGCTGCACACCATCAAGGCCGTGCTCGTCGCGGCCATGGGGGACCCGGCCGCATAGTCATGCGCCGGGACCGGTGGGCCGGGGGCAGGGGGGCTAGAGCGCCGGCCGGGACGGCAGCGTGAACCACACGGCCTTGCCGTGCGGGGTGGCGCGGTGGCCGCAGGCCGAGCTCAGGGTCCGGATCAGCAGCAGGCCGCGGCCGTGCTCCTGCCAGGGGTCGGGGTGGGCGTCGTCCCGGCCGGGGGCGGTCAGGTCGGCGGGGGGCTGCGGATCCCCGTCGTGGACCTCGACCTGGCAGCCGTTGGCCAGCAGTTCCACGACGAGCTCGATGGGGGCGTCGCCGGGGGTGTGCTCCACGGCGTTGGCGACCAGTTCGGCGGTGAGGAGTTCGGCGGTGTCGCTGTCGGCGGGTGCGTCGATGTCGGCGAGGGCCGTACGGACGAGGGCGCGGGCGATGGGTACGGCCGCTGTCGTGTGCGGCAGGGCCATCCGCCAGGCGGAGGCGTCGGGCAAGGCAGGACCGTCCGTTCCGTGGGGTAGGTGGGGGTGTACGGGGTGCGGCGGGGGAAATCCTGCTTTCAACGATACGAAGTGGAAATGTCCTGCTGTAGGGCACCCCGACGCGATCGCAAGGGACGTCGGGCACAGCGGCTCGGGACCTTCGGTGCGTGTGGCGCCCCGGCCCGCACGCGGACCCCCAGTTATCGCGCTTCCCTGACGACAGTCATGGACCGGTGATACCTTCGGGAGGGTGAGTCCCTTCCTCGGTTCCACACCCGCGACCGAACGCTGGAACCACCTCCGGGTGGACCGGCGGGACGGCGTCGCCACCGTCACCCTCGACCGCCCCGAGAAGCTCAACGCGCTCACCTTCGGCGCCTACGCCGACCTGCGCGACCTGCTCGCCGAACTGTCCCGGGAGCGGTCCGTACGCGCCCTCGTGCTCGGCGGCGAAGGGCGCGGCTTCTGCTCCGGAGGCGACGTCGACGAGATCATCGGCGCCACGCTCGCGATGGACACCGCCCAGCTCCTCGACTTCAACCGGATGACCGGCCAGGTCGTGCGCGCCCTGCGCGAATGCCCCTTCCCGGTCATCGCCGCCGTCCACGGGGTCGCCGCCGGCGCCGGGGCCGTCATCGCGCTCGCCGCCGACTTCCGCATCGCCGACCCCACCGCCCGCTTCGCCTTCCTCTTCACCCGGGTCGGCCTCTCCGGCGGGGACATGGGCGCCGCGTACCTGCTGCCCCGCGTCGTCGGGCTCGGGCACGCCACCCGGCTGCTGATGCTGGGGGAGCAGGTCAGAGCGCCGGAGGCCGAGCGGATCGGGCTGCTCAGCGAGGTCACCGAGGAGGGCAAGGCCTCCGTACGGGCGGCGGAGCTCGCCGCGCACCTCGCCGCCGGCCCGGCCCTCGCGTACGCGCAGACCAAGGCACTGCTGACCGCCGAGCTGGACATGCCGCTCGCCGCCTCGGTGGAACTCGACGCGAACACCCAGGCGCTGCTGATGAACGGCGAGGACTACCGGGAGTTCCACGCGGCCTTCACCGGGAAGCGGCCGCCCCAGTGGAAGGGCAGGTAGTTCGATGAGCACCGGCGCGATGAGCACCGGCCGGACACCCGCCGCCCTGCGCGTCGCCGTGGTCGGCGGGGGCCCGGGCGGTCTGTACGCCGCCGCACTGCTGGCCCGGCAGGGGCACGCGGTGGACGTGTGGGAGAAGAACGCCCCCGACGACACCTTCGGCTTCGGGGTGGTCCTCTCCGACGAGACCCTCGGCGGCATCGAAGCGGCCGACGCCGTGGTCTACGCCGCCCTGAGCGCCGAGTTCGTCCGCTGGGACGACATCGACATCGTGCACCGGGGCCGGCTGCTGACCTCCGGCGGCCACGGCTTCGCCGCGCTCGGCCGGCGCCGGCTCCTGGAGATCCTGCACAAGCGCTGCGCGGGCCTCGGGGTCCGGCTCCGCTTCCGCACCCCGGCCCCCGAGCCCGGGGCGCTCGCGGCCTCGTACGACCTGGTGGTCGCGGCCGACGGGGTGCACAGCCCGACCCGGGAGGCCGCGGCGGAGCACTACGGGCCCACGCTCACGGGCGGGCGGTGCCGCTACATCTGGCTGGCCGCCGACTTCCCCCTCGAGGCCTTCCGCTTCGAGATCGCGGAGACCGAGCACGGGGTGATGCAGCTGCACGCGTACCCGTACTCCGCCGACTCCTCCACCGTGATCGTCGAGATGCGCGAGGAGGTCTGGCACCGCGCCGGCTTCGACCTCTGCGACGAGGCGGAATCGGCGGCGCGCTGCGCGAAGATCTTCGGCGAGGCACTGCGGGGAAGGCCGCTGCGCGGGAACGGCTCCGCGTGGACGCAGTTCCGTACGGTGGTCAACGCGTGCTGGTCGCACGGCAACACGGTGCTCATCGGCGACGCCGCGCACACCGCGCACTTCTCGATCGGCTCCGGTACCAAACTGGCGGTGGAGGACGCGCTCGCGCTGGCGCGGGCGGTGGAAGCAGAGCCGGACGTCCCGGCCGCGCTGGCCGCGTACGAGGCCGCACGGCGGCCGGCGGTGGCCTCCACCCAGCGGGCGGCGGCCGCCAGCATGCGGTGGTTCGAGGAGCTCGCCGGGTACGTGGAGCAGCCCGCCCGGCAGTTCGCCTTCAACCTGCTCACCCGCAGCCTGCGGGTCACCCACGGCAACCTGCGGCTGCGCGATCCGCGCTTCACCGGCGCGGTGGAGCGCGACTTCGGCTGCCCCGAGGCCGCGGACGGCGGGCCGGACGAGGCGGGAACCCCGCCGATGTTCACGCCGTTCACCCTGCGGGGGCTGACCCTGCGCAACCGGGTCGTGGTGTCCCCGATGGACATGTACTCGGCGGCGGGAGGGGCTTCAGCCGGGGGCGGCGACGCCGAGGGCGTGCCCGGCGACTTCCACCTGGTGCACCTCGGCGCGCGGGCCCTGGGCGGAGCCGCCCTGGTCATGACCGAGATGGTCTGCGTCAGCGCCGAGGGCCGGATCACCCCGGGCTGCACGGGCCTCTACACCGCCGAGCAGGCGGCCGCCTGGGCGCGGATCGCCGACTTCGTGCACACCTCGGCGCCCGGCACCGCGCTCGGCGTCCAGCTCGGCCACTCGGGCCGCAAGGGCTCGACCCGGGTGATGTGGGAGGGCATGGACGACCCGCTGCCCGAGGGGAACTGGCCGCTCGTGGCCGCCTCCGCGCTGCCCTACCGCCCCGGGGTCTCGGCCGTGCCCCGGGCCATGGGCGCCGCCGACCTCGCCGCCGTCCGCTCCGACTTCGCCGCCGCCGCCGTCCGGGCCGCCGCGAGCGGCTTCGACCTGCTCGAACTGCACTGCGCGCACGGCTACCTGCTCTCAGGCTTCCTCTCCCCGCTGACCAACCACCGCACCGACGCCTACGGCGGCCCGCTGGAGAACAGGCTCCGCTTCCCGCTGGAGGTCTTCGACGCGGTCCGCGCCGTCTGGCCCGCGGACCGGCCGATGACGGTCCGCCTCTCCGCCACCGACTGGGCGCCCGGAGGCACCTCGCCCGAGGAGGCGGTGGCCATCGCCGGAGCCTTCGCGGCCCACGGCGCGGACGCCATCGACGTCTCGACGGGCCAGGTGGTGGCGGAGGAGACCCCCGAGTACGGGCGCGCGTACCAGACCCCGTACGCCGACCGGATCCGGGGCGCCCTCAACATCCCCGTGATCGCGGTCGGCGCGATCTCCTCCTGGGACGACGTCAACTCCCTGCTGCTGGCCGGCCGGGCGGACCTCTGCGCGCTCGGCCGCCCCCACCTCTACGACCCGCACTGGACCCTGCACGCGGCCGCCGACCAGTCCTACACCGGCCCGGCCGCGCCCTGGCCCACCCCCTACCTCGCGGGCAGCCGCAAGCCGCCGACGGGGAGGGGGTAGCGCCCCCGGCTACCGGTGTGGCCGCAGGGTCAGGCACTCGTGGCAGTGACAGGGCTCTGGATGCGGCCAGTAGGGCCAGGCGCAGGAGCGGAGCTCCCAGGCGATGCGCTCCGCGACCACCGCGGCCTCCCGCGCGGCCGCCTCGTCCGCGAAGGCCGAGTACTCGGCGATCCGCAGCACGGCGGGAGACCGTACGAGCACGGAACGGAAGCCGTGCAGGTGGCGGGTGGCCACGTACGCCGAGCGGTACCCGCGGCCGTGCCGGGGCCGGCCTGCGACCTGGCAGTCCTCCCAGCCGCTCACCCGGTCGTGGACGTACACCTTGGAGCCGCCCTTGAACATCTTCGTGCCCGGGCGCTGACCCTGACCGCCCTCGCCGTAGCGGCGCCACAGGACCACGTTCGCGGCCAGCATCCAGAGGGGTCCGACGGGCCCGACCGGCTCGCCGGGGCCGGTCATGCCAGCGCCACCTCCACCCGGTCCTCGACCGGGGTGTAGCCCAGGCGCTGGTAGACACGGTTGCTGGTGGGGTTCGCCAGGTCGGTGAAGAGCAGCACCTCCGCGGCTCCGGCCGCGTGCGCCGCCTCGGTCGCGGCGTACGTCACCCCGGCCGCGTACCCGCGGCCGCGCAGCTCCGGCGGGGTGTAGACCGGCCCGATCCGGGTCACCGAGTCGATCGGGCGGAAGAACCCGGCCAGCGAAACCGGTGTCCCGGCGTCCTCCCAGAGCAGCATGCCCCCGTACGAGAGCCGGTCGCGCAGGGCTGCCCCCGAGGCGGCCCCGCCCTCGCCGGACTCCTGCTTGAAGGCGGTGATCCAGTCCAGGAGCAGCGGGAGGTCCGCCTCCCCGGCGAGGCGGGCCCGCCCGGCCGGGGCGGGATCGGGGGCGATGAGCCCGGCGAGCCGGTAGAGGCGGTTCTCCTCCACGACCTCGGTCGGCTTCCCCCAGGAGACGGCCAGTTCCCTCGCGTCCTCGCGGCGGGCATTGAGCGCGTCGACCCCGGCGAGCAGCGGCTCGGCGCCGAGCGCGGCCCCCAGCTCCCGGACCGCCTCGGCGGGCAGCGCGCCGATCAGCAGCGGGTGCGGCGGGCACTGGACGACGGCGCCCGCGACCAGCCCGTCGGCCCCGGTCCACGAACCGAAGAAGGGCGGCTCGGACCCGAAGGCGTCCGGGCCCTGCCGCTCCAGCGCGTCGATGACCGTGACCAGCTGGGTGTTGGGCACGGGCTGCGCCGCCACGGAGGGGCGCACGGCGGCCAGCCAGGCCGCCAGATCAGGGGTGAAGGTCCACGTCATGGCACATGATCACCCCGGGTCCGACGCGCGGTACAGCCCTTTTCCCGCCCGCCGGGGTCAGGGCTCCACGAAGCCCGCTCCGAGGTCCCGCAGCCGGTCGTGCAGCTCCGCGAAGACCGCCGCCGAGCGGTCTCCCGGCCAGTCGGAGGGGAGCAGCCCGCGCGGCAGGCCCGGGTCGGCGTACGGGAGCCGGCGCCAGGTGTCCAGGGCGAGGAGGTAGCCGCGGTAGGCGGCCTCCGGGGCGGGGACGGCCGCGCCCGTCTGCAGGGCGCGCAGCGAGGGCTCGTGGAGGTCGAGGAACTCCTCGTGCTGCTTGGCCAGCGCCGCCAGGTCCCACCAGCGGGCCACCGACTCCGCCGTCGGGGCGAAGCCCAGGTGGGCGCCCCGGAAGAGCTCCACGTACGCCGTCAGGTGCAGCCGCTCCAGGGTGCGGCGGGTCTCCCCGTCCAGGTGGGCCGGGGCGATCCACACGCCCGGCGCCACCGCGCCGAAGCCGAGCCCGGCGAGCCGGGAGCGCAGCAGGTGCCGCTTCGCCCGCTCCTGCTCCGGGACGGAGAAGACGGCCAGCAGCCACTCCTGGGACTCCGCCGGGCGGGCGGCCCCGTAGATCCGCCGGTCGCCGTCCTCCAGCAGCCGGCGGGCCTCCTCGGAGAGCTCGTAGCCCGCCGCGCGGTCCCCGGTCCGCGCGGGCAGCAGGAAGCCGCGCCGCTTCAGCCGGGACACCGACGAGCGGACGGACGGAGCGTCGACGCCGGCCGCGCCCAGCAGGCGGACCAGCGCGGAGACCGGGACGGGGCCCGGGAAGGCCCGCCCGTAGGCGCCGTAGAACGTGACGATCAGAGATCGCGGGGTGTGCTGCTCGACCACGGGTTCACTCTAATTCGTGTCCCTCACCGGGGCCCTCCTGGTCGCGCAGCCGGAAGCGCTGCAGCTTGCCCGTCGCCGTGCGGGGCAGCGCGGGCAGGAAGACGAAGGTGCGCGGGCATTTGTGCGGGGCGAGCTCGGTCCGCATGAAGGTGCGCAGGGCGTCCTCGGTGAGGACCGCGCCCTCCCGGGGGACCGCGTACGCGACCACGATCTGCCCGCGCCGCTCGTCAGGGCGGCCGACCACGGCCGCTTCCAGCACGTCGGGGTGGCGCAGCAGGGCCTCCTCGACCTCCGGGCCCGCGATGTTGTACCCCGCCGAGATGATCATGTCGTCGGCCCGGGCCACGTAGCGGAAATAGCCCTCCGCGTCACGGACGTAGGTGTCGCCCGTGAGGTTCCAGCCGTCCCGTACGTACTCGCCCTGCCGCGGGTCCGCCAGGTAACGGCAGCCCACCGGCCCCCGTACGGCCAGCAGCCCCGGCACCTCGTCCGCGACCGGCAGCCCCGCCCCGTCCACCACCCGGGCCTCCCAGCCCGGCACCACGCGGCCCGTCGTACCGGGCCGGATGTCCTCGTCGGCCGCCGAGATGAAGATGTGCAGCAGCTCGGTGGCGCCGATCCCGTTGATGATCCGCAGGCCCGTGCGCTCGTACCAGGCCTGCCAGGTGGCGGCCGGCAGGTTCTCGCCCGCCGAGACGCAGCGGCGCAGCGCGGAGAGGTCGTAGGCGCCCGTGTCGTACGGGCCCAGCGTGTCCAGCATCGACCGGTACGCGGTGGGCGCGGTGAACAGCACCGACACCCGGTGCTCGGCCAGCGCGGGCAGCAGCCGGCGCGGGGAGCCGTCGGCCAGCAGCAGCGCCGAGGCGCCGGCCCGCAGCGGGAAGACCACCAGACCGCCGAGGCCGAAGGTGAAGCCGAGCGGCGGACTGCCCGCGAAGACGTCCTCGGGGCGGGGGCGCAGCACCTCCCGGGAGAAGGTGTCGGCCACCGCGAGCAGATCGCGGTGGAAGTGCATGCAGCCCTTGGGGCGCCCGGTGGTGCCCGAGGTGAAGGCGATCAGCGCCACGTCGTCGGCGGAGGTCTCCACCGCCGGGAAGGGCTCCGCGTGGCGTTCCGCTTCGGCCAGCCGCAGCAGGTCGCCCGGGTCCGCGCCGCCGTACGCGGTGATCCGCAGGCCCGGCACCCCCGCCTTCACCAGGTCGTCCACCACCTCCGCCTGGCACAGGGCGTGGCTCACCCGGGCCATCGAGCACACCGTGGCCAGTTCCTGCGCACGCTGCTGGGCCAGCACGGTGACGGCCACTGCGCCCGCCTTCATCACCGCCAGCCAGCACGCGGCGAGCCAGGGGCCGGTCGGGCCGCGCAGGAGCACCCGGTTGCCGGGGACCACGCCGAGGTCGGAGGTGAGGACGTGCGCGAGCCGGTCCACGCGGGCGTGCAGCTCCCCGTACGTCCACACCGTGCCGTCCGCGCCGCGGAAGGCGGGCCGGTCGGGGCCCAGCCGGGCGATGGTGGCGTCGAGCAGCTCCACGCCGCAGTTGAGGCGGTCGGGGTAGGCCAGAGCGGGGAGTTCGAAGAGGAGTCGCGGCCAGGCGTGCGCGGGCGGCAGGTGGTCGCGCGCGAAGGTGTCTCGGTGAGCGGAAGGCTTGAGCTCCAAGGCGGGTTCGCCCCCTTGCGACGGCCCGCGCCCCGGGTGGGGGCCGGACCCTGCGTATGGACTGTGGACCGAAGTGGAAGAGCCGGGCCGTGCGAACGCAGCACGAGCGTATCGTCATGGTGACGGGAGTCAACAGGACGCGATAGAGGCTGGGGCATACGGATGACCCGATTCACGGGATTCGCGCTCGGGGCGGACCAGGAGGAGTGGTGCGCGCGGCTGCGCGCACTGGCGGCGGAGCGGCTGCGGCCGCTGGCGGAGAAGGGGGAGCCGGGCCGGGTCAACCGGCCGCTGCTCGCCGCACTCGGCGAAGAAGGGCTGCTGGGGCGGGTGTTCACCTCGGGCGCGCTGGAGTTGTGCCTGCTGCGCGAGTCCCTCGCCTACGGCTGCACGGAGGCGGAGACGGCCCTCGCCCTCCAGGGACTGGGCGCCTACCCGGTCCTGCGCTCGGGCAGCGACGATCAGCGCGAGCGCTGGCTGCCCGGGGTGCGGGCCGGGCGCACGGTGGCGGCCTTCGCGCTGAGCGAGCCGGGGGCCGGGTCGGACGCGGGGGCGCTGGCGCTCGAAGCGGTGCCCGAAGGTGCGGGCGATGGCGGGGGCTGGCGGCTCAGCGGGGAGAAGTGCTGGATCTCCAACGCGCCCGAGGCCGATTTCTACACGGTCTTCGCCCGCACCGGCGAGGGTCCGGGGGCCAAGGGGATCAGCGCCTTCCTGGTCCCGGCGGACCGGCCGGGGCTCTCGGGGGAGGCCCTGGACATGCTCTCCCCGCACCCGATCGGCGCGCTCGCCTTCGACGGGGTCCCGGTGGGTCCGGCCGACCTGCTGGGGGAGCCGGGCCGGGGCTTCAGGGTGGCCATGGACACCCTGAACCTCTTCCGCCCCAGCGTGGGCGCCTTCGCCGTCGGGATGGCCGGGGCCGCCCTGGACGCGACGGTGGCGCACACGGCGGCCCGTACCGCCTTCGGCGGGGTACTGGGCGACCTGCAGGCCGTGGCGCACCGGGTGGCCGAGATGGCCACCCGGACCGAGGCGGCCCGGCTCCTCGTGTACGCGGCGGCGGAGGCCTACGACGCGGACGCGCGCTCCCCGCAGGTGCCGAGGCGGGTGGCCATGGCGAAGCTGCTGGCCACCGAGACGGCCCAGTACGTCGTCGACCACGCGGTACAGCTGCACGGGGCGGCCGCCCTGCGCCGGGGCCACCTGCTGGAACACCTGTACCGGGAGGTGCGGGCGCCGAGGATCTACGAGGGGGCGAGCGAAGTGCAGCGCACGATCATCGCCAAGGAGCTCTACCGGGAGGAGCGGGAAGCGCGGGAGGCACGGGAGCTGCGGGACATGCAGGAGATGCAGGAGATGCAGGAGGTGGGGGAAGCATGAGCCTGGAGCGGATCAACCCGGAAGAGCTGTCCCCGGCGACGGGCTTTTCGCACGCCGTCGTCGCGAGCGGGGGCCGGCTGGTCTTCCTGGCCGGTCAGACGGCGCTCGACGGCGCGGGGAAGGTGGTGGGAGAGACGCTGCCGCAGCAGTTCGAGCGGGCGCTGGCGAACCTGCTGGCCGCGCTGGCGGAGGCGGGCGGCTCGCCGTCCGGTCTGGCGCGGGTCACCGTCTATGCCGTGGACGTGGCCGACTACCGGGCCTGCGCCCCCGAACTGGGCCGGATCTGGCGCCGGTTGGCGGGTCGGGAGTATCCGGCGATGGCGGTCGTGGGCGTGGTCCGGCTGTGGGACGAGGCGGCGCTGGTAGAGCTGGACGGGCTGGCGGTGCTCCCGTAGGCCTTTTCGCAGGTGGGAGCGGGTGCCTTTGACAGTGGGCGGGGGAGGGGGGAGGGTGGAAATGCCCCGAATTAGCGGTATTTCACCCTTCATCCTCGGAGGTGTATGACTATGCGCCGTGGGTTCGTTGCGGCGGCCGTGGCAGGAGCCGCCGGTATCACGATCGGCCTGATGCCGGTCAGCAGTGCCTTTGCCTCGGGTCTGCCACAGACGTACGACCGGTGTTCCGACTGGCGTGGGAACGACTGGCGTGGGGGCGACTGGTGGCGTGACTGCTGCGATTCCTCGCGTGGGAACGACCGCCCCAGCTGGTGCTGGGACGATGTCAGGGGCTGGTACCACGACAGCTCGCACAGCAACTGGAACCACGATGACTGGAACGACAGTTGGCGCGGTGGTAACGGTGACTGGGGCCACGACGACTGGAACGACAGTGGGCGTGGCGGTAACGGTGACTGGGGCCACGACAACTGGAACCACGACAACCGGCATGACGGCGGGTGGAATGACGGCGGGTGGAACGACGGCCGCCACGACTGGAGCAACTGGAACAACTGACTCCACCCCGGTCGCGGTAGCCGCCGCCGACCGGTCCTAGCCCTCCAGCAGGTTCCCCATCCATTCCTCGATGCCCGCCACCGTGCGCGGCAGGGCGCCCGACATCAGCCGGGCGCCCTCGGCCGTGATCACGAGGTCGTCCTCGATGCGGACGCCGATGCCGCGCAGCTCCGGCGGGAGGGTCTCGTCGTCGGGCTGGAGGTAGAGCCCCGGCTCCACGGTGAGGACCTGGCCCTCTTCCAGGACCCCGTCCAGGTACGCGTCCGCGCGCGCCTGGGCGCAGTCGTGCACGTCCAGCCCGAGCATGTGCCCGCTGCTGCACAGGGTGTAGCGCCGGTGCAGATCGCCCTCGGCGTTCTTGAGCACCCCCCACTCCGCGAGCCCCTCGGCGATCACCCGCATCCCGGCCCGGTGGAAGTCGCGGAAGCTGGCGCCCGGCCGCAGTGCGGCCATGCCCGCGTCCTGTGCGGCCAGGACCAGTTCGTACACCTGACGCTGGACGGGGGAGAACCGGCCCGACAGCGGGAGGGTGCGGGTGACGTCGGCCGTGTAGAGGCCGTCGGTCTCGACGCCGGCGTCCATCAGGAGCAGGTCGCCCGCGTTCAGCCGGCCGTCGTTGCGGATCCAGTGCAGCACGCAGGCGTGCGCGCCCGACGCGGCGATCGTCTCGTACCCGGTGCCGTTGCCCTCGGCCCGGGCGCGGCGGTTGAAGACCCCCTCGATCCACCGCTCGCCGCGCGGGTGGGCCAGGGCGCGCGGGAGGTCCCGTACGACGTCCTCGAACCCGGCGGTGGTGTGGTCGACGGCGAGCTGCAGCTCGGCCACCTCCCACGCGTCCTTGACCAGGCGCAGTTCGGAGAGGGCGGCGGCGAGCTCCTTGTCCGCGGCGGCGTTGCGCCCCGAGGGGGAGCCCAGCGCGTCCAGGTGGGCGCAGCGGATGCCGGAGAGCCGCTCCGCCTCCGCGAGGTCGGGGCGGCGGCCGACCCAGAACTCCCCGTAGCGGCGGTCGCGGTAGAACTCCTCGTTGCCGCCGGTGCGCGGTGAGCGCGGGCGCAGGTAGAGGACGGCCTCGTGCCCGTGCGGGCCGGCCGGTTCCAGGACCAGGACGTGGCCGACCTGGTCCTCGCCGGTGAGCCCGGCCAGCCAGGCGTACGCGCTGTGCGGGCGGAAGCGGTAGTCGCAGTCGTGGCTGCGGACCTTCAGCTCGCCCGCGGGGATGATCAGGCGTTCCCCGGGGAAGCGCGCGGAGAGGCGTGCGCGGCGGGCCGGGGTGACGGCGTACGCGGGTACGTGGACCTGCCCGTTGGCGTCCGGCAGCGGCGAGGCCGCCCAGTCCGACGCCATGAAGCGGGACAACTCGGCCGATACCGGCAGGTCGTGACTGCCGATGTTGAGCCCGGTGGTGGGGCGGGAGGGGGTGTCGGTCACAGGGGCTCCCTCAAGAAGATGCGAACTGGTGGGCGCACAGGTCTTGTCAGTGCAATTTCACATTACTATGTTACAGCTCACACCGCGCCCCGTTAATCCCCGTCAAACGCCGCGTGAAGCAGGGCAGTTCCGCACTTCCCCCACCGCCCCTCCCAGCCAGGAGTCCTTGGTGTCCCAGCACAGAGTCGTGCGCACGTCCCTCCTCTCCGCCGCCGTCGCGGTCACCCTCCTCGCCACGGCGGGCCAGGCCGTGACCCAGGCCGCCGGGACCGGCGCCCGCGCCGACGCCACGGGTGTCACCGCACCCGGCACCTTCGCCGGCCCGGCCGCGGCTCCCCACGGCGGAGCCCCGGGCGCCGAGGCCGGGGTGAACCCCTTCGACGAGGTCGAGCGCCTCGCCGACGAGCAGCAGGCCACCCCCGCGCCCGCCCCGGCCCCCGGCGGCCAGGCCTCGGGCGGCCAGGCCGTCGCCGACGGCAAGGTGCCCGGCGCCGTCACCGAGCCGGCCACCATCACCGCGGCCGCCACGCCCGCCGCGCCCGCCGCGCCCGCCGCGCCCGCCACCAAGAGCGGCAGGCTCGCCGCCTCCGCCCGGGGCACCGCCACGGGCGTCCCCTGCACCCTCGACGGGATCACAGGGCTCTCCCCGGAGCAGTTCGCCGACTTCCTCGCCGACCCGGCCGTCACGGCGGCCAAGGGCGGCTGCCTCTCGGGCCTCCTCTGGACCTGGGACGCCCGCCTGGCACCCGTCATGTCGGACGCCCACGTGCAGGCCGTCTCCCGCCGGATATCCGGCCTGGCCGCCTCCCACGACGGCCTGAACTCCTCCCACCTGGAGGAGATGTTCACCTACCTGCACGCCGTGGCCTACCACGACCACTCCCGCACCGAGATCGACGTCACCGACGCCCCGACCGTCGACGCCATGCGCCAGGCCATCGCCGCCTTCGCGGGCGCCGCCCGCACCTTCGACGCCACCGCCTCCAACGCCCGCACCCTGCGCGAGGCCCTCTACGCCGGCTCCGCCCCCGGCCTGCGCCACCACCAGCTCGGCCTGATCGGGAACGTCCTGGCCACCATGGACCCGTCGCACACCGCGACGCACCTGGACACCGCCTGGGCGGGCGCGGCGCTCGCCGCCCTCTCCGTCAACTACCTCGGCGTGTACAACAACGACACCGCGTTCCACGCGGCCGCGGCCGCCGACGCCCCGTACCGCGCGACCTTCAGGAACTTCGCGACGTACGCCCACCTCAAGGGCACCGCGAACGCCTGGGTGGCGCGCGACGCCATCGCCGAGTTCGGCCGCTTCGGCCAGATCGCGGGCCTGAAGGACGGGACCACCGCCGACCTCGGCGCGCTCCTCGCCCCGGCCCGGGCCGCCTTCGGCGACGGCAGCGAGCCGTGGGCGAAGGCCGTCTCCTGGCTCAACTTCTACCAGGCGTGCAAGCCGTACGGGGTGTGCAAGGAGGACATCGAGCGGGAGCTCTTCCCGAACACCTACACGTACGACTACGGCGCCATCAAGGTCCGCACCGCCCTCGACCGGGCCACCGTCGACCAGCTCTACTACGCGAGCAAGCAGGTCAAGACCCAGTACCACCGGGTCCTGGGCACCGACCAGCCGATCGCCGGGGACGCCAACGCCACCCTGAACATCGTGCTCTACGCCTCCCGCGCCGACTACGTGAACTACCACCCGGTCCTCACCGGCTACGGCACCAACAACGGTGGCATCTACATCGAGAACGGCGCCACCTTCTACACCTACCAGCGCCGCGTCCCGCAGGACTCCCAGCTCACCCTGGAAGAGCTCTTCCGCCACGAGTACGCGCACTACCTCAACGGCCGCTTCGCCGTGCCCGGCACCTTCGGCCAGGGCGCCTGGTACCAGAACGACCGCACGACCGCCATGGACGAGGGCACCGCCGAGTTCTTCGACGGCGCGACCCGCGACAACGGCATCGCCGTACGCAAGTCCCTGATCAAGAGCATCATCAACGACACGGCCGGCGGCGGCCCGCGCATGTCGGTGAACCAGCTCCTGCACGCCACCTACGCCAACGACGGCTTCCGCTTCTACGGGTACTCGGGCGCCTTCTTCGAGTTCCTGTGGACCGAGCAGCCCTCGAAGCTGCGGGAGATGTACGGGTACCTGCGCGCCGACGACCCGGCGGGCTTCGACGCCTGGCGCGGCCGGATGGGCCGGGACGCGGCCGTCCAGACCGGCTACGACCGGTTCCTGGACGCGCAGATCGCCAAGGTCGACCAGCTGTTCGTGCCGAACACCTCCTTCACCCCGAACGCGCAACTGCGCGACGCGGTGCTCGCGGACGTGAAGTCCACCTTCGCGACGGCCACGTACAACACCCCGGACTGCGTGGAGAACGGCGAGCCGGGCAAGCGCCGGTTCACCTGTACCGGCAGGATCACCGCGAACCTGAAGGACTGGCGCAGCGACGACCAGAACTTCAAGGACATGTCCGAGACGGTCGACTACTTCATCCTGGACCGGGCGGGCGCGGCCTCGAACAACCTGGCCGACATGAACTGCTCCTTCGGCGCGCTGGACATCTGGACCAACCGGGTGGCGGGTACGTCGAGTTACAGCTGCGAGGGCCCGCTGCGCGGCTGACCTCGACAGGCCCTGTCCCCTCTTAAAGAAATGTGACATATTACTGCCGTGCCCAGACACTCCCCGGACCTCGTGATCATCGGCGCCGGCGTCGTCGGAGCCGCGTGCGCGTACTACGCGGCGCGCGCCGGACTGCGCGTGGCCGTCGTCGACCGCGGCCCGGTCGCCGGCGGCACCACCGGCGCCGGCGAAGGCAACCTGCTCGTCTCCGACAAGGAGGCCGGCCCCGAGCTGGACCTCGCGCTGCTGTCGGAGCGGCTCTGGCGCGAGCTCGCGCTCGAACTCCCGAGGGAGATCGAGTACGAGTCCAAGGGCGGCCTGGTCGTCGCCGCGTCCGAGGCCACCGTGAAGGCCCTACGGGGCTTCGCGGACGGACAGCGCGCGGCCGGGGTCGACGCGGTGGAGGTGGGAGCGGGGGAGCTGCGCGAACTGGAGCCCCACCTCGCCCCGGACCTGGCGGGCGGCTTCCTCTACCCGCAGGACGCCCAGGTCCAGCCGGCCCAGGCGGCGGCGCGGCTGCTGGCCGCGGCGCCGGGTGTGGAGCTCCACCTCGGGGAGGAGGTCACGGAGCTGCTCCGCGGCGGCCCTGCGGGCGAGCTCCGCGGGGTCCGTACGGCCCGCCGCGACCTCCTCGCCCCGGCGGTGCTCAACGCCGCCGGCACCTGGGGCGGGGCGGTGGCGGCGCTGGCCGGAGCCACCCTTCCGGTGCTGCCCCGGCGGGGGTTCGTGCTGGTGACGGAGCCGCTGCCGAGGGTGGTGCGGCACAAGGTCTACGCGGCGGACTACATCGCGGACGTCGCGAGCGGGTCGGCGGCGCTGCAGTCCTCCGGGGTGGTCGAGGGCACCCCGGCGGGGCCGGTCCTGATCGGCGCCACGCGGGAACGGGTCGGCTTCGACCGTTCGCTGTCCACGGAGGCGCTGCGGCGGCTGGCGGGGCAGGCGGCCGCGCTGTTTCCGGTGCTGGCGGACGTGCGCGTCCTGCGGACGTACCACGGCTTCCGTCCGTACCTGCCGGACCACCTTCCGGCGATCGGGCCGGACGCCCGGGTCCCGGGGCTGTTCCATGCCTGCGGCCACGAGGGTGCGGGCATTGGGCTGGCGCCGGCGACGGGGGCGCTGATCGCGGCGTTCCTGACGGGCGCGGCGCCTGTCCTGGATCCGGCACCCTTTGCCCCGTCCCGCTTTGCGGAGTCCCTGGGATGACCGGTCGCCTGGGTGCGGCGCCGTTGCCGGGGACCGGTCCCCGGGCCCCTGCGCCTCAAACGCCGGCGGGGCTGGGGTGGTGTCGGCGTGGCCGTGGCTGCGGGTGGGCCGGTGCCGGGGGCGGGGTGGGGTGTCGGCCTGGACTGCATGATTTAGGCGCCCTCTCCCTACTCCGACAGGGCGCGGGGTGTGCCAGCGCCACAAATCACGCTTTACGTCCAGGCCGACACCCCACCCCGCCCCCGTCCCCGGCCCGGCGCAGCCAATTCAGCCGTCCGGCGTTTGAGGACCGGGGTCTGGGGCGGAGCCCCAGGGGTCCGGGCGCAGCCCGGGGCCTCGCTTTCAGCCCGGTGGGCGTCCCCCAGCCTCGCCGGCGTTTGAGGCGCGGGTCCGGGCTGGCCCGGGGAACGGTGGAAGGGCGGGTAGGGGACTTTGCCCCGCGCAGCGGCAAGGGGCGCTGCGGGGACTTTGCCCCGCGCAGCGGCAAGGGGCGGGGCGGGGACTTCGCCCCGTAGGGGCAGCAGCCGTGGTGCGGAACGTGCCGAGTCAGAGGAACCGAGGAGGACGGAAGCGATGAGCGAAGCTACGAGGGGCCGGCGGAGGTCGCCCCGCGACCTGGTGGGCGGGACCCCCGCCGAAACCTGGAGCCTCCGCTTCGACGACCGCGAACTTCCGGCCCAAGCCGGACAGAGCATCGCCGCCGTCCTCTGGTCCGCCGGCATCCTCGCCTGGCGCACCACCCGCGAAACCGCCGCCCCCCGCGGAGCGTTCTGCGGGATCGGAAGCTGCTACGACTGCCTCGTCACCGTCAACGGCCGCCCGAACCAGCGCGCGTGCCTCGTCCCCGCCCGCCCGGGCGACCACGTCACCACCCAGGAAGGGACCGGCCATGACGACCTCGCCGTCTGACTCCCCGTCCGACCTCGCCGTCGTCGGCGCCGGCCCCGCCGGCCTCGCCGCCGCGGTCGCGGCCGCCGGCCTGGGCCTGCGCGTCACCCTGCTCGACGCGGGGGAGCGCCCCGGCGGGCAGTACTACCGTCACCCCGCGCCCGGACTCGGCGCGGCCCGCCCCGAGGCCCTGCACCACGGATGGCCCGCCTTCGCCTCGCGTGAAGCCGCCCTGCGCGCCCATGTATCGGCCGGCCGGATCGCGTACCTGCCCTACCACCACGTCTGGACTGTCACCCCGGACGCCGGGGAAAGCCCCGCCTGGACCCTGCACGCCGTCGCCGGGCCCGACGAGGCCGCCGCCACGGTCCGGGCCCGCAGGGTCCTGCTCGCCACCGGCGCCTACGAGCGCCAGCTCCCCTTCCCCGGGTGGACCCTGCCCGGGGTCGTCGGGGCCGGCGGGGCGCAGGCCATGCTCAAGGGCGGGCTCGTGCTTCCGGGCAGCCGGGTCGTCGTCGCCGGGAGCGGGCCCCTGCTGCTCGCCGTGGCGGGCTCGCTCGCAGCAGCCGGAGCCCGGGTGCCCGCCGTCGTGGAGGCCGCCGCGTACACGGGCTACGTGCACCACACCCCCGCGCTGCTCCGCAACCCCGGCAAGCTCGCCGAAGGCGCCACGTACGGCGGGGCGCTGCTCCGCCACGGGGTGCGCCTGCTCACTCGGCACGCCGTCACCGAGGCCCACGGCGGCGACCGGGTGGAGGCCGTCACCGTGGCCCGCCTCGACCGGGACTGGCGTCCGGTGCCCGGCACCGCCCGCCGCATCCCCTGCGACGCCGTGGCCGTCGGCCACGGGCTCGTGCCCCAGCTGGAGCTGGCCACTGGTCTCGGCTGCGCGACGCGCCCGAGCCCGGACGCCACCGTCGCGCTGGAACTGGACGCCGAGCAGCGCACCTCCGTCCCCGGGGTCTGGTCCGCCGGGGAGACCGGCGGCATCGGCGGAGCCCAGCTGGCCCTGGTCGAAGGGGAGGTCGCCGCCCATTCGGTCGCGGGCCGGCCGGTTCCGGCGCGCCTGGTCCGTACCCGTACGAGGCTGCGCGCCTTCGCCGCCGCGATGGCGGGCGCGCATCGGCCGGGCCCCGGCTGGACCGGCTGGCTGCGCGAGGACACCGACGTGTGCCGCTGCGAGGAGGTCCCGGCGGGCCGGATCCGGGAGGCCGTCGAAGACCTGGGCGCACGGGACGCCCGTACGGTCAAACTCCTCACACGGGCGGGGATGGGCTGGTGTCAGGGCCGGATGTGCGGGCCGGCCGTGGCCGCCCTCGCCGGGACCGAGCCCGCCCCCGACCGCAGGCCGCTGTCCTGTCCGGTCCCGCTGCGCCACCTCGCCGCGCTTCCCGCCGAACCGCCTCACTGAGGCGCTTCCCGCCGAACTTCCCTGACGGCACCGCCGACAGGGCGGCCGCACCTCTTGTGGCCACGTCATACCCACTAGTAAAATGTCACACATCACCCTAGGGAGCACTCTCATGACCCACGCGCACACCCCCGCGCCCGCCGGTACGGACACCCGCACCCGCCCCTGGCACGGCATCATGGTCGCCACCACCCTGCCCCTGCGGGAGGACCTGAGCGTCGACCACGACGCCTACGCCGAACACGTGGCCTGGCTGATCGCCAACGGCTGCGACGGCGTCGTCCCCAACGGCTCCCTCGGCGAGTACCAGACCCTCACCGACGAGGAGCGCGCCCGCGTCGTGCGCACCGCCGTCGAGGCCGCCGGTGACGGCGCTCGCGTGATGCCCGGAGTCGCCGCCTACGGCAGCGCCGAATCCCGCCGCTGGGCCGAGCAGGCCGCCGAGGCCGGCGCCGGATCCGTACTCCTGCTGCCGCCGAACGCCTTCCGGGCCGACGCGGACACCGTACGCGCCCACTACGCCGAGGTCGCCCGCGTCGGCGTGCCCGTGGTCGCGTACAACAACCCCATCGACACCAAGGTGGACCTCGTCCCGGGCCTGCTGGCCCGACTGCACGCCGACGGCTCCATCGTCGCCGTCAAGGAGTTCAGTGGTGACGTGCGCCGGGCCTACGAGATCGCCGAACTCGCCCCGGGGCTGGATTTGTTGATCGGCGCCGACGACGTGCTGCTCGAACTGGCCCTGGCCGGCGCGGTCGGCTGGATCGCCGGCTACCCCAACGCGCTCCCGCAGGCCTGCGCCACCCTCTACCGCGCCGCCGTCGCGGGAGACCTCGACACCGCCCTGCCGCTCTACAAGTCCCTGCACTCCCTGCTGCGCTGGGACTCCAGGACCGAGTTCGTCCAGGCCATCAAGCTCTCCATGGACCTGGCCGGCCGCCCCGGCGGCCCGACCCGCCCGCCCCGCTTCCCGCTCACCGGCGAGATCGAGGCCGGTGTCCGCGCCGCCACCGAGAAGGCGCTCGCCGAAGGCCTCAACTAATCGAACACTAGGGGGACTTGATGCGCACCCGAAACGTCTACCACGCGGTGGACTCGCACACCGAGGGCATGCCCACCCGGGTGATCACCGGGGGAGTCGGGGTGATCCCCGGCGCCACCATGGCCGACAAGCGGCTCCACTTCATCGAGCACCTGGACCACCTCCGGACCCTGCTCATGTACGAGCCGCGCGGCCACTCCGCGATGAGCGGCGCCATCCTGCAGCCCCCGACCCGCCCCGACGCCGACTTCGGCGTGCTCTACATCGAGGTGTCGGGCCTGCTCCCCATGTGCGGGCACGGCACCATCGGGGTCGCCACCGTCCTGGTGGAGACCGGCATGGTGCCCGTCGTCGAGCCGGTCACCACCGTCCGGCTCGACACCCCGGCCGGGCTGGTCAGCGTCGACGTCCGCGTCGAGGACGGGGCGGCCACCGCCGCCACCTTCACCAACGTCCCCGCCTTCTGCGTCGGCCTCGACCTCAAGGCCGAGGTCCCCGGATACGGCACGGTCACCTACGACCTCGCCTACGGCGGCAACTTCTACGCCTTCGTCGAACTCGACTCCCTCGGGCTCCCCTTCGACCGCGAGCGCAAGGGCGACCTGCTCGCGGCCGGCCTGGCCGTCATGGAGGCGGTCAACGCCTCCGCGGACCGGCCCGTGCACCCCGAGAACCCCTCCATCGCCGGGGTCAAGCACGTCTACCTCGCCGCTCCCGGCTCCGACGCCCACCGCTCCCGGCACGCGATGGCCATCCACCCGGGCTGGTTCGACCGCTCGCCCTGCGGTACGGGAACCAGCGCGCGCATGGCGCAGCTGCACGCCCGCGGGCTGCTGGCGCTGGACACGGACTTCGTCAACGAGTCTTTCATCGGCACCGAGTTCACCGGCCGTCTCGTAGGGGAGACCACGGTCGGAGGCCTCCCGGCCCTCGTGCCCACCGTCACCGGCCGGGCCTGGATCACCGGCACGGCCCAGTACTTCCTCGACCCGACCGACCCGTTCCCCGGAGGGTTCCTCTTGTGACCGTCGTACGAACCGTGGATTACCACACCGCGGGCGAGCCCTTCCGCATCGTCGATCTCACCACCGGGGGCGCCCCGCCCGTGCCCGGGGACACCGTCGCCGAGCGCTGCGCCACCGCCATCGGACCGGGGGGATCGGGCACGGCCCCCCGGCGCGGAGCCCTGGACGACGTACGGCGGCTCCTCGTGCAGGAGCCGCGCGGGCACGCCGGGATGTACGGGGGCTTCGTGGTCCCGCCCGACGACGACGGGGCCCACTTCGGGGTGCTGTTCTGGCACAAGGACGGCTACTCGACCGCCTGCGGTCACGGCACCATGGCGCTGGGCGCCTGGGCCGTGGACACCGGCCGGGTCGCCGCCCCGGACGACGGGGACGTCCAGGTACGGATCGACGTGCCCTCGGGGCGGGTCGGCGCGACCGTGCACCGCTCCGGGGGCCGCACCACCGGGGTCACCTTCCGCAACGTCCCGGCCCGCACCAGCGCCCGCAAGGTGCCCGTCGCCACCACCCTCGGCATGGCCGAGGTGGACATCGCGCACGCCGGGGCCTGCTACGCCTCCCTGCCCGCCCGGGACCTCGGCCTCGACGTGACCCTGGCGTCGCTGCCCGGGCTCGTGCGCGCCGGGAAGGAGATCCGGGCCGCCCTCGCCACCCACCCCGGGACCTGGCACCCGGACGGCCCCCTGCTGTCCGGGGTGTACGGGGTGACCCTGTACGAGGACCTCCCCGACACCCCCTTCGGGCCGCACCAGCGCAACGTCACCGTCTTCGCCGACGGGCAGATCGACCGCTCGCCCTGCGGCTCCGGCACCTCGGCGCGGCTCGCGCTGCTGGCCGAGGACGGGCGGCTGGGGGAGGGGGAGGACCTGCTGCACGAGTCGGTCGTCGGCACGGTGTTCACGGGCCGCGTCGCCGCGCGGGCGGCCGACGGCGTGGTCACGGAGGTCACCGGTACGGCGTACCGCACGGGCGAACACCTCTTCAGCGTCGACCCGCAGGACGCGCTCGGCACGGGGTTCCTCCTTTGATCCCCCAGCTGTCGGGCCCCGAGATGGCCGGCCTGCTGACCCCGGCCGCCGCCGCGGACGCGCTGGCGGGCGTCCTGCTGGCCGGGCTGGACCCGGAGACCTGCCCGCCGCGCAGCGCCCTGCCCGTGCCGGGCGGCGGGGAGCTGCTGCTGATGCCGGCCGCAACCGGGGCCTACGCCGGAGTGAAGATCGCCGGGGTGGCCCCGGGGAACCCGGCGCGCGGGCTGCCCCGGATCACCGGGTCCTACCTCCTCCTGGACGGGCCCACCCTGAGCCCCCTCGCCCTGCTCGACGGGGCGGCGCTGACCACCCTGCGCACCCCGGCGGTCTCGGCGCTCGCGCTGCGCCACCTGGCCCCGGCCGGGCGGCCGCTGCGGCTGCTGCTCTTCGGATCGGGACCGCAGGCTTACGGGCACCTCGAAGCGGTGCACGCGATGCGGCAGCTGGCGGAGGTGGTGGTCGTGGCCCGTGCGGGGTCACCGGGCAGCGCCGCCGGCGCGGAGAAGCTGGCGGCGCACGCGCGGGGGCTGGGCGTCCCCGCCCGGTCGGGTGCGGCGCAGGAAGTGGCCGATGCCGACCTGGTGATCTGCTGCACCACCTCCCGCGAGCCCCTCTTCGACGGGCGGCTGATCGCGCCGGGCGCCACCGTGGTCGCGGTCGGCTCGCACGAGCCGGACGCCCGCGAGGTGGACACGGCGCTGGTGCGGCGGGCGGCCGTGTACGTGGAGTCGCGTGCGGCGGCCCTGCGGGAGGCGGGGGACCTGCTGGTGCCGGAGGCGGAAGGGGCTATCGGGGCCGGTCATATCAGCGGCACCCTGGCCGACCTGGTCGCGGGCCGGATGCCGGGTGCGGGGGCGGCGAGTTGTCCACAGCTCTTCAAGAGTGTGGGCATGGCCTGGGAAGATCTCGCTGTGGCGGTGGCCCTGTTTGAGGCCGCCGGGGGCGGCATCCGCTGAGGAGCAAGCGCAACGTGACATTGTACGCTGTTCCTCCGCACGCCGGTGGTGTGAGCGGTCTCGGAGGAAATGCAATGGGTGACCTGAAGCAGCACAGTCTCATCAAGGCTCAGGAACGGCTCCGCGACCAGGTCGGCCACGCCCTGCGGGCAGCCCTGATAGCGGGTGAACTGCGCCCCGGGAGCGTCTACTCCGCCCCCGGCCTCGCGGCCGAGCTCGGCGTCTCGGCCACCCCGGTGCGCGAGGCCATGCTCGACCTGGCCCGCGAGGGCCTGGTGGAACCGGTCCGCAACAAGGGCTTCCGGATCACGGAGGTCAGCGAGCGCGATCTGGACCAGTACACCGAGCTGCGCACGATGATCGAGGTCCCGACCATCGGCCGGATCACGAAGATCGCCGCCCCCGAGGCGCTGGAGGCCCTGCGTCCCATCGCGCAGGAGATCGTCACCAGCGCGCGCGAGCACAACCTCATCGGGTACCTGGAGGCCGACCGCCGCTTCCACCTGACCCTCCTCGGCCTCTCGGGCAACGACCGCCTGGTGGAAACCGTCGGCGACCTGCGCAAGCGCTCCCGGCTGTACGGCCTGACGGGCCTGGACGAGGCCGGCAAGCTGGTCTCCTCCGCCGAGGAGCACTTGGAGCTCCTCGACCTGATGCTCACCGGCGACGCGGAGGCGGCCGAAGCCTGCATGACCCGTCACCTGGGCCACGTCCGCTCCCTCTGGGCCCAGGGCCGCGACGAACCGGTGGGCCGCACCAAGGGCCGCCTGGGCTCGGGCCTCTAGCCCGGGGCCCCACCCCTCCCACGACGCCGGGCGGCGCAGCAGCGCGCCCGGCGTTCGGCATGCCCAACGCCCCGCCGTCCGTGGTGATTTGGACACGGCTGGATAACGGTGGGTCCCACTTGGGTCCAACCCCTTGTCAGTACAATTTCACATTACTATGTTACCGGTCACATCATAGAGCGCGGCCCTTCACTGGAGTGACCCATGACCAAGCGCACCCAACTCGCCCTCGCCACCGCCCTGGTGGCCGCACTCGCACTCGGCGCCTCGGGCTGCTCCGACCCCAAGAAGGGCTCCGCCACGGGTCCCGGGGCCTCCAACCCCGCCTCCGCCAACGACGGGAAGATCCTCGGCGGCGAGCCCGTCAAGGGCGGCACCCTCACCGTCCTGTCCAACCAGGACTTCGCCCACCTCGACCCCGCCCGCAACTGGGTCATGCCGACCATGGACTTCGGCACCCGCCTCCTCTACCGCACCCTGGTCACCTTCAAGGCCGAACCGGGCAAGGCCGGCAGCGAGCTCGTCCCCGACCTCGCCACCGACCTCGGCACCTCCTCCAACGGAGGCAAGACCTGGACCTTCACCCTGAAGGAGGGCGTGAAGTACGAGGACGGCTCGCCCATCAAGGCGCAGGACATCAAGTACAACGTCGAGCGCTCCATGGCCCCCGACCTCACCGGCGGCCCCGACTACGCGGCCCAGTACCTCGCCGGCGCCGAGGGCTACAAGGGCCCGCTCCAGGGCAAGCACCTCGACTCCGTGAAGACCCCCGACGACCGCACGATCGTCTTCGAACTGAAGCGGCCCGTCGCCGAGTTCTCCGCGACCGCGACCCTGCCCACCTTCGCCCCGGTCCCCGCGTCGCAGGAGAAGGGCACGCAGTACGACGCCCGCCCGTTCTCCTCCGGCCCGTACAAGATCGAGTCGTACGACCGCGACAAGAAGCTGGTCCTGGTCCGCAACGAGCACTGGGACGCCAAGACCGACACCGTCCGCAAGGCCTACCCCGACAAGTTCGTGGTCGTCATGGGCCTCAAGGGCGGCCAGATCGACGACCGGATCATCGCCGGGGAGGGCGCCGACGCCTCCTCCGTCCAGTGGTCCGAGATGCGGCCCGAGAGCGCCCCCAAGGTGCTGCCCAAGCCGGAGATCAAGTCGCGGCTGCTGGCCGAGTCCCAGGGCTGTACCGAGATGCTCCAGATGAACAACTCTCGCGCCCCCTTCGACGACCCGAAGGTCCGCGAGGCCCTGCAGTACGCCGTCGACAAGGAGGCCGTGGTCACCGCGGGCGGCGGGCCGGCCCTCAACGAGGTCGCCACCGCCTACCTGCCGCCGGCCCTCTCCGGCGGCAAGCAGGCCGACACCCTGAAGATCGCGCCGGCCGGCGACCCGGCCAAGGCCAAGGAGCTCCTCAAGGCCGCCGGCAAGGAGACCCTGAAGGTCTCCCTGGCCGTCTCCACCGGGGACAAGGGCAAGGCGGAGGCCATCCAGCAGGGCCTGGCCCGTGCGGGCGTCGAGGTGGTCATCGACACCGTCGACCCGGGCGCCTACTACGACGTCATCGGCGACACCACCACCGCCCCCGACCTCGTCCTGTCCGGCTGGTGCCCCGACTACCCCTCCGGGTCCACCTTCCTGCCCTTCGTCTTCGACGGCCGCACCATCAAGGCCAAGGGCAACTCGGGCAACTACTCGCAGTTCAAGGACGAGGCGACGATCAAGCGGATCGACGAGATCAACGCCATGGCCGACGCCAAGCAGGCCAACCAGGCCTGGATCGACCTCGACGCCGAGATCATGAAGAAGTCCCCGGCCGTCCCCGTCCTGCTGGAGCGCAAGCCGCTGCTCGTCGGCACCAACATCGCCGGCGCCTTCGGCCACCCCGTCTGGGTCGGCCAGCTCGACTACGCCACCATCGGCCTCAAGGACCCGGCCAAGAGCCAGGGCCAGGGCTGATCATGACCGCCGCCCTCGCCGCCGACCCCGGCTCCCCGGAGCCGGCGGACGCGGCGGCGGCCAAGGAGATCCCTCCGGGCAGCAGCCCTTGGCAGCTCGCCCGGCGGGAACTCCGCCGCCGCCCCGCCGTCCGCGTCAGCCTCTGCGTCGTCCTCCTCTTCGTCCTGATGGCCGCCACCGCCCCCTGGCTGGGCGCGCTGGGCGGCTGGTCCCCGGACGAGTTCGACAAGTCCGCCATCGACCCCTACCTCGGCGGCCAGCCGCTCGGTTCCTTCGGCGGGATCAGCTCCGAGCACTGGCTCGGAGTGGAACCCGTCACCGGCCGCGACCTGTTCGCCCGCGTCGTCCACGGCGCCCAGGTCTCGCTCCTCATCGCCTTCGCCGCCACCGCCATCGTGGTCGTGACGGGCACCGCCGCCGGAATCGCCGCCGGCTACTTCGGCGGGCGCACCGACACTGTCCTGTCCCGCCTGATGGACCTGACGATGTCCTTCCCGTCCCTCATCTTCATGATCGCGATGCTGTCGGTGGCCAAGGACGTCAACCGCATCGTCCTCATGACCGTCGTCATCGGCGTCTTCGGCTGGCCCGGCGTCGCCCGCGTCGTCCGCGGCCAGGCCCTCTCGCTCAAACACCGCGAGTACGTGGACGCCGCCCGCGTCGGCGGGTCCAGCTCCTGGCGGATCCTGACCCGCGACATCCTCCCGGGCGTCTCCGGCCCGGTCATCGCCTACACCACCCTGCTCATCCCCGGCATGATCAGCACCGAGGCCGCGCTCAGCTACCTCGGCGTGGGCGTGCGCCCGCCCACCCCCTCCTGGGGCCAGATGATCGCCGAGTCCGTGGCCTTCTACGAGACCGACCCCATGTACTTCGTCATCCCCAGCCTCTTCCTCTTCCTCGCGGTCCTCGCCTTCACCCTGCTCGGCGACGCCCTGCGCGACATCCTCGACCCGAGGGGTGGCCGCACGTGATCCTCTACCTCGCGCGCCGGCTGCTCGCCCTCGCCGGCGTCCTCCTGGCCATCGCCGCCGTCACCTTCCTCATCTTCTACGTGCTCCCCTCCGACCCGGCCGCGGCCGCCTGCGGCAAGACCTGCAGCGCCGAGCGGCTGGCCGACGTACGCGCGTACCTCGGCCTCGACCAGCCGCTGTGGCGGCAGTTCGGCGACTTCCTCACCGGGATCTTCACCGGCCGCACCCTCGGCACCGGCCAGTACGCCGTCCAGTGCGACTTCCCCTGCCTGGGCTACTCATACGAGAACTCCCTGCCCGTATGGGACCTGCTGATGGACCGGCTCCCGGTCTCCGCCTCCCTCGCCGTCGGCGCCGCCGCCCTCTGGCTCGTCCTCGGGCTCGGCGCGGGAGTCACCGCCGCCCTGCGCAAGGACACGGCCACGGACAAGGCCCTCATGGTCGGCGCGGTCGCCGCCGCCTCCCTGCCCGTGTACTTCACCTCCGTGATGCTCATCTACGGAGTCATCCGGATCGCAGGGCTCCTGCCCTACCCCACCTACCAGGCCTTCACCGACAACCCCCTGGGCTGGGCGAGCAACCTGCTCCTGCCCTGGACCGCCCTCGCCCTGCTCTACGCCGCCATGTACGCCCGCCAGAGCCGCGGCTCCATGATCGAGGCGATGGCCGAGCCGTACATCCGCACCGCCCGCGCCAAGGGAATGCCCGAGCGCACCGTCGTGGTCAAACACGGACTGCGCTCCGGGATGACCCCGATCCTCACCATCTTCGGCATGGACCTCGGCGGCCTGCTCGCCGGAGCCGTCATCACCGAGTCCATCTTCGGACTCCCGGGCATCGGGCGGCTGTTCTACGGGGCCCTGGTCAGCTCGGACCAGCCCGTCGTGCTCGGGGTCACCCTGCTGGCCGCCTTCTTCATCGTCGTCGCGAACCTCGCCGTCGACCTCCTGTACGCCGTCATCGACCCGAGGGTGAGGTACTGATGGCTCCGCCTTCCGACGTCGCGGCCCCCGCGCCCCCCCTGCTCCAAGTCCGGGACCTGCACGTCACGTTCACCACCCCGCGCGGCACCGTACGCGCCGTCGACTCCCTCGGCTTCACCGTCGAGGCCGGCCGCACGCTCGGCATCGTCGGGGAGTCCGGCTCGGGCAAGTCCGTCACCTCCCTCGCCGTCATGGGCCTGCACCGGGGCGCCGAGATCGGCGGCTCCATCGCCCTCGACGGACAGGAGCTGACCACCAAGACCGAGAAGGAGCTCTCCAAGCTGCGCGGCCGCAAGATGGCCATGATCTTCCAGGACCCGCTGTCCAGCCTGCACCCCTACTACACCGTCGGCGAGCAGATCGCCGAGCACTTCCGGGTCCACTTCAGGGCCGGCCGGGCCGCCGCGAAACGGCGCGCCGTCGACATGCTCGGCGAGGTCGGCATCCCCGAACCCGCCCGCCGGGCGGGGGAGTACCCGCACCAGTTCTCCGGCGGCATGCGCCAGCGCGCGATGATCGCCATGGCGCTGGCCTGCGAGCCCGACCTGCTCATCGCCGACGAGCCCACCACCGCCCTCGACGTCACCGTGCAGGCGCAGATCCTGGAGCTGATCGCCGGGCTCCAGCAGGAGCGCGGACTCGGCGTCGTCATGATCACCCACGATCTGGGCGTGGTCGCCCGGGTTGCCCACGAGGTACTCGTCATGTACGGCGGCCGGGCCGCCGAACAGGCCCCGGTCGATGACCTGTTCGCCGAACCGGCGCACCCCTACACCCGGGGGCTCCTGGACTCCCTGCCCCGGCTGGACGACGCCGACGACCAGCCGCTGCGGGCCATCCCCGGCTCCCCGCCCTCCCTGCTCGCCCCGGCCCCGGGGTGCGCCTTCGCACCGCGCTGCCCCGTGGCCGCCGCGGCCGGCGAAGCCGAACGCGAGCGCTGCGCCACGGTGCGGCCGGAACTGCGTCCGTACGGCGACGCCGGCCGCGAGTCCGCCTGCCACTTCGCCGGCGCCGTCCGGGAGGTGACCCGATGACCACCACGAACGGGACGGGAACCCCCACCGACCGGGTCCCGGCGGCCCGCGGCGAGGGTCCGCCCCCGCTGCTGCGGGTCCGCGACCTCACGATGTCCTTCCCCGGCAAGCGGACCGCGACCGGGCGCCGGGGGGCGCCCGTGCGTGCCGTCGACGGAGTCTCCTTCGACCTGGAGGCCGGCCGGACCCTCGGCCTCGTAGGGGAATCGGGCTGCGGCAAGTCCACCACCGGGCGAATGCTGGTCCGGCTGCTCGAACCGACCTCGGGAAGCGTCGAGTTCGACGGCAAGGACATCAGCCGGCTCTCCCAGGGCGCCCTGCGCCCCCTGCGCCGGAACCTCCAGATGGTCTTCCAGGACCCGCACTCCTCCCTCAACCCCCGCCAGACGGTGGCCCGGATCATCTCCGACCCGCTGCTGGTACAGGGCTCGAGTGCGGCGGACGCCCGCCGCCGGGCCGCCGAGCTGATGGAGCTCGTCGGACTGATCCCGGAGCACATCGACCGCTATCCGCACGAGTTCTCCGGCGGCCAGGCGCAGCGCATCGGCATCGCCCGGTCGCTCGCCACCAGCCCCCGGCTGATCATCGCCGACGAACCGGTCTCGGCGCTCGACGTCTCCGTTCAGGCCCAGATCGTCAACCTGATGGAGCGGCTGCGCGCGGAACTGGGCCTGGCCTACGTGTTCATCGCGCACGACCTCTCCGTCGTCAAACGGGTCAGCGACCGGGTCGCCGTCATGTACCTCGGCCGGATCGTGGAGATGGGCGACAAGAAGTCGCTCTACGAGAACCCCCAGCACCCGTACACCAGGGCGCTGTTGTCCGCCGTACCGCTGCCCGACCCGGCGGCGGAGCGGCGGCGCGAGCGGATCGTGCTGCTCGGCGATCCGCCGAGTCCGGCCGCCCCGCCCCCCGGCTGCACCTTCCACCCCAGGTGCCCCGTGGCGCAGGAGATCTGCCGCACCGAACGGCCGCTGCTGCGGACGGTCGCCTCCCGTGAGGTGGCCTGCCACATGGCGTAGCCGCGGACGCCCGGGGGACCGGCGGGGAACCCGGGCACAGGGAGGGCCCCGAGCGATGATCTCGCTCCGGGGCCCTCCCGTCGTTCCGGTGGCGGTGGCCCGGCTTGGGGGCCGGGCCACCGCCACGCCTCAGGCCAGGCCCAGCTCCTTGCGGAAGAATTCCAGCTCCAGCGCCATGATCTTCTCCCGCGCCCCGCCCGGGGTCATGTGGGTGACGCCCGGCAGCGCGATGAGCTGGTGCGGGCGGCCCGCGTCGGTCAGGGCCTGGGAGAGCCGCAGGGTGTGCGAGGGGTGGACGTTGTCGTCGGCCAGCCCCGTGACGAGCAGCAGCGGCCGGCGCAGCCCCGCCGCGTCGGAGAGCAGGCTGTCCCGCTCGTAGACCTCCGGGTGCTCCTGGGGCAGGCCCAGGTACCGCTCGGTGTACGCCGTGTCGTACTGCCGGAAGTCGGTCGGCGCGGCCCCGGCCGCCGCCGCGTGGAAGACGTCCGGGCGGCGCAGCACCGCGAGCGCGGAGAGGTACCCGCCGTACGACCAGCCGCGGACGGCCACCCGGGTCAGGTCGAGATCGCCGTGGCGCGCCCCGAGCGCCTGCAGGGCGGCGACCTGGTCCTCGAGGGTGACCTCGGAGAAGCCCCGGTACATGGCGTGTGTGTGCTGCGGCGAGACGTACGCGGTGCCGCGGTTGTCGACGGTGACCACGGCGAAGCCCTGGTCGGCCCACCACTGCCGGTGCTGCCAGCGGCGCGGCTCGGCGCTGACGTCCTGCATGCCGGGGCCGCCGTAGCTGTCCATCAGGACGGGCAGCCGGGTGCCGGGGACGTGCCCGCGCGGCAGCACCAGAGCGGTGGGCACCCCGTGCTCGGTGACCCGCTCCAGTACCGGGACCACCCGGTACGGCAGCGGCTGCGACAGGTCGCCGGGAACGCTGGACTTCGGGTCGGTGGCCCGCCCGTCGGCGGTCCGCAGGACGCGCCGGATCCCGTCGGCGTCGGCGGAGCTCAGCAGCAGCGCCCCGGCGGAGGCAGCCAGGACGGAGTGCACCCCGGGCCCGTCCGCGAGCGGGGTCAGGTCGCCCGTGTCCGGGTCCAGCAGGAGCACCTGCTGCTCGGCGGGGTCGCGCTGCCCGGCCTCGATCAGCAGCCGGGTCCCGTGGGCGGCGGCCACCTTGCGGACCTGGAGCCCGTCCCCGGTGAGGAGCACCCCGTCCAGAGCGAGCGCGCGGGCCGCCCCGCCGGGGGTGTCGGCCGAGGTGAGCATCCTGCCGTCGGCCAGGCGCGCCGGGGTGCCGGGGAGCATGGGGTCGACCCACTGGGGATGCGTGGTGCGCGACAGCTCCCGGGTGCGCCCGGTGTCCGGGTCGGCGCAGAGCAGCAGCACGTTCTGCTGGAGCCGGTCCTGCACGGTGAGCAGGATCTCGGCGGGCGCGGTGTCACCCGGGGGCCACTGCGCGTCGGAGACGTACGGGTAGGTCTCGGTGTCCCAGTCGAGCCGCACGGCGGCGCCCCGGCCCGGTCCGAGCACCCAGAGCTGCACGTCGGCGTTGGGGCCGCCCGCCTCGGGGTACGCGAAGTCCTCAGCCGGGAGCTCCGGATGCGCGGGGTCGGCGAACCAGCGCCGCTGGAGGGCGGATTCGTCGACGCGGGCGGCGAGCAGGCGCTCCCCGTCGGGGGACCACCAGTGCCCCCGGTGCCGGTCGAGTTCCTCGGCGGCGGCGAACTCCGCGACGCCCCAGCGGGCTCCGTCGTCGGGGCTGACGCGGCCGCCGGGGATGGTGTGCAGGGCGTCGTCGGTGACGTAGGCGATGCGCGAGGCGTCGGGGTTCGGGCGCGGGTCGAAGACGGGCCCTGCGGTGGGGAGCTCCTTGGGCTGCGCGGGCGCTCCGGATTCCGCCGGGCGGGTGACCTCGTACAGGCGCCCGTGGAGCGCGAAGACGGCGGTGAGTCCGTCGGCGGAGAGCGCGTAGGAGCCGATCCCGGCGGCGACGAGCCGCGAGCGTTCGCGCAGCCGGCGTTCGACGACGGGGAGGTCGCCGGGCTCGGTGCACAGCTCGCGCGGGTCGGCAAGCCGGGTCTCGGTGGCGGTGGCGGTGTCGAGGGCCCAGAGGCTGTCGAAGGGATCGGTGGGGCCGGTCGAGCGGAGGAACCAGAGCAGCCGGCCATCGTCCCCGAATGCGAAGGCGCGCGGGGCGCCGTAGGTGAATCGGGCCGTGCTCGCGGAGAGCCTGAGGAAGTCATCCATGAGCCGTAGTTTGACATGTAAAATGTCACATAGCCTAGCCCGTTCGAGTGGTGACCTCGTGGACGCGGGCTTAGCGTCGTGAGGGTGGACGGGAACGCATCGCCGACCAGAAACGGGACCGACGGCAAGGTCCGCGGAAGCGGGAACGGGCTCGCACTCTTCGTCATCGCCTCGTGCCAGCTCATGGTCGTTCTCGACATCACCATCGTGAACATCGCGCTGCCGCACATCCAGACCGCCCTCGACTTCTCCACCGAGAGCCTCTCCTGGGTCGTCAACGCCTACACCCTGGCCTTCGGTGGCCTGCTGCTCCTCGGCGGCCGCGCCGGCGACATCCTCGGCCGCAAACGTGTCTTCATCTTCGGCGTCCTGCTCTTCGGGCTGGCCTCCCTCCTGGGCGGATTCGCGCAGAACGCGGGCCAGTTGATGGCAGCCCGCGCCCTCCAGGGCGTCGGCGGAGCCATCGCTTCCCCGACCTCCCTCGCCCTGATCACCACCACCTTCCGCGAAGGGCCCGCCCGCAACCGCGCCTTCGGCGTGTTCGCCGGAGTCTCGGCCGGCGGCGGCGCGATCGGCCTGCTCGCGGGCGGCATGCTCGTCGAATGGCTCAACTGGCGCTGGGTGCTCTTCGTCAACGTCCCGATCGCGGTGGTCATCGCCGTGCTCGCCCGGAAGGTGATCCGCGAGTCCGAACGCCACCCCGGACACTTCGACCTCGCCGGCGCACTGCTGTCCACCACCGGCATGGTCGCGCTCGTCTACGGCTTCATCCGTGCCTCGCAGGACGGCTGGCGCGACGGCTGGACGCTCGGTTCCTTCGGCGCCGCCGTGGTCCTGCTGACCCTGTTCACCCTCAACGAGAGGCGCTCGCCGCAGCCGATCACCCCGCTGCACATGTTCGCCGACCGCAACCGGGCCGGGACCTACGGGATCATGCTCATGCTGGCCTGCGCGATCTTCGGCATGTTCTTCTTCCTCACGCTCTTCGTGCAGATCGTGCTGGGCTTCAGCCCGTTGCGCGCCGGCCTCGCCTTCCTCCCGGTGAGTGCCGTGGTCGCGGTGGGCGCCGGAATCACCTCACAACTCCTGCCGAAGTTCGGGCCCAAACCCTTCATGGTCGCCGGAGCGCTCTGCTCGGCGGCGGGCCTCGCCTGGCTGACGCAGACCGACATCCACTCGACGTACCTGGGCAGCATCCTCGGCCCGCTCCTGCTCTTCGGTCTCGGCATGGGCCTGCAGTTCGTCTCGCTGACTCTGATGGCCCTGTCCAACGTCCCGGACCGGGAGTCGGGCGCGGCCTCCGGGCTGCTCAACTCCATGCAGCAGGTGGGTGGTTCGCTCGGCCTCTCCATCCTGGTGACCGTCTTCGGCACGGCCAGCCGCAACGAGGCCAAGGACCAGGTGGCGGGCTTCATGCGTACGGCTACCCCCGAAGAGAAGGCGTTCTTCGCGCGCACCCGGCAGTTCCCCAAGCCGTGGAGCGACCAGGTGCTCACCTCGGGCATCAGCGCGGCTTTCGTGGTGGCGGCCGTGTTCACCCTGGTCGGAGCGCTGATCGCGCTGGTCGTCATCCAGGTACGGCCCTCGGACATCGCCCGCCTCCAGGGCAACCACAAACCGACGGAGGCGGCAGGGGCGGCGGGGGTGAAGGAGCCGTGAGGCCACTGCGCGTCCGCCGGTGAGGCTCGGGTCGCGCCCCCGCCCCCGCGGGCGGCGGCCTACGCCCCCAAGCGACGGATCCGGCAGCGCGCGGGACCGGTGGTGCGCAGGGTGATCCCGGCGGCCACGGAAATCTCGGTGTCCACGGCCTCGAACTCGTAGGTCCGCAGCAGCATCGCCAGCGCGATCACCGACTCCAGCATGGAGAAGTGCTGTCCGATACAGGCGCGCGGACCGCCGCCGAAGGGCAGCCAGGCGTAACGCGGCCGTCCCGCCTCCGCCTCCGGGGTGAACCGGTCGGGATCGAAGCGCTCCGGGTCCGGCCAGTAGGCGGGGTGTCGGTGGGTCACCCAGGGCGCCACGATCACATCGGCGCCGGCCGGGATGGTGTACCCGTCGACCTCGGCCGCGGCGACCGAGCGGCGGCCGAGGACGGGGGCCGCCGGGTAGAGCCGCATGGCCTCCTTGAGCACCTGGGTGAGGTACGGGAGCCGGTCGAGATCGGCGGCCCCGGGCGTACGGTCGCCCAGGACCGCGGCGATCTCGGCGCGGGCCCGGTCCTGGAAGCCGGGATGGCGGGCCAGCAGGTGGAGCGAGAACGCGAGCGAGGTGGCGGTCGTCTCGTGCCCGGCGAGCAGGAAGACCAGGACCTGTTCGCGCAGTTCGGTGGCGTCGAACTCCCCGTCGTCCGCGCTGCTCGCGGCGGCGAGCAGCGACAGCAGATCCTCGCCTGCGCCTGTGCTCCGACGGCGCTCGGCGATGATCCCGTCGCACACCGCGTACAGCTCGTCCATCGCGGCCGCCGCCCGCTTGTTGCCCGGAGTGGGCCAGTCGCGGGGCACGTTGACGGGGGAGTAGCCGCGGCGCATCACATAGGCGGTGATGACCGGAAAGCACCGGTCCACGACATCGGCGGTGGCGTCCACGTCGGTGCCGAAGAGGATCCGGGCGACGGCGCGCAGCGCCAGGGCCATCATCTCGTCGGAGACGTCGACGACCCCGTCCGGCGCCGCCTCCCAGGAGGCGAGGGTGGAAGCGGTCTCGGTCGCGACGGCGTCCGCGTACCCGTCCACCCGGCGCTTGGTGAACAGCGGCTGCACCAGCCGTCGCTGGCGCAGGTAATCCTCGTCCTGGCTGGTGAGCAGACCGTTGCCGAGGGCGTCGCGGATCTCTTGGTACAGGGCGTTGTCCTTGCGGAAGTTGGCCGCCTGCGAGGCCAGGACCTGCTGCGCTCCCTCCGCCGAGAACACACAGTGCAGCTCGGTGCGCAGGCCCGGCGGGCCGGCCGTGATCCGCACGATGTCACCGTGCAGGTGCTGCGCCCGCCGGTACGTACCGAGGGCATCCGACGTCAGGTCGGCGAGCGACCCGAGCAGCGGGGCACCCTCCAGCCGGGGTATCCCCGTACGGTCGCTGCTGCCTGCCCGTGGTGCTTGCGCTGTTGCCATGGCTCCGCCCTCAGAACTGTGCCGTCAGGCCGATTCTGAGGGCGGCCGCCCACCGGAGGCGAGGGCCGGCCGGGGCGCAAGGCCGAAAATCGCCGCAGCGCGGGGCGGCCCCTCCCCCCTCCTCCTACTTGTCGCAGGCGATGCCGTCGTTGTCCCTGTCGAGGTGCTTGCCGTAGCCGGGCTGGCCGCGCCGGATAGGGGCGGCGCCGGCGGCCTTGGCCTCGGCGCAGTTCTTGTAGTAGGTGTCCTTGGGCGCGGGGGCCGGGGTCGGGGAGGACGCCGGCGGCTTCGCCTTGCCCGTCGCGGCGGGGGCCGGCGTCTTGCCGGAGCCCGGGGTCTGGGGCGGCGCCGGGGTGCTGGCGGGCCGCTTCAGGGCGGCTCCGGCCTTCTCCGGGCACGGGGTGACCGTGTCGGTGAGCGAGATCTCGGCGGCGCTGCCGGACGGCAGCGGGGCCCCGGCCGCCGGGGTCTGGAAGCAGACCCGCCACACCAAGTGGACGGTGGGCAGCTCGACGTCGGAGTAGGCGCTGCGGACCTCGACCGGCTTGGTCAACAGCTTGTTGACGAGGTTCTCGGCCTCGAAGGCCGGTTTGCCGACGAGCGCGGGCATCACGGGCGTCGAGCCGGGCTTGTCGGAACTCGTCGTGGCCGTGCCCCCGCAGCCGGCGAGGGACAGGACGACCGCGCCCGTCATCGCTGTCATGGCGACACCCCTGCGTCTGTGGTGCGTGCTTCGCTGGAACACATGTCCCCCCATGGGCCCCCCCATGGTCGTTGTTGAGGCGAACCGCCGCAGAATACGGTGATCATCCCCGCGTGCGTATGCCGAACAGGGAACCGGTTCCCGGGGTTCCGGTCCCGGGCAGGCCCCGCAGTGGATCGAGGGTGCGCGGGACGGGCGCCGCCGAAGGATCGTTACGCCTCAACTCTCCCCACTATCAAGGCAGTCGGCGCGATCTCCGACACGCTCACCATCGAGTGAGGATGCCCGTGCGGGCGCTGCGCGGGCGCGAGGCTAGGCGCGTGATCATCTCTGCCCTACGCCGTCGCGCCGCCGTGCTCGCGACCGTCCTCGCCGCAGCCCTGCTCCCCCCGGCCTCCGCCTCCGCGTCGACCCCCGCCTCCGCCCCCGGATCGCTCCACGCGGCCGCGGCCGCGGCCGCTCCCGCGAACTCCTGCCCCCGAGTCCAGAACCACCTCTTCGCAGCCGCCGACGAACGCGTGGAGGTGGAGCGCATCACCCCCTCCCCGTCCTGGCGGATCAACTGCAAGCAGCTCTACCGCTCGGACGGCCGCCCGCCGTCGGTGGTCTTCGAGGAGGGCTTCCTGCCCAGGGACACCCTGAACGGCCAGTACGACATCGAGAGTTACGTCCTGGTCAACCAGCCCTCCCCGTACGTCTCCACCACGTACAACCACGACCTGTACAAGTCCTGGAAGAGTGGCTGGAACTACTACATCGACGCCCCGGGCGGGGTGGACGTCAACCAGACCATCGGCGACACCCACAAGTACGCCTCCCAGGTGGAGGTGGCCTTCCCGGGCGGCATCGCACGCTCGTTCATCGTGGCCGTCTGCCCGGTGGACACGGTGAAGAAGATCGAGATCATGGACCGCTGCGAGGACAACCCGCACTACGAGCCCTGGCGCACCAATTGGTCCTGACCGGCATCACCGCAGAGCCTCCGCCACGTTCCAAGCGGAGGCTCTGCACTGCACGACGACTGCGAAGGCGGCCGGGTCAGCCTTCCTGGCTGATCGGGGCCATGTTGCATGCGGCGTAGTCCTGGAAGACGGGGACGCCCTGGGACCCGATCTCGGTCACGCCGAGAACCGGCCCATCTCGCTCCGCGGGCCGCACCCGGCTAACTCCGGTAACCCCAGCGCGCACGGCCGTCCTTGCCCATGAAGCACTTCGCCGGGCGTCCGTCCGCCGTCGTCGCGATGGCTCCGACGGGGGAGCAGAACCGGCCGAACTGGACGCTGGTCGTTCCTCCGCCGCCGCTCGTGCCGCCCCCACTCGTGCTGCCGCCTCCGGAGGAGGAGCCGCCGCTGCTACTGCCCCCGGAGACCGACCCCTTGCCGTCGTCCTTCGGCGGCGTGGGCGCCGGGGGTGGAGTGGGCGTCCGCCGGGGCTCCGGGTGGAGCCGAGTCCCTTCCCTGTCCGGGCATTTCGCATTCGGCGCGGCCAGGGCCACGCGCTGCCCGCCGATCGTGATCAGCTCTCCCGCGGCCGGCCCTTGGATGCACACCAGCCAGGCACCGGGATCGGCCGGGAGGGTGACGTCCGCATAGACGGTCCTGCCCTGGAGAGCGCCTCCACCGAGGGCTTCGATCTGCCTCGCCGCGTCGGCGTGCGTGGACCCCACGATCTGGGGCATGAGCCGGGCCGAAGGCGTGGGGCTGGGGGAGGCCGTGACCGTGACGGTCACGGTGGGCCCCGGTACGGGCTTCGTCGGCGTAGTTTCGGAGCACGCCGCGACGATCAGGAGCAGCAGGAGGAAGACCGTCGCCATCCCGCCGCACCCCAGGACGGTTCTCTGCGGGGAACCGAACCGGCCCGGCGGCGGGGGCTGGTTCGGTATGGAGTGGCCGTAGGGGGGGGCAGGTTGGGCACGAAGCTCCTCTGACGCTTTGCCGGATTCCGGCGGAGCGTAGCGCCCGGCCGATGAGGCCGCTGGAGCATCCCAAGACATGCATCCCAACGAGCTCGTGCATGGTGGCGGTGCGACGCTGGATCGTGATCCCTGATCACGTTCGTGTGGTGGGGAACGGGTCTCGTGCAGCGATCATCAGCGACCGGATGATCACAGGGCTCTCGGCCGATGTGATCGCCGAACTCGTCGCCGAGGTAGGCCCGTTATGGCACGAACGGCATCAGACAGGACTGGAGTCCAGGCCGCGGAAGCGGGCCGTCGGTGCTGGTGCAAAACACCGGCTGGTCTTCATCGACCGGCTCCTGGCCACGCTCGTTCACCTTCGCCACGGTGCCACTCACGACGTGCCGGCCTGCTGGTTCGGTGTGGACCGCTCCACGATCAGCCGGGCGATCGGCGAGGTGCGGCCCCTGCTCGCAGCCCGGGGCTGCACCATCGCGGCCGGCATCAGACTCCGCACCCTCGCCGAGGTCATCGACCACCTCGGTGCCGGCGGGCAGACCGGGATCATCGACGGCACCGAGATCCGGGTCCGCAGGCCCGCCGTCGGCCGCAAGGACCGGGAGAAGTTCATCTCCGGCAAGAATAAGCAGAACGCCGTCAAGGCCATGGTCCTCACCGACGCCGACGGCAGGCTCCTGTTCTTTAGCCCAGCCCAGCCGGCAAGCTGTGCCGACATCACCCACGCGCGGCAGTTAGGCCTGGTCAAGCACCTGACGGGCAGCCCAGTGGCCGTGGAGATCCTCGCCGACGCCGGCTACCAGGGCCTGGGCGCCCAGACCGGCGGCCGCGTGGTGACACCACCGCACCGCAAGTTCAAGAAGAACCCGCCGGAGTGGTACGAGGAGATCTACGAGCGTCAGCGCAAGGCGCACTCCTCACGCCGGATCCGGGTCGAGCACGGCATCGCACACCTCAAGAACTGGCGAGCCCTGGCCCGCCACCACGGCCGCCGCGAGCACATGAGCGACACGATCCAAGCCATCGCCGGACTGCTCTCACACCAGCAGACCGCCACCCGCGGGGCCCGTCAGCCACAGTGACCACCGGGCCGAGACCTGCACCTTCGACGCGTCATCGCCAACCATGCACGAGCTTGCAAGAGATGTTGCGGAACTTGCGGAACTTACAGCACGGCGCCGCGACTTGAGGAGATACTCCAAGCGCCGATCCTGACCAGCGCGGGAGTAGTCGTCGCTGGCCCAGGGCGGACACACGGCTCCGGAGACCCCGTGGGTCTCACACCGGGCCGACCAGGCAGACGGTCCAAGTCCCTGCTGGGAGACAAGGGTTACGGCAGCCGTCACGTACGCACCGAACTGATCGGCCGTCGGATCATCCCCGCCATCTCCCGGCGTGGCGAGCCCGACATCCTCGGCCTGGGCAAGCGCTGCTACGTCATCGAGTAAACCTCTGCCCTGCTCCACCAGTTCAAACGCCTCGCCACCTGCGGAACGCCGCCTCGAAGACTCACTCATCTCGCTCGCGTGCGCCCTCATCTGCTGGCGAAGACTCAACAAGCCGACGGCGTCATCGTTATGGGCTCATAGACGGATCTGAACTGTGGAAACGAGTTCGGCGATGGCTGTCAGTGTCGGGATCTACGCTGGAGCGGACTACCCACACCGGACAGACTGGAGCAGCACGTGGTCAACGCGGAGTCGCCCGACGCCGAGCACAGCACCTTGGGCCGGGCGATCGCCAGACTCGTCGACAGCTGTGGAACCGATATCGCGATGAAGTGGCGGAAAAAGACCGGCGTGCTCTGCCACGACAAGCACCTGATACCCGCCATGGGCAAACCGCATAGCGGACGGTGGGACACGGAGAGCGACGCAGTGCTGTGGTATCTACTTCGGTTGTACATCACCGGCAACCTTGTCATGGCTCATATCCCGGTCGGGGCCACGCCGCTCGGGGACAAAGAACGGCGGCGCAACCAAGAAATCCTGGACCAGGCACAGCTGCGAGGGGTTACCGCCGTCGTCGATCAGCAGCAGAGCGGCGCGCCGTGCGACGGCTGGGTCCGCATCAAGGCTGCCGGGATGTGTGAGCGGCTCACCTTCAAGGACACGCACCGAGGGACCTCTCATTTTTCCATGGATGGCGTCGAGTTCACCCCGCACGTCGAGGGTGATCGCGGTATTCCGCTGGAGATCGGGAACTCCGACATCACACGGACGCTTGCCCATCTCCGTCAGTACGGGGCGGTCGTCCGATGGCCCTATGGCAGCGACAACATGATTCTTCTGACGCTGCACGGTGACGTAAAGGTGATGGGTCTCGATGCATTCTTCGCGAAGGACATGAGGGCCAATGTTGACAAGACGCAGTCGCTTGTCCTCGGCATTACCAGCGCCATGGACGAGGCGCTGTACGTCTCGCAGATTTCCGACGCTCTCTTTGATCTTCCCCCTGAGGTGGCCGCTGACCGGGAATTCGAACTCCGGGTCGCCGCAATCATGGCCGCCAGGCTCGTTCGGGCCATTCCAATTGCTATGTTTGTTCACGTTGACCGCAAGATAACTGGCCATTCCGGACCGCCGACCAGAATGGTCAGCGAGGAGAACGGTGTCACCAAGGTTGTCAGCCGAGGGGTTACTGTCTACGCGAAGGCGGCGGGGCCACAGCACGACTGCGCGGATCCGATGGCGCTGAAGCTTGAGTCCCCTCCCGGCCCCTACAGTCAGCTCGGGGCTAGGCTCAGAGCAGCCTCACCCAGTGGGCTCATCGCCGTGCCGCCAACCATAGCGCGTTCATACCTGCGGACTGCTGTGGGCAACTGCGACATCGAGGAGCTGCACGTGCTGTTCGAGGCTGTGGATGAGCTGCAGCGCCAGGGGTTGGAACCGAGCGCTGCCACGTGACTCGCTCGGCGGCGCAGTTCCCAGCGGACGGCGAGTCGTTTGAACTGGTGGAGCAGGGGGAAGGGCTGCTCGACGTCCTAGGCGTGTCCGCAATGTCGGTTGGTCGTTGGCCCGTTCGTGGTGCGTCGTCATGAACTGACTGATCAGGCCTGGGATGTCATCGGGCCGTTGCTGGCTCCGCCGAGGATGGGTCGTCCGGGGCGGGACCGGCGACAGGTCCTGAGCGGGTTCTTGTGGAAGTTGTCCTCCGGGGCTGCCTGGCGGGACCTGCCTGAGCGGTATGGGCCGTGGAAGACGGTCTGCGAACGGTTCCGCCGCTGGTCAGCGGATGGAACCTGGGACCGGCTGCTGGTCCATGTCCAGGAGCACGCAGACGCGATCGGCGAGGTCGACTGGTCGATCGTGTACGTCGAATCGACGATCGTGCGGGCCCACCAGCACGCCGCCGGGGCCCGAAAAGGGCGGCCCTGGACTGGCGAGGCGCTCGGCCGCTCCCCGCGGCGGACTGAGCACCAAAATCCACCTCGCATACGACGGACGGGGCCGGCCGCTCGCGTTCACGATCAGCGGCGGGTGCACCCAGTTCGAGCCGGTCATGGCCCGCATCCGCATCGCCCGGTGCGAGCCCGGTCGGCCCCGGACCCGATCCGTCCGGGTGGTCGGCGACCAGGGCTACTCGTTCCGAAATGCCATTGTGGACACGCCCTAGCGGAGCTTGCCCATGCCCTGGACCAGGCGAGCTGGCTGGCCGCGTTCCGCTCGGCGAGCAGAATCCGGTGCAGCTGGTCGAAGACTCCGGCCTGCTGCCACCGCTTCAGCCTTCGCCAGCAGATCTGTCCGGAGCAGAAACCCAGCTCAGGGGGCAGGAGTTGCCAGGCGATGTCGTTGCGGAGGAGGCGCAGGATGCCCTGAGCCACTTCTGTGCGTCCGTACTGCTGGACGCGGGGGACAACATCAAGGCCCTGTCGGAGTACCTCGGGCACGGCGATCCGGGGATCACGTTGCGGACCTGTGAGCACCTCATGCCGAACAGTCAGGCGCGAGCGCGAAGGGCCGTCGACGGGGTCTCCGCGAGGGCGGAGACACCGGCGACGGCCCAGAGACGGCCCAGGTGGATGGGAAGGCGTCCTGACCTGCAGCGGACTTAGATGTCCCGGAAGATCTCGATCTGCGCGCCCACCGAGTTGAGGCGCTCCGCCAGTTCCTCGTAGCCGCGGTTGATGACGTAGACGTTGCGCAGGACCGAGGTGCCCTCCGCCGCCATCATCGCCAGGAGGACGACCACCGCCGGGCGCAGGGCCGGCGGGCACATCATCTCCGCCGCGCGCCAGCGGGTGGGGCCCTCGACCAGGACGCGGTGGGGGTCCAGGAGTTGGAGGCGGCCGCCGAGGCGGTTGAGGTCCGTGAGGTAGATGGCGCGGTTGTCGTACACCCAGTCGTGGATCAGGGTCTGGCCCTGGGCCACGGCCGCGATGGCGGCGAAGAAGGGGACGTTGTCGATGTTGAGCCCGGGGAAGGGCATCGGGTGGATCTTGTCGATCGGCGCTTCGAGCTTCGACGGGCGGACGGTGAGGTCCACCAGGCGGGTGCGGCCGTTGTCCGCGGTGTACTCGGGGGAGCGGTCGTGGTCGAGGCCCATCTCCTCCAGGACCGCGAGCTCGATCTCCATGAACTCGATCGGGACCCGGCGGATGGTGAGTTCGGATTCCGTGACGACTGCCGCGGCCAGCAGGCTCATCGCCTCGACCGGGTCCTCGGAGGGGGAGTAGTCCACGTCCACGTCGATGTTCGGGACGCCGTGGACCGTCAGGGTCGTGGTGCCGACGCCGTCGACCCGGACGCCGAGCGCCTCCAGGAAGAAGCACAGGTCCTGGACCATGTAGTTGGACGAGGCGTTGCGGATGACGGTGGTGCCGTCGTGCCGGGCGGCGGCCAGCAGCGCGTTCTCGGTGACGGTGTCCCCGCGCTCGGTCAGCACGATCGGGCGGTCCGGGGAGATACCGGCCTCGACCTGGGCGTGGTAGATGCCCTCGGTCGCGGTGATGTCCAGGCCGAAGCGGCGCAGGGCGATCATGTGCGGCTCGATGGTGCGGGTGCCGAGGTCGCAGCCGCCCGCGTAGGGCAGCTTGAAGTGGTCCATCCGGTGGAGGAGGGGACCGAGGAACATGATGATGCTGCGGGTGCGGCGGGCCGCGTCCGCGTCCATGGCGTCCATGTCGAGGCGGGCCGGCGGTACGAGTTCCAGGTCGACGCCGTCGTTGATCCAGCGGGTGCGGACGCCGATGGAGTTCAGGACCTCCAGGAGGCGGTAGACCTCCTCGATGCGGGCGACCCGGCGAAGGACCGTACGGCCCTTGTTGAGCAGCGAGGCGCACAGCAGGGCCACGCACGCGTTCTTGCTCGTCTTGACGTCGATGGCGCCGGACAGACGGCGGCCGCCGACCACGCGCAGGTGCATCGGACCGGCGTAGCCCAGGGAGACGATTTCGCTGTCGAGGGCTTCCCCGATGCGGGCGATCATCTCAAGGCTGATGTTCTGGTTGCCGCGCTCGATCCGGTTCACGGCGCTCTGGCTGGTGCCGAGAGCGTCCGCGAGCTGACTCTGTGTCCAGCCCCGGTGCTGCCGGGCGTCACGGATGAGCTTGCCGATGCGTACGAGGTAGTCGTCTGCCATGGATGCACCGTATCTCAGATATGAGATGTTGCCCGCGATGGGTGTGGCAGACGAGTGGCGCCGGGTGTTACCGGTCGTCAGTTCCCATCGTGGGGCCGGAGTGGGCGTGGTGCTCGACGAGGCGGGAGAGCAGTCCGGCGAGCTGCTCGCGCTCCGGTGCGGACAAAGGGGACAGAAGCTCCTCCTGGGCCGTGGCGAGCAGTTGCTCCAGCTTGCGCAGGCGGCGCCGGCCGGCGGCCGTGAGGGTGATGACGTTGCGCCGCCGGTCGGCGGGGTCGGGTGCCCGCTCGACCAGCTCGCGCGCGGCGAGTTCGTTGATGACGGCGACCAGGTCGCTGCGGTGGATGTCGGTGCGGCCGCTCAGGGCCGCCTGGCTCGCGGGCCCGAACTCGTCCAGGGCCACCAGGGCGGCGTAATGCCATTTGTGCGCATCTGCCCCGCTCAGTCCCTCGGTGACGAGCCGTGTGGCGTGCGCCGAGGCCTGCGAGAGCAGGCGGCTGGGCAGTTCGCGCAGTCGCGCCGGGAGGGCGGAGGCGCCCCGGTCCTCTTCCGTGGTCATGCCGGGATCGTACCCCTTGCGTTCGGAGCACTAACGATTTAGATTCGTTGGTGTCACAAACGTTAGTGGCACCAACGAACCGAAGCTGAAATGAAACGGATGGTTCCCCATGCCCGTCATCGACGTACTCGACTCGGCCATGTACTACGAGGAGCTCGGCTCCCCCGACGGCGTCCCCTTCGTCTTCCTGCACGGCAACCCGACCTCCTCCCACCTGTGGCGGGGCGTACTGCCCCGGATCGGGGGCCGGGTCCGGACCCTCGCCCCCGACCTCATCGGGATGGGCCGCTCGGGGAAGCCCGGCGGCGAGTACCGCTTCGCCGACCACGCCCGCTACCTCGACGCCTGGTTCGACGCCCTGGGAATCGAGGAGGCCGTCCTCGTGGGCCAGGACTGGGGCGGCGCGCTCGCCTTCGACCGGGCCGCCCGCCACCCGGAGCGGGTCCGCGGACTCGCCTTCATGGAGACGATCCTGCGGCCGATGACCTGGGAGGAGTACCCGCCCGCTGCCCGCGCCCGGTTCGAGGCGATCCGTACCCCCGGGGTGGGGGAGGAGATGATCCTGGAGCGGAACCTCTTCATCGAGGACAGCATCGGCAAGACCGTGCTGAGCCCGATGAGCGAGGCCGACCACGCCGTCTACGCCGCCCCCTACCCGACCCCCGAGACCCGGCTCCCCCTGCTCCGGTGGGCCCGCTCCCTGCCGATCGGCGGCGAACCGGCGGACGTGGTCGCCCGCGTCGAGGCGTACGACGCCTGGCTGGCCGCCAGCCCGCAGGTGCCCAAGCTCCTGCTCCACTTCGACGGCTCGCCCGCCCTGATGGTCGGCCCCGAGCTGGTCGCGTGGAGCGAGGAGAACATCTCCGCCCTGGAGAGCGAGTACTGCGGCGCCGCCGCTCACCTCTGCCCGGAGGACCGGCCCGAGGAGATCGCCGCGGCCGTCACGGCCTGGGCCGCGCGCCACGGACTTGCGGGCTGAGCGGCCGGGGCGGGGGCTCCTCCTGAGGGCCCCCGCCCCGGAGCGTCAGTGCCCGCAGGCGTGGTGCCGGCCCTTGCCGCCACCGCCACCGCCACCGCCGTGGACCGACGCGTACGAAGCCGGGCGCGCGCCCGCCGCCGCGGCGCGGGCCAGCCGGGCCGAAGACGCCCGGCCCGACGCCGAATCCGCGTCGTGCACCACACGGCCGCCGACCAGGGTCATCCGTACGCCCGTCCCGCTGATGTCGGCCACCGGACAGCGCGTCACGTCCCGGTCCAGGACCACCAGGTCCGCCGCCTTGCCCGGCTCCAGCGTGCCGGTCAGCTCCTCCTGGCGGAGCTGCCACGCCGTCCCCGAGGTGTGCATCCGCAAGGTGGTGTCCCGGCTCAGCGCCTCCTGCTTCCGGTACAGCTCACCGGCCCCCTCCGCGCCCTGGCGGTCGATCGCCGTCCGGAGCTGGTTCCATACCTGGAGGGCGTCCACCGGCCAGTCCGAGCCGCCCGCCAGCCGTGCGCCCGCCTTCTCCAGGCTCCGCGCCGGGTACAGCCACCGGTGCCGCTCGGGCCCGATGTAGGGGAGCAGCGCCTCCACCGTCCAGGTGTCCCGCGCGGCCCACTGGAGCTGCATGCACGCCGCGACCCCGAGCCGCGCGAAACGCCGCAGGTCCGCGGGGTTCACGATCTGCAGGTGCGCCACCGCGTTGCGGGCGTCGCGCCGTCCCGTGACCCGCCGGGCGTACTCGTATCCGTCCAGAGCGGTACGTACCGCCCGGTCTCCGAGCCCGTGGGCGTGCATCTGCCAGCCCGCCCGGTTGAAGGCGGCGCTGAGCCGGCCGTAGTCCGCCGCCGAGGTGTAGAGCTCGCCCCGGTTCGTGGTCGGCTTGCCGTTCCCGTCGAGGTACGGCTCCAGCAGGGCGGCGGTCTGCGCCGGGTACTCGATGACCCCGTCCAGGAACACCTTGATCATCCCGAACCGGAGGCCCCGCACGCCCCCGAACTCCCGCCGCAGGCCCCGCGCGTACGCCAGCGAGCCCGCCGGGTCCCTGGCCTGGTCCGCGTCCAGCCGGATCGCGGGGACGATCCGCTGCGGCAGCCGGCCCGCCGCGGAGAGCGCCTGGTACAGCTCCAGTTCGTGCCGTCCCACCAGGGCGTCCATCATCGTGGTGATCCCGGACGCGGCCGCCAGCCCCAGCACCTCGGCGCACGCCGCGACCAGCTCGGCGCGGGTGTGCTCGGGTATCAGGTGCCGCACCAGCCCCTGGGCGTCGTCCTTGAGGACGCCCGTCGGCTTCCCGTCCGCACCCTTGACCACCTTGCCGCCGACCGGGTCGGGCGTGGCCGCCGTGATCCCGGCGATGTCCAGGGCCCGCTGGTTGGCCCAGCAGTTGTGCCCGTCGCCGCCGATCAGGACGATCGGCCGCCGGGTCGGGAGCGCGTCCAGCATCGAGTGGTGCGGAGCGGTGCCCGTGGGGAGCAGCCCGACCGGGTTCCAGTCCTCCACCACCAGCCAGCCGTCGGGCTCGGCGCCCGCGCCGCCGGTGTCGGCGAGGAAGCCGGCCAGGATCTCCAGGAGCTCGGCCGGGGTGGTCTCCGCGCTCTCCAGCGAGGGGGACAGAGAGCGTTCGCCGGCTCCGAGCGGGTGGACGTGGCCGTCGTGGATCCCGCTCATCACGGTGTTGCCGCGGGCGTCGACCACCTCGGTGTCCCGGCCCACGTACCGGCGCAGCGCAGCGTCCGTCCCGGTGGCCAGGATCTTCCCGTCGCGGCCGACCGCGACGGCCTGCACGGGACCCCGGCGTCCGGTCCCGGTGAACACCGAGGCGTTGCGGACCACCAGCGCGGCCGATTTCCGCTGCCCGCCGGCGGTCGGGGCGGAGGCGGCCGCGGCGGACCCCGCGCCCGCGCCCAGCAGACCCGCCGCGCCCGCGGCTCCGGCGGCCGCGAGGAGCCCCCGGCGGGACAGGGGGGAGGTGGAGGACAGCGGGGACCGGGGGGAGGGAGAAGACTGCATGCACACTCCAAACGTTGGTGTGACCAGGACGCTGTTTGATTAAGGGCTTAACCAGAAGCCGCCTCCGGCGACGAAATCCGTACGATGGCGCCGTGCCCGCCCCCCTTCACGCCTCCGGCCCCGTCCCGATGCCGCCGCCCGCGCCGGTGCCCGGCCCGACCCTCGCCGACATCGCCCGCGCCGCCGAGGTCTCCACCGCGACCGTCTCGCACGCGCTCAACGGCACCGGCCGCCTCGGCGAGTCCACCCGCCGCCGGGTGCGCGAGGTGGCCGGGGCCCTCGGTTACGGAGCCCGGCGCGGCCCGCACAACCGCAGCCTGGGCATCGCGGTGACCACGTACGCGGGCTTCGCCTGGGACTTCGCCCGGATCGCCTACTACGCCCGGCTGCTCATCGCCGCCACCTCGGCGGCGCACGCCCACGGCTACGCCCTGACCACGCTGCCGGCCGACCGCGGCGCCGAGCCGCTGTGGCACACGCTGGCGGTGGACGGGATGCTGCTGCTCGACAGTCCGGCCGACGACCCGGTGCTGCGCGCCCTGCGGGCGCGGGGGGTGCCGGTGGTCTTCGACGGGCCTCCGGCCGATCCGAGGCCGGGCGACGTATGGGTGGACAACGACCACACCGCCACCACCCGCGAGGTACTGGACCACCTGGCGGCTTCCGGGGCCCGGCGGATCGCGCTGCACGCGGGCTACGGCCGGGAGTTCTACACCGGGGCCGTCACCTCAGCCTATGAACACTGGTGCGCCGAGCGGCGCCGGGCCCCGCTCGTCATCCCCTTCGACCCCAATGACGACGCCGGGCACGCCTTCGACTCCGCCTTCGCGGGGCCGGACCGGGCGGACCGGCGGGACCGGCCCGACGCCGTCTACTGCGTGTACGACCCGGGGGGCCGACAGGTGCTGGCCGCCGCCGCGCGCCACGGCATCGGCATACCCGGCGCCGCAGCGGGCACAGGACGGGTGGAGAAGGGGGAGAAGGGCCTGCTGCTGGTCTGCGCCAGCGAGGACCCGGCGTACGCCGAGAACGAACCCGCCGTGACCACCGTCACCTTCGATCCGGAGCGGATCGCCGAAACGGCGGTTTCGTCCCTGGTCAAGCTCATCGAATCCGGACATGCGGAATCCACTGGGCGGCTGACGGTACCGGCGGGGCTGAGGGTGCGTGCCTCGTCCCGCCCCCCTGGCATGTACTAGAGTTATCTCGACATCGAGATATCTGCCCCGGACGTGCCGCAGCCGCCCCGCTGGTAAGGGTTACCTAACTTAGCCTCACCTTAGCGGAAAGGCCAGAGTGCCTCGCGGCAGGATTGCGGCAATACGCGCGAATTCATGCATGAAGGAGACTGTCGTGTCGGCGAACAGCTTCGACGCCCGCAGCACGCTGCAGGTGGGCGACGAGTCGTACGAGATCTTCAAGCTGGACAAGGTCGAGGGCTCCGCCCGCCTTCCCTACAGCCTGAAGGTCCTGCTGGAGAACCTGCTCCGTACCGAGGACGGCGCGAACATCACCGCCGACCACATCCGGTCGCTCGGAAACTGGGACTCGCAGGCCCAGCCCAGCGAGGAGATCCAGTTCACGCCGGCCCGCGTGATCATGCAGGACTTCACCGGCGTCCCCTGCGTCGTGGACCTCGCCACCATGCGCGAGGCCGTGAAGGCCCTCGGCGGCGACCCGGCGAAGATCAACCCGCTCTCGCCCGCCGAGATGGTCATCGACCACTCGGTCATCGCCGACAAGTTCGGCACGAAGGACGCCTTCGCGCAGAACGTCGAGCTGGAGTACGGCCGCAACAAGGAGCGCTACCAGTTCCTGCGCTGGGGCCAGACCGCCTTCGACGACTTCAAGGTCGTCCCCCCGGGCACCGGCATCGTCCACCAGGTCAACATCGAGCACCTGGCCCGCACGGTCATGGTCCGTAACGGCCAGGCGTACCCCGACACCCTCGTCGGCACCGACTCGCACACCACCATGGTCAACGGCCTCGGTGTGCTCGGCTGGGGCGTCGGCGGCATCGAGGCCGAGGCCGCGATGCTCGGCCAGCCGGTCTCCATGCTGATCCCGCGCGTCGTGGGCTTCAAGCTGACCGGCGAGCTGCCGACCGGCACCACCGCCACCGACCTGGTGCTCACGATCACCGAGATGCTGCGCAAGCACGGCGTCGTCGGCAAGTTCGTCGAGTTCTACGGTGAGGGCGTCGCCGCCACCTCCCTCGCGAACCGCGCCACCATCGGCAACATGTCGCCGGAGTTCGGCTCCACCGCCGCGATCTTCCCGATCGACGAGGAGACGCTGAAGTACCTGCGCCTGACCGGCCGCGACGCCCAGCAGGTCGCGCTCGTCGAGGCGTACGCCAAGGAGCAGGGCCTCTGGCTGGACCCGGCCGCCGAGCCGGACTTCTCCGAGAAGCTGGAGCTCGACCTCTCCACGGTCGTCCCCTCCATCGCCGGCCCGAAGCGCCCGCAGGACCGCATCGTCCTGGCGAACGCCTCCCAGCAGTTCGCCCTGGACGTGCGCAACTACGTCGAGGACGACGACGAGGCGGGCAAGGAGTCCTTCCCGGCCTCCGACTCCCCGGCCACCGTCGACGGCGTCCCGACCCGCCCGACGCTGGTCACCCTGGCCGACGGCACGTCCTTCGAGATCGACCACGGCGCCGTCACCGTCGCCGCGATCACGTCCTGCACCAACACCTCGAACCCCTACGTCATGGTCGCCGCGGCGCTCGTGGCGAAGAAGGCCGTCGAGAAGGGCCTCGCCCGCAAGCCGTGGGTCAAGACCACCCTGGCCCCGGGCTCGAAGGTCGTCACCGACTACTTCGACAAGGCCGGCCTCACCCCGTACCTCGACAAGATGGGCTTCAACCTCGTCGGGTACGGCTGCACCACCTGCATCGGCAACTCCGGTCCGCTGGACGAGGAGATCTCGAAGGCGATCAACGAGCACGACCTCGCGGTCACCTCGGTCCTCTCGGGCAACCGCAACTTCGAGGGCCGCATCAACCCCGACGTCAAGATGAACTACCTGGCCTCCCCGCCGCTGGTCGTCGCGTACGCCATCGCGGGCTCCATGAAGGTGGACGTCACCAAGGACGCCATCGGCATCGACACCGAGGGCAACCCGGTCTTCCTGAAGGACATCTGGCCCTCCGAGGCCGAGGTCAACGACGTCGTCGCGAACGCGATCGGCGAAGACATGTTCAGAAAGTCCTACCAGGACGTCTTCGCGGGCGACGCCCAGTGGCAGGCGCTGTCGATCCCGACCGGCAACACCTTCGAGTGGGACCCGCAGTCCACCTACGTGCGCAAGCCCCCTTACTTCGAGGGCATGACGATGGAGACCACCCCGGTCTCCGACATCTCGGGCGCCCGTGTACTGGCGAAGCTGGGCGACTCGGTCACCACCGACCACATCTCCCCGGCCGGTGCCATCAAGGCCGACACCCCGGCCGGCAAGTACCTCACGGAGCACGGCGTCGAGCGCCGCGACTTCAACTCGTACGGTTCCCGTCGCGGAAACCACGAGGTCATGATCCGCGGTACGTTCGCCAACATTCGCCTCCGCAACCAGATCGCAGCGGGCACCGAGGGCGGCTTCACCCGCGACTTCACCGTCGAGGGCGCCCCGGTCTCCTTCATCTACGACGCCTCGCAGAACTACCAGGCCGCCGGCATCCCGCTGGTCATCCTGGCGGGCAAGGAGTACGGCTCGGGCTCGTCGCGCGACTGGGCCGCCAAGGGCACCGCGCTGCTCGGCGTCAAGGCCGTCATCGCGGAGTCCTACGAGCGCATCCACCGCTCCAACCTGATCGGCATGGGCGTCCTGCCCCTGCAGTTCCCCGAGGGCGCCACGGCGGCCTCCCTGGGCCTCACCGGCGAGGAGACCTTCTCCTTCACCGGTGTGGAGGAGCTGAACAACGGCACCACCCCGCGCACGGTCAAGGTCGCCACCGACACGGGCGTGGAGTTCGACGCGGTCGTCCGCATCGACACCCCGGGTGAGGCCGACTACTACCGCAACGGCGGCATCATGCAGTACGTGCTCCGCAACCTCATCCGCGGCTAAGCACATACCGGCACCAAAGGGCCGTACCTCCGTTAAGGGGGTACGGCCCTTCCGTTTCTGCGGGCGGCTCCGACGGTCCGGCTCAGGTGACGGTGAGGTCTCAACTCGGAAAAGTAGGGGCCCATACCGGTACATGATCTTGCTCACAGGAGCGGAAGTGGACTATACCTGTGCCCGTCCGGGTCACCGCGAAACGAGCGGCCTCGGACGGGGGGACGGCGGGGACCTGCGGTGATGTCCGCTGGGCGGCAGCAGTCGCACTTTCCTTCCTCCTTCACACTCCTGACGAAGGCGAGGACTTGAGCATGGGATCCACCTCCGCCCACGGCGAGAACAGCAACGGTGAGGGCTTCGGCCGCCGGGACCTGATCAAGCGCTCCGCGGCACTCGGACTGATCGCCGTACCGACGATGGGCTTCCTGTCCGCGTGCGCCTCCGGCTCCGAAGAGACGGCCAAGGGCAACGAGTCCAAGGTGGCCGTCACCAAGGAGAACCCGTTCGGCGTCGCGAAGGGCGGCAAGCTCGACGTGGTCGTCTTCAAGGGCGGCTACGGCGACGACTACGCCAAGGCCTGGGAAGCGGCGTTCGACAAGAAGTGGGGCACCACTTCCTCGCACCTCGCCACCCAGGAGATCACCTCCAAGCTGCAGCCCCGCTTCAACGGCGGCAACCCGCCGGACGTCGTCGACGACTCCGGCGCCCAGCAGATCAAGCTGGACGTGCTCGTGAAGGGCAACCAGCTCGCCGACCTCACCGTGGTGCTCGACGCCCCGTCGCTCGACGACCCGAGCAAGAAGGTCCGGGACACCCTGATCCCCGCGGCCATCGAAGCCGGCATGGTCGGCGGCAAGTTCGTCGCGCTGCAGTACGTCTACACCGTCTGGGGCCTGTGGTACTCGGGCAAGCTCTTCAAGGAGAAGGGCTGGACCGCGCCGAAGACCTGGCCCGAGTTCATGGACATCTGCCAGAAGGCGAAGGCGGCCGGCATCGGCGGCCTGGCACACCAGGGCAAGCACCCGTACTACATCAACGTCGCCATCATGGACCTGATCGCCAAGAAGGGCGGCCTTGATGCCATGAAGGCGATCGACAACCTGGAGCCGAACGCCTTCGCGGACAACCCGGTCGCGCTGGAGGCCGTCGAGGCGGTCTACGAGCTGGTCGAGAAGGACCTGCTGATGCCGGGCACCAACGGCCTGACCCACACCGAGTCCCAGACCCAGTGGAACCAGTACAAGGCCGCCTTCATCACCTCCGGCTCCTGGCTGGAGAACGAGCAGCTCAAGCAGACCCCGGAAGACTTCGACATGCAGTTCCTGCCGATGCCGGTGCTGGCCGGCTCCAAGCTGCCCTTCGAGGCCATCCGCGCCGGCGCCGGCGAGCCCTTCATCGTCCCGGAGAAGGCCGCCAACAAGGCCGGTGGCCTGGAGTTCCTCCGCTCGATGCTGTCCCGCGAGTGGTCGACCCTCTTCGCCCAGCAGGCCAACTCCCTCACCGTCCTCAAGGACGGCGTGGACGCGGGGGTCAAGCTCCGCCCGGGTACCCAGTCGGCCGTCGCCGCCCTCAAGTCGGCCGGGGACAACACGTTCAACTACCGCTACGCCGACTGGTACAGCGCGATGGACACCGAGATCCAGAACGCGTCCAATGAGCTGATGGCCAAGCGGATCCAGCCCAAGGAATGGATCAAGCGGGCCCAGGCTGCGGTAAACAAGGCGACCCAGGACCCGAACGCCAAGAACAACAAGCGCAGCTGACACCGCGTCCACCGGGCACCCGGAAACACCAGGGACGGACACCATGAGCCATGTAGCGAACAGCAAGGGGCGGGGCGGCTTCATCGCCGGCTTCCTCATCCTGCCCCTTGCGCTGTACCTGACCTTTGTCATCTGGCCGTACATTCAGACGTTCGGCTACTCCTTCACCAACTGGACGGGTCAGTCACCGACTTTCGACTTCGTCGGGCTGGACAACTACTCGGCCTTGCTGAAGGACGAGGTCTTCGGCGGCGCGCTGCTGAACAATCTGCTGCTCCTGGTGTTCGTCCCGGCGATCACCATCCTCATCGCCCTGTTCTTCGCCTTCATGCTGAACGCCGGCGGGCGCAGCGGAGCCGGCGGCGTCCAGGGAGTGGCGGGCTCCGCCCTCTACAAAGTGATCTACTTCTTTCCGCAGGTGCTCTCCCTCGCCATCCTCGCGGTGCTCTTCGGAGCCGTGTACCGCAGTGACCAGGGAGGCCTGCTGAATGGATTCCTCGTCAAACTGGGCCTGGTCGACCCGTCCCACCCCATCGAATGGCTGAACGAGCCCAACTTCGTCCTGTGGTGCCTGCTGCTCGTCGTCGTCTGGCACGGGGTCGGCTTCTACCTCGTCCTGTTCTCGGCCGCCATGCAGTCGGTACCCAAGGACATCTACGAAGCCGCACTGCTCGACGGCGCGGGGCGCGCCCAGACCTTCTTCAAGGTCACGCTGCCCCTGCTGTGGGATTCTGTGCAGACCTCCGCGGTCTATCTGGGCATCGCCGCGATGGACATGTTCGTCCTCGTGTCGACCATGACCTCGGGCCAGTTCGGCGGCGGACCGGACCACCACAGCGAGGTCATGGCGACGGTGCTGATGCGTAACTTCCTCTACTTCGGCAATGCGGGCTACGCCTGCGCCATGGGGGTCGTGATGCTCGTCCTCACCCTGATCCTCTCCGCCATCACGCTGCGGGCCACTCGCCGCGAGCACGTCGAGTTCTAGCGGGAGACCACGATGACCACTGTGATCAAAGCACCGGGCGAGGCGGCTGCCGAGAAGCGCTCCGCCGCCACCGGGCAGCCCCGCGGGAGCAAGAGCGGTTCCGACGGCATGGTCCTCAACGTCTTCTCGCACGGCTTCCTCGCCGTGTGGGGGATACTGATCGTCCTGCCACTGATCTGGCTCGTGCTCGGCTCCTTCAAGACCGACGTGCAGATCGGCAGCTCGGCCCTGAGCTGGCCGTCCCACTGGGAGTTCGACGCCTTCGGGCGCGCCTGGAACAAGGGCATCGGGGACTACTTCGCCAACACGCTGATCGTGATGGTGTTCTCGGTCCCGATGACGATGCTGCTCGGCTCGATGGCCGCGTACGTCCTGGCCCGCTACCCCTTCACGGGCAACCGGCCGATCTACTACTTCTTCGTCAGCGGGGCCATGTTCCCGGTCTTCCTGGCGCTCGTCCCGCTGTTCTTCATGGTGAAGCGGCTGGACATGCTCAACTCCTACCAGGGTCTGATCCTGGTGTACGTGGCGTACTCGATGCCGTTCACCGTCTTCTTCATGCACTCGTTCTTCCGGACGCTGCCGACGGCCGTGCACGAGGCGGCGGTGATCGACGGGGCCTCGCACACCCGGATCTTCTTCCAGGTGATGCTCCCGATGGCCAAGCCCGGCCTGATCAGCGTCGGGATTTTCAACATCCTGGGGCAGTGGAACCAGTACATCCTGCCCTCCGTCCTGATGCAGCCGCAGACCGGATCGGACCCCGAGCGCTACATGCTCACCCAGGGCCTGATCCAGCTGCAGTACCAGATGGGCTACGAGACGGACCTGCCGGTGCTGTTCGCCGGCGTGACCATCGCGATGATCCCGATGCTGGTGGTCTACCTGTCCTTCCAGCGGCAGATCCAGGCGGGCCTGACCTCCGCCACGCTCAAGTAGCGCGGCCGCTCACGCAGCGGACGGGTCGGGCACGACCGACCAGCTGACCGCCGAGACCGGGGGTCCCCCCGGCCGAAGGCTGGGGGTGGGTCGAGAGAGAGGTTGCTGACGGCTTCCTCGAGCATCCGGCCCCCTTCCCCCTCGGCGGTCAGCAGCGCGGACACCGTCACCAGGCCGGCCTCCGGGCCGTCCTGGCTGCGGATCGAGCGCAGCTGGTAGCCCGGCCGGCCCAGCGCGTCGACCAGCCGGTGGCGGATGTGGGCCTCCTCCGCCTCCAGGCAGACGGCCTCGAAATGGAAGTCGGTGGCCACCTCGGCCCCGCCCCCCGGCTCGCGGTCCATCCGCCGGCCCAGCGGGCGCAGCAGCAGGTTCGCCCCCACCACGCCCACCGTGCCGCAGGCCGCCAGGACGAACATCCCGGTGCCCGCGAGGCAGCCCACCGCCGCCGAACACCACAGGGTGGCGGCCGTGTTCAGGCCCCGGACGCTCAGCCCGTCGCGCATGATCACGCCGGCGCCCAGGAAGCCGATCCCCGAGACGATCTGGGCGGCGACCCGCGAGCCGTCGTACTGGACCTCCGAGACCTCGCTCATGAACCCGTACTGCGAGAGCAGTACGAACAGCGCGGCCCCGCCCGCCACCAGGGCGTTGGTCCGCAGGCCCGCCATCCTGGCCCGCCACTGCCGTTCCAGGCCGATCGCCGCCCCGAATCCGAGCGCCGCGACCAGGTGCCCGGCCATCTCCCATTCGGTGGGCATCATCGGCCCTCTCCTTTCCTTCGTGCGGGGGCTCTCAGAGCCAGGTGCCGAACTTGCGGATGTACACGGTCTTCAGCAGCTGCGTGAGCGTGCAGTACGCCAGCAGGACGCCGATCAGCCAGGGGAAGTAGCTCGCCGGCAGGGGTACGAAGCCCAGCGAGGAGGCCAGCGGCGAGAAGGGCAGGAAGAGCCCGGTCAGCACCGCGAGGACGGTCATCACCATCACCGGCCAGGACGCCCGCGACTGGATGAAGGGGATCTTGCGGGTACGGATCATGTGGACGACCAGGGTCTGCGAGAGCAGGCCCTCGATGAACCAGCCGGACTGGAAGAGCGCCTGGTGCTCGATGCTGTTGGCGGCGAACACGTTCCACATGATGACGAACATCGCGATGTCGAAGATCGAGCTGATCGGGCCGATGCAGACCATGAAGCGGCCGATGCCCTTGGCGTCCCAGTTGCGGGGCTTGCGGAGGTACTCCTCGTCCATCCGGTCCCACGGGGTGGCCAGCTGGGCGATGTCGTAGACCAGGTTCTGGACCAGCAGCATGATCGCCAGCATCGGCTGGAAGGGGATGAAGGCGCTCGCCACCAGCACCGAGAAGACGTTGCCGAAGTTGGAACTGGCCGTCATCTTGATGTACTTGATCGTGTTGCCGAAGGTGGTCCGGCCCTGGATCACGCCCTGCTCCAGGACGGTCAGGTCCTTCTCCAGCAGGATGATGTCGGCGGACTCCTTGGCGATGTCCACGGCGGTGTCCACCGAGATGCCGACGTCCGCGTCGCGCAGCGCGGCCGCGTCGTTGATGCCGTCCCCGAGGAAGCCGACCGTGTGGCCGTCGGCCTGCAGGGCCCGGACGATCCGGGCCTTCTGGACCGGGTTGACCTTGGCGAAGACCGTCGTACGGGCGGCCAGCTCGCGCAGTCCGGTGTCGTCGAGGGCGTCGATCTCGGTGCCGCCCACCACGTGGCCGACCGTGAGGCCGACATCGGCGCAGACCCGGGCGGCGACGAGCTCGTTGTCGCCGGTCACGACCTTGACCGCGACGCCCTTGTCGGCCAGGCCCTGCAGGGCGCGGGCGGCGTCGGCCTTCGGCGGGTCGAGGAAGGCGAGGAAGCCGACCAGGGTCAGCTGCTCCTCGTCCGCCACCGCATAGGTGTCGCGCGGCGCGTCCATCGTGCGGGTCGCGACGGCGAGGACGCGCAGGCCCTGACGGTTGTTGTCCTCGGCGATGCGGGTGACGTGCCACCGGAGCTGTTCGGTCAGTTCGACCTGCTGCCCGCGGTCCGTCATGTGGGTGCACAGGGCGAGGACTTCCTCGACGGCGCCCTTGGTGATCATGACGTGCTCGGGCCGGCCGGAGCCGCCCACGATGCTGTTGCGGTTCAGGACCACGGACATCCGGCGCCGGGCGAAGTCGAAGGGGATCTCGTCGACCATCGAGAAACGGGCATCGACGACAACCTCCTCGGCCTCGCCCACGCGGTCGATGACCGCCTGGTCCATCAGGTTCTTCAGGCCCGTCTGGAAGTGTGCGTTGAGGTAGCCGTACTCCAGGACCTCGTTGTCCTCGTCGCCGTGCACGTCGAGGTAGCGGTCCAGGACGATCCGGTCCTCGGTGAGGGTGCCGGTCTTGTCCGTGCAGAGCACGTCCATCGCACCCAGGTTCTGGATGGCGTTGAGCCGCTTGACGACCACCTTGCGCTTGGACATGGCCACCGCGCCGCGCGCCAGGTTGGCGGAGACGACCATCGGCAGCATCTCGGGGGTCAGGCCGACCGCCACGGCGATGCCGAGGAGGAAGGCGGCCTCCCAGTCGCCCTTGGTGAAGCCGTTGATCATGAAGACGACGGGGACCATCACCAGCATGAAGCGGATCAGCAGGAAGCTGACCTTGCGCACCCCGGTGTCGAAGTTGGTCTCCGGGCGTTCGCCGACCAGGGAGCCGGCCATCGAGCCGAAGTAGGTGTCGGAGCCCGTGGCGACGACGAGTCCGGTGGCGGTGCCGGAGGTCACCGAAGTCCCCATCAGGCAGAGGTTGTCGGCCTCGACGGGGTCGGTGGTCCCGCTCTGGCCGAGGTCGTCCGTGCGGGTGTCGGCCTTGGCGACCGGCAGGGACTCCCCGGACAGGGCGGCCTGGCTGACCATCAGGTCCTTGGCGGTGATCAGCCGCAGGTCGGCCGGGATCAGGTCGCCGGCGGCCAGCTTGACCACGTCACCGGGGACCACCCGGTCCATCGGGACCTCGAAGGTGGTGGGGGCCGCGCCGCTGCCGGCCCGGCGCTGCACCGCGCAGGTGGTGGTGACGAGCTGCTTGAGGGCGTCGGCCGCGCGGCCCGAGCGGTACTCCTGCCAGAAGCGCAGCAGGCCGCTGATCCCGACCATCACCGAGAGGATGACGGCGCCCGGGTCGCCGGGCTCCTGCCAGTACATGACGGCGGCCAGGAAGACCAGGACGGCGATGAAGGGGTTCGCGTACGCCTTCGCCAGCTGGACGTACCAGCGCGGGGCGCGTTCCTGGGCGATGACGTTGGAGCCGTGGCGCTCCAGGCGCAGCGCGGCCTCGGCGTGGGTGAGCCCGCCCAGGGAAGCGTCCACCTCCTGGAGGACCCGGACGCCCGGGCGGGCGCTGATCCCGGCGAGCCGCTCGCCGACGACCCGGGTACGGGCCTCCAGCTCGGCGGTCTTGCGTTCGCGGCGGGCCCGGCCCGGGGGTGCGAGCTTCGTGGGGGTACGAGGGGTGAGCATGGTCATGGCAAAAACCTCCCTCCACGGTGTCCGGGCAGCGCGAAGCCGCGCGGTCACGTGGAGTGATCATGGGTCGGCGCACGGTGGCACGTACGGCCACGGGGGCACGCCGATGGGCATGGATGACGCGCGCCTGACGGAAGCGTCAGGGCGTGCGGAAGGGGTTACGAAGATGAATGCAGAAACGCACGGAGGCGGCGCCGGGCCGCGGGCGTGCACACTCGAAGAGAGACCGGCCGCTCGGAGAGGTCGGAGTCGACGGTCAGCCGAAGAGAGCGCTGCAAGGACTTCGATCGGGACTCATCCCGAACACCTCCTCGCGTCGCGCTTCACTTACAGGGGGCAGCCTGTCCGGCCGTGAAGACCGTGAAGGACAAGCGCCACAGCGACCGTAGCACGATCAGGATGGAGGTTCTCTCATACTTATGACCGGTAGTGGCCGATTCGTACTGCGGCGGCCTCTTGACGTCGCGAGGCGCAAAGGCTCGACTTAAGCTTCACAAGTTGGAGAGACGCCGGGGTCTCGTGTCAGCCGGAGCATGCAGCCGCTGACGGCCCCGGCCGGGGGGCGACGGCTTGCCGTTGCTTATGGGCAGGAGTGGATGAGTCGTGCAGACTCCCGGATCGCAGTCTTCGCTGCATCGCGCCAATCTGGAGCGCGTCGTACGGGCGGTACGGCTCGCCGGTTCGCTGACCCAGGCGGAGATCGCCCGGAGCACCGGACTGTCGGCGGCCACGGTCTCCAATATCGTCCGGGAGCTCAAGGAGGCCGGGACCGTCGAGGTCACGGACACCTCCGCCGGGGGCAGGCGGGCGCGCAGCGTCTCGCTCAGCGGTGACGCCGGCATCGTGATCGGCGTCGACTTCGGCCACACCCACCTGCGGGTGGCCGTGGGGAACCTGGCCCACCAGGTGCTGGCCGAGGAGTCCGAGCCGCTGGACGTGGACGCCTCCTGGGTCGACGGCTTCGACCGGGCGGAAGCCCTGGTGGGACGGCTCGTCGAGGGCATCGGGATCGGCCGCGACAAGGTCATCGGCGTCGGGCTGGGCGTACCGGGCCCCATCGACCTGGAGTCCGGCACCCTCGGGTCCACCGCGATCCTGCCGGGCTGGGCCGGGATCAACCCGCGGCGCGAGCTCTCGCAGCGGCTGGGCGTACCGGTGTACGTGGACAACGACGCGAACCTCGGGGCGCTGGGGGAACTCGTCTGGGGGAGCGGCCGGGGAGTAAAGGACCTGGCCTACATCAAGGTGGCCAGCGGCGTCGGCGCGGGGCTCGTGATCAACGGGCAGATCTACCGGGGACCGGGCGGAACCGCCGGCGAGATCGGGCACATCACGCTGGACGAATCGGGTCCGGTCTGCCGCTGCGGCAACCGCGGCTGCCTGGAGACCTTCGCCGCCGCCCGGTACGTGCTGCCGCTCCTGCAGAGCAGCCACGGACCGGAGTTGACGATGGAACGGGTGGTGGAACTGGCCCGGGACGGGGACCCCGGCTGCCGTCGGGTCATCACGGACGTGGGCCGCCACATCGGCAGCGGAGTGGCCAGTCTGTGCAATCTCCTGAACCCGAGCCGGGTGGTCCTGGGCGGCTCGCTCGCGGACGCGGGTGAACTGGTGCTGGCCCCCATCCGTGAATCCGTGGGGAGGTACGCGATCCCCAGCGCGGCCCGCCAGTTGTCGGTGCTCACGGGCTCGTTGGGCGGGCGCGCCGAGGTGCTGGGCGCGCTGGCCCTCGTACTGAGTGAGATGGGCGATTCGACGCTTTTGGCGGAAAATGGCAGTGGAGTGCGAGCACCAGCCGTCTTGTCTTCAGTTAGATAACGAATGGCGTCGTTGTCATCTCGTTAAGCATTCACTCCTTGACGACAAACTCGCGGCCGGGGTTGACTCACATCCACCTCGGCCGCAGTGCTGCGGCCTCGTCAGGGAGGTTCAAGTAATGAACACGCGTATGCGCAGAGTCGCCGTCGCCGTTGCTGCCGGCACCATGGCCGTCTCGCTCGCCGCTTGCGGCAGCGCGAAGGAGTCCGGGGACAAGAAGGACAACGCCACCGGAGCCGTCAAGGGCGGCGCGATCAAGGTCGGCCTGCTCCTGCCGGAGAACCAGACCGCGCGTTACGAGAAGTTCGACAAGCCGCTGATCGAGAAGGCGGTCAAGGACCTGACCGCGGGCAAGGGCGAGGTCGTCTACGCCAACGCCAAGCAGGACGCGACCACGCAGAACTCCCAGGTCGACACGATGATCACCAACAAGGTGAACGTCCTGATCATCGACGCGGTGGACTCCAAGGCCATCGCCGGCTCGGTCAAGAAGGCCAAGGAGGCCGGCATCCCGGTCGTGGCCTACGACCGCCTGGCCGAGGGCCCGATCGACGCCTACACCTCCTTCGACAACGAAGAGGTCGGCAAGGTCCAGGGCAAGGCGCTCCTGGAGGCCCTGGGCGCCAAGGCCAAGGACGGCCAGATCGTCATGATGAACGGCTCCGTCACCGACCCGAACGCCGCGCTGTTCAAGAAGGGCGCGCACTCCGTCCTCGACGGCAACGTGAACGTCGGCAAGGAGTACGACACCGTCGAGTGGAAGCCGGAGAACGCCAACACCAACATGGCGGCCGCGCTCTCGGCGCTCGGCAAGGACAAGGTCATCGGCGTCTACTCCGCCAATGACGGCATGGCCGGCGGCATCATCACCGCCCTCAAGGCCGCCGGCGTGTCCCCCCTGCCCCCGGTCACGGGCCAGGACGCCGAACTCGCCGGTGTGCAGCGGATCGTGGCGGGCGAGCAGTTCATGAGCGTCTACAAGCCGTACGCCCCCGAGGCCGAGGCCGCCGCGAAGATGGCCGTGGCCCTCGCCAAGGGCGAGTCGATCGCGACGACCGCCACTGACAAGGTCGACAGCCCCACCACCAAGGGCGTCCCGGCCCTGCTGATCCCGGTCGTCTCGCTGACCAAGGCGAACGTCAAGGACACCGTCATCCGCGACAACGTCTACACGGTCGACGAGATCTGCACCGAGAAGTACGCGGCCGCCTGCGCCGCCATCGGCCTGAAGTAAGGCCCCCCGCCGCTCGGTCCGCCGAGCGGCCCCCATGCCTGTCCGGCGTTCCCGCCTCCATCCCGCCACTGGCGGGGCGCCGGACAGAAACGTTTCTCTCAAGCGGATTCGTTCCAGCAGATTCGTTTCTCTCAAATCCCCCGTGGTCCTGCTCTTTTGCACGACATCCCCGCCGGTCAGGCGGCAAGGAGATGGTTCATGTGTCCGCTGCGCCCGTACTGGCGTTGCGAGGGGTCTCGAAGCGGTTCGGCGCCGTTCAGGCCCTCACCGACGTAGAACTCGAGATCCACTCCGGCGAGGTGGTCGCCCTCGTCGGCGACAACGGCGCCGGCAAGTCCACGCTGGTCAAGACGATCGCCGGCGTGCACCCCATCGATGACGGCGTCATCGAGTGGGAGGGCCGCCCGGTCTCGATCACCAAGCCCCACGACGCCCAGAACCTGGGCATCGCGACGGTCTACCAGGACCTCGCGCTGTGCGACAACATCGACGTCGTCGGCAACCTCTTCCTGGGACGCGAGCTCAAGCGGCGCGGCATCCTCGACGAGGTGGAGATGGAGCGGCGCGCACGCGAGCTCCTGACCACCCTGTCCATCCGCATCCCCAGCGTCCGCATCCCCATCGCCTCGCTCTCCGGCGGGCAGCGCCAGACCGTGGCCATCGCCCGCTCCATGCTGGGCGAGCCCCAGCTCGTGATCCTCGACGAGCCCACCGCCGCCCTCGGCGTCGAGCAGACCGCACAGGTGCTCGACCTGGTCGAGCGGCTGCGCGAGCGCGGTCACGCCGTCATCCTCATCAGCCACAACATGGCCGACGTGAAGGCCGTGGCCGACAAGGTGGCCGTCCTGCGGCTGGGGCGCAACAACGGCGTCTTCTCCGTGAAGGACACGTCGCAGGAAGAGATCATCTCCGCCATCACCGGGGCCACGGACAACGCCGTGACCCGCCGGGCGGCCCGCACAGGGGAGGCCCGCAAGTGAGCACCCAGCACATAGACCCCGTCAACCCGGCCGCCGCGCACGACGCCATCCCGGCCGTGGACCCCCGCCTGCTCGTCCGCGAGCAGGGCCTCGCCGGGTACGTGAACGAGTTCGGCCGCAAGCTCAAGGCCGGCGACCTGGGCTCGGTGCCCGTCGTCCTCGGCCTGATCATCATCTGGAGCATCTTCCAGGGCCTGAACTCGAACTTCCTCGGCGCCGAGAACCTCACCAACATCGCGATCACGATGACGGCCACCGGCATGATGGCGGTCGGCATCATCTTCGTCCTGCTGCTCGGCGAGATCGACCTCTCGGTCGGCTCGGTCAGCGGCGTCTCGGGCGCGATCGTGGCCGTCCTCTCGGTCACCAACGGCGTCAACGAATGGCTGGCCATCCTCGCGGCGATCGCCGGAGGCGCCCTGATCGGCTCCCTCCACGGCTTCTTCTTCGCCAAGATCGGCGCGCCGGCCTTCGCCGTCACCCTTTCGGGCCTGCTCTTCTGGTCCGGCGCCATGCTGCAGATCCTCGGCAGCAACGGCACGATCAACCTCGACTCCGAGGGCGTGGTCGGGCAGCTGACCACGTACTTCTTCTCGGACGTGGCCGTCGGCTACGGGCTCGCCGCCCTCGCCGTGGTGGCCTACTTCCTCGCCACGTTCTCCGACAACCGGCGCCGCTCTGCCGCAGGGGTCCCCTCCCGGCCCCTCGGCGAGATCCTGCTGCGCACCGGGCTCCTCGCGGTGTTCACCTTCGGCCCGGCCATGGTGTTCAACCAGTACAAGGGCCTGCCGCTGGCGATCGTGCTCTTCCTGCTGGCCCTGGTCGCCACGGACTTCCTCCTGCGGCGCACCACCTTCGGCCGCCAGGTCTTCGCCCTCGGCGGCAGCGTCGAGGCCTCCCGGCGCGCCGGCATCAACGTCAACCGGGTCCGGATCACGGTCTTCGCGATCGCCGGCACCTTCGCGGCCATCGGCGGGCTCTTCTGGGCCTCCAAGATCGCGGCGGCCAACCAGAGCGCCGGCGCCGGCGACCTGCTGATGAACGTGATCGCGGCGGCCGTCATCGGCGGCACCAGCCTCTTCGGCGGCCGCGGCCGGACCTGGAACGCCCTCCTCGGCGTCATGGTCATCACCTCCATCCAGTACGGTCTGGCCCTGGAGGGAATCGCGACGCCGATCCAGTACATGATCACCGGCGCGGTCCTCCTCGCCACCGTGGTGATCGACTCGATCACCCGCAAGACGCAGAAGACGGCCGGGCGCGCCTGACCGGCGTGCGCGGAGCGTGATGCGGCGGTAAGAACCGTCACAGTGCCCGGTGCCACTTGGTGTGGCACCGGGCACCTGTGCGTATGCGTGTACGTACGGATGTGCGGGAATACCCCCTTTTGGGGGGTGTGACTCCGTACTGATGTGTACAGGTATGACAAAGGTGTGACCTGACCGGGACCGCGCTTCACTTACCCCCAACTGGCGAACATTAGACTCGGCAGACCAGCAAGCGACTGCAAGGAGGCACGGGTGCTGCTGACCCGCATCAAGGGACCGCGCGATCTGGACCGGCTCAGCCAGGAGGAGCTCGACCGGCTCGCCGCAGAGATCAGGACCTTCCTCGTCGACGCCGTCTCCAAGACCGGCGGGCACCTCGGCCCCAACCTCGGTGTCGTCGAGTTGACGATCGCTCTGCACAGGGTCTTCCACTCGCCCAAGGACAAGGTCCTCTTCGACACCGGCCACCAGGCCTACGTGCACAAGCTGCTCACCGGCCGCCAGGACTTCGGCGGCCTGCGCACGAAGGGCGGCCTGTCGGGCTACCCCTCGCGCGCCGAGTCCGAGCACGACGTGATCGAGAACTCGCACGCGTCCACCGTGCTGGGCTGGGCCGACGGCTTCGCCAAGGCCAATGAGGTGCTCGGCAAGGAAGACCACCACGTCGCGGCGGTCATCGGCGACGGAGCCCTCACCGGCGGCATGGCCTGGGAGGCGCTGAACAACATCGCCGCCGCCAAGGACCGCCCCCTGGTGATCGTCGTCAACGACAACGAGCGCTCGTACGGCCCCACCATCGGCGGCCTCGCGAACCACCTGGCCACCCTGCGCACCACGGACGGCTACGAGCGCTTCCTGGCCCGCGGCAAGGACCTCCTGGAGCGCACCCCGGTCGTCGGGAAGCCCCTCTACGAGACCCTGCACGGCGCCAAGAAGGGCCTCAAGGACTTCATCGCCCCGCAGGGCATGTTCGAGGACCTGGGCCTGAAGTACATCGGGCCCATCGACGGCCACGACATCGAGGCCCTGGAATCGGCCCTGCAGCGCGCCAAGCGCTTCAGCGGACCGGTCATCGTGCACTGCCTCACCCAGAAGGGCCGGGGCTACGAGCCGGCCGTCCAGGACGAGGCGGACCGCTTCCACGCGGTCGGCGTGATCCACCCGGACACCGGCCTGCCGGTCTCCACCGACGCCGCCAGCTGGACCTCGGTCTTCGCCGACGAGATGGTCAAGCTCGGCAAGGCGCGCAAGGACATCGTCGCGATCACCGCGGCCATGCTCCAGCCGGTCGGCCTGAAGAAGTTCGCCGACGCCTACCCGGACCGGATCTTCGACGTCGGCATCGCCGAACAGCACGGCGCCACCTCGGCGGCCGGCCTGGCCTCCGGCGGCGCCCACCCGGTCTTCGCGGTGTACGCGACCTTCCTCAACCGCGCCTTCGACCAGGTCCTGATGGACGTCGCCCTGCACAAGTGCGGGGTCACCTTCGTCCTGGACCGCGCCGGGGTCACCGGCACCGACGGCGCCTCCCACAACGGCATGTGGGACATGTCCATCCTCCAGGTGGTCCCCGGCCTGCGCCTGGCCGCCCCGCGCGACGCCGAGCAGCTGCGCGCCCAGCTGAACGAGGCCGTCCTGGTGAAGGACGCGCCGACCGTCGTGCGCTTCTCCAAGGGCGTCGTCGGCCCGGCCGTCCCGGCCATCGGGAGGATCGGCGGCATGGACGTGCTGCGCCGTCCGGCCGACGAGGTCACCCGGCCGGACGTACTGCTCGTCTCGGTCGGCGCGCTCGCCCCGATGTGCCTGGAGATCGCCGACCTCCTGGACAAGCAGGGGATCTCCACGACCGTGGTCGACCCCCGTTGGGTCAAGCCGGTGGACGAGGCCCTGGCCCCGCTCGCCGACGGCCACCGCGTGGTCGTGACCGTGGAGGACAACAGCCGGAGCGGCGGCGTGGGTTCCGCCGTCGCGCAGGCACTGCGGGACGCGGGGGTCGACGTACCGCTGCGCGACTTCGGCATTCCGCAGCGCTTCCTCGACCACGCCACGCGCAAGGAGGTCATGGCCGAGATCGGCCTGACCGCCCCGGACATCGCGCGGCAGGTCACCGGCCTGGTGGCCAAGCTGGACGGGCGCTACGACAACGAGCCGGCCGCCGCCGTCGACTAGACGGACCCGTACGGACACGTACGGACCCGTACGGGCGACCTAGATCGCCGAGCGGTTGCACGCCACGGGCCGGGAGATCACCCTTGAAGGGGTGGGCCTCCCGGCCCGCTCGCGTAGGTACGCCCCGCTCGGAGGTGCGTCGGTGAGTTCGGATCTGAACAGCCCCTTCCGCACGAAGTCGGTGGAGCAGTCCATCCTCGACACGCAGGAGCCGGAACACCAGCTCAAGAAGTCGCTCTCCGCCTGGGACCTGATGGTCTTCGGCGTCGGCGTCATCATCGGTACCGGCATCTTCGTCCTGACCGGCAAGGTCGCCAAGGAGACAGCGGGCCCCGCCACGGCGCTCGCGTTCGTCGCGGCCGGCGTCGTGTGCGCGCTCGCCGCGCTCTGCTACGCCGAGTTCGCCTCGACGGTGCCGGTCGCCGGTTCCGCGTACACCTTCTCCTACGCCTCGATCGGCGAGCTGCCGGCCTGGATCATCGGCTGGGACCTGGTGCTGGAATTCGCCCTCGGCACGGCCGTCGTGGCGGTCGGCTGGTCCGGGTACGTCCGCTCGCTCATGGACAACGCCGGGCTCCATCTGCCGGTCTCGCTCCAGGGACCCGACGTGCCGGGCGGCAGCTTCGACCTGCTGGCCTTCGTACTCGTCCTGGTGCTGACCGCGATCCTCGTCGTCGGCGTGAAGCTGTCCGCGCGGATCACCGCGATCGTGGTCGCGATCAAGGTCACGGTGGTGCTCATCGTGATCTTCGCCGGCCTCTTCTTCATCAAGGGCAGCAACTACGAGCCCTTCATCCCGAAGGCGGTCAAGCAGGAGGGCGGCGCGGGCCTGGACGCCCCCCTGGTCCAGCTGATCTTCGGCTACGAGCCGACCAACTTCGGCATCATGGGCATCTTCACCGCGGCCTCCGTCGTCTTCTTCGCCTTCATCGGCTTCGACGTCGTCGCCACCGCCGCCGAAGAGACCAAGCTGCCCCAGAGGGACATGCCGCGCGGCATCCTCGGCTCGCTGCTGATCTGCACGGTGCTGTACGTGGCCGTCTCGCTCGTGGTCACCGGCATGCAGCACTACTCGGAGCTGTCGGTGAGCGCCCCGCTGGCCGACGCCTTCAAGTCCGCGGGCCATCCGATCTACGGAGGCATCATCAGCTTCGGCGCGGCGGTGGGCCTGACCACGGTCTGCATGATCCTGCTGCTCGGCCAGACCCGGGTGTTCTTCGCGATGAGCCGCGACGGACTGCTGCCGCGGTTCTTCTCGCGGACCCACCCGAAGTTCCGTACGCCCTACCGGCCGACGATCCTGCTCGGCGTGGTCATCGCGATCGTCGCCGGATTCACCAGCATCAACGAGCTGGCGACCCTGGTGAACATCGGCACCCTCTTCGCCTTCGTCGTCGTCGCGCTCGGCGTGATGGTCCTGCGCCGCACCCGGCCCGACCTGCACCGGGCCTTCCGCACCCCGTGGGTGCCGCTCGTGCCCATCCTGTCGATCGCCGCGTCGGTCTGGCTGATGCTGAACCTGCCGGCCGAGACCTGGCTGCGCTTCGGGATCTGGATGGCGATCGGCATCGCCGTCTACTTCCTCTACGGCAAGCAGCACAGCCGGCTGGGCAAGGGCGAGGGCATGACCCCGAACCCGGCGCGCGAGGGCCGCTGAGCACGCCTCCCCGAGTTCCAGGGCCGGGGGCTCGCGGCCCGCGCGGCCCGGGCGCTCAGTTCGAGTACCCGCCGGGGCAGTGGCACGCGAGCGGCGACTGGCGCGTCGTGCCGGGCGGGGACGGCGCGTAGCCCCGGCGCCGCATCGGGGCCGGGGCTACGCGTCGCAGGCGGTGTCGGTCAGCCGCCGGTGGCGGGGGACTTCTTGGCCGCGGCCGGGATGGTCCGGTCGTTGCGCAGGGCCTCCCACAGCTGGCCGGCCTGCGGCTCCGAGGCGACGACGCGGTTCCTGTTGATCTTGTCGTAGGCGACCGGCAGCATGATCGTCTCCATGGTCTCCGGATCCACGCCCTTCATGCTCTGGGCGAAGTCCGACAGGCCCTTGAGGGAGTCGAGTTCGGCGTCGGTGGTGAGCGCCTTGGTGCCGGCGTCGGCGAGCTTGTACAGGCGGGCCGGGCTGCTGAGGACGTCCTGCTTCTTGATCTCGGACAGCATCGCGATCATGAACTTCTGCTGCAGGTCTATGCGTCCGAGGTCGCTGCCGTCCCCGTAACCGTGGCGGGTGCGAACGAACTTCAGCGAGTCCGTGCCGTTCAGGCGGTGCGGGCCCGCGTCGAGGTTCAGACCGCCCTTGATGGGCTTGTCGAGGGTGACGGTCACGCCGCCGAGCGCGTCCACCAGCTCCTTGAAGCCGGCGAACTCCACCTTCACGAGGTGGTCGACGCGGATGTCGGACATCTGCTCGATGGTCTTGACGACACAGGCCGGGCCGCCAGTGCCGATGACACTGTTGATCATGACGCGGTTCGCGCCGGCAACCGTCTTGCCGTTCTTGTCCTTGCACTCCGGCCGGGTCACCAGGGTGTCGCGGGGGATGCTGATCGCGGTGGCCTTCTTACGGCCCTCAGGTATGTGCACCAGCATGTTGGTGTCCGAGCGGGTACCGCTGACATCGCCGTGATCGAGTTCACCGTTGGCGCCGGCGCGCGAGTCCGAGCCGAGCACCAGGATGTTCTGCCCGCTGTCCGGGACCTTCGCCGGCCGGTTGTCGACACCGATCGCCTGGTCGAGGTCGACGCTGTCGATGTTGCCGTTCAGGTGGCTGTACGCCCACCAGCCCGTGCCCCCCGCGGCGAGGACCAGGACCAGGAGCGTCAGCAGGACGCCCCGCCTGATGCGCTGCCCGCGGGTGCGGACGCGCTTGCGTCCTCTTCCCGTCGACGTGCCGGGGGCTGGGCGACGGTCCGGTGTCTGGACGTCCTGGCTCATCCTGCTTCAGTCCTCAATCGTCGGGCCGGCGTGGGCGGTGGAGCGGGGTGCTGGAGCGGGGCGCTGGAGCGGCGGGATCCGGGGCACCTCGGCCGACGCCCGCTTATGCCACGCTGACCGTGCACTATAGACAGATATTGCGACTGGCGTGCGCCCCGGGTCCGGGACCGTCGGATCCGTCTCTCGAACTAGAATCCGCACGATGTGGCCGCTGCCGGGCCGCGCGAAACGCTGGAGGGGCAACGTCATGCGGTCGAGATCGGGAGCCGGCGTGCAGCGGGACGGCGCGGGGGCAACTGCCCGACGGGGCGCCGGAACCGGACCGGACGGCCCCCGCTCCGTGCTCGACGGCCGCTGGCTGGTGCGGGGCCCCGAGGGCCTGCTGTCGGCGTACGCGCGCACCCCGGACGGGCTGCTGCGCTGGACCGAGACCATCCCCGGCGGGCCGCGCTGGAAGGGGCCGGACTACTTCGCCGCCCCCGGCATGGCCGCGCTGTCGGTGGCCCAGGGGCCCAACGGCTTCGTCCACTTCGTGGGCCGGCGCACCGTGCGCGGCAAGGGCGGCGACAGCGTCGAGCTGGCACACGCGATCCAGTACCAGACCGGCCGGCCCCTCGGCGAGTGGACCTCCCTGGGCAACCCGCACCGCGATCCGGCCCGGGCCCCGTACATCGGCAACCCGGTCGTCTCGGTCGCCGCGAACGGGTCGACGTACGTCTTCCTCGCCAACGCCTCCGGCGCCCTCGCGGTGCGCCGCGAGTCGGAGACCGGCAAATGGCTTCCCTGGCAGGGCATCAAGTGTCTGGGCACGCGCTCCGACATGGCGCCGGTGCCCCACGCGTCGGGTCTGATGGAGGCCCTGGTGCCGATCGGCACCGGGACGATGCGCTGCTATCAGCCGGAGGCGGGCGTCCCGCTGGTGCGCACCCCGGACCTGCCGTTCGCGCCGGCCGAGCAGAGTGCGGTGGGGATCGAGACGGCCCCGGGCCGGGTCACCTACTACTGGACCGACCAGGCGACCACGGGCATCCAGGCGTACCGGGACGGCGGGTGGGTGATCCCGCTCGGCGGCAGCGCGGCCGAGGGCCGCGTCGCGGCCGTGCGGACGATGATCGACGGCTACGACTGCACGGTGCTGGCCTACCGCGGCCTCGACGGCCAGGTGGTCTTCGGCGCGTTCGGCACCGGGAACGAGGGCGCGGGCGTGTGGTGGGCGCCGACCGGTGAATGGTGCGCCGCCGCCCCCGCCCTCGCGCTCGATCACGCGGGCCGGGTCGTGGCCGCGTTCCTCGACGCCGACGGCCGGCTCCGCGTGGCCCGGCAAGGGGTCGAGGGCGGTTTCACAATGAACCCTTCCGCCCAGATCTGACCGTGTTTTCCCCTCTTCGCCCCTTGTTCTCCTGAGTGGGGGCGGACCTTACTGTGATGACCTCCACATCGAAACCCCGGATGCGCCGCAAGTTCATTTCAGGTGGGTAACGGGACCCCGGAATCACTGGCCATTGATGGACGCCTCGTAATCAGCCATGTAAAGGTTGAGTAATGCTGGATCAGTCGCCACGGGATGGACACCCGTAGTACACCTTCCAGTCATTGTTCTGACGGGGATGTCCCGGACGCCGAGGCGTCGGGGACATGGGCGGTGGCTCGTGATGGAAGGTGCGGAAGTCTGTGAGCCTCAAGAACCCCGAGGCGAGTGCTCTGGTCGCCTCCTACCGTTCGCTGCTGCCCGTACGAGCCCGCCGCAAGATCGTTCGCAAGGTGCCGCGCCCCCTGCGCCAGGCGGTCATGGCTTCCATGGCCTCCTTCGACTCGCTGCGCAGCGCCCTGGCGGTCCGCGCCCTCGGCGGCAGGAGCCGCGGCGCCCGGCACAGCGCGCGGGGCTCGATCCGCGTCGTGCGCCTCGGAGGCAAGCACGTCAGGGCCGTCGTGGTGCCCGGCGCCACCGAATGGGCCGCACGCGCCCGCAACCTGCACCTCCTGGTCAGCATGCTCGAAGAAGCGGACATCGACTTCTTCTGCATACGCGGCACCGCGAACCGTCTGCCCTGCGTGGCCGTCCCGTCCGTCTGGCGCGAGGACCTTGAGGAGGTCCTCCAGATCGGCTTCGGACACAACCCCGGCTACGTGGGCGAGGGTTCGGGCGCCAACATGCGCTCCGGGTCCGCCGCCCCCACCTGGCGCCGGCTCCGCCACACCAAGGTGCTCCGGCTGGCCTGGAACGTCTGCGACCCCTCCGGACACCTCGTCTTCGGCCCCGAGTCCGGCGTCGAACTCGAATTCTGGGACCAGGACGGCGGGGAGTACGTGGCTCCGCGCCCCAACAGCGTCGTGACCGCCGCCGGCGTCGGCGACGAACGCCGGCTGGCGGAGCAGAAGCTCTTCAGCCCCGTCCCCCAGCTCTACGCCACGGGCCTGACGCGCACGCTGACCGAGTTCACCGCGCCGCTCCCGGGCGACCACCTCTACCCCGTCGACGTCGTCTACACCTGGGTCGACGACTCCGACCCGGTCTGGCGGGCCGGCAAGGAAGCGGCCCGCGGCGCCACGGGCGCGAGCGCCGGAGCGCCCCTGCACGAACAGGCCGCCAACGACTCCCGCTTCAAGAGCCGCGACGAGCTGCGCTACTCGCTGCGCTCGATCCACCAGTACGCCCCCTGGGTGCGCAACATCTACCTGGTCACCGCCGGCCAGGCCCCGGGCTGGCTCAACACGGAGTACCCCGGCCTGCGCGTGGTCGACCACCGCGAGATCTTCTCCGACCCGTCCGCGCTCCCGACCTTCAACTCGCACGCCATCGAGAGCCAGTTGCACCACATCGAGGGCCTCTCGGAGCACTTCCTCTACCTCAACGACGACGTGTTCTTCGGCAGACCCGTGGACCCCGGGCACTTCTTCCACCCCAACGGCCTGACCAAGTTCTTCATGTCCAAGGCCCTCATCCCCTCCAGCCGGGGCGGTGACGCGGACCTTCCGGTCAACGCGGCGGGCCGCAACAGCCGCAGCCTGATCTCCCAGCAGTTCGGCACCTTCATCTCCCAGAAGATGAAGCACACGCCGCACGCGCTGCGTCGCAGCGTCCTCGCCGAGATCGAGCAGGTCTACGAGCGGGCCCACTGGACCACGCAGCACGCGACCTTCCGCTCCCCGCACGACGTTCCCATCGCCTCCTCGCTGCACCACTACCACGCCTACCACTCGGCCCGGGCGACGGTGGCGGACCTGCGGTACACGTACATCGACATCGGCGACGAGAAGGCCAAGCAGCGCCTCGACCGCCTCGTCGCGCGCCGGGACTTCGACACCTTCTGCATCAACGACACGGTGGTGCCCGCGGACCCGGACGCCCAGGAGCGCATGGTCGCCGGCTTCCTGGAGGCGTACTTCCCCGTCCCCAGTCCCTACGAGATCCCGGGCGCGACCGGCCTTCCGGTACGCCGCGTCAACGAGTTGGGACGTGTACAGGCATGAGTGCCCTGCGAGCCCGCCTCGGCGCCGTGCGCAGGAGGCTCCTCAAGCTCGATGCCGCCCGCCGCACCATGCGGATCATGGTGCCCGTCCTCGTGCCCATGAAGGAGAAGCGCTCCGCGCACCTGCTGTACGCCGCCGTGCTCGACGGGCAGACCGTGAACCTGCACGCCGAGCTTCCGGTGTCGGCCGGCACCCCGCAGAGCGCCGAGATCGTCGTCGGGACCGGCCGCCGCAGCTACGCCGTCCCCGCCCGCGTCCGCACCGACCGCGACGGCCGCGTGCTGGTGGACGCCGCCGTGCTGCTCGGCTCCGAGGTGGGCGGGGTCCCGGTCACCCCGGGGCGCTGGAAGCTCCGGCTGCGCACGAGCGCCGGGCGGGCCTCGCGCAGCCTGCCGCTGATGCTCGCCGACGTGCCCCCGGCGTACGAGGGCGGGGCGACCGGCCCGATGGTCTTCTCGCCCGTCACCGGCAGCCGCCACCGCATCGTCCGCAGCGCCACCGGCGAGGCACGTATCATCTGCAGTGCCCCCAAAGCGGGGGTGGAGGTCATCCAGTTGCATATCGGGCATTCCGGTATTCAGGTGGACTTCCGTGTCCTCGGCATGCAGGCCGATGGCGCGTGGTGCGAGTTCGCCGCGTCGGGCCGCCGGATCACCGCCTGGCCCGCCGAGGTGGAGCCCGATGTGTGGCGCGTCGCGGTGCCGCTCTCGGAGATGACTCCGGGAGGGGAGCGCGACGAGCACTGGGACGTCCTCCTCTGCTCCGAGGGCCGGCGCTCCGTGCGCGTGGCCCGCAAGTTGCACGACGTGCGCGACCCGCGGCAGGTGTTCGCGGCGCGCAAGATCGTCGTGGCGCCCGGTCCAGAGGATTTGATCATGGTCGAATCGCGCTACACGGCGGCCGGGAACCTCCGGTTCACGTGCAGCACCGCGGCCGGGTGAGGAAGAGTATGAAGGTCACGTTTCTGCTGACCGCGGCAGACGCGATGAGCGACGCCGAACGCGCCGTGTTCAACCAGGCGGGGGAACTGGCCGCCCTCGGGTACGAGGTGTCCGTCCTCAGCGTCTTCAAGGTCCGCCGCCGCCGCTTCGCGGTGCCCGACGGCGGGGTCGGCTGCGGATTCCTCATCGAGGCCGCGGGCCCCACCCACCGGCCCGTCCGTGACGCGGGTCTGGACGAGGCGCGCTACGCCGCGCTCGCCTCCGTACCCAGCGCGATCGTCGAGCGCCGCTGCGACAACCGGTTCAACCGGCTCGCGGACGTCGAGCTCGAATACGCGCTCCAGAACCTCGACACCGACGTACTCGTCACCACCTCGCCGGGGCTCATGGCGTACGCCGCGGCGTTCGCGCCCAGCGAGGTGCTCACCGTCCACCACGAACAGCGGGCCTCCGAGCTCGGAGGCCCCGAGGGCGAGCCGCTGCTCCGGCACACCCCGCGGTTCGACGCCGTCACCTTCCCGAGCCCGCGCTCCTACGAATGGTTCATGGAGACCTTCGGCGCCGGCAACCCGCAGCTCGACGTGATCCCGCCCGCCCCGCTCGCGGGCTTCCGCCCCCGCTCCACGCTCCAGACCCGCATCGTCGTGCTCAGCGCCCCCCTGGTGGAGCGGGCCGGGGTCACCGACGCCCTCAAGGTCTGGGCGGCCATCGCCCCGAACCACCCCACCTGGTCCCTGCGCGTCATCGGCGAGGGCCCGCAGATCGGCCTCCTGCGCCGCCGCCGCGACCAGCTCGGCCTGCACGGCAGCGTGCACTTCATCAGCGAAGCCCCGTACCTCGCCGAGGAGTGGGCCAAGGCGAGCATCGCCCTGTGCACCTCCGAGTCCGAGGCCGGCGGCCTGTCCCTGATGGAGGCACAGACCGCCGGCGTCCCCGTCGTCGCCTACGACTGCCCCAACGCTCCCCGCGACATCGTCCAGGACGGCCGCACGGGCATCCTCGTCACCCCCGGCGACACCGACGCGCTCGTCGGCGTCCTCACGCGGCTCATCGAGGACGACCAGCTGCGCCACGCCCTGGGCAGCGCCGCCTTCGAGGCCGCCGCCCGGTTCGACGCCGCCGCCGTCACCGCCCGCTGGGACGGCCTCTTCCGGCTGCTCGCCGCGGGCCGCGCCTCCGGATCCCGTTCGCAGGCCAAGGCCGCCCGGCTCGCCGCCCACGCACTGCACGCCGGCAACGACGGGGCCGCCCGGGCCGCCGCCGCCGCACCGGCCAGCACCTCCCGCACCAAGCGGCTGCGCGCCACCGAGGAACGCATCCTCAAGCACGACCGCTCCCTGGTGCGCGACGGCGGCCAGATCTGCCGGATCATCGACTCCGAGTCGCCCTTCGAGATCTCCGCCGCCAACCTCGCGCTCACGGCGGACGCGCTGGAACGGGCCCGAATACCGTACTTCGTGGTGCGCGACACCAAGGTGCGCCACTCGGTCGCCGTCCACGCCGAGTACCGCGACCAGGTCCTCAAGGTGCTCGCGGAGACCTACCCCGGCGCGCCCGTCTACATAGCGCTGCTCAACGACTCCGACTCGCCGACCCTCACCACCCTCGCCGAACTGGCCGCCGACCACCTCGGATCGGCGTTCGCCGGAGTGCGGGTCTACCAGAGCGCCGTCGTCGCCTCGCGCACCCTGCGGCTGAGCGCCGCCTACGGCTGCACCGTCTCCTTCTGGGAGGAGGACGCGGAGGACCCGGATTTCTTCGTCTCCCCGACCCGTACGCTCATCGGCGCGCGCGTGCCCCGGCCCGCGCTGCGCCAGGCGTCCCTGCTCCTCGGCGGCCGGACCTACCCCTCCATCGAGCCGTACGCCCAGACGCTCCACCACGACTTCACCTTCCCCGTCGACGCCGTCTACACCTGGGTCGACGGCGCGGACATGGCCTGGCTGGAGCGGAAGAACGCCGCCCTGGGCGCGATGGGCATCGTCACCGAGGACGCCGCCACCAGCGCCGCACGCTTCCGCAACCGTGACGAGCTGCGCTACTCCCTGCGCTCGATCGACATGTACGGACCGTGGATCCGCAACATCTATCTGATCACCGACCAGCAGGTGCCGGCCTGGCTCGACACCAGCCACCCCCGGGTGCGCGTCGTGGACCACAGCGAGATCTTCGGCATGTCGGGCAGCCTCCCGACCTACAACTCGCACGCCATCGAAAGCCGCATGCACCACATCGAGGGGCTCGCCGAGCACTTCCTCTACTTCAACGACGACATCTTCCTGGGCCGCCCGGTCCAGCCCAGCCTGTTCTACCTGAGCAACGGGCAGGCGAAGCACTTCACGTCGTCGAACGCCATTCCCATGAGCGCCATCACCGAGGGCGACGAGTTCAGCCGGATGGCGGCGAAGAACAACCGCGAGCTCATCCGCCAGACGTTCGGGCGGACCCTGGTGAACTCCTTCGTCCACGCCCCGCACCCGCTGCGGCGCAGCATCATGTTCGACCTGGAGTCGCACTTCCCCGAGGCGATGCAGCGCACCGCCCACGCCCAGCTGCGCAGCCCCACGGACGTGTCGACCGCCTCCTCGCTGCACCACTACTTCGGGTACTACACCGAGCGCAGCGTGCCCGGCGGACTGAGCGCCGGATTCGTGAACGTGGGCCTCAGCGAACAGCTCCCGAAGCTGAACACGATGCTCACCGCGAGATCGAACGACACCTTCTGCCTGAACGACTTCCATGACGGTGACGTCTCGGAGGACGAGCAGGACGCGATCCTGGCCGGATTCCTGCCGAGCTACTTCCCGATCGCAAGCCAATTCGAATTCGGATCGCCGAGGAACCAGCGTTACCACGCCGGCCGGCTTCCCGGGTATCCGCTGTAGGAATCAGGATCAGACGATGAGCAAGATCTGCATACTCGGGAACTCCGTCGCGAAGTCCCGGAAGCCCGACGAAGCACCGATGGCGGGCTGGGGACAGTACGTACGCGAGTTCGTTGCGCCGTACCACGAAGTGCGCAACTACGCCCGCGACGCCATGACCGCCCGGAACTACTACGAGGACCGGCTGCCCACGCTCCTGAACCTCCTGGAGCCCGGCGACGTCGTCCTCGTCGCCTTCGGCGGGGTCGAGCAGCGCATCGACCACCCGCTGCGCTACCACGGCCACCGCGAGTTCAAGGAGTTCCTCCGCCTCTACGTGGAGGGGATCCGCGGCGAGGGCGCGATTCCGGTCCTGGTCACCCCGCCCGACCGGTGTGCCTTCGAGGCCGACGGCAGCGTCGCGAACACCCGCGAGGAGTACCCGCAGCTGGTGCGCGAGGCCGCCGCCGAGACCGGCGCGGCGCTGGTGGACATGCACGCCTTCAGCGCGCAGATGCTCCGCGAACTCGGTCCGCACCGGGCCCGCCAGTACTTCCGCTGGATGGACGCGGGGGAGCACCCCAACCACCCCGGCGGCATGATCGACTCGACGCACTTCAACCAGGTCGGCGCCCGCGAGATGGCCCGCATGACGGCGATCGCCCTGCACAACTCCCCGGGCGTGCCGCGAGGCTTCATCAACCCCGAGGCCTGCGCGGTGGCCCCGGACTTCCCGCCGCCGGCCGCCGAGTTCACCGTGGAGAAGCCCGAGTTCGCCCTCTACGCCGACATGCGGTTCGGCGACGCGCCGGTCTTCCTGTCGCCGGCGCCGGGCAAGCTCGTGAGCGCCATGGGCAAGTTCTCCGGCACCGCGGACCCGGGCACGAGCTACCTGCTGTTCTTCGACAACGGCACCTACGTCGGCGGAACGCGCGTCAACCAAGAGGGCAAGTGGCAGTGGCGCAGGGTGGTCAACTGGGCGGCCGGCGAGCACCTCCTGCAAGCCGTCGGCCTCACGGAGCAGGGCCCGACCCCGGTCGCCCTCTTTTCGTTCACGGTCAAGACCTGGGTCGCCCCGCCGACCGTCACCTCCCCGAAGGAGGGGGCGTACACCACGGCCAAGCCCCGCTTCTCCGGCACCGCCGAGCCCGGCGTCGGGAAGGTCTCCGTGCTGGAGAACGAGCGCCTGATCGCCGTCGCGGTGGTGGGCGAGGACGGCGCGTGGAAGGTGAGCCACGCGCACACCTGGAAGCCCGGCACCTACACGCTGGACTTCGTCTCGGTCTTCAGCGCCATCCACTCCGTGTCCACCCGCGTCACGTTCAGGGTCCACGGGGTACCGGAGGACAACTGGATCAGGCAGTCGGCGCTGGCCGCGCGCCTGCCCTGCTCCGACGACCCGTGCGAGCACTACCCCTTCGGCGGCGGGCGCTGACCCCGGGCCGTACGGGACACGGCGAAGGCCCCGCACACCTCTCGGTGTGCGGGGCCTTCGCCGTGTCGGTGCCGGCCGTGCGTCAGACCGGAACGCTCGCCAGGCCCGGGGCCAGGAACTTCTTGCCGTTCACCCGCTCGGAGACGCCCTTGCGGTCCAGGTACGGAGTGACGCCGCCCAGGTGGAAGGGCCAGCCCGCGCCCGTGATGAGGCAGAGGTCGATGTCCTGGGCCTCGGCCACGACACCCTCCTCCAGCATCAGGCCGATCTCCTGCGCCACCGCGTCCAGGACGCGGTCGCGGACCTGCTCCTCGGTCAGGACGACATCGCCCTGCACGAGGAGGGCGGCGACCTCGGGGTCCAGCTCCGGCTTGCCGGAATCGTAGACGTAGAAGCCGCGCTTGCCGGCCTTGACCACCGCGGCCAGGTTCGGCGAGACGGTGAAGCGCTCCGGGAAGGCGCGGTTCAGGGTCTCGGACACGTGCAGGCCGATCGCCGGGCCCACGAGCTCGAGGAGCACCAGCGGGGACATCGGCAGGCCGAGCGGCTCGATGGCCTTCTCGGCGGTGACCACCGGGGTGCCCTCGTCGATGACGTTCTGGATCTCGCCCATGAAGCGGGTCAGGATGCGGTTCACGACGAACGCCGGGGCGTCCTTGGTGAGGACCGCGGTCTTCTTCAGCTTCCGCGCGACACCGAAGGCCGTGGCCAGCGAGGCGTCGTCGGTCTGCTCACCGCGGACGATCTCCAGCAGCGGGAGGATCGCGACGGGGTTGAAGAAGTGGAAGCCGACCACGCGCTCCGGGTGCTGGAGCTTGGAGGCCATCTCCGAGACCGACAGCGAGGAGGTGTTGGTGGCGAGGATCGCGTGCGCCGGGGCGACCGCCTCGACCTCCGCGAACACCTTCTGCTTGACGGACATCTCCTCGAACACGGCCTCGATGATGAAGTCCGCGTCCGCGAAGCCCTCGGCCTTGTCCAGGACACCCGTCACCAGGGCGGTCAGGCGGTTGGCCTTGTCCTGGTTGATGCGGCCCTTGCCCAGCAGCTTCTGGATCTCGGCGTGGACGTAGCCCACACCCTTGTCCACGCGCTCCTGGTCGATGTCGGTGAGGACCACCGGCACCTCCAGGCGGCGCAGGAACAGCAGCGCCAGCTGTGAGGCCATCAGGCCCGCGCCGACGACGCCGACCTTGGTGACCTGGCGGGCCAGGTTCTTGTCCGGGGCGCCGGCCGGGCGCTTGGCGCGCTTCTGCACCAGGTTGAAGGCGTAGATGCCGGAGCGCAGTTCGCCGCCCATGATGAGGTCGGCCAGGGCCGCGTCCTCGGCGTCGAAGCCCTTCTGCAGGTCGCCGTCCTTGGCAGCCTCGATGATCTCCAGCGCGCGGTAGGCGGCCGGGGCCGCGCCGTGCACCTTGGAGTCGGCGATGAAGCGGCCGCGGGCGACCGCCGCGTCCCAGGCCTCGCCGCGGTCGATCTCGTCGCGGACGACCTCGGTGGTGCCGTTCAGCACGCGGGCGGTCCACAGGAGCGACTGCTCCAGGAAGTCCGCGCCCTCGAACAGCGCGTCCGCGATGCCGAGCTCGAAGACCTGCTTGCCCTTGAGCTGCCGGTTCTGGTTCAGCGAGTTCTCGATGATGACCGAGACCGCGCGGTCCGCGCCGATCAGGTTCGGCAGCAGGGCGCAGCCGCCCCAGCCGGGAACCAGGCCGAGGAAGACCTCGGGCAGCGAGAAGGCCGGGATGGCCTTGGAGACGGTGCGGTAGGTGCAGTGCAGACCGACCTCGACACCGCCGCCCATCGCCGCGCCGTTGTAGTAGGCGAAGGTGGGGACGGCCAGCGCCGCGAGGCGCTTGAAGACGTCGTGGCCGCCCTTGCCGATGGCGAGCGCCTCGTCGTGCTTCTTCAGCAGCTCGACGCCCTTGAGGTCGGCGCCGACCGCGAAGATGAACGGCTTGCCGGTCAGGCCCGCACCGACGATGGAGCCCGCGAGGGCCTCCTGCTCGACCTGGTCGATCGCCGCGTTCAGGTTGGCGAGGGACTGCGGGCCGAAGGTGGTCGGCTTGGTGTGGTCCAGGCCGTTGTCCAGCGTGACGAGCGCGAAGCGCCCGGCGCCGAAGGGCAGGTCCAGGTGGCGTACGAGCGCGCGCGTGACGACCTCGTCCGGGAACAGCTCGGCCGCGCCCTTCAGGAGCTCAGTGGTGGTGGTGCTCACTTGCTGTCTCCCTCGGCGGTGAAGTTCGGGTTCTCCCAGACGACCGTGGCGCCCATGCCGAAGCCGACGCACATGGTGGTCAGGCCGTAGCGGACCTCCGGCTGCTCCTCGAACTGGCGGGCCAGCTGGGTCATCAGACGGACGCCGGAGGAGGCGAGCGGGTGACCGAAGGCGATGGCCCCGCCGTACTGGTTGACGCGGGCGTCGTCGTCGGCGATGCCGTAGTGCTCCAGGAACGCGAGGACCTGGACCGCGAAGGCCTCGTTGACCTCGAAGAGGCCGATGTCGTCGATCGTCAGACCGGCCTGTGCGAGGGCCTTCTCGGTGGCCGGGATCGGGCCGTAGCCCATGACCTCCGGCTCGACACCCGCGAAGGAGTACGAGACCAGGCGCATCTTGACCGGGAGGTTGTTCTCGCGGGCGAAGTCCTCGGACGCGATGATCGCGGCCGTGGCACCGTCGTTGAGACCGGCGGCGTTGCCCGCGGTGACGTTGCCGTGGACCCGGAACGGGGTCTTGAGGCCCGCCAGGTTCTCCAGGGTGGTCCCCGGACGCATCGGCTCGTCGGCGGTGACCAGGCCCCAGCCCGTCTCACCGGCCGCCTCGTTGTTGTTGCGCACCGAGATCGGCACCAGGTCCTGCTGGATCTTGCCGTCGGCGTACGCCTTGGCGGCCTTCTCCTGCGAGCGCACGGCGTACTCGTCGGCGCGGAGCTTGGTGATCGTCGGGTACCGGTCGTGCAGGTTCTCGGCGGTCATGCCCATGAACAGGGCGGACTCGTCGACCAGCTTCTCGGAGACGAAGCGCGGGTTCGGGTCCACGCCCTCGCCCATGGGGTGGCGGCCCATGTGCTCGACACCGCCGGCGAGGGCGACGTCGTACGCACCGAAGGCCACGCCGCCCGCGACGGCGGTCACGGCGGTGAGCGCGCCGGCGCACATGCGGTCGATCGAGTAGCCCGGTACGGACTGCGGGAGGCCCGCGAGAATGCCGGCCGTGCGGCCCAGCGTCAGGCCCTGGTCGCCGATCTGCGTGGTCGCGGCGATGGCGACCTCGTCGATCTTCGCGGGGTCCAGGTCCGGGTTGCGGCGCAGCAGCTCCCGGATCGCCTTGACGACGAGATCGTCGGCGCGGGTCTCGTTGTAGATGCCCTTCGGGCCCGCCTTGCCGAACGGGGTGCGGACGCCGTCGACGAAGACGACGTCCCTGACGGTACGAGGCACGTTGGCTCTCCTCCAGGTGCGGGTGTGCACTGCTGCGCGGGGGCGTGCCCATTACTGAGCGCCCGCTCACCTCTCCATGCTACTTGCCGGTAACCGGCATGCACACCCCCCACGGGAGGAGCGGCGAAGGTCACACCGGGCCGTCGCAGTGTGAGCCCCCTCGCGCCCCCGCCGCGAGCCCGGCCGATCGGGGCTCAGCCGCATCCGGAACTCGTACTGGTGGGGCTGGAACTCCACCACGGTGAAGCTGCACGACGTCCTCGGCGACAAGGTGCCCGTGTGCATCGTGTACGGCGAGCACGACTCGGTGGTGAACACCGCGTCGTCCGACCACTGGCTCAAGCACGGCAAGGTGGAGGGCGAGACCAAGGGGAGCTTCCACCGGGACGAAGACGGGGCCCTCACTCCGCTGGAGTGAGGGCCCCGTCGGCGGGGTCCGGCGTGCCGGTCAGTCCTCGGTCGGGGCCGGCTCGCCGGCCGGCTCCGCGACCGGCTCGGCGACCGGCTCCGTGGCCAGGGCCATGACCAGGGCGTCCGTCACCTGTTCGATCTGCCACGGGCGGGCTCCGTAGCCCGCCAGGGCCTCGGCCACCGCGTCGGCCTCCAGGCGCTCGGGCGGCTCCCAGCACAGCCGGCGGACCGTGTCGGGGGTGATCAGGTTCTCCTGCGGCAGGTTCAGCCCCTCCGCCAGCGCCGACACGGCCGTCCGGGCCGCGGCCAGCCGCGCCGCGGCCGCCGGGTCCTTGTCCACCCAGGAACGCGGCGGCGGCGGACCGGCCGGGGTCGCCCCCGGCTGCGGCAGTTCGGCCTCGGGCAGGGCCTTCGCCCGGTCCACGGCGGCCATCCACTGGTCCAGCTGGCGCCGGCCCATGCGCTGCCCGTAGCCGGGCAGGGCGGAGAGGGCCTGCACGTTCAGCGGCATGGAAAGCGCGGCCTCGACGATCGCGGCGTCACCCAGCACCTTGCCCGGTGACACGTCACGTCGCTGCGCGATCCGGTCCCGGGCCTCCCACAGCTCCCGGACGACGGCCATCTGCCGGCGCCGGCGCACCTTGTGCATGCCGGAGGTGCGGCGCCACGGGTCCTTGCGGGGCGGCGCGGGCGGTGCGGCGGCGATGGCGTCGAACTCCTGGTGGGCCCATTCCAGCTTGCCCTGCCGGTCCAGCTCCTTCTCCAACGCGTCCCTCAAGTCCACGAGCAGCTCCACGTCGAGCGCGGCGTAGCGCAGCCACGGCTCGGGGAGCGGACGCGTCGACCAGTCGACGGCGGAGTGGCCCTTCTCCAGCACGTAGCCGAGGACCCCTTCGACCATCGCGCCGAGTCCGACCCGCGGGAAGCCGGCGAGGCGGCCGGCCAGCTCGGTGTCGAAGAGGGAGGTGGGCGCCATGCCTATTTCGCGCAGGCACGGCAGGTCCTGGGTGGCGGCGTGCAGGATCCACTCGGTGCCGGACAGGGCCTCGCCGAGGGAGGAGAGGTCGGGGCAGCCCACCGGGTCGATCAGTGCGGAGCCCGCACCTTCGCGGCGCAGCTGTACGAGGTAGGCGCGCTGGCCGTAGCGGTAGCCGGAGGCGCGCTCGGCGTCCACGGCGACGGGTCCGGTGCCCGCGGCGAAGGCCGCGACCACCTCGGCGAGCGCGGCCGCGTCGGCGACCACCGGGGGGATGCCCTCACGGGGTTCTAGCAAGGGAATCGGCAGCCCGTCGGACGAAACCTCGTCGTCCGGGGGGCCGCCCCCGGTGGTGGTGCGCAGGCCTGCTGCGGTTTCTTGGGCGTCGGTCACCGGTCAAGGGTATCCGTGGATGCAACGCGCCCGTCGCCGGAACGTTCCGGCGACGGGCGCGAGGGGGGAGCGAGGGGGGAGTACGGACGTTTCCCCGGGTTCTCCGGGAGTTTTCCCGGGGGACTTCGGGGGATATCGGCCGGGTCAGTGGATGATCCCGGTCCGCAGGGCGACGGCGACCATCCCGGCCCGGTCGCCGGTGCCCAGCTTGCGGGCGATGCGTGCGAGGTGGGACTTGACGGTCAGGGCGGACAGGCCCATCGAAACGCCGATGGCCTTGTTGGACTGGCCCTCCGCGACGAGGCGCAGGACCTCGACCTCGCGGCCGGAGAGCTCTCGGTAGCCGCCCGGGTGGCTCGGGGCACCCGGGGGGCGGCGGTGCATACGGGCCGCGGCGGCGCCGATGGGGGCGGCGCCGGGCCGGGACGGGAGCCCGATGTTGGTCCGGGTGCCGGTGACGACGTAGCCCTTCACTCCGCCCGCGAGGGCGTTGCGTACGGCGCCGATGTCGTCGGCGGCGGACAGGGCCAGGCCGTTCGGCCAACCGGCGGCGCGGGTCTCGGAGAGCAGGGTGAGACCGGAACCGTCGGGCAGGTGTACGTCGGCCACGCAGATGTCGCGCGGGCTGCCGATGCGTGGACGGGCCTCCGCGATGGACGACGCCTCGATCACGTCGCGAACTCCGAGGGCCCACAAATGGCGGGTCACGGTGGAACGCACGCGCGGGTCGGCCACGACGACCATGGCCGTCGGCTTGTTCGGGCGGTAGGCGACCAGGCTTGCGGGCTGCTCGAGAAGAACGGACACCTAGGCCTCCTGGGGGGAGTGGCGGGACGGCCGGCTCGGGGAAGGAAGCCGGTGCGAACCGTGCGGATGGTCTATGACTCCTTCGGCACGTCACCCGCCCGGCTTTAGGGAATGATCACGATTTGGTGAGTAACAATTCGGGCAATTCGGACGCACGATCGATCATAGGGTGATCAGAAGCCCACAAGGGGCGCCCCGTAACGACATCCGGCCCCGACATCGGGGCGCGGGCCGGCACGGATCGGTGCAGGTCGGTGACGGTCGACGCGGGTCGGCGCCGCCCCCGGCCCTGCGGAACTACCCCTGAGGGTGATGCGGACCGCGCCGCTGGGGCAGCGAGACCACGCCGGTCACCGTCTCGGTCGGTCCGACCGGCGGCAGCCCCGCGATCTGACACAGCAGTTCGCACCAGGCCGACAGGTGTGCGGCGGTGTCCGGCACCCCGCCCACCCCCTCGCGCGGCGTCCACGAGGCCCTGATCTCGATCTGTGTCGCCGGCCGCCGCTCTCCGAGCCCGCCGAAGTAGTGCGAGGCGGCCATGGTCACGGTCCCGCTCGCCTCCCCGTACGTCAGCCCGCGCGCGTCCAGCGCCCCCGTCAGCCAGGACCAGCACACCTCCGGGAGGAGCGGGTCCACGGCCATCTCCGGCTCCAGTTCCGCCCGTACGAGCGTCACCAGCCGGAAGGTGCCCTGCCAGGCGTCGTGCCCGGCCGGGTCGTGCAAGAGGATGAGCCGGCCGTCGGCCAGGTCCTCGTCACCGTCCACGACCGCCGCTTCCAGCGCGTACGCGTGGGGTGCCAGCCTCTGTGGCGGTTTGGTGGGATCGATCTCGATCCCCTGCCGCAGCCTCGCCTTCTTCAAGCCGTCGACCGCCCGCCGGAACGGGAGTGGGACGGAGCTGTCCTTCGCGCTGTCCGTACCGTCAGCGCCATCTGAAAATCGTCCCTGAGCCGCAGCCATGCGGGGAAGACTAGGCGGAACGAGCGCCCGTACGGCGCAGCCACACCCGCGCCGGGCCGGGCACTTCTTCATACGTGCGAAGATTTGAGTCGTGAGCGCCAACACCCGCCCCACGGGCACGCCGAGCCAGACGTACGATTCCGCCTTCCTGAAGGCGTGCCGGCGCGAGCCGGTGCCGCACACCCCCGTGTGGTTCATGCGACAGGCGGGACGCTCGCTCCCCGAGTACCGCAAGGTCCGCGAGGGCACGCAGATGCTGGAATCCTGCATGCGGCCCGACCTGGTCACCGAGATCACCCTGCAGCCGGTCCGGCGCCACAACGTGGACGCGGCCATCTTCTTCTCCGACATCGTGGTCCCGCTGAAGGCCATCGGCATCGACCTGGACATCAAGCCGGGCATCGGCCCGGTCGTCGCCCAGCCGATCCGCCGCCGCGAGGACCTCGCACAGCTGCGCGACCTCACCCCGGAGGACGTCTCGTACGTCACCGAGGCGATCGGCATGCTCACGGGTGAACTGGGCTCCACGCCGTTGATCGGCTTCGCCGGTGCGCCTTTCACCCTCGCGAGCTACCTGGTGGAGGGCGGCCCCTCCAAGAACCACGAGCACACCAAGGCCCTCATGTACGGGGACCCGGAGCTCTGGGCCGACCTGCTGGACCGCCTCGCCGAGATCACCTCCTCCTTCCTGAAGGTCCAGATCGAGGCCGGCGCCTCCGCGATCCAGCTCTTCGACTCCTGGGTCGGCGCACTCGCCCCGGCGGACTACCGCCGCTCGGTGATGCCCGCCTCCGCGAAGGTTCTGGAGTCCGTCGCCTCGTACGGGGTCCCGCGCATCCACTTCGGCGTGGGCACGGGCGAGCTGCTCGGCCTCATGGGCGAGGCCGGCGCGGACGTCATGGGCGTCGACTACCGCGTCTCCCTGAACGAGGCCGTCAAGCGGGTCGGCCCCGGCAAGGCGCTCCAGGGCAACCTGGACCCGGCGGTCCTCTTCTCCACCCCCGAGGCGGTGGAGACCAAGACCCGCGAGGTCCTGGACGCCGCGGCGGACCTGGAGGGCCACATCTTCAACCTGGGCCACGGCGTCCTCCCGACGACGAACCCGGACGCCCTGACCCGCCTGGTGGACTACGTCCACACGCAGACGGCCCACTGACCCGAGACTCCGCCGACGTCGGTACCGTGCCGTGCATGACATGGCACGGGCCGACGTTTCGCATATCCGACTACCCCGAGCCGCTGACCGACGAGAGTTTCCTCGTGGAAGTCGCCGACGAGATATCCCGGCTGGCGGGCCGACCCGCGACCGTCGACCTGCTCCGGGAGGCCGTCCGCGGCTACCGAGAGGGCCGAGCAGCAGTGGGCCGTCACGGACGCGGACGCACCGGCCGACGCTCTGCGGCCCCCGGTCGTCCTCCACGAGGCCGTGTATCCCCGGGGATGGCCGACCGAGCTCGGAGACTTCGCGCTGCGCAACGACTACGACGCCCCCTTCACGTACGAAGGGGAGACCTACCGTTCCTGAAGACCGAGCGGGGGTGAGCCCGATCAGCCGCACGCCCCAAACGGTCTTGAGCGCACTGGTCCCCGGCGTACTCAACCCCGGGGCGGCGACACGCATCTTGTACGTGGTCCGATCCCGGGAGGCCAGTTCCCTGTGCGACCTGGCCATGTGGGTACGGCCAGAGGCGACGGGGAGGCCCTGAACCATCACTCCGGTGGAGCAGGGGTCCCGCACGCTGGCACCGCACCCGGCGTCCCAGATCGCCCGATCACGTTAACCCGACCAGCCCAGGGCCCCGCAAGGCAAAGAGCGGACCATCACACGATCGAGCTAACCCGACCTCGTGCGCGCTACTCAACGAACAGTGAGCAACCCCACCGTGGTGCACGGCTACTGGGCCCTCTTCGCCGCCGACCGGGCCGACCACGACCGGATCCGCGCCGCAGCGACCGCCCGCGAGGCGCGGGAGCTGGGCGGAGCGGCCGCGGGGCGCGCGGACTGGGCCGCCCGGCGGGTCGCCGTCATGGCGGCGCTGATGCGGGCCAAGTTCGGGCAGCACCCGCGGCTCGCGGAGCTGCTGGTCGCCACCGGGGAGGGCGCGATCCTCTATACCGGCATCTCCGACGCCCCCTTCTGGCGCGACGGGGGCTCCCGCGGCGGCGGCCGGAACTGGACGGGCCGCCTGCTGGAGCTGATCCGCTCCGAACTCCTCGCGGCGGGCCCAAGCCGGACCGGCTAGACCCCCGCCGCCCGCACCGCGGAGACCGCCTTGCGGGCGGCGACCAGCACCGGGTCCCACACCGGGGAGAACGGCGGGGCGTAGCCCAGGTCCAGGGAGACGATCTGGTCCACCGTCATGCCCGCCGTCAAGGCCACCGCGGCGATGTCCACCCGCTTCGCGGAGCCCGCGCCGCCGACGATCTGGCAGCCCAGGAGGCGGCCCGTGCGGCGTTCCGCCAGCATCTTGACCGTCATCCGAGCCGCCTCCGGGTAGTAGCCCGCCGTGTTCGTCGAGCTGATCGTCGCCGTGACGAAGCGGAGCCCGACGGACAGGGCGTCCCGCTCGCGCAGGCCCGTACGGGCGATCTCCAGGTCGCAGACCTTGCTCACGGCGGTGCCGACCACGCCCGGGAAGGTCGCGTAGCCGCCGCCCACGCCCGAGCCGATGACCTGGCCGTGCTTGTTCGCGTGCGTGCCCAGCGCGATGTGCCGCGTGCGGCCCGCCACCAGGTCCAGGACCTCCACGCAATCGCCGCCCGACCAGATGTTCTCGTGGCCGCGGACCCGCATGGAGAGGTCGGTCAGCAGGCCGCCCGACTCGCCCAGCGGCAGACCCGCCGCGCGGGCCAGGGCCGTGCGCGGCTCGACGCCGATGCCGAGGACGACCACGTCCGCCGGGTACTCCTCCCCGGCCGCCGTGACCACCGCGCGGGCCCGGCCCTCCTCGTCGGTGAGGATCTCCGTCACCTCGGCGCGGGCGACCGTACGGATCCCCATGCCGTTCATGGCGCTGTGCACCAGCCCGCCCATGTCCGGGTCCAGCGTGGACATCGGCTGCTCGCCCCGGTGCAGCACGGTGACCTCGAAGCCCCGCCCGAGCAGGGCTTCCGCCATCTCCACGCCGATGTAGCCGGCGCCCACGACCACCGCCCGGCGCCCTGCCGTCCGCTCCACGTCCGCCATCAGCCGCTGCCCGTCGTCCAGCGTCTGCACGCCGTGCACCCCGTGCGCTCCGATGCCGGGCAGCCGGGGGCGGACCGGCCGGGCGCCGGTCGCGAGGACGAGCTTGTCGTACCCCGTCCAGTACTCGGCGCCCGATTCCAGATCCCGGGCGCGCACCCGCGCTCCCGCGAGGTCCAGCTCCACGACCTCGGTCCGCGTCCGCAGGTCGATGTCCCGCGCGCGGTGCTCCTCGGGCGTCCGGGCGATCAGCTCGTCCGGGCCGTCGACCAGGCCGCCGATCCAGTACGGGATCCCGCACGCGGAGTACGAGGTGAAGTGCCCGCGCTCGAAGGCGGTGATCTCCAGCTCCGCCGGGCCCTTGAGCCGACGGGCCTGTGACGCGGCGGACATCCCCGCCGCGTCACCGCCGACCACCACCAGCCGTTCCGTGCCGTTCCCCATGTGCCCGTACCGTCCTTCCCCGCCGCCTGTGCCTGCGGGCCCCACGCTACGGGCGCACGGGTGGTCAGTCCTGGACCTGAGGCGGCGTCGCTTCCGGGTGCGCCGGATCCGCCGGATCCGCCGGAGTGGCGGCCGTGTGCACCGGCCACTTCGGCCCGCTCTGTGCGGGCAGGCGCCGCGCCGCGCCGGGCTTCTCCTTCGCCGGCCGCCACTTGCGGTACTGCCGGAAGGCGAGCAGCAGGAACGCGCCGCTGAGCAGGAACGGCGAGGCCGCGGCGAGCGCCATCAGCAGATACAGGACCGCGGCGGCGAAGACCTTCCAGCCGCCGACCAGGGCGTCCGAGAAGCCCGGATCCGGCTTCTCCTTCTCCTTGACGGGCTGCTTCCCCGGTTCCGAGAACGTCAGCGTGATCGTGCCGAGCGAGGTCTGGTCCTTCAGCGCCGTCTGCTGCGCGAGCAGCGACTCCAGATCGGCCTGCCGCTTGCTGAGTTCGGCCTCCAGCGTGACCACATCGGTCAGCCCCGAGGCCTTCTCCATCATCTCGCGCACCCGCACCACGCTCGCCTGCTGGGACTTGACCCGGCTGTCGACGTCCGCGACCTTCTGCGTCACGTCCTGCGCCTCGACCTTGCGCTCCAGCAGCTTCCCGGCGCCCTCCATCGCGGCCAGCACCGCGTCGAAGCGCTCGCCCGGCACCCGCAGGGTCACCGTCGAGGTCATCGACCCGTCGGGTGCGCGCGTGGTGCCCTCGCTGCCGACGTACGCGCCCGCGCTCGAAGCCGCCGTCCGTGCGCCGGCCGTCGCCTTCTGGACGTCGGCCGTCTCCACGCCGAGCGACGCCGTGCGGATGATCTGCGTGCGGACGGCGGGAGCCTGCGGCTGGTTCTTCTCGGCGCCCGGGGCCGGCGCGCCCGACGCGGCCGGGGCCGGAGCCGCCGCCCCGCCCTGTCCGGCCTCCAGCTCTTGGGTGGACGCCGCGTCCGCCTTGCTCGCCTTGTCGTCAGCGCCCGAGCCGCAGCCCGTGAGGACGAGCGCCCCGGTCAGGGAGAGCGCCGCCAGGGCCGTCGCCGAACGCCGTCCGTACCGCCCGTAACGTCTGTGCTGGGTATGCATCGTTGGGTCCCCCTGGTAAGTGTCGCAATCGTCGGATGCGCATCTGTCCGTGCCTCGACGTTCTGACGTACGGGGTCCCGTCCCGGGTTTCGTACGCGCGGTCCCGAGGTGATCCCGAACCGGTCACGGTCAGGCCTCGGCGATCGCCCGATGAGCGGTCTGAGACGATGTGTCCATGCACGAAGCGGACACGCGTACGGACCGGCCGGCCCCCGCCGGTCACGTCGTCGTCATCGGCGGCGGGATCGCGGGCCTCGCGGCGGCCCACCGGCTGCTCGCCGAGGGCCTTCGCGTCACCCTCCTGGAAGCCGGCCCGCGCCTCGGCGGCAAGCTGCGCTCCGGCGAACTGGCCGGTCTGCGCGTGGACCTCGGCGCCGAATCCGTACTCGCCCGCCGCCCCGAGGCACTCGAACTGGCCCGCGCCGTCGGCCTCGGCGAGGCCCTGCAGCCGCCCGCCACCGCCACCGCCCGCCTCTGGACCCGCGGCGTGCTGCGCCCCCTGCCGGGCGGTCACGTCATGGGCGTACCCGGCGACCTGGGCCCGCTCGCCGCCTCCGGGGTGCTCTCCGCCGAGGGCCTGGCCCGGGCCGGAGCCGAACACGCCCTGGCACCGCAGGAGATCGGCGAGGACGTGGCCCTCGGTGAGTACGTCGCCGCCCGCCTGGGCCACGAGGTCGTCGACCGGCTCGTGGAACCCCTCCTCGGCGGGGTCTACGCCGGCAACGCCTACCGCATCTCGATGCGGGCCGCCGTCCCCCAGCTCTTCGAGGCCGCCCGCAGTCACGCCTCCCTCGGCGAGGGCGTACGGGAACTGCAGGCCCGGGCGGCCCGCGCGGGGCAGACCGGTCCCGTCTTCTCCGGCATCGACGGCGGCATCGGCAGGCTCCCGCTCGCCGTCGCCGAGGCCTGCCGGGCGGCCGGAGCCCGGATCCTCCTCGACACCCCCGCGCGCGAGCTGACCCGTACCGCCACCGGCTGGCGCGTGGCCGTCGACGCCCCGGGCGACGCCGAGGCCATCGAGGCCGACGCAGTGGTCGTGGCCGTCCAGGCCGGACCCGCCGCCCGACTGCTCGACCGGATCGCGCCCACCGCCGCCACCGAGCTGCGCGGCGTCGAGTACGCCTCCATGGCCCTGGTCACGATGGCCCTGCGCCGCTCCGACCTGCCGGCCGGGATCGCCGACGGCGGCGCGAGCGGGTTCCTCGTACCGCCCGTGGACGGCAGGACGATCAAGGCCTCGACCTTCTCCAGCAACAAGTGGGCCTGGGCCGGGACCGATCCCGACCTCTTCCTGCTCCGCACCTCCGTCGGCCGCCACGGCGACGAGGGCGACCTGAAGCGCTCCGACGGGGAACTGGTCGAGGTCTCCCTCACCGACCTCGGCGCGGCCGTGGGCCTCGCGCCCACCGTCCGCCCCGTGGCCTCCACCGTCACCCGCTGGGACGGCGGCCTGCCCCAGTACCCCGTCGGCCACCTCGGCCGGGTGGCCCGGATCCGCTCCGCCGTCGCGGCCCTGCCGGGCCTCGCGGTGTGCGGAGCCGTGTACGACGGGGTCGGCATCCCGGCCTGCATCGCGAGCGCGGGCAAGGCCGCCGACGTGGTGATCGCCACGTTGGCGCCCGCTGGGGCACCCCTGGCACCGACCACCGATCAGCACACGGGACAATAGACACATGACTGCACCAGAGAAGATTCCCAACGCGGGGAAGAAGGCGAAGGACCTCAACGAGGTCATCCGCTACACCCTGTGGTCCGTCTTCAAGCTGAAGGACGTGCTCCCCGAGAACCGCGCCGGCTTCGCCGACGAGGTCCAGGAGCTGTTCGACCAGCTGGCCGCCAAGGACATCACCGTCCGCGGCACCTATGACGTCTCCGGCCTGCGCGCCGACGCGGACATCATGATCTGGTGGCACGCGGAGACCTCCGACGAGCTGCAGACCGCGTACAACCTGTTCCGCCGCACCAAGCTCGGCCGCGCGCTGGAGCCGGTCTGGTCGAACATGGCCCTGCACCGCCCGGCCGAGTTCAACAAGTCCCACATCCCGGCCTTCCTGGCCGACGAGACGCCGCGCGACTACGTCAGCGTCTACCCCTTCGTGCGCAGCTACGACTGGTACCTGCTGCCCGACGAGGACCGCCGCCGCATGCTCAAGGACCACGGCATGATGGCCCGCGGCTACCCCGACGTGCGCGCCAACACCGTCGCCTCCTTCTCGCTCGGCGACTACGAGTGGCTGCTGGCCTTCGAGGCCGACGAGCTGTACCGCATCGTCGACCTCATGCGCCACCTGCGCGCCTCCGAGGCCCGCATGCACGTCCGTGAAGAGGTGCCCTTCTACACCGGACGCCGCAAGTCCGTCGCCGACCTGGTGGCCGGACTCGCCTGATACCTCCCCTGGGGGGAAGGACCGGAGGAGCGCCTGACCGGCGTCCTCCGGGGATCGGGAGGCCCTGCCCCCGAATCGACGCAGCCGGAGATCCCGCCCGGAAGTTCAGACGACTGGCGGCAGCAGTGCCCTGGGGTGCCCCTGGGCGGTCGCTGCCCGGTCGTCCAGCGACACCGGTGCGGGCTCCGGATGCGGCGCACACGTGACACGCCACCCCGAGGTGTCACCTGTCAGCAAGTACCGCTCCACGTGAGCGTCCACGCAGTCATTGCGTCCGCCGACCACTCCGTGGTTCCCGGCCCCCTCCTCCGTCACCAGCCCGGCCCGCGGCCCGAGCCGCCGCTGGAGCTCCAGCGCGCCCCCGTACGGGGTCGCGCCGTCCCGCTCGGCCGCGACGATCAGCGTGCTCGGGAGCGGGGATTCCGGCCGTAGCCCCACGTCCACCGGCCGCTGCCGCTCGCGCACCGGCCAGAAGGCGCAGGGCAGGTTCAGGAAGGCGTTGGTCCAGGTCTCGAAGGGGGCCGTGCGGGCCAGTTCGGTGCTGTCGCGGTCCCAGGTCTCCCAGTCGGCGGGCCACGGGGCGTCGTTGCACTGGGTCGCCGTGTAGACGGCCGTCGCGTTCTCGCCCTCGGCGGCCGCCGCCGGGTCCGGGGCGGCGAGCGAGACGAGCGGGCGCGGATCGCCGCGCAGGAACGCCGACAGGGCCGCCGCGCGGCCCGGCCAGACCTCGTCGTAGTACGCGGCCCGCAAGTACGCGGAGTGCAGCTGCCCGGTGCCGACCAGCCCGCCCGCCGGTTCGCGGGCCAGCGCCGCCCGCACCCGGTCGTAACTCGCCTGCACCGCTTCGGGGGTGGAGCCGAGCCCGTACGCGGCGTGGTGGCGGGCCGCCCAGGCGCGGAAGTCCGCCCAGCGGCGCTCGAAGCCGGGGGCCTGGGCGAGGTTGTTGCGGTACCAGACCTTCCGCGGATCGGGGTCGACGGCCGAGTCGAAGACCATCCGGCGGACGTGGCCCGGGTAGAGGGTGGCGTAGACCGCACCGAGGTACGTGCCGTACGAGGCCCCCATGAAGCTCAGCCGGCTCTCGCCGAGCGCGGCGCGCAGCACGTGCAGGTCGCGGACGTTGTTCAGGGTCGTGTACGAGCCGAGGGCCGCCCCGGCCCGCTCCGCGCAGCCGCGGGCGTAGGACCGCACAGCGGTGATCCGGGCCTCCTTCGCGGCGGCGTCCGGCCGTGCGCCGGCGGCCTCGGCCGGAGCCCGGTCGTATTGCTCCGGGTCCTGGCAGGACAGCGGGCTCCCCGAGTGGCCCACCCCGCGCGGGGCGTAGCCGACGAGGTCGTAGGCGGCCCCGACGCGGCGCCACTCGGGCAGATCGGCGACGAGCGGGAAGAACAGCCCGTTCCCGCCCGGTCCGCCGGGGTTGTACACGAGCGCACCCTGCCGCCGGGCCCCGCCCGCGCCGGAGGCGGCGACCCGGCTGACGAGGATCCCGGTCTGCGCCCCGAAGGGCCGGGCGTAGTCGACCGGGACGCGGAGCGTGCCGCACCGCACGTCCGGCCCGAGCCCCTCGGCGACGGGACACGGCCCGAACTCCAGGCCGTCGCGGGCGCCCTGACGGTCCGGCGGCGCAGACCCTCCCGGGCCCGGCAGACCCCCGCGCGCGGCGACGGCCGCGGCGCGCCGGGCCACGAGCGCGGCCCCGGCCGTCTCGGCGGCGGCCCGGGCGGCCGCGGCAGGGCCCGAAGTCGGGGAGTCCGAAGGGGAGGAGTCCCAGGGGGAGGGGCCCGAGGGCGGCGGGCCCGCCGTCGCCCGGGACGGGCGCGGGGGAGCGGCCTCGGCGGCGGCTTCGGCACCGGAGGTCATCGGCAGGGAAGCGGCCAGCGCGAGGGCGGCCAGCGCGACCGTGGCGGGCACCCGGGGCATGCGCATGGCGGGCCTCTCATCTCATCGGACCTTCCGATGAGATCCGGCGGGCGGCCCCCAGTACAGGACATGCGGCCGGTGTCGCGCTCAATGCCCCCGTTGCCGCGGAATCCGCCCCCGCCTGCCGTACGCGAGCGCCGCCCGCAGCTCGGGTTCGGTGACCGCGCGCGGCCCCCGCAGCGCCACCGCGGTGAGCGAGCCCCGCACGCCCCGCTCCCGGCCCAGCTCCAGGAGGAGCCGCCGGCCCGCGGGGGAGGCCCACCCGGACTGCGCGTGCCCCTCGACGCGGGCTATGGCCAGGCAGCCCAGCGCCAGGATCAGCGGCAGCGCGAACCAGCACAGGATCATCGTGGTCGTGGTCCCCGGATCGGGTACGCACAGCGCGGCCACGAGCATGCCGAGGACCAGTGCGGTGGCCTGCCGGACCGCCCGGATCCCCGCGTAGACCTCCCGCCGGGCCCCGTCGCGCGCCGCGAGCCCGGCTTCTGAGAGCCGGTCCGCGAGGGCCCGCACGGCCGGATCCCGCGCCGCGACCGCCCGTACGGAGGTCACCGGCTCCTGCCCGTCCGGCCCGAACGCGCCGAGCACCGAGCACTCGTGCGGATCGCGGCCCACCGGGTCGACCACCGTCGCCCACCCGGTGTACGCGAGCAGGAGCCGCCGCTGGCGCTGCATCGACAGCAGCGTCAGCTCGGCCACCCGTTCCGGGCCGCCGGCGAGGTAGGCGGCCTCGTACAGGTTCAGGTCGTCGTGGTGGGGGCGCGCGGCGGATCCCGGCGCGGGCGCCTCCAGTTCGGCGGCGGCCTTCAGGAGGCGGGTGCACGCGATCAGCAGCCCTGCCCAGGCGAGGAGGAGGAACAGGACCCAGAACATGTCCGAGTTCTACAAGATGTGGAACCGGCCGGTACAGGGCCCTGCTGAGGTGTGAGCAGCTCGTGACGGGTCCGTGATGGGCGGTCAGGAACTGCTGCCGCAGCTGGAACTGGACGAACTGCTACAACTCGATCCGCTGGAGCTGCTGGAGCAACTCGATCCGCCGGAGCCGCCGCCTCCACAACCGCTCCCGGAGGACCCGCAGACCGACCCCGAGGACCCGCAGCCGGATCCGCCCGATCCGCCCGACCCGCCGGACCCGCCGCCGTCGGAACCGGCGCACCAGACGACCGGGACCAGCTCGGCCCCGGACCCCCAGGAGGACCCCGAGCCGCCGGAACGCGTACGGGACTGGGCCGCCGCCAGCCGGGTCCCGCGAGCCGCCGGCACCAACTGCTCGCGCAGGTACGGGTCCCGCAGTCCCCGCAGCCCGAACAGCGAGGTCTGGACGTACGGGCTCTGGTCGGCCCCGTAGTGGGCGCGGACGGCGCGCAGCGCCTCGGCCCCCGCCGGAGTGATCCGCTGCCGGGCGCGGGAGGCGCCCACGGTGCCCACGACGATCCCGCCCAGCAGCACGGGCAGCACCTCGGCGATGAACGGCACGCGGACGGACCCGGCCCCCTCCTGGAGCACGAAGGCGACGAAGGACAGCGGCAGCGAGAGGATCAGCAGCACCCCGCACACCACGGCCTGGATCACCCCGTGGCGCAGCCAGTGGTGCCGGCCGCCCGGCGTGGCGATCAGCCCGCGGGCGGCCAGGGCGTCGCCGGTCTCCTGCACGGCCGGATCCCGCATCGCGGCGTAGCGGATCTGGTACAGCCACCCGGACGGGGCGCCCTGGCAGGCCTGGAGCACGGCCCGCTGCGCGGGGTCGCCGCCCCGCACCCCGGGCCTTGCCTGGATGATGCCGGGCCCGCCGACCAGCATCCGGCCGTCGCAGAGCAGCGAGACGAGCGCGGCGTCCACCACCGCGCCCGGCCCGCCCGCCATGAAGGCGGCCTCGGACAGGTCGTGCAGGCGCGGGGCGGGGCCGAGGGTGGGCGGCCGCGACTGCCGCAGGCCGCGCACGAGGACGACGCCGGAGGCGATGACGCCGATCCAGACGGCCACGGCGAGGAAGTCGAAGAAGTTCACGCCGCCCTCCCCACCAGGGCGCGGGCCCAGCGCACGGCCCGGCCCGGTGGCCTGGCCCCGGCCCGGTCCCGCCACCAGAGCGTGAGCCGGCGCCGGGCGGCGGGGTCGGCGGGCAGGTCCCGGACCAGCAGGTGCTCGGCGAAGTCCAGCGCGTCGCGCCGGTATCCGGCGGTCATGGGCCGGTGCCGGGCGTAGCCGAGGAAGGCCTCCCGGTACGCGTCCTCCCCGCCCAGGATCCCGGGCAGCTCGGGCGCCAGCTTCGCCAGGACCCCGGCCCGCTTGGCCGCGAGCGCCCGCGCCTGTACCCGTACCCGCTGCCGGTCGAACCCCTCGGGCACGGGCATCCCGGCCACCAGCGCCGACAACAGCGCGGCCTGCCCGATCCCGACCCGCGTCCGCGCCTGCTCCACCCCGGCCTCGCCGGGGTTCGAGGCGGGGTCCGGGCCGGATGGGCCGGAGCCCGTCCCAGCCCCGCCGGCGTTTGAGGCGCGGGTCCGGGCAGCGCCCGGGGAACGGGGGAAGGGCGGGGAGGGGACAGCCCCCGCAGGGCCGCCCAGCACGCCCCGGATCGCGGCGAGCTCACCCGCCAGCTCGGCGCCGGCCGGAAAGTCGTCGTCCCGCTCCAGCAGCACCCCCGGCGGGTCCACCCGGGAGCGGAGCTCCGCAAGAACATCCAGCACCACCCGCGGCACGGGATGCGCGTGCGTGTCGTGCCACACCCCACCCCGCTCCACGCCCCCGGCGACGTGCACGTACGCCAGCGCCTCCAGCGGGATCCCGTCCAGGACGGCGACCGGGTCCTCCCCCCGGTTGACCCGGTTGGTGTGCAGGTTGGCCACGTCGATCAGCAGCCGCACCCCGGTCCGCTCCACGAGCTCCGTCAGGAACTGCCCCTCGGTGAGTTCCTCCCCGGGCCACGACACCAGCGCCGCGATGTTCTCCAGCGCGAGCGGCACCGGCAGCGCGTCCTGCGCGATCCGCACGTTCTCGCAGAGCACGTCCAGCGCGTCCCGGGTCCGCGCCACGGGCAGCAGGTGCCCGGCTTCGAGCACCGGTCCCGGCGCCACCGAGGAGGTCCGTACGAAGGCGATGTGCTCGGTGACCAGCGGAGCTCCCAGCGCCACCGCCCGCTCCCCGAGCGCGGCCAGCTTCGCCGGGTCCGGCCGGTCGGCGCCGCCGATGCCCAGCGAGACTCCGTGCGGCACCACGCGGACCCCGCGTTCGAGCAGCCGCTCCAGGGACTCGGGCAGGTGACCGGGGCAGATGTTCTCCGCCACGACCTCGACCCAGTCCAGGCCCGGGAGGCTTTCCACCGCCCCCGCGATCTCCGGCCGCCAGCCGATGCCCACCCCCAGGTGTGCCATGGGCTTCATGTCCCCTCGCCCCCTCTCATCGGTCCGTGTGCCGATGTCATGGCCCCGACGGAGCCGGGCCAACCGCCCAGGGGGGACGTTCAGAGCAACATTTGAGGTTCCCGGCGCGGGCCGCCTTCCGGATGCCGGGACGGACGGGCCCCGCGGAGCCGCGCTACAGCCGCGCCCGCAGCGCCGGATGGTCCGCGACCACCGTGCACGAGCCGGGCGCGATCTCGGTGAACCCCGCGTCCCGCACCACCGGCAGCCCGCTCCCGGACAGCTCCGTCCACCGCTCGCGCGCGGCCGTCCGTACGGCCAGCCGGAAGCCGGACTCCCGCCACGCGGCCCGCTCCGGGCCGGTCAGCTCCCACCACGCGAGCTGCGCCGCGTGTCCGGCCTGGGCCATGGCCTTGCCGGCCGACATGTCCAGACCGGGGTTGAGCCAGAGGACCGGCAGTCCGGCCTCCGCCGGTGCGACCGGCTCCGGGTCGTCCAGGTCGGTGCCCGACACCTGGAGCTTGGCCAGGTCCTTGGGCCAGCCGTCGAGCGGGACCGGCGGGAAGACCCGTACCTCCGAGTCCGCGCCGTGCACCGTGAGGCCCGGCAGGGTGCCGGCCTTGCGCCACTCCGCCCCGCGCGCCCTGCGCACCACCTTGCGGATCCGCGCGTCCTGCCAGTCCCGGACCACCGCCGCCCACTCGCCCTCGCCGGCCGACCGCTCGTCGGTGAGCAGCACGAGCACCGCGCGGGCGGCCGTCTCCAGGGCGTCGGTCCGGGCCGGCGGCTCCGCCTTCTCGATCCGCACCACCAGCGGGAGGACGTACTGCGGCGCGTCGTCGCGGGCGATCCGCTCCTGCCGGAAGGGGCTGTCCGACCCGACTGCGGGTACCTGGGTGTCGTGGCGCGTGTCCTCGGTGCTCATCCGGCAAAGGATGCCAGCCTCCGCCTCCAGGCTGATGCCCGAGGGGTCCGGGACGGGCGAGGATCGAGGGCATGAAGAGTGAGCTTTTCGCGTCCGGGAACCTGGCCGAGGCGTCCGCCGTGCCCGGGATGACCCTGCAGAACGCCAAATCAGTGAAGTACGCCGTCAACGGTGAAATGCTCGCCCGCCAGGGCTCGATGGTCGCCTTCCGGGGGAACCTGCAGTTCGAGCGCAAGGGACAGGGCATCGGAGGCATGCTCAAGCGCGCCGTCACGGGCGAGGGGCTCGCGCTGATGTCCGTACGCGGGCAGGGCGAGGCCTGGTTCGCGCACCGGGCGGGCCACTGCTTCATCATCGAGTTCGAGCCCGGCGACGCCCTGACCGTCAACGGCCGCAACGTCCTGTGCTTCGACCCGACCCTCGGCTACGAGATCAAGATGCTCAAGGGCGCCGGCATGACCGGCGGCGGCCTCTTCAACAGCCTCTTCACCGGCACCGGAAAGCTCGCCGTCGTCTGTGACGGGAACCCGATCATCATCCCGGTCACCCCGCAGGCCCCGGTCTACGTGGACACCGACGCGGTGGTCGGCTGGAGCGCCCGACTGGAGACGGCACTGCACCGCTCCCAGTCCGTCGGCTCGATGATCCGGGGCGGCTCCGGGGAGGCCGTCCAGCTGCAGCTCAGCGGCGAGGGCTTCGTCATCGTCCGCCCGAGCGAAGCCACCGAGTCGGCCGCCGCCCACTGACCGCGCAGTACGCTCGTACACATGGACCAGACGGAGCAGCACGCGCCCGACTCCTCGTACTGCCCCGCCCCCGCGGCCCCCGCCGGGCGGGTGGCCGGGCCGCCCTACGCCGACTGCGTGGAGTGCGGGAAGCCGACCGAGTACGGGGTGGCGACACCGGGCGTGGTGCTGTGCCCGGTGTGCGAGTGGCAGGACGCCCAGCGCACGGCCTGCTCCGGCTGAGGCCGGAGCAGGGGCCCGCGGGCTACTTCCCGATGAGGTCGGAGACCTTGACGAAGCGGTAGCCGCGCTTGCGCAGCTCCGGGACGATCTTCCGGATGGCCTCCTCGGTGACCGGGGCGGCGCTGCGCGTGCAGTGCATCACCACGACCGAGCCGGGCTTCACCCCGGCCAGGACCTGTTCGGCCACCGCGTCGGGATCCTTGGCGAAGGCGTCCCCGCTGACCACGTCCCATTGGACGGCCGTGACCTTGGCCGTGGAGATGGCGCGCAGCGCCTGGTCGTCGTAGCAGCCGCCGGGGAAGCGGAAGTACGGGACGGTGTTGACCGCGCCCGCCTTGTGGAAGGCCTCGAAGGCCCGGTCCACATCGGCGCGGGCGGCGGCCTCGTCGAGGGTGGGGAGTCCGTAGCAGGGGGACTTGAAGGCGTGGTGGCTGTACGAGTGGTTCGCGATCTCGAAGTTCGGGTCGGTGCCGATGGACTTCGCCTGGTCCGGGTACTCCTCGGCCCAGCGGCCCGTCATGAACACCGTCGAGGGCACCTTGAGGGTGCGCAGCGTGGAGATCAGCTGAGGGTTGTCGAAGCGCTCACCGCCCGCCGCGCGCGGCCCCTGATCGGAGGTCATGTCGGCGTCGAAGGTCAGCGCCACCGTCTTGTCGGTGTGCTGCTTCGCGCGGTCGAAGACGGGGGTCAGACCGCCCGGACCGGGAGCCATGGTCGGCGCCTTGCCGGGGGCGCCGGGCTGCGGGGCCACCGGCGGACTGCTCCGGGGGCCGGGCGGCGGGGTGGCGGACCCCGGGGTGGCGGACCCCGGGGGGGAAGGGGAGGCGGAGGCCGGAGCGGAGGGGGCCGCGGAGGCTCCCATCCGGGCCTGGCCGCCGGCGTCCGACGTACCGGTGCCGCCCCCGCACGCGGCGAGGGCGGCACTGAGAGCTGCTACGGCCGCGACGGCAGCCGTCCTGCGCACTGAGATGATCACATACGCAAAATATAGGACTATGTGGCAAGCAGGCGGGTGCGGCACTCCTCCACGTCGAAGTCACCCTTCGGGTACTGCGGCGCGATGCCCTCCAGATGCTCCAGCAGCAGTTTGCTGATCGCCCAGTTGCGGTACCACTTGCGGTCCGAGGGCACGACGTACCAGGGCGCGGAGTCCGTGGAGCAGCGCTCCAGGGCCAGCTCGTACGCCTGCTGGTACGCGGGCCACAAGGAGCGCTCCTCGATGTCGCCCGCGTTGAACTTCCAGTGCTTGTCCGGGTTGTCGAGCCGCTCCAGGAGCCGCTTGCGCTGCTCCTCGTAGCCGATGTGGAGGAAGACCTTCACCACGGTGACGCCGTCGTCGGCGAGGGACTTCTCGAACCGGTTGATCTGCGCGTAGCGGCGGCCCAGCTGACTGCGCGGCACCAGGTCGCGGACGCGGGCGATGAGGACGTCCTCGTAGTGCGAACGGTCGAAGATGCCGATTTCGCCGGGCTGGGGGAGCGCCTTCATGATGCGCCAGAGGAAGGGGTGGTTCTGCTCCTCGGACGTGGGCGCCTTGAAAGCCTTGATCCGGCAGCCGGAGGGGTTGAACAGGCCGATCACGTGCTTGACGGTGCCGCCCTTGCCGCTGGTGTCCATGCCCTGGAGCACGAGCAGGACGCGGCGGCGGTCGCCCGCGGTGCTCGCGGCGTAGAGCCGCTCCTGGAGGGAGCCGAGCCGTTCAGCCATCCGGGCGGTGGCCGCCACGCCGGCCGCCTTGTCGGTGGGACCGGCCGGGGTCGCGCCGGGGTGGAAGGCCCCGAGGTCGACGCGCTCGCCGGAGGGGACGCGGAGCAGGGGGCTGAGGGGGGTGTCGTACCCGTACTCGTACCCGAGTCCATGGCCGTGCCCGTGCCCGTGGCCCTGCCCGTGGCCTCCGGCCTTGCGGGCGCCGCCGCCCTTGGGTCCCTTGGAGTTCTCGGCGGAGATGCGGAGCAGCTCGCGGAGGGAGAGGGGCTTGGACTTCGGCTTCCCGCCGATGGCGGTGGCGGTGGCGGCAGTGGTACCGGCAGTGGTGCCGGCGTCGGGATCGGTCTGCTTCTCCGCCTTGGCGGCCTTCTCGCCCTTGGCGGGCGCGGCCGGCTCCGCGGGCTTGTCCGGGGCGGCCGTGGCGCCCTTGGGGGCCTTGCGGGCCTTCGGCACCTTGGCGGGCTTCTCGGACTTGGAAGCCTTCGCCGGCTTCTCCCGGTTCTCCGGCTTGTCGGCCTTGGCGGACTTCCCCGCCTTGGCCGGCTTCTCCGCCTTGGCGGCGTCGGCGGACTTCCCCGCCTTGGCAGCCTTCTCTCCCTTGGACGGCTTCGAGGCCTTCGCGGCCCCCGCACCCTTGGCGGGCTTGCCGCCCTCCGTGCTCTCCGCGCCCTTGGCGGACTTGGCCGCCCCCGCGGGCTTGGTGTCCTTCCCGGACTTCGCCGTCTCCGTCGGCTCGGCCGACCCCGTCGGCTTCCTGCTGTCCTTCTTGGCCACCGCTACCTACCTCGATCCGTCGACTCCATACGATCCTCCACCACAACGCAGTGGACCGCGACGTGACGAAAGGCCAGGCCGGGCGGGCCGTAAGGCAGTACGGGCGGGCCGTAAGGCAGTACGGGTCACCGCCATGGACCCGTCACCGCGAAGGTGGTCCCGGGCGTGTACGCGTTCACGTACATCGTCCGGGCATCCGGGGAGAAGGTGACTCCGGCGAACTCGGCCCACTCCGGCGCCCCCGGCTTCCCGATGTCGGCGGCGCTGCGGGCCACCGGGTAGACCTCGCCGCCGGGGGTCACGCCGAAGACGTACTGTGCGCCGCCGCCGTCCTCGCACACCATGAGGCCGCCGTCGGGGGCCAGGCAGATGTTGTCCGGGGAGTCGCCGGGCAGCCGGACGTCGGCGGCCGGGCCGAAGACCACGTCCAGCCGGAGCCGCGCGCGCAGCGGGTCGTAGAACCACACCTGGCCGTGGTGGTCGGCGGGGGAGCCCTCGCGGGTGCGGGAGTAGCTGGAGACGAAGTGGACGCCGCCGTTGCCCCAGTAGCAGCCCTCCAGCTTCTGGGCGTGGGTGATCCCGCCGGGGCCGAAGTCCTGGAGCCGGATCGGGGTCCCGGACGCGGACGGGTCCGGGACGGGGACCCACTCCACCGGGAACTGGGCCCCGGGCTCGTCCACCACCGCCAGGTTCGCCAGCCCGGGGACCCGCAGTGCCTCCAGCCCGCCGCCCGCGTGCAGGGAGCCGAGGCCGCCGAGGGGGCGGGCGGGCAGGAACCGGTAGAAGAGCCCGAAGGGTTCGGTGAAGGCGTCCTCGGTCTCGTAGACCACACCGAGGTACGGGTCCACGGCGACGGCCTCGTGCGCGAAGCGGCCCATCGCGGTGAGCGGGACGGCGCCGGAGCGGTGGGGGTCGGCGGGGTCGACCTCGAAGACGTAGCCGTGGTCGCGGGTGTACCCGGCGGTGCCCGCGCGGTCCTCGGTCTCCTCGCAGGACAGCCACGTGTTCCAGGGAGTACGGCCACCCGCGCAGTTGACGGCGGTGCCGGCGAGGGCGACGCGCTCGGCGATGACCCGGCCGGCCGGGTCCAGGCCGAGGAGGGTGCAGCCGCCGAGGGCGTACGGGTCGTAGGTGAGCCCCTCGACGGGAGGGACCCGCAGGGCGGCGGTGGCACGGTTCTCGTGGTTGCGCACCAGCCGGACGCGGCCCTGCCCGGCGTCGAAGGCGGCCATGCCGTCGAAGTTGCCCGGGACGGTGCCCTCGCCCGAACGCAGCGGGGCGCCGGCGCGCGAGAGGACGCGGTACGTGAACCCGGCGGGCAGATCGAGCAGCCCGGCGGGGTCGGTCACGAGCGGGCCGTAGCCGCGGGTGGCGGCGGGGGCGGGGGCGGCGTCGCCGGTGAACAGCGCGGCGAGGGCTCCGCCGAAGGAGATGGTGGCGGCCGCCATCAGACTGCGTCGGCTGAGGGTCATCGGCAACTCCGGGTGCGGGGGCGGACCTTCGACGGCCCGTGGTACCACGCCACCCCGCCGACCTCGCCGCGCCGCGCGGACCCGACCCCCGGCCGGGGGTGCGGGAGCCCGCTGCGCGGGGCGAAGTCCCCTACCCGCCCTTCCACCGTTCCCCGGGCTGCGCCCGGACCCCCCTGGGGCTCCGCCCCAGACCCCGCGCCTCAAACGCCGGCGGGGCTGGATGTGGCCGGGCGGGCCGGGTTCGCCCGCCCGGCGGCAGGCGCTAGGCCAGCTTTGCGCTGAGGGTGATGGTCGTACCCGTCAGGGCCTGGCTGACCGGGCAGTTCTGCTTGGCGTCCTCGGCCGCGGCGACGAACGCGTCGTTGTCCAGGCCCGGCACCTCGCCCTCGACGGTGAGGTGGATCCCGGTGATGCCCTTGCCCGGCACGAACGTGACGGCGGCGGAGGTGGTCAGCTTGGCCGGCGGGTTGCCCGCCTTCGCGAGACCGTTCGAGAAGGCCATGTTGAAGCAGCTCGAGTGCGCGGCGGCGATGAGCTCCTCCGGGCTGGTCCGCCCGTTCGCCGCCTCGTCGGTCCGTGCGGGCCAGGAGACGGGGTAGCTGCCGAGGCCGGACGAGTCGAGCGTGACGACGCCCTTGCCTTCGAACAGGTCGCCTTCCCAGACGGCATGTGCATTGCGGGTGGCAGCCATGGTGGATCCCTTCGCAGAAGTGGAAACGGCCGGCCCGCGGAACGGGCCGACGTCTCCAAACCTACTGGGACACCAGGGGCTTCGCGTCGCGTGCCAGCGCGGTGAGCCGCGAGATGGCCCGGAAGTACTTCTTGCGGTAGCCGCCGTTCAGCATCTCGTCACTGAACAGCTTGTCGAAGGGGACGCCCGCCGCCAGGACCGGGACCTCCCGGTCGTACAGCCGGTCGGCGAGGACCACCAGGCGCAGCGCCGTCGACTGGTCCGGGACCGGGCCGACGTCGGTGAGGCAGACGGCCGTTATGCCGTCGGTCAGGGCCCCGTACCGGCTGGGGTGGACCTTCGCCAGGTGCTCCAGCAGCCCGGGGAAATCGTCGAGGCTCGCGCCCTCGGTGGCGTACGCGGTCTTCGCCACCTGCTCGTCGGAGAACGGCGCGGGGGCCTCGGGCAGGCCGCGGTGGCGGTAGTCCTGGCCGTCGATGCGCAGCGGACGGAAGTGCGCGGAGAGCCCCTGGATCTCCCGCAGGAAGTCGGCGGCGGCGAAGCGGCCCTCGCCGAGCTTGCCGGGCAGGGTGTTGGAGGTGGCGGCCAGCGCCACGCCCTGCTCGACCAGGCGGCTGAGCAGGGAGGAGACGAGGACGGTGTCGCCCGGGTCGTCGAGCTCGAACTCGTCGATGCAGAGCAGGCGGTGCCCGCCGAGGGTCTGGACCGTCTGCTGGAAGCCGAGCGCGCCGACGAGGTTGGTCAGCTCCACGAAGGTGCCGAAGGCCTTGAGGGCCGGCTCGGCCGGGGTGGCGTGCCAGAGGGAGGCGAGCAGGTGGGTCTTGCCGACGCCGTAGCCGCCGTCGAGGTAGACCCCGCGCGGGCCGGTGGGGACTGTGTTTTTCGGTGTCCTCGGTGTCCTGGGGGTCCGCGAGAACCAGCGCTTCCTGCCGGCACCGGACGCGTGCGCCCCGCCCAGTCCGGCGGCGAAGCCGCTGAGCACGGTGACGGCCTCGGACTGGCTGGGCTGGGCCGGGTCCGGGTCGTAGGTGTCGAAGCGCACCGAGTCGAAGCGCGGCGGCGGCACCATCTCGGCCACGAGCCGTTCCGCGGGCACCCGCGGTTCGCGGGCGCACAGGGACTGCGGTCCCGCGTCGGCTATCGGGGGGTGCCCGGAGGCTGACGCTGAGGGCGAGAGTGATGTTGACACAGCTCTTAACTCTACGGGGCGTGGCACACTGCACCGATGCGACGCCTGTTCCCTGTGACCGATCAGACATCAGCGGACCAGACCGACCGTGAGTGGTCGCTGGACGAACTCGCCGAGGCGTACGAGTACCCCGGGCTCGGCCCGGACGGCCACTGGCTGCGGGCCAACATGGTCTCCACCCTGGACGGCGCGGCCCAGCACGACGGGCGCTCCCAGCCCATCTCCAACGAGACCGACATGCGGATCTTCGGCACCCTGCGGGCCCTGGCCGATGTGGTGGTCGTCGGTGCGGAAACGGTTCGCCAGGAGGGCTACCGCCCGGCGCGGGCCCGGGAGGCCTTCGCGGCCCGCCGCGCGGCGGCGGGTCAGGGGCCCGCCGCCGTCATCGCCGTCGTCTCCGCGAGCCTGGACCTGGACTTCTCGCTGCCGCTGTTCACCTCGCCGCTGGCGCCCACGCTGGTCCTCACGGGCGCCGCGGCCCCCGCGGACCGGGTCGCCGACGCCGCCAAGGCCGGGGCGCAGGTGGTGGTGGCCGGCGACGGGGCGGGCGTGGATCCGGCCCGGGCCGTACGGGAACTCGCGGACCGGGGACTGCGCCGCCAGCTCACCGAGGGCGGGCCCCGGCTGCTGGGTCAGCTCGTGGCCGCGGACGCGCTGGACGAGCTGTGCCTGACGATCTCGCCGATGCTCACGGCGGGTGACGCCCAGCGGATCTCCGGGGGACCGTCCGTCACGGTTCCGCACCGGCTCGCACCGGCCTGCCTGCTGGAAGAGGCCGGGTTTCTCTTCACGCGTTACCGTCGGATCTGAAGAGAGGCGGAATTTGTCGTTCCGCTTAGCTTCCGCTGGGCACATAAGTGGGCAGGTATAACCGCACAGGCCCCGTGCCACAGCGGGGCAGGATGGTTTCCGCAGGGGCCGGCCGGCCGGCCTCGGCCCACGAAGGAGAGGGCGTCCGTGTTCACGAGCGTATTGATGATCGAGCAGCCGCTGACCCCCGTCGACGTGGACTTCGTCACGACCCTCCACGGCGACGAGCAGGTCTCCTTCATCGTCCTCATGCAGCCCCGCGGCGACCGGGACCGACTGCTGCGCGCCATCGACGACGTAGCGCTCGGTGAGCTCCCCGAGGCCATTCGGGAGGGTGACGAACCGGAGGGCGAGGCCGCCCGCGGCCCGGCCGAACTGGCGATCGAGCATTCCCTCGCGTCCCTGCGGGCCAAGGGCGCCAAGGCCGTCGGGCAGATCGTCGACGAGCATCCGCTCGACAAGCTGAAGGCGGTGGTGGACGAGACCAACGCCGACGAGGTGATCGTGCTGACCGCCCCGCACTACGTCGAGGAGTTCTTCCACCGGGACTGGGCCTCGCGGGCGCGCCACAAGGTCGGCGTTCCGGTGCTCAAGCTCTTCGCCCACAAGGAATAGGGTGGAGGCGGCCGGACCGCGCATCCGGGGATCCCCGGATCCCCGTAACCGCGCATCCGGCTGCCGTACGTACGCACTCGATCCTGGAGCTACCTGAATGAAGCCCGGCCTGCCGACCGCCATGGAACGGCCCCACTTCATCGGCATCGGCGGCGCCGGCATGTCCGGCATCGCGAAGATCCTGGCCCGGCGCGGCGCCCGGGTGGCCGGCAGCGACGCCCGTGACTCCGAGACCGCCCAGGCGCTGCGCGCCCACGGCGCCACGGTCCACATCGGGCACGCCGCCGGGCACCTCGCCGACGACGCCACCTGCGTGGTCGTCTCCAGCGCCATCCGCGCCGACAACCCGGAGCTGGCCCGCGCCGCCGAGCTCGGCATCCCGGTCGTGCACCGCTCCGACGCCCTGGCCGGGCTGATGGACGGCCTGCGGCCGATCGCCGTCGCCGGCACCCACGGCAAGACCACCACCACCTCGATGCTGGCCGTCTCCCTCTCGGCGCTGGGCCTGGACCCCTCGTACGCCATCGGCGGCGACCTGGACGCCCCCGGCTCCAACGCCCACCACGGCGAGGGCGACATCTTCGTGGCCGAGGCCGACGAGAGCGACCGCAGCTTCCACAAGTACACCCCGCAGGTCGCGATCATCCTCAACGCCGAGCTCGACCACCACGCGAACTACGCGTCGATGGACGAGATCTACGAGTCCTTCGAGACCTTCGTCGGCAAGATCCCGGACGGCGGCACCCTGGTCATCGCCCACGGCCAGGCCGGCGCGGCCGAGATCGCCGGGCGCGTCAGCGGCAACCCCGGCCTGATGATCGTCACGTACGGCGAGGAGCCCACCGCCGACGTCCAGATCACCAAGATCACCCCGCGCGGGCTGAGCAGCGAGGTCACCGTCGTCATCGACGGCCGGATGCTCACCTTCACCGTCTCCGTGCCCGGCCGCCACTACGCGCACAACGCCGTCGCGGCCCTCGCCGCCGGCGTCGCGCTCGGCATCCCGGCGCACAACCTGGCCTCCGCCCTCGGCAAGTACACCGGGGTCAAGCGCCGCCTCCAGCTCAAGGGCGAGGCCGCCGGGGTCCAGGTCATCGACTCCTACGCGCACCACCCCACCGAGATGACCGCCGACCTGGAGGCCATCCGCGGCGCCGCCGGGGACTCCCGCATCCTGGTCGTCTTCCAGCCGCACCTGTTCTCCCGCACCCAGGAACTCGGCAAGGAGATGGGCCAGGCCCTCGCCCTCGCCGACGCCTCGGTCGTCCTCGACATCTACCCCGCCCGCGAGGACCCGGTCCCCGGGATCACCAGCGAGATCATCATCGACGCCGCGCGCGCCGCCGGGGCCGACGTCACCCCCGAGCACTCCAAGGAAGCCGTCGCCGACGTCATCGCGGGAATGGCCAAGCCCGGCGATCTCGTTCTCACCATGGGTGCGGGCGACGTCACCGACCTGGGGCCGGCCATCCTGGCCCGTCTGTCGAACTGACGGCTCTGGGAAGAGCGGGAAAGCGGGAGAACAGTCATGTCGTACGAGGTAGAGAAGACGGACGAGCAGTGGCAGGCGGAGCTGACCCCGTCCGAGTACCAGGTGCTGCGCCTCGCCGGGACCGAGCCCGCGTTCCGCGGTGAGTACACGGACACCAAGACCGAGGGCGTCTACAGCTGTCGCGGCTGCGGCTCCGAGCTGTTCCGCTCCACGGAGAAGTTCGAATCGCACTGCGGCTGGCCGAGCTTCTGGGATGCACGCAACTCAGACGCCGTAGAACTTGTGGCCGACACGTCACACGGAATGGTGCGCACCGAGGTCCGCTGCGCGAAGTGCGGGTCCCACCTGGGCCACGTCTTCGAGGGCGAGGGCTACCCCACCCCTACCGACCAGCGCTACTGCATCAACTCGATCTCGCTCCGCCTGACCCCGGACGAGTGATGCGGCCGCGGGAAGGGCGCCCGTGCGACTGGGACCCTCCCCGCGGCCGTTTCGCCTCAGGAAGGTCGGCGGGGCGCGGCCACCTTCTTGGCAGGGGCACGCGGTGGCCGTACCACGACGGGTGAACCTATGACCCTCTCGGCGATAGCGCGCCATCCGGGGACGTTCACTCCGCCCCCGCCGTCGTGGTCTCTGTCGCTGGTCCACACGAGGACCCCATGGGGGCCGCCGCCCTCGGATTCCGGCAATATGCCCTGCTCCGCGTACCAGCTCCGGCGCTCCTCCCAGTGCTGCGCGTACGCCGGGCGGTCTAGCATGCCTAGGTGCTCCCAGTAGACCGGACGCCCGGACGGCGCCGCGATGGTGAAGTCAGGCCGGATGGTGCGCCCGTCCCCGCCCTTCAACGGCTGTTCGTACGACCAGGTCCCGGGCGCCAGCTCCTCGAGGATCCCGGCGAGAATCACCTCGTTCTTGCTGCGGACCATGACTCCGCTGACCGCCACATGAACCAGCCGAGCATCGACGCGCCCGCCATCGGTTCCGGAGGGCGTCGTCACACGGCGCGGATCGGGGCGGCCGAGCAGGTCCGTGAAGCGCCGGGCCGTGTTTGAGCCGGTGGCTCTGGTGAGATCCATGAGATCTTCCAGCGGACCTTCATGGCACAGCACCACACGCTCGGTCTGCCGGGTCAGAGCTGTGTACAGCAGTTCACGTGAGAGGCCGGCCGTACCCGCCGGCAGGACCACCACGACCGTGTCGAATTCGCTGCCCTGGCTCTTGTGCACGGTCAAGGCCCATGCCAGCTCCAGAAGAGCACCATCCTCGGCTCCCGCGCCGCCGCGGTAGACGTACCGGGTTCCGGCCTGGGACGAGAACTCCACCTCGGTCCACGTGGGAGGGCGCGTGCTGCTGACCGGTCCCGTGACGACCCCCAGTTCACCGTTGGCCACGTAGCCCTGCCGCTTGGCCGTCGGGGACCACTGCCTTTTGTTGACGGTGTGGACCACCTTGTCGCCTGCCACGATCCTCTCGGGACCGAGAGGCTTGGGCACACGGCGCTGCGGGCCGGGCTTGCGCGCGGAGTCGAGCGCCACCTGGCGGTAGCGGCGCTTCATGTGACGGTTCAGCTCGACCGTGCCGTGCGCCCGCCCCCGCACGGGGGACAGGACCTGCCATGTCCCGCAGTTCTCGGCAGCGTTGGAGAAGTCGGGGAAGACCATGTTCTTCCACGGCCTCGGGGTGGCGCCGTAGGAGATCCCGAAGCTCAGTCCTGAATCGTCTTGCTTCACGTCGAATTCCTCGCGCAGCACGTCGTCGAGGACCTGGGCCACCGGACGGCCGTTCCATCCGACGGCGCGCAGCGTGGGCATCTTCTGTCCCAGCCGCAGGCGCTGCCATACCGCGTCCGCGTTCTCCGACTGTGGGTCGCCGCTGAACCAGTGGGCGAGCGCCAGGTCGTCCCGTTCCGGGTCCCCGTCACGGCTCCGCTGCCGCCTCAGTACGGTCAGCTCCGCCCAGCCCCGCGCGACGCGCGACTCCGTGCCCGTGCGGGACTCGCGCAAGGCCAGCTCGAGGTCCACGAAGGGGCGGCCCGCCCCGATGGGGGGCAGCTGGCGCGGGTCGCCCACCAGCACGAGGCGCTGTGCGGGGATGACGGCATCCAGCAGTGCGGCGAGCATGTCCTCCGTGAGCATCGAGGCCTCGTCGACGACGACCGTTCCGTACTGAGCCGATGGAGCCGCCTTGTGGGTGATCACATAGCGGCCGTCGCCGTCGTAGTGGTCCGACTTGCTGAGGAACTGGGCCAGGGTCTGGGCCTTGTGTCCCACTTTGTGCTCCAGCTGTACGCGGGCCTTGCCCGTGGGCGCCAGGAGCAGGATCCCTTTCGCGGCGATTTCCGGTCGCTGGACCAATGCTTTGATCAGGGTGGTCTTGCCGGTGCCGGCAGGGCCGTTGAGCACTGTGAGCGGACTGCTGTAGATCTCCTGAAGGGCGGCCGCCTTCTCTTTCCGCGCCCGCCGCTCCTCCGCCTGGTCGGATTCCTCAGCCTGCTCCTGCGCGTCGAGTACGGCGTCCAGCGTGCCGGAAAGGTCGCTGGGCACGGCGTGCCGCGGCGCTTTGAGTAGAGCGTCGACGACGTCACGTATCCACTGGACCCGCTTGGCGGCGGACCGGAGCTTGTAGGCGGCTCCGCCGTCATGCAGCTCCGTTCGGCATAGCTGCGGCCAGTTGAAGTCCTTGTCGTAGTCGTCGAGATCCTCGGGCCGCAGTGCCAGCGCTTTGAGGAGTGCCGGGGAGGGGCACAACGGGTGGACAGCGTTGATTTCACCGAGGCGTTCGTTCATCTCCTCGGGGGGCAGCAGGGTATGGCCGTCGTCCTGGGCCCGGAGCAGCACCGCGGCCATGGCCGCTTCGAGCCGCCGCCTGTCCTCGGGGTCGTCGAGCAGCTCGGAGACCGGTAGCGGATGGCGCTCTGCCAGCTGGTGGTCGGGGAAGCAGCCACGGTCGACGGTTTCGAAGGCGATGGGATCGCCGTCGTCGACGGTGCACGTGACCAGGGTGTAGGGGTCCGCCAGCAGCTCGCCGATCTCGATCGGTATCGAGGTCTTGCGATTGATGACCCGCCGCACCTGGTCCGGGGAGAGATCGAAACGCGCGAGCAGCCGCAGGGCCTGCCGCTGGTCCGGGTCGAGGCTCGCCCACAGGGCCCGGCGGGTCCCTGTCACGAGCTTGGCGATCTCCGGTGGGCTGGCGTGGCCGTCCAGAGTCCGGGTAAGGGCGGGCCACGGGTCTTCGCCCACCGGGACGGAGCCCATGAGGATCCGGGCGGCGGATGTGGGATGGGCGAATCCCAACCAGGAGAGCACCCCGGGCAGTCCGGGAGCCGGGCCGCGGCGCACCCATGCGATCCGGAGCTGTTCGTCGAGCCAGTTCAGGGACTCCTGCGGCATGGAACAGCCGAGCGCTACGGCGGCGTCGGCGGCCCGCTTGATCTCCAGCAGGGCTGCCACCGCCATGTCCGCCGGCACGTGCTCGGTCGCGTACGAGAATTCACGGTCGGTCTCCGGTGCCGCGGCCAGGGCGCGGGTCACGTCGACACCGGTGTCAGCGAGTCGAGCCAGGGCCTGCAGGGGGAGGAGGATCCCTCCGGTTCCGTCACTGCGCAGGGTGTGGCGGACCACGGTCTCCCACATGTGGTTGGGGAACGGGGTGGGCCCGGAGGTGCGCCACCTGGCGGGCAGGGTCACCGAGTCGACCAGGGCCGCGCCGGCGAGCATGCGCCTCGGGTGGCCTTCGAAGGGGGCGTGCTTCAGGTAGAAGAAGATCAGGGACTGGCCGTCCGTGACGTCCTGGAAGAAGGTCTCGATGACGGCCTGCTGGTTGTCGCCGTGAAGCACCCAAGGTGACGCCCAGCCGAGCGCCTTGAGCGCGGTCTCCTCGGCATTGGGGTCGTATCCCGGTACGGGGCGCTCTGCGCGCACCTGGTCGAGGTTGTCGCGGTTGAGCCAGAAGAAGGGTATGCCGTGCACTGACCAGGCCGGCAGGTCCACGACGGTGTCCTCGACCGCTCTCAGAGCCTGGGAGGACCGGTAGGGGTGCTTCGTCACCAGCTCGTGGTCCGTGCCGCTGAGGAAGCTTCCGCGTTCCGCCGCGCACGCGGGCAGGGCGAGGGGAAGGTCGGCGAAGGGCCGTCCCGCGAAGCGGACCTCGACCGCGTCGTCGCGTTCCTTGCCTACCTTGTCGAGCAGGACACATGAGCTGTTGCCCAGTGGGTCCCTGCAGATGCTGCCGTCCCAGCCCGAGTCGTGCCACGGGACCCGAACTGAAAGATGCTGGACGAAGGCCATGGCGCTCCATGCGATCGAGTGTGTGAAGGAGGGGCTGCGGCGGGTACCGCATGCCGACTGTCTGGGGGGTGGGGTCTGGGGGTCGAGCACCCCGGATGCCGTGCTGGGTCAGGCTAGTCGCCTGTGCTGACATCTGATCAGGTTGTCCGGATGCCAGACGGGAGCGAGGTCGCCCCGCCCGGCAGGCGTCCCCCAGTTGCGGGTGCGAAATATCCGTATTATGCGGCAGGCCGGAGCGGGGCGACCGGAGTGCATCGCTTGCCTCGCGGGTCCTGACCTGACTGACTGGCGCCGCCTGGGGACCGCCCTGGGGGAGGCTGCGGTGCCGACGAAGAAGAAGCCGGACGCGGTGGACGCCTGGGTGGCGCTGGCCGCCGCGAAGCATGGCAGCGCAGTGATCTTCACTAGCGATCCGGAAGACATCCAGGCGTGCCTGGCTGTGCTCAATCCGCCGGACGTGCATGTGCAGCAGGTGTGAGCGCGCTGAGCGGAGCAGTGTGAATCCGCGAAGCGCGAGGGCTGGCCGAGCTTCTGGGATGCACGCAACTCAGACGCCGTAGAACTTGTGGCCGACACGGCACACGGAATGGTGCGCACCGAGGTCCGCTGCGCGAAATGCGGGTCCCACCTGGGGCACGTCTTCGAGGGCGAGGGCTACGACACCCCGACCGACCAGCGGTACTGCATCAACTCCATCTCCCTGCGGCTGGCCCCCGGAGAAGACGTCGCCGAGGGCTGACCGGGCCAGCGGACTGCACCAGATGCGGGGTGTCGGCCTCTTCCGGGTCCGTCGCCGTGTGCTTTTTGGGTCTGTCGCATAGCGGGTCCGCGTTTGACCTGCATCGTGCTGGAAAGTCAGTTCGTCCAGTTCAGTGAAGTCGGGCGGCCAGTTCGGCGAGCCAGGCGCCGGGACCCTGGGGCGCGGGAGGATCCACCTCCATGCCGAGTTCCGCCAGGGCGATGGCGTAGTCCGACTCGTCCAGCGGCAGCGACAGCAGGTCGTGCAGTTCGCCGTCGAGCTGGGCGGTCAGGCCCGGATCGGTGCTGTCGAGGTAGTCCTGCAGCGCCGAGTCGTGGTCCTCGAACTCGTCCGGCATGTCCTGGGAGAACCAGCCTCCGAGCAGCTGCCCGAGTTCGGGGAACCGGGCGTGCCACTCCCAGTGGGTCCGTGGGGTTGCGGGCGCCGGAGCCGTGCCCGTCTCCACGCTCTCCTTGAGCCGGTCCGCCAGTCGCAGCAGCCAGTCCTGGATCTCCGTGTCGGGCAGCCCGACGTCGGGCACGGGGTAGAACTCGCCGAGGCGCAGCCGGAGCCGCCCCGGCGGATTCTGCGCGTACTCGCGGAGCTGGTGTTCGGCGACGGCGATGGCCCAGGGGCGGGTGCGCCAGCAGTGCCGGAGGTAGGCGGTGAGGGCCTCTTCGTCGTCGGCGGTTCGGCCCAGGTGTGCGTGGATCACCTGGTCGAGTTCGCCGTACTTCCGGTCGTGTTCGAGGGGCTTGAGGGACACGGGGCAGCCTCTAGAGGTAGATCGGGAAGGTGCGGTGGACGCTGAAGCCGTGCGCGCTGGCGGCATTTCGCTTGAGCACGACGCGGGCGGCCCGTACGTCTACGGCGTCCCGGCCGGCCAGCATCATCGCCTGGAGTAGGACCCGACCGACGGGCTCGGGGCGGGAGGGCCACGCGGCCTCGATGGTGAGCCGCTGTCGAGTGGACTGGGCCAGCCAGCGGTGGATCACCTGCTCGTTGCGGGTGACGACGTGCTGAGTGGCCCACTGGGCCGTCTCGCGGTCGGGATACGTGGCGGCGCGGTTCGCGACGGGCGCCGCGCTCTCGGCAGGGGTCATGAGTGCTCTCGCTGCATGTGGTCGTTGATGGTGTCGATGAGCTCACGCAGGCCATCGCGGGTGGCCCAGTAGAGATGCCCCTTGAGGCATTGCTCGCCGGGGAAGAGAACGAGGGCGCGCTGGGCCTCGGTGGTGTAAGCGACAGCCCGGTCGTGGCAGTAGGGATGCTCACTGGTCACTGAGGCGTGGACAATCGCCGAGAAGCTGGGGGCCCCACCCTCGTCCATGAGGACGGCATCGAATCCGAAGAGGTGGGGGAACATCTGGAGGAATTCCCACCCTGCCATCGGCAGCTCACCGTACTCGGGCGCCGGTTCACGGTCGAGAATCCGAACCATTTCGGCAAGGGTACGCAGGTATTCGGCTGGATCCATTCCAGCGGCGGCCCGCGTCACTTTCTCCATGAATTCCGACGGATACGACTCAAGCGTGCCGGACCGTGCGACGCAATCCCCGGTGAACTCCAGCACACCGGCCGCGACGTAGACCGAGCAGTTCCAATGGGCGGCCCAGTCCTTGCCGACCACCCGGATGTAGCGCCGGATCTCGTCGTCCAGGGAGAGCTTCCCGCCCGAGTCCTGGACCGAGAGGGCGATATCGATGAGCCGAAGCGCCGGGCCGCCGGTGAACAGCGCCGTAGGGGATGGCTGCACGTAATCCACCTTTCTAGGGTCCGTTGTGCGGCATGGCGGTGAGCACGATGAAGGGGGGAACCAGGCCGTCCTTGTAGATGAGCCGCACCTGCACCCAGTTCTTGTCCGTGGCCTGTGCGTTCATCCCGTCCGTATCATAGTCGCCGCGCGAGACGCTGCGCCCCGTGGACTCGTTCGGGAACTCCAGATAGAGTGGCGGCTGAATCTCGGATTTGTTCGGGTCGTAGTTCGGATTGTTCTGTTTCTTCTTTTCGACGCTTTCGATCCACTTCGAGATGCGATCGGCATTGTCGATGTTCTCGATGGTCGACTGGGTGTATCTCTGTGCCGCGGCGAGATCCTTGAAGGACGAAGCGGCGGGGGCGCCCGCCTGATCGCGGAGGCGTTGCCTGAGCTGGTCGTCGGTCATGCCGACGTGCTTGTCGATGGGGTGGCTGTCGTAGAGGCCCTCCTGGTTCGCCAGGTCCATCGGATAGAACATGTTGTCCGGGTCCTGCCCCGGGACGGTGAAGCGGTGCTCGGGTTTGAAGTCGTTCAGGGAGCGGGCGCCGAAGGCCTGGGAGCGGCCCTCCTCCGACTGAAAGGTCGGAGCGCTCCGGTACGCCTCGTCGAGGGCCGGCATCAACGCGTTGAGGCGGCTCTCCACCCCGCGTAGTTCGATTTCGTACGTCGAAACCGCCCGGTTGATCGCGGCGGTGTCCACCTTGAGCGTGATGCCGATGGCCACCTCCTTGCCCATCCCCAGCAGCTTCTTGCCGATCTTCTTGACGTCGTCGAAGTCGGGCAGATCCGTCAGCTCGGCCAGCGCGTCCCGGATGGCCTTCTTGTAGATGCGCCACACCTCGTGGCGCATCTTCTCGGCCGACTCGGCGAAGGTGCGCATCGCCTTGCTGACTTCCTGGGTGGTGTCGAAGAGCACGCTCATCACGGGATGGCTGCCGCTGCCCTGCCCGCCGGCGGCGTCGTGCTTCCACTGGTAGCCCGCCGTCGAGGTGCCCCACGCCGTGGTGCCCCAGAGGGAGCTGACGAACTGGCGCATCGCCGACTGCCACTCGCCGTTGTTGGGGTCGGAGATGGAGCCGACCAGTCCGGTCAGGGCGCCGTCCACCTGCGTGACGGCGAAGCCGGGCCTCAGCCAGGCCAGGGCGATCTTGTCGATCTCCAGGTAGTCCGGAAGGGGCAGGATGTCGGCGGCCTTTCCCCACCGGCCGACGTGGTGCAACAGCCCGCGCAGGAGGTCCGCCGCCCAGTCGGGAATCCCCTCCATCAGCCAGGAGATGAGGCCGCTGCTGTAGTCGTCCATGTCACCCCAGCGCAGGTCGGTGATCTGCTGGTACTTCGGGGGTGTGTCGATGACCTTGGGGACGGGGAACTGGACGGGGGGAACCGTGCCGGACGGATGGCTGGCGGCCTCCGCCCGGGAGTAGTTGTTCGCCGTCGTGACGAATCCGACCGCGGCGCCCCCCACGCCGGCGACGCTCCGGGCCCATACGTCGAGGAAACGATTCCCTACCTTGACGTAGGCGGCGGACACGCCCTGCGCGGCGCTCCCGTACCCGCCGCAGTCCATGTACTCCACGAGGTCGTAGAGGAAGTCGTTCGCCACCGTGTGCAGCATGTTCTGCTGCAGGACCACATTCCCGGCGACACCGTTCAGCTGGGAGGGAGTGACATCGAACCCGCTGCCCTGGGCAGGTGCCGTGGGTCCGGCCATTAGCCCGCACCCCATCCGCGCAGCACGGCCCGATGGGCGGCGGTGTAGTTCGAGTGGCCCGTCGTCACGACCTCGTGCAGCCACTTCTGGGAGGCTTCCAGGTCCTGCATCTGCCGGTCCCACCGGTCGAGTTCGTCGACGAACGCGTCACGGGCCTCGCCCTCCCAGCTCAGTACCACCTTCTCGGTACGCGCGTAGAGCGTCTCCAGCCGCTCGTTGAGCTGGCGAAGGATGTCCTCCAGCTCCCGGGCCAGTCCCTGGAGAGTGCCGAAGCTGACTCCTATGTGGTCACCGGACATGCAGAGCCCCCCTTTCATCCGGAGTACGTGTGCGTCAGATGTCCATGAGGCCGCTGCGCGGTGCCGCCGGTTCCGTGCCCTCGGAGAGCCGGTCCACTTCGCGCGCGACGTCGACCGAACTCCGCACCTTGCGAAAGGCCTGGAGTACGTCCAACTCCTGCTGGGTGAACCCGTCGCGGCCCATACGTACGGCCTCCTCGAGGACGACGAGGATCTCCCGGATGCGTACGGCGTCCTCGGCGGCGTCCCGGTGCAGAGCCCGGTAGGCCTTGGCCGTCTCGCCCTTCCAGCCGGCCTCGATCCGGTCGACGATCGCGTCCATGCGCCGGACCTGGCCGTCGAGGTGTCGCTGCATCGAATCCATGTCATCGGCGAGCCTGGTCAGGTCGCTCTCGGACGCGTTCAGATCGGCATCGCTTGCCAAGGCCCCGCCCTTCATCGCTTCCGCCACCCTAACAACAGGGCTTTCACCTATGCCGATCGGCCCGGATATCCGGTGGAGGTCCTGTGGGGGCGGTGACAGGGTGGGGCGCATGCCCCCGCTCCACGCCGAACAGCTCCTGCGGGAGTTGCATGCCTCTCTCAAGCTCCGTAAGCGTCCCGAGGACGTCGCCCAGCTGATCCAGGACCTGTTCGCCGCCTAGCGCGTCGACCTCGATCCCGCCACCGTCGCGGCTCTCGATAAGGCCGTCGAGCACTCGCTGCGCAGGATGTGGCACGGCTACACCTCCATGCGCGAGGAGTTCGTGCGGCCCGTCGGTGCGCAACGCCAACTCGCCCGCACTGCCGCCTTGTTCCCGAACCTGTCGGAGTTCCGGGCGGACGCCGGGGACGATCCCGCCCAGATCGAGGCGGTGATCCGGCGGGCCGGCGAGGAGATCTGCCGGGAGTACGGGGAGAACGACTTCGGCATGGAGCGACTCAACCGGTCCGAGCGTGCCGAGGCGGGTATCGGCGAGCTCTCCAAACGTCAGTACAACAAGCGCTTCCGGCTGCTCCGCCGCATGGAGGCCAAACTGGCCCGGATCGTGCACGAGCAACGCCGCCGCGAGATCACCATGACCGGCAAGGGCGCGCTCGCGCACACGGTGCCGTACGAGGCGTTCGCCGCCGACCCGGGCACCGCGGCGTTCGTCGCGTACCTCACCGCGCGGGCCACCATGCGCAGCGTCTTCACCAACGGAACGCAGCGCAGGCCGTACGACGAGGTGGCCGATGCCCTGTTCCAGCTGCTCCGCGCGGAGCCCGACCGGACGAACTGGTACGTGGTGGCCCACGCGCACCCGACCGCCGAGGTGCTCGGGCACCTTTCCGACGAGGACATCGCCCGGTTGCTCGTGCGCTGGAGCCTTTTTCTGCGGGAGGTGGCCGAGATGCTGGAGGACGCCTGGAATCGGTGCCGGCTTGAGCGCGACACCATGATCGTGCGGCCCGGCAACGACTCGTCGACGTGGAACCAGGCCGCCCAGGCCTGGAGCACGGCACGGGCGCACTGGTTCGCATTGATCGGTGAGCTGGGCGAGGAGGACCTTCTGGACCGTGTCTGCCCGGGCAAGGTGCCCCGGCTCATGGCGGCAGACGTGGCCTACTGGCACCGGATGAGTGGTGGCGGGCTGCATCCCGACACCTATGTGTGGGCGGAGCTTCCGTTGCCCTGGGAGGTGCTACGGGGCGAGGCGGAGTGTCCTCGTTCGCTGGTCGAGATGGTCTGCCAGCGGCACGGTGTTGACCCAGTGGCAGGCGGCTGGACCGCACCGAGGCCTACTGCCGAACCTGCCCGGTTCCGTCGCACACCGGAGCTGGTGCACGGCGTGGCGGTCGCCGATCCGCTCATGGCGAGCGCCCTGCGATCCGCGGGGGTGTTCTCGGGCAAGGGCAAGCGGGCTGCTGCGCAGGAGTGGCTGTGACCCGCCGGCGGGCGGGAGGAAATGAGTTGCCCCGTGAGGCCGCAGCCGACGAGGATCACAGCGGCGGCGAGGAAGCTCTGCGGAGGAGCGCCCGGCTCGATTTCCGGGTGGACGTAGGTTCGAATCCTGCCCTCGCCGCCGCCTTTCCCGGTCGGCTCTTCGAGCTGGTATGGGCAGAACTCCACGACTACCGCACTGGTCTCACACGCTGATCTGTGAGGGAGCGGCTGTGGGGTGTCGGAGGAGTGTGCATCGAGAATGGTGCGCGGCTGGCCGAGCTTCTGGGATGCGCGCAACTCAGATGCCGTAGAACTTGTGGCCGACACGTCACACGGAATGGTGCGCACCGAGGTCCGCTGTGCAATGTGCGGCTCCCACCTGGGCCATGTCTTCGAGGGCGAGGGCTACCCGACTCCGACGGACCAGCGGTATTGCATTAACAGCATCTCGCTGCGGCTGACCCCCGCCGAAGGGGAGTAAGCGAGGTGGGCCGGGGCCCGGGGGCGGCCCGGGCAGGCCCGTTAACCGGTGGAGGTTCTGACGGCCCGGTGTCAAGGTGAGGCGCATGCCTCCGCTCCATGTCGAGCAGCTCCTGCGGGAGTTGCATGCCTCTCTCGGGCTCCGCAAGCGTCCCGAGGACGTGGCCCAGCTGATCCAGGACCTGTTCACTGCCCGGCGGGTTGAGCTTGACCCGGTCACCGTCGCGGCTCTCGACAAGACGACCGAGCACTCGCTGCGGCGGATGTGGCATGGCTACACGTCCATGCTTGAGGAGTTCGCCCGGCCGGTCGGTGCGCAGCGCCAACTCGCCTGCGCAGCGACCTTGTTCGCGAGCTTGCCGGAGCTTCCGGTGGACGCCGGGGACGATCCCGCCCGGATCGAGACGGTGATCCGCCGGGCCGGTGAGGAGATCTGCCGGGAGTACGGGGAGAACGACTTCGGCATGGACCGGTTGAACCGGGCCGAGCGGGCCGAAGCGGGTATAGGCGAGCTCTCCAAGCGCCAGTACAACAAGCGCTTCCGGCTGCTGCGGCGGATGGAGGCCAAGCTGGCTCGGGTCGTGCATGAGCAGCGCCGCCGCGAGGTCACCATGACCGGCAAGGGGGCGCTCGCGCACACGTTGCCGTACGATCTGTTCGCCGCGGACCCGGGCACCGCGGCGTTCGTCGCCTACCTCACCGCTCGGGCCACCATGCGGAGCGTCTTCACCAACGGCAAGCAGCGGCGTCCGTATGACGAGGTCGCCGATGCCCTGTTCCAGCGGCTGCGTGCGGAGCCCGAGCGGACGAACTGGTACGCGCTGGCCCATGTGCACCCGACTGCGGAGGTGCTCGGGCACCTTTCCGACGAGGATCTGGCCCGGTTGCTGGTGCGCTGGAACCGTTTCCTGCGGGAGGTGGCCGAGCTGTTGGAGGACGCCTGGAACCGGTGTCGGCTGGAGCGCAACACCATGATCGTCCGGCCTGGGAACGACTCGTCGACGTGGAACCAGGCCGCACAGGCCTGGAGCAGGGCCCGGGATCACTGGTTCGCGCTGCTCACCGAGCTGGGCGAGGAAGACATCCTGGACCGCGTCTGCCCGGGCAAGGTGCCCCGGCTCATGGCGGCCGACGTGGCCTACTGGCACCGGAAGAGCGGCGGCGGGCTGCACCCCGACACCTATGTGTGGGCCGAGCTTCCGTTGCCCTGGGAGGTGCTGGGGGGCGAGGCGGACTGCCCCCGATCGCTGGTCGAGGCGGTCTGTGCGCGGAACGGTGTGGATCCGGTGGCCGGCGGCTGGACTGCACGGAGGCCAGCCGCCGAACCCGCGCGGTTCCGTCGTACGCCGGAGCTGGTGCACGGCGTGGCGGTCCCCGATCCGCTGATGGCCAGCGCCCTGCGATCCGCGGGGGTGTTCTCGGGCAAGGTCAACCGACAGAATCCGTTGACCTGCGGCGCCACGGCATCGCTGGGGCTTGACTTCCCGTACGCCTCAAGATCAGTTCCCAATTCCCTGGTCAACAGGGCCCTGGCATGCGGTTGTGGCCCTGTCCCGTGCCCGGTTGAGATATCCGAAGCAGGGCACGATGGCGGGGCTGAAGGCGGTGTGGCGCCGAGCGGGTGGGAGCTGCTGCGGCCGCAGGAGTGGCTCCAAGAGGGGCGTTCCTCGATGAGCTGAAGGTCGAGTACGCGGTCATCCCTTGGCCGAGTCTGGGATGGCGGCCGGGATTCGGAAGAGCAGGTGGCGAGCCTTGCGGCGGACTTCCTCAAGGCGGCCGTCCGCGACCATCGTCTTGAGAACGTTCCGCACCTTCATCAGGGACGGGTGGGCGCAGGCTGCCTGAACGTCCTTGGCGCGCCAGAGGCGGTGGGGTTCCTGAGCCATCAGCAGCAGGACCTTCTCGATGTCGACATCGGCTTCGCCGGCTGTCGCATCAGGGGTGGCGTCCGGCGGACTGTCCTGCGCGGTCTCCCGGATTGCGGGGTGGGTGACGGGCCCGGTGGCGAGCTCATGCCACAGGTTCGCGATCTCCTCGATTTCGCGAGCTGATTCCAGGAGTGTCTCGTAGCGGAGTGCCTCTGCCGAGGCCTGGGCATGCAGACGGCTCCACTCGGCCTTCAGGGATTCGAGGTCAGCCGAGGGCGGCGAGGTTGGCCCTGCATCTTGAGTTGCCACGGGCCCGACGCTAGCCGCACGAGGCCAGGCGGCCCAAGGGTAGGGCTGCGTAATCCCTCGAAACGGTGACGCGGATGACAGGGTGGGGGGCCCGGCCAGCGGCAAGGCCATTGGCTCGACAGCAGCCCCTCCTCCCTCGTCAGGAGTCCGCCGCCTTCATCCCTCTCCGCATTGATGGTCAGCTGCGAGGGCGCCGCAGCGAGCTCCGGATCGAGCGGCGGGCAGTCATGTTTCGAGCGGATGGCGGTCCGCTGAGCCGGTCGGCCTTCGCCACCTCTGACGGGCTGTGGCCCGAGTACCCCGACCACTGCGCTGATGGCGGCCGCGGTGCGCCTCGTCTCCGAGCGCGGCACGACGGACATCCCGGTCACCGACCTCGCCGAGGCGGCTGCCGGTCACGGCCACCGTGGCGGTTCGGCCGGCGCCGTCGTAGCTGGTCATGACGGTCCGGCTGACGCCGTTCGTGGTCGAGGTGACCTTGGCGGCATTGCCCCACCAGTCGTACTCGCTGGTGGTCTTGGGCAGCTCGCTCAGGTTGGAACCGCCGTCCGTGATGACCCCGCCGGGTCCCGTGGAGCACTTGAGGTCGGCCCACTCGGGACGGCCCTGGCAAGCGCCGCTGCCCGTCGAGGACCAGTACGTGTGGTGACATGGGCTCCGGCATCGCTGCCGTTGAATCCGGGCAGGATCTGATTAACCACGCGCCCCTGGTCGTCGTACTCGGTGGTCTCGGTGATGACGAGGCCGCCCGGGTCCTCCACGGTCTGGGTGGGCAGGCCCTTGACCCAGTCGTACACCGTCTGGTCACGCGGTTCTCACCCTGGGCCGCCGGGGACTCGCGCACCTCGGCGATGCGCCCCAGCGGACCGAACTCCTTCAGCTCCTGGGTGCCGTTCTCGTTGTAGACCGAGGTCGTACCCAGTAGGTTCGCACGTTCGGCCGTGGACAAGAAGTGATGCCCAGATCCGCCTGGACAGCACGGTCCGTGGCCGAGACGCCGAGCGCGACGGCCCGGTTGGCTCGGAGAGTTCCCGCACGGAGTTGCCGAAGCTTGCTCGATGACGGAGATGTGCCCGCCAGGGGTGGCGGAGTCGACCCCGCGTCCCGAGACACCGAGGTAAGTGACCTCGGCACGGCCGTAGGAGGAAGAGGTCAGCGAGCTACCGGAGTGGCTCGTCGGCACCAAATCCGCAGGGAAGAACACGGCGGCATCAGTGGGTGCCTCGGTCTGATCCCGCGCCTTCACGTCCGCCGACCCGAGGGCATACGGGGCCTTGGCGCCGGTCAGTGGGACGTCGTAGTCGACCGAGGTTGACGTGGCGGACCGCCCCTGACCACCCCCAGATAGCCAAACGCTGCTGACTATTAGTTAGGCGGTCTCGTACCTCACAACAACGGTGTCGAACAGTTCACGCACGTATCGGCTCAGATCTGTGGAGGCTGCCGGCCCGATGACTCCGCCCAATGGGGCATCGGCGACTGCGTAGCTCAACCTATGTGCGACTGCAGTTTCCGGGGCCCGTTGCTGCCATCGGCGCACCAACGGGTTCTCCCGGAACCGAGCCTCTTCTTGGATGGTGACGCGTCCCTCACTGTGGGGCACGCATGGGTAGATGAAGTCCGCGTACAGGTTCTCGGGGTCTGGCGTGCGAGGCTCGGGGCGCTCTGTACCACCGCTCATGAGGAGCCGCAGGTAGCTTGAAGGGAGGTGTACGCCCGTTGCCAGTTCAAAGGTGTCCATGGTTCCCCCGCCGGCATGCCGGGCTCCGATTTCGAGGAATACCATTCCTTGGGGGGTCTGGAAGCCTTCCAGATGGAATATGCTCGTTCTAAGCCCAACCGCCTTGAGGCAGTCGGAGGCCCACCGGGAGAGTTCGGGCGTTGTCTCGATCTGGATGTCCGCTTGCGGCCTGCCTTCAGCAAATTCGAGGCATGTCCCTTCGTACCGATAGGCCTGGCTAACCACGACCTCGTCGTCCACGACCAGTCCGTCAACATGGACTACCGGTGCATCGATGAACTCCTCGATCTCGAAGTCCGTTGACTGTCCCCCGCCCGGTATGCCCTGAGACGCGACCCTGTCGAGGGTCGCTGAGGGTGTGGGGAACACCTGTACATGCTGGCTCATGGCCGATCCCCGCGGCTTCAGGACTGTCGGTCCCTGCCAAGGAATCTTCCGCGTCGAGGATGTGAGGATTTCTTCGAGGGCCAGAAAACGTGGGGTGCTGAGGCCTGCTGCGGCAACGGCAGCCTTCATGACGACTTTGTCGCGCACCGGGAGGACGGCGTCCTCACGCGCTCCCTCTACGCCAAGGTGTTCACGAACGCGTGCGGCGGGAATGAGATCAGATTCCGCTAGTGCGACTACAAGGTCCGGGTGTGGCATACCGGCCACGGCAGCGAGGACTTCGTGGGCCACATCGTCCGTGCCAGGGCGTTCAAGACGTGTGCATGGCAAGTCATCGGGCAGGTTCGCCAGTCGGTCCTTCACTCCGACATAGGTGACCTGATGGATTGCGTGATCGATGGCTTGGGCATACCGGATCTCGTTGGCCGGCAGACGGTGCAGGACCAGAATACGCATCGTGAGGTTTCCTTACCATGAAGTTCGGCGGCGCCAATCCTCGGCAGGCTTGCGCGCCGAGAGATCTCGCGGATGGTGCACCCGTCCTTGTACTTCTAAAAGGTCATTTGGGTGTGGCGCGGTGTCCTGCAACTGCGGTGGCCGCCGACAGGCGGCGAGGCGATATGTCTACGGGCACCCTCGCCCCGCCGCCCTTCGAAGTTTCAGTTGTTGGTCGGCGCGCCGCACGCTGTCCACGAGACACACCAGCGGCACCACCGAACACGACCGGACACGCCCTCCCCGCGCGACATCAACGTGTCCAGGATCACGGGGAAACCTCGCCAACGGACATCGAGCCGTTAGGGAAGATAGCAGTCGTCCGAAATTCGAACAAGAGCATCCGCTGATCGAACCTTCCGGGGTGCTGCGTGAGGGTCACCGTGGACCGCGTCACCTCCCTTTGCATGCCTGGGATTAGCTCCATCCAAGGTGCGAGCGATCGTCGCCACGTCGCCCGCCCCCTGGGCGCAGGCCCTCATCAGCCGGCTCCTCAACATGCGCTTCAACACTCACGACAGCCACAGTGCAAGGCGGCCTCCCCCTCCCCTCCTCCTGCCCCGGCCCCACCACCTTGACCAAAGCGATAGGCCCCCCACCTGCGTAGATGGGGGCTGACAGCCTCGCCCGCAAGGGTTGACACGACTCTGCTGAGCCGTGCAAGATCTCAATCGCCGTCGGCTGGGCAGGTGTTATTTTTCTGCCTGTCTTGGTAAGGCGAACGCCTCCCATCCGGTTCCCTGCAGCCAATTTCCAGTACATGTCACTAACGATGCATCGGGGACACATGTCGACGTCTACCCTGAACAAGGCCTTGCCTGAACGAGGAAACCCGAGGCTCTTCGCCTTCGTCTCACTCGTCAACTCAGCTGGCCGGGGAGCATTCCTGACGTGCTCAGCACTCTACTTTACCCATATTGTAGGGCTGTCCCTCTGGGAACTCGGAGTGGGGCTTACCATCGCCGGGGTGGCGGGACTCTTTGCCGGCGTTCCGTTCGGCTATCTGGCTGACCGCCGTGGGCCACGGGAAACCGCCTCTGCCCTGCTGGCCCTCTCGGCCGTCACGAGTGTGTCGTTCATGTTCGTCAGCTCGTTTGTCGCCTTCGTTGCCGCGTCCTGCCTCTTCGCCCTGCTGGAGCGCGGCGGGAGCGCTGCTCGGCAAGCGACGCTGGCAGCGGTTCTCGAAAAGAGCCAGGCAGTTACAACAAGGGCGTACCTGCGCGCTGTCGCCAATATTGGGATGGCGGTGGGAACTGGCCTGGCGGGAATCGCCCTCGCTCTGGACTCCCGCCCTTATTACATTGCCGTGCTCGCCTTCAATTCAGTGGCACTGGCAGTCTGCTCCTTGTTGATGCTGCGCCTACCCAAGACCGGGGTGATCCCCCCGAAGCGGGTCGATGAGCCGAGACTGGTCGTCCTGCGTGACCGACCCTATGCAACAGTGGCCCTCATCAATTTCGTGATGATGCTGCAATTCCAGATCCTCGACATCGCGTTGCCGCTGTGGGTGGCCCGTCATACCACCGCCCCCCGCTCGATCATCGCGGCCCTCATCCTCTTCAACACCGTGGCCGTGGTGCTGTTGCAGGTGCGAGTCAGCAAGAAGATCGGCGACATCGCCTCAGCCGTACGCTGGTGGCGTATATCTGGTTTCATCCTGTTCGGCGCATGCTTCCTGTTCTCGCTCTCCGCTAACGGTTCGCCCCTGTTCGCCTGTGTGATGCTCGCTCTTGCCGCCATCCTGCATGTCTACGCCGAACTGCTCCAGTCCGCCGCCTCGTGGGTCTTTAGCTTCGATCTGGCACCCGAGGGGCGGCACGGTCAGTACCAGGGATTTTTCAACACTGGTCTCTCGTTCTCGGACATGGTGGCACCTGTAGTGCTCATCCCCCTTGCAGTAGAGGGTGGATCCCTGGGTTGGCTCGCACTAGGTGCCATTTTTATCGGCGCAGGTCTGGCCGCAGCGCCGGCGGTGCGCTGGGCCGTGAATTCGAGAGAAGCCGCAGCCGGCATTCAAAATGTAGCTGTCTGATGCAGGATGGTGATGAAACACCGCATTGCCAACTGGCTCTAAGCTTGTTCTTTTTCTACGGGTCTCGAACGACGTCTCGAACTGAGTCGCTCACCTGGGGGTTCGCCGGACATGGGGGCGGCCTTCGTCTGATCATGTGCTCCGACCAAGGTGCACGTGACCACGACGAAGGCCGTGAGGGTGAGTCTGCTGCCTGATGCTGTCCGGAGGGAAGCGTTCGCGGAAGCGTCACGCTTCCGGGCTGAGTTCTATGAGTGTCTTACCGCCCGGCGTGACGAGTTGTTCGAGCTGACCGACGCGGTGCTGTGCGTCGACGGGCCGGTGGTCTCGCCGGTGGACCTGACGCTGGTACCCGAACACCGCCGTGGGCACGGAGCGTTGTACGGAGCCCTCAACCACGGCCGGATCGACGTCGACAGGCTGAGGTTGCTGCTGGCTGACATGCCGCTGCCGCGCTTCGAGGGCGGGCGTCTGGTGCTGGCGGTCGATGTGTCGCCGTGGCTGCGGTCCGACGCGCCGTGCTCGGCCGACCGGCTGTTCTGCCACGTCTACGGGCGGGCGAAGTCCGCGTCGCAGTTCATCCCGGGCTGGCCATACTCCTTCGTTGCCGTCCTGGAGCCGGGCGCCACGTCGTGGACCGGGATCCTGGACGTGGTCCGCCTCGGGCCCGAGGACGACGCGACCGCGGTCACCGCTGCCCAGCTGAGGGCCGTGGCCGAACGGCTCATCGCGGTCGGCCAGTGGACGCCGGGAGATCCGGACATGACGATCGTCATGGACGCCGGCTACGACGTCACCCGTCTGGCCTGGGTGCTGCGGGATCTCCCGGTCGAGCTGGTCGGGCGGATCCGCAGCGACCGGGTGATGCGTCTGCCGAAACCACCGAGGACGCACGGCGTCAACGGCCGGCCGCCCAAGCACGGCCCGGAATTTCGCTTCGCCAAGCCCGACACCTGGCCCGAGCCGGCGATCACCACGGCCACCGACACGGTGAACTACGGAAAGGCCGAAGCCCAGGCGTGGGATCGGGTCCACCCGAGACTGACCCACCGCTCGGCATGGCTGGAGCACGACGGCGAACTCCCCATCGTCGAAGGCACCCTGATCCGGTTGAAAGTCGAGCACCTCTCGAAGGAACGAGAGGCCCCGCCGGTGTGGTTGTGGTCCTCCAAAACCGGCGCCGCCCCGCCGGACGTGAACCTGTGCTGGCAGGTGTTCCTCAGGAGATTCGACCTGGAGCACACGTTCCGTTTCGGGAAACAGACACTCGGCTGGACCACCCCGAAAGTCCGTACTCCCGAGGCGGCAGACCGCTGGACCTGGCTCCTGGTCGTCGCCCACACCCAGCTCCGCCTCGCCCGGCCGCTGGCCACCGATCTCCGCCGGCCCTGGGAGAAGCCGGCCAAGCCCGAACGTCTCACCCCGGCCCGGGTCCGCCGCGGGTTCAGGAACATCCGCGCGCACCTGCTCTGCCCGGCCCGTGTTCCTCAACCGACCGGAACCGGCCCTGGCCGACCCCTCGGCTCGAAGAACCGGCGGCCCGCCACCCGCTACGACGTCGGCAAAACCGTCAAACGTCCCGAGACCCTCAAGGCCATCGGAAAGCCCGGCAGATCTTGGTATTGATCAGAAACTCATGGGGTTCTCGTCCAGGACGTAGCGGACGTGTGGGCCGCCGAAGTAGCCGCGGACGATGT
>NZ_JALGBX010000039.1 GCF_022808175.1 Streptomyces sp. AP-93 | reverse complement strand
CAAACGCCGGAGGGGCTGGATCAGCCACATCCAGCCCCTCCGGCGTTTGAGGAGCGGGGTCTGGGGCGGAGCCCCAGAACGGGTCCGGGCGGAGCCCGGGGAATAGGGGAAGGGCGGGTCGGGGAGAGCCCCGCAGGGCCCGCCCCCGGGGAGCGGGGCAGAGGGGGCCGCGCCCCGTCACCCCGACACGGCCCCCCGGCTTCACGGCCCCGCAGGCGGGAACTGGAAGGGTGGGCGGGAGCCGATCCGCCGCACCGACCCCTGGGGGCCACGCCGATGACCGCAGCACCCACACCCCGCCGCGCCCTACTGGCGGTAGCCCTGGCGGCAGCCACCGCCGCCACCATCCCCGGCGGCCACGCCTCCGCGGCCGGGCCGAAGCCAGCCCCCGGGGGCCCGGGGCATGCCCCGACCATCCCGCCCCCGGCCGGAGCCGCCGCCGAAGCAGCCCCCGAAGCCGCCGGAGCCACCCGCAAGACGGTCGACAACCGCTTCTGGTACTCGTACGCCCACTGGACCGCCGGCCTCCACCAGGGCACCACCGCCATCGGCGGCGCCCGCCCCGGCCTGGAGATCAAGACCCCGACGGGCCGCACCGAGTACAAAGACCCGCACACCGCCAAGAAGAGCACCTGGGAATACGCCACCTGGACCTCCCCGGTCCACACCTCCACCGTGCCCGCCACCGAGGCCATCGCCTCCTGGAACGCCCGCACCCCGGCCGGCACCTGGATCCAGGCAGAACTGCGCGGCACCTACACCGACGGCGCCGCCACCCCCTGGTACGTGATGGGCCGCTGGGCCTCCGGAGACGGCGACATCCGCCGCACCTCCGTGGACGGGCAGACCGACGGCAAGTCCACCGTCTGGACGGACACCCTGGCCGTGGACGCCCCCGCGGGCGGGCTGCGGATCAAGGACTGGCGGCTGCGCCTGACCCTGTACCGCAAGCCCGGCGCGAGCCGCGGCCCGACCGTGTGGCTGGCCGGCGCCATGGCCTCGGACGTCCCGGACCGGTTCACCGTCCCCGCCTCCGCCGCCTCCGGCGGGGCCCACGAGCTGAAGGTGCCGAGGTACTCGCAGGAGACGCACGCCGGCCAGTACCCCGAGTACGACAACGGCGGCGAGGCCTGGTGCAGCCCCACCTCCTCGCAGATGATCATCGAGTTCTGGGGCCGCAGGGCCAGCGTCTCCGCCGTGGCCTGGGTCAAGAAGGACTACGCGGACCCGCAGGTCTGCCACGCGGCCCGCTCCACCTACGACGCCGCGTACAAGGGCTGCGGCAACTGGCCCTTCAACGCCGCCTACGCCGCCACCTACCGGCAGTTCGCCGGGGTGGTCACCCGCCTCGGCTCCCTCACCGACCTGGAGACCCTGGTCCGGGCCGGCATCCCGGTCATCACCTCCCAGTCCTTCACGGCCGAGGAGCTCACGGGGGCGGGCTACGGCACGGCCGGCCACCTGATGACCGTCATCGGCTTCACCGCCGCCGGCGACGTGATCGCCAACGACCCGAACTCGGCCGACAACGCCGCCGTGCGCCGCGTCTACCGGCGGCGGCAATTTGAAAACAACTGGCTCCGGACCAAGCGCCACAACGCGGCCGGCAAGGTCGTCTCCGGCACCGGAGGCGTCTGCTACCTCTACGGTCCGATCCGGCCGAACCCGGCTCAGGTCCTGGCGCTGCGGGCGGTCGGCGTGCTCTGAGATTTCGCGTTGCCCCGGATGGCATGTAAGTGGAACATAAAGGGCAAAAGGGCAATAGGAGCTTCTCATAGGAGGCAGCCCGCCATGACCACCCAACCGAGAATGGAACACCACCCCGACCTCGCTGAGATGCGCTCGCGGTTCGAGCGGGTCACCAGCACCCCGAGTGCGCAGGTCGTCGAGGCGCTGGCCCTGATGACGGGCCTCTACATCGCCGCTTCGCCGTGGATCGCCGGATTCAGCGGGCTCAGCTCGCTGGCGATCAACAACCTGATCGCGGGCCTGGCGTACTGCCTGTGCATGAGCGGACTCGGCTCCGCTTACGAACGCACCCACGCCATGGCCTGGACGGCGGTCGGTCTCGCCGCCTGGACGATCGTCGCGCCCTTCGTCATCTCCGGCGACGTCAGCACCACCCGCACGGTGTGGAGCAACGTCATCGCCGGCGGCATCGCCCTGTGCCTGGCACTGGCGATGGCGGGCATGGCGGGCCGCGACCGCACCACCTGATCCGGCACGCACCCCTCACGCCCCCGGTCCGCACCACGCGGCCGGGGGCGTGAGACATGCCACCCGTGACCATCGTCTCTACCGCGAGGGCCGCCCCCGCTGTCACATTGGAGGGCATGACCGCACACAGCGCCGCCCTGACCGCCCGCGCCCGCAACCTGGTCCGCACCGGCGGACCCGAGGACGATTCCTCCTCCTGGCTGGAGCACGTGCTCGGCTGGACCCTGGTCGTGGTCGTGGCCATGTTCGTCACCCAGGTGGGCTGGTTCTTCTAGCCTCCGCGGTCCCGCCTCCAGTCCTCGCCCCAGCCCCTTTCCCGGCCCCGGCCCCGGCCTTCGGCTCGGCCTCCGGCTCCACCCGCCAGTGCCGGTCCGGAACGCCCACCAGCCCGTACAGCGCCCGCACGGGCGAGCGCGCCGGCAGCAGCACCACCCCGGCCAGCAGGGCGAAGGCCCCGATCCCGGCCCACCACCCCAGCAGCCGGACGAGGACGCTCGCGCCCACCGCCCCCGCGAAGGGCAGCCCGTAGACCCCCGCCCCGGCGATCGCCACCGCGACCACCCGGGGCACCTTGAGGTCCGCCGCGGCGCCGGGCAGCCGCCAGCCCTCCACCAGCCAGCCGATCTCCGCCAGCAGCATCGTGCCGATGACGGCCGTCCCGAAGATCAGCACGGCGAGGAAGGTGCCCGAGGTCGCGAAGGCCAGGCACTGGTTGACCACCGATTCACCGGCGGAGCCCTCCGCGGACCAGCCGGCGAAGGCCCGTGGATCGGCGCTCAGCAGCCGCTCGTACCCCGTGCCGTCCCATCCGTGGATCAGGGTGAAGAACAGCAGGAAGTACCCGGCCACCGCCTGGAGGTACCCCCAGTACCCGGCCCCGACCAGGACGAACAGGCGCGCCGCCAGGAACCCGAGCAGCGCGCCGGCCACCACCGAGGCCCCGTAGAAGAGGGCGAAACCGGCCCACACCCCGTCGTGGTCGCGGGCCACGTGCATCGTCGACCAGGCCGGGTTCTGCCAGAGCAGGTAGATCCCGGTCGGGGCGGGCAGCAGGGCCGCGTAGAGCAGGGTGAGTGCCAGGTACGGATTGGCCGCGCGGCTCCTCGTACGGACGCCCTCGCCCCGGACCGACCGCTCCCACCACTGGAGCTGGCGCCCGGCGGCCACCGCGAAGGTGGCGCCGATGCCGTACGCCCACAGCGGCGCGGCCTGGACGGGGATCACGAGGCCACCAGCCGCAGGCTCCGGGTCCTGATCACGTCGGAGGTGACGAGCGCCTGCTCCGCGCTGACCCGGGTCATGAAGACGAACGGCGGGATGACCGGGGGAGCGGGCAGCCCGGCCGGGCTGAAGGTCACGCAGAGCAGCCCCTCGATGCACCCGCTGAACCTCGTCAGGTACAAGGTCACGTCGCCGCTCAGGTCGAGCCTCTCGGCGGCGAGCCCGTACTCCTCGCGGCCGTCGCGGCTGCGCAGCTCGTAATCGGTGAGCGTCGCGGCCCGCATCCGCAGCACCAGCACCTTCAGCGGCCCGTCCACGGTGGGTACGTGGGTGACCCCTGCGAAGGCGAACCCCTGCGGGGCGAAGAGCGAGGTGGTCACGGTCGGGGGAGTGCGCGCGGCCATCGGCGGAGCGCCCCGGGCGGCCCTCGCCTCCCCGGTGCCCGCCACCAGCGAGGCGAGCAGCACCACCGGCAGCGCGGCCGCCAGGGTGCGCGGCCCGCTGCCGTCCAGGCTCGGGATGTACGGTCCCTCCTCGCCCGCCCCGGGATCGGGCAGCGGGGTCCATCCGAAGGCCAGCGCGCTGCCCGCGATGCCGAGCAGCATGCCGAGGAGGAAGCCCCCGAGGTTGGTCGCCACGAAGGACAGCACCGAGAGCAGTAGCGCGTGCACGGAGACGTAGGCCCGGGCCTGGGGCAGCAGCCACAGGAACAGGCCGGCGGCGATCAGCGCGAGGCCGATCCCGATGGCGGCGATCCCGCCGAGGCCCAGGCTGACCAGCACGGTGAGCGGGGAGAGCGGGACCAGCAGCAGTTCGGTCCCGCCCAGGATCACCAGCAGCCCGCCCCAGAAGGGGCGGGTGCGGCGCCAGTCGCGCAGCCGCCGCCGGGGACCGGGCAGCGGGAGCCGCCGCTCCAGCCACCCGCTGCCCGGCCCGGCGGCCCGGCGCAGGCCTAGAAGCACTTCTTGCCGTCCAGGCTGACGTTCAGCTTCAGGCCCTTGAGGTGGAAGTTGCCGCCGGTCGCCGACCAGGCGTGCGACTTCACGTCCACGACCTCGATGTCCCCGGCCTGGAGGCCGAACTTGCCGGCCTCGCCCTTGATCCCGCCGACCTGGTCGAGGGTGGAGGCGTCACGGCCGATCTGGGCCGTCCCGAAGACGGCGTCGCCGGCCAGGTCCTCGCCGTCGATGACGAGATTGCTGGCGGTGACGTTGCCGGCCGGGCCGCCGGCGGTCAGTTTGAAGACCACCTTGCCCACCGGGGTGTCCACCTCGGCGGCCTGGCAGATGTCCGTGAGGGTGGCCTCGCCGATGCCGAGCAGGGCGACGGGATGCCCCTTGCCGTCGACGGAGCGGTCCGTGTGCACGTAGGAGGCCAGGCCCTTGCTGCTCAGTTTGGACGAGGAGACCTGGAAGCTGGTCCCCGAGACGGCGAAGGAGGCGGCGAGCGCGCCCTGCGCCATGACCATCGCCATCGCCCCGACCGCGACGACCGCGGGCATGGCGACGGCGGCCGTCTTCTTCCAGTCGACCCGGCCCTCGGGGGTCCTTCGCGTCCTTCTCGCCGTGCTCGTCCTGCCGTTGCCCATGATGTGGTCCTCCCGTACGTCGTCCGGTGCGCAGGGGGAGTGCAGAGGGGGGGTGCACAGGGGTCTGCCATACTGCGGGCTTCCTGTGGCAGTTCGAGGCTAGGGCTGAATTTGAATAATAGTCAACAGCGCGGAACGACCGGACGTTCGCAGGTTCGGAGGGCCGAACTGATAGCGATCGGGCGCAAGTTGTTCGCCGACACCTCGTACGACGCGCTCTCCATGGACGACATCGCCAAGCACGCAGGCGTGGCCAAGGGGCTGATCTACTACTACTTCAAGAGCAAGCGGGGCTACTACCTGGCCATCGTCGAGGACTCGGTGGCCGAGCTCGTGGCCCGCGCGGCAGGCGAGAGCGAGCTGCCCAACGCGCAGCGGGTGCGCACCACCATCGACGGCTACCTGTACTACGCCGAGCACCACCAGGCCGCGTACCGCACCATCGTCACCGGAGGCGTCGGCTCCGACTCCGAGGTCCTCGCCATCCGCGACGCCGTCCGCGAGGAACTCATCGCGACCATCGCGGAAGGCGCGTACGGCCACCGAGAGATCCCGCCGATCGCCCGGCTGGCACTGGTCGGCTGGCTGGCGGGCGTCGAGGGCAGCACGCTCGACTGGATCGGCCCGGCGGAGGCTCCGGCGCAGGTCCCGGCGCAGGCCTGCGGCGAGACGCCCGGCGAGGCCCCTGACGAGACTGCCGGCCGGCCCTCCGCCCAGCCCCTTGCCGAGACCCCTGCCCAGACCCCCGCCCAGCCCCCTGCCCAGACCCCTGCCGAGCCCCCTGCCCAGACCCTTGAGCACGGCCTTACCCAGGCGCAGGACGGCGGTGGACCCGGGGCTTCCGGGCACCGCGGCCACCCCGACCGGGCCGAGTTCGGCGCCCTGCTGGTGCGCACGCTGCGCGCGACCCTGACGGTGATCGAGGAGTTCGCCCCCGAGTGCCCGGCCCCGCCCGTACCCGAGGAGGATCCCGTGCCCGTGACGGGAAGCCCCTGATCGGGCATACTCAACCGCCGCAGCCCCTTGAACTGGACCTTCCCGCGATCCGGGAGGGCGCCATCGGTTGTGAGCCCCGAGACCCGGCGACGCGTACCACCCTCACGCGCCGCCCCGTGCTTGACGAGTGAGGAGAGCGCCGCCATGACCGACCGCGCGCCGCAGGTGGACCGATCGCTGCCGACCGAGGAGTCCCGCGACCTGCTCGCGCTCGTACGCGAGATCGCGCAGCGGGAGATCCGCCCCCGGGCCGCCGAGGAGGAGGACGCCGGCCGGTTCCCCCGTGAGGTCTTCGCACTGCTCTCCGAGGCCGGACTGCTCGGGCTCCCGTACGCCGGTGATTTCGGCGGCGGCGACCAGCCGTACGAGGTCTACCTCCAGGTGCTGGAGGAGCTGGCCGCGGCCCGCCTGACCGTCGGGCTCGGCGTCAGCGTGCACTCGCTGGCGTGCCACGGCCTGGCCGGCTACGGAACCAAGGAACAGCAGGCCGCGCACCTGCCCGCCATGCTCGGCGGCGGACTGCTCGGCGCGTACTGCCTCTCCGAGCCCGCCTCGGGCTCGGACGCCGCGTCCCTGACCACCAAGGCGGTCCGGGACGGCGAAGACTGGCTGATCAGCGGCACGAAGGCCTGGATCACCCACGGCGGCGTCGCCGACTTCTACACGGTGCTGGCCCGCACCGGCGCGGACGGCCCGAAGGGCATCACGGCCTTCCTGGTCCCGGGCGACGCGGAAGGCCTCACGGCCGCGGTCCCCGAGAAGAAGATGGGCATGAAGGGCTCGCCCACCGCCCAGCTGCACTTCGACGGCGTACGGGTCCCCGACGCGCGCCGCATCGGCGAGGAGGGCCAGGGCTTCACCATCGCCCTGGCCGCCCTGGACGCGGGCCGCCTCGGCATCGCCGCCTGCGCGATCGGCGTGGCGCAGGCCGCCCTGGACGAGGCCCTGGCCTACGCCCTGGACCGCAAGCAGTTCGGACACCCCATCGCGGACTTCCAGGGCCTGCGGTTCATGCTGGCCGACATGGCGACGAAGATCGAGGCGGGCCGCGCGCTGTACCTGGCGGCGGCCCGGCTGCGGGACGCGGGCAAGCCCTTCTCCCGCCAGGCGGCGATGGCCAAGCTCTTCTGCACCGACGCGGCGATGGCCGTCACGACGGACGCGGTCCAGGTGCTGGGCGGCTACGGCTACACGGCGGACTTCCCGGTCGAGCGGCTGATGCGCGAAGCGAAGGTCCTCCAGATCGTGGAGGGCACGAACCAGATCCAGCGCATGGTGATCGCCCGCCACCTGGCGGGCCCGGAATCCCGCTGACCGTACGGGAGGCCCTGTCCGACGCCGAGCTGAACCGACTGTTCTCCGCGTCCTGGCCGGGGCACCGGGACACGCCGTCGGCTACGCCAACGTGGCCTGGGACGGGGGCGCGCACGCCTTCGTCCTCGACAGCACGGTGCACCCGGACGAGCGCCGCCACGGGCTCGGGGTGCGCCTGGTCCGGACGGGCGGCCGAGGCGGCGCGGGGCGCGGGCGCGCAGTGGTTGCACGTGGACTACGAGCCGCACCTCGGCGCGTTCTACGCCCGGTGCGGTTTCCGTCCGACGGCGGCGGGCCTGCTCGCTCTGTGAGCGGTCAGCCGCCGAAGAGGGGGCCGGTCGGCCAAATGGGGGAGGAGGCGATCCGGGACCACTCCGGATCGCGCTGCCCCGGCACGGTCCGGCCGTCCTCCTCCCACCGGGTGAGCAGCGCACGGTAAATGGGCGGGTCGGGGGCCTGCCGAACCGATTCTTCGTACCCTTCGGCGGGCGCCCGCCGTCGACGCCCCACCCTCGGCGTGGAAGTCTCCATCGTGGTCATACCGGGCCAACGCGCCACCGGACCCACGGGTAACCCCGCCCATCCGTTCGACCTTTCCCCACACCCCCGACGCAGGCTCCCCCCGGTCGGCACGCACCAACGGCCCGACCCCGGCCAACTCCGGCCACATTCCAGCCCCGCCGACGTGAGAGGCCCGCGGGCCGGCCCCCGGCAACGGCGCCGCACCGGGCACCGCGTCCGGGCGAAGCCCGGGGACCGGCCGGGAGGGACGCCGCACCCGGCAAGGGTCCGGGGCGAAGCCCGGGGCGCGACTGGGAACGGCGCCGCACCGGGCATCGGGTCGGGCGGAGCCCGGGGAACAGCCGGGAACGGCGCCCTCCGGCCGCATTCCAGCCTCGCCGGCGTTTGAGGCGCGGGGGTCCGGGGGCTGGCCCCCGGGAACGGCACCGGGTCCGGGCGAAGCCCGGGGAACGGTGGAAGGGCGGGTAGGGGACAGCCCCGCAGGGCCCCGCCCCCAGCAGGAGCGGGATCAGCGCCAACCGGGAAGCGTCCCGCACACTCGGCCGGAGCCCCCGGAGCCCCCGGAGCCCCCGGAGCCCCCGGAGCCCCCGGAGCCAGGAGGCCCCACCCCACCGCCGGCCCGGCCCCAACCGGGCCCCCGCACGACGTGTCTCCCTGCCAGTTCGTGCCACAACCCTGGCCCCCACCCACCAATCTGACGTACCGTCATCTCCGCCCAGGTGTCACCCCCCGCACTCGCACCCGCACCCGCACCCGGAGGTCCGCCATGCCCGCCGACCGGCCCGTTCCGCTCGATGAATACCCCATCCACCAGGCTCCGTTGTCGATGAAGCACCTCGTCACCGGCGACCGCAACGCCTACGACCGCTGCATCTTCCACGTCTTCGACCACGCGGGCCGAGCCGTCCTGATCCTCGGCCTCGGGGTCTACCCCAACGCCGGTGTCATCGACGCCTACGCCACCCTCCGCGTCGGCGACGAACTCCTCGCGGTCCGCGCCTCCGACGCCCTCACCGACGACCGCATGAACCTCTCGGTCGGCCCGCTCCGCATCACCGTCGACGAACCCCTCCGGCGGCTCACCCTCTCCTGCGCCGCCGACCCCGAGGACCCCGACGGGCTCTCGTACGACATCACCTGGACCGCCGAGTTCCCCGCCGTCTGGGAGCCGCACCACACCCAGCGCCGGGGCGACCGCCTCATCCTCGAAGGCCGCCGCTTCGTCCAGGCGGGCGGCGTCACCGGCACCATCCGCGCCAAGGGCGAGGAGTTCACCCTCGACGCCGGCTGGACCGGCACCCGCGACCGGAGCTGGGGCGTGCGCCCGATCCCCGGCGAGGAGGGCGGCCGCGCCGCCGAGGAGCACCGGCCCGAGGGCTTCCACTGGCTCTGGATCCCCGTCCGGTTCGAGGACCGCTTCCTGATGGTCATCACCCAGGAGGACGCCGACGGCCACCGGGCCCTCAGCGAGGCCGTCCAGGTCTTCCCCGAGGGCAGCGGCCGCCACGACGTACAGCTCGGCTGGCCGCACACCGACATCCGCTACCGCCCGGGCGGCCGCCACCCCGAGAGCGCCGTCGTCCACCTCACCGACCCGGCCGGCCGCAAACCCCTGGAGCTCGGCGTGGAGATCCTGAACTCCTCCCCGCTCGCCGTCGGGGCCGGCTACCCGCCCGCCTCCGACTGGCAGCACGGCACCTGGCAGGGCCGCGCCTGGACCGACCGCCGCACCTACGACCTCTCCGACCCCGCGGCCCACCCCATGGCCGCCTTCGGGGTCACCGACCACTCGGCCCGCTTCACCCTCGAAGGCCGCACCGGCTACGGCATCTTCGAGCACGGCAGCTTCGGCCGCCACGACCCCAGCGGCTTCGCCGACTACAGCTCGGTGGCCCCGTAGCCCCGGCCCGCCAAACGGAACGACCGGCACCAGCACCTCGACCTCAACCTCAACCTCAACAGCCAAGCCAGAGAAGGGGTTTCCCATGGCAGGACCGGCACCGCGCCCCCGTACCTCCACCCGCGAACCCGAGGAGCTGGGCCGGCGCCTCGCCGCCTGGCTCGACACCGAGCTCCCCGGTGCGAAGGTCACCAACATCTCCGTCCCCGGTTCCAACGGGATGTCCAGCGAGACCCTGCTCTTCGACATAGAGCACCCCGACGCCCCGATCCGGGCCTGCGCCCTGCGCCTCGCCGCCGACCCGGCCGCCTACACCGTCTTCCCCACCTATGACATGCCCTGCCAGCACCGGGTCATGAGCCTGGTCGCCACCCACACCGACCTGCCGGTCCCGCGCGTGCAGTGGCTGGAAGAGGACCCCGGCCCGCTCGGGGCCCCGTTCTTCGTGATGGCCCGCGCCGAAGGGCGCGTACCGCCCGACGTGATGCCCTACACCTACGAGGGGAACTGGCTGCACGCCGCGACCGACGCGCAGCGCGCCGCGCTCCAGGAAGCGAGCATCGCGCTCCTCGCCCGGCTGCACGACCAGTTCCCGCCCGAGGAGGCGCGGTTCCTCCTCCCGGAGGGCGACGGGAGCCCGCTGCGCGGTCACGTCGAGTCCCAACGTGCCTACTACGACTGGGTGGTGGCGGGCAAGTCCCGATCACCGCTGCTGGAGCGGGCGTTCGCCCGCCTCGAAGAGCTCTGGCCGGACGGCGAGGGCGGCCCGGCCGTCCTCAACTGGGGCGACGCGCGCATCGGCAACGTCATCTACGAGGCCGACGGCTTTGAACCCGTGGCCGTACTCGACTGGGAGATGGCGGCCTGCGCCCCGCGCGAGGTCGACCTCGGCTGGACCGTCTACCTGCACCGGTTCTTCCAGGACCTGACCGTCGGTTTCGGCCAGCCGGGCCTGCCGGGCTTCCTGCGCCGCGAGGACATCGAACGCCGGTACGCCGAACTCACCGGGCACGCGCCGCGGGACATGGAGTTCCACACGCTCTACGCCGCCCTGCGGCACGGGATCGTGATGTTGCGCATCGCCTACCGGCAGGCGCACTTCGGCGAGGTGGAGATCCCGGCGGATCCGGACAGCCTGATCCTGCACCATGCCAGTCTCACCGCCATGGTGCAGGGAACGTACTGGTAAACGCCCCGGTAGCCGCCCGGCCCGCGGCTCAGGCGGCCTGCGCGTGCTGGCGCATCTGCGGCATCGCCGCGGGCGCCGGCATCCGCACGGGACGCGAGCCGGGGCCTCCGACGTGCGAGAAGGGCTGCGTACGCCAGTCCAGCCCCTGCGGAAGCGCCAGGTGGACGACGGGCTCCAGCTCGAGCTCCTGGGCGAGTTCGTCGTCACCGAAGCCGAGGGTGGGCAGCGCGTCGGAGGCCGGCCGCCCGGTGCCCGCGCACACAGTGAGCCCGAAGGGGTTCCACGGGGTCAGGCACAGGGCGTGCTCCGGCAGGAACTCCTCGTCCGCGACGAGGGCGATCGACTGGCCGCAGTCGGGGCAGGTGGCGTGGTGGATCTCGAAGCCCTCGGCGTATTCGAGGTAGTCGTCGTCGTCGGCGTAACCGCTCTCGACGATTTCCAGGGGCTCCGGTTCGGTACGACCGGCGCGCTTGGTGTTCAGCATGGATGTACTCCCCCTTGGGTGGGCCGGGCGGGCAGGTTCTTCGGCCACGGCCACCCCAAGCACTTCCCGTCGCGCGGCACGAGTAACCACATCCGGCCGCCGTACGCCCGCATACGCCTGTGGCCTTGGTCACATGCCTGCCGCAGGTGCCACCTCAATCCGTGGACACGGCTGGGCCAGAACGGTTCGGGGCCGTAAGTTGTGCGGCTATGAGCGCAATGGAGGAGCTGGACCGCCAGATCGTGGATCTGCTCGTGCGGGACGGGCGGATGAGCTACACGGACCTGGGCAAGGCCACCGGACTGTCCACGTCGGCGGTCCATCAGCGAGTACGCCGGCTGGAGCAGCGCGGGGTCATCCGCGGTTACGCGGCGGTCGTCGACCCCGAGGCCGTCGGCCTTCCCCTGACGGCCTTCATCTCGGTCAAGCCCTTCGATCCGAGCGCCCCCGACGACATCGCGGAGCGGCTGGCCGGGGTTCCCGAGATCGAGGCCTGCCACAGCGTCGCGGGCGACGAGAACTACATCCTCAAGGTCCGCGTGGCCACCCCGCTGGAGCTGGAAGACCTCCTGGGCCGCCTGCGCGCCCTGGCCCACGTCTCCACCCGCACGACGGTGGTCCTCTCCACCCCGTACGAGGCCCGCCCGCCCCGCGTATAGACGCGTATGGATCCGGCATCGCCGGCCGAATCCAGCCCCGCCGGCGTTTGAGGCGCGGGGCCCGGGGCGGAGCCCCGGCAACGGCGCCGCACGATGCGACGGGTCCGGGGCGCAGCCCCGGGGAGCGGGGAGGGGCGGGTAGGGGAAACGCCCCGCAGGCCCCGCTGCAGAGGGGCCGTGGTCCGCGACGCGGAGCGCACCCGCCAGACTGTCGGCATGACAGACCGCACCGCCGCCCCCGCCAACGCCGCCGGAGGCCCCCGCCCCCGTACAGTCCTCCTGCGCGGCGGCGAGGTCCACAGCCCCGCCGATCCCTTCGCCACCGCGATGGTCGTGGAGCGCGGCCACATCGCCTGGGTCGGCTCCGAGGGCGCCGCGGACGCCTTCGCACCGGGCGTGGACGAGGTCGTCGACCTCGACGGGGCGCTCGTCACCCCCGCCTTCACCGACGCCCACGTCCACACCACCTCCACCGGACTCGCCCTGACCGGCCTGGACCTGTCCACGGCCGGCTCCCTCGCCGAAGCCCTCCAGCGCGTGCGCGCGTACGCGGCCGCCCGCCCCGCCGACCGGGTGCTGCTCGGCCACGGCTGGGACGCCGCCCGCTGGCCCGAACGCCGTGCGCCCCGCAGGCAGGAGCTCGACGAGGCCACCGGCGGCCGCCCGCTCTACCTCAGCCGCATCGACGCGCACTCCGCGGTGGTGACCACGGCGCTGCTGCGGCTCGTGCCCGAGGTGCGCGCGGCCGCCGACGAGCCGCTGACCCAGGGCGCCCACCACGCGGTACGCCGCGCCGCGCTCGGCGCCCTCACCCCGGCCCAGCGCGCCGAGGCCCAGCGGGCCGCCCTCGACCGGGCCGCTTCCCTCGGGATCGGCTCGGTCCACGAGTGCGGCGGCCCGGAGATCTCCTCCCCGGAGGACTTCACGGCCCTCCTGGAGCTCGCGCAGACCCACCCCGGCCCCCGGGTCTTCGGCTACTGGGCCGACCGGGACCTCGCCCGGGTCAAGGAACTCGGCGCCGTCGGTGCGGCCGGCGACCTCTTCGTCGACGGAGCCCTCGGCTCGCACACCGCCTGCCTGCACGCCCCGTACGCCGACGCGGACCACACGGGCATCGACTACCTCGACGCGCGGGCCGTCGCCGAACACGTCGCCGACTGCACCGAAGCGGGCCTCCAGGCGGGCTTCCACGCCATCGGAGACGCCGCGATCACCGCCGTGGTCACCGGCGTCCGGGCCGCGGCCGACAAGGTCGGCCTGGACCGCGTCCGCGCCGCCCGGCACCGCGTCGAGCACGCCGAGATGATGACCCCGGCCACCATCGCGGCCTTCGCCGAGCTCGGGCTCACGGCGTCCGTGCAGCCCGCCTTCGACGCGCTGTGGGGCGGCGAGGAGGGCATGTACGCCGACCGGCTCGGCGGCGAGCGCGCCCGCACCCTCAACCCGTACGCGGCCATGCTCAAGGCGGGCGTACCGCTCGCCTTCGGCTCCGACGCCCCGGTCACCCCGCTCGACCCCTGGGGCACCGTCCGGGCGGCCGCCTTCCACCACACCCCCGCCCACCGCATCTCCGCACGGGCCGCCTTCGCAGCCCACACCCGCGGCGGCTGGCGGGCCCTGGGACGCGACGACGCGGGCATCCTCGTCCCCGGTGCCCCGGCCGACTACGCGGTCTGGGACACGGCCGAACTGGTGGTGCAGGCCCCCGACGACCGGGTCGCCCGCTGGTCCACGGACCCCCGCTCGGGCACCCCCGGACTGCCGGACCTGACCCCCGGCGGCGAGCTGCCGGTCTGCCTGGCCACCGTGGTCGGCGGCCGGGAGGTATTCGTACGGCCACAGGGGTGATCCGGGTGGCCGTGGTTCGGTGAGGGCGGCCGGACCCGGATAGGTTCGGCCGGGTCCACCACCGGACGTCCGAACCGGACGGAGCCGATCGCACAGCCGCGCCCGCGCCTCGGGGGCGAGGGAAGGTTTCACCGCAAGGGTGTCCCCCCTGCTTCGCAGGGAGTTGGGGGCGGGTGGCCTCAGGTCGGGGCCCGCGGTCCAGTAGACAACGGTCAGGCGGCCCGCAGCCAGCGGGAGCCGGTCCGGCCCGAAGGACCGCGGGCCCCGATCGCTGTTCTAAAATCATCCTCTGCGACACGGCGTACAGGATGTACGAGAACGCAAAAGGGGAATCAGTGAGCGACGGCGGACAGCGAAGCTACGGACCGCTCGGCACGGCCTTGGTGATCATTCCGACCTACAACGAGGCGGAGAACATCGGGCTGATCGTCGGCCGCGTCCGCGCGGCTGTACCCGGGGCCCACGTCCTGGTCGCCGACGACAACAGCCCGGACGGCACCGGAAAGCTCGCCGACGAGCTGGCGGCCGCGGACGACCAGGTCCACGTCCTGCACCGCAAGGGCAAGGAGGGCCTCGGGGCCGCCTACCTGGCCGGCTTCGGCTGGGGCCTGGAGAACGGCTACGGCGTCATCATCGAGATGGACGCCGACGGCTCCCACCAGCCCGAGGAACTGCCCAGGCTGCTGACCGCCCTGGAGGGCGCCGACCTGGTGCTGGGCTCCCGCTGGGTGCCGGGCGGCCGGGTCGTCAACTGGCCCAAGAGCCGCGAGTTCCTCTCCCGGGGCGGGTCCACGTACTCCCGGCTGATGCTGGGCGTCCCGATCCGCGACGTGACCGGCGGCTACCGCGCCTTCCGCCGCGAGACCCTCGAAGGGCTGGGCCTGGCCGACGTGGCCTCCGCCGGCTACTGCTTCCAGGTCGACCTGGCCCGCCGGGCCGTGCAGAAGGGCTTCCGCGTGGTCGAGGTGCCCATCACCTTCGTCGAGCGCGAGTTCGGCGACAGCAAGATGAGCAAGGACATCGTGGTGGAGGCCCTCTGGCGGGTCACCCAGTGGGGCATCAAGGAGCACGCCGGCAAGCTCTCGGGCAAGGTGTCGGACAAGCTGACGGGCACGCTGACGGGCAAGGCCCGGGGCAAGTAGGCCGCCCGCGTGGGCAGCCCGCGCCCGGGGCGGTCCGCCACCCCTAGGGGATGTCCGGTACCTCCGGCTGAGGACGTCTTTACGCCCGCCCAGGCACACTGGGGGTATGACGACCGGAGTTCCGACCTCTACGGCCCCCCGGCGGCGTTCGCCCGCCCGTACGTACCTTCCCCTGGCCATCGCGGCCTGGTTGATCCTGGAGATCTGGCTGCTCGGCCAGGTCGCGGGACTGATCGGCGGCGGGGGTGTCGCCCTGCTGCTCGCGGGCGGCCTGGTGCTGGGTGCGGTGGTCATCAAGCGGGCCGGGCGACGCGCCTTCAAGAACCTGACGGACACCTTCCAGCAGGCCCAGGAGGGCCGTCAGCCGACTCCGCAGCAGCCCGGCAAGCCCGGCACCGGAAACGGCCTGACCATGCTGGCCGGCCTGCTCCTGATGATGCCCGGCCTGATCTCCGACGCGGCCGGTCTGCTGCTCCTGCTCCCGCCCGTCCGCGCCTTGATCGGCCGCCGGGCCGCCCGCTCCCTGGAGCGCAAGATGGCCTCCGCTCCGGCCGGCTCCTTCGGCGACGCCTTCCAGCAGGCCCGGATCCACTACCCGGACGGCAAGGTCGTCCCGGGCGAGGTCATCCACGGCGAGGTCATCCGCGAGGACGCCCCGCAGCGGCCCGACAACGGCTACCGGCCGCCGCTGACCCCCTGACCGGCCGGCACAGTAAGACAGCACGAAGCAGAGGGGCCCCCCACACAGCGTGGGGTGGGCCCCTCTGCTTCGTGCTGTCTTACTGTGCCGCTGTGGCGTCCGGCTGTCAGGCGGACTTGCGGCTGTCCCGCGGATGCACGGCAATGTTCATGGCGCCGGAACGAAGGACCGCGAGCCTCTCGGCCAGCACTTCCTCCAGCTCCTCGCGGGTGCGCCGCTCCATGAGCATGTCCCAGTGCGTTCGCGCAGGCTTGCCCTTCTTCTCTTCGGGCCCATCCCCGTCAACCAGGAGTGCCATGGCGCCACACGCCTTGCACTCCCACTCCGGCGGAATTTCTGCCTCAACCGAGAACGGCATCTCAAATCGATGTCCGTTCTGGCATGCGTACTCCACCGCCTGGCGCGGGGCCAGATCGATGCCGCGGTCCGTCTCGTAGCTGGTAACCACGAGCCGCGTACCGCGGAGAGCTCGCTCACTCATGAATCGTGCCTCCCGGGCTTGTCGCCCACAGGACAGGTGTCGCTGTCGTCGTCATCCGGTCAACGTCCGGTCGGCGGTATAGATTCCCGCTCCGGGTCATGCGTCGCCCGTCGTACCGCCCCTTGTTGTACCCACCAGTGCCCGTTTTGTCACATCTGGCAGCAGATGTCACCCAACGTCTTCACTTCATCAGCGCGCAGTAACGGTCCGCCTGGCAGGCCAAAGGCGTACACTACCGGCCCTTAGCTTGAACGTCGAAATTCGTTCCGAATTCGCGCGGCTGAAGTCTCCCGGATCCGGCGGAACCGCCGGATCCGGCGGATCCCCGGTCAGATCCGTTCGGGTACAGGATTCCCCGCCGCCTCAACCGCGCGCCGCACCGGCACTCGGGCGAGCAGCACGAAACCCAGTGCGAAGAAGACCACCAACGAGATGATCGCGTCCCGGTAGCTGCCCGTGACCTGGTACGTGAGCCCGAAAACCAGCGGCCCCACCCAGCTCAGCCCCCGGTCGCTCATCTCGTACGCCGAGAAGTACTCGGCCTCCTTGCCCGCCGGGACCAGGTGCGAGAACAGCGAGCGCGACAGCGCCTGGCTGCCGCCGAGCACCAGCCCGATCATCGCGGCGAGTGCGAAGAACCACACCGGGGTCCGGGCCGGCAGGAAGTATCCGGCGGCCAGCGTCACGCCCCAGGCCGCCAGCGATCCGAGAATCGTCCGCTTGGCGCCGTACCGGAGGGCCAGCCGGCCCATCCCCAGCGCACCCGCCACCGCCAGGACCTGTACGAGCAGGATCGCCCCGATGAGGGTGGACTGCTCCAGTTTCAGCTCCTCCGACCCGTAGATCGAGGCCTGGGAGATCACCGTCTGCACGCCGTCGTTGTAGATCAGGTACGCCAGCAGGAACGACAGGGTCAGGGGGTAGCGCCGCATGTCCTTCAGGGTGGCGATGAGCTGCTTCCAGCCGCTGACGGCCGGGGCGGCGCCCGGCTCCCGGACCACGGCGCGGTCCCGCAGCCGGCGCAGCGGGATCAGCGCGAAGGCCCCCCACCACAGGCCCGCGGAGGCCAGGCAGATGCGGATCGCCATGCCCTCGGTGAGACCGAAGGAGTCGTGGCCCATGTACAGCGCCAGGTTCATCACGAGCATCAGCGAGCCCGAGGTGTATCCGAAGGCCCAGCCGCGCGAGGAGACCGTGTCCCGCTCGTCCGGCGTGGAGATCTGCGGCAGATAGGCGTTGTACAGCACCATCGAGACCGACAGCGAGGCGTTCGCGACGATCAGGAGCAGCCCGCCCAGCAGGTAGCGCTCGCCGGCCAGGAAGAACATGCCGGCCGTCGCCGCGGCCCCCGTGTACGCGGCCACGGCCAGCAGCGGCTTCTTGCGGCCGGTCCGGTCGGCGACCGCCCCCGCCAGCGGCATGAGCAGCACGGCCAGGATCACCGAGGCGGACACCGTGTAGGCGAAGAAGGAACCGGCCCGCACCGGGATGCCCAGCGGATGCACGAAGCCCTCGGCGTCCGCCGCGGCCTTGGCGATCGACGTGAGGTACGGCCCGAGGAACACGGTGAGCACGCTCGCCGAGTACACGGACACCGCGAAGTCGTAGAAGTACCAGCCGCGCTGCTCGCGCTTGCGCGCAGCCGCAGCTGTAGCCGCAGCCGCCTCCGTGGCGGCGGGTCTGCCGTCCTCGGAGCCCGGTTCCGCTTCGTCCGTCGTCCGCGCGCTCATGGCGGCCCCCTCGCTGGTCCCCGTAACGCCCCGCTGCCTCGTGCCGGTGCGGGGCCGCGGGCAGTGTCAGGCCCAGGCTCCGCGCCGGTCCAGCACCGTGCGCAAGATGTCGATCCGGTCGGTCATGATGCCATCGACTCCCAGGTCCAGGAGAGCCTCCATGCGTTCCGGTTCGTTCACGGTCCACACGTGCACCTGGAGCCCCCGCTCGTGGGCTGTCCGCACGAACCTGCGGTCCACCACACGGATGCCCGCCTGGGTCTCCGGCACCTGCGCCGCCACCGCGCCCGCGCGCAGCGCGGCGGGGATCGCGTAGGACCGCAGCCGCAGCCCGACCACCCCCGCCACCCCGTACGAGGTCGCCAGGCGGGGGCCGGCGATCTTCTGGGCCCGGGCGACCCGGCGCTCGGAGAAGGAGCCCACGCACACCCGGTCCCAGACCCCGGTCCGCGCGATCAGGCCGACCAGCGGGTGCACGGCGGACTCGTCCTTGATGTCCACGTTCCACCGTGCGTCGGGGAACTCCTCCAGCAGGTCCTCGAAGAGCGCGAGGGGCTCGCTCCCGCCGGCCCGGACCTCGCGGATCCGGCTCCACGGCAGCTCCCGGATGCGGCCCTGTCCGTCGGTGACCCGGTCCAGGGTGGCGTCGTGGAAGGCGACCAGCTTCCCGTCGGCGCTGGCGTGCACATCGGTCTCGAAGTACCGGTAACCCGCGGCGGCGGCCCGCCGGAAGGCGGCGGCGGTGTTCTCCAGCCCGTCCAGGGACCCGCCGCGGTGCGCGAAGGGGATCGGACCCGGGTGGTCGAGATAGGGGTGGGGGAGGCGTACGTGTGTCACCGCGGCAGTATGCCCCCTGCTCCCGCCGGGCCGGGCGCGCCCCCGTGTCCGGCCGGTGAACGCCCTCCCCCCCGCCCCCTGGACCGCCTGCGTCCCGGTGGCCCCCTGGGTCCGGCTTCCTACCGGCCCCGTGGCACTCTGGACCGTAAGGATCGATCCAATGCCGCCCCCAGGAGGGCGGCAGGGGCCAATTTCGCGAAGGTGGACCGGAACGCATGGCGCAGTGGACCTCGGCCGTCGGTGCCGCACAGCTCGGCCGCCTCATCACCTCCCAGCAGGGCCGGACCGCCGCGCCCGGCGGGCGCAAGCTGCCCGCGTACCGCACGCTCGCCGACGGCATCCGCATGCTCGTCCTCGAAGGCCGCATCCCCGTCGCCGCCCGGCTCCCCGCCGAACGGGAGCTGGCCGTCGCGCTCGCCGTCAGCCGCACCACCGTCGCCGCCGCCTACGAGGCCCTGCGCGGCGAGGGGTTCCTCGAATCCCGCCGCGGCGCGGGCAGCTGGACCTCGGTGCCCGCCGGCAACCCCATGCCCGCCCGCGGCCTGGAGCCCCTGCCCCCCGAGTCCCTCGGCTCGATGATCGACCTCGGCTGCGCGGCCCTCCCGGCCCCCGAGCCCTGGCTCACCAAGGCCGTCCAGGGCGCGCTGGAGGAACTCCCGCCGTACGCCCACACCCATGGGGACTACCCGGCCGGCCTGCCCGCGCTGCGCCGCATGCTCGCCGACCGCTACACCGAGCGCGGCATCCCGACCATGCCCGAGCAGATCATGGTCACCACGGGCGCGATGGGCGCCATCGACGCCATCTGCAGCCTCTTCGCGGGGCGCGGCGAGCGGATCGCCGTCGAATCCCCGTCCTACGCCAACATCCTCCAGCTCATGCGCGCCGCCGGGGTCCGCCTCGTACCCGTCGCCATGGGGGAGGGGCTGACCGGCTGGGACATGGACGTCTGGCGCCAGGTGCTGCGCGACTCGGCGCCCCGCCTGGCCTATGTGGTCGCCGACTTCCACAATCCGACCGGGGCCCTGGCCTCCGACGAGCAGCGCCGCGCGATGGTCGAGGCGGCCCGCTCGGCCGGCACCGTCCTCGTCGCCGACGAGACCATGGTCGAGCTCCAGCTCGATCCGGTGATGGAGATGCCCCGCCCCGTCTGCTCCTTCGACCCGGCCGGCTCCACGGTCATCACCGTCGGCTCCGCCAGCAAGGCCTTCTGGGCCGGCATGCGCATCGGCTGGGTCCGCGCGGCCCCCGACGTCATCCGCAGCCTGGTGGCGGCCCGCGCCTACGCCGACCTGGGCACGCCGGTACTGGAACAGCTCGCGGTGGACTGGCTGATGCGCACCGGAGGCTGGGAGCGGGCCGTGGAGATCCGCCGCGACCAGGCCCGCGAGAACCGGGACGCCCTGGTGGCGGCGGTCCGCCGGGAGTTGCCGGACTGGGAGTTCCGGGTCCCGCTCGGCGGCCTGACCCTGTGGGCCCGCGCGGGCGGGCTCTCCGGTTCCCGGCTGGCCGAGGTGGGGGAGCGGGTGGGCGTACGGGTCCCCTCGGGGCCCCGGTTCGGTGTCGACGGGGCCTTCGAGGGGTACGTCCGGCTCCCCTTCACCGTCGGCGGCCCGGTGGCCGAGGAAGCGGCGGCCCGGCTGGCCGCCGCGGCCCGGCTGGTGGCCACCGGAGCGGGCGGCGGCGGGGCGGAGCCGCCGCGCACCTTCGTCGCGTAGAACCGGCCCGGTCCGGAGGGAAACGCCCTACGGGGCGTCCGCCGGGACCTCGGGGATCTCCGAGGCGTCGATCGCCGGGGCCTGCGCCTGGGCGGGCGGCTGGACGATGTGCAGCGGCTTGCCCGGCGTGACGTGGTCGGGGACCGGTTTGGGCGGCGCCTGCCGCTCGGGCAGCAGGTCCAGCACCGCCTGCCGGTGTCCCGGGTGCGTGGCCTCGTCGTACGGGTCCGGCGTGGCCGGCACCTGGAGCCGGTGCACGGGACCGGCGCCGAGCCGGGCGTACCCGCGCCCCGGCGGCGGTACGGCCGTCGGCGTGGTGTGCGGGGGCAGCCCCAGCACATCGGCGATCTGCTGGATCGTGGCGGCTCCGAGCACCGCCCGGGCCCGCGTGTGCTGCCAGACGGAGTCGTTCAGCAGCTCCAGGTGGTCGAACTGCTCGGCCACCACCACGGTCACGTGCGCGGCGCGCCCGTGCCGCAGCGGCACCTGGAGCTGCGCGATCGGGTCGGGGGCGCCCTCGGCGACGGCCAAGTGGGCCAGCACGCTGGGCCGGTCGAGCAGGATCCACAGCGGACGGCGGGTGTCCTCGGGCGCGGGCCGGCCGGCTTCGCGGGCCCGGTGGGTGGCGATCAGGCGGCGCTCGGTCTCGCGGGCGGCCCATTCCAGGGTGGCCAGCGCCCCGGCCGGCCCGCACTCCACGGCGAGGACGCCGGCGCGGCCGGAGAGGCAGGAGTACTCGCCGGTGCCGCCGCCCTCCACGATCAGTACGTCGCCCCCGTGCCGCAGGGCCTGCAGGGCGATGGAGCGCAGCAGCGTGGACGTACCGCTGCCGGGCTGGCCGACGGCCAGCAGGTGGGGCTCGGCGGAACGGGAACCGGTGCGCCAGATGACCGGCGGCATGTCCCGGGGCGCGTCGCCGTCCAGGACGGGCAGGGTGCGCTGCACGCTGCCCGGGTCGGTGAATCCGAGCACGGTCTCACCGGGGGAGGTGACGAAGGGCTGGGCGGCGATACCTGTCGGCAGCGCCGCCAGCACGCTCAGGTCGAGCTGGTTTCCCTCCTCGTCCCAGTCGAAGAGATACTCCCGTCCGCGCCCGGACTTGGCGTGCAGCAGTGCCTCGATCCGGGCCCTCGATGCGGCCTCGCCGTCGGTGAAGTAAGCCGGGTAGCGGATGTGGAGCCGGGTGACGCGGCCCGCCTCGTCGAACTCGTAGCCGCTGAAGGCCTTGTCCCATTCCCCGCCGTGGGCGAAGAGGGGGCTCGGGTCCTCCGGGATGGAGAAGTACGGCACGAGGGCTTCATAGAGGGAGCCGAGCCGTTCGGTCTCGGCATCGCTGGGCCCGGTCTTCACCGGGGTGCGGTCGCGTCCCTGCCAGGCCGCCGCCGCCATGAGAGTGATCAGGGCGGTGAGGGGGCCGTAGGGGACGAGGGCGACCACGAGGACGCCGGCGGCCCCCAGGAACAGCGCGGGACCACGCTTGTCCTTGGGGGTGTCGCACCACTTGCGGCGTCCGGCCGAGGCCAGGACGCGCAAGCCCCGTCCGATGGTGAGGAGCGGATGGAGGACGTCCGTGGCGCTGTCGGCGGCCGTGCGAGCGAAGTCGCGGCCCCGGGTCAGCGACACGGTGCCGCTGCTGAGGATGCGGGGAAGTGGGCGCCGGGCCACGGGCGTCTCCTGGAGTTGTGGATGCTTCGGGTGGGTTCCGGGGCCGGGCGCTAGAGCTTGATCCCGCCGAGAAGGCTCGCGAGGCTCGCCGTGCTCGCCGTGATGCTGGGGGCGATGGCGGATCCGGCGAGGAAGAAGCCGAAGAGGGCGCACACGAACGCGTGCGTCAGCTTCATGCCGTCCTTCTTGAAGAACAGGAAGCAGATGATGCCGAGCAGGACGACACCTGAGATGGACAGGACCATGAGTCAGTTCTCCTGGTGGGTGGGGACAGTCACCATCAGTTCTTCCAGGCTCACAGGAAGTATCAATGCGATAAAAGGTGCATATGGGTGAATCCGGTAATTTTTCACTTGACCGGCCCATCCCGGCTGGCGCGCCTGGCGGGATGGGGGAACGGGGGCCGCAGGGTGATCATTGCCTCGGCCCGCGCCTCTCATGTGCAGGTCCGGGCGCTACTCTGACGCTTCACCCGTACGGACGCAGTGCCGTGCGCAGCCCTGCCCGTGAAAGGCGGTACGACCGATGAGTGAGCACGTCGAGAACGGCTCCCAGGACTCCCAGGACTCCCAGGATTCCCAGAACTCCCAGGGCTCGCCGGACGCGCCGGACTCCCCGGGCGTTCCCGACGAGGACGTCGTCGAGCTGGCCACCAAGATCTTCGACCTCGCCCGCCGGGGCGAGACCGAGACCCTGGCCGCGTACGTCGACGCGGGCGTCCCGGCGAACCTCACCAACGACCGCGGCGACACCCTCGTCATGCTCGCCGCCTACCACGGCCACGCCGACGCCGTCACGGCCCTGCTGGCCCGCGGAGCCGAGGCCGACCGCGCCAACGACCGCGGCCAGACCCCGCTCGCCGGGGCGGTCTTCAAGGGCGAGACGGCCGTCATCCGCGCGCTGCTCGCCGGCGGAGCCGACCCGAACGCCGGAACGCCCTCCGCCGTGGACACCGCCCGCATGTTCGCCAAGGCCGACCTGCTGGAACTTTTCGGAGCCAACTAGTCCGCTTCTGGCCGTTCCCTGGCCGGTTCCAGGCCGGTCCAGACCTCACGGGTTGGTCACGGCGGCCTTAAATGTGGTCGCGGCGCACAAACCGCCTGGGTCATCATGGCGTCGGATTCGATTCGCGGACAGGGCGGACGGGCAGGAGCGGGCAGGACACAACGGGTGTCCGGCCCCTGCTCCTGGCCGGGTGGGGACCGCCGCCCTGGCCGAGAACACCGACGAGAGTGAGAAGGCAATGGTCTACATCGAGCGGAACCAGACGGCGGACGTCCTCACATGCTGTTACGCGGCCCTGTGAATTCCGATTCCCGGTTGCGTCCCCAGCTTGATTTGAGGCCATTCCCATGTTCGAACCAGTCATAGCGCCGAGCGGCACCCTGCTCGGGCTCCTCCAGCGCGGCCGCGGTGACGGCACGCTGCACGCACTCGCGGCGCCCAGGGCCGAGGCCCTCGCGGCGCTCAACCACTGCGTGGCCGGCGATCCGCGCCAGGACTGGCAGGTCGAGAACCGCTCCCTGTACTACGCACGCCTGTACCTGGACCTCGACGGCCCCCTGGGCGAGATCGAGGCCCACCTCTTCAGCGTCGACGACCTCGTCGACGAGGACGACCGCCGCACGGGCCTCGCCCTGTCCGTCCTGGGCCACCTGGCCTCGTACGGCCGCGACGACGCGCTCATGCTGCTGCGCCGGTACGCCGCCACGGGCGCCAACTGGGCCTGGGCCCTCGACGAACTCGCCCTGCGCGACGACGACGAGGGACTGCGCTCCCTGGCCGCCCCCGTCCTCGCCCGCTTCCCCGCCACCGCCGAGGGCGAGGCGCGGCTCGCCGCCGCCGTCCGCGACGCCTACGAGCCCAGGCCCTGGTGCCTGTGGGAAGAGGACCCCGGAGCCCCCGAATACGCCGAGCGGCTGCGCGTCGCCCGCCAGCAGGGCTCCTTCGACCGCTGGCAGCGCCAGCTCACCCCCCGCGGGCCCCAGCCCGGCTGGGGCGTCCAGGCCGTCTTCGACTGGGCCGCCGACGGACTGCGCCGGGGCACCCCCCTGCACGTCCCGGCCGCCCGCTGCCTCGCCGCCGTGGCCACCCCCGAAGACCGCTCCGCGATCCTGGCGGCCGCCGCCGGCGCCTCCGGAGAGGCCGCCCGCGCCACCGCGCTGCACCACCTGGTCCTCGCCGAGCCGGAGAACCCGGCCGTACTGGACCTCATCGAAGCCGTCGGCGACGAGCCGGCCGTAGCCGCCTACGAGCGCATGTGCGGCCCCGCCGCCGTCGAGCGGGCCCGCCGCTGGGTCCAGCGCCCCGACGCCCTCGGAACGGCCGCAGGGACCCTCCTGGCCGCCCGGGGCGGAGCGGAGGACGCCACCCTGGTCCTCGGAGCCCTGCGCTCCACCGTCCGCGGCTCGGGCCCGGACTCGACGCCGCTGTTCACCCTGGTCGACGGAGCGGGCCGGCTCCGCATCGGCTGCGCGGCGCCGGTACTGCGCCACATCTACCGCGAGACGGCCTCCTCCCACCTGCGGGGCCGCGCCGCGCGGGCCCTGGCGGCGACGGACCCCTCCTTCGCGGCGGGCTTCGCCGTCGAGTGCCTCTGGGACTGCGAGGAGACGACCCGGGAGGTGGCCGCCCGCCACGCCGAAACGGCCGACGCCCGCGTCGCCCCGCGCCTGCGCCGCCTGGCGGCGGACCCCGCGGAGGAAGAGGACGTCCAGTCGGCGGTCCGGAGCCGGATCGCCCCGGAGTCGGCGGTGTAGCAGTGCGGGGAGCGGCCGGCCCGGGGCGACCCGGGCCGGCGCCCGCGGCGGGCATGCGCGCCGCAAACTTGTCGACCGGTGTGCAACCCCCGAGGCGCACGAAGCGCCGTCCGTCCGTCCGTGCGTGCGTGCACGCGTACACGTCTGAAGACGCGAAGACCCGGGGACATCTTGAACGCCACTCGCCGCGCCACTCACCGCGCCACGCGCCCGGCCACCCATCGGACCCGGCTCGCGCTGGTCGCGGGCATCGCCGTCCTCGCCGGGTGACGCCCCCCTGGCCACGGCTTCCGCCGTCACCCCGGTCGTGCGGGCCGGCGCCGAGGCTCCCGCGCCGGTGACCGTGTCCAGTCGAAAATCCGTTGAGCGGCATACAACCCTCGGGGTGCATGCGGTGTCGTACAGGTGAACGCACACGCGCGCGCTGATGCCGCACGCCGCACGCCGCACGCCTGGATCCTGGGTCCTGGGTCCTGGATCCTGAAGTTCTATGGGGGAATTGTGAATACCGCTCGACGCGCCTCTGGCCGTACCCGTCTCGCGCTCGTGGCCGGCCTTGCCGTCCTCGCGAGCGTGGCGGCTCCGATGGCCTCGGCCTCCGCCGTCACTCCGATGGTGGCGGCTGCCGCGGAGGATGCCGCGCCGGTGACCGTGATCCAGGAGACCAGCGACATCCGTACGGGTGACGTGCCGGTCTCGCAGATCCGGTTCACCGCCGAACTGCCGGCGGGGTTCTCCGGTGACGTCAAGGCCCAGATGGTGATCGACAACACCCCCGGAGGCGGGTGGGACACCCCCTCCAGGATGATCAGCGGGTTCAGGAACGTCAGCTGCCTGGTGAACGGCGTCCCCGGCTCGCCGTGCAAGTTCTTCGGCGGCACCACCGAAGACGACGACGGCACCCTCTACCTGGACCTGCCCACGGCCACCGTCGTCCCGAGCGCCAGTGGCCAGAAGGTCACGTGGGTGCTCCGGATGAACGTCGCGGACAACCTGTTCGGCTCCATGGGGGGCCGGATCGACCTGAGGGACGCCGCCGGAGCCGCGCTGGCCACCGCCCCCGTCAAGATCAATTTCGTCGAGGGGCGCGCGTCCTACCGGCCGACCTTCTTCGGCCGTGACGCTGCCGGTGTGCTGTGGCAGTACGAGTCCGACGGCAAGACCGGCAGCGTCCGCTACGCACCGCGCACGAGGGTCGGTGGCGGTTGGAACATCTACGACACGATCACCCGTCTCGGCTCTTCCCACGTGGGCAGCGAGGCCGCGCCCCCGGGATACGGCACCGAGCTGGTGGCTCGTGATGCCGCCGGGCAGCTCTGGTTCTACGAGCGGAGCGGGGATCCGGTGAATCCCTTCAAGTCCCGCAAGCTGGTGGGCGGCGGCTGGGGCCAGTACACCTCGATCGTCGGCATGGGTGATTCCCGCAGGGACGGGGTCAGCGACCTGCTGGCCCGGGGCAGCGACGGGGTCCTCTGGTTCTATCGCGGTACCGGGAACCCCGACCGTCCGTTCAAGCCGCGCGTGAAGGTCGGCGGCGGCTGGAACCAGTACACGAGCCTCACGGCCTTCCCCAACGGGCTCCTGGCGAAGGACGCGGCCGGAGTCCTGTGGTACTTCGAGGCGAACCCGACCGGTGAGGTCGCCGCCCCGCTCAAGCCCAGGCGTCAGATCGGCACCGGGTTCGGCCCCTTCACCGCCCTCGCGTACGCCGGGGACAAGAACGCGCTCGGGCACGACGACATGCTGGCCCGGGGCCGCGACGGCAGCCTCTGGCTGTACGAGGGCGCCTGGAACACCAAGGGCTACAAGCTCAGCGGCAAGCGCACCCTGGTCGGTGGCGGCTGGAACATCTACAACACGCTGATCTGACACCCCGTGCGGACCCGGCCCCCGGGTGCCCGGAGCCGTTCGGCGGCGGGCCCCGGGCGGCGGGACGGTCGCTCACCGGCTCCGTACGAACCGCACCGGGAGGCCCGGCGGCGACTGGGCCGCCGCGTCGAGGGCCGGGCCCGGTGGGACGACGCCGACGACCGGGTAGCCGCCGGTGACCGGGTGGTCGGCCAGGAAGACCACCGGCCGGCCGTCCGGGGGGACCTGGACTGCGCCCAGGACCATGCCCTCGCTCGGGAGTTCGCCGCCACGGGCCCGGAGCAGGGCCGGCCCTTCCGTGCGCAGGCCGATGCGGTTCGAAGCCGCCGAGACGGTGTAGCGGCCGCGCAGCAGGCGCTCCGTCAGTGACTGCGCCGTGAACCAGTCGGCCCTCGGGCCCAGCCGCAGCGGGAGTACCAGTTCCGAGGGCGGGCCCGGCGCCGCCGGGGCGTCGGCCCCGGCCACCGGATCGGGACCGGGCGCGCCCACCGGCAGCACCGCCCCCGCGGTCAGGACCGGTGGCCCGAGGCCCGACAGCAGATCGGTCGAGCGACTGCCCAGCACCGGCTCGACCGCGAAACCTCCCCGCACCGAGACGTAGCCGCGCACCCCCGACTCCGCCCGGCCCACCTCCAGCTCCGCCCCGGCGCGCAGCCAGACCGGGGCTCCCCAGGCCACCGGGCGCCCGCAGGCCCGTACCGCACAAGGCGCCCCGGTGACCGCCACCGTCACCGGGCCGCCCACCGCCCGCAGTGCCACGCCGTCCACGGTCGTCTCCAGGACTGCGGCCCCCGGCGGATTGCCCAGCAGCCGGTTCGCCAGCGCGTGCGCCCCCGCGTCGAGGGCCCCCGAACGGGGGACGCCGAAGTGGGCGTACCCGGGCCGGCCCAGGTCCTGGAGGGTGGTCAGCGCGCCCGCCCGTACGACCTCCAGCCCCCTCACAGCGCCGCTCCCGCCTCGGTGAACCGCACCCGTACCCCCGGCGCGAACAGCGCGGCCGGCTCGCGCGCCGGGTCCCACAGCACCGCGTCGGTGGACCCGATCAGCTGCCAGCCGCCGGGGGAGGAGCGCGGATAGACCCCGGCGTACTCGCCCGCGAGGGCCAGCGAGCCCGCCGGTACCGCCGTACGGGGCGTCGCGCGCCGGGGCAGGTGGAGGCGGGCGGGCAGGCCCGTCAGGTAGCCGAAGCCCGGGGCGAACCCGCAGAAGGCCACCCGGAAGGTGATCGCGCCGACGATGCCGGGCACCTCCTCGGGGGACACCTCCCACCGTGCGGCCACCTCCGCGAGGTCCGGGCCGTCGTAGCGCACCGCGACCGTCACCGGGGGCGGCCCGTCGGCCGGCGCCAGCGGGGGGACCCGCCAGCGGGCGATCCGGGCCGCGAGGGCGCGCGGCTCCCGTACCCCGTCCAGCAGGACGGTCCGGGCCGCGGGCACGATGTCCCGTACGCCGCCCAGCTCGCCCGCGTCCCGCCGGCGCAGCAGCTCCGCGTGAAGCGCGGCCACCTCCTCGGCGGAGTCCACCTCCAGCAGCAGCGCCCCGGCGCCGGCCTCCAGGGCCCTCACGCGAAGGCCTCCACCCGGACCCCGGCCCCGCCGAGCGCCCCGCGGACGCGCAGGGCCAGGTCCGCCGCCCCGGGGGTGTCCCCGTGCAGGCACAGGGACCGGGCGTCCACCGGGATCCGGGAGCCGTCCGCGGCCGTCACCACGTGCCCGGCGGCCATGTCCACGGCGCGGGCCACCACCGCGTCCGGGTCGTGGACCACGGCGCCCGGCTCGCCTCGCGGTACGAGCGTGCCCGCCGGGGTGTAGGCGCGGTCGGCGAAGGCCTCCGGGACGGCCGGCAGCCCGGCCCGCCCGGCGGCGTCGAGCAGCAGGGAACCGGGCAGCCCGAGCACCGGGAGCCCGCCGGGACCGGCCGCGAGCAGCACGCCGGCCACCACGGCGGTGGCCTGGCCCGCGTCGTGCACGGTGCGGTTGTAGAGCGCGCCGTGCGGTTTCACGTACGACACCCGGGAACCGGCCGCCCGCGCGAAGACCTCCAGCGCCCCGATCTGGTAGGCCACCTCGTCGGCCAGCTCACCGGCCGGCACGTCCATGGAACGGCGGCCGAAGCCCGCCAGGTCCCGGTACGAGACCTGCGCGCCGATCCGCACCCCGCGCGCGGCCGCCAGCTCGCAGACGCGCCGCATGATGGACGGATCGCCGGCGTGGAAGCCGCAGGCGACGTTGGCGCTCGTGACGACGGACAGCAGGGCCTCGTCGTCGGTCAGCGTCCACCGCCCGAAGCCTTCGCCGAGGTCGGCGTTGAGATCGATCACCGGGATTACCGGGCCGGGCGCCGGGGTGTCCGGCGTGATCATGGGAGCCATGCGGTGAGCGTAGAACAGGGCGCGGGCCGCGCTCTCGTCCGACGGCGCGAGGACGGCGGGAGGATCGGGCGAACCATCCCGTTTGGGATGTTGTCAGGGTCAGCGCCTAGTCTTTGCCCGTGACTCTCCCTGCCCCGGCGAAGACCCTTCCCTCTCCGGCGTCGGGCCCGGCCGCCGACGAGGGCCTGGCCCGGCGGCTGCGCGCGCTCGCCTGCACCGCCCCGCTGCACGACCTCGACGTACGCAAGGCCAATCTGGCCGGCGAGTACGGGGTCTACGCGATGGCGGAGGTCGCGCTCGCCGCGATCGACCTGGTCACGCTCAACATGGACTTCGACACCGGCGCGGACCACGAGCAGATAGTGGCCCGCCTGCTGCCGCGCGTCGCCGCCCAGGCACCTGCGCGCCCCGCGGCCGAGCACGAGCGGGTGGCCCGCTGGGTGCTGGAGAACCTGATCAACGTCGGCAGCGTCGACCGCGGATTCCGCGCGATCTACGGCACGTTCGGCCCGGACGGGGTGTACGTCCGCCGCGACTACGACTTCAAGCTCATCGAGGAAGTCCCGGGCTACGGCGGCACGGTGTACCTGCGCACCACGGATGAGGCCGTCAACGTCCTGGTCGGCGCCCTCGACACGGACGTCACCAGCGCGCAGATCGCCGCCGAGGTCAAGCTGGAGGTCCTGATCAGCCGGGGCCGGCTCGCCGACGCCCAGCTCGCCGCCGAACAGGCCCGCTACCGCACCGTCCAGTACGCCGAGACCCTGCGCCGCACGCTCGACGCGACCCGGCGCAACGTGCGGGCCGTGGACTGGCTGGTGACCGTCCCCGACATGATCGCGGAGGCCCTGGACCACGTCGCCGACCGCTACCGCCACGAGAACGCGATCCTGACCAACATCCGCAAGGCCCGCGACGAGGCGGAAGCTGTGCCTGATTCGAAGACGGGGGACAACAAGCGGCGCGCCGCCGAGCTCGTCGACATCGTCAAGGACTGCATCCGCCGCCACACCCAGCTCCAGTCCCGACTGCTCGACGCGGGCCCGCTCTTCCGCGCCGAACAGGACCGCCAGGCCTTCGCGGCCCCCGCGCCGCGCACCGGCATCGACCTGTACGGGCAACTGGTGGCCCCCGCCCTCCCTCTCCCCGTCGCGCAGGCCATCCGGGTCACGGACGCCTTCTTCGCGTCGGGCGCCGGCCTGCGCACCCCCGTCTCCGTCCGCGTCGCGGACCTGGTGGAGATCCTGCTGACCCCGCCGGTGGAGCGCGAACACCTCGGCGTGGAGATGCCGGAGCCGGACCTGATCGCCACCCCCGACGACAGCCGCTTCAGCGAGGAGCAGCTCGCCGCCGCGATGGCACTCCTGGAACTCCCGCACGACGCCCCGCGCCGCCTGTCCGGTCTCCTGGCGGAGGCCCGCCGCTCCGATCCCGACCTGCCCTACCTGGTCGCCCTGCTGGCGGTCCACGCGGCGAGCCCGGCGGTGGGCACGGCGTACCGCCAGGGCGAGGAGCGGCTCCTCTTCGCGGTCGACGACGGCACGGAACTCGAAGACCCCGAATTCGGCGGCGCGGACCTCATCGTCGGCACCGCCCTCCTCGACGCGGCAGCCATGACGGCAGACCGCACGGAGGCGGCATGACCCGCCGCCCCACCACCCCGCTAACCGCCCGCCCCGCACACACACCCTCCCGCGACCCTGCCACCCGCCCAACCCCTGCGCCCGGCTGGCCTGCACACCTCGGGCTGGGCCCTGGCTCCCGTGGCGGGGGAGTGCTGATCGGCCCCGCGCCCTTGCCCGGCCCTGCTGCACGCCCCGGGTCGGGCCCTGCGCCCTCGCGCGGCGGGTCCGGCCCCACGCCCGTGCGCGGCGGTGTCGCCGGCCCCGGCGGGCCCGCAGGCTCCGTCGCCGGGGCGGAGCCCCTGGCGGCCCGGTCCCACCCGGGGGTGTGGGGGCTTGCCCCTGCTTTCGGGAAGGGGCGGGGTGGGGGAAGGTCCGCCCCCGCAGCGGGCCCCGCTGCCGCCGCCGCTGTGGCGGTGACCGCCGGCTCCGCTACCGCCGCCGGGCCTGCCTGCCCCACCGCCGCACGGCCACCCGCGCACGCCCGGACGCGAGCCGCCGTCCCGCACACCGCAGGTGCCCCGCACACCCGCACTCGCACCAGCACCAGCACCCGCACCGCCGAGGAGACCCACCCGTGAGCGACCACCACGCCGAGCACCCCGCGTGGAGCGAGCCCGACGCACAGTCGGCCTCAGCCTCGGCACCAGCACCGGCACCGGCACCACCGGGCCCCACCCCCGTGACCCCGGCGGACGCCGCAGACGCGGCCCGCCTCGTCGCGTTCGGGCTCCAGCCCAAGCTGCTGCCCGCCCGCGACGCCGAGTACGCCGAACTGCTGCGCCGCTACCGCGAGGACCCCGCCTTCGCCCGGCTCGCCGACGCCGTCGCCACCGGCCTCGGCCTCGTCGTCCTGGAGGTGTCCCCCCGCGCAGGCATGGCCGTCGCCGCCGGTGAGGACTCCGTCTTCGCCGTCCGCATGGGCGACTACGCCCGCCGCACCACCGCCGACTCCGCGGACCGCTTCCTGCACGGCCTCGCCCACCTCGCCGTGGCGGCCCTGGCCTTCCCCCGCCCCGAGGACCTCGCCGACGACGGCTACATCGGCCGGATCACCGTCAACGGCGTCGACGCCTTCGTCCGGCAGACCTGCCGCCGCCTGGAGGAGCGCGCCGAGGAACTCGGCGAGAACACCGACCCGGCCTCCGACGCCCCCGGCCTGGAGGCCGCCTGGCGGGTCTACACCCGCCGCAGCGCGACCGGCGCCACCAAGGACGCCCGCCGGCTGGCCGGTTCCACCACCGGCATCGTCGGCAAGGCCGCCGCCTTCCTCACCGACTCCGGCTTCCTCCAGCGCACCGGGGACGAGGCCGGAGGCACGTACCGCACCACCCCCCGCTACCAGCTCCAGGTCCGCGACATGGCGGGCAGCGCGGCCATGGCCGAGCTCCTCGACCTGGGCGTGGTCCCCGTCAGCGACGGCTCCGCCAGCCTGCTGCCGCCGCCCGAGGGCGACGACCTGGAGCTCGCCGCCGACGCGGGCCTGCCCTTCCACGCCTGAGCCGCCCCCCCAACCGCCCGGGCCACCCACCCCACCCACCCCACCCGCGCCACCCGCGCCGCCCGCCACCCCGTCCCCGTACGACCTACGAAAGACCACGAGAGTCCGCCGCCATGTACGAGCTGTCCCGGATCCGCCTCTACTCCATCGGGCCCGCCGGCGCGCGCTACGCCGACACCGTGCTCGACCTGCGCGGAGTCGGCGAGCCGGTGCCCCACCCGGCGCCCACCCAGGCGGAGTTCTTCGAGGACGAGCCCACCGGCCCGCCCCGCCGCCCCGCCCCCGCCGGCGTGCTCTTCCTGGAGAACGGCGGCGGCAAGTCCGTCCTGCTCAAGCTGATCTTCTCGGTGATGCTGCCCGGCCACCGCAACACCCTCGGCGGCGCGAGCTCCGGCGTCCTGCGCAAGTTCCTGCTGGCCGACGACTGCGGACACGTGGCGCTGGAATGGCAGCACACCCAGACCGGCGAGTGCGTGGTCGTCGGCAAGGTCAGCGAATGGCGCGGCCGCCAAGTCTCCAACGACCCGCGCAAGTTCGCCGAGGCCTGGTACTCCTTCCGCCCCGGCCCGGGCCTCAGCCTGGACAACCTCCCGGTGTCCGAGGCCACTTCGGTGCGCCCGCCCGTGGAAGGAGCCTCCGGCGCCCAGGGCCGGCGCCGCACCATGAAGGGCTTCCGCGACGCCCTGACCGAGGCGGGCAAGGCGTACCCGCACCTGGAGGTGTACTTCGAGGAGATCCACGACCGCTGGAACGAGCACCTCACCGAGGTCGGCCTCGACCCCGAACTCTTCCGCTACCAGCGCGAGATGAACGCCGACGAGGGCGAGGCCGCCGGCCTCTTCGCGGTCAAGAAGGACTCCGACTTCACCGACCTGCTGCTGCGCGCCGTCACCGACACCCGGGACACGGACGGCCTCGCCGACCTCGTCCACGGCTTCGGCAACAAGCTCGGCCGCCGCGCCGAGCTGATGGCCGAGCGGGAGTTCACCGCAGGCTCCGTAGACCTCCTCACCAAGATCGTCGAGGCCGCCGCGGCCCGCTCCCGGCTCCGCGACGTCCACGCCGGGGCCGAACGCCGTACGCGCACCCTCGCCCGGCGCCTGTCCGCCCGCGCCGGCGAGGAGCGCGGCCGCGCCGCCGACCTCGCGCAGCGGGTCACCGCAGCCGCCCACCAGGTCACCGCCGCCGAGTCCGCACGCACCCGCAGCGCCGCCGTCTCGGCCGAACTCGCCTACCGGCACGCCTCGCTGGCCCTGACCGTCGCCGACAAGGCCGCCGCCGCGCAGCGCCGCGAGCTGCTCGAAGCCCGCACCCTGCACTCCGCCTGGCAGGCCGCCGAGCACGTCCTGCGCCACCGCTCCGCCGCCGACCGCTCCGCCCGGGTCGCCGCCGCGATCCTGGAAGCCGAGCGGGACGCCGCCCCGGCGCTCGCCGCCCGCGCCACCGCCGCCACCGAGCTCGTACGGGCCCTGCACGCCGCCGCCGAGCAGGGCGAGCGCGCCGCCAACGAGGAGGAGGAGCGCTCCGCCGCCCTCCAGGAGACCGGCGAAGCCTCCCATCGCGCCGCCACCGCCGCCGCCACGGCCGCCCAGCGGGCCCGCAGCGAGGCCGAGCACCTGCGCGCCCGCCTCGCCGAGGTCCAGCAGGAGACCGCCGAGGCCGTCCGGGCCGGCTGGCTCGACGACTCCGCCCCCGACGCCGACCCGGCGCGCGCCGCCCTGGCCGCCGCCGACGCGGAGAAGACGGCCGTGGCCGCCTGGGACGAGTCCCGCGAGGCCTCCCGCGCAGCCGCCGAGGCCGCCCGCGAGGCCGCCGCGGCGGAATCCCGCGCGGAACTCACCGCCGCCCGCGCGGCGGACGCCGCCGACGCGGCCGAGGCGGCCCACGACGCCGAGCACCGGGCCGCCGCCTCCCTCGCCGGGGCCCCGCGCCTGGCCGCCCTCCTGGGAGCCCCGTCGGCCCCCGGCACCCCCGACCCGTCCCCGCGGGCCGACGGCGGTACGCCTCCCAGCCGGCCGGGGGCCGACGCCCCCGGCCGGGGCTCCGCCGGAACCCCGCCCGCGGGGCACCCCGCCACGCCCGGCGGCACCGGCGCCGGTGCCGCAGGCGCCCCCGCCGCCCCGGGCGCAGTCCGCGCCGCCGCCACCGGCTGGCTCACCGCCGAGGACCTGGACCGGGGCGCCGACGACCTCCGCACCCTGCTCACCGACGGAGTCGCGACCGCCGAACGCCAGCTCTTCGACCTGCGCACCGCCGCCGCCGACGACTCCCGCATCCTCGGCGCCCTCGGCGACGGCGGCCTGCTGCCGCCCGGCCCCGACGTCCTCGCCACCGTCGAGTTCCTCGGCGAACACGGCATCCCGGCCCTCCCCGGCTGGCGCTACCTCGCCCAGTCCGTGGACCCGGCCGACCACGCCGCCGTCCTCGCCGCCCGCCCCGAACTCGTCGACGGCGTGGTCATCACCGACCCCGACACCCACTCCAGGGCCCGCGAGGTCCTCTCCGGCGCCGCCCTGCTGCCCCGCTCCACCGTCGCCGTCGGCACCGCCGCCGCCCTGCTGGCGCCGGTTCCCCCGGCCGGCGACGCCACGGGGTCCGGCACCTCCGGCATCTTCATCGTTCCGCCGAACCCGGCCATGCACGACGAGCACGCCGCCGACGAGGAGCGCCAGGCGCTGCGCGCCCGCGCCACCGCCCGCGACACCGAGATCCGCGAGCTCGCCGCCCGCCTGTCCGGCGACCGCGAGCTCGCCGCCCGGCTGCTGTCCTGGCGCACCGGCTGCCCGCCCGGCCGTCTCGCCGAGCTCGCGGAGCAGGCGGCCGCCGCCCGCGGCTTCGCCGAGGAGACCGACGCCGAGCTCGCGGAGGCCCGTACCGTACGCGCCGAGGCCGACGAGGCCGCCGCCGACGCCGCCCGCGTCCGCGACGAGCGCCAGGACACCGCCCAGCGCGCCCGCCGCGTCGCGGACGCCCTCGCGGGCCTCGCGTACCGGCTGCGCGAGCGCGCCGGCTGGCAGGCCAAGCTGCGCGAACTCGCCGACGATGCCGCCGAGTCCGAGGCCCGCGCCGAGGTCTGCCTCGACCGGGCCCGCGCCGCCGACGAGGACCGCCGCGCCGCCCAGCGCGCCGCCGACGACGCCCGCCGCACCGCCCGCGCGCTGCGCGCGGAGCGCGCCGAGATCGCCGGAGCCCCCGATCCGCTGCCGGAGGGCGACGGTACGGCCAAGGCCCCGCTCCCGGCGCTGCGCGAGGCCTACCGCGCCGCATCCCAGCTCTACGAGAAGGTCGGCGTCGGCGCCGACCTGCGCTCCGAACAGGCCCGCGCCGAGAGCGACGAGTCCGTGGCCCTCGCCGAACTGGACCGCCTCACCAACAAGGTCCGTACCCGCGCCGCCCAGCTCCTCGAAGGCACCGACGGAGCCGACGGCCCCTCCCGCCAGGCCGCGGCAGCCCGCGCCGAAGCCCTCGTGCAGATGCTGGAGACCCGCGCCTCCACCGCGAGCGAGCAGCTCGGGCGGCTGCGCGGCGAGGCCGAACGGCACGCCCCCGCCGAGGGCGGGGCACACACCGAGCTGCCCGAGGAGCTGATCCCCGACAACGTCGAGGACGCCCAGGCCGGGCTCCGCACCGCCACCGCCCAGCTCGCCGCCCACACCGCCGCCGTGGAGTCCGCCCGCGCGGCCCACGCCGACCTGCTGCGCGCCCACCGCACCGCCGAGGAGGGCGCGGGCGGTTTCGACGAGACCGCGGCCATGCTCCGCGACCTCCTGCGCGACCACACCCACCCGGAGGACGAGCAGGAGCCGGTGGCCCACCCCGGCAGCCTGGAGGAGGCCCGCCAGTCCGCCACCGAGGCCCGCCGCTCGCTACGGGCCTGCGCCGCCGACCTGTCGGCCGCCGAGGCCGCCGTCCGCGAGGCGAGCGACATCCTGGTCCGGCACGCCAACGCCAACCGCTACGAGCAGGTACGCACCCCCGCGCGGCAGCAGATCCGCGAACTGCCCGCCTCCGCCCTGCCCGAACACGCCGCGGCCTGGGCCGTGGCCTTCGCCCCCCGGCTGCGCGTCCTCACCGACGAGCTGGCGCAGCTGGAGCGCAACCGGGACAGCATCGTGGACCGGCTGCGCGGCCTCGTGGAGTCGGCCCTGGCCACCCTGCGCTCCGCCCAGCGGCTCTCCCAGCTCCCCGAGGGCCTGGGGGAGTGGTCGGGCCAGGAGTTCCTGCGCATCCGCTTCGAGGAGCCCGACCAGGCCACCCTCACCGAGCGGCTCGGCGAGGTCATCGACGAGGCGACCCGCGCCGCCGTGAAGAAGAACAGCACCGCCTCCTTCGGCGAGGGCCGCCGCGACGGCATGTCGCTGCTGCTGCACGGGGTCCAGGCGGCCCTGGAACCCAAGGGCATCGCGGTGGAGATCCTCAAGCCCGACGCGGTGCTGCGCGCCGAGCGGGTCCCGGTCGGCCAGATGGGCGACGTGTTCTCCGGCGGCCAGCTGCTCACCGCCGCGATCGCGCTGTACTGCACGATGGCGGCGCTGCGCAGCAACGACCGGGGCCGCGACAAGCACCGGCACGCGGGCACGCTCTTCCTCGACAACCCGATCGGGCGCGCGAACGCCACGTACCTGCTGGAACTCCAGCGGGCCGTCTCGGACGCCCTCGGCGTCCAGCTGCTGTACACCACGGGCCTGTTCGACACCACGGCCCTCGCCGAGTTCCCGCTGGTCATCCGGCTGCGCAACGACGCCGACCTGCGCGCGGGGCTCAAGTACATCAGCGTCGAAGAACACCTGCGCCCGGGCCTGCCCCAGCAGTTCGCGGAGGGGGAGACGATCCACGGCGAGATCACGGCGACCCGCATGTACCGCCGAAGCTAGAGCGCCGCAGCTGGGGCGCCTCATCCCGCGGGCCTCAGCCCCGCCCCGTGCCCGTCTGCGGCGGCCAGATGCCGGTCGCCTCGCCGCGCACGGGTATGCGGGGCGGCAGGGGAGGCGCCGAGCGCGCCTCCCGGCGCGCCCTGCGCCGCTCGCGCCGCCGGCCCCGCGCCGTACTGCTGGGCTCCGAGAGCACCCCGTAGCGCTGGTTCCACGTCTGCCGGGTGATCAGCACGTCGAGCACGCCCCACGTGGCCACGACCACCCCCGCTATCGCGCACAGCGACAGCGGGAGCGCCAGCCAAGAGCCGGTGACCGTCAGGAAGAAGGCGATCGTCGCGTCCGTCAGCGTCACCGCGACGATCAGCACCGCCCGCACGGCCGATCTCCGCACCGGGTCCGGCATGCGCCTGCGCCCCGCCGGCTGGTCCACCCACAGGGCCCGCCCCCGCGGCGCCCCGGGCCCCGCGTCGCCGACCGTGTCGTCTTCGTAGCCTTCGTAGCCTTCGTAGCGCTCGTACCTCTTCGCCATGGTCGGCTCCCTCCCCTCCACGCGGCCGCTCATGCCCGCCCCGAACAGGTAGACGCGCGGAGGGCCCGATAGATTCCCGGATCCCGGACGCACCGGGAGCCCGGAAGTATCGCGGAACGAAGAATTCCAGCCATCCATTCCGCGACGGGAACCTTGGCCCCACCAAGTGTCATCTGCCGCATATCGGGCCGCACTTCACGGGAACTATCGGACAACTCGTGATCTTCGTCCGGGGCTCAGGCCGAAAACGTCCGGACAGTCCTTCGAAGGTTCGCTGTGGCAGTAGTAGGCTCACGCCGTTTAAATGACGGAACACCAACCCCCGGTAACGGGGTTGAGCTGGGGGAGGCTGGGGAGGCCATGCGCTTTCGCGGGAAGTCCATCCGCCGGAAGATCGTGGCGTTGCTCCTTGTGCCGCTCGTCTCCCTGACCGCCCTCTGGGGCTTCGCAACGGTGATCACCGGCCGGCAGGCCGTCCAACTGCTCGGTGTCGCCTACGTCATCGACAAGGTCGGCTATCCCGTGGAGGACGTCGTCCGCGTCATCCAGAAGGAGCGCCGCCAGACCCTCGTGGTCATCGGCGACCCGCGCGCCGCCACCGCCAACACCGAGCTGCTCAAGAGCCGTGCGGCCACCGACGAGGCGGTCGAGAGGATCTCCGCCGACGCCAAGGACCCCGAGGTCGCCGACGAACTCGACCCGGACTCCTCCCGGCACCTGAGCTCCATCCTCGAAGCCTTCCGCAGCATCGGAGCGCTGCGCGGCGCCGTGGACGGGGGCTCCCTCGACACCAACCAGGCGCTGGAGCTCTACAACCGGCTCGTGGACCCCTGCTACGAGTTCCTCATGAACCTCCACGCGCTCGAGGACGTGGAGATGGACAAGCAGGGCCGCGCCCTCGTCGGCATCACCCGCGCCCGCGAGACGCTCTCGCGCGAGGACGCCCTCGTCGCGGGGGCCCTGGCCGCCCGCAACGTCAGCCAGGCGGACATCCGGCACGTCTCCGACTACGTGGCCAACCGCAAGCTGCTCTACGAGTTCAACCTCGCGATCCTCCCGGCCGCCGACCGGGAGCAGTTCGAGCAGTACTGGAACAACCCGGAGAGCCGCTCCCTGCGCGAGGCAGAGGAACGATTCCTCGTCCAGGGTCCGACCCACAGCCCGCGCAACGTGACCGCCGCCGCGTGGGACGCGGCCGCCGGCAAGGTGCTCGAAGACCTCGCCGTCATGGGCACCGGCGCGGGCGACCGCTACCAGAAGCGCGTCGAACCCGTCGCCATGGACGTCCTGGTCCAGGCCGCCCTCGCCGGGGTGCTCGGGTTCATCGCCCTCATCGTCTCCCTCGTCCTGTCGATGCGCATCGGCCGCGACCTGATCCGCGACCTGTCCCGGCTCCGCAAGGAGGCCCACGAGGTCTCCGGCATCCGCCTCCCCGGCGTGATGCGCCGCCTCGCCGCGGGCGAGCACGTGGACGTGGAGACCGAGGCCCCCCGCCTGGAGTACGAGAAGGACGAGGTCGGCCAGGTCGGCCAGGCCCTCAACTCCCTCCAGCGCGCGGCCATCGAGGCCGCGGTCAAGCAGTCCGAGCTCCGCCGCGGTGTGTCCGAGGTGTTCGTCAACCTGGCCCGCCGCAACCAGGTGCTGCTGCACCGCCAGCTCACCCTGCTCGACACCATGGAGCGGCGCACCGAGGACACCGAGGAGCTCGCCGACCTCTTCCGCCTCGACCACATGACCACCCGCATGCGCCGCCACGCCGAGGGCCTGGTGATCCTCTCCGGCGCGGCACCCTCCCGCCAGTGGCGCAAGCCCATCCAGCTGATGGACGTCGTACGGGCGGCCGTCGCCGAGGTGGAGGACTACGAGCGCATCGAGGTACGCCGGCTGCCGCGCCTGGGCATCGCCGGCCCGGCGGTGGCCGACGTCACCCACCTCATCGCCGAACTCCTGGAGAACGCCACCGTCTTCTCCCCGCCGCACACGGCGGTCCAGGTCCTCGGCGAGCGCGTGGCCAACGGTTTCACCCTGGAGATCCACGACCGCGGCCTCGGCATGACCCCCGAGGCGCTCTTCGACGCGAACCTCCGGCTCAGCGAGACCTCCGACTTCGAACTCTCCGACACCGATCGGCTCGGCCTGTTCGTCGTCAGCCGGCTCGCGCACCGGCGCGAGGTCAAGGTCCGCCTCCAGATCAGCCCCTACGGAGGCACCACCGCGGTGGTGTTCCTCCCGGCGGCCCTGCTGACGGAGGCTCCCGAGACCAACGGCACCGGCATCCGGCTGGACGGCGGCAAGGCGCTCGGCGCGCCGGTCGGCGCCACCCGCCACAGGGCCGTCGCCGAGAGCAACGCCGCCGGCCGCCGGCTCCCGGCCGGCGCCGAACTGCGCGGCCCCGTCGAGCTGGAGGCCCCGATCGGCATGCTGGGGCTGGACGAGCCCGTCACGGCCCCCGAGGACGCCCCCACCGGCATCGCGGGATCCGTCGGAGCCACCGGGCTCACCGGGCTCAAGGGGGTCTCCGGAGCCAAGGGCCGGCCCGCCATGGCCACCCTCGACGACGAGACCCCGCCGAACGGCATCTCGCGCAACTCCCTGCTCGGCCTGCGCCCGGGCGCCCGCCCGCACACGGACCGGCACGCCGAGCGAGGCGCCCCCCGCAAGGGCGACCGCAGCGCGGACCGCATGGGCGAGCGGGGCGCGGACGGCTCCGGCGACCGCACGGGCCTCTGGAAGGGCGACCGGTCCACCGACGCCCCCGCCGAGCGGGGCGGCGCCCGGCTCACCGACCGCGACGCGGGCCGGGACGGCCTCCGCGACCGCGAGCGCGACCGGAGCCACGACCGGGACCGCAGCCGGGACCGCAGCCATGACCGCCGCGACCGCGAGCGGGAGCCCCTGCCGCCCACCGGCCCGGTCCGCCTGGAGCCGGCGCGCGCGGATTCCGCCCGCCCCGACGGCGCCCGCTCGCCCGGTGCCGTACCGCTCCCGCGCCGCCGCCCCACGCCCACCCTGGTGGCCGAGCACGGCCGGCGCGTGGAGCCCCGTCCCGTCTCGGCGGTCCCGGACCCCGTGCAGGAGGGGCCGGTCCCGAACGGCCCGGCGCACCCCGCGGCGGCGCCCTCCGGGGCGGCCCTGCCCCGCCGGATCCGCCAGGCCAGCCTCGCGCCCCAGCTCAAGGACGCCCCGGCACCGGCACCCGCCGAAGCCGCCACCGACCCGGGGGCCGACCGCGACGCCGAGGACGTACGCCGGCGCATGTCCTCGCTCCAGCGCGGCTGGACCGCGGGCCGCGACCACCACGCGCGGCAGCAGGCGGAGCAGGCCACGCAGTCACAGGAAGCACAGCAGGCACAGCAGGCACAGCAGGCACAGCAGGCAACGCAAGCCGGCCCCGCGGAGCGGCCGGCACGGACCGCGCCCGCCCGGCAGGCCGACCAGACGCAGCAAGTGCGGCGACACGCACCACACCAGTCCGTGACCGAGGCCGGCACCCCTGCCGCCACCGGTCCCGGAAGCGAGAACGAAGGGGACGGTCGATGACCGCACCGCAGTCCGGCAACGACACCAGGGGCCGCGGCTCCGGCCCGCTCAACTGGCTCCTCGACGAGCTCGTCGACCGGGTCGCCAGCATCCGCAAGGCCGTGGTCCTCTCCGGCGACGGCCTGCCCACCGGCAGCTCCAAGGACCTCACCCGGGAGGACAGCGAGCACCTGGCCGCCGTGGCCTCCGGCTTCCACAGCCTCGCCAAGGGGGTCGGCCGCCACTTCGACTCCGGCAGGGTCCGCCAGACCGTGGTCGAGCTGGACGAGGCGTTCCTCTTCGTCATGGCGGCCGGCGACGGGAGCTGCCTGGCGGTGCTCGCCGACGCCGACTCCGACGTCGGCCAGGTCGCGTACGAGATGACCCTCATGGTCAAGCGGGTCGGTGACCACCTGGCGACCGCCCCGCGCACCGGGCTGCCAGCCGGAGGGTGAGTCGGACGGCATGAGCGATCCAGGCCAGGACCACCCCGCCCACATCCCCGACGCCGCCCCCGACGCCTCTTGCGACCAGTGGTTCGACGACGACGCGGGTCCGGTGGTACGTCCGTACGCGATGACCCGCGGCCGGACCAGCCACGCCGGACAGCACCGCCTCGACCTGATCGCGCTGGTGGTCGCGGAAACCGCGGCCGACGACCCGGTCTGGGACACGACCCTGTCCCCGGAACACGCCGACATCCTCGGGCTCTGCCTGCTACGCCCGCAGTCCGTCGCGGAGCTCGCGGCCGAACTCGACCTCGCGGTCGGGGTCGTACGCGTCCTGATCGGCGACCTCGTCGACGACGAACTGGTGCACGTGACCCGGCCGGTCCCTCCGGCCGAACTGCCCGACGAATCCATTCTGCGTGAGGTGATCGATGGCCTTCGGGCGCTCTAGCCGCACCGGCGCCATGCATGCCGTGACGCCGGTCGAGCCGCTGACCCTGAAAATCCTGGTCGCGGGCGGTTTCGGGGTGGGCAAGACCACCCTGGTCAGTGCGGTGAGCGAGATCAGACCGCTCCGGACGGAGGAACGCCTCTCCGAGCCGGGCCGCGGCATCGACGACACCGGGGGAGTGGAGGGCAAGGACACCACCACGGTGGCCATGGACTTCGGCCGCATCACCCTGCGCGAGGACCTGGTGCTGTACCTGTTCGGCACGCCCGGACAGAACCGCTTCTGGTTCCTGTGGGACGAGCTGGCCCAGGGCTCGCTCGGCGCCGTCGTCCTCGCGGACACCCGACGGCTCTCCGACTGCTTCGCCGCCATCGACTACTTCGAACGGCGCGACATCCCCTTCCTCGTCGCCGTGAACTGCTTCGACGGAGCCGACCAGTACCCCGTGGTGGCCGTACGGGAAGCCCTGGACCTCACTCCCGAGGTACCGGTGCTGCTGTGCGACGCACGGGACCGGGAGTCCGTGAAGGACGTCCTGGTGGGAGTCGTGGAGCACGCGATGACACTGGCCCGGGCCCGCCGCCGGAGCCTGACGACGGGGGACCGCGGCCCGGCCTGATCCCGAAGGGCACGCGCCGGCCCGGACCGCGACATGGAGGCGGCCCGTACCCCCGCCGACTGGGGTACGGGCCGCAGCTCTCATGGGGGGATCCGGTGTCCCGGTCGCGGCGCGGGACCGTGGAGAGAGTGTGAACCCGCCACCGGGGGCCGTCAAGCATTCGGACAGCAGCCGCTGTTCAGCGGCCAACCAGGGCGCTGAGCTGTCCTGGCGAGACCGCTAGCGCACGGCGACGACCGCCGAACCGTGCCCGAACAGCCCCTGGTTGGCGGTGATTCCGGCCCGCGCTCCCACCACCTGCCGCTCCCCTGCCGTGCCCCGGAGCTGCCAGGTCAGCTCGCACACCTGGGCGATGGCCTGCGCCGGCACGGCCTCCCCGAACGACGCCAGCCCGCCACTGGTGTTGACGGGGATCCGCCCGCCGAGCGCGGTCGCACCCTCCCGCACGAGCTTGGCCCCTTCGCCCTCCCCGCACAGGCCGATGTCCTCGTACCACTCCAGCTCCAGCGCGGTGGACAGGTCGTAGACCTCGGCGAGCGAGAGGTCGTCCGGCCCGAGCCCCGCCTCCTCGTACGCGGCCCGCGCGATCGAGGCCCGGAAGGAGCCCGGCGCCGGTACGGCCGCGGTGGTCGAATCGGTGGCGATGTCCGGCAGGTCCAGGACGGTACGGGGATACGTGGGCGTCACCGTGGACACGGCCCGGATCCGCACCGGGTCCAGGACGCCCCGCGAGCGCGCGAAGTCCATGCTGCTCAGCACGAGCGCCGCGCCCCCGTCGGAGGTGGCGCAGATGTCGAGCAGCCGCAGCGGATCGGCGACGATCGCCGACGCGGCCACCTGCTCGGCCGTCACGGCCTTGCGGTAGCGGGCGTTCGGGTTCAGCAGCCCGGCCGCCGCGTTCTTCACCTTGACCTGCGCGAAGTCCTCACCGGTGTCCCCGTAGAGGGCCATGCGGCGCCGGGCGTACAGCGCGAAGTACGCCGGGTTCGTGGCCCCCAGGACCCGGAAGCGCAGCCAGTCCGGGTCGTCCGGCCGGTCCCCGCCCGCAGGCGCGAAGAACCCCTTCGGGGCGGCGTCCGCCCCGACCACCAGCACCACGTCGGCGAGCCCGGCCAGGATCTGCGCCCGGGCCGCGCCGATGGCCTGGGCGCCGGACGCGCAGGCCGCGTACACGCTGGTCACGCGTGCGCCCTGCCAGCCCAGCGCCTGCGCGAAGGTGGCTCCGGCCACGTAGCCGGGGTAGCCCGACCGCACGGTGTCGGCCCCCACGATGGACTGCACGTCGGTCCAGTCCAGCCCGGCATCGGCGAGCGCGGCCCGCGCGGCGGCCCGCCCGTACTCGACGAAGCTGCGGCCCCACTTGCCCCACGGATGCATCCCGGCCCCGAGCACGGCGATGTCGGCGACGGAGGCGCTCATCCGGCCACCACCCCCACGGGCCGGAACCGCCACGTGGTCCAGGCGGCGCCGTCGGCCTCCTCGTTCAGCACGCCGCCGACCACCTCGACCTCCATCCCGACCGCCAGATCGCCGACGCCCACCCCGGGCACCGTCTGCCCGAGCACGACCATCCCCTCGGCCTCCAGCTCCACGGCGACCAGGGTGTACGGGGTCCAGGGCGCGTCCGGGTCGGACACGTACGGCGCGGGCGGCCGGTACCGCCCGTCCGTGTAGGACCAGACCCGGCCGCGCGGGGAGAGCGGGGTCTCGGCGAGCTCGCCGCCGCCCGGGCAGCGCGGATTGCGGCAGTACGCGTCCTCGCGCGGGAAGAACACGGCGGCGCAGGCGGAGCACCTGGTGCCGAGCAGGCGGAACCCGCCGTCCGCATCGTCCCCGGTGAACCACCCGCTGACCACGGGTGTGCGTGTGCGTTCCAAGACCCCTCCCGAGACCGACATCTGACGAAGCGTCAGAAGTCTGTCAGGGAACGAGCGGGAGCGCACCCCCGGGAACGCACTCCTCGCACGGGTTCTCGGCGAGCCACTTCCGCGCGATCTCGCCGAGCTCGGCGTCCCGCCCGGCCAGCATCATCCGGATCATCTGCGCGTCCCCGCGCAGCGACCAACCCGGATTGCCGAAGCTGGCGGGGTTGTTCCGCTCGATCAGGAAATGCGCCGGCCACGCAGTCCCGTAGCCGATCAGGGGGAGCGCGGCGAGATAGCGCTTCCGGCCGCGCGCCAGCCCGTACACGGTGAGAGCGAGGCCGGAAAGGGTGCCGGTGAGATGGATCCAGCGGGTGGCGGCGCGGGAGTGCATGGCGACGTAGTAGGGCCAGAACTCCTCGTACGAACTGAATGTCATGCGGGCACGGTACTCAGCGGTGAACGGAGGCGACAGAGACGGGAAAATCGAAATACGCGTCCGGGAAAGCCTCCGGTGCGTAGGTGAAATGCCACCACTCCTGGGGCAGGTTCACGAACCCCTGCGCGCCGAGCAGCCGCCCCAGCAGCTTCCGGTGCTCGCGGGCCGCACCCGTCACCCGCGGGCTGTCGGTGTGCGCGAGCGGATCGAAGAAGTCGAAGGGCGTCCCCATGTCGAGCGGACCCCGGCCCACCTGCGTCAAGGTCACGTCGACGGTACTGCCACGGCTGTGCCCGGACCTCTCGGCGATGTACCCCTCCGGGATCAGCCGTTCCTTGGCCACCTCCGGATAGAACTCCGCCTTGGTCCGCTGATCCGCTCCGTCCCGGGCCCACCGCACGAACCGGTCGACGGCCCGCTGCGGCCGGTAGCAGTCGTAGACCAGCAGCGAGTACCCACCCCGCAACGCCTCCCGCTGCGCCCGCCGCAGCGCCTCGGCGGCGGGCCGGGCGAGCAGACAGACGGGCTCGTCATACCCGTCCACGACCGCCCCGGTGAAATTCCGCGACGTGGCGTACCGCATCTCCTGCCCGATCGTCGCATCCACCTCACCCACCACGGCGAACCCCCCACCCGCCGCATCCCGCCCCGCGGAAACGACCCGGGGCGGAACTGCCACTCCGGGCGCGGCCCCCGCTCCGGGACCGACCCCCGCCTCGGGCGCGTCCACGGCCCCGAGCGGGATCGCCGCTCCGGGGGTTGCCCCTGTGCCGGGTGTGGCCGCTCCAGGCGCCACCGCTCCGGGCGCGGCCACCGCCCCCGGCGTGATCACCGCCGCCAGTACTCCCAGCGCGCCCACCCATCCCGCAACGACCGCCATCCGCATACCCCTTGGCATACCATCGCCGCATGCCGGCGCACCTGAAGGACTCGCACTGCTCCACCTGTGGAGCCCTGTTCGATACGGCCGACTGGCCCCGTACCTGCCCCTCGTGCGGAGCGGTCGCCTACCGCAACCCCCTCCCGGTCGCCGTCGCCCTGCTCCCCGTCGAGGACGACCGCGGCACCGGCCTCGTGGTCATCACCCGCACCATCGAGCCCGCTCGCGGCGGCATCGCCCTGCCCGGCGGTTTCATGGACTTCGGCGAGGACTGGCGCGATTCGGTCGTCCGCGAACTCCGCGAGGAGACCGGCATCCACGCCCCGGCCTCCGAGGTCGCCCTCGCCGACACCCTCAGCTCCCCGGCCGGCCACCTGCTCGTCTTCGGCCTGCTGCCCGTCCGTCCCGCCGCCTCCCTCCCGCCGTCGGCCCCGACGGACGAAACCACCGGCTGGCACGTCCTGCGCCGCCCGGAGCAACTGGCGTTCCCGCTCCACACGAAGGCCGCCGACGCGTGGTTCGAAGGCCGCTACACCTGAGCACGCGCACGGCATAGCCCGGTCCGGGCTCCTGCCGACCCTGGCTCGCCCGGCCCCCGGCCCCCGGGCCCCAGCCACAACTCCCCCTCGGCCCCCGTCGGCGGCCACCGACTGCCCCGACGCCACGCCGCTGCACCCGCAGGGCCACCTCAAAGCCCCCGCAGCACCACCCCCTCCACCCGCTCCCCGGCCTCGTCCTCCACCACCACCGCGTCCCCGTCCCACCGCACCACGTACCGTTCGACCTCGCCCTCCTCGAAGCCCGGCCCCGGGTCCCGGATCACCAGCCCGCCGCCTGTGCGGCCCCGCGCCGGGGCCCACGCCTCCAGGCCCACCGACCCGTCGGCCACCCGCACCGGCAGCAGCGAGCCGGCCCGTGCCAGCACCGGGATCCGGTCCGCCGGGGCGTCCAGCAGTATCTGGCCCGGCCCCTCGTACGCCCGCCCCGTCGCAGTGTCGTACCACCGCCCACGCGGCAACCGCACCGCCCGCCGGTCCGACCCGCACTCCAGCACCGGGGCCACCAGCAGGGCGTCACCCAGCAGGAACGCGTCCTCGCAGTCCCGCAGCGCCCGGTCCTCCGGCGCCCCCCACCACAGCGGCCGCACGTACGGGGCCCCGGTCCGCCGCGCCAGATGGGCCAGCGTCACGAAGTACGGCCGCAGCCGCTCCCGTTCCGCCAGCACGGCGCGCGCGGTCCGGGTGGTCTCCTCCCCGAACTCCCACGGCTCCCGCCGCCCCGCCCAGATCGCCGAATGCGTCCGGAACAGCGGCAGGTAGGAGCCCAGTTGCAGCCACCGCAGGTACAACTCCGGCGAGGGCGAACCCCAGAAGCCGCCGACGTCCGGCCCTGAGTACGGCACCCCGCACAGCCCGAGGCCCAGGACCAGCGCCAGCGAGGCCCGCAGCCCGTCCCAACTGCTCTCCACGTCACCCGACCACGTGCCCCCGTACCGCTGCATCCCCGCCCACCCCGACCGGGAGAAGAGGAACGGGCGCTCGGCCGGGCGCAGCCGTACGAGCCCCTCCCAGCCCGCGCGCGCCATCGCGAGGGCGTACACGTTGTGCGCCTCCCGATGGTCCCCGCCGGCCCCGTCCAGCACGTGCCGCGCAGAACGGGGGAGCGTCCGGTCCCCGAACGGGGCGAAGGAGACCGGCTCGTTCATGTCGTGCCAGACCCCGGCGAAGCCCTGCGCGAGCCGTTCCCCGTACAGCCCGCCCCACCACCGCCGCACCGCCGGATCGGTGAAGTCCGGGTACGCGCACTCGCCCGGCCACACCTCGCCCCGGACCTCCCGCCCCGCCGCGTCCCGTACGAAGGCCCCGTGCGCGCCGACCGCGAGCCCCGAGTCGTGCACCGGGTCGCCGGCCTTCACCGCCGGGTCGACGATGGAGACCAGCCGGACACCGGAATTCCCCAACTCCCGTGCCAACCCCGGCAGATCGGGGAACCGCTCGCGGTCCACGGTGAAGACCCGGTGGCCGTCGTAGTGGTCGATGTCCAGATGGAGGGCCGACAGCGGCAGCCCGTGCTCGGCGTACCCCGCCACGATCCGCCTCACCTCCGCCGCGCTCCCGAACCCCCACCGCGCGTGCTGGTACCCGAGCGCCCACTCCGGCGGCACGGCCGCCCCGCCCGTCAGCCCGGACCAGCCCTGCAACACCCGCCCGGGCGGCCCCACCAGCACCCAGCACCTCAAGGGGCCGCCCTCCATGCGCAGTTCGCAGGAGCCGGGCCTGTCCGCCCCCGAGCCGGCGCCCTCCTCGCCCTCCCGCAACACCACCCGCCCGTCCCAGGAGTTGTCGTGGAAGACCAGGTGCGTGCCCGCGTCCGCGACCACCAGCTGCACCGGCATCGTGATGTACAAGGGTTCCTCGCCGGAACCGGACCCGAACCCACCCTTGGGATCGGTGTTCCACAGCCGGTAGCTCCCGTTCCGCAACCGCGGCCCCACCGCCCGCCCGCCCAGCCCGAACACCCGGGCGTCAGCCGCCACCTCGCTACGCAACAACCACCGCCCGCCCCCGCCGCCCCCGCGGCCCCTACCGCGGGCTTCCCCCGCTCCCGCGGCGCCGACCTGCCCGCTCGCTCCGCCCCCGCGGCCTGTACCGCCCCCGCCGCCCCCACGGCCCGTCCCGCCGGCTTCGCCCGCGCCACCGGCCCAACTGCCCGTTCCCGCGGCCCGGTCCGTACCGCCGCCTCCGTCGGCACAGCCTCCGTCGGCACCGGCCCCGCCGTCCGATCCGCCCCCGCTCCCCGGCCCGGCCGCATCACCCCCGGACCCGGCGGAGCCCACCGGCTCCCACCACCGCGGCGGCAGATCCCGCCGCAGCACCGTCCCGCCGGGGGTGCGGACCTCCACCGCCCCGTGCCGGGACACCGCCACCGTCACGCGCTCGGACACCACCCGCCAGCCCCCGTCGGTGTCCGGCTCCAGCACAGCGCGCGGATCGGGCTCCGGCCCGCTGCCGACCACCGCGTACGAGGGCGTCGGCGCGGCGCCGTCCCAGCCCCAGAACACCGCCCCGCCCACGGTGACCCGGACCAGCAGCTCCGAACGGGTGAACCGGAGCACCCCACCACCCGGCCGGGGCTCCGTACCGGTCAGCAGACCCGGCACCCGAGCCCGCTCCGCGCCCCGGGGTGCGAGCCCCGCCGCGTCCACGCGCCGGTTGCGCCAGGCCGAGCGCCAGGCGCGCCGCCCCCGCTCGCCGCCGAGGTCCTTCACCGCACGCACCAGCCCACGACCGTCCATGGCGCCCACCCTGCCACCGCTACCTGGCCCAGAAGGCGCCGTTCAACTGCCGTTCACCCGCAAAAGGATCACAGCCGACCGCCGATGACGGCTCTGGTGCGGATGTCGATCACATGGCATCGTCCCTGTGAGCCCCCGTGCGCACACCCCGCGCGCGATGGCACCGTACGAACACAGACGCCACACCACACCGCACACCACGACACGCCCACGAAGCGCGAACCGCAGACGTGACCGGGAGCCGACGCATGACCGCAGCAGCCACCCCCTCCGAGCCCCTCTGGTCCCCGGGCCCCGACCGGATCGCCGCGGCCCGGGTCACCGCCTTCCAGGCCTGGGCCGCCGAACACCACGGCGCCCCCGCTGACGGCGGCTACCCGGCCCTGCACAGCTGGTCCGTCGACGCACTGGACACCTTCTGGCAGGCCGTCGCCGAGTGGTTCGGCGTACGCTTCACCACCCCGTACGAGGCCGTCCTCGCGGACCGCTCCATGCCGGGCGCGGCCTGGTTCCAGGGCGCCACCCTCAACTACGCCGAGCACGCCCTGCGCGCCGCCGAGGACCCGGCCCGCGCCGCCGAGGCGGCCCTGCTCCACGTGGACGAGACCCACCAGCCCACCCCCGTCACCTGGGCCGAGCTCCGCCGCCAGGTCGGCGCGCTCGCCGCCGAACTGCGCGCCCTGGGCGTGCGCCCCGGCGACCGGGTCAGCGGCTACCTCCCCAACATCCCCGAGGCCGTCACCGCACTCCTCGCCACCGCCGCCGTCGGCGCCGTCTGGACCTCCTGCGCCCCCGATTTCGGAGCCCGCAGCGTCCTGGACCGCTTCCAGCAGGTGGAGCCGGTGGTCCTCTTCACCGTCGACGGCTACCGCTACGGCGGCAAGGAACACGACCGCCGCGACACCGTCGCCGAACTGCGCGCCGAGCTCCCCTCGCTGCGCGCCGTGGTCCACATCCCGCTCCTCGGTACGCCGGCCCCCGCGGGCGCCCTCGACTGGTCGGCCCTCACCTCGGGCGAGACGGAGCCGGTCTTCGAACCGGTCCCCTTCGACCACCCGCTCTGGGTCCTCTACTCCTCCGGCACCACCGGCCTGCCCAAGGCCATCGTCCAGTCGCAGGGCGGCATCCTCCTCGAACACCTCAAGCAGCTCGGCCTGCACTGCGACCTGGGCCCCGGGGACCGCTTCTTCTGGTACACCTCCACCGGCTGGATGATGTGGAACTTCCTCGTCTCCGGCCTCCTCACCGGAACCACCGTCGTGCTCTACGACGGCAGCCCGGGATTCCCCGACACCGGTGCCCAATGGCGCATCGCGGAGCGGACCAAGGCCACCCTCTACGGGACCTCCGCCGCCTACGTGATGGCCTGCCGCAAGGCGGAAGTCCACCCCTCCCGCGACTTCGACCTCTCCTCGGTCAAGTGCGTGGCCACCACCGGGTCCCCACTGCCGCCCGACGGCTTCCGCTGGCTCCACGACGAGGTGGCCGAGGACCTCTGGATCGCCTCCGTCAGCGGCGGCACCGACGTCTGCAGCTGCTTCGCCGGCGCCGTCCCCACCCTCCCGGTCCACATCGGCGAGCTCCAGGCCGCCTGCCTGGGCACGGACCTCCAGGCCTGGGACCCCTCCGGCAAGCCCGTCACCGGCGAGGTCGGCGAGCTCGTCGTCACCAACCCCATGCCGTCCATGCCGATCCGTTTCTGGAACGACCCCGACGGCAGCCGCTACCGCGACAGCTACTTCGAGATGTTCCCCGGCGTCTGGCGCCACGGAGACTGGATCACGATCACCGACCACGGGTCGGTCGTCATCCACGGCCGCTCCGACTCCACCCTGAACCGCCAGGGCGTCCGGATGGGCTCCGCGGACATCTACGAGGCCGTCGAGCGACTGCCCGAGATCAAGGAATCGCTGGTCATCGGCTTGGAGGAACCGAACGGCGGGTACTGGATGCCGCTCTTCGTCCACCTCGCGCCCGGCGCCGTCCTCGACGACGCCCTCCGCTCCCGGATCAAGGCGACGATCCGCGAGGAGCTCTCCCCGCGCCACGTCCCCGACGAGATCATCGAGGTCCCGGGCATCCCGCACACCCTCACCGGCAAGCGCATCGAGGTTCCGGTCAAGCGCCTCCTCCAGGGCGCCCCCATGGCCAAGGCGGTCAACCCCGGCTCGGTCGACAACCTCGACCTCCTGCACTTCTACGAGGAGCTCGCCCGCACCCGCGGCTGACACGGACGGCCACTGTCAGTGGCGATGATTACTCTGAGTGAGCAAGTGATCGCGTCACTCAGGGGGAACCATGCCACGCTCGAACGACACCGGAACCGCCGCCACCACGGGCCGTCCGGCCCGCACCGGCAGGCGCCGCACCCTGCGCCGCGAAGTCCCCAGCACCGTCGGCCTCCTGGCCGACGCCGGGGACTTCGCGGCCATGCGCGGATACCGCAGCTTCGCCTTCGACGACCACCGCGACTACCTGGACCACGTGGACCGGCTGCTCCGCTCCCTCGCGGCCCAGGGCATCCACACGACCATCGCCCTCTTCGATCCCGTGGAGTACGCCGACTACTGCGCGGACCGCGGACTGGATCCGGACACCCCCGGAGCCCGCACCCGCTTCACCGCCGTACTGGGCGGCGCCACCGGCGGCCTCCCGTATGCCGGCCAGCCCATCGACGAACTGGTCCCGCTCCTCGTGGACGCGGCCGTCCGGCAGGCCACCTGGGAGTACGCGAGCTCGCTGCTGGCCGAAGTGGGCCGCTGCGCCGACTGCGGGGAGGACATCGGGACCGCCTCCCTGGAGCGCGCCACCGAGGCGCTCCGGCGCCTGGTCGCCCGGGCCGGCCCGGGCCACCACCACCTGGTGTGCAGCGTCCCGGCACAGGAAGAACAGCTCGTGGCGGTCCTGCACGCCGACACCGGCCCCGGTGACCGGCCCCGGGTGGACGGCCGCGACGGCCTGGACTTCGTGACGGTCCTCGCCGCGGGCCTGGCCCTCGGCGGGCCCGGGGGACTGGTCCTGCGCAGCACCACCGAGGGCGACCGGGACCGCGTCCACGGCTGGCGGCTGGACCGCGGCCGCCTGGTCCCCCTCTCGGCGGCGGCCGTGTTCAACGCCTACTGCACCGACGCCGACACCGGAGAGCCCGTGGGCCCCGAGCCCGGCGTCGAGTACTGCCCCGGCTACGAGGTGGACGAACCGGGCCCGCACCACTGAGCCGGGCGGTTCCCGCCACCCGGCAACGGCCGAGGGGCCCCCGCCACCGGCGAAGGCCCCTCGAACGTCGCCGACTCGCCGGCGCGGCGTCTGGCTCCGACTACTCGCCGGACAGCACGGCCTGGGCGGCCACGCGGGCCTCCTCGGCGCTGTCCGCGGCGCGCGCGGCGGCAGCCGCACGCTCGCACTGCGCGAGGGAGTACTTGGCCAGCGTCGCCCGCACGTAAGGAATCGAAGCGGCACCCATCGAAAGGGAGGTGACACCCAGACCCGTCAGCACACAGGCCAGCAGCGGGTCGGAGGCAGCCTCGCCACAGACGCCGCAGCTCTTGCCCTCGGCCTTGGCGGCCTCGGCCGACATGGCGATCAGGTCGAGCAGCGCGGGCTGCCACGGGTCCTGCAGCCGCGAAACGGCGCCGACCTGACGGTCGGCGGCGAAGGCGTACTGGGCCAGGTCATTGGTGCCCAGCGAGAGGAACTCGACCTCCTGGAGGATCGAGCGCGCCCGCAGCGCGGCGGAGGGGATCTCAACCATCGCACCGAACTTCGCCTTCAGACCGGCCTCGCGGCAGGCGTCCGCGAAGGCCTTGGCGTCGATGCGGTCGGCCACCATCGGGGCCATGACCTCGAGGTAGACCGGCAGCCCCTCGACGGCCTTGGCCAGCGCGGTGAGCTGCGTACGCAGCACGTCCGGGTGCTCGAGCAGCGAACGCAGACCACGGACACCCAGAGCCGGGTTCGGCTCGTCGGCCGGGGTCAGGAAGTCCAGCGGCTTGTCGGCGCCGGCATCCAGAACGCGTACGACGACACGGCCCTCGGGGAAGGCTTCGAGGACCTTGCGGTACGACTCGACCTGCTTCTCCTCGGTCGGCGCGTGCTTGCTGTCGTCCAGGAAGAGGAACTCGGTGCGGAACAGGCCCACACCCTCCGCCCCGGCATCGACGGCGGCCGGCACGTCCGCCGGGCCGCCGATGTTGGCCAGCAGCGGCACCTTGTGGCCGTCGGACGTGGCTCCCGGACCGGAAGACGCGGAGAGAGCGGCCTTGCGCTCGGCGGCCGCGGCCTCCAGCTCGGCCCGCTTCGCCGCACTCGGCTCCACGAACAGGTCGCCGGTGCTGCCGTCGACGGCGATGACCGTACCTTCGGCGATCTCACCGGCACCGGGCAGCGCGACGATGGCCGGCACGCCCAGCGCCCGCGCGAGGATCGCGCTGTGGCTGGTCGGGCCGCCTTCCTCGGTCACGAAACCGAGGACCAGCGCCGGGTCGAGCAGAGCGGTGTCGGCGGGAGCCAGGTCCCGCGCGATCAGCACGTACGGCTCGTCGCTGTCGGGCACACCCGGCATCGGCACGCCGAGCAGGCGCGCGACGATGCGGTTGCGCACGTCGTCCAGGTCGGCCACGCGGCCGGCCATGTACTCACCGGCACCGGCGAGCAGGTCACGGTAGGCGGCGAACGCGTCGTACACACCGCGCTCGGCGGTGCTGCCGACGGCGATGCGCCGGTCGACGTCCGCCATGAGCTCGGGGTCCGTGGCGATCATCGCCTGGGCCTCGAGCACGTGCTGGGCCTCGCCACCGGCCAGCTGGCCCCGGGCGATCAGGTCGGCCGATACAGCTTCCACGGCCTGACGGGCGCGCCCCTGTTCGCGCTCCGCCTCGTCCGCGGTGATCTGCCTCGCCGGCGGCTCGAGAACCGCCGTGCCCATGTGCCGAACCTCGCCGATCGCCACACCGTGGCTCACGCCGACGCCTCGCAGCGTTGTCTCCATTTCACCTGTCTCCGATTGAGCGGCGGGTCCACCCGCCGCGTTGGATGTGCCAGTGCGTCTAGAAGCGAAGGTCACTGCCAGCCGAAGAGGGCGTCTCCGGCCTTGACGTCTCCGGCCTCGACCACACCGGACAGGGAGTCGGCAGTCGCTTCCAGCGCCACCACGGGGCAGATGGGGGACTTGCCGGCGGCCTCGACCGCGGCGGGGTCCCAACGAATGACCTCCTGGCCGCGGGTCACGGTGTCGCCCTTGTTGACGAGAAGCTCGAAGCCCTCGCCGTTGAGCTGAACGGTGTCGATGCCCAGGTGCGTGAGTACACCGTGGCCTTCGCCGTCGACGACGACGTACGCGTGCGGGTGCAGGGAGACCACTACACCGTCTACGGGGGACACGGCCGCCGAAGGCTCGCGCACGGGATCAATGGCGGTGCCAGGTCCCACCATCGCGCCGGAGAACACCGGATCGGGCACTGCCGCGAGTCCGATCGCAGTCCCGGCAAGTGGGGACGTCACGCTGGTCATGGGGGCCTCCCAGGGGTGGGGCTTCGTCGTGTCGCCGTCGCTACCTGTCGCGAACGGCGTACTCTCCAGAAGGATAAGTCACAACATGTTCGGGTTCGCCCGATGTTGGTCCCGAACCGGACTGGTCCTTCGGCACGGAGACTAGTGGACTAGACCGGTGGACTAGACCATACGCCTGAATCGATTTGCTTGGGCCCTGGTGGACCTGTACTGTCGTGACTCCCGCCAGGAAGCCCCGCGTGAACATTTCGCGAACGGCCGATGGACGGGACTCCTCCACTCTCTTGTTCTGATCTTGATCTCGCCTCCTTTCCGCATGCCTATTCGGCAAAACGGAGAGTGGTCAGAGAGAAAGAAAAGGACTGGTAGAGTCGGACTCGCCGGAAAGGGAAAACGCGAAAGCGGATGACCTGGAAGGCGGAAAACAAGCGAGACGGACTCTGATAGAGTCTGAAACGCAAGAACAGAACGAAAGCCCGGAGGAAAGCCCCAGTAATTGTTACTGAGGGTGAGTACAAAGGAAGCGTCC
>NZ_JALGBX010000038.1 GCF_022808175.1 Streptomyces sp. AP-93 | reverse complement strand
CCCGCGGAGCGGGTCCCTGAGCGCTGCGCGCTCAGGACTGAACGGGCTCGCTGCGCTCGCCCAAAAGAGAGCGCCTCGCTGCGCTCGGCGGGGCTGCTTCGCAGCCCGGGGCCGGCCTTCGGCCGGAGCTCTCCGCTTCGCTTCGAGCTGCACTCGGCCCGGCTCGGCTTCGCCGAGCCTTTGGGCCGGGGTCCTGCGCTTCGCTCCGGACTGCTTCGGGTTCCGCTGCGCTTCACCCTGCGCGGCCCGTTCCTCGGGCCTGTAACCTCCCGCGCTCCGCGCGGGAGGTTACCCAGTTTCACGGGGAGGTCTGGGGCTCCGCCTCGTTGGGGGGCTGCACCGCTCCCATGTCCTTGCCCCTTCCGGCTCCGCCTCCAGGACCACTGCCCGCTGCGCGGGCGGCTGGCTAACTAGCAGGCGAGAAGGGCCTGCTGCTTTCCCCAGGTCCCTCAAGATCATATGCCACAACGATGGGGCGATCGAATAGCTTGGAGCCGTTCAGGGTTTCGACAGCCTTCTTCGCCTCCTCGACTGAACCCATCACTACGAACCCGAAGCCCTTACTCCGTCCATGTTCATCCATGACCACGTTCGCGGACTTGACCTCGCCAACTGTCCCAAAGTGGACCTTCAGCATGCGCCAATCCGCCTCCCAGTGAAGGTTGCTTACCTGCAGGCCGTACATGCCTCGACTCATCGTGCAGTCCTCCTCGTTCCATGTGCTCCGAAAAACCGGACGCGCAGCCCACGCTGCCACAGCATGGGACGCCTCGTAGATCCTTCTTGAAACAACCCCAGGACTTAACCCCATCGGTGACACCCCGCGAGCTCACTTGACGGATCCCGGCCCCCGGGGAGGGCCCACCGGGCTTTGAAGCTGCAGGCGTCCACGCCCTCGGAGTAAGATGTAGTGTGTAATATGACGAGATCATGGACACCCCCTCTCGGCACCGCAAGCCTCCCAGCCGCCCGGGTCCTCGTGCACGCCGATCGCGTGAATCGGATGCTGTGTACCATCCCGAGAATTCTGCTACTGGCCCCGACCAAGAGGGCGCCGACTTCCTCTACCTGACGGAGAAATCGAATGCAGAAGCCCCGTGAGATCACGCTTCGTCCTCACCAGGAGGAGGCGGTAGAGGCGATCGTCCGAAGGCTTGAAATCCGGCCCGGAAAACGAATTCCTAAGGCGGGGCTGCGGGTAACGGTGGTGGCGGCGTGCGGGACCGGGAAAACCTTCATTGCGGCGGCGGCCGCGCTCCGGTTGGCGCGGGGCGGGCGGGTTCTGGTGCTGCTGCCCACGCTCGACCTGCTGACCCAGACGGCCCGGGAGTGGAGGACCGCCGGCCACAGCGGCCCCGCGGTCGCGGTGTGCTCGCTGGAGGACAACGTCCAGCTGTACGGGCTGGACGTGCGTGCCACGACGTCGGCGCCGCAGCTCGCGCTGTGGCACGGGCAGGGGCCGGTGACCGTGTACGCGACGTACGCGTCGCTGCCGGTGATCGCGGAGGCTCACCGCGGCGGGTACGGGCTGGAGATGGCCCCCTTCGACCTGGTCGTGGTGGACGAGGCGCACCGTACGTCGGGCTCGGCGGGCAAGGCCTGGGCGGAGATCCACCGCCAGGAGGTGATCCCGGCCCAGCGACGGCTGTACATGACGGCCACCCCCAGGATCTGGGCCGAGCGGCTGGGCCGTACACGGGCAGAGCAGAGGGCGGCCGAGAAGGACCACCGGGAGACCGAGGAGAAGCGGCGCCAGGCGGCGGAGGCGGAGGGGCGGCGCTACGTGCCGTCCGCGCTGCGCAATCCGCTCCCGAAGGAGATGGCCTGCTCGATGGATGACGTGCGGGTTTTCGGGCCGGTCGTGTACGAGCTGTCGCTCGCGAACGCGGTGGCGCGGGGGCTACTTGCCCGGTACCAGATCGTGGTGGCCGAACTCGTGGACCCCGTGGTGACCCCGAGGCGGCTCTACAGCGCCGAGCGGTGGGAGGAGCGGCTGCGCGGGGAGCGGCTGGCCGCGATGCAGACGGCCCTGTTGGAGACGATGGCCGATCACGGGCTCCAGACCACGATCACCTTCCACCACCGCACCGTCGAGGCGCAGGCCTTCGCCGACGGTCTCCCCCGCGTCGCCAGCCGGCTGCACAACACCGACCCTGCCCGGCATCCGGCGAAGGTCTGGGCGGGGTGGCTGCGCGGGGAGCACGACCCCGAGTACCGGGCCTCCGTCCTGGGCGACTTCGGGCGCCGGGCCGGGCGCGCGGTGCTCGCGAATTGCCGGGTACTCGGGGAAGGCGTCGATATCCGGGCCGTCGACAGCGTGGCCCTGATCGACCCCAAGGGATCAGCCGTGGACATCGTCCAAGCCATTGGCCGGGCGCTTCGGCAGAAGCCCGGGGAAGGGAAGATCGCCACCCTGATCGTTCCCATTTTCCTGGACAAGGAAGAAAAGCCCGAGGATCTTCTCACTTCGAAATCGTACGGGCCTTTGATTAGGGTATTGAATGGCCTTCGTGCGCATGATGAACGTGCTGTTGAATTGCTTGCCATTCCTCAAGAGAAGCAGAAGCGTACCGTTCAGCCGTCGCCGGTGCTTGGCGACGGACCGGCTGATGGGGAGGAGGATGCCCGGCTTCTGCTCCGCTTCGCGGCACCGCGCGACCCGGCGCTGATCGCGAAGTGGATCAGCTACCAGGTCTTCAACACCGAGCGCCAGGACTGGCGCCGGGGCATCGAGGCCGCCTTCCGGTACCGGGAGCGCGAAGGCGATCTCGACGTGCCGTACGGCCACGCCGAGGGCCCCTACCCGCTCGGACGGTGGCTGTCCGACCAGCGGCGCGCCTTCCGCGCCGGGACCATGACCGGCGAGCACGCGGGCGAGCTGGAGGAACTGGGGATCGTCTGGGACACCGCCGACCAGGCCTTCGCCGAGAACCTCGCCGCCGCGCGGGCCTACTACGAGCTCCACGGGACCCTGGCCGCGCCGCGGCACGGCGTCGCCCTCGACCGGCCCGTCGGGCAGTGGCTGACGAACGTGCGCCGCCCCGGCGGGCTGGGCAAGGACCCGGGCCGCGCCCGCCGGCGGGCCGAAGCCCTCGCGGCGATCGACGAGGACTGGAACCCGGGCGAGCGCGGCTGGACGGTGGACTGGCAGCGCCACCTCGCCTACCTCGCCCAGCTCCTCGCCGACGGCGCCCGCCTCAGCGCGATCGTCCCCGGCGTGACCCGGCACGGAGAGGACATCGGACGGTGGCTCGCCACCCAACGCCGGGACTTCAGCCAGCTGACCGACCAGCAGCGCGAGCGGCTGCTCGAACTCGGCGTGAAGGGCCCCGCACGGGCCCGCAAGACCGGCGCGAAGGCGCCTGCGGCGTCCCCGTCCGGGCGGGGCGCAGCGGCCTTCCAGGCAGGCGTTGAGGCCCTCGCGCGGTATCTGGAGCGGGAGGGTGGGGGTCTGCCGGGGCGCGGTCATGTCGAGCGGCTTCCGGACGGCAGCTCGCACCGGACCGGGGTGTGGATCGTCAACCAGAAACAGCGCCGCGACCGACTCGACCCGGCGCAGCTCTCCGCACTCGCCGAGCTGGGCGTGGACTGGGCCCGGTAGAACACCCGGAACACCCACACCAGCCCTTTTCGTGTATTCATAGAGATTACGGGCCCATCCACAGGGCCCGCCTCGGGTACCGGCTCCCTGGTTCTCCCCCCGATCCGGGTGGAGCCGGTACCCGCCCCCACCAGCCGGGTGCCGGGCGTCCACCCGCTGGAGCCATGTTCGAGCAGTTCCCCGCCCCCCACAGCACACGTGGGGGACGAGGCCGGCCCGAGCGGTCACGCGGTAGGCCACCGCCGAGCCGCAGGTAGAGGATGATGCGCTCGCCGAACTCGGCGTCGACTGGGCGCGGTAGGGCTCGCATCCTCCCAGGAGGTCGTGCTCAGAACAGCGCCAGGCCATCGCCGCTGGTGTCGGCGATGACTGGCCGGGACTGGGCGGGGAGGCCGTCGAGGCGGTCGGGTCCGGCTGCGGCGGCCACATCGGGCGCGGCCTCGGCCAGCCAGGCGCCAAACCGCTCGGCGGCTTCGCGGTAGGGGACTTGTGCCAGGACACGGTGCTCGCCGGAGGGGCAGAAGTCGACGGTGACGGTGAGCAGGCAGGAGCGGGGTGTGTTCTGGCTTCCCGTCCAGGACACGCGCAGCACACCACAGAGTGCACGCCCGCGGGAGCCGCGGTGGGTCGGGCGCAGGGGCCGGCAGGCTGTGTGGGCGGTCCATGCGGCGAGGTGTGGCAGGGGCAGGGTGGTGCGGGCGCGGCAGCCGGGGCAGCGGTGCCAGTGGCGCAGCCACTCGAGGGTGTCGGTGTCGAAGAGGCGTGTGTAGCGGTCGGCGACGCGGATGTCGTTGCTGTAGAGGTGGTCAGGGCGCTCTTGGATGTTGCAGGACTGGCAGACCGGGGCGCGGACGTAGCCGTGTTCGTGGCAGTGGTCGAGCACGCCGGCGGGCGCGGTGCGGCAGACGGCACACGTCCACCCGGCCACCTTGCCGGAGGTGCCGGGCTTCCTGCTGAGCACCGAGTACAGGTGACCTTCCAACTCCCCGGTGTACGGGCGCAGTGGAGTGGTTGGGCAGTCGGGGCTGGGCGTCTGTCGGTTGTCGGCGGCTCGGGCCTGCCGGTGCTGGGAGGGCGGCCCGGGGACGACTGAACTGGCCTGGCGGGTCTGCGCTGCTTGGGCTTGCAGCCACCGTGTTTCGCTGTGCTCGGCTCCGTCCAGCAGCTGGACCACGGCGCGCGGCAGCCACCACGTCCGCGCTGTGCGGTCTCGGGTCTGCTCCACGAGTATCCGCCGCCAGTCGATCCCCGCCAGATGGAACGGCTGGCCCCCTTCGCGCCGTGCCGCCCACTCGGGACCGCCCAGCCCCTGCAGTTCTTGGGCGATGCGCTGGCGCCATCGCAGCGGTGTTCCCTCGTGCTGTCCCTGCCGCTGCACGTGGCGGAACGGGCCGATACGGAGCAGGTCCTGGCGGTCCATCCCCACCGCGTTCAGTTCCGCGGCCGCCCGGCGCACCTCGGTCTCCGAAACACTCCACCGGCCGCCGGTCTGTACCGTCGCCACCACCCGGCCGCCGAGCAGGACGTACCCCGCCCGGGCATCTGCAGGAAAGCCGGTGAACGCCCCAGAAGCCGTCGGCACCGCGCTACCGGCCGTCAAGCCGGCCCACAGAGCGTCCGCAGCGCCCAGAGTGATCAGGCCGCCCGTGCGGCCCGGAACGACAAGATCCGCCATACCGACAGGCTAACGGCCGGCCCCGAATAGAATCCTGGCCAGGGGTGAGGAGGATTCGATGCCCGCAGGCAATGCCCGGGTCGTCGTGATCCTGCCCGACGGCCAGGAACTTCGGGCCTCACTCTATGAACGACGCCGCGTACCCGACGGCTGGCAGTACCGTGTCGCCATCACCATCTGGACAGCCGGGATCAGCGGCCGCCAAGAGCCCGTGGAACACACCGTATGGCTAGACGCCAGCCATGTCCGCCCCATCGAAGGCGGCGACTACAGCACCGTACCGACCCGCCCCACAGCCACTGCAGGCCTCGGAGGGGCCCGTCAGGCCTGGACGATACAGAACCTGCCCCACCGCCCCGGCCACCCCGGAGCACGCCTCGTCCACATCATCGGCTGCCAGCCCGACGGCATCCCCATCAACCTCGACCAAGCCCTCGACGCACTCCAGCAACCCCGCACCGTGCCCTGCCTCCAGTGCAAGGCCGACACCTCATTCCCATCGGCCGGTTGAACTGGCTCGCCACCCAACGCCGGGACTCGGACGGGCTCGGCGACGAACAGCGCGAGCGGCTCGGCGAACTCGGCGTCAAGGCCGAACGCGCCCGCAGGACCACGGCGAAGGCGCCCGCGACCTCGACGTCCGGACGGGGCCCGGTCGCCTTCCAGACGGGCGTGCGGGCCCTCGCGCAGTACCGGGAGCGGGACGGGTACGGTCTGCCCGGGCGTGGACCTGCTCCGCGACGGCGTAGAGCACCGGACCGGGGTGTGGATCGCCAACCAGAAGGCCCGACGCGACCGGCTCGGCGCCGACCAGCTTCGCGCGCTCGCCGAGATGGGGCTCGACTGGGCGCGGTGATATCGCAAGGTCACGGGCAGTCGGGGATCTGGGTGCCGTTGTTGTCGCGGGCTTCGTTGTCGCCCCAGCGGCTGAGGTAGTAGGCGGAGACCCAGCCTTGGGCGGCGCCGGAGTCGAGGTCGGTGAAGAGCCAGTAGTGGTTGGTGGCTCCGGTGGCGTCGGTCACGGTCGAGCCCTGCTTCTTGCACCACACGTAGTTGGTGCCCGCGTTCAGTACGCCGGTCTGGGCTGTGTCCCGGGAGGGGCCGGCGCGGCCGGGACCGGTCTGGAAGGTGTCGACCCAGAACTTCACCGGCTGCGGGGCCACCGCCGCGGGGGAGGTGGGAGGCACCGTGCCGTCGTCGGTGATGTTGTTGTAGCGGTAGGCCAGGAGATTCTGGAAGTCGTACGCGCCGTTCCAGCTGTACTCCTGGTGGCGGACTGGTGTGGAGCCGAAGTCGTAGGCGACGTAGCGGGTGTGGGCGGCGTCGATCCAGTGGTCGAAGAGGCGTACGTGGGTGTCCCACGCGACCAGCGCGTCGCCGGGCGCTAGTTCGTCCTTGGCGATCTTGTGTGAGACGGCGGGGTCCACCAGGGCGTTGCCCGGGTCGGTGGAGACGACGCGGCTGCGGTCCAGGTGCCAGGCCATCGACACGTACCCGGAGCAGTCCCGGCGGTAGGCCTTGCCGTCGGGGTCGGGGGCGGTGCCGCCGTTGTACGTGTACTGGAGGCCCTGGTTCATCCATGACTCGGCGCGGGCCAGTACCTCCGTGCGGGAGATCGGCTGGCCCGTGGAGGAAGCGGCGGAGGCCGGGCTGAGAGTGAGGTCGAAGGCGCCCGCGGCGGTGGCGAGGGCGGCCATGGCGAGGGCCAGAACGGTGGTGGTGATGCGCCAGAGGCGGCGGCGCGGCCGGTGGCCGGTGGTCGGACGGGGCATGCGCGGGTCCCTTCGTCGGCGCCCCACGAGGGGGCGGGGGTGGTGGAGATCACTGGACCAGGACCCGCGGTCGGCGGGGAGGGGGAAGCTGTCCACGGCTTCGGAGCTGACAGTCCGCACGGCTGTGAGCTGCACAGATGTTGATTTCGCGGACAGTTGCCCTGGCTGGTCATCACGGTGGGGTAGGAGGCGACGGGGGCCAGCAGGGCCTCCGCCAGTGGTGGGTAGAGGAGCGGCGGGAAGGTCGGGGGCAGAGCGGGCGGGGGCGAGGTAGCGGGGGGTGAAGGGGGCCAGCTGGCCGAGGGGGAGCGGGAAGGGGGTGCGGGGGATGTCTTCGAATCCGGGGTTGCCCGCTGCGGGGTCGAGGACCAGGACGTCGCCGGTCGTGTCGTCGTATCCGACTGCGGCGATCCAGTGGGCGATGGGCCCGCCGGTGTACGGCGCCAGGTGGGGGCCGGACAGGGTGAAACGGATGTTGAGGGCGAGGGCGAAGCCGTGGTCGATGCCGTCGCGGAGGTCCGGGCCCAGTCGGCCGGCGCCTTCGCGGACTTGGTAGCCGGCGGTGTCCAGGTGGTCGTTGAGGACCTGCTGGAGATCGCCGCGCCAGGTGCCGCCCTCGTTCTCGGCGATCCATGCCAGTTGTTCCTGGCCGGGTGCGTCCGGCCCGAGCCTGGCCTCAAGGAGCATGCGCGCGGTCGCGGGCCCGCACCAGTGCGGCCTGCGCTGGCTGGTGTGGGCGACCGGCAGACAGACGCGGCTGGCCGGCGGACGGGGTGTGCGGCGGGACGCCGAGTGGCCAGGCGGGCGGTCGGGTTGATGGGGTGGCGCCCTCATGTTCGTCTCCCTTCCGGTCCCTGCCGCCGGATGCGGCGGAACGCGGATCCAGGATGGGGTGGGCCACATCCACGGAAGGGGTGCGAACTGTCCGCGGTGGCCCTGGAAGTGTCCGCGACCGGCCGCGAGGGGGGCGAAGTGTCCACGGAGCGGTGTCGTCGCAGGCCAGGACAGTTACGACTCCCCTCCCCCGGGAGTCCGGTGGTCTTCTGGAGGGGCGGGGCGCCGGACTGACGGTGCCTCAATCCACAGGAGGTTCCGGTAATGGGTGGAGCTCGAATAGTGCGCCGGGTGTTCGGCGTGGTGCTGGTCCTGATGGCCGTCCTGGGTGTCGCGGGCGTCGTGGGCGGAGGCCAGCTGGTCCCGTCGTCGGCTTCCGCGGACGAGCGGCCGGCCCGGTATCTGGTCGATACCTTCAAGGCGATGCCCGGCTACAAGGCGCCGGGCCAGGGCGCGGTGACCGGCACGCTGAACGCCGGCACGAACTATGTGTTCTGCAAAGTACGCGGCCCCGAAGTACGCGAAGGATCCGAGTTCAACCATTTTTGGCTGAAAACGGACCTGGATAGCGGGTCGCCGTCGAAGGACCAGTTCGTCTCTGCGTTCGCGCTCTCGAAGTGGAACAACGACGAGGCGAAGGACAACACCGGCCGCGAGATACCGGACTGCGCCGGCACGACCCCGAGCACGCCCACCTCGCCGTCGACAGGGGGCGGCGGCAACAACGACCGGCTGGCGACGGTCAACGCGTGCGGGAACTACACCGGCTACGAGCTCCAGTTCCGCGGCGGCAGCCTCACCTCCCGGCAGGTCATGGACGTGTACAACGCGGGCAGCATGCCCGGATCGGCCTTGATCGCCTCCCAGCTCGGCGCTCAGAACAACCAGTTCTTCCGCCTGGTCGGCCCGCTGGACGCCGCGCTGGGCTGCGCCTACGAGCTGCACCCCGTGCACGTGGCCTCCACGCCGGACACCAGCACCTGCGTCCAGGCCGGCGCAACCGGCGACGGGGCTCCGATAGAGCTCGGCGTGTGCTCCTCGGCGGCGCAGCAGCGGTTCTACCTCCAGCGGCGCGGGGACGCCGTGACGCTGGTGCCCACCGGCAGCCCGAACCTGGCCGTCTCGCGGACCAGTGACGGATCTGGCAAGGCGCTCGTCCTGCGGCCGGCCTCGGCGCACGCCCATCAGACCTGGTACGTATCCACCGACAACAGCAAAATGCGCAAGATCGCCGACCACTACCTGTACGACACCCCTGCGGACAAGTTCGCGAAGCTGCGCGCGGACAAGCCCTACGACCGGATGCTCACCTGGGGGTCCGACCAGTGCTCGAGCCCCACGGGCGACCGCCCCAACGGCTACGACTTCGGCCCGTCGTGCGAGCGCCATGACTTCGGCTACCGCAACTACCGCAAGCAGAACCGCCTCAACGGACCCGACGGCGACACCCTCGACGGCAACGAGAGCGGCCGCAACCGCGAGCGCGTCGACAACAACTTCCTGGACGACATGATGAGTGTCTGCCGCAACCTCAGCTCGACCGAGATCCTGGCACGCCACTCAGGGGGCACCTGCCCGGAGTGGGCGAACACCTACTACTCGGCTGTCCGCGCCAAGGGCTACGGCCCCTCGACCGACAACCCGGGGCCGTCCTCCTTCCGCTGGTAGCAATACCTGACTGACCTTCAGGGGGACAGAAGCGGTGCCGCGGTACGGCCTGGGGCAAACCCTGCGCCCACCGCGGCACCCGTCCCTGACCGGCCCTCAAACACGCGTGCGCCCGTGGTTATGATCCGCCGGACAGCAACGGGCAGGGGGACTGTGGCCGGCAACGACAAGACCACCCCGGCATGGCAGCGAGCCGACCAGCTCGCCGCCTGCCTGGGCCAGGACCTGAAGAACCTCCAGGACCGCGCGACTGCGGCGGGAGCCAAGCAAGGGCGGAAGGGACCGGCGTCACTTTCCACGATGGCCGAGTCCGGGACCGTCTTCTCCCGGCGCAGTACCATCGGCGCTGCCCTGAACGGGCAGGCGCCAGCCATCCTCAACGACCGGCTGGTCGCCGAGATCGCCGCCTACTGCCTGAACATCTGCGGCGAGACGTGCGACACCAAGCACTGGGCGCAACGGGCCAGGGAAGTACGACGTGCCGTCCGATGGGCCCGGAACCACTACCTGCCCCAAGTGGATCCGCACCTGCCCGTCGTCATACGGGCCGGAGCCACCGCACCGGCCATCAGAGGCGAGGACACCCTGGCCGTACCGGAACGGTTCCGCCAGTGGATGCAGGACACCGGCGAAGCAGACCTCGACGCGATCCTCGACGTGGAAGTCATCTTCGACAGCGACTGGGAACCCGACACCCCGCCCACCTCCCAGGCCCCGAGCCTTGCCGGCCCCACCCCGGCCGCGGCAGACGCAGTCCCCTCCCGGACCGGACGCCCGCCCGGCGACGGAACCGGCTGGCACACCCCGCCCACCGTCCCGGCAGCGCCCGCGGCCGGCACGTCGAAATCCGAGGAGGCGATACCCGCGGCAGACGCGGTGGGCCCGGCAACGTCACAGGCTGCAGGCACGGCAGGAACAGCGGCGGGGGCGGGACCCGGGTTCCCAGCAAGTGGCCTCGGGCCCGCGCCACGGTCAGCCGCGGCCCCGCGCTCGCACAGCCGCACCGGCCGGGCCCCAACGGTCTTCACACGGGGCACAGCCGTCCTGGCCGTGGTCCTCGGTGCCGTCGCCGTCACCCTGACCGCACTGATCTGGCCCGACCCGAAGGCCCCCGCCCTCTCTCCCCCACCCCAGGCGCAGGCCACGCTCCCCGCCCCACCGACACCGACGGAAACCACCCCAGTCCAGCCGGAACCCACCTTCCCCGCCCCGGACCCCACCACGCCGCCGGCCACCACCCCCACCCCGCGAAGCGGACCCAGCACCCCACCCGCACCCTCAGCGAGCAGCCCCGCCGAGTCCCCCGCCGCCCCATCACGGGCTCCCAGCCCCCAGCCGCCGCGCCCGCCCGCGCCCGCGCCGCAGCCCGTCAAATACTGGGTCGACACCTTCAAAGACGGACCCGGCCGCGCTGGCCCCTCCAAAGACACCGCCCAGGTCGGCACCCTGAGCGCCGGCAAAAACTACGTCTGGTGCAAAAAGCTCGGCGGCCAGGTCACCGGCCCTGAAGGTGTCAACAACTACTGGCTCTTCACCGACCTCGACACCGGCGCCCGCCAAGGCTGGGTCTCCGCCTACTACCTCAAAAACTGGGGCGACAACCAAGCCCTCGACAACGACGGCAACCCGCTCCCCGACTGCCCCTAAACCGGACTACCACCCACTCAGAACAGCGCCAGGCCCTCGGCGCTGGTATCGGCGATGTGGCCGGAACTGGGCGGGCAGGCTGTCCAGGCGGTCGGGTCCGGCCGCGGCCGGGTGTTCCAGCGCCTGTAGCTGTCGGGGATCTTGGGAATCGGCAGGGTGACCGGTCTGATCACTGTTCCCGCAGGGCCCGTCCCAGCCGCCCGAGCTCCTCGACCCTGGCGGCGAAGGCGGGGTCGGTCTGGCGCAGTTGCTGCCATCGCCTCTCCAGGTCGGCCTGGTGATCCTCGCGGGTGTGCTGCTCGGCGGCGGCGAGCCTGGCCGCGGTGACGCCGAACTTCGGCGGCGCCCACTCCATCCAGGCGATCCACCGCTCCTCGTGGTAGCTGTAGCGGCTGGAGGCGAGTCGGCCACGGTTACCGGTGGTCTCCAACTGCCGGTAGGTCTCCTCGGCCATGTCGAGCTCCCGGGCCATCGCCGCCCGGCTGCGGCCGGTGAAGACCCGCAGATGCGCCAGCGTCACCCGATCGACAGCGCACAGGTCCGATGGCTCGACCCCGACGGCTTCCGCCAGCAGCACCAGCACCCCGGGGCGCGGGGTGCGGGAGCCAGCCAGGTAGAGGCTCACGGCCCGTTCGGACACCCGGGCCGTCCGCGCGATCCGGGCCACCGACGTGCCAGCGGCCGTCCGGGCGGCACGGAACCTGGGCGCTTCGAAGCCGTACCGGGTCTCACTCATACCCTTCCCCTACCCACCTGCAAGGCGGTTCGTTCAGGGGTGAACAGACCTCACGTGACGGAGGCCGTTGAAGGTTCGTTCAGGGGTGAACAAACCTTCATACGCCCGCATGGTTCGTTCACCCCCTCCGTACCGACCGGGGTGGGTGGCGGTCCGGTCCCCAGCGGTTCGAGGAACCCGGAACCCCGTTCTCACATGAGGCCGGCAGCGGTGAACACGGCCTGGATGATCGCGGCTGGCAGCGTCTCCCACGCCACTTCCCTCACCCTCTCCAGAGCGTGGCGCACCCTGCCCGGGTCGGGGCTGTTCTCGGCGAGCTCGCCCTCGAGCACGGCGACGCTCTCGGTGACCCGGGTACGGGCGGTGTCGGTAATGTCCGCGGTGTTCGCCGCGGCGAGGAGCTCCCTGGCGAACTGTGTCAGCTGGTTCGGGTCATAGCCGAAGGTGTTGTTCTGGGTGTTGCCGTCGCCGAACTGGTTCCCGTTGCCGAAGACGTTGAACTGGTTCTTGATGCCTGCCTGCTGGTCGATGACGAACTTCCTCACGTCGATGGTGTCGGCGGACCCACAGATGGTCCCCTGCGGGGTGAGCTTGATCGCCACGATCTTGGACTCCGCCATGGCCAACGTGGTGGCCAGCTTCTGCTCGACCAGGTAGGACACCGCCTTGTCGATCTCCTGCGGGGTCAGGACGGTGTAGAGGATGACGGCGCCGGGCGAGAGGGCGAAGTCCCGGACCGTCACGACGCAGTCCGGGAAGTCGTCCATGCCAGCGCTGATCAAACCGTTCGCCGCGATGTCGAACCGCTCCAGCCTGACGTCACGGATCCGCATCAGCCGTTCCGCCTCGGCAACGCCCGCCGGCAGGAGGTAGCAGCTCGTCTGGTCCCCCATGGTGTGCGTCGTCCCGACCGCGACCTTGTCCTTGAGGTACTCGACGAGCGTGTGCAACCGCTCTTCCCCCCGCTCACTCCACTGAGGGTCATCACGGGCGTTCGCATCGGCGTAGGCGATCCCATCAACCTGCCCATGTACCCAGACCAGGAGCAGAGCCGCGTCATCCTCGGTAGTCACCGCCCGGTAGTAGGACCATTCCCCACATCCACAGGAGGACTCCGAAGCACCACCACGAGCAGCCGAGGAGCCTGCGTCTCGTCGCGGTGCTACATGCGCCGGTACCGGTCCAGGAGTTCCTCGGCCTGATGTCCGGTGATGCCCAGGGCGGCACCGAGCTCGTCCGACTCCATCGACCACGCGGCGCTGGCCGCGTGGTAGCCGATGACCCTCGCGAGGATCTCCAGCCGTCCCGCCGCCTTCAGGGCCGCGGCGGGCGACTCGCTCGCCAGACGGTCCAGGGCCTGGCTCGTCCTCGTCAGCAGGTCGGCGACCTCCTCGGGGAACGCGATCGTCGATGCTTCGGCGGTCTCGATGTGCCGGTCCCAGTCGGTCCGGCACTTCTCCGAGTCCGACCAGGTCGACTCGTCCTTATGCATCGGTGTATCGCCGATGCGCTCCCAGTCCAGCCGGTAGTCCGTACCGGTCCAGCCGCACGAGCACACCGCCCGCAACAGCTCCGCTCGCGGCCCGTAGAACGGCTGCCCGCTGTACCCGGCCCAGAAGGAGCTCGTGTGCCCGTACGTCGAGTTCCCGTCGAAGTACACCGGCCCCGGCACCGTCCCGTCCTCCAGGAGCACGCCCACCCTGCCCTGGTGCGACTTCCCGAACTCGTCCGTCTTCCACAACTCGTCCCGCATATCCGGACCCCTCCACCCTGCCGCCGACAACCCCGCGCTCACCCGGCTACGGACACACCAACATCCCGCAACCGCCGACCCCGCAGCAGCAGAACCCCGAAAGACCCACCCAGGAGAAGCGCGCTGCCAGGCCCACGCCCGAGTGGCTTCCAGCACGAATCCCGTCCACGCCCCCAAGCCCCCTGGGACCGTGGACGCATGAACACGACCACCAGCGGCCCCCAACAGGCCGCGTCCCGACCGGACCTGACATGGTGAGCGCCGGGCGGTCCCGGGTCTGGCTGCGGATCGGCGAGACGCGGATCCGGGCGGACAAGGTCACTGCCGTCACCCCCGGAAACGACTACCTCCACCTCCAGATCACCGGTGTCCGAGACGGACTGACCCTGTACCTGCCCGCCAGCGCGGAGCGCACCGGCCGCAACGGTCGCCTGATCGACTGGGCCGACGAACTGCTGCGGATCATCGAGCAGGCCGCAGCCGCGCCCGTGGGAACCCTGATCACCTTCGAAGCCTCCACCCGCTTCCATGCCGCCGGCTTCACCGCCCACGCGCTGACCGGCGACGACCGCCCCCTCATCCAGCCCCCGCTCCACCCCGTCCCCGACACCATCCCCCCACGCCCCACCCCCGCCGGCTGGGCCACCCCACGCACGCACGCTGACACCGAGGGTGGGAAGCGGTGAGGACCTGGCAGGTCCTCACCGCGCCGTCCTGGTCGGTCAGTCCAGGGGAAGGGTGTCGTTCACGATGGTGCGCGCCGCAGGTTGCTTGCGCAGGTGGGGGCGGAGCATGAGGAGGTCAAGGAAGCGCTTGGGCGGGGTGTACCCGCCGGACGTAGCGGTGAGGTGCTCGCTGACAAGCAGGGTGCGGGCGGCGATTGTGGTCGCGCCGTCGAGGATGCGTGCCGCGGCGATCTCCTGTGCGAGGGCGTCCAGGTCTCGCTCATATCCGGCGTAGACCCGGCGGGTGGCGACCTCGACGACGGTTACCGCCTGGTTCACCGCCCATCGGATGAGGCGCTCGTGTTCCTCGAGCTGGTCGTCGTTGCCGTCCACCGGTGGTGGGTAGGCGTTCGCGGCGATGTCCTGGTGATGTGAGCGCTTGGTCGCGGCCCGGAACTCCGGGCCGGCGGCGAGCTCGGCCGCGATCCGCTCGACCTCGGCCGCGGTCCGGGCCCGGTCATCTTCGTCACGGTCGGACTGGGAGACGCGGTGCAGCTGGAGGAACTCATCGCGCTGCTCGGTGAGCTCGGTGTACCAGCGTGCCACGTGGCCCCAGAAGTGGGCCACGCCTTCGGCCATGAAGCACATCAGGACGGAGGTGATCTGCCCGTCGCAGCTCTGGGTGGCCCGCCGCAGCTTCTTCAGCTCCCGCTTCGCCTCGGTGTCGAGCTGCTGCTCGGCGGTGGGTCCGTCTTCTTCGTCGTTCTCGTCGAGGACTACGAAGCCCTCGGCGGTGAAGGTCTCGCTGTCGTAGTACAGAACCCGGGCACCACACGTGTGGGCGAGGCCGATGAACGCCTCCGCGTTGACCAGTTCGTCCTCCAGGAGTACGTGCCGGCCGGGCGCCTCAGGAACCGCAGCGAGCGGGTTCATGCCCTTCTCCGCCGCCCACACAGGAACCTGATCCACGAGTTTGCGCAGGTCAACAACGGTTGAGTGCTGAACGGGGATAGACATCCACAGATCCTTCCAGACGACCGTCACCTTCTGCGACGATTCGGCGGCAGATCGTAGGGAGTGGGTCTGACAATGCGGGGCCCGAAACAGCGCTCCAAGCGCCCATCCGTACCGAGCGGGCTCACTCTGCCCTCCCCGTCAGAATGCCCGCTCGAAGGCCAGCGTCGCGTTCGGGCAGCCGGGCGGCATCCGCTGGGCCAGCCCGCGCTCCCGCGCCACCGATGGCTGACCGCTGACCGCTCCAAGGTCCGGCGGATCGGCCCAGCCTCCCGTGTGCGCACCCTTCGGGGTGGACATCGGTTGATGAGGGGCGGGTACCCGTCGGGGACGACCGGAGGTGGCGGCGGTGGAGCGGTGGTCGGCGGCCAAGATCGCAACGTACGAGCGTGAGCAGCGTGAGACGTGGGCTCGGGAGGCCCGTGAGCGAGAGGCGCGGGATCGGGAGCAGGATCGGGTTGATTCCTTGGACCCGTTCGCGTTCCTGGAGAGCCGACTCGCTCCGGGTAGAACCCGGGCCACATTCGCACGTCCCGCTCAGCCGCTGACCAGCGACCTGCTGGAGGCGATGGAGGCACGGCCCTGTGTGGTGTGCGGCGCCGACGCTGGGGAGGCGTGCACGCCGGTGGCCGGCACACCCAGGCGCTCCGGGCTGACCCACCTGGCCCGGCTGCGCAAGCTGCATCCGGAGGAAGACTCCCTGACCGCGATCCGAACCCGGCTCGAGGAGAAGCTGGAACTGGAGGAGGAGTACGAGGTGTGGGCTCTGGGTGAACGCTGCTGGTGCGGAGCAGACCCAGGCGCGGTGTGCCGGCCTGTCGGCGGTACGAAGCGAGTCGGATCCGTACACCCCGACCGCCTCTTGTCCCCAGGCTCCCGCTCCCGCTTCTCTGATAATCCGCCTCCCGAGCCGCACATCCCCCGGCCAGCCCGCCGCCCTTGGTGATGCGCGCACCACACCCTCCTCGGCCCCGTGGAACCACCGGCGGCCAGAGATTCGTAGGTGGTCAACCCCTTGTCCGCCAACGATCCGCAGGAGGACAAGGGGTTGACCACCTACGAATCAGCGGCCAGCTACTCAGTCGGGGGCCTGGGCAAGCCCTCCGCACGGGAGGCTTGCCCAGGGGTCCCTCAGGCTTACCCAGCCCGACCGGGGCCCCGGCTCGGTGTGTTCAGCGCCCGAACCAGCCGCGGCGACGCTTCCCGTCGCCGTCCTGCTCATCCGCCGCCCGGCGAGCGGCCTCCTCGGCGGCCGAGCGGCAGATCCGGCACAGTCCACCCTGAACGGCACCGCCCTCGCTCCAGCCGTCGTCCGCGCCGTCGGGGTAGACCTGGCGGCCGCACTCCGGGCACGGCCAGGCCGCCGCCTCCCGGCGCCGGCGCTCCTCGTCGCGCTTCTCCCGCTCCTGCGCGTACTTCGCCTCCTGCGCCGCACGGCGGGCCTCCGCGCGCACGTCGTAGGCGCGGACGTCGTTCGGGTTGTCCAAGGCTGCGGCCAGGGTCTGCAGGGCCGGCTTGCGGCCGCAGCGCCACCAGATCGGGCCGTGCGGGCCGTGGCGCTCCAAGCGGTCAAGGACGGTCATCACGACCGGAACGGTGCCCTCGTAGTCGAAGTAGCCGTCCTGATCCCGGTCCTGCGGGTTGTACATGCCGCCGCGGCCGATGGTCCACCGGCCCCGCCACGCCTGCTGGCTCAGATCGGCGACGTTCTGCATCCGGTCGGCCATCGCTTGCGCGCCCATCTTCTTCGTGAACACGACCGCCACCGGTGGATGCGAACCTCCGCCGTGCCTACCGGGGTCGGGGACCGACCAGACGGTGCGCCACAGCACCACGTCCCGCTTGCCCTGGGTGACGGTGCGGGCGAAGAACTTCCGGTAGCGGGCGATCTTCTCCGCGAGGATCGGCGGGGACTCGGTGCCGTTGTCGACCTCGACGAACAGCAACGGCAACTCGGTGCCCGTCGCGGCGAACGCCATGTCGGCGCGGACACTGCCCTTCTGCGGCGCGGCGAAGGATCCGGTGACCGGCAAGGAGACCTCCGTCGACCAGGCCGCGATCGGCCCCAGCCCCGCGGGGCGTTGCTCCGGCGCCGGGGCCTGGGCGGGCACGGTGTCCTTGCGGACGACGGGCGCGGTCGTCTCCGGCGGAGTTTGCAGGAGCGCGGCCAGGGTGTCGGTCACCTTCCCCGCGTGCTTCGCACCCGAGGCAGCCGCCGCCTTCGCCGTACCCCCCATCTCCCGAACAGGACGGTCCAACACCACCGCGGCCGCCTCCAGCCCCGACGGCGTCAACGACCACAGCTTCTCCGTGATCCGTCGGCCATCCGCCTCGAGCCGCGACGTCCGGCCGGCCGACAACACCAGGCCCTCGGCCTCCAGGTCCTTGCAGCCCCCGCGCGCCGTCGCCGCGTCCGCCGTCCCCGGACACATCAACAGCCGAATCTGCGCCGCCGTGGCCACCTTCACCACACCCAACGCCTCCAGCACCTGCGTCCTGGTCTTCTCCGTCGACCCGTACTTCCGTGCCTTCGTCCCGGCCATCCAGCCCTCCCACGCCCCACCGAACTTTCCAGATCCACCAAGGATCAAGGAAAGAGAGGTGTCGAGCCACCAAATTGCGCTAGAAACGGGCTCTGGCCTGCGAAAAGAGCCGTGCAGAGCCCAACACTTACCGCAGGGGGAACATAAGGGGGAACCGCAGGGGAAGAACCAGAGGCCAGAAGCCAGGCCACAGGCTTACCCAGCCGTCCAGAGCACGCACGGCATCGAGGCACCAACGACTCCGAGGTCGGGTCTCGGCCCAGCGGGAGGGGTGTCAGAGCCATCGGCGACACTCAGGCCAGCACCATTCGAAGGGGGGATCTGATGATCAGTCGGGAAGTGCTGGCTGTGGCCAGTTGGTCGGACTGGGTTCCGCTGGCCGCCGCCGAAGCACCGACGTCCCCGGGCGTCTACCTCGCCCGGCGGGGGACGAGCGGCCCAGTGGTGTACGTCGGCATGGCCGGGGAACGCCAAGGCAAAGGGCTGAACGGCCGGTTGCGGCGCTACACCAGCGGCAAGGCGCTGGCCTCCGGACTCGGCGAAGCGGTCTTCGACCGAGCCCTGGCGGATCCCGTCTGGCTGCGGGAGAGGTTGGCGGAGGTCGAGACCGGCAAACCGATGCGAGCAACCGGCTGGGGCAAGGCCGCGCTGGCGTGGGCGGACCTCCATGTCTGCTGGGCCACCACCGACAACCGCGAGACAGCCATAGCCCTGGAGAAGAAGGTGCTGGCGATGGAAACCGTGGACTGGTGGAACCGCGACCGCTGACCTCACTACAGCCAACCGCAGTGTCGTCGGTCCGAAGGCCACGCCAACGCCGAATCCCCCATCGACGACGTTGATCAATCTCGGCGCTACTTCCCTGCACCGCAACCACTCACACTGGGGAACGCTCGTCGCAGAACCCGGCAGTGGCTTCGTAGGTGACAACCGGCTCCATTTGTAGGTGGGTTCTGGCTCCGCTACCTGCGGCGGCAACTGTACGAGAACCGGACCGTCATGAATGAACGTGGCGGTGCCCCGCCGGCGCCTGAGGGCCGCCTGCGGGGCGCCGGGGGTGTGGGCGGTTCAGAGCATCGGGCGGATGTTCTCCGCCTGCGGGCCCTTGAGGCCCTGGGTGACGTCGAACTGGACCTTCTGGCCCTCGTTGAGCTCGCGGAAGCCCTCGGTGGCGATGTTGGAGAAGTGGGCGAAGACGTCATCGCCGCCACCGTCCTGCTCGATGAAACCGAAGCCCTTCTCGGCGTTGAACCACTTCACGATGCCCGTAGCCATACTGTTCTCCTTGACGTGCGCAGCCGCTGGCGCCCGCACTATGCGACCGCCGTACCCGACCGGCATCGCCCGACTGCAGTCCCGGACAGTGAGACGCCCGTGACCGCGATCACGGGCGAGCAGCGGCTCGGAACCACGACTGCTTCTGGCGATCATGTTATCGCCCCAAGATCCGGCCGTGCAAAGGACCCAGGCCCGTACGTGCAGCACGGGCATCCGGGCTGCCCACTGGGCAACACCGAACTGGATATCTCCACTCGATTTCCCAGCAGATCCAGCGGAGTCAGAACTCACCTACGACTGGAGTCAACTCTCGCCTACAAAGCCACGGCAGACACCGCGCCGTGGCGCATACCGAAAAGGAGAATGAGATGACTGAGAAGCTGCCGCCCAAGCAGGCGCTGGCCGCAGTGATCCAGGCGTTGGACGGCATCTGGGACACGCAACGCGCCGTACTGGCTCTGCGTGTCGCCGGGTACGAGCAGACAAGTGACGAGGCCGCGGGCAAAGCAGCCCGCGGGCACCTGCGCGCGCTCGCCGATGACGGCCTGATCGTGAGGCCGGATCCCGGTCAGGCCGTTTACCAGCTGGCCTGATCGCCTCTTCGAAACCCGCGGTACAGCGGATCGCGGTGCGGGTAGTTCCGCGGTCAGGTGGGGCAGGTCGGCGCCCCTGCCCCACCTGGTGGGTGGCTTCAGAGGCCGCCCAGGTCAGTGCCGCCGATCCGAAGCCGGGCGCCCATGTCCAGTTTCACCTCGCCGTAGGGCCGTACGCGTTCCCAGAACAGCGGGGGCAGGCCGCGCTGGTCGGCCCGGGTGAGCAGGTCGGACCACTCGGGTTCGGCCAGGGCCACTTGAAGCATGAGGGTGTTGACGAACACCAGGGACTGACACTTCTTGTGGCAACGACTGACGTTCTCGTGGCAGACGACACCTGCCTCGCCTTCTGAGTAATCGTCAAGACCTGTGGATCGGTTGATCTCAGTTTCGTTGTGATGGGTTGATCGCGACGAGTTCGATCTCGAAGCCGTCGTCGTTCTCCAGGTAGGCGGCATAGTGCTGGGCGCCGCCGGCGTGCGGATGCCGATCGGGGAACATCAGATGCCAGCCGTGCCGTGCCGCGTCGGTGGCCAGCTGGTCGACCGCGGTGTCGTCTTCGACGTGAAAGGCCAGGTGGTTTAGCCCTGGCCGGCAGCGGTCGTGCCGGTCGGCGGTGAGGGCGGGGGACTGCTCGAGGACCAGGTAGGTCGGCCCGAGCCGCCAGCTGCGTCCGCTGTTCCAGCTCTGGAAGAGGGTGTGGCCCAGTGCCTCCAGGAGCCAGCCGAGAGAGGCGACCGCGCGGTCGAGGTCCGGCACCCACAGCTCGACGTGGTGCAACATGCCGCTGGTGGGCCGGTTCATGCCGCCATCGCCTCGGGGCGTTCGACGAGGTGGCCGCGTTCGAAGCAAGCGCCGGCCCGGACCAGGGCGACGAGGTGGGGTGCGTTCACGGCCCGCCAGCGTTCCTGGGCTGACTCGATGAGCTTGAAGACCATGGCGAGGGCGGCGGCCCGGCTGCCGGCACCCTTGGTGACCTTGGTGCGTAGCCGGACGGTGGCGAAGGTCGACTCGATCGGGTTCGTGGTCCGCAGGTGGATCCAGTGCTCGGCGGGGAAGTCGAAGAACGCCAGCAGTTCTTCCTCGTCGTCGGTGATCCGCTTGACGACCTTGGGGTATTTCGCACCGTACTGCTTGGCGAACGCGGCGACGGCCTTGGCCGCACGCTCCTTGTCCTCGGCGTTGTAGATCTCCTGGATCGCGCGCTTGGCCGCGGGCTGGGCCGACTTCGGCAGCGCGTCGAGGACGTTCGCGGTCTTGTGCACCCAGCACCGCTGGTGGCGGGTCTGGGGGAACACCTCGTTCAACGCGTTCCAGAAGCCGAGCGCCCCGTCGCCGACTGCCAGGACCGGGGCCCGCATGCCCCGGCGGGCACAGTCCCGCATCAGTCCCGCCCAGGCCTCGGACGACTCGCGGTAGCCGTCGGTCATCGCGATCAGTTCCTTGGTGCCGTCGGCCCGCACGCCGACCATGACCAGGACGGCGGCCTTCGCCTCCTCCAGACGTATGCGCAGGTGAACGCCATCGGCCCAGACGTAGACGTAGTCCGTGGCGGACAGATCGCGGTCCATGAACGCCTTGTGGTCGGACTGCCACTGCGCGGTCAGCCGCGTGATCGTCGCGGGTGAGAGGCCGGCGGAGGAGCCGAGGAACTGCTCCAGCGCGGGCACGAAGTCACCGGACGACAGGCCGTGCAAGTAGAGCAGCGGCAGCACCTCGCTGATCTTCGGGGATTTACGGGCCCAGGGCGGCAGGATCGCCGAGGAGAACCGCTTGCGTTCGCCGGTGGCCTCGTCGACGCGCTTGTCGTTGACCCGCGGGGCCTTCACTTCGATCGCCCCGGCCGCGGTCGTCACCTTCCGCGGCTGATGGAAGCCGTTGCGCACGACCAGACGGCGGCCGGAATCGTCCCGCTCATCGGCCAACTCGGATATGTAGGCGTTGACTTCTGCTTCCAGGGCGGCGGCCAGCATCCGCCTCGCGCCCTCGCGGACGATCTCGTCAATCAGAGAGCCATGTGGCGTCGTGCCGTCTTCGTTGACTACCGTGAGCACGGGCGTGCCTTCCCGACCGACGCGCCAACGTCGGCCTACTCGATGACCATCACAGGATCATTCGGGAAGGTACGCCCTTCGCATGCCAACCCGAGCCCGATCCACAGGTCTTGAGCATTGCTCTCGCCTTCTCGCGCTCTTGGACTACCGGCCGCAATACCCAACGATCCCGGGCCTTGCGGGTTTCCACTCAGGACATATACATTCCATCCCGGGATACACAAGAATCCCGGGATGGATGGGTACTCGTGCTGCACATCACCTTGACGGATATGCGCATCCTCACGGAAGCGGAGTTGCCCTGCCCCATGGGCCGCACCTGGGTCGGTTACGCGCCGGGCATGAGCGAGCAGGAGATCTACGAGGTCAACCGGGGCCGCTGGGTCCTGGGTGTGGCCGCCGACCGCGAGCACTATGTCCTGTTCACCGTGGACGGATTCGTGAAGGCCGCGGTGGAGATCCACCGGATCCGCGCCTCGAACGGCGTGGACCAGCGGGACCCGGACGGCCGGCGGGTGATCGAGGGGGAGGTTCTCACCGAGAAGCACCCCGTCTGGCAGCACTACGTCGATAAGCCATCTCCGGTCGTCGGCCTGAGGAACCCGATCAAGTACCACTACGACCCCCACTTCGACGGCCGCGTGTGCGGATGCGGTTGCGGTGAGGCCGTCTCGGGGGCCAGCCATTTCATCGCCGGTCACGACCAGCGGGCCATCCACGAACGGATCGCCCGGATCGGTTCCGTCACCGAGTTCCTCACCTGGTTCGACGAGCGCTGTCCGGCCGGAACCCAGCCCGAGTAGAGCGTGTGCGCCTCCTGCCTGGCCAGACCCGGCCACGTGATCTTGCACATGCCTCAGCCCGCACCGTGATCTGTCCGTGGAGGAGTACGTGAGCTCGTCATCCCAGCCCCAGGCGCCATTACCAGACCTGCAGTCAGCCGTGGACCTGGCCGGTGACTGGAGCCAGTCGGTCCTGACGGCGACCGTGCTCCCGGGCGCCGTGCAGGGCGCGGTGCCCCAGCGGCAGCCTGTGGTGGTGTTCGTCGCTGGACAGCCGGGCAGCGGCAAGTCGCTCGTGGCGGACCTGGTGCACGCGGCACTGGGCCAGCGGGGCGGTGCGGTGCGGGTGGACCACGACGAGTACAAGGCCGTCCACCCCCACTACCGGACCTTCCTCGAGGAGGACGTGCGTACCGCCGGGGTCAGGGTGCGGCCGCAGACGTACTGGTGGCAGGCCGAAGTCGAGGCGCAGGCACGGGCGCTGCGGTGCGACGTAGTGGTGGAGACTCCCCTGGCCGATCCCGAGGTGTTCCGCGGGTCAGCTGCTGCGTACCGGCAGGCCGGCTACAGGATCGAGGTCGTCGCCCTGGCCGTGCCGGAGGCGGTGAGCCAGCTCGGTGTGCTGGACCGGTACTTGCGGCTGGCCGTGGCTGGGCGGGCCCGGTACGTGTCGTGGGAGAACCACGACCGGTGCGCGGCAGGCCTGGTGGCCTCCCTGGAGGCCTGCGAGGCCGAGCGTCTGGCGGACCGTGTGGTCGTGGTGGGGCGGAATGCGGCGGTGGGGCCGGCCCTGTACGACAGCGGCGCGGTCTCCAGCGAGCACGGTCCGGCGGGGGCGGGGCAGGCGGTCGTTGCGGAGCGGGCGCGCCCGTGGAGTGCTGTGGAGACCGGGCTGTTCCGCCGGCGGCTGGCTGAAGCTGACCGGCGTGCCCACCGCACCGCGCCGGGCGGGCACGTGCCCGAGGACTGGGGGCTGGCCGTGCAGCGGGATGCCGAGCGCGCCGCCGCCCTGGCCGAGCCGGTCAGGCGCGTGGCGCAGCCGCGGCGGGAGTTGCCCGGGGTCGACTATCACCGGCTTTCCGCTGAGGAGCACCGGTGGATCTACGACGAGCTGATCGCGCCGTCCCTGTGCTTCGAGTCGCGGGAACGGCCGGTTGCTGTGTACGTGATGGGGCAGCCGGGGGCCGGCAAGACCCGCGCTGCCCGGCTGGTCCGCCAGGCGCTGACCGGGCGGGCCCTGCGAATCAGCGCTGCCCGGTTCATGGAGGCGCACCCGGACTACCGGCAGCTGCTGCGGACAGAGCCGTACACCGCCGAGCTACGGATCCGCGGCGACTACCGCGCCTGGCAGGCCCGGGCCGAGGCCGACGTCCGCGCGCGGCGGGGCAACGTGGTCATCGAGACCGCCCCGGACACCGTGGGCGAGTTCCTCGCCGGCGCGGCCCTGTACCGGCAGGCGGGATACCGCGTGGAACTGGCGGTCCTGGCGGTACGCGCCGCGGACTCCCGGCAGGCCGGTCTCGCCCGCTACGCGGAGGTGAGCCGGCACGGGAGCAGGCCCGCCCCTCTGGTCCGTGCCGACCGTCACGACGACTGCCTCGCCGTTCTTGGTCAGGTGGTGGCGGCCGCGGAGGAGAGCGGGGCGGTGGACTCGGTGGTGGTGATGCGCGCGGACGGCCACGCAGTCCACCGCGGCGAGCGCGTCGGCGGGCTGCTGCCGTACGGCGCTGCCCAGGCCCTGGCCGATGAGCAGTTGCGCCCCTACGGCGCCGAGGAGGCGTCCCGGTTCTTCGCCGTACAGCGCCGGCTGCGGAGCGTGCTGCCCCAGCACCGGGACGAGCTGGGGGCTATCAGCCGTCTGGCCGCGCCGCTGATGCCGGTGCACCTGCGGCCGCACAGTCTGGCTCAGGGAGCCGTCCCGGCTGCTCTGCCCCTGCCCGTGCGATCCGGTCCGGGCGGCTGTCAGGGTCCGGCCGACTCCAGTTCATCGAGCAGGGCGTCGTAGGCGGCCGCGATCCGGGCGGTCTCCTCGGCGCCGGCGTCCTCCAGCCTCTCCTGGTCGTCAACGCACGCCTGGCGGCGGGACATCATCTGCTCCAGGAGCTGCTCGTCCGGCCTGTCCGAGCGGCGTTCTGCCAGGATCCGCTCGGTGTACCAAGTGATCACTTGTCCCACCGTCTCGAGCGCGGTCTCGTAGTCGGCGCCGGCGCTCTGCCCGGCAAGGCCGTGCCGGGATGCGTCCGGGGAAGGAGATGCCTGTTCGTTGTCGTTCACGCCAACCGCCTCGGGCTCTGGAGTAGGGGCAAATGGATCATTGTCGGTGACCGTCGCGCGCCCCGGCAAGGCGGGGCCGCGGAGCCTGGGTGCCACGCGATGGCCGAGAACCGGCCGGTCCCCGGCTGATATGAGTCTGTGTGTGGTGGGTGGCTGCCTTGCGGGGGCCGGGCGGCATAGGTTGACGCCCTCATGATCGACCTTGGGGGGCCCATGGATCTTCGTGCGCTGTTCAGCTCCAACGACCCCGTCAACGCCACCGAGGCGTTCACCAACCGCCAACGCCAGTGGGAACTGGTCTCCGCGGCGCTCCAGGAACACCTGCGGTACGTGGCCAGCGAAGCCTTCAATGTCGAGGATCTCGAAGCCCCCCGTCGGAATGTGATCGTCCTCCACGGGGTCGGCGGCGTTGGCAAGACGACCCTGTCTCGGAAGTTGGAGGCCGCGCTCGCCAGCGCCGCCCAGCGCCCGGTGCAGTGGGGCGAGCCCGCCTGGCCCCGGGAACGAATCCTGCCCGTACGGATCGATCTCTCCCGTTCCATCGGTACCTCGTTCGAGGACTTGGTGCTCACGATCCGCGCCGCCCTGGCCGAGTTGGGGCGCCCGCTGCCCGCCTTCGACATCGCGCTGCGCCGCTACTGGGATGCCCAGCACCCCGGCGAGAGCCTGGAGGAGTACCTGCGCCGCGGTGGCCTTGCCGCCCGGTTCGGCAAGGGCATGGGGCAGCAGGTCCAGTCCGCGCTCGCCGATGTCGCCCAGACGCTGCTGCTGCCCGGCACCGTCGGGTCTGCCATCGGCCAGCTGACCAGCTCCCTTACGAAGGCGCTGCGCGAGCACCGGCAGACCGTTAGGGCGCTGGCCGGCTGCGCCCGGCTGCAAGGGCTGTTGGAGGCCGAGCCGAGTCTAGAGGCGTTGTCCTTCTACCCGCACCTGCTGGCCTGGGAGCTCGCCCAACTACCTGCGGACCGACGGCGGGTGCCGGTCATCCTGCTGGACACCTTCGAGGACGTCGGGGACCGCACCCACCGCGACCTGGAGCGGCTCATCCAGCGGGTGGTGTGGCTGATGCCGAACGCCTTCTTCGTCATCACCGGCCGCTCACGCTTGCAGTGGGCCGATGAGGGCCTGCAAGGCCAGCTCGACTACACGGGCGCCAGCGCGTGGCCGGGCCTGAACCTGCCCGCCACCGGTATCCCGGCCGCCCGCGCTGCTCGGCCCGCTCCCGGGCAGGGGCGTCAGGTCCTTATCGGCGACTTCTCTCCCGAGGATTGCGACACCTACCTTGCCCGCCGCCTCAGCCACGACGGACAGCCCCTGATCGGCCCGGCCATCCGTGCCGTGATCGGCGAGCGTTCGCACGGCCTGCCGCTCCACCTGGACCTGGCCGTCGCCCGCTTCCTGGAGATCAGGCGCACCGGCCTCGTCCCCGCCCCCGGCGACTTCGACCACACCTTCCCCGCCCTGATCGCGCGCACTCTCTCCGACCTCACTACCGAGGAACGGCACGTCCTGCGCAGCGTGTCCCTGCTGGACGCCTTCGATCTGGAACTGGCCACCCGTTCCGCGGGCATGGCCCACCAGGCACCGGCCCGGCGGCTCACCGAGCGGCCCATGGTGACCGAGGACCCCTACGCGATCTGGCCCTACCACCTCCACGGCGCGATCCGCTCCGCGCTGCAGACCGCCGACGACCACACCGACGACGGCTGGACCCACACCGACTGGCAGCGCGCCGCCGAACGAGCCCTCGCCGCGCTCGGAGACCAATGGCAGAGCACCCCCACCGCCGCCAGCGGCCGCACCCTGCTCGTCGCCTGCCTGCGCCAAGGCCTTCGTCTGGCTCGGGACCACCGGCTCACCGACCTTCTGTGGCTCACCCAGGCCGCCATCGCGTACGACAGCGATGCCGTCTGGGAACCGCTCGCCCCGCCCGCCCCCACCCAGACCGACACGGCCACCATCGGCCAGGGCTCCAACACGCCACTGGACACCCCGGCTGGCGCGCTGGCCGAGCTGCTGACCGCCCTTGCCCGCCGCCAGCGCGAACACCGCGAACTCACCGTGGAACGCCTTACCACCGTCCTCGCCACCGGCCTGCTCCCCGGTGAACTCGCCGAGATGGCCGAGTACTACCGGGCCAAGGCCAACCGGGACATCGGTCGCAACGAGGTCTCCCGCCAGGGCATGGCGCAGGTCGCGGCCGGCGGCGGCCGGCTCGCCCTTCGCGCCCGTCGCGGCCTCGCCGACGCCGCCCGCATCGACGGAGACTTCCCCACCGCGCTCGCCGCCGCCGACGGCCTGGGCTTCGAAGGCCGCGAGCAGCGCGTCTTGGGCGACATCTGGTGGGCCCACGCGGACCTCGACCGTGCCATCACCGCCTGCGAGAGGGCCCGGCAGCAGGCCGAACAGCACGGCAATGCCGGAGAACAGGCCATCTCCCAGGCCCGCCTCACCCTCGCCGTCGCCTTCACCGACCCCGCCCGCGCCGACGACGAGATCACACTGGCCACCCAGCTCCTGGACGGCCTCGCCCAGCGCGCCACCACCCTGATCACCCACATCGCAGCCCTCATCCGCGACGCCGGCTCCCCCGACGTCACCGACCGCGCCCAGACCCTGCGCACCGAACTCACCGTCGCCGGACTCACCTGGCTGGGCCCCACCCTGGACGTCGCCCTCGCCTTCCATCACGCCGTCCTCGGCAACCACCACGACCTGGCCACCACCGTCCACCGGCTGAACGAGTCGACCACTACCGGCGGCTACACCTACTGCGCCCACATCGCCGCCGCCTTCGGCGACCTCCCCCAGCCCGCCTCGCCCGTACGGTGGCTTGAGGACGAGCAAACCGTTCAGCAGCGCTGGCGCACCCTGGTCGCCACCCGGCAAGCGCACCTACGCGAAACCAGGTGACGGCGCACCACCACACCCCCGTTCCGCACCGCTGGAGGGCACCGCTGGGGGCGTGTGCGACGCGCCCCCAGCGATGTTGCAGCGCGTTGCGGAGTATCAGGTCAGGGATACTCCCCGGCCTGCGAAGAACTCGGCGAACTCGGCCACGGGCAGGGTCGCGGTGCGGGCCTGTTCGGTGTGGCCGGAGGGGTTGCGGAAGTACAGCGTGTCGCCGTGATGGCCGGTGACGAGGACGAGGTGCCCGCCCTTGCCGGGGGCCGGGTTTTCGGGACGGCGGATCTCCTTGTGGACGGAGGTCATCACGAGCCGTCCGGAGTCGAGCAGGGCCAGGAGGTCGGGCACCGTCAGGGACGGGTGCACCTCAGCGTCGACCCGGTGGTGGGCGTCTGCGACGTACTGGGCGAACGGCGCGTAGATCAGGCCGCGGATCGATCCGGTGTCCGGGTCCTCGGTGTAGGCGCCGTACTTGCGGGCGCCGTCGAGGAGTTCGAACAGGGTGGGTGCGTCGCCGTGGCGGGCGAGGATGGCCATGCGCAGGCAGGCGATGCCGCACATGTGGCCGCACCATCGGCGGTAGGTGTCGAGGTCGGGGGCGCCGGACTCGGCCCAGCGGGGATCGTCTCCGCGGTCGTGGCCCTCGTAGGCGATCGCGGTGATCAGGTCCGGGCTGGCGTACTGCGTGACGGTGGGGAACTGCAGTTCAGACATGGACGCGGTCCTTCCGGTGGGCGGGATGGTCGATCAGCCGCTGGAAGGTGGGCAGGTCCACGCCGCCGCCGGAGATCACCACCCCGATCGTCCCCGACTGGTGGGGGATCTGGCCGCTGAGGACGGCGGCGAGGGCGCAGGCGCCACTGGGTTCGACGACGAGCTTCAGGTGCCGGAACGCGAACGCCATGGCGGTGGTGATGTCCTGGTCGGTCACGGTCACCACCGTATCGAGGAGCTTGGAGTTCACGGCCCAGGTCAGCGGGGAGGGGCTGCTGTGGCCGAGTCCGTCGGCGATGGTGACGGGGGCCTCGGGCAGTGCGATGCGCTGGCCGCAGCGCATCGACAGGAGGGTGTCGGCCCCTTCCTCGGGTTCAACGCCGATGACCTTGATGCCGGGGTGGAGGTGCTTGGCGATCGTGGCGGATCCGGCGGCCAGTCCGCCGCCGCCGACCGGAACGACGAGGGTCTCGATCTCAGGGTGCTCGGCCAGCAGCTCAAGGGCTACGGTCCCGGCCCCGGCCATGATGTGCCGGGAGTTCGCCGAGGGGACGACGGCTAGATCGCCCTGGGCGGCGATGTCGGCCACAAGGGCGTCGCGGTCCTCGGAGCCGCGGCGGTAGGTGACAACGCGGCCGCCGAGCGCGCGGACACCTTCAACCTTCGGGGCCGGGGCGTCGGCGGGGATGACGACCGTGGCCGGTACTTCCAGGAGCCGGCCGGTGAGGGCCAGGGCCTGGGCGTGGTTCCCGGACGATGCGCCGATCAGGCCGCGGGCGCGTTCCTTCGCGGGGAGGGAGGAGGCGTGGTGGTAGGCGCCGCGGAACTTGAAGGAGCCGGTGCGCTGGAGGCTCTCGGCCTTGCACACGACGGGCCAGCCGGCGGCCTGGTCGAGGGAGAGGGCGGAGAGGGCCGGGGTTCGGGCGGCGACCGGTTCGAGGTTGGCGGCGGCGTCCTGGACGTCGCGGGCGGTCAGCTCGGTCATGGCCGGTACCCCTCGCTGGTGTGGGCGGTGGCGAGGATCATCCGGATGAGGTGGTCGTAGTCGATGCCGGCTGCGGCGGCCATGGTTGCGAGGTTCCCGGTGTGGGACAGGCCGGGGAGGGTGTTGATCTCCAGCCAGAGGGGGCGCCCGTCGGGGGTGACGATGAAGTCGGAGCGGGAGTAGCCCTTGCAGCCCAGGGCGTCGTGCGCGGTGAGCGCGGCCGTGGTGATCGCGTCGAGGGTGCCGCTGGAGAAGTCGGCCGGGCACTGGTACCGGTACTTGGTCTTGTCGCGCTTGGTGTCGTAGTCGTAGAACTCGGCGCCGGTTGGGATCGTCGCCAGCGGCGGCAACGCCATGGGCGAGCCGTCGACCTCAAGGATTCCGCAGCTCACCGGGGTGCCGGTAGTGAACGGTTCGGCGAACCAGCCGGCGCCAGGGTCGAGCGTGCACAGGGCGCTCGCGAGCTCGGTGGTGGTGTGGCAGACCGTCATGCCGATCGAGCCGCCCTCGGACAGCGGCTTGAGGATCACCGGGAACGGGATCGTGCCGCTGATGTGCTGCGTGATCGTCTCGCGGTCGCGGGCCGGGATGGTCACGGTGGGCAGGGCCGCCACCCCCGCGCCGGCCGCGACGGTCTTGGCGAGGGTCTTGTGCATGCCGATGGCGGAGGCCGTCACGCCCGAGCCGGTGTAGGGGATGTTCAGCGACTCCAGTAACCCCTGGAGCTTGCCGTCCTCGGCGTACTGCCCGGCGATGGCCAGGAACACCACGTCGGCGCCGCGGACGTCTTCGGCGAACTGCTGGTCGGCGGCGTCGAGGAACCTCGTGGTGTAGCCCTGCTGGTCGAGAGACCCCCATGCGGCGCGGCCGGACATCAGCGACCGCTCCCGCTCGGTGGATCTGCCGCCGGAGACGACAGCGATGCGGGCGGACTCGATGGACTTGAACGTCATCAGGTAGTGCTCCTGTTCCTGGAAGGGGGACGGGCCGGTCTCGGCTGTGCCGGCGCCTGTAGGCGCTACGGTCGAAATGACTGAACCGGGCGGCCCTCTGTCGCGCCGGGTGAGCCCTGCCGATTCGGAGTGCGTCACGTGATCCCCCTTTCGCTGGAAGCCCTCGCCACCGCCGTCGGCGGCCGTCTCGTCGACGTGCCGGATGCGTCCGTGCTGGTGACCGCGCCGACGGTCGTCGACTCGCGCGCCGCCGAGCCGGGTGGTCTGTTCGCCGCGCTGCCCGGAGAACACGCCGACGGCCACGCCTTCGCGGCGGACGCGGTCAAGGCCGGCGCCGTGGCCGTCCTCGCGACCCGTCCCGTCGGTGTCCCGGCCCTGGTCGTCGAAGACGTGCTGGACGCGCTCGCCGCGCTGGCCCGCACCGTGTTGGCCGAAGTGCCGCAGGCGATGGTGATCGGGGTGACCGGCTCGGCGGGCAAGACCAGCACTAAGGACCTGATCGCCCAGGTGCTCCCGGAGCTCGGCCCGACGATCGCCACGGTGAAGTCGTTCAACGGCGAGATCGGTATGCCGCTGGCCGTGACCCACCTGGACCGCGGGGTGCGGTACGTCGTGCTGGAGATGGGAGCCCGCGGGGTCGGGCACATCGCCCACCTGACGCGCATCGCTCCGCCCACGGTCGGCCTGGTCCTCAACGTGGGGACCGCGCACGTCGGCGAGTTCGGCGGCCGCGAGCAGATCGCCCAGGCCAAGGGCGAGCTCGTCGAGGCCCTCCCCGCGAAGGGACTGGCCATCCTCAACGCGGACGACCCGCTGGTCGCCCCCATGGCCTCCCGGACCCGCGCCCAGGTGCTGACCTTCGGCACCGGGCCGGACGCCGACGTACGCGCGGTGGACGTCGTGCTCGACTCGGCGGGCCGGGCCTCCTTCACCCTCGTCGCCGCCGGCAGCGATGCGCGCGTCGAGCTGGCCCTCCACGGCGTCCACCACGTGTCCAACGCGCTGGCCGCGGCCGCCGTCTCAATCGGGCTGGGCGCCGACGTGGAGAAGACAGCGGCCGCGCTGTCCCGCGCGGTACTGGTGGCGACGGGACGCATGGAGGTCACCGACCGCAACGACGGCGTGCGGGTCATCAACGACGCGTTCAACGCGAACCCCGATTCCATGAAGGCAGCACTCACGGCCCTGGAGGCCATGAACGACGGACGGCGGATCCTCTCGGTCCTGGGAGAAATGAAGGAGCTCGGCGCCGACGGCACCGACGGGCACCGACAGGTCGGCCGGCTCGTCGCCGCCTCCGGCGTCAACGTGCTGATCGCGGTCGGCGGCGCCGACGCCCAGGCAATGGCCGAAGCCGCCCAGGAGAGCAACCCGCGGCTGCAGGTGGTCAGCGCCTCCGACCGGGACCACGCCCTGACGCTCGCCCGCGACCTGATCGAGCCGGGGGACATCGTCCTGGTGAAGGGCTCCCACAGCGTCGGGCTGGAGCACACCGCGGTGCGCCTGGCCCAGCCCGACGCCATGGCCGGCGTCCGCTAGACCGAGGTCACGGGCCGGGCCGCGGACGCCAGGATCAGCGCGCCCAGCCCGGCCACCTCGCCAACACCCCGCTCGCGGTGGGGCCGTGGGACGAACTGCTCGACGGGCGCCGGGTACGGGCGGGCGCCGGGCAGACTATGCGGGGCAGACATCATCGTTCTCCATCTCCTTGCAGCAGGTAAGAGTGCGGTCGCCCGCCGACCAGCGGACGGCTGGAGCCCCGCCCCCTGAGGGGCGCCAAAGGTGCGGTTCAGGCGGCCTGGTCCTCGATGTCGGCCCACATGCGTTTGCCCCAGGTGAGGGGGTCCTGGCCGGTGGTGTGGGAGAGGGCCGCAACGAGGGCGAGGCCGCGCCCGTGCTCGGCATCCGGCTTGGCCTGGTGCGGCTGCGGGACGGCGCCCTTGCGGGTGTCTATGACAGCGATCCGCACGCGGCCGGGTTCCAGGCGGACGACGGTCACGCGGAAGCTGGCCACCCGGGCGTGCTGTACGGCGTTGGTCGCCAACTCGGACGCGATCAGGGCGGCGTCGTCAGCGAGGTGTCCCAGGCCCCACGCGGCAACAGCGAGCACGACCAGACGGCGGGCCTTGCGGACCGACTCGGGGAGCGCCGGGAAGGTCTCCGTGTAGGCGGGCAGGCCAGTGGCGTGGGTGATGGGGCGCGCAAGGGTCATGGGCTTCGGCTTTCAGGCCGGGGATGGACACGACTGAGCGTGATCATGCATGCCGGTTCTGATGAGCATTCACCGACTGCCCGCCTAGAGTGCTCCTTGTTGCTCCATGACCGCAACAAGGAGCACCCAATTCGTGGCCACAGGAAAATCTGTTCCCCTGGAGCACACGTCGGTGACGTGGGAAGGTGCGTTCATGACGCAGAAGCGCGCAACAACAACGGTCAAGGTGCGTCGTGTTGCGGCCGCACTGCGGCGCTGGCGCGAGGATGCCGACCTGCAACTACGGGAAGCCGCAGGGCGGGCCGGGGTGGACTTCACCCGCCTGTCCCGCCTTGAGCGCGGGGTCTACCGGGTGCCGGCCGAGGACGTACGGCGGCTCGCGACCGCGTACGGGGTGACGGACGAGAAGGCGGTGGAAGCCGTGGCCGCCGCGGCGGCCATACCGCCGGGCACCGGCTGGTGGGCCCCCTACGGCGGCCTGGTCGGCCAGAGCTACCTCGACTACACGGAGCTGGAAGCCGACGCGGTCGAGATCCGCATGCTCCACCCGGTGATCGTGCCGGGACTGCTTCAGGCACCCGGCTACGCGCGGGCACTGCTGGCCCGGTCGGTCAAAGACGTCGGCCCTGACCGCATGGAGCTCCTGGTGGCGCTGCGGATGGGACGCCAGCAGGTGTTGACGCGGACCGCTCCTCCGGCCACCCTTCACGCGCTGGTGCCCGAGTCCGCGCTCCACGCGGAGGTCGGTGACGGGCCGCTGGTGATGCGGGACCAGGTGCGCCACCTGTTGGAGTTGTCCGCACGGGAGAACGTCGTGGTGCAGGTTCTTCCCCTGTCGGCCCACCCGGCGCTCGCCGCCAACGGCGCGTACACGATCCTGGACTTCGGGCACCCGTGGCTGCCGGTCGCTTCCATCGACACACCCACCGGAGGCAGCCACAGCGAGGACACCGGCGACGTCGCGTTCCTGCGAGCGGCGTTCGAGGAGACCGCCGAGGCCGCACTCCCCGCAGACCAGTCCCGGGACCTGCTGGAGCACCACATCGAAAGGCTGAACGCATGACGACGCTCAACCCGGACGCCAGGGCCTCACTGCCCTGGCGGAAGTCGAGCTACTCGGGGGCGAACGAGAGCCAGTGCGTGGAGGTCGCGCCCCTCGCGACCGTCGGCCAGGACGGCATCGCCGTCCGGGACTCGAAGAGGCCTGACGGCCCGATCGTCCAACTCGGCCCGACTGCGTTCGCCGCCTTTATCGCGCACACCCAGTACGCACCGGCAAGGTGACGGCCCTACTCACCTGATATGACGTTGCCCCCCTCATCAGATGCCTGGTGAAGGGGGCAATGCCGTGCGTTGCGCCCGCTAGGCGGCGGGGGTCTCCTGCACGAGGCGAGGGCCGGGTACCGCATCGGCACTCTCGTCCAGATCCTCGACGATGACGGCCAAGCCCGCCGACTCCGACAGCGACAGGATCAGGTCCCGGGCTGCTTGGCGGGTCGCTCGGGGATCGTGTTCCAGCGCGGCCCGCACCACGTCCGGGCCGAACGTGGTCGTCGCTTTCCGTAGCGCGAGAACCGCCTTGGCCGGGTCCAGGGCCGCAGCCTTCGCCTGGGGCGCCCAGTCCTGCACGAACCGCTCGACGAACGCCTCCAGCTTGCGCGGGTGTCCCACGACACCATCGGGCATCGCTTCAACGGCGGCCGCGACGAGCTCCGCCGTCACCTTGCGGCTCTTATTCAGCAGGGCCAGGTACAGGGCGGCCGCCGCTTCCACGCTGTGCTTCTCGGCCAGGACGACGAGTTCCCAGGCGTGGGTGAAACCGAGCTTTTTAGAAACTTTAGTTTCTAGATCGTTCGAACCTCCCGCCGCCTGTTCGAATGCGATCTCGGCGACGCGCCAACAGCGGATCAGCTTGCCCGCGTACTGCGGTGTGATGTCCCACCGCTCCAGCGTGTATTCCTCGAACGTGGTGTGGCTCTCCCGGTAGAGCTTCGCGTCGCGGATCACCTGCAACGCCTTGCCGGCCGCGAAAAAGGCGATCCGCAGGTTCTCCAGGGCCGCTTCACAGGCGGTGAGCTTCTGCTGCTCTTGTGCGATCAGCTTCGGGTTGTCGGTGACGGCCCGGGCCGGAGGAACACCGATTGAGCGGGCCAACTGAAGCGCGGTGTGCGGCTTGCCAGGGCCCTGGGGCCCGCCGGGCAGATTGATCTGCTGTCCCATCAGAGCATCTGCTCCATCGTCAGGGCCACCTTCATGAAGTCCTCTCGGGCGTTGAGCGCCGTGCCGGACATCTTGTACTCGGTGACCAGGGTGCCGTTCTCATGAGCGTGCTCATGGATCGTGTACCGGCGGATGGGATCAGCGACGCGCGGGTACTGGCGCTCGTCGATCCACGTCTTGAGTTTGCCGAGCTGCTTCTCCGACTTGTCCTTGCCCGGGTCGTGCATGTTGATCACGACGAGGAACGGGATCTTCCTGGGCTTGAGGATCCGCTCGATCGTGAACTCGGCCTCGTCCCAGGTGATCCGGGACGGCGTGATCGGGACGAGGGCGAGGTCGGCGATGGACAGGAGCTCGCGCAGGGCATCGGCCGTACGGCTGTCCCCCAGCGGATCGGCGTCCCACTCGGCGTCAGGGTCGACGTCCATGAAGCCGGGGGTGTCCGCGATGATCCTGCGGCGGGTGGGGTCCTGCACTATCAGCGGCAGGATGCCGGTCTTGCCCTTGGTAACGAGGTAGTCGAAGGGGAGCTTCGCCTCGCGAACCCGGGCACACCACTTCTCGATGCTGCCCTGGACGTCGATGCCAGTGGCGACGACCGGCGAGGGGGGCTCCTCGTCGTCGGACTTCTGCTGCGGCAGGACCGCCGACCGACCAGCACAGGCCGCCACGTTGATGGCGATGGTGGTCTTGCCGGTGCCGCCCTTCTGCTGAATGACGATGACGACCTTGGGCCGGTCGCCGGTGTCCTCAGCGCTCTCGGCGGTTCTCAAGGTGGTGCTCATGTGGTGCCCTTCCGTGGTTTCACCGCTGAGTCGCGGTTACTCGGATCTGGGCCAGCTTGTCAGAAGATCGTCCGGTGTCCTGGTATGGCCGTCTGCCCAGAGATGGCGGCGGGCGCAGCAGCCACCGGGGACAGGCTCTTCCTCTCATACAAAGAAGCGGAGTTGGGCACCGGGACTAGCTGCGACACTCTCCCTCCTCGGCGTGGCGCCGACCGCGAAGGCGACTTTCACCAGGTTGAGGGCGCACCGCCGATCCGAGTGCGGCTGCTGCGGTGGGCCCAGCGCAAGAGCTGACCTCCAGGCATGGTCCTGAAGATGCCCTCTCGCCACACGGCGAGCCGAACGCGGGGGAGGCGGCACTAGATTGAGCGGCTGCACAGCAACGGGCAGGGGGGCTATGGACGCCGACGGCATTCACGACACTTCGCATCAGGTTCCGCGACCGGCGGGACCGCCACCGAGGCCGGCCTCGCCCCCACCAAGCGGTACGTCGGTTCCCCCGCCGTCCCGCGCGCCGGGCGCCAGTCCCACGCTCGCCGACTGGCTGCGGGTGCCCCGGCCCGCCGCCGAGGTCGGGGTGTGGCGGTACGGGCACGTACCGCGGGCAGCCGAGGAGCCCGAGGTGACCCCCACCCGGCAACTGGTCAGCGGAGCGCTGATCTCGCTGGTGGCGGGGCTGATGCTGTGGTCGATGCTATGGAACGGCTACCTCGGCACCTTCTGGATCTGGCCGCTGCTGATGTTCACCCCCGACTCCTGGCGGGGAACGACGCCCTTCGTGGTGGCCGGGTGGATCTGGTACGGCATCGTCATCACCATCTTGGTGGTCGGGTTCGGCCGGCTCGGCCGGTGGCCCGAACTGCTGCGCCGGATCGCACGGCGCCCCGCCCCCGGCGCCGTGGCACCCGTCCCGGCCGCAGCCGTCGGGGAGTCCGAGGACGTGGCGGCCTGGCCGCAGCTGCGGGCCGCCGGACTCGGTGAGGTGGCCGAGCTCCTGGTGCGCGAGGCCGGGGACGGGCGCATGAACGACGTGGACTTCGTCCGGATCCGCCGGGCATGGGACAACGCGCGCACCGACTCGACCCGGCTGGGCCCCTTCGACGCGTCCGTGCGCGGCAAGGGCGCCGGTGCCTGCCTGCATCCGTCTGGCGCTCGGGACCTTCCCGTGCGGGCGGCCCGGCACGATCTCCTGGAGCGTCAGGTGCTCCTGGGTACCGTCGATTCTGGCGTGCGCACCCCCTACGCGCGCCGCGGCACTCGGTTCGCCCTCGACCCGCGTGTGCTCGGCACCTCGATGCTCGCGGTCGGCCCGTCCGGCGCCGGCAAGACCGGCCGGCTCGTGCGCCCGGTCGTGGAGTCGCTCGCCCTGCAGGCCCTGGCGGGGCAGGCCGCGGTCGTCGCGGTGGCCTCGGCGGACGCCCGGCTCGGGCCGGATGCCGCGTTCGACGTGGTCGTGCGGATCGGCGACCCGGCCTCCGTCTACGACCTGGACCTGTACGGCGGGGCCAACGACGCGGACGAGGCCGCCACCCTCCTCGCGGAGGCCTTCGTCGGCGACCTCACCGGCATGGACGTGCGCCGGGCCGCGACCGCCCTGGCGCAGCTGCTGGGGCCGTTCCGCGCGGCGTACGGGCGTTTCCCCGCGGTGCCCGAGCTGCGGGAGCTCCTGGAGCAGCTGAAGGCGCCGCTCGACGCGCTCCGGCGGGCGCTGGAGGCGGCCGGGGCGCAGGCGATGCTGCGTGAGCTGGATGCCCGGGTGCGCCAGCACGGCGGCTCTGGCGACCCCGGCCACGTTCTCGCGGACCGGGTGGCGTTGCTGGACCGGCCGGCCTTCGCGTCGTTCTTCGACACCACGGGGGCCGGGCGGCCGTTCTCGATGGCCGCGCTGGAGCACCCGCTGCGCGTCCGGATCGACCTTCCCGAGCGTTCTCACGCGGACGCGTCGCGGATGCTGGCCCGGCTGCTGCTCGCCCAGTTCAACGCCTCTGCCGTGGCCCGCAGGGACCGTTCGCTGTTCGCGTTCCTCGCCTTCGACGACGCCTCGCACACGGTGACCCCCGGCACGCTGCGGGGCGTCCAGCGGCTGCGCTCGGCGAACGCTGGCGTGCTGCTCACGCTTCGGAGCCTGGACGAGGTGCCGGAGGCGCTGCGGACGCCGCTGCTGGGGGCGGTCGGCTGCCGGATGGCGTTCGCGGGGGTCACCACGTGGGACGGGAAGCGGTTCGCCGAGGCCTGGGGCACCGAGTGGGTGGAGACCCGCGACGTCACCCACCGGACCGTGTTCGCCGATCAGCCGCTGACCCGGGCGATCCACTCCTTCCGCAAGCTGGTCACCGGAAAGGCCGTCACCACGGACGCGGTGACCGTGCGGCAGGTGGAGCGTGAGCGGTGGTCGGCCTCCGACCTCGCCCACGCGGTGCCGCCCGGGCACGCGGTCCTCTCACTCGACTCCGTCACGGGGGAGCGGGCGGCACCGCTGCTGGTCAACCTCACGACCTGACGTCATCCGGCCAACTCCTCTGGCCGATCCGTTCTGGTTTCGCCCGGTCTGCCGCGAATCAGTGTCCGGTGAAGGCCTGTTGACCTGCGCAAGTGCCGTGTCGGCCTCCCGGTGGGGACGTAGATTCGGCGGATTGGGTGAGGTCAGGGGGACGCATGAGTGACGGCCAGGGCGCATGGGATCCGGTGGACGGGTCCGCGCCGTACCCGCCCGCGCCGAAGATCCCGCCGCCGCGCCCCGCCTACCAGCCCGAGCCCGAATCGGCCGACCCGGGCCAGGACCCGGCCACGACGGACTGGTGGCGCTACCCGGACGTCCGCCAGGAGTGGCAGGACACCTGGGCAGGCGAGGGCCAGGAGGCGCGGGAGACGGCCTGGGAGATCGGGGCGCAGATCGGTGAGGCGGTCGCCGCCCACCTGCCCGCCCCGCCCGGCCCGCCTCCGACCCCGGCCGAGGAGGGCTGGCGGGGACTCGACCTCAGCTGGCTGGGCCTGAAGTACAACGTGCCGGCTGTGTTCTTCGCGCTACTGGCGACCTGGCGTGGGCAGAGCGCCGTCGACGGGATGACCCGCTCGGTCACCGAGAACGGCATCTTCGCCCCGCTGGGCTGGGTGCTGCTGTTCGCCCTCTTCGGCCTGGCCGTGATGGTCCTGCCGCTCGGCAACGTCCTCGCCGAGCTTTTCGCCTCGCTCTTCCGCGGCGTGGCCCACCTGACCGTTCGGGCCTGGAAGGCCCCCTACGTCGGCTACCTGTTGCGCCTGCTCGTCGCCATCGCGGCGTGGAGCTTCGTCATCGCCCTGCTGCGCGTCGGTGGGCGCGCGGCCCTCAACTGGATCACTGGAGCGTGAGCACGATGAACACCACGGGGGCCGCCGCCGGCGGCATCGGCGCGGTCGCACTCGGCCTCGTCTGCCTCTTCTACCAAATCGGTCGGTGGAAGGGTGGGGACCCCACCCCCAAGATTCACTTCTTCGCGGGGGTCGCGATCGCTGCCCTGCTGCTCCTGGGCGGCGGGATCCTCGGCGTGATGGGCGGCACCGCCGCCGCCCTCGGCGACGGCGTGGGCCGCTTCGCCCTGGAGGGCGCTACGGGCGCGGTTGCCGCGGCCGGCTCTCACCCGCCGATGACCGGAGGCGAGAGGGTCGGCGTCTCCGGCGCGATCGTCGGCCTGTGCCTCCTCGCCCTGTACCTGGGCCTGATCAAGTCCGGCAGGTACGACCTCAAGGAGCCCGTGATCCGCGGTGCGCTGGTCGGTGTGTGGCTGGGCGCCTCCGCCGGCCTCATCGGAATGGCCCTCGGGCTGATCCGCACCAGCGGCAACACGTTTGGCGACATCCTGATCAACACGATCTGAGTACTGGGGACTGAGAGCAGTGGCGAGAGCAGGCAGCACCGGTGGGGGGTTCGGCGCGGGGGCGGCGCACCTGCGCGCGGAATGGGGTCGCTGGTGGCGTACCGAGGACTGGACCGACACCCACGTCGCGCACTACGTCCTCAATGATCAGTTCAGGACCTGGCAGAGGTTCCAGCAGCGGAACCGGGCCGAGGTGCAGCAGAACATCGGCCTGCTGAAAGAACAGCAGAAGTACGCGCGGCAGGCGCAGATCATGCAGATCAACCGGGAGCGCACGCGCCACCGCCAGGGCCGCAGCGGTGGCGGGATGTACGGCGGCGGCGGGGGCGCTTCCCCGATGATCTCGTACAAGATGATGCAGTGGGCCAGCCTCCAGATGCGCATGGGCCAGCAGGAGTTCCGGCACCTGGAGATCACCCCCTCCCAACTGCACATCGGTCGGGGCCACGTCCGCTCGCACCGGCACAAGGCGGCCGCAGCCTGGATCCTGGGCCTGGGCGCCGCCTGGGTCGGCCTGTGGTGGGCCTCGGTGACCACCGCGCTGGTCCTGGTGCTCCTCGCCGCCGCGGTATTCGCCATCGCCGCAGCCTCGGCGGGCCGGGGCCTCAAGCCCCGCCGCCCGCCCGTGCCGAAGCTGCTGTTCATCCCGCCCAACGTGCCGGCGCACACCGAGCTCGCCGCTGACCCCGAGCCGCAGCCGTTCCCGATCCGGGAAGCCGGCCGGGACCCGCGCCAAGCCCGCGAGGCGGTGCGCCTGGCCCTGCTCAAGGAGAAGGCGAGGGTCGCCGAGGTACACGTACCGGAGGAGACGGCCTACGGGTGGAACGTCCCGGTCGTTCTGGAATCCGGCACCGCCGGGCAGCTGATCGGCACGCTGAAGAACGTGGCCACCACCCTGCGGGTGGGCACGTCCAGGGTCCTGGCCCGAGCCGTGGACCCGAACGACGCCGCCCTCGTCAACATCCAGATCCTGACCCGCGATCCCTTCGCCAACCCGCCGGCCTATCCGGTGCGGGCACCGCGGTCCTGCTCGATCACCGACCCCTTCTCCATCGGAGTCTCGATCGACGGGGAACACACGCCGATCGTGCTGGCCGGGCAGAGCGCCCTGATCGTCGCCCGGACCGGCGGTGGCAAGAGCGCGATGGTCCGCGCGCTCGCCGACTACGCCAGCGCCTGCTTCGACGCCGTCGTGGTCGACATCGACCCCATGGGCCGAGGACTCGGCCCCCTGGCATCAGTCGCCGTGCGCAGCGCACTCACGCGGCAGGACGCCGAGGACGAACTCGCCTACCTGAAGGCGCTGGCCGAGGCCCGCATCGCGGCTCTTGGCCCCACCGAGGACAACATGACCGTCAGCTCGGCGACGCCGGCCGTGATCGCGTTCGTGGACGAGTTCCCCGAGCTGAGCGACCGTGGGAAGGCCACCGCCATCGAGCTACTGCGGGTGGCCCGCAAGTCCCGCGTGACGCTGGTCATCTGCACCACGGACGCCACCACCGATGTCATGGGCGACGCGATCGGCGACGCGCTGGGCATCCGGATCCTGATGTCCTGCCGACAGGCCGATGTCCCGCTCGTCGTCGGCCAGAACGACGCTGTCGCCAAGGGCTGGCTGCCGCACCTGCTGGTGCCCTCCCCCGGGGAGTGGGAGATCGCCGACGCCGGTCAGTACTACTGCATCACGCCCCGCCACCGGGAGCCGATCCTGCGCTACGTCAGCCACCTCACAGCGGACGTCGCAGTCCAACGCGCCCGGGAACGCGTCGCCGCCGGCCTGCCGGTCCTGTCCTGGCCCGCTGTGAACGGACCGGCCACGCAGGCGACCACGAAGCCGCTCGCGCGGATCGTCGAGCAGATCCTCACCGCGTTCGCTACGCAAAGTAACCCGGCTGCCATGTCCGTTGAGCAGATCACCGAGCACCTGGCCACCGTCGACCCGGCGGTCTGGAGGCAATGGGACGGGCGGGAGCGCAGGGACCGGCTCGCGGCTGCCGGCCGCCGGATCAAGACCGAGCTGAAGGCCGCAGGGATCACCATCACCAGCCAGCGCATCGACGAGTTGCCCGGCCGCCCGACGGGATACCGCCTCACGGATATCCGAGACGCCCTGTCGTGACCTGCCCACGACCTGCCACGCTCCTGTCATGGCCTACCAACCAGCCTGCCCAGCACCCTGCCGACCTGCCGAACGTCCTGCCGACCAACCGGACTTCGGCAGGACAGAAAACAGGTCGTGACCTGCTATGACAGGCCAGGTAGGTCAATTCGACACCCCCCTCTGGAGGGCTTGTGACGCACAATCCCGCTCAGTACGCCCGGGTCGCGGCCGACTCACTCGACCGGCTCGTCGCGGACGTACGAACGGGCCGGGCCGAGTGGGCCCACCCGCACGCCGTCCGCCAGACCGCCGAGGACCTGGTGCGCCTGGCCGACGCGATGGCCACCACGCTCCAGCAGATGTCCGCCGCCCTCGACCCGCGCGCCCCGGCAACCCGGCAGTCCGCGGCCGCCCTCCATCTGGCCGGCCAGGCCGCAGTCACCGCCGCCACCAACCTCCGCAACGCCCGCCGCACCCTGCACTGACCGTCACCATCCGAGGGGGAACCCTGATGTCCACCACCAACGCCACCGTGGGGGCCTGATGCTGTTCGACGACCCCTGCGACAACATCACGGGCCCCGTCGCGGACATCTGCAAGCCCGGCGAGGGGGGAACCGGAACGACGCTCCCCGGCGGGGTGGTCGCTCCCATCGACCCAGTCGGCGGTGATCTCGATCCGCTGACCGCGCTGGCCAAGTCGACGGCCAAAGCCGCGCACTGGACCTCCCAGCAGCTCGGCGCGATCGTCGGCAACCGCGACTCCGTCGACCTGACGAACAAGTCCTTCCTGCAGCAGTACGCGATCGTCTTCGCGGCCTCCACGATCCTGGTCCTGGTGCTCTGGCTCTTCGCCGTCGCCAAGAGGGCGATCCGCGGCGTGCCGATGACCACCGCGATGTCCGAGGCGGTCGGCCTGCTGTGGATCGCCGTGGCCGCGAGCGCCTTCACGCCCCTCGTCCTCTACACGATCATTGGCGCCGCCTCCGCAGTGACCGACGTCCTCGTCACCGCGCTCGGCAGCAACCCCAATGGCCTGTTCGACAGCCTGGGCGCCGACCTCGAAGCCGGGAAGATCGGCGGCGGCCCGCTGGTCCTGTTCTTCGTCTCCCTCGCCACGATCGCCCTGTGCGGGGCCCTGTGGCTGCTCCTGGTGATCCGGGCGCTCGCCCTCTACGTCGGCGCGCTGTTCTCCGTGGTCATCTACGCCGGTCTCGTCGACCGGGACTGGTGGGGCCACACCCGCAAGTGGGCCGGCGTCATGTTCGCCCTGATCGCCGTCGAGCCGGTCATCGTGATCGTCATCGGGCTCGCCGCAGCCCTGGAAACCGGCCCCGACAACAGCAAGGTCACCACCGGCCTGGGCATCACCGTCGTCGCGCTCGGCGCCGCCGTCTTCCTCATGTTCAAGATCCCCGGTGTCGGAGACGCCGTGAAGGTCGCCAGGACGGCCGGACGGGTCGCCAGCGGCGCCACCCGCGCGGTCGCCGGCCCCGGCTCCGCCTCCGCCGCGACGGGCGTCATGCGCGGGATCAGCGCCCACGGAGAACGCGGCAGCGGCGCCGGGCGCTCCAGCAGCATCGGCACCCAGAAGAGCCCAAACAACGTCTCAGGCGGGATCGCAGCCCACTCCGACCGCAAGCCCAAGCCCAAGGGCAAGTAGCTGCTCGTCCGGGCCCGCCACGGAGGGGACCCGGAGAGCGGGCTGGATGAGTCACACTGGACAGACACCGACGACGAGGGGGGACGTCCCTGATGCCCGAAGACGTGATCGGCCAGGAGATGGCCCGCATCATCAACGAGAAGCTGCAGCGTGTGATCGACCAGCAGACCGAGCACACCGTCGCGCTCGCCAACCACACCGCGTCCCTGAACCGTGTGGAGAAGGGCCAGGAGGAGCTGAAGAACCTGCTGCTCCAGGTCCTGGCCACCCAGCCCAAGGGCCAGCTGTAGAGCTTTGATCATGGAGAAGGGCCGCTACCGGGTAGCGGCCCTTCTCCATGATCAAAGGTTGAACTCGACGTAGTCGATGTCCGTGAACTCGACGAGTAGCCCGTCCGCGCGGCCGCCGCCGTCCTTGAAGTAGACCTCCTGCAGCCCCTCGGCGGCGATCTGCTGCAGCTCGGCCTCGGCGGCCCCGGCGTCCTGGGCGGCCAGGAGGCGGCCGGCGAACTCGGGTGGGAGGTGCTGGGTGATCCTGCGCATCCGTCCGTCGTCCGTCGTGCCGGGAGCCGCGGTGAACCCGAACCGCGCCCTCGTCTCGATCACCAGCCCGGTCTGCTTCGCCGCCTTCTCCCGGGCTCGCTTGCGGACCAGGGGCTGCCAGCGGCGCCGGACCTCGGTCTCCATCCGGACCGCGAGCGCCTGCTTGGGCGTCTTGATCTGGTCCTTCACGTACCGCTCGACGGTGCGCTGCGAGATGCCGAGCAGGGAGGCGACCTGCTTGGTGGCGCCCTTGTGCTGCTTGACCAGGTAGCGCATCTGGGCGCCTGCACTCTTGGGGATGGGGCGGGTGGCGTGGGCCTGGCCGGCCCGGTCCAGGCTGTCCCCGACGATGCCCATCAGTCCCCCTTCTTGTTCTGCTCCGCGTACAGGATGCTTTTCATGATCCACCTCTTGGTGGGGTAGAAACGGGCGATGCCCGGGGCGATATCAGCGCCCCGGGCATCGCTGCTGCGTCGATCACTCACGTGGTGGCCTTCGCCGTCAGCCGGTGTAGCCGGAGGCGATCAGGTCGGCGGCGGCCTGGCGCCGCTCGCCGGCGACGGTGCGGCCCACGTTCAGCTCGGCCTCGACGGCCGCGAGCGGGACCATCGACATGTCACCGCCGGCGGCCAGGATCATCCGGGCCACCTTCCGCTCCGCTCGCTCACGCGGGGACAGGCGGGCCATATCCTCGGCTTCCTGCGCGGCCAGCTCGGCCTTCTGCTCGGCCGCGCGGTGCTCCGCCGTCCGGCGCTCGGCTTCCGCCGCCTGCTCCTCAGCCTGCCGGGTCCGGGCCCGGTGTGCCGCCGCCTCGCGGTCGGCCTCCGCCGTCCTCCGCCGTTCCTCGGCCGCGCTCCGCTCCTTTGCCTCGGCCTCCGCCGTCGCGGCCGCGGTCTTCCGGCGGTCCTCCGCCGCACGGCGCTGGGCCTCCTCGGCGCGGGCAACGGCCTCGACCTCGGCGGCGCTCTGCTCGGCCTCGGCTTCGCGCTCCGCGGTGCGCTCCGCCGCCGTCGCGGCGCGCTCCGCCTGTCGGCGGGTTGCCTCCGCCGTAAGCCGGGCGGTGTGCGCGGCGGCCTCCGCCTCGGCCTCCGCGGTCGCGCGGGCGACCTCGGCCTGCGCCTGCGCGGTCGCCTCCGCGGTGCGGGACTCCGCTCCCGCCACGGTGGTCTCCGCCGTGATCCGGTGCTCCGCCGTGGTCACCTGCGCGGCGATCTCCAGGCGTCGCACCCGGGCAGCAGCGTTGCGCTCCTCCGCGGTGAGCTTGAGCTGCTCCTCGCGCTCGGCGGCCTCGGCCTCGCGTTCCCGTTCCGCGGCCTTCCGTGCGGCCTCGGCTTCCTTCTGCTCCTGGGGCAGCGCGAGGGACTGTTCCACGCTCAGGCCGTAGGAAGCCATGGTGAAGGGGAGCAGTGCCTCGGCGCCGGCCTTCTTCTTCCAGCTCCGTCCGTGCTTGTGCTGGAGCCAGGCCTTGTAGACGGTGCGGTCCCGTTCCAGGGTCACCATCTGCGCGTACGAGGGGATTTCCCAGAGCTTCATGCGCCGGTACAGGGTCCAGGTCGGCCAGGGGGCGAGCAGCCACCGGTGCAGCGGGACACGGTCCGACTCGGCTGCCATGTTTAGGCGGTTGGTCTTGATGATCAGGTGGCGGGCGGCCTCGACCACGGCCACGAACAGGACGGGCAGTACGCCGTGCATGGCGGCGGCGAGGGGGTCCTCGGCCGGTGTCTTCTGGCCCGCGTTGGCGTTGAACACGATGGTCGCCACGGTCAGCACGTGGGCGATCCAGCGCAGCATCGGCTTGGGCATCCGGCGAGACACCATGATCAGGTCAATGGCGTACATGGCGACGATGCCGGCGTCGATGCCGATGGGGAACACGTAGGAGAACGTCCCGAATCCCCGCCGCTCGGCGAGGCCGCGCAGTGCGTCGTACGAGCCGACGAACCCGATGCCGGCGATCACCACGCCGCACACCACCGCGGCGACGACCAGTGCGCGCATCGCCTTCGCGGACCACGCCCGAGGCGCCCCCGGAGCAGCTTCAGCGGCGGGCGGAGCCGTCTTCCCGGTCACCGGAGCGGCGTCCGGTGCGACCGGAGCGGGCTCCGTGGTGGGCGGAGGAGTCACCGGTGCGGCTGGGCCTGCCCCTTGGGGCGGGACGGTTCCCGTCGCGATGGTGGTCGTCATTTCTCTCCTTGCTCGTGGGTGGCCGGGCGGGACCGGAGTCCCGCCCGGAGTCCTGCTGGTGCTGCGGTGGCGATGCCCCATGGTGCCTGGCTGCCCACCGGAGCGTGCGGGGTGGTGCAGTTCAGGGGCGGAGTCAGGCCCAGGAGTCGGGGATGTGGCCGGAGCGCAGGATGGCGGCTTCGGCCCTGTAGTCGGCGGCGTGCCGGCGGGCGATCGCGACGCAGCGGCGTGCCAGCGCGCGGGCGGCCGGCGACTCGTCGGGGTCGGAGGCGGCGGCGAGGCCATCGCGTGCGGCCTCGTCCGCCTGGACGGCCGCGGCCTCGAACTCGGCGGCCATCCTGTTCAGGTCGGCGGGGGTGAGGGTCTCGATGTCGATTGGGGTCATCAGGAAGTCCTTCCAGCGGGCCCCGGGCGGCCGTGGTGACCCGCCCGGGGCAGTGAGTAAGGGGTTGGCGGTGGCGATGCCCCAACAGGGGTGCTCTTCCGCAGCTGATGTGCAGGGTCAGGACCCGGTCTTCGGGTGCGGCCGGGACGGCGGCGGCTTCGACTCGGTACGTCCGTCACGTTCATGCGGGGTCGGCCGGAGCGGCAGGGGCTTGCTCATCAGCAGGCCCCGCAGTTGCTGCCCCAGGTCGGGGTCTCAACCCAGGCGCCGCACTTGGAGCACTGCCACAGGTGCGCGATCACGCCCAACAGCCGCCTCACCGCAGTACCTCCGTAGCCAGGGCGAGCAGGCGGATCGTCCAGCCACCGCAGCGCGCGCACACGTACTGGCGGGCGCCATTGTCGGCTTTCATCCGCTTGCCGTGGCAGCGGGGCGCCGTTGCCCGGCTCACCGCCGGTCCCACAGCCGGCTGCCGCTGCTGTCCTTGTCCGCGGCCGGGGTCGGCTTGGGCTCGGACTTCACCCAGCCGCCCTGGGAGATCTTCAGGTGGAATGCCATGATGTGGGCTCCATCTCTTCTGGGGTGGTCGCCCGTCCCGGGGTTGCTTGGTAGGTGGCCCGGGACGGGCACTTTTGTTGGTCGGAGCGTCAGCCGCCGCAGGGGAAGATGCCGTCGACGTCGGCGAAGCGGTGCCGGACGTATCCGGCGGACGCGCCCCAGCCGCCGCTGTGGGTGCCGGTGGTGATCTGCCGGACCCAGACCAGCTCGGGGTCCGAGGGGTGGCATCCCTGGATGCTGGCCTCGTCCTCGGTGCCCATGGCGCCGAGGATGGTCGTGCCGTCCTCGGCGCGGAGGAGCAGGCCGCCCGTGCCCGGCGTCGGGGTGAGGTCAACGGTCGCGCCCTCGTAGTGGACGTAGCCGGGCGCCGGCGCCCTCTCGGGCAGGGCGGTGACGGCGGCTCCGGTGCCGAGCGCGGCGGCGAGGACGGTTCCGGCGACCTTGGTAGCGATGATCATTAGGTACTCCTTCTGGGGTGGTCCCGGGGTGCTTGGTAGGTGGCCCGGGGTGGGTCCGAACCCCTCTCGGGATCCGGGGTCTTGGGTGTCTGGACGGCCGTAAGGGGGGCCGTCAGGGGCTGTTAGGGCGGCCGATAGAACCGCAGGTCACAGCGGCGATAGGCCGGGCTGACGGGCTCCCTGGGCCCCTCCCTGGGAAGACCCCAGGGGAGAGGCTCCGGAAGGGGCTACAGACCCCCGGGGATGAGCCGCAGGAGGGCCGGTGCGGGGGTGCTGGCGGGGGCCGGTGCGGGGGCCTCGGCGGGGGTGTGGGCGGCCGCCTCGGCGGCCCACTCCCCAACCGCCTGAGCGGGCACCCGGGCGGGGGCCGCAGCGGCCGCCGCGGGGGTCTCCCCCCGGGTCTGGACGGGGGCCTGGGAGCGGGCCGCGAGCAGGGCCGCGGGGGCCATCCCGAGGGCGGTGGTGGCCGCGTCCACGCGCAGCCCCACCCGGGTCACCGGCTTGCCCTCGATCCGCATGCCCAACTTGGGCTCTACCGGCAGGCCGCAGCCCTCCACCCAGGTACGGAGCACGCTCAGCTCCGTGCCCTGCGGCAGCAGGCCGGCGGCGGCCGCGGAGTCCAGCACCACGTCCAGGTGCACCCCGGCCCTCCCGGCGCCTTCCGCCTCAGCCAGCGCGCCCACCACGTGCAGCAGCAGCGCCGTACCCCGGTCGGCCTCGGCCGTCTCGGCGTCCTGCGGCTGCTCCTGGTCGCCGTCGCCCTCGGCGCCCGGGTCGTCCTCGCCCTGCTGACCGGCGACCAGGGCGACCACGACCCACACGGCCGGGACCGTGGTCAGCACGGTCGGCACCCATCCCCCAACCACCGGCCACAGGAAGAACGCGCCGCCGGCGGCGTAGCCGAGGTGGCGAACACCCACCCTCCGGCGCATCTTCGGCGTCTTCTCCGGCTTCCCGGCGGGGGCGCCCTTGACGGGCTTCTCCCCCTCGGCCGCCTCGGCCGCCTTGGGCCCCTCGGCACCGGCCTCCGGCACCGGCACGGGCACCGGCTCCTTCGCCCACGCCAACACCGGGGCCAGCATCCGCCGGTTCCCCCGGCCGAACGCCTCCAGGCTGACCCCCTCGAGGTAGCGCATCAGCCGACCAGTCCGCGCAGGAGGCTTCCGCAGATGGTGACGGGCAGGGCCAGCACGCCCCCGGCCGCCGACAGGGCACCGGGCAGGGACACCCCGACGATCAGGTCTTTGGCCATGGCGGGCTTGAACCCGAAGGCGACCAGCAGCAGCAGCAGCGCGACGGCACCGGCGCCGATCAACCCGACGGTGGAGGACTGGGAGGTGACGGCCTGGCTGATCGTCTCGGACACGGTGCCCACCTGCCGGAACGACTCACCAGCACTCGCGGAGAGCAGCCCCAGGGCGAACGCCCAGTAGACGACGGTGTGGTCCTTGACCGGCTTGAACTTCCCCCCGCCCTTCTTGTAGACGACGAGTGCGACGATGATCAGCAGGATCGCGCCGCCGGTGCCGATGGTTCCGAACACGGGGTGCTCCTCTCAGGAGTGGGCGGGGATGAGCTGGCCGGTGACCAGCAGCAGCGAAGCGAACGGCATGCGGGTGACGACGACCAGGGCCAGCGCGAACGGGCCGCGCACCTGGGATACCGTCACCGCACCCCAGCCGCGCATCCGCAGATCCAGCCCCCAGGCCATGAAGAGGCCGAAGACCTGAACGGGCAGGGGAGCGTCCAGGGAGGCAGCAGCCTGGGGCAGGTGTGCGCACCAGCCGAGATAGCCGGAGACGCCGGTCAGCAGCACCCACCGCCGGAACCGGCGCACCCGGTCCGCCTGAAGAGCCGCAACCTTCTTCGGGGTCTTCTTCCGCCGCTTCTTCTCCGGGGAGGAGGCGGTGATCGCGGTGGTGATGTTGTCCATGAAGACCGTGGCCCGGCCGGGGGCGGTCTCCTCCTGCTGCTCCTGGTGCTCCGGCTGCTCCTGCTCCAGGTGGACCGTGGGAGGTTCGGCGGGCACCGGGGGGATGTTGGTGGTGCTCATGCCGGCCTCCGGTGCAGCATCCGGTAGAGCGCGCGCCGGGCGGACTGGATCATGCCGCCGCGTACGCCGATGACGTCGTACACCGACTCGGCGCGGTCGAGGTCGTCGGCCAAGCACCAGTCACGGACCGGGCAGGCGTAGCAGATCCGCAGCGCGCCCCGCTCCTCGTACGGCGTCATGACCTGCATGCCGGGGGCGGGAAAGAAGAGGTCCGTCTGGCCGGCGCAGTGCGGGTGCTCGGTGAAGGCGTCGGGTTCGACGCCCAGTTCGCGGAGCCGGCGCGTCACCGGAGCGGGGGCCAGGTCCTCGTACGCCCACAGCCGGTCCAGCCAGTCGGCCGGCCGCGCCGGGGTCCATCCCGGCGGAAGCGGGGGAATCCCGCCCGCCCGGCTCACAGCTCAACTCCCAGCGCACGCAGGCCCGCGCGGACACGCAGTTCGTCCCCACCCGGGGCGAGGGCCTCCGACACCGCCGAGATGGGCGTAATCAGCGCCGCGGTACGGCACCGGGACGGCAAAACCGTCCGGGTCCGCACCACGGCGCAACGCACACCGCGCTGAACCCGCCACCTGCGCATTACCTCTGTCACCATCGCCATGTCGGCGTCCTCTCAGAGGGACCACCCGACAGCGGGCACGGGGTTCCAGCCCCGCGCCCGCCGCCCGGTTGGTGTGTCAGCACCAACCGGGCACCTGCTTTTGCAGGCGGGTACTTCAACCGAGGCAGAGCCGGGGCGAACCCCGACGTTATTGCCTAGGCATTAATGAGAATGCCGGGACGGGCGCGCGTTGTCAATAACGACTAGGCGATAAGGTGGGGCTGTAGCCCCGCCGGGGCCGACCGCAGGAGGTGACGCACATGACCAGTTCGGGAGACATCTCCGCCGACCTTCGCCAGCGCATCCGCGCGGGGGAGTGGTCCGAGGGCGAGAAGATTCCGACGAACGCCGAGCTCATGTCCGCGTACGGCGTGTCAAAGGCGACCGTCACCAAGGCGGTCTCCGTGCTCGCCGACGAGGGACTGCTGTTCTCTTCGAAGCGCGCAGGCACGGTCGTGCGCTCGCAGGCCCCGGTTCAGATCCCCCTGAGTCGCTACGGACAGGTCCTTTCGCCCGGTGGCGCGCAGGGCCCCTGGGAAACGGCGACGGCCGCTCAGGGCCTCGACGGATACATGGAACTCGTATCGGTAGAACGGGTCCAAGCAGACGCTGAGACGGCGGCACTCTTGAGCCTGTCCGAGGGGGATGCGCTGGTCTATCGCTTCCGTCACGCCCTGATCCGGCCGACCGACGTGGTCCAGCTTCAGCACGCCTGGTACCCAGGCGCTGTGGCCGAACAAGCCGGCCTCGACAGCACCGGAAAGATCATGGGCGGTGTCTACGGAGCGCTCACCGCCTCAGGCCACCGCCCCGCATCCGCCACAGAGACGGTCAGCGCCAGAATGCCGACCGAGGATGAAGCTGCACAGCTGCGCATCGGCGGTCGCGTCGCCGTGCTCACGCTTACCCGCCTCACGCTCGACTCCTCCGGGAAGCCGCTCGAGGTGCTCCGCGCTGTCGCCCCAGCTGACCGTCTACACCTCTCCTACGACAACCTCCCCCTATAGAGACACGACACGCGGAAGCAGAACGCCGCACGAGTGACGTAGCCGGTGTGTATCTTTTTGACCAAGTCGATGTTGGAGGTGCGCAGTGAAGACAGCCCAGGACCCGCTAGCTGCGGTGGATGAACTGCTGTCCCAAGCCACTTGGCTGCCAGCCAGCAACGCGCGCGGCGCGCTACGGCGCGCTGCCGGCCTTACCCAGGCCCAGGTTGCAGCTGCCCTCGGTGTTGGGCGCGTACAGGTAGCTCGCTGGGAAACCGACCGCGCCGAACCCAGTGGGGTACGACGACGGACCTACAGCCAACTCCTCCAAGGACTTGCACAGCAACATCCTGACGTCATGACATCGACAGCCAGCCCCTAGAAACGCTGAAGGCCGCCCCTGCGCCAACAGGAACGGCCTCAATACAGCTCGACTCGCCACTCATCACAGATCCGAGTCGTTGTCCGGTGAGGTGACCTCGCCGGGGGTGATGCCCGTGGGCCTAGGCCCGCGTGGTCACCAGTACCCAGGATAGGCGGGCTCTCATCCAGAGGCCACCATCTCTGGGCCCTATCTGGTCACACTGCCGTCCACGACTCCCCTCCCAGGGGAGACCTTCCCGTGCTTGACCTGCATGTTCTTTACCACTGCCGCGCCCTGGCACAGCAGCGCCTCGCCTCCGATGGCCTGATCTCGGCCGGGGGCGCGCGATGAGCCTGTACCCCGAGGTACGGCGCGGCGGAAACCTGCCGTTCGGCCAGTCGTGCAACCAGTGGATGTGTGATCCGCGGTACTCGACGAACTGCCGGACCCTCTACGGGATCTTGGTCTCGTACGCCGACACCGGTACCCGTGACACCCGCCGGGGCCGGCCGTACCGCCCCGAGCTTGCCCGACAGCTCGGCTGCTCCCTGTCCACCCTGGACCGCACCCTGTTCGAGGGCGAGGTCGCGGGGCTGTGGACCGTGCGCGAGCGCAAGAACCCGGACAACCCCGAGCTGCACGACGCCAACGTCTACGAGCTGCACGACGCGCCACTGATGTACGCGGGCCAGGGCGAGTGGACCGATCCGCTCCCGGCAGGGGTACTCGCCGCGGACATGGCCAAGCAGCTCATCTACGAGCGCAGGGCGGCCAAGCGCGAGGCCGGCGAGGTCCGCAAGGGCGGCGTGGCCAAGGGCGTCAACACGAAGAAGCTGCGCGCGGAGCGGGCGTCCAGCGGCGCGGGGGGCAGCGAATCCGGCGATCAGGTACAGACGTCAGCCCCGGCCGAGCCGTCCCCGGAAGAGAGGGGGGGTAGCAGCACCCGTGCTGCTAGGGGTAGCAGCACGGGTGCTGCTGGGGTGGCAGCACCCGTGCTGCCCAATGTCTATAGCCCTGTCTATAACCCTGATCCAGAACCCGAAAAGCCTGGTGGATCGGCCGTAGGCCAAGGCGCGGGTGGTTTTACACGTGCGGGTGCGCGCTCGAGCTCGGGCGCCCAGACTCCGGCAGCGCAGGGCGGCTCCGCCGCGATCCAGCAGGAAGTCGCCAGCAAGGAGTCTCGGCGGCGGGGGCCGCAGCAACTCGGTGAGCTGGTTCCGGTCGCGGGGGAGGAGGAGGTGTACGCGATGCTGGACAGCCTGGGGGTGCTGGGGTCTCCGGCGTCCCGGATCAAGACGGTCCGGCGGGCGGTGCGCGAGCTCCTGGGCCACTGCGCCGACGCCCGGCCCACGGCCTTCTCGATGTACCCGCGGACTCCCGCCCACGCACAGGCCCGGATCGACCTGAAATGGCACCGGTCCGGTGCTGCTCTCCGGGCAGCTGAGGGCTACTCCGGGTCGGACCGGGTCCGGCGTCCCGTCGGCTACCTGGCCCGCCTTCTGACCGAGCAGGACTGCAGCCTGCCGAACTGCGAGCTCGGCGTTCTCGACACTGGGGCCGAGTGCGAGCAGTGCGGGTACCGGGCCGCCGAGCGCATCGGCACGGCCCAGGCGGCCCGGTACACCGCGGACCTGTCCGAGGCCAGGGATCGCGAGCACCTTGCGGCTGTAGAGCGCCACCAGGCGGAGATTGACGCCGTGTATGACGACGCGGTCGCACAGAACGAGCAGCAGGACCGTATCCGGGCAGCCCGGGCAGCCGAGGCCGAGGAGACCGCCCGTCTGCGCGAACAGACGGCTGCTGAACACCCCGAGATGGCCCTTGCGGCACAAACCGTCGCCGACGTCCCCGGACCTCGCCACGGTGCCGCTGGCTATGCCCTAGCAGCCGGCCGGGGCCGCCAAGCAGCGGAAGAGCAGCGCGCACGAGCCGCCCTGGTCTCGAAGGGGATGTACGGAACGGCCCTGGACGACGAGCTCCGCCGCCACATGATCGCGTGGCGGGCCGAACGCCATCGAGAGGCCAAAGCCGCGGATCTGGCCGCTGTCGCGGCCCGCCCCGTCGGCGCCTGGCCGAGCACCGGTGCCCAGCAGTCAGTGGAAGCACCGTTCTAGCCGCCTGTGCGCGCCGCTGAGCGCCTCTCGAGACACTTCGGCCCCCCTGATCGAGGAGCCTCCTAAAAGGCGCTCAGTGGGCCGTCTGTGGCGTCCTGTTGCAGGTGGGGCCGGCTTCGTCCGCGCGAACTGTCGGGACATCCCCCAGCACGCCCAGAACCGTGCGGCCAGCTAAGCGCCTTGACTACCCGCACTTCGCCTACGGCGGGGGACGAAACTCGCTCATCATCAGGTCAGTCAGTCATAGGTCATTCCTTATACGCGAGCGATCCCTCACCAAACGATGGACCCGATCCCTCACCAAACAGCGAACTGCCCAGCCTCTTGACCGCCGGCTACCTCGCCCTGACCGTCGCCGCTGCCACGTACGTGGCGCCATCCCTGGGTAACCCCGTTGAGAACGCGATCGCCACGGTCGGACATCTCCTGAGGTGTGTCCCCCTGGGGACGTTGGCGGGCGGTCGCGTCTCGCGCGCGAAATGCGTGCACACGTGCTCGTGCACACAAGGCGCTGGCGGCCGGGGCGGAACTGGTGGCGTGTTCGCTCGTTGGGCGGGCTGGGATGCATACCGCCCCGGGGGTCCTTCCCCCCGAGCTCCCGGGGCGTTCTCGGGTCCTGACACCTGACGAGCTCGCGCCCTTGCGGGCCTTCCACCGCCGGGTCTGGGGTGAGCGGTCACCGCGCGCGGCGGTGTCAGTGTCAGGTGTCAGGTGCCAGGACCAGCCTCCATCCGCCGACGGGCCGTGTCCCGGTGGGCGGCTAGGGTCGGTTGCAGCCCGCGCCGATATGGCGTGCGCGGGCGACGCCCGGTGCCCGCTTCGACCGGGGGTAGTACCACCGGGCCGCCCCAACTCTGCGCGTCGAGCAGCGGCCAGTTGGCTGCCGAATAGACCGACCGCGAGCTGTCGCCTGGCTCCTGTCGTGCGGGGCGGTCTGTCGGCGCGACACCGGGCCGAGTACCTCACCAAGTCGGGCAACAGCGGGGCGCTGGGACCGGCGGGCCCGGGCCGGTTCAGCCGCTGTGGCCGCGGCGAGTGCCCCTGCCCCTCCAGGAAGTAGTCGGCGCCCGGTACTCGACCGAAACGCCGGGCTGACCTCGGCACTCGTACGCGCCAGGGGCATCGCCCGATGCGACTAGAGATGCGACCTGGAGTGCGACCAGAGGCGGGACCAGAGACGCGACCGGGAGTGCGACCAGAGGCGCGACCTCGACCGGGAACTCGTCGGACAGCACGCAGAGAGACCTGCCGCGCGGAGCGGGGGCGGGCAAGCCTCCCGCCCTTGGTCCCCGGCCGGGGGCGGGCAAGCCTGTCTGCCCGGAATGACGGGCGGTTGGCGCCGTCCGCAGTCTTGGCGGCGCGGGTACACGTGGGGGGAAGTATCGGGGGAGGGATCAGGGGACAGGTGGGGGGAAGTGTCCGGGGAACTATGGGGGGAAGGTGCACTGGCGGTACGGGCGTGTTGTGCCTGTTCAGACCCCCTGTTCCGGCTGGTGATTGCCCGGACTTTCTTTATGGGGGTGTGGGTGGTTGAGGGTCGGGGCGGGCGGGGCTGGTGTGCTGGCGCTGGCTATTGAATGGCTGCGCGGTCTGGGGTAGGGCCGGTTTTGCTGGAGGGGCTGCGGTTCCTTGAATGGGCTCGGGGTTCGGGGTCTTGATGGGTGGGCCGTTGGGGGTTGCGCTGCTTGGTGCGTGGTCCAGCACGGTGCCGCCATGCGGAAATCCCGCAGCACTCCGGAAGGACACCACCGTCATGACCACGCTCCCGATCGACTCCCAGCCGCAGCAGCCGTCCACCCGGCGCTGGTTCGCCCCGCTGCTCCTGGCCCTGGGCTACCTCGCCTTGGCGGGCGCCGTCGCGGCCGTCGCGTACGCGGTGCCGGCCCTGGGCGACTCCATCCAGACCGGGCTCGCCGCAGTCACGGTCGCCGCGAGCCTGCGCCCCGTCCGCGTGGTCGTCGTCCAGGACGGCGGCCCGGCCGGTGACGGCCCCGCCTAGGTGCGGGCGCTGCCAGTGCCGAGGATCCGCAGCGGCGGCCGTACGGCGGCTTCTGGCGCCGGTTCCCCGGCCGCGGGTACCTCCGGGGTGGGGTCGGCGAGTTCGGCCGCCAGACGGCCACGGCGGGCCGGCCCGTCTGGGGCGGGGGCTTGGCGGGGGCCGGTGCCCAGAGGGCGACGCTGATCATCCACCCGCACAGTCTCGCGCCAAAACAGCCGGGGACCTTAACTCAAAGGTTTCCGCAGGTCAGACCGCTCGCACTGTACGGCCGCAGGAACGCAAAACCGTACTGCTCCGCGCCGTTGGGCGGCGGGCCGCCGGCCAGTGCCTCGGGAGGCTTGCACGCGGCGTGAGCGGCTGCGGGGACAGGCTAGGTTCGTGCGCAGTCCGCGCCGACATGGGCGCGCGGGCCAGGGCCGGTGCCCAGAGCGCTCTGGGGCAGTACGACCGGGCCGCCCCGGCCCCGGTATTCCGTCGGAATACCGGGGCCGACGGACTCAAGGGTCCAGCCGCTCTCGCGACGGCTGGACGTCCTCACCGCAACGCCCTGACCTGCGGTGGGGAGGAAACCGGTGAGGTCACCGGCGCCGGGACACGTAGGGCAGTACCCCGGCGGCGAGGGTCGCCTGTGGGCTGAATGAGGGGTGGGAAAGTGGAGAAGAAGACCTGGTACCAAGTGGTGCCACACAAGAGACTGCATCCGGCGTTGCGCCTGCTGGGCAACCTGGCGCTCTGTGTCATCCAGCTCATCTTCATAGTCGCCGTGGTCACGCGCTTCGATACCGCGTGGCGGTGGCTTGTTGTCCCGCTCGGGCTCTGGGGCTTGTTGTCCGATGGCCGGGGTGTGGCCTTGGCGGTGCAAGACCTTCGGCGGCGCGACGCCGCCACGGCGCTGGAGTGACGAAGTCCGCTGGCTGGCCGCCTCGGCCACACCCGTAGAGGGAGGACCCGGCCCGGGCACCGCTGCTCCTGGCGCTCGGCGCCACCGCCGTCTCGGCCACCGTCGCGGCCGTCACCTATGCGGTGCCAGCCCTGGGCGACCCCATCCAGAACGGCCTCACCGCGGCCGCGCTCGGCGCGAGCCTGCGCCCTGTCCGCGTCGTGATCGTCCAGGGCGGCGGCCCGGCCGGCGCTGGTGCCGGCCCCTCTTAGGCGCTTGCGGTGCCACCCGGGCCGAGTACCCGCCGCTGCGGCCTCAGGGCCGCCTCTGGCGCCTGTTCCTCGTCTGGGGGCACCGCCGGGCCGGGGGCGGCGAGTTCGGCGGCGAGACGGCCGCGCCGCATCGGCCCGTCCGGTGCGGGGGTCAGGTGGGGTCCGGATCCCAGGGGGCGACGCTGCTCACTCACCCAAACAGTCTCGCGCCCCGCCCGACATCCCGGAGCAGCGGCCCAGGCCGCTCACCCCGGCCGCCGCCCGGCATCCTCTTTGGCCCTCGCGGTGACCTGCGGTGGGGAGGTTTCCGGTGAGTTCGCCGGTGAACTCACCGGCTCTGGAACAGGTAGGGCACTAGCGCGGCGGCCAGCGAGCCCACGCTGGAGGTGCTTGCTGGCTGCGCTTGTGGGCGGGCCACCTCCCAGCCCGGCAGTCGAATGCTTGTCGGAGCCACTTCTCACCGTTCTGGTGCGGCCGCTGGACTTCGTCGCAGACGCTCACGTAAGTCCCCTGGGGCCGGCCCCGGCGCTCGCTCTAGGGTGTGTATCGAGTCTTGATCAATTTGTGGGATTCGCCCTGGTGGTAGGGGCGGACCCGGTAATTCCTAGTGCATGACGCGGAGACAGCTGACGAGAGTACGTCGAGTTTTAACTGCCGATCGGCGAGTACGGGCCGTATCCCGCAAGGCTGCGCGCGCAGTTCGAGGGCGTGATCTGGCTGTCTCGCGCGGGTGCGCAGTGGCGGGAAATGCCAGCCGAGTTCGGCGCCTGGCCCACCGTGCGCAACCGCTTCCGCCAGTGGCGCGGCGGCGGGGTCTTCGAGGCCCTGCACTCCAGCAGTGTTTCGGCCTGGCCAGATACCGAAAAACTGCTGGAGTGCTAACACGGAAGTAAATCGCGCGCAAGAAGAGGATTCACGTCGTTCTTATGCAAAGGGCGTAGGAGCGTGTCCTGGAGCTGCCAGACTAAGCCGGTTCGATCGAGGGAAAACCAAACGCACTATTCGCACACCCGGCCTGATCTCACGAGAAGAGGAGCCCTTGATGCGCATTCGCCGAGCGGTGACGAAGATCGGGATGACGTTCTGTCTGACAGTGGCGACGAGCCTGTGGGCTGTCGGTACCTCGGAAGCCGCCCAACCCGGTTCGGCCGACCTGACCGCCGCCAACCAGCACTGCTCGGTGGTCCTGGACGGCAGCGCCCCGAGGTGCTTCGCCACCCTGGAGCAGGCTGACGAGTACGCCGGCGCCGCCTCCGTGTGGGCGGTGAGGTTCTACGACTGGGTCAACTACAACTCAGCGGGCGCGACCTACGACGTCTACGTCTCCCGCGACTGCACGGCCACCCTGGGCGACAAGGACTTCAGGTTCGCGTCCATGCCGAGCGGGTGGAACGACCGGGTCAGCTCGGTGTCGACCCAGACCGGCGCCCATTGCGACGTCTGGTTCTCGTCCGACATCAATTACCAAGGTGAGTGCGGGGACCAGTGGATCCACAAGCACTGGGACCTTACCCAGGTCGGTTGCTTTAACCGGGCGAGTTCGTTCGAGCTCAGCTGACACCCGCCCCGCCTCCCGAAGACGCCCCATTCGCACGAATGGCCTGATCCAACACGCGGAGGGGTTCGCCGTGCGATGGCACGATTCGGATACCGCACTTATCACGGGGGCGAATCCCGTAGATTGATCAAGACTCGTACACGCCCTGCGTCTTGTTCCAGAGTTCTGGAACAAGACGTCGAGACAGGCGAACGGCGCTGTTCCCGAATTCGGGAACAGCGCCGCCGACTTTTCCTCGAGGAAAGGGATGACGTGCAGCCAGTGAGGCTTCTACTCCACGGGCCTGATGACACGGCGGCGGCGTGCTTCGGTGTTGCCGACCTTGCGCGGGGCGCGGGCGCGCCCGTCGGGGGTGACTGGCGGGTCGGAGAGCGCGGTGGCGAGAAGCCGGCGGACGTCGGGGTTCGTGGCGAAGAAGTAGCGGGCGTTGATGCGGTACAGCCCGTTCTCGTGCCGGACCAGGAGGCCGAGGCCCGTGAGCCTGTTCACCGCGTCGTAGACGGTGGACTCGGAACTACCGCAGTCCGCCGCGACCCCCGTGACGGGCACCTCGATGGCGCTGAAGAGGCCACCGTGGTCCTCTATCCAGGCCAGGACGCTGCGCTGTCCGCCGGACAGGTTGAGGGAGTAGAGCGGAGGCGAGGCCAGGTCTCGCTCGGGGTCGAATGCCAGCACGCTCATCGGGACTCCACCTCTCCTGCAGCTCGGCGAGGCCGAGGGGGCCTCGGTTGTGCATCGGCCGAACGCTCTCGCTGGGCCGCCGTCTTCTCGGCGACCCGGACGGTCGCCTTCTCATCTGGGGTGACACGAGGAGGATCAAGCCGCTTGGTGGCCGTGGCCTGCGTGCTTCCCGCTCCTTCCCAGTATCGCCGCGGAGTCAGCTGGTACGCGGACGCGCGCGGACTCGGCTTGAGCACCAGTCCCAACTTCACCAGCCTGGACAGCGACTTCCGAGCCGTGGTCGGGTTGCACAGGATGTCCGCGGCCAAGTCGTCCGGAGTCACCTTCACGTACGCGTGCGCGGCGTCGTGCTCCCGAAGCCAGTCGATCGCCGCCCACTCCGCAGCGGTGAGTCCGAGGGAGTAGAGCGGCACCTCGTCGCCCTTGGACTGCAGGGTGTACCCCTGGCCATCGAACTGGTGAGGCGTCCTCGGCTTCGGCTCCACCACCTCGCCGGTGCCGGTGTCGACGAGGGCCAGGCGGCCTCTGCGTGTGGGCATGTACTGCTCCCATCGCCCCGCTAAGAGGCACTTTTTCGCCGGTTAGCTCCGACGAACCGCCGGTTACAACGGAAACCTACAGGACAGCCTCCGAGAAACCGCCTCCAACTTCGCGACCCCAGCAGGAGCGTGTCGAGTCTCCCGCTCGGGTACCTCTCCCTAAGCGGCGGTTTTTTGCCGCTGATCCGGGGGTTTTTTGCCTCTTAGCCCAGCATCTCCGCAGGTCAGAAGCATCTTCCCCTTCTGTCTTCAAACGCGCGCGTTTACCACAGCACCAGCGCCAACGGGTGCAACTCTGGATAACTGGCGTGTCAGGCATCCTCCTTGACTGACCTTCACAACGCTGACGTCGATCCATGCACTGAGACCAAATACCATCAGCTCTAATAAATTCCGGTCGCAGGAAATGCGGCCGCAGTACAATTCCATCGGTGTTCTGCATTCGACAACTCCACGAAATTCGGAGAGGCGGGAAGCCCGCCGGACGGTGGTGTCCAGATTCTCGGTATGCTACACACTACATCTCAACGGGTGCATACTGATGACTGTACCGCTCCATCCTCTCGTTCCCCCAGTCGGGTTCAAGATCTGTTGTCCGGGTTTCCCTCCCCTGGGCAAGGGGAGGATCGGCGCGTACCGCGGCGATCAGCTTGTGGACGCAGGAGAGGAACAGGGATGGCTCAGGGCAGCGTCAAGTCGTTCTACTCGGTGAAGGGGTACGGCTTCATCGAGCAGGACGGTGGTGGCCCGGATGTCTTCGTGCACCACGTGGACGTCCAAGGCAACGGGTTCAGGGCCTTGCAGGAGGGAGATCGGGTCGAGTTCGAGATCATTCAGGGCCCCAGGGGGCCACAGGCCTCACAAGTACACGTGCTCTAGGCTCTGCGTCACTGCTGGCAGGGCCCGCGTCAGCGGGCCTTGTCCTGGAGGCGGAGCCGCAAGGACCAGGGTGGCAGCGAAGCGGACACCCTGAACGGGCCGAAGGCCAGGACCCCGTGAAACGGGGTCACCTCCCGTGCGCAGTACGGGAGTTCCAGGCCCGCGCAGCGGGCCCGGCCCGGGTGGAGCGCAGCGTAACCCGGGCCGTCCGAAGCGAAGCGCAGGACCCCGGCCCGAAGGGCCGGCCCCAGCTCGGCGAAGCCGAGCCCGCCGAGCGCAGCGAGGCGGTTCACTGCCCTGGAGCGAAGCGGAGGGGCAGGCGCCGAAGGCGCCTCGGCCGAGCGCCGCGAGGCCGTTTCTCTCCTGAGCGCGCAGCGCTCAGGTACCCGCTCCGCGGG
>NZ_JALGBX010000037.1 GCF_022808175.1 Streptomyces sp. AP-93 | reverse complement strand
TCGTTCGTCACACATCGACGTTGGACGCCCTCGTCTCATGTCCGCAGGCGATCCCTTGGACTCATTCATCTAGGCGGACGGCCGGGCGCACCAAGGCCGATTCCCCTGCTTCAGTACGAGGAACTGACAAGCGAACTCTCCCCGCTCCGCCGGTACGGCCCGCAGGGCTCGTCCGGACGGGCCCCCGCACGGCCCCGTGGCGCCCTATACGGCGGGCAGTCCGACCCCGTGCGCCAGCTGTCCGGCGGCGTGCGCGAAGAAGGCGCCACGGTCCTCGACGACCCGGTCGAACTGGCCGAACAGTTCGAAGGAGATCAGTCCGACGAGCTGCGCCCAGGCGGCGACCAGGGCCGCGGCGGCCTCGGGGGGCAGGCCTTCGGCGAAGTCCGCGGCCATGCGGGCCGCCTCGGGGCGCAGCTCGGCGGGGAGCGGCGGGAGCGAGATGCCACGGCCCTCGCAGGCGGCACGGACGATGCCAATGAGGGTGTTGCCCACGCGGGAGGCGGGCCCGACGGTGTCGAGGGGGGCGGTGTAGCCGGGAACGGGCGAGCCGTAGATGAGGGCGTACTCGTGCGGGTGCTCCAGCGCCCAGTCGCGGACGGACCCACAGACCGCGGCCCAGCGGGCGCGCGGGGTGCCGCCGGCGGCGAGCGAGCGGGCGTCGGCGCCTTCGGCGGCGGCGCCGACGCTGTTGTAGGCGTCGACGATGAGGGCGGTGAGGAGCTCGTCGCGGCTGGGGAAGTAGCGGTAGAGGGCGGAGGAGACCATGCCCAGCTCGCGGGCGACGGCGCGCAGCGAGAGCTTGGCGGCTCCCTCCGCCGCGAGCGCGCGGCGCGCCTCGTCCTTGATGGCGGCGGTGACTTCGATGCGGGCTCGTTCCCGGGCCCCTCGCACGGTGCTCATGGGGGCCAGTGTGTCACGCGGGCAGAGCACTGCCCAACAACGAGAGCGGCGATCCTTTGAGAGAGCACTGCTCTTGTTTTGGAGCGCCGATCCATGCACACTGTTCTCAAGCGAGAGCAGTGCTCTCCCAAACTCCTCGGAGGCCACGATGAACGCGCCCAAGCCGTACTACGTCCAGGCCGGCCCGCTCGACATCCGCTTCAACGCCCTCATCGGCAAGCTCGCCCGCCTCGGCTTGAGCGTGGCCGGAACCGCCGAGCTGTCCGTCCGCGGCCGCACCTCCGGCACGATGCAGCGGATCCCGGTGAACCCGTACACCCAGGACGGCACCCGGTACCTGGTCTCCGCCCGCGGCCACTCCCAGTGGGTCCGCAACATGCGCGCCGCGGGCGGCGGCGAGCTCCGCTTGGGCCGCACCGTGCACACCTTCACCGTCACCGAGCTGACCGACCCCGCCGAGCAGGCCGTCGTCCTGCGCGGATACCTGAAGAAGTGGGGCTGGGAGGTCAACCGGTTCTTCAACGGGGTCACCGCGAAGTCCTCCGAGTCCGAGCTCCGGGCCGCCGCCCCCGACCACCCGGTCTTCCGCATCACGATCACCCCCTGACCCGGCAGCCCGCACGACCCGCCGCCCACCGCCCTCCGCCCGCCAGCACCGGCGCCGGAGCCCGACTCCGAGCCCGGCCCCACTCCCAACCCAAGCCCGGCCCCGCCCACTCCCGGCCCCGCCCACTCCCAACCCGAGTCCCACCCCGAACCCACTCCCAACCCGAGTCCGACCCCGAGCCCACTCCCGATCCCACTCCCAACCCAAGCCCGGCCCCGCCCACTCCGGGCCCCACTCCCGGCACCGCTCCCAACCCGAGCCTCACCCCGAGCCCGGCCCCACTCCCGACCCGAGTCCGACCCCGAGCCCACTCCCGGCCCCGCTCCCAACCCCGAGCCCGCTCCCAACCCCAACCCCGGCCCGGCCCCGGCCCACTCCCAGCAGCCCCAGCCCCAGCCCCAGCCCCAGCCCCAGCCCCAGCCCCAGCCCCAGCCCCAGCCCCGAAAACGCGGCGGCGGCCTCGCCGGCAACCGGCAAGACCGCCACACTCCGCACCTCGGCGCCGCCGTTGCCCCACCGGGGACGGCGACTTCAGCCCTCGGATCGGCCCCGGGCTCAGCCCTTGACCCCTCCCCGGGCTCCGTCCTGCTCATCGGACCCGGCCCCCGACCCGGACCCGGCCTCAGCTCCGGCCCCGCCCCGGCTCCGCGCCTGCCGCGCGTCCAGCACGTGCAGCGCCTTGCGCGCCACCGGGTACGTACGCACCATCTCGGCCAGCGTCAGCGAGCCCCGGGCGATCCGGGCGAAGGCCAGCCAGGCCGGCCGCAGGCCGGTGATCGCCGCGTGCAGCAGGCCCGGCTTGGCCTCGAACAGTTCCAGCATCCGCTTGCCGACGCCCATCTCCACGCCCAGCCCGGCCTTGACGGCGAAGGCGTAGTTGAGGGCCTGGCGCCGCGCGTCCACGGCGTCCTGGGCCTCGGAGATCTTCACGGCCCACTCCCCGGCGAGCCGCCCCGAGCGCAGCGCGAAGGAGATGCCCTCCCGGGTCCACGGCTCCAGCAGTCCGGCCGCGTCGCCCGCGACCAGGACCCGCCCGCGCGAAAGCGGCGATCCGGGCTTGCGGCAGCGGGTCAAGTGTCCGGAGGAGAGCGCCGGTTCGAAGCCCGACAGGCCCAGCCGGGCGATGAAGTCGTCCAGGTACCGCTTGGTCGCGGCGCCTTCGCCCTTCGCCGAGATGACCCCGACGGTGAGGGTGTCGCCCTTGGGGAAGACCCAGCCGTAACTGCCCGGCAGGGGCCCCCAGTCGATGAGGACCCGGCCCTTCCAGTCCGCGGCGACCGTCTCCGGGACGGGGATCTCCGCTTCCAGGCCGAGGTCGACCTGGTCCATCTCGACGCCGACGTGCGCGCCGATCCGGCTCGCGCTGCCGTCCGCGCCGACCACGGCCCGGGCCAGGACGGTCTCGCCGTCAGCGAGGATCACAGCGACGGTCCGCCGGTCGGGTACGGACGCCCCGTGCTGTTCCACCCGCGCGACGGCCGTACCGGTACGGACCGTGGCGCCGGCCTTCTCCGCCTCGGCGACCAGCGCCGCGTCGAACTCGGGCCGGTTGATCAGCCCGAACAGCATCTGCTTCGAGCGCCGGGTCCGGGTGAACTTCCCGTCCAGCGAGAAGGTGACCGCGTGGACGCGGTCCTTGAAGGGCAGCACGAACCCCGGCGGGAGCGCATCCCGCGAGGGGCCGATGATGCCTCCGCCACAGGTCTTGTACCGGGGCAGTTCCGCCTTCTCCAACAGCAGAACGCGCCGTCCCGCGGCGGCCGCCGCGTGCGCGGCCGAGGACCCTGCAGGCCCGGCCCCGACCACGACCACGTCCCACACCTCGCCGGTCTCGCCGGTCTCGCCGGTCTCCCCGGCCGTCTGCGCGTCCGCCCCCTGAGCGGCCTGTCCTGCCTGCGCGTCGCGTACGTCGCCGCTGTCGCTCTCGTCGCTGCTCACGATGTGCTGCTGCTCCTGATCATGCGGTTCATGCCGTTGCTCCGATGCCGGGGAAATCCTACGGCGCGAGATCGACTGCCCCGTTGTGCGAGGATCGGAAGAGTCATTTTCCGTAGCCCGCATACGCACACCCCGCGCATGCGGGACACGTATACGCACCCCGTACACGTACACGTACACGTACACGTACATCAACGTCGCACCCAAGAGGAGCGTGCCCATGCCGTCTCATCCGATCGCCGAGACCGTCGCCTCGCTGATGGCCCGCGCCAAGCGGGAGCTGTCCGAGCTGGTGGCTTTCCAGTCGGTGGCGGACTGGGCACAGTTTCCCCAGAGCGAGAGCCAGGCCGCCGCGAACTGGGTGGCCGGCGCGCTGCGCGCCGAGGGCTTCCAGGACGTCGCGCTGCTCGACACCCCCGACGGCACCCAGTCGGTGTACGGGTTCCTGCCCGGCCCGGCGGACGCGCCGACCGTCCTGCTGTACGCGCACTACGACGTGCAGCCCCCGCTGGACGACGCGGCCTGGATCTCCCCCGCCTTCGAGCTGACCGAGCGGAACGGCCGCTGGTACGGCCGCGGCACCGCCGACTGCAAGGGCGGGTTCATCCTGCACCTGCTCGCGCTGCGCGCCCTGAAGGCCAACGGCGGTGTGCCGGTGAACGTGAAGGTGATCGTCGAGGGCTCGGAGGAGCAGGGCACCGGCGGTCTCCAGCAGTACGCGACGGCCCACCCCGAGCTGCTGGCCGCCGACGCCGTCGTGATCGGTGACGCGGGCAACTTCCGTACGGGCCTGCCGACGGTCACCGCGACCCTGCGCGGCATGTGCCTGCTGAAGGTCAAGATCGACACCCTGGGCGGCAATCTGCACTCCGGCATGTTCGGCGGGGCCGCCCCCGACGCGATGGCCGCCCTGATCCAGCTCCTGGCCTCGCTGCGCGCGCCGGACGGTTCGACCACGGTGGACGGGCTGGCCTCGGACGCGGTGTGGGAGGGGCTCCAGTACCCGGAGGCCGACTTCCGCTCCGACGCGAAGGTGCTCGACGGGGTCGAGCTGATCGGCGAGGGCACGATCGCGGACCGGCTGTGGTCCCGGCCGGCCGTCACCGTGCTGGCCATCGACTCCCCGCCGATGGTCGGTGCCACCCCCTCGGTGCACGCGAGCGCGGGCGCGCTGGTGAGCCTGCGGGTGCCGCCGGGTGCGGACACGGCGGAGGCGATCAAGCTGCTGGAGGCGCACCTGGTGGCGCACACCCCGTGGAAGGCGCGTCTGGAGCTCGAAGTCGTGGGCCAGGGACAGCCGTTCCAGGCGGACACGGACAGCCCCGCGTACGCCTCGATGGCGCAGGCCATGAAGGTGGCCTACCCGGGCCAGGAGATGCAGATCAGCGGCATGGGCGGCTCGATCCCGCTGTGCAACACGCTGACGGAGCTGTACCCGGACGCGGAGATGCTGCTCATCGGCCTGAGCGAGCCGGAGGCGCAGATCCACGCGGTGAACGAGAGCGTCTCCCCGGAGGAACTGGAGCGCCTGTCGGTCACGGAGGCGCTGTTCCTCGTCAACTACGCGGAGTCCAAGCGCGCCTGACGGTGTCGGGGGCGGTGGCACGACGCTCCGCTACGGGCGAACCACGCTACCGGCGCAACCTCGGCCGGGGGCGTGGTTCGTCCGCGTACGTTCGGGTGATGGATCTCGTCGAAGTCATCCCCGACCGCCTGCACATGCTCCGCTTCCCCATCGGCCAGGCCTACCTCTGGCGCGATGGTGCGGCCCTGACCCTGATCGACGCGGGCCACGCCGGTTCGGCGGACGCGATCGAAGGGGCGATACGTTCCCTCGGGCTGCTGCCGGAGCGGCTGGAGCGGATCGTCCTGACCCACTGCCACCGCGACCACGTCGGCGCGGCGGGTGAACTCGCCGCCCGCTGGGGCGCGGAGGTGCTGGCGCACGGGCTCGACGCGCCCGTCATCCGCGGCGAACAACCGGTCCCGGAGCCGGTGCTGCTGGACTGGGAACTCCCTCTGTACGCACATGGACTGACGGTCCATGAGGCGCCGCCGACCCGGGTGGACCGGGAGTTGGAGGACGGCGAGGCGCTGCCCTTCGGTGACGGGGCGGTCGTCGTCCACGCTCCGGGTCATACTCCGGGCAGCATCGGCATCCATCTCGCGGCGCACGGGGTGCTGTTCACGGGTGACTGCATCGCCGGTGTCGTCCAGGTGATGCTCGGCGTCTTCAACGTGGACCGCGCCCAAGCCGTCGAGTCGATGCTCCGACTAGCCGCCCTGGCCCCTTCGGTGGCCTGCTTCGGCCACGGCGACCCCCTGACGTCGGACACCGCGGCCACCCTCCTCGCAGCAGCGGAATCGGCAGCGCAGGCGGAAGCCGGGGCCGGGGCGTAGGACCGGGGCGTAGGACCGGGGCGTAGGGCCCGTGCCCCGGGCTCCGTAGCATCGGGCCCCCGGCTACGGAACCGCCCGCCCCGCCTCCAAGTACGCCGCCCGGCCCCGTTCGCGGGCCCGCAGGGCCCACCGGAGCCGCTCGAACCGCACCTGCGGCAGCAGGTCCGCCGCTTCCTCCTCGGTCACGAACCGCCAGGCCCGCAGCTCCGGGCCGGGCAGCCGCAGCCGCCCCGTCTGCGCCGCCGACAGCCGGCCGCCGTCGAACAGCAGCCGCAGGCCGCCGTAGCCCGCCGGGGGACACGGCGGCTCCCAGTCCACGACCAGGAGCTCTGGGAGGCGCTCCAGTACGAGTCCGAGTTCCTCCTCGACCTCCCGTACCCCCGCGCAGGCCGGGGCTTCCCCGGCCTCGACGACTCCGCCGGGGAACTCCCACCCCGGCTTGTACGTCGGATCCACCAGGAGCACCCGGTCGGCGTCGTCGAAGAGGAGCACCCCGGCGGCCACCGTTTCGCGCGTCGGCTGCGGGGTCTGCACGATGTCGCAGACCCGGGCCGTGTCGGTGCGTACGGCCTCGGCGATGCGCTCGGCGGTCTCCCGTACGGTCAGGTTCCCGTTGTCGATGACGTGGGCGTCGGCCGCGAGCCAGCCCAGCGCGTGCTGGTAGGCGGGGATGTGGTCGTAGGCCCACTTCCTCACCCGCAGGTCCACGTCAGCCGCCGCCCCGGGCTCCTCCCGGGTCGCGATGCGCTCCCGAAGGATCGTTTCCTCCGGAGCGAGCAGCACGTGCCGCACCGCGATCCTGCGCGCCGCGAGCCCGCCGAAGATCTCGTCGCGGTACTCCTGGCGCAGCAGCGTCATCGGGACCACCAGCACCCCGCCCAGCTCCGCCAGCATCGCCGCCGCCGTGTCCACGACGAGCCGCCGCCAGCTCGGCAGGTCCTGGTAGTCGGACACCTCCGCGAGGCGTTTGCGCGGCAGCAGCACGCGCAGCGCATCACCGATGAACTCCGGGTCGAACAAGGTGCTCTCCGGCAGGAGGCCGGTCAGCTCGCGCGCTGTGCTGCTCTTCCCGGCGCCGAAAGTGCCGTTGATCCAGACAATCACTCGTACTCCAGGATGGGAAGGCCGCTGAACAGCGACGGAGCCGGATTCGCGGGACTGCCTGGGAGAGACATGGGAAAAGTCGGCGTCCACAGCCCGGCCCCCACCACTTCCTTCTCCCACACTCTCTGGAAGTACCCAGCTATCCGCTCCTCCATCGCGAGTGTTACCTCGCTGTAGGTTCCCTCCACTCCCGGCAGCTCATGGCCCATCCGCTCCTCGACTGCCACCCTTGGGATGTCGCCCGGCTCATCCAATTTCGCCTTGTGCCAGTGCCGCAGCCGATAGATGTCCTCTCCAGCCATCTCCTCGACGGCCGGCAGCTCTGGCCGGGCCCACCGTTCGTACCGAGGCCGGGACGCGCGCTCCTCGGCGCCGTCCCGGATCGGAAACCAGTAGGTGTTTTTGAAGCTCGTGCTCAACAGCGGCTTGCCCTGCACCGACAGGAACACCCACGGCTGGTCGTGCGACGCCAGGAGGGCCTGGTGCATCTCGTGCAGGAACGGTGGGATGACGATCGTCCTCCAGCTGTCGTACTTCGGCGCAGCCAGCACCGCCCTCTTGTCGACCCGATAGGTCTGGTACTGCACTCGGAGAGCGTGGAGGGACTCGTACCGCTGGAGGGCCTCCACGCGCAGCTCGGCGTCCGGCTCGGAGGCGGGCCAATACGGCGAGGCGTAGCCTCGCTGCAGTCCGAACATCTCGCCCGGCGGCCGCAGTCCGGTGAAGGCAATGGTCCAGATATAGGTCCAGCCAGCGAATCCCCATACGTAGTAGGCATTCTGGGCCAACTGGTGCACGGATCGGGTGGACAGCTGCCGCTTGACTCGACGCACCTGCTTCTTCTTGTACAGGCCTCGCCGCTTCTGCTCCACGATGGGCGACTCCTCGCGGTATTTGTACTTCACTACCGCATCATCCATGATCATTTTAAATGTACCCAGTACCGCCTTCGCGTAGTTGTGCGAGTATTTGGCCTGCACGAATTTCCTGAACGCGTCGTACTGGATGGGCGTAATCTCGTCCACCGCACTGTGCGCCCAATAGGGGCGAATCACAGCCGACAGCCGGGACTTGTACGACAACATGGAGTTGCTGCGAAGGCTGACCCCTTTGAACCAAAGGTCGCAGTAGTCCGCCATGTTGATCGGGGTGGCCGCCCTCCGGCCCCGATGGTTCCGGACGTCGGACTCCCGGTCGAGGCCAAAGGTGAACGCCTCATCTTCATCCGCGAACGGCATGCCGTCCAGATTCTTGGACGCGGACCCGTACAGCTTCGTGGTTGTCGGCTTGCCACCATCGTCCAGCTTGTACTGCCCGGTCCACCACTTCACGCGGATGCTGTTCCCGCGAATTTCCGTGTACGGCACTTGTAATCTCCCACTTCGACGATCGATGCGCGAGCGCCGGCGGACACTCCATCCGCTGGTCCCGTCCGCCACCCGTCCCACTCTGAACACCCGACCGGGAACTCTCGGCAGGACGGGCAAGCACGGCCCTGGGCCTCCATTAACTGCCTCACGCACCTTCGGACCACGCGACCTTCGGCAACTCCGGAGGCAGGACGCACACCGTCCCTCCTGTTACTTCAGCCGCGGCAAGGCGCAGAGATTGTACGGGGATTGAAGCGAAGCCTTCAGTCCTTGCAATACAGCCCCACAGCTACCCGCACGCCCGGTCGACCTCCACATAGGCCACCGCCCGAACATCTCCCCCCTCCCCGACTTGTCGCCACATGACCCTGGAGCTACCTCGCCGCCTCGGCAGCCGCAAGGCGCGAGGGGTAGAGCTCTAGCCAGTTCGCCTTGACACGTGACGCAAGTCGGGCGAGATCCGAGTCCCCACACACCTCCTCACGGGGGCGGCCTTGGTCAGCTAGGCCCATCCGCGAGACAGGCCAACTCCCGATCACAAGACCTCGGACAAGGCCATGCAGATCCATTTGACTACACAGTACAGCTCATTCGATAGACAGCTGGAAGGCTATCTAGATCTATACAACTGGGACTGACTAAGGTTAGATTGCTGGGGTGCACCAGCCGTTGACCTGCAAGCTTGACCGGGAGACGAGCTGCACGGAACGCGTACACAGCTGGCACCACAGACGGGGATAGCCGCCTCAGCCACCTCGAAGACGGCACTCGTGGATACATCAGCCCGGCCACACATCACCATCAGCCCTCGGCACCGGCGACGACCACCTCGCGCCGCATCCGGACGAAGCACATCAATCTGAAAGGACATGACGATGGCCACCAAGGCCTATGAGCTCTACGGCGCGCCCACTGCCCCCGAAGACCCCGCACAGGAGTACATGACGGTCCAGGAGACCGCCTATGTCTTGAAGTGCTCCGTCTCGTGGCTGCGCCGCTTCCTTCGCAACCGCTCCACGCTCTGCGGCCGGACCGGCCGCGGCGGCCGGATCATCACCAACCGCGAGCAGCGCGCCGCGATCCATGCCGCCCGCTCGGCCGGCGACCCACGTACGGGGCAGCCGATGCCGCGCCGACGCACTCCTCGCCGCGCGACTGCAAAGACGCCCGTCGCCCCCTGATCAGACGAACACGCCGCCCGCAACGATGCACCGTCGCTGGGTGACGAGGAGTTACTGACTTCGGCTCGTGAAAGTGATTCTCCTTGAAGTGCCTGATGAGTTTGGGGGTGTTGTTTGCATCCCGTGGTGTATCAGGCATCCGAATGGGGGCCAGCTCACTCCTGCGGGGGCGTCAGCGCCGTGAGACGGTACGGATGCAGGCGGCCGGGCTGTTCGAGCGGAACATCGGACCGCCAGTCCCGGAACGTGCGGTACTTCGGGACGTGCTCCGGCTCCAGGATGTTGAAGTCCCCGAGGACCAGGCAGTGGCAGCCTCCCCGGTGGGGAGCGCGGCGGCCAGGCCCTCCAGGAACCTCGCCTCCGTCTGGTCGCGGGACGGCACGTACACCCCGACGGTCTCCAGGGGCCCCTGGCGGTCTCCACGGTCACGGCGGTCCCCCAGTGCGGGAGGTAGTCCAACGGCAGCCGGAGCGGGCTCGTGGCGAGGTGGGACACGATCATCACGCCCCTTTCCCGGGTACCGTGCGGAGGCCGCGGGAAGGTCACCGAACAGCCTGCCCTCTCGAACTGCTCGGCCAGGACCTCGCACCGCACTCCGCGCCGTTTCTGTGAGGACGAACACCGGCTCCGCCAGGGCGCACGCGACCTGCTCGACGGCATCCGCCACTGAAACCCCCGCGAAGGCACGGGCGGAGTCCGGAAGTCGACTGTCCGTGCCTTCGCGGGGAGCAGCCGCCCGAGCGCCAGTCAAGCCCCCACTGCGGGAAGCCGACGACCGTTGTCGGTGCGGGACCGTACGCTTTACCAATGCCCTCGCCCTCCCCGCCTCACGGAAGGCTGCGCCCTGCTGCTGCGCGGATCAACGCGGCCATCCGCCAGCTCATGGAGGGGCCCGACACCCCCAGCCGCGCGGCGGAGTACCAACGACTCCTGGTCGAGTGGGAGAGAGCGACCCGGGCCAACTTGGTCAAGGCCGCGTGACGCACGAGCGCCCAAGGTCTTCCGACGGGGCGCTCGCCTATCCTCCGTACCGAGCAGCATCAGCACGGGTGCGGCGGCCATACACCGTTGTCGTGTGCGCCGAGGTCAGCGCAGGCCGTCTGAGTCGTCGTGCTCTTCGCCGACTGGGAATGGCCGGCGATCGTCCCCCGGATCCTCACTGTAGATAACAGCGGAGACCGCACTGTCGTAGGCATCGTTGAGGCCGATGCCGCTTGCGCCGAGGATGCTCTCCCAGTCGGTTGCCATGCCTACGAGCCTAGCTGTACCGCTCGAGAATCTCGGCGATGTGGGGGTTGCCCCTCGTCCACCCGGGCGAAGATCGCAGCTTCCGCTTCAAGGGCGAAGCGCCCCTCAGTCCGCGATCGCCCGTACGAGAGCGGCGTGGAACCAACTTGAAGGTTATCCGGACATTGAAGGACGCCCAGGCATCGAAGTCCGCCTGGCGCCGTTGCGGCATCACGCGCCGCGCTCAGACCCATCACACCCCTCCAGCGGCAGCCGTCCAGGGGCTCCAGGTCACTGAGCTCGATCCCTCCAGGGACTAGGTCGACGGCCGGCGCGGTCGTGGTCCGATGTCGGGCCCGTGGCCGCGAGTTCAGCCAGAGGCATCCGGTGGTGGAAACCCGAGACGGTGACCGCCTACGACCGGGAATGCAGCCCGGCTGCCCGCAACAGCGTTATGCGCCTGAGCCTGCGACCTCTCCGGCCGGCTTGTTGCGGACATCACGCATCCGGACATCGAGAGCGGCCTGGGTCTCAGGGTCGAGCTCGTAGTCGCCGGCGGTTTCAGGGTTGACGTCCAGCGCGTGCGAGCGGAAGGCATCCCGCTCTGCGGAGAGTTGCTGGATCGTCTGGGTGATCCGGTGGATCTTCTGGCGCAGCCTCTCCCACTCCTGCTCGGCGAGGGCGAGCTCGGCGAGCTGGCTCTGGATCTCAGCCTCGTTTTCCCGGGCGTAGTTATCGCTGACCAGTGTGATCAGAGGAACCCCGAGAGCCTCGGCGGCGGTGACCGCCTCGTCGAGCCTGACCGCACGGGTCTGCTGCTCGATGCGCGTGATGGCGGTGGAGTCAACGTTCGTGCCAAGCAGTGCGGCCATACGGCGCGCCAGTTCTGCCTGGCTGATGCCGAGGCGTTCGCGTTCTTGACGAAGTCGGCGGGCGAAAAGGTCCCCGGGCAGTGGGTTCATGTCGGTTTGACACTTCCTGGTCAAGATCGCGATCGGCGGGGCGTGTGGGGGTGGCCCGCCTCGAAAACGAGCAGGCCAGCGTCGCAGCAGTGCTGGGGCAGCACATTACACATCCCACACTGCGCCTTCCACAGGAGCACACCGCGGCCTGCGATCACGCATCGCGACGTCGATTCGCCTCGTTTCCGAGTCCCTCCCGATTGCTTGTCGATAGACCTTTCGACACCTCTGCAATCCATCGACTTAATGAGGTAGATTAGCCATTACAGATGTACACATATACGAGTCGGCGGGGCGGTCGACATCAGGTCACCGACCAATCGAGCCTTCCACCAGTGCTCATCCGAGTGGGCTAGCTGCACTTGCCATCTCGTGACTCACTGGCATGCCGCCGACGATTCGAAAGGGGATGGAAAAGAATCATGACGACGATCTACGAGGCAGCCGTTCTCACGCAGACCTCCCTGCCGAGCGCAGCCTGGGACCTGACGAGCTTTCTGCAGAACGCCAAGTTTCAGATCCAAGACTGGGGCGGCCTGCTGCTCATGCTGCTCGGTGTTGTCGGCCTGATCTGGGGCGGCGTGCTCCTGATCAAGAAGCTGATGGCCAACCCACAGTCCGCGGGCAATCAGCAGGGCTGGGGCACGGTCGCGCTCCTCATTCTCGTCGGCGGAGCTTTGACCACCGGCGGGTGGTCACTGATCGAGACGATCGGCTCCGGCGGCCAGCAGACCATCACGGACCTCGGCGGCGGCACGGTGATCGTCGCGACCGCCGATCAGGTCAGCGGGTTCCTGAGCGGCCCCTCCAAGTAAGAGGCCGTCACAGACCGTGCACACGACCGGGGACAGAGGCGTCGAGCGAACCGGGTCGGTTGAGGTGCAGGCCTCCTCCGGCCCGGTTCGCCATATCCGGGCCCGCAGCACAGCGCAGGCACGAGAGAGAGCAGAACGTGGGGATCAAGGACAAGGCATTGGCCTTCAGCAGGAAGTTCAAGCTCGACTCGCACCACGCGATCGAGCGTTTTGGCGTGTTCTTCGGCGTCTTCGCAGTCACGGGCACGATCGTGATCAGCGCATCGGGGGCCTCGGTGTACCAGGCGGGACGTGACTCGCTGTCGCAGACGGCGCTGTACACCAGTGACTTCAAGACGTCGAAGACGAATCTCGACGGCACCGTCGACGGGGTCTATACCAACAAGAGCGGCAACAAGGCGCTCGTGATGATGCACTTCAGCCCGACCGCTCAGATCTCGTACAACGCCGCGGACTACAAGGCGTTCCTGCTCGGATCGGACACCTCGCTGGACAGCGAGCCGGTCAGCACCAACGGGATCAAGGGCTCCTTCTACGCCTTCGGCTCGACCGGCTACGTCGGGGTCCTCTTGAACGCCGACCAGCCCTTCGACCGACAGGTGTTGAACCTGACGGTCCGCGCAAACGCCGAACTCGCCACTCCCGGAGCGAAGCAGACGCAGAGCAGCGGCAAGCTGGCCGGCGACGAGACCTTCTCCAAGTACGACCAGTGGCGGGTCTTCTTCAACCCCGGTGCGTCCGGGGTCCACAAGATCGCGGCGCTCGACGCTCTGACCTTCGACCCTGCGCAGGCCTATCACGAGGTCGCGCTCAAGGAGAAGGAGGCCGAGGCCAGGGATGCCCTGGACCAAAAGCTCGTCGAGATGCGCACGAATCTGACGCAGATCCAGTCCTATACATCCGACCTACAGATGACGAAGATCGACGGCCTGTTCCTGCGTCCGCCGACCGTTCCGGTCTCGATCGCCACCGACCAGATCACGGGTGTCTCCTCGGCCGAGGCCAAAGACGGCGTCTCGACGCTGGCGCTGCAGACCAAGCACGTCGCCCCGGGCGGCTTCGACCTCAACTGGCGTGCAGGCAACGTCTACGACGGCTACCTCGACGCCCTGGTGCCAGCCGGACAGAGCTATGCCCAGTTCTTCACCAAGAAGCGTGATGGGGGCTCGGACCCGACAAACCAGCAGATCTCAGATATGCAGTGGATCCTCTCGGACGGCACCAGCCTCACCAGGGACTACCAGTCCTCTGACGTGACGATGCGCCCACTCATGAACATCATGAACAACCTCTCACAGGCGTATCAGAACTACTCCAAGAACAAGCCTCAGTACGAGTCGGACCTCTCGCTCGACCTACTCCGACTGGACGTGAACCTGCGGGACGTGCAGTCCAACAGCACCATCCGCGACGACAAGAACTTCCTCACAACGCTGCATTGAGTGCAGCGAGTAGGTGATACATCCCCCTACCTGGCATTGAGCCGGAAAGGAAAACGACATGGCCACCGACAAGCCGAGTCGGAGTCCCAAGAAGGGGAAGCCGAGGGACCAGCCGAGCGCGTCGGTGAGTCAGAGGATGCCCCGGCAGGGTCGCGGGACCAAGGGTCTCGGCCCTGAGGAGGGCATCGAGAGGCCTCCCGAGGGCAAGACCGGCGTACCCAAGCAGCTCCCGACCCCGGCAGCTGACTCTTCTGGTCCTTCTGGTGCGGCGAACACTGCGCCGAAGATGCCGGAGGCCGCGTCGAAGATGCCGGACGCGGCAATTACCGCAGAGACCGCAGGTGAAGCGGCCGGTGCCGCGAATGCCGGGTCGAAGATCAAGCAGGGCATGAACGGCGTCGCCGGGAACATGGCCGGAGGCGCGGCCCAGAAGGCGATCGAGGGAGACGGCAGCAGTGCGACCCGCCGTCACGCCGGGCGTTACGCGGGAGCTGCCGTCTCCGGTGCCGTGGCCGGCGCACAGACCGGCGGGCTCCCGGGAGCTGCCGTTGGCGCAGCGAAGAACGTCGGCATCGAGGGGGCCCAGGACGCGATCAAGGGCGCGTCCAAGGTCACCGGTGGCGGCCCGGACGCCAAGCTGGCCAACCAGCGCGAGCTGGGTGCCGGCGGCACGGGCTACGAGCGCGGTGCGTCGAAGGACGACGACGGCCTGGGCTCGAAGGTGGCCAAGGGCGTCGCCGTCGGTGGTGGTGCGGCTGCTGCTCCGCCGGCCATGGGCGTGGTCATGGCCATGGCCTTCCTGAACTGGCTCAAGTCAATGTTCTTTGCCGCCATGGCGATGGCCGTCAACGCCGGGAAGCTGCTATGGACACTCTTCGTCCACATCCTCAAGACGATCGGCCACGCGATCGCTGCGCCGTTTATGGCGATCGGCAGCTACATAGCCAACGCGGCCGGAACGGCCCTGGGCATCACCGTCACGGCAACGACAGCCCCTGTCGCCGCCGCGATGTCGGGCGTAGCGGCGATGACGGCCAGCCTGGCCCTGCTGGGCACGGTCCTCACCGGCGTCCTCAGCTCGATCGCACAGACCGAGGGCCGCATCAACGCGAACGGGACAGCGTGCGTCGTCAACGCGGGGAGCGTCGGCAACGGCTCCGGGGCCACCGTCCCGGCGGACGTGGAGAAGAACGCCAAGGAGATCTACTCGGTACTCAGCAGCTGGGGGATGCCGAAGGACAACATCGCAGGCATCCTCGGCAACTGGTCACAAGAGTCCGGGATCGATCCGACCAGCGTGCAGAACTTCCCCGCAGGGACGTACGCCATGACCGCCGCGAAGGCCAGCGCCGCGGAGAACACGGACAACGGCATCGGGCTCGGGCAGTGGACTTTCGGCCGTAACACATTGCTGCGCCAGTACGCGCAGAGCAAGGGCGTCGACTGGTTCACGATCAAGGCTCAGCTGGCCTTCATCGTCGATGGTGACAACCCGGGCGATGTCACGGTCTTCAAGGACATGCTCAAGAAGTCGCAGGGCTCACCGCGTGCGGCAGCGCTGCATTTCCACGAGAACTGGGAGCGCTCCGCTGACGGCGCGGCCGGACTCGCCGCACGCGGCGACAAGGCCGAGATGTGGTTCGGCAAGATGAGCGGCTGGTCGGTCGACAGCTCGATCGTGGGCGTCGTCGAGAGCATCGTCGGCGGGATCATCGAGAACATCGTGGACGGGATCAATACGATCCGGGGCAACTGCGCCTCCAAGGGCGGCAGTTCCGTCTCGCTGACGGACGGCGGAATGACTCAGGAGGAGGCTCAGGCGCTCGTCGACCTCTTCAACATGGAGGGTGGGAAGTTCCTGGATGACCGGTACGGTCCGGGCGGCGGCCCGGGTTCCTGCAACGGCAACCACGCGATGAACTGCGTGTCGTTCTCGACCTACTTCGTGAACAAGTACACGACGTTCCAGACCTACCCGGCCGGCGACGGCAAGGAGACGGCGTACACGATTGCGAGGGAAACCGGCAAGCAGATGTCCTCGACCCCGGCGGCCTACTCGGTGGGTTCCAGCCCGGGCTCGGCCCCCGCCGGCCACACTCTCGTGGTGCTCGGCGTCCAGGGCGACAAGGTCATCCTCGGCGAGGCCGGCTACTGCGCTTACATGGGTCGGGTTCGCGTCGACAGTGCGGCGCGGATGGCTGCCGAGGGCTGGAAGTTCGTGGACATGTCGGATTCGATGCTCCCCTCCGACAAGATCAAGACGGTCTGATGGTCTGCACCTGACCTGGGAGCGAGAAGCCGGTGCCGGGCGACCTGGGCACCGGCTTCTTCATGTCCGGCGTAGGCCCTGCGTGTCAGCTTCGCTTCCCTACACCCTTATTGAATAGATTCAAACTCGGTCACGAATGCCTTTCTGTATAGACTTGAGTCGTTTATGAGAGCAACATGGAGTGAGGAGTGCGTTCGGTGACGACAATCTATGACGGGTCCGAGAGCACGAGTCCCGAGCGGGAGGCCGGGTCGATGTCCGAGGAGAAGCCCGCGGCACCGAAGACACGCAAGAAGGTCACCGGAGCTGAGCTCGAAGAGCGCTTCGCAGGCTGGACGATGCGCCAGCGCGAACGGGTCCAGGCACGCAGGCCGGAGGACAACGCGCATCTGATCCGACGCAGCATGACCGCGGTGATGGGGGTCGGGATCCTCTCCCTGGTCGTCGCCACCGGCGTGGCCGGCGAGAGCTTCAAGGCGAGCGCGGCGGACAATGAGGTCCAGATCACCCAGCTCAAGGAGCATCTGGATGACGCCCAGTCCACGCCCGTGACGGCTGACGCTGGCGCGCAGCTGTCCAAGCTCACCGAGGCGGCAGCCGCCGATGCGAAGAAGGTCGCGTCCGGAGAGCAGACCTTCGCCACGTTGTACTACCAGGCCGGCGTTCAACCCAGCCCGAACAACGGGGCTCCGAACCAGGCCACGCTGGAGATCATCAAGCACCGCCGGGACATGGCCCCGCTGTTCAGCAAGGGCTCCTTTCTGGTCAGTGACAAGGAGGCGTACAGCACCTCGTCGCTGACGCCGTTCGATGCGACCACCGAGATCGATCCGCGCCACGCCTGGTACATCCGCTACGACGGTCAGACCGCAGCTGCCCCGAGCACGTACGCATGGAAGGCCGAGACGGTGATGCCCGATCTGAGCGCGAAGGACGGCTCGGGCGCGACAAGCCAGGCAAAGGTCGTCTGGCTGTGCCGGGACACGAAAAGCGGCGAGGTGCTCGCCTGGGCGAGCGCGCGCTACGTGCGCAACGGGCCGACGGGGGCCTTCGAGCACTTGGCGCTCGTGGTGACTGCCGCTGGGGCTCAGTACGAGAACCGCGCGACCAAGATGCCGGCTGGGCCCGCAGTCCCTGAACTCAGCGACACGGGCACACAGAAGAAGGACGGGAAGCGATGACGGAGCAGACGGCAGCACCCATGCGGCGGGGATCCTTCCGGCGCAACCTCTCGGTCCTGGTGACAGCAGCGGTCCTCGCGGTCGTCGCAACGGTTGCCAGCATGACCTGGAGCAGCCAGCACGCGGCCCTGGCTGAGCAGGAAGCCCAGATCAACGACGTCGAGGGACAGCTGGCAGGCATCCAGAAGAAGAACACCGCCCAGGTGAACTCGGACGTTATGGCGGCCCTGGGTGTCAGCCAGAACCGGCTGAGCACCGACGGTGAGCGCATCAAGTCGCTGCTCTCGATGGCCTTCACGTGGGACTCGGGACGGAGCTACGAGGCGGCACGCGAGAGCCTGAAGAGCCGGTTCGGCCTCACCGAGAACGAGAGGTTCCTGAAGTCATTCATGCCTCCATCACGGTTCAACGAGGACTCCCAAGGGCGGCGTTACTACTACATCGACACGGTCGGCCTGAACTCGGCCCTCGGCGCGGATACGGACATCGAGGTCATCGACGCCAAGGCGGGCGTCTACACCTACGCCGTCCTGGCCGACGTCGAGGTCACTTCCGACGCGGCATCGCAGAACAAGGCGAGCAAAGCCAGTGTCACGGCACACCGGCGCGCGCTGCTCTTCGTCACGGTCGACGACCAGGGCAAGGTCTCGAATCCCTCCGGTACCCCAGCGAGTGGCGAGACTCGCTATTCAAAATGATCCGGACTCCCTTTCGACTCGCCTTATTGATAGAGTTGTTCTGATATTTGAGTGAAACGGCGAGTTGGGGACTAATGGCATCGACACAGACCGGTGAGTCGGGTGGGGGCGCGGTGCGCAAGACGTGCTTCGTCGCGACGTCCGCGTCCTCGCCGGAGGGCGCGGATACTCCTGAGCAGACGGAGCCCGCAGACGGCCTGCGCAAGCGCACCCTCGTGGCCTGCGTGAGCATGGGTGTGGGCGCACTGCTGTGCTTCGTACTCTCCGCGGGGTTCTCCGGCGGTCAGGGCGCGGTGAACGATACGGCTGCGCCGGAGATCTCCTCTCTGCAGGAGCAGATCAGGATCACTGAGGCGAAGACGGCGGCGCTGCCGAAGGCCGACGACGCCGAGCGTGGTCTGACCGCGGCCCTGACTGCGGCTGGTCAGGTCGCGAAGCTGCAGAACGACTACCGCTACCTGACTCCCAGCGTTGCGGCAGATGGCGGCAAGCTCGGCACGGCGACGTCTCAGTCGACGCTTCGCAACCTCATCCCCTACTTCACCCCTTCGGTGCACCAGGCGGATATGGGGCCGTGGTATCTGCTCGCCAGTGACAAGGACGTGGCGGCTGGCGTCGGGATCCCGATGAGTTTCAACTCCGGCTTTGAGTGGATCGCCCAGGTGCCCTACCTGGTCAACGCCGACAGCACCATCACGGTGACCTGGCTGGCGATGGAGACCGGGACGGGTGCGGGCGTGAAACCGGCGGTGCTGGCCTGGGCCCGCGCCGATTACGGCCTGGTCCGCAAGGCGTTCGTGAACATCCAGACCGGCACGACGGCCACGGGCGAGGGCCTGAAGCAGGAGGTGAAGGCGCCGTGAAGGAGGAGATCAAGGACAAGCTGCGCCAGCACGCCGGGAAGATCCTGCTCGGTGGCACCGGGGCGCTACTCGCGCTCTCGGTGTTCACGCTTGGCTCCAGCCTGCTCAGCGACGGCCCGGCCGCGACGGACACCCAGGCTGATGCACTGGTCCAGAAGCTCGAAGGCAACCTCGGCGACGCCCAGACCAAGCTGGCGACGCAACACGCTGTGCTGCTGGCCCAGCTGCCGGGCATGGACATCGAGCGGGTGAACCGTGACAGGGCGACGGGCCGGTCCCTTCTGCTCAGTCTCACCGACAGTTCGGCGTCGACCCGGACCGTCAAGGAGCAGCAGATGCTGCTCGACGCCCGCTACGGCTTCCTCGACCACGAGTCCCGGGTACTCACCGAGTTCGTGCCGGACTGGATGACGGCGACCGGAGCCGCAAAGGGCGCTGGGGCGACGTACACGCTTGCTGATCTGGACATTGATGTGAGTCGGGCGCAGGGACTGAACTACTCCTACACGGGGGTGGCCCAGCTCGATCCAATCCGCGTTGGACCGGATCAGAACAGCGCTGCCAAGGGCGAGTTCGCGGTCTTCACCTACTCCACCTCTCAGGACGGCACGGTGACGTCGCTGGACGCCTATCGGGCCTCCAGCAAGTCCCGCGACACCCTCGCTGCCGCCAGCGAGGAACAGCCCTCCCCCAAGCAGACCGGGTGAACGGAGCGCCCGCCGCTTCAGCACGCACCCCAGAAGACCCCGACGAGACGTAAGGACACGAACATGTTGACCCAGACCCTGGAGAAGACCGAGACGACCGCCCCGACGAGCACGGCCGCGACGGCGAAGACCACGGCGAAGCCCGTGAAGGCGCAGACGGACTCGAAGCTGCGCACCGGATGGCGGCGTCTGGCCCCGAAGAAGGAGGCCGGCAGGTTCTCCGTCGTGATGTGGGCAGGGTTCTTCCGGGCCATCGTCGTTCTCGCCGACTACCTGCTGGCGTTCATCACGGCCATGGTCATCATCCCGCGGCTGGGCGCATGGCTGCACCAGCAGTCGGGCGCATCCCGGGGCGCGCTCAGTGCTGACGGAACCATCGCCATGTGGCTGATGCCGCTCCTCTTCCTGGTCGCACTCCTCGCCGCGGGCGAGATCGTCGTGATGCGCGGCATGTGGCGCTGGGCAACGCGGATGATCGCGAAGATTCGGGACGCCCGGGGCGAGGCGACCGGGGCCGACATCACACCGAAGTCCACGACCAGGACCGCCAACGAGAGCAAGACCAACCGCAAGAGGAGCAAGTGATGCGCACCGCAGGGCTGACAATGAACGACGTTTGGGCCCACCGTGTCCTGCGTGAACGAGGGGTGGAGACGTACCGGCTGGAGGGGGTGACCGTCGAGCTCGGCGTCATGGTCGAATCGCTCGACCTCAAGCACCGGGGCAAGAAGGAGAACTACCGCCCGTATCTGCACATGACGGGCGAGCTCCGCTCGGTCACCCCGGCCAAGGCACTGCCGTTCGGCATCTCCCAGTTGACCTACTCCCCCGGCCAGGGCGAGAAGGTCGATGCTTTCTACGAGTTCGATGACCAGCAGTTGGTCGTGCTGGCCAGCAAGGGGTACTTCACGAGCGGCTTCGCCGTGCCCGAGCAGGTCACTGGGATCGAGTGGGAGCTGCCGGCCACGGCGGACATGCTCATGCTCGCTCCGTCAGGGGCACAGACCGAAGACGATGCGCCCGTGGTCTTCACCCAGATCCACGGCATCGGGGGCTTGGAGATCGATCTCGAGTCCAGCGGCTACGACCTCGCTGGCTACTTCGCCGACCACTCCAAGGACGGCGTCCCTCGAACTGAGGCTGTGGTCGATGCACGCGGGCTGAAAGCACGCTCGGACGCGATCAACTCCCTGTTCACCGAGGACGAGCTGGGCCTGGACACCGAGGTCAAGCAGATCGTCGGAGCGCCCGCGCCCGAGGCAGTGCCGGTTGTCGACGGCATGAACGCTCGCCTGCAGCAGATCGAGGCGGAGATCGCCGCCGAACGGGAGCAGTACCAGACCGAGCGTGCGAGCACCGAGGGCACCACGGAGAACCTCTACCGGAAGCGCGTGGCTGCACCACTGCACAGGGCCGAAGAGCAGAAGGTGCCGTTCGCTCCCCCGGTCCCGGCCCGTGAGGCGCAGCGCGACCTGAACCTGGATCTCGACCTGGAGCTGGAGGAGCAGGAGCAGGAGACCCGTCGACGTGAGGTCAAGCCCGTTCCGAGCCTGGACGAGCGCAAGCGCCAGGTGGCCCAGCGTGCGGCCGATCTCGACTTCGGCGAGGACTACGAGGAGGGCTTGGGTTCCTGAGGACGGATCAGGCATGAGGATCACGGCCCCGGTTGCTGGCGGACAGCAGCCGGGGCCGTAGTGCATCGGTACCGAGACAGGAAGGAGAGCGACGATGGGCCTGAAGCAGGACATCGTGATCGTCAATGAGTTCAGCGTGCCGCTGCCTGGCGGCAAGGGATCGCGCGGCGCGACGCCGGGCGACTACGTCACCCGGTACATGGCCCGCGACCAGGCAACGGAGTCACTGGCTCCGATCCAGCGCCTGCGCACCGACGACTTCATCCTGCGCTACATGACGCGGGAGTCCGCCGTCGACCGCGTCGGTATCTCGCGGAGCGCGGCGAAGCATGAGATGCGCCAGGCCCAGGGCAAAGGCGGCGTGGCTTTCGGCTACGGCTCGGTCTCGCTCTCCGACGAGCAACTCAAGGCGGCCAGTCAGGACATCCAGCACTTCTTCGACGCCGGGCACACCGTATTGAAGACCGTGCTGTCCTTCGACGAGGAGTACCTGCGGAAGCACAAGATCGTCGACGAGGGCTTCCGCTGCGAAACCCGCGGTGACTACCGCGGCCACATCGATCAGATGAAGCTGCGCATGGCGATCATGCACGGGCTGGAGCGGATGAGCTCGGGCAGCAGCGGCTTCGACGACCTGCGCTACGTCGGGGTCATCCAGGTCGACACCGAGCACGTGCACTGCCACCTGGCCATGGTCGACGGCGGCCGGGGCCAGGTGACGAAGAACGGCACACAGCGCGGCAAGCTGCTGGACCGGCACAAGTCCCGGCTTCGCCGCGGCGTCGATGCCTGGCTCGACGAGAAGCAGGCGGTGGCTCACCTCTCCAGCGCCGTCGGCTACGAACGGCGCAACGTCATCACCTTCATCAAGCGGTGGGCGCACGAGCGAATCCGTGCCGAGTCTCTGCCGCAGTTCCTGCTCGCCTGCCTACCTGCGGATCGAACCCTGTGGCGCGCCGGCTCGAACGACGCTCGCATGCGCAAGGCGAACCAACTGGTGACCGAGCTCGTGAAGGAGCAGCTCGAACGTGCCGGGTCCCCGATGTCGAAGGCCATGGAGCGAATCGTGGACTACACCAACGAGCGCCGCGCGAAGGAGTCCCTGAGCACGGAGGAATGGCAGAAGCTGGTCGAGCAGGGACGCGTACAGATCACGGATCGCGCCGTCAACGGCGTCTACCAGATTCTGCGGGCGATGCCGGAGTCCGAGCTGCGGGTGCGCACACCGATGCTCGAAGTCATGGGGATGGACTATCAGCAGATTGCGGCGCTGGCCGCGGATCGGCAGGGGAACGACGAGAACGCGGAAGCTGATCTGGTCTCCTTCGGCTTCCGGCTGCGCAGCTACGCCTCACGTCTGCAGCACCACCAGGAAAAGGCCGGGGTCTACCGCGACCTCGCGCACCAGTGGGAACAGGCCGACAAGGCCGGCGTGGCCGCTGAGGACTCGCGCCCGCTCTATGACTTCTACCGCTTCGAGGAGGGCTACCACCGGCGGTTGGTGAGCAAGTACAGGCGCTTCCTGCCTTTCCTCGGGGACGCCGGCCAGTGGTACGAGCAGCAGCAGGAGGTGGCGACCTACGGCCAGCGGCTGCTCTCGCTCATGGCGCTGCGCGCGGATGCCTCCCTGCAGCGGATGAAGGACCCCGAGGAAGCCGAGAACCTAGGCCGGACAATCTACGATCAGCCCGGCGGCAGGCTCCTGACCGAGGGCAAGCGCGGCCGGGCGGTGCTGGACGCGCGCATCTGGACGATGAAGCAGTCCTATGACCAGAAGCTGGACGGCTTGCGGACCGATCTTGCTTCCTCCGGCCTGGTGCTGCGCGTGGGGTGGGGTGGCGAGGATCCGGCGAGTACGGAGACCGAGGCGGTCAGCACGGACTTTGAGATTGTTGCCGGTGCCGCGTATGACTTCGACGAGGTCAAGGCTCTGGACCTGCACCACCTGGGCTACGACTTCGTCACCGACGTCGAGATCGGGCCACACGCACGCCGGAACTTCGTTGAGACGACCAGGGATCGCCGGCGGATGCTGCTGGCGGCGATGGACTACCTGGACCAGTCCGGCCAGGCCGAGGCAATTCCCGATCTGCCGGTCAACGATGTCGCGGCGATGACACGGGTCTCCCGGGAGCTGACGCCTCAGCAGACGGACGAGGGATCTGGCTCGCTCGTGTTGCGTTCCCGGATCGCCGAGCTGCGCGCCGAGCGCAAGAGGGCCGAGCCGATGCGGCGGTCCAAGGCTTCGTCGCTGGACGCCGGCCTCGTCGTACGGGTCCAGGCCCAGGTCGATCAGGCTGCGACCACAGCGGATGCCGGGATGGGATTCGACTCACAGCCGCCTTCTATCTCGACCGACTTGGAACGTGACTAGAAAGACCAGTCGAAAGTCTTGTCGAATGCTCTATAGCAGTATTAGCGTGAAGAGCGTTCGGCAGGACTCAATCCCTTGTCCGGACGATGCGACTGATCACGGCCGACTTGCCAGAGGGGCAGTCGGAACAAATGGAAGGAAGAGGTCATGGCACTTCTCAAGGGCAAGGGAGCGATGACCGGAGTCAACCTCATCGCGAAGGTCTACAAAAACGGCGGCACCAAGGACGGCAAGTCCCAGTACGCCGACGTCCAGATCGACGCCCGAGATCCGCGCGGTCCGGAGCAGACGAACCTGCATCTTAAGTCCGATCGGGTTCAGGGCGAGGACGGCAAGGTCCGCTACAACAACGGCGCTCCGTACTCCACCGGCCAAATGGAGGAGATCGTCAAGGCCGCGGGGCCGAACACCGAGCCGATCCTGGACAAGGGCGGCAACGAGGTCGGCACCATCTACGGCTTCAAGGGCAACGTGATGCCCGCGACGCGCGGCACCGGCCTGGTGGTCAACACCAAGTCCGTCGAGGCCTCCGAGTTCAAGGTCGACGACAAGACGCTGAACAACCAGTTCGCGTCCATGCGCACCGCCCGCGAGGCACAGGCCGCGGCCAAGGAAGCGCAGGCTCAGGCCCTGGCCCTCGGAGGCGAGCAGGAGCAGGCAGTCGAGGTCGACGAGCCGGCGGTCGGCTGAGCCCGAGGCCGAGGCCGAGGCCGAGTCAAGCCTTACCCGAAAGGCCCCTGGATGTCATTCCAGGGGCCTTTCAGCTGCACGGGACACGAGCCGGAAAGAGGAAGCCGCTCGCGAGGCCCCGGCGAAGGAAGCGTTCCAGGCGATGATGTCGGGCACGACAGCACCGGAGCCGACGCGGCTCTGGCGGCGAACTCGCAGGCCAGGCCAAGCACGCACGGCGGGCCACGCCAGAGCTATCCATCGGCGCCGGCATCAGGTGAGCCGGGATCGCGGTTCAACCCGGTGGTGCGCGAGCGTTAGCCGCAGACCGCGGAGCCGCCACTACCGGGAATGATCCCCTCCGCGGACGCGCCGAAGGCGCAGCCCTCGTTCGGCGCGGACCTGGTCAGACCTATGGGCTGAGTGATGGACAAGGTTGGCACAGCGGGGCCCAACACGGCCTCGGCCGGTGAGCGCTTCAACTACCAGTTCGAGCAGCCCCAGACGCCGGAGGGCAGCGAGCCCGAGCACGGCAGGTGAAGCGACCTGCGACCCGAGCATAGAACGAAAGGCCCCAGAGTCCACGCAGGAACCCTTTCACGCTTTCATTGAATGCCCTATCAAATGCGACTCATGATAGGATTTTGACTGATTTTCCAGTTGAACTACCAGTCCAGTCGAGAGGTCTTGCGCGGCATGTTTCAAGAGGCACAGCTCAACGAGCGCTATCGGCTCCTGTCCAAGCTCTCGGAGCCACTGAAGAAGGCCAAGCGCGACATCGTCGGCCGCGAGCACGAGACGACACAGCTGCTGGCCTCGATGAGCCGTCCCGAACTATGCAACGCGCTCCTGCTGGCCGAAGCGGGCACGGGCAAGACGGCCCTGGTCCAGGCCACGATGCTGGTAGACAAGGACCGTCTCTACCTCGAAGTGGATCCGGCGCGCATGATCTCCGAGGCGGGCACCGCCGAGAACATGGCCGCGATCCTCAAGGGCTTCTTCGACGAGGCCGAGGACTTCGTCAAGGACGAGAAGCACGAACTGGTCCTCTTCATCGACGAGTTCCACCAGGTCATTCAGCTCTCCGACGCCGCCGTCGAGGCGATCAAGCCGGTCCTCGCTACCTCGGGAACCCGCGGCATCAGGATCATCGCGGCGACGACCTACGAGGAGTTCCACAAGCACATCTCGCCGAACCAGCCGCTCGTCGAGCGCCTGCAGCGCATCAACCTCAACCCGCCGGACCAGTCGACGACCATCAAGATCCTGCAGGGCATGGCCGAACGGTACGGGGTGGCTGACGAGTTCTACGACGACCACATCTTCCGGCAGATCTACGAGTACACCCAGCGCTACATGCCGGCCAGCGCCCAGCCGCGCAAGTCAATTCTCGTGCTCGACTCAATGGTCGGCTGGACTCGCCTGACGCACCGGCCGATGGACCGAGACCTGCTCTCGGACGTGCTCATGGAGACCCTGAACGTCAACGTGGCCTTCAAGGTCGACGGCGCGAGGATCAAGAAGCAGCTGGACGAGAAGGTGTTCAGCCAGGACTGGGCAACCGGCGCGGTGGCACGTCGTCTGCAGCTGTCGGTGGCGGATCTCAACGACAAGGGAAAGCCGATGGCGAGCCTGCTGTTCACGGGCTCCACTGGTGTCGGCAAGACCGAACTCACCAAGCAGCTGGCGAAGCTGCTGTTCGGCGACGACCAGCGGCACCTGATCCGGTTCGACATGACGGAGTACGCCGAGGACTCGTCGTTCGCGGCCTTCCGCTCCGAGCTCACTAAGCGCGTATGGGACCTCTCCCACGCTGTGCTGCTTTTCGACGAGGTCGAGAAGGCCTCGGCGATGGTCACGCGCGTGCTACTGCAGGTGCTCGACGACGGCCGGCTCAACGACGACAACAACCGCGAGGTGAGCTTCCTCAACACGTACATAGTTCTGACGACGAACGCCGGCTCGGAGATCTACAAGAGCATCTCGCAGTACGCCGCCGACGACACCGGCTCGGGCAAGCAGCTGATGGAGTACGAGAAGCTCATCCGCCGCTCAATCTCCTCGACGACGGGCGACAACCGGTTCCCGCCCGAGCTGCTGGGCCGCATCGACGCAATCGTGCCTTTCCAGCCGCTGTCGCTGCCGACGCAACAGAAGATCGTGCGGAAGAAGCTGCGCCAAATGGTGCAGGAGGTGTTCGTCAAGCACAACGTGCGGGTCGACGTCGATTCGAGGGTCCTGCAGTACCTCATCGAGGACAAGGGCGACACCGATTCCGATGCTGGTGGCGCACGTGCGGCCGTGGCGAAGCTGACCGACGAGGTCACCACCGCGGTGGCGACCTTCCTCAACGAGCATCCCTCGGAGCAGCGGATTCGCATCGACGTCGTCGGCGACCTGGTCAGCGACGACAAGAACCTGCTGAGCTCCGATGCCTACGTCGAGGTCAGTGCGGTGCGATGAGTCAGTCAAGGACGGCGCGAACTGGTTGACTCACGAGTCAATAGCCCTTTCATATCCTATAGTTGCCTACTTCGACAGGACGTCGATAGGATACTCATAAACCAGGCGAACTATGTTCTCTTAGCGAAGGGATCGGCATCAATGGGTATTCTGGGAACGGCAGCGGTCCGCAGGAAGAAGGAACGGAAGAAGAAGCCCGACGAGCTTCTGGCCTCCGTGGTGAGAGAGACGGCGATCCCGGCTGCGGTCGAGCTGCTGCGGTCGAACACTCCGTTCGTCTTTCCCAGCGGTACGGCCTGGGTGATGCTCGTGCTTGCAGCCGACGAGATCGGCGGCTTGAGCAAGCGGCACGGCCGGGACGAGGCGAAGGGCTCGATCATCGAGCTCCTCGGCTCCGATCAGATCCGGACGGTGGCCACGGCGGAGATGATCGAAGAGGAGGTCTTCGGCATCATCCCCACCGGCGAGACTCTCGCGCGCATGGAGGAGTACTCGCTGCTCACCGGTGCCACCTACGCCTGGGCCGTCGTATGGCAGAAGCCCAGCGGCGATCTGCTCGTCGATCTGGTGAACGATGCGACCTTCGCGCAGGCGCGCTCTGTCGCCGCAGGCACCACGAGTCTCGAAGAGGCCCTGGGGGAGAAGGCGTGGGCGGAGCACAGCGGCCTGGTCGCCGAGGCTGGGGCCACTGGCACTGTCCCCGCGGTCCTCGGGGAGGACGAGGGGGATGTGATCTTCGACGAGATCCCCGGTGACGAGGGGGCTGACGAGGGCCTGGACGACGAGCCGCTCTTCAGCGACGTCATCGACGACGAGGGGGCGGACACACCCATGTTCGACGAGGACGACGCGGGCACCGCGCCGGTCGAGTCGGGGACGGACTACGACGGCGACGAGGTGGCCGGCTACGAGGGTTTCGACGAGACGGACGCCGGCTACGGCATCGCGGGCGACTACCAGGAGGCCGGCGACACTGTGCTGCTGGCCGATCAGGCCCAGGTGCGCGACGTCATCGCCCGCCGGTTCCTCTCCGAGGAGCTGGACCTGGATGTCCGGCTCGATGAGTTCAACGCGACCTTCGCCATCGGCGCACCGGTCGTGCAGATCGCTGTGCCCGTGGGCGCGACGGAGTGGCTCGGGGACCAGGTCGCCCAGCTCAACCGGCAGTCCAATGCGGACTTGATGCAGCTCCGTTCCGCGCACGAGGATGAGCTGCGTTCGCTCTACGTCAATCTCATGTCGGCGCACACCGAGCAGGTCATCCGCAATGTGGCCACTGACCGCGAGGGTTCCCGGTACAAGCTGCTGAAGGACGCCGCCGAGACCGAGCACCAGCAGCGGCAGACGGAGAAGGACGAGAAGATCCGGTCCCGCCGGGCGGAGATCGCCAAGGACTATGAGTCGCAGGCCTCCAAGGTGGCCCAGCAGGCGGCGCTCTCGGCGGAGCTGCAGTACAAGGAGCGCAACCGCTCGAGGATGGAGCGCGAGCAGATCGACTCCGTCGCCGAGATCGAGCGGGACATCGAGGATACCCACGCGTACAACCAGCAGGAGATCCTGCGGGTCCGGCGGTCGGACGCGACGCTGAAGATGCAGACCGGGCAGACGCGGATCTTCGAGGTGCTGGCCGAGCGGCAGTCGGAGTACCTGGCGGCCGAGGAAGAGCGCCTGAACCAGTGGAAGTCCGAGATCCAGCGGATCGTCGACGACAACCGCAAGGCCGACATCGCCCAGTCTGAGGCGCTGGCCAGCCACCTGCGGACGACGGACGAGATAGGCGTCCTACGCCGGGAGCAGCAGGACCTCCTGGAGTCGGTGCGCGCTGAGCACGCAGACCGGGTCCGCCGGATGGAGGATGAGCTCGAACGCAACCGCAAGGACGCCATCACGCAGATGACGGCTCGGGACGCCGAGTGGCAGCACAACCTCGACCTGGAGAAGGAGAAGACCAACTCTCAGGTGGCGCGGGTCACCGACCTGCTCGAGCAGCTGTCGGCGGTCGAGGATTCAGTGGTCAAGCGGTACGCGGCGCGCCTGACGGAGATGCAGGCCGACAAGGAGTCCTACGCCAACGAGCTGGCGCGGGCCTCCGAGATGCAGAGCCGCTCGAACAAGATCCTTGTCGTCATGATCGTCACGCTCTCGCTCCTGATGGGCGTGGCCGGCTTCATCGTCGGGGTGATCTTGACCCGTTGAGCGATCCGGTCATGACCGACGGGGTGATCTGACGGCGCATGGGGCGCGTTCCCCATGCGCCGTCGTCGTCTGCGCAGGCGGGCGCGCTGGACAGCAGGAAAGCAGAACGGGCGAAGCTCGAGAGTAAGGGATCACGATGGCCACGAACAGGCGGAAGGCGGCACGGCCGGAGGCGAGCAGCTGGGACAAGATCTCAGCTCGGTCGCCTGGCGAGACGCTGACGAACCGAGACGTCTACGACAACCAGCAGCTGGACCGTAGCGAGTTCTTGACCCTGAGGTCGACCAGACCGGGCATGACCGTCGCGGTGATTACTGGCGTGCTGGTGACGATCGTCGTCTGGGTCTTCTACTCGCTCATCGCCACGGCGGTGCTCTCGGTGGGCGCGTCCGTGGGTTCGGATGTGCCCGGCAGCAACACCGGCATGCCGAGCGCGTACTACGTCCAGGACATCACGACGGGTGCGGGCGGCTCGGTCGTGAAGTGTTACCGGCCCCTGACCAATGACGGCAACCCGGACGTGAAGGCGAAGTGTTACCCCAACGCTGAGGCTGTTCCTCTCCCCAGTTGGTACACCGCGGCGAAGGACGGCAAGCCCAGCGCCGAGAAGCCGGCTGAGCCCAAGAAGAGCACGACGGCTGTCGGCGAGCAGCTGGCCGACGTCTCAGGATTCAAGCTCTTCATCACGCTCGGCTCGGGCCTGATGGTCGCCCTCATCATCGGCACGTGGTTCTCGCGGAAGGTCGCCGCGGCGAACCTGATGAACGCCACGAGCGACATCAATCAGTACCAGAACGACCAGCACATCGCCTTGCCGGAAGAGATCCAGCAGAACTACGACTGGTTCCCGGACGCCGGTGCTCACTCGAGCGTGCAGGTCAGCTCGATGCTCAGCCACATGATGCTCAGGAATAAGGGCCTGGGCACCGTCAAGGTCGTCCAGCGCGCCAAGAAGGACGTCATCGATGAGAAGGGGAACCTCGTCTACTACGCCGACGAGGTCATAGATGACGACGAGGGCAATCCGCTGACGCGGACCCTGCCGATCATCGACGAAGACTTCGGCGACGAGCTGTTCGAGGCATCGGGGCTCCCTATGGACAAGGGGCTGCGTCAGAAGTACGACACCACGCTGATCCCGTACAACCCTGACGGCAAGAACCGGGACAAGCTTGGTTTCGGGTCGGACAAGCACAAGACCGTCGCTGACCTGATCAAGGAAGACTGGACGTTCCCGGCGTACGAGGTCCAGCGCCCGGCCGGGGCGTACGTGGTCGATACGGCGCCGGTGAACACCATGGTGCTGGCCATCACCCGGGCCGGTAAGGGCCAGACCTACATCGAGCCGGTCATCGACATGTGGTCGCGGGAGAGGAAGCCTTCGAACATGGTCATCAACGACCCCAAGGGCGAGTTGCTGGTGAAGAACTACGTGCCCCTGGTCACGCGCGGGTTCGAGCCGGTGCAGTTCAATCTGATCAACTCCATGAAGACCGACATCTACAACCCGCTGGGGCTGGCGGCCGACGCGGCGCGTGAGGGCAACTTCACCAAGTGCGCGCTGTACGTGGAGAACATCGCCGGGATCTTCTTTCCGCTCGACGGCGGCGAGGACCCGGTCTGGCCCAATGCCGCCAACAACGCCTTCAAGCGCGCGGCCTACGGACTCATCGACTTCTATCTTGAGGAGGAGCGGGAGCTGCGCAGCGCTGCAGCCGTGCTGAATATGGACCCTGCGCTGGTGGAGCAGAAGCTCGATGACCTCTGGGGCAAGGTCACGCTCTACAACTGCTACCAGTTCTTCGTACAGATGAGCTCGAAGAAGATCAAGAACCCTGAGGCCGAGCTGGAGAAGCGGGTCAAGGCCGGCGAGTTCGAGAACAACGAGGACGCCCTGGCCGAGGAGCAAGAGAAAGCGGCGGCCCAGGCCTTCATGTGGGAGGGCAAGGCCGATCAGGACATGCTCAGCCTGTACTTCAACGCGAGCGAGGAGCTGCCCCGCAACAACATGCGCACGTTGGTGGGCAACGCCCACAACGCGCTGCGCTCGATGGCCGGGGCGGAGAAGATGCTGGCCTCGGTATACGGCATCGCGATCACCGCAATGTCGTTCTTCACCGACCCCACGATCTCGACGCTGACCTCGGGCAAGCCCTCGCAGAACACCGATTTGGCCGGCCTGAGCTTCCCGCGCCGCCTCGGCGTGCGCTTCGCGCCGAACTACGTCAAGCGCGACCACCTCGTCGGTCAGCAGGCCGTATGGTCGGCCTACGCGGACCAGATGTTCACCAAGAGCCTCGGCGAGGACTTCACGCACGAGGAGATCGTCGGCCGCGAGGGCTGGGCGCGGTACAACTTCAAGGGCAAGTTCCCTGACGACGAGGCCTGGCTCAAACTGGAGCTGGTCAACCCGCAGACGAAGATGTTGGTGCGCACCTTCTACTTCAGCTTCACGAAGAACTACCAGGTCTCGCTCAACGGCCGGCACTACGTGGTCGAGCCCGTGACGGGCAAGAAGATCGTGAAGAACGGCGTGATACGTGAGCTCAAGCCGGTGCGCGAGGGCGGCACCCGGGACGGGAAGACCCTCTCCTTCCAGCCCGGGGACACGCTCTACCCGGACACACAGCTCGACTTCTCCGGCGGCGGCAACCCGGAGAAGGTCTCATACCAGGCACGGGCGATCACGCAGACGCTGTCGCGCTACTCGGAGTCCCCGAAGGCACTGTTCCTGGTGACTCCGCCTCACCTGATGAAGTACGCAAAGCTGATCTTGATCCTGGTCAAGCAGCTGTTCGACGTGAGCGCCGACCAGGCGTACATGACGAAGTCGAACCAGAAGCCGCTCTACCGCACGCGGTTCATGCTCGACGAGCTCGGCAACCTGCAGTCGGAGGGCAAGGGCATCGACGGTTTCGAGACGATGCTCTCCATCGGCCTGGGCCAGGAGCAGCAGTTCACGCTCATCCTGCAGACCCTGCAGCAGCTGCGCGACGTCTATGGTGAGTCGGTCGACAAGATCGTGCAGGGCAACACCTCGAACATCGTGTTCCTGAAGTCCACGGACGACTCGATGATCGAAACGCTGGAGAAGATGAGCGGCAAGACGCACCGGTCATACAGGGACAGCAAGCAGATCAGCCAGGATCTCGACAAGATCATCGGCGGCAAGACCGAGGGCCGGGTCTCCTACACGATGAACACCAAGGAAGAGCCGCTGATCAGCTACAACGACATGGCATTCCTCGCGCCGCGCAACTCGATCGTCTTCCGGGCCGGCGACGCGCCGATCTGGAACCGCAACCAGACGATCCTGCCGATGTCGTTCCGGCTGCTGGGGAACACGATCAAGCACCCGGGGCACACGTACTCGCTGCAGACGATCCCGACGCTGTCCAGTGCCATGGACTTCGACGTGCGTATGAACCAGCCGGACTTCGTGAAGATGCTGGAGAAGCGCATGCGGCAGGCAGTCAAGGCCGCGGACGCAAAGGCGCAGTACAAGGAGATCTACGGTTACCGGGAGGTCGACATCGAGCGCCTGGACCCGGATGTCTACGCCGACGAGGTCATGGAGGTCATCACCACGATGACCACGGTCGACGAGGGCCAAGACCCCAATGCCCCGGTGGTCGTCGACCCCGACGAGTACGAGGGGATGAGCATGTTCGACGAGGACCAGTTCATCGAGAACGTGGAGGTCGGGGTTGCGGTCGCCGAGAGTCAGGCGGTCAGCGTCGAGCGGCAGCGCCTGCTCTACGCCGAAGGGACGATCAGCAAGGAGATGCTGGTCAACCCCGACGGCTCGGCGAAGGTCAAGAGCCTGGACATCGAGATCGGTGAGGCCTACAAGTCGGCACAGACCGAGTTGGAACAGGATCGCGAACACTTCTCGGTCGGCGGCGACGGCGAGCTGCGCAGCGCCGATGGGTCCCAGACGTACATCAGCCAGATTCGTTCGGACGCGTACGCCAATGCGGCCCGCCGGATCAACGGCCATGTGAACGACGGGGTCTCGCGGGTGTTCGCCGAGGAGGACGTCACCGAGGAGGATCTGAAGTCGCTGGCGACGGTGAAGGTCCACTCGGCCTTCTACCAGTACCTGGCTTCGCTGCCGAGCTGGGAGGTGCTGGCCGACGGCCGGTTTGACCGGGCCATGGCCATCGAGATGAACTCAAAGTAGCCGGCGCGCACTTGGGGGCCGGACAAAGATCACGACCAGTGCCGAGGCCATCTCTCGACTAAGAGAGACAGCCTCGGCACTGGCTTTTCCAATAGTCTCCCACCCCCTTTAAATAGGCGAGGTAGGCTCTATGCAACCCGGAGCATCCACAGGAGGCTGATTGACTATGAAGAAGGCACACGGACTGCGCAGGTACTTCTACGAGTACGTCTACTACAAGGCAGTCGCGCAGGCCCGGGAGCAGACCGGACAGGTCATTCCGATCTCCCAGGCCAAGGCGATCCGCGCCCGGGTCGACGAGATCCTCGGCCAGCGGGGCACCGCACTGGCCGACCCGCGGCTGGGCGTCACGGACTGCCTCTCCGCCATCGACCAGGCGTTCGCGGAGAAGGTGTCCGACTACGAGCCGCAGTTCGGTGACCATTCCCCGCAGAACGAGCGCTACCAGCAGTCGCAGCGGGAGTTCACCCGCGTCACCGGCGTCGGCGCCCAGGTCGACCCGAAGTCGGCTCGGCTGCCGATCAGCCCCTACGACCCCGACTGGTCCGAACGCGCGACCGTGAAGCGCGCCGGGACTGCGCTGGTGTACCTGCCGGACGAGACGATCGGACGCGTGGCCGGCGGCGAGGTGGAGACCCTGGCCGATCCGCGGCGCGGAAACATGGTCCTCTGGCGTACCGACGACGATGGCAAGCCGTTCGAGGCAGGCCGCGCGATGACGAACGACGACGCCGCTGGTCTCACCGCGCTGATGGACAAGATGAGCCAGCAGGAGTACGACCAGGTGCGCGAGTGGGTCATCGACGGCGGCCGGGACCCGCAGACGAACCGCGTCGACCGCAACCGCTTCATGTCCCAGCGCGCCGTGGCGCGCTCGGCAGCACTGCTCGAGGAGCTGAAGGCCCAGGGCGTGTCCTACGAGGTGATGCGCGACCGCGAGCCAGGCCAGATCAAGGCGAAGATCGCCGGGACCGGCATGGAGATCCGCCTCACCGACACACGTCAGGAGGAGTACGCCGGAGCTCGGATCTACGACAACGGCACCGTGCTGCGCTACTCGACGAACTACCGGGTCCCCGGCGGCATGGCCGTCTACTCCCCCTCGTCGGCGGAAGCTGTCCAGCTACTGCGCTTCGCCCAGGGCCATCGCGTCGAGCGCATGGATTTGCCGGGGCACGCCGCCGGCGAGACCGGCACGACGCACCAGGAGCGCGACCGTGGCCGCACAGTGGTGGATGTGCCCGACAGCTACCACGTCGACCGCGAGTCGATGTTCGTGGTCGGCGACTACGTGGCCCCCGGTGAGTCCGGCCCCCGGCCCGGCTCGAAGGTGATGCTGCGCCGAGACGCGAAGAACCGCTCACTACCGCTCTTCTTCATCGACGCTGAGCCAGCCGAGGCCTATGCGAAGACCGCCGTCGAGAGCGCTCGGGAGAACCTACAGGCAGCCCTTGGCGTCGAGGATCTCATCGGTCGTGCACAGGTGGAACTGGAGCGAACCAGCGGACAGTTGGACGCGATCGAACCGCCGGATTACTCGGCTGACTCTGAGGTCGCTGCGATCCAGCGCTCGTACTGGGACGTGCTCACCGGAGCGCACAGCGAACTGCTGCGCCCAGGTGCGACCGAAGAGATGTACCAGGAACGGCTGGAGGAGATCGGCGAGCTGCAGGCCGACGAGGCGCCAGAGATGGGCAACCTCGTCTACGCCGGCACTGCCATCGAGAAGGTCCGACAGCACGCCGAGGACGTTCCCTTCGAACTCATCGGGACCTGGGAGGCGGGGCCCCACGACATCGACGGCGAGTGGGTCGATCAGCGCTTCAACCCGGAACGGGTGGCGCGCTACATGACCAGCCCCACCGGGCAGTGGTCCAACCTCGACAACCTCGCCTCAGCGCTTCGGCGTTGCGGGATCTCCCCAGACGAGATAATGGGCTCGACCTTCCAGACGACCCGGTTCAAGGACCGGCTCGTCCGCTTCAACGCCGCGCGCTCCCTGTCGATCGCCGATCACGAATCTGCGCTCATGCGGCGCATCGGGGTCACCGTGCGTGAAAGCATCGAGCGCAACGCGGCGACGGTCTCCGAGATCCTGGTGGACGAGCAGGGCGTCATCCGCTGGAGCGGCGAAAAGCTGCGCCGTGACGGCAAGAGGGCTCCGATCTCGGGTGAGATCGGCCAGGTCTTCGATGTCGGCGAGTACGGCGAGATCACCACCGCCTTCGCCAGCAGGCAGAACGCCCTAATCGTGCCGGGCTACGAGGCCACGATCACGGCCCAGACTCCGGGCGAGGCTCCGACCTCGGTCGAGGAACGCACGCGCCTGCGCGGCTACGAACAGCTCATGCACGAGCGCATCCAGTACCAGATCGCCGGCGACCTCATCGCCGGGCGCAGCGAGACCGGCGAGCCCTCCTCGCTCAACGCGGTCTACTCGCAGCTGTACGGCACGAAGCACCCGATCGACTTCATCGAGCGCGCCACCACGTACCAGCTCGACGAGTCCACCGGCGAGATCAAGGAACACCTGGAGAAGTGGACGGCCGCGATCTTGCAGACCGAGGCGCGCCGTGTGCGCTACTCCAACGAGATCAAGACCGGCTCGACGATCTACGCCGAGTACCGGGACCAGCGCGACCGAACTGACCCGGCTGACGACAACCGCTTCGACGCCTGGCGGCTCACCGGCGGACGGAACATGACGGTGCTCACCGGCAAAGACAGGAATAACGTCGGTGCGCCCAGCGGCTACTTCGACCCGGTGATGACCGGAGGCGCGACCAACCAGGGCATCGTGCGATACCTGACCACTCAGGCCCAAGTCGACGCCGACGGCCGGATCGTGCCGGGTGACGAGAGCGTGGCCGGACAGCGTGCGCCGCTCATGGCTCTCCCCGAGCTCGAGACGCTGCGATACGACCCGTTCGACCGCCAGCAGATGACGGCCTCTACGATCATGCAGTCTTCTGAGGTCACCGCGCCGGCGAAGACGGCGCTGATGACCTTCGGCGGCTGGACAGCTGACGACCCGATCGTGGTGTCAAAGGAGTTCGCCGAGCGCCACCGCATCCGCGGGGCTGGCGGCCAGGAGCGAGATCTCGTCGTGGGCGACAAGATCTCGGATCTGCACGGCAACAAGGGTGTGATCTCGCTGATCGTCGACCGGGACACGCCACTGCAGGACGCGCAGGAGCAGGATGTCGTCGAAGAAGTCAACTGGTTCCGGGCCAACCCGGGCCTGGACGTGGTGATGAGCCCGTTCAGCCTGATCTCCCGGCGCAACGCGGGCTCGGCGCGCGAGCTGATGAGCGGGAATGTCTCCGACCTGCGCTCCCCCAACGGAGAACTGCGGCCGAGTGCCCTGGGCGAGATGCGCTTCGTGGTCACCCATATGGCCGTCGACGAGAAGACGAAGATCTACGACGACGAGCAGGTGCGTGCCGGCAAGGGCCGTAAGGCCTCCTCGCAGCTGGCCTGGGCGCTGCAGTCTCAGGACTGCCCGTCGATCATGCGCGAGTTCTACGGCCACAACAGCGGAGCCGAATCGACCCTGCGCGAGTATCTGCTGGTGACCGGCATGGACGTGGAGGCTGACGGCACACTGCGGGTGGTCGGCCAGGCCGAGGGCGTCGACGAGCGCCCCGAGCGCCGGCTCATCCCGATGCCCGAGCTGCTGCGCACTCAGCCGCGCAAGGAGGGCCAGTTCCCGGGACTCAACACCACGGCGATGCGCAAATCCTTCGGCCATCTCATCGGCGACCGCGGCGGCGACATGGAGATCCCGTTCCCGCTCACGTATCCGACCGGTGAGCAGACCGAGACGATGAGCGCGAGCTCGTGGAAGCTGCCGGTGATGTCCTCGCATCTGCGCAGTGGCCAGGATTTCGAGGACGGATCCTCCGTCACGCACGACCACACCCGCAGCTACCAGGACGTCTTCGTCCAGGCCTGCCGCTACCGCTACATGGCCGAGCAGCTGGGCAGCCAGCGTCTGCCCGCGGAGAAGCGCGCCGAGGTGCGCCGCGGCATGAGCGAGTCGGTCTCGCGCGCTCAGCGCGCCTTCGAGGCGATCACGACCGACGTGCAGAACCGGGTGCTGACAGGCAAGAACAACATCTTCAAAACCGGGCTGATGGCCTCGCGGCTCACCGACTCGGCGACGATGGTGTGGACCTCAGACCCCCGGCTGGACGTCGACCAGGTTGCGCTCAGCTCGGTCAAGGCCGAACAGCTGGGGCTGGCCGAGGGCGATCACGCGCTGGTGTGGCGTGACCCGGTGCTCCGTGACGCCGGCGTGCGCTACATGCGGGTCGCGATCGACGACCGGCTCACCGGTGCCGCGATCAACCCGGTGATGGACGCCTGCTTCGACGGCGACTTCGACGGCGACGCCGTCGCCGTGGTGAAGCTGCACAGCGATGCTGCCAAAGCTGAGGCCCTGGCGAAGCTCTCGGTGCCGGCCAACCTGTTGGACACCGGAGTGGTCAAGGGCGATGGTTCACACCCGCTGGCCATGCAGGTGTCGCTGGACACCCAGGTCGCGCTCTTCAAGGATGCTGGGCTGAACGAGGAGTTGGAGAGTTCGCGGAGCGAGGCGAACCGGCTCCGGCTGCAGGTGCTCACCGGCGCACAGTCGCCGGGGGACATTGAGGTCGCCCAGCAGGTCGTGACGGAGGAGCTGAGCGGGCTGTACCGCCAGGCGCAACGTGGCGAGTTCGGTGCGGCGCTGATGTTCTCGCATCGCGAGGCGCACTTGCAGAGCGTGCGCGAGGTCTGTGTCGAGACCGGTGCCAAGGGGAGCGAGAAGAAGCTCACCGACTACGCCCGGAACCTGGGCGATGCGCAGGGCACGCCCGGCATCACGCAGGCCGACCAGGAAGCCTCAATGTTCGCCACGGCGATCAAGGCCCACGGCACCGGCCTGGGAGGCTCGTTCAGCCAGCGCGCCGTGCGCGCGCTGCGCGGCGAGGACCTCAAGGCCGTCCTGGAGGTCACCTACCCGGTGACCCAATCGATCCTGCAGGCCAAGCACGACGCCGCTGAGGCCCGGCACAAGTACGCGATGCTCCAGGGCCCCGGCCGCGATCTCTGGAGGGGCCGCAGCATCGAGCACGTCGGCCCGGGCCAGTGGCGCACGGCATTCCTCGACGGTGAGCCTGTCCAGGCCACGACTGAGGAGTGGGAGAAGCAGTTCATTGAGTTCTACGAGTCCAAGGAGGGCTTCGGAGTCACGGTCAACCCGGACTATGTGGCCCGCGTGGCACGTGCGCTGGAGGACCCGAAGACCGGTCTCATCCGCAACTTGGAAGAAGATGCGTCGCTGCGGGGCACCGTGATGGACCGGATGGCCTATGGTGGCGCGTTCGCCGATCTGGTCGAGGCAGCCAAGAACCGCGAGAGCGTCTACGACGGCGAGAAGAACGAGCAGTTTGCGTCCTCGGGGACTCGGAAGGCTCGGGCGGAAATGTCCCGGCAGCTCGATCAGCTGGGAGCCGCCGAGACGCACAGCCTGGACAACGCCGTGATCGCTGTCGACGACTCGGTTGTCAAGCGCGACGTGATCTCTCAGGACGCGGAGACCTCGCGTACCCGCGGCTCGCATCGCCGCTCTGCGCATGCCGTGCGCGTAGGCAAGTCGCGTCCGGTTTACACGCCGAGCATCGAGATCGATCAGCCGCAGGGCAACGACGACGACTACGGGATGGGGTATTGAGATGGCACAGCACAAGGAACTGGGAACGGGCCCCGCGGGCCGTCGGCGCGCGACCAAGGTGCTTCCGGTTGACGACGAGGTGATCGACGACCCGGGACCGGAGGACGCAGACGGTGGGCGCGCCTGGCGTGAGCGGCTCCGGGACCGTGCCCGCGGGTTCTTCGGTGAGAAGACCCGGAAGCGGATGGCTGACCGTGAGCGTGTGTACCGGATCGACGTCGACCGGGCCGATGACGAGAGCGAGGGCCTGGACCAGCGCGAGCAGCTGCTCAAGCTCCGGGCGGAGACGCGGCTTGCCGGTGAGAAGTACATGGCCTCGCTGCGGGACTCGAAGCTGCTGGTGCCCGGCTTCAACGACGAGGAACGGACGCAGGATCTCGGCGTCATGCACCACGTCTACATGCAGATGATGATGCAGTCGTGTCTCAAGCCGCTCTCGCGCGGAGTGAATGGCAACTCGATCATCCAGGCGGTTGGCATGGTGATGACGATGCGGATGCTCGCCCCGGATTTCAAGCAGGAGATGGACAGCTACCTCCAGCCTCTCCAGGACAAGATCCAGGAACGCATCGACACCAGGACCCGCAGCATGTTCGCCTCTGCCGAGAGTGGCATCGTGCACCGGCAGAGGATCTTCAAGGACGTGCCGAGCGATGCCCGGCGCGAGCGCCTCATCGGCGGCACGGATCCGCTTGACCACCTGACGAAGAAGTGGCTCAAGCGCTTCGACGCCATGCAGCACCGTGAGCGCGGCCACCGGGAGATGTTCACTCCAGACTCGGCAGCCATGACCGAGGTCGCGCTCATGGAGAACGCCTTCTGGAAGATGCGTGAGCCGGGCGCGGACGCTGGCCTGATCCGCGATAGCTACCGGGCGATGCGTAAGCGGCTGCACCAGCAGATGCGTGAAGACGGCCTGGAGCGCCAGGAGGTCGTCCAGCGCGCGCGAGTGATCATCGGCGAACGGATGGAATGCGAGCCCGAGCTGCGCACGATGTTCAACGGCGTGGCCCACGGCCGGATCGTCAAGGCACCTGCACACGGGGAGCGGATCGCGGGCTCGGACTGTGTCCGCACGGTTTGGAGCGGGGAGTTCGACGACCAGCTGGGCCAGCGTCTACCCGAGGACGGGATGTTCACTTTGCGCCGGCCGATGGACGCGGACGCCCACCAGATCCAGCTCGCCGAGACAATGAAGACCTCGCTGCTCGACGCGCTGGGCCGCGGCGACCAAGAGGGCCACGGGGGCAACATGCTCGGCTACCTGGTCGGCTTCGCGGCGCAGAAGCAGGGCCTGGACACCAGCGGGCTGCCCGACATGCTCCAGCACCGCCTGGACCAGTCCGAGGTGATGATCGCAAGCATGGATATCGACGGCCTGCCCCCCGAGGAGCAGCAGCGGGTCTACTCCAACGCTTACGTCGACGCGATGGAGGCAGCGAACGAGAAGTACCCGGATCTTGAGGCCGAGCTGAAGCGGAGCCTCGGAGAGAACTGGCAGCAGACGCTGCAGGCCGCGGTCGACGACCCGGGTGCCTTCTTCAAGGAGCAGCGGCGCAAGCCGCGGTCGCGTCCTACGGGTCCGTCGGCCGCACAGGAGGCCGGACCGCAGGCTGAGGCCGATTCCGAGGACTACCAGCCCGCCTGAGGGCGATCCGAGAACACGAACAAGGAGCGGGAGGAAGGGTCATGAGCCAGGAACGGAATGAGAGACAGCAGGTCAGGTTCGGATCTCGTTTCGCGCGGATGTTCGGCTACGTCACGCCGGAGGATCGGAGCCGATGGGAGCAGCAGCGGGCGCAGAACAAGCCGAACGTCAATGCGATCAAGCAGGGTGCGAAGTCGTCACTGGGCTCGATGATGGAGTTCGGGGAGCGCAACATCGGCGCGAAGCTCGACGCGGCCCACCGCGTGGCGGCGCAGCGGCGGTTCGAAGAGTCCCACAACAAGGTCGTGAACCAGCGCCGCGATCCGAACACGCGAAACATCATCGAGTCGGTCGACTACGAGCCCAAGGACGACCGAGAGGAGATCGAGGCAGACCTAGAGGTCTAGGCGATGTCTCGTGGATCACCGCCGCATTGTCCAGAGCATGGTTGCCGCGAGCACTACGGCTGCTTCGTAGTGTGTCGCGAGTTTGTCGGTGCGCATGGCGATCCCTCGCCACTGTTTCATCCGGCCAATACACCGCTCAACGGTGTTGCGGATCTTGTAGCCATCTCGGTCAAACGCAGGTGGGCGGCCACCGTTCCTTCCCCGGCGCTTCCGATTGGCCGCCTGGTCGGACGGTTCGGGGATGAGTGCCTTGATCCCGCGCTTGCGCAGGTATTGGCGGATAGCGCGAGAGGAGTAGGCGCGGTCGGCGCTGACCTGCCTCGGTCGCGTCCGCGGCCGGCCGGCTCCGGTGCGGGGCACCCGGATGCGGGCGATGACGGCCTCGAAGAAGAGGGAGTCGTGCCGATGTCCGGCCGAGATGAGGATGGCCAGCGGGCGGCAGCGGCCGTCGGCTGCCAGGTGGATCTTTGTAGTCAGCCCGCCGCGCGATCGCCCCAAACCGTGGTCAGCAGGTTCGTTGGTCGTCTCTGGATGAATACGTGCACCCGCTGCGTGCTGGTGGGCGCGCACGACGGTGGAGTCGACGCTGACCAGCCAGTCGATCTCACCGGCCGAGTCAGCCTGCGCCTGGAGTTCTCTCAGGAGGGAGTTCCAGGTGCCGTCGCGTGCCCAGCGGCGGAACCTGTTGTAGACGGTCTGCCAGGGGCCGAATCGCGCGGGCAGGTCCCGCCACGGGGCACCTGTGCGGTACTTCCAGGCAACGGCGTCGATCATCATCCGGTGATCGACCCATCGGCCGCCCCGCGTGCGACCGCGTGGAAGCAGGTCCTTGATCTGCTCCCACGCCGCATCCCTCAGCCCACTGTGCCGTTCCATGCCTGGACAACGACGGCGCGTGTCCCGCAGGCCCGGCAATGTGTCGTGAGGTCAGGTCGTGTATTGGAGGTCAAAGACCTGGTAGAGGGCATCGCCGTTGTCGGGGTAATCGATCTCCAGCAACAGGGTGTGGCGCCCCACGCTTCGGACAGGCAGGTTGAGGCTGAACTCGAACGGACTCGGGGCGATCAGACCCTCCGGTACTTCACCGTTGGCCTCCCAGTACGGGGCGGCGGAGCAGGTGCGCGAGTAGAGCGGGTTGAACAGATCGAAGCTACGACGGCTCAGGGACTGGCCGGAGTCCCAGTCCGCCTTGGTGATGAAGACTCGTACACGCCGGATCTTCACCTGCCTGTCGAACGTCAGCGAGAACGGGATCGCCTGACCACTCTGGACGGCCATGGCCTTCCAGGGGTTGCCAGACTCGTCCTGGATGCCGTCGAGCTTTGAGGCAAAGGGGTTGCCAGCACTGGCGATGCGCCCGTCCACCGGCGGCTGTCCGTTGACCATGTCACTGGGGATGTCGCGGTCCGATTGGCCGCTGGCCTGCTCCTCGATGAACTTGCCGGCACTGACCTCTGCCCGGAACTCCGGGAGGTAGATCATCTGACGGGACTTCGGGGTGACGGAAAGACCGCTGGTAGGGGGCACGACAGACGGGAAGTCAAACCCGAAGCTCTTGAGTCCTTCACTGGTGTCTACGTCCGGTTCCACTGTGTCTCCTTCGTGGGCATAGATCGTGCTTAGTACCGCTTCAGGCGGATCCGGCGGAGATCCCGACGAGATCCGGTGCGTACATCTGACTGCACCTACCAACGACACTGGCGGCATGTTCACGCTCAGCGCATGGTCTTCACTCGTACAAGTGAAGACCGCCCGGATTGCCTGCGCGCATGGGGTTGGCCAGCTAGGGGGCGAGCCGTTGGACTATCACTCGGCGGGGCGCACCGGCTCCTGAAATGCCCATGCGGCATCGCCACTGATCCACGAGACACGGCCTAGTCAGATGAGTCGAGATAAGCATCACGAGTGCACTCAATAAGACGGTCCAGACTTATAGACTCATGACTATCTTCGGTAGACTGGTTTCTCAGCGATACGGCGGCATGACCGACGATAGGACAGGGTCCAGGCATGGAGACGACGAATCCGCGTGTCAGCAAGCGCGAGTTCATCTCGCGGGTCGCGACGCGCAGCGAGCTGCCGATCCGGGTGGTAAGCAAGGTGTACGAGTCGTTGCTTGGTGAACTCACCGGGGCGGTCAGCTGCGGAGAGACGGTCGTGCTGACAAGCTTCGGTCGCTTCTACCGACAGGACCATAAGGGTCACAAGGTGCGCTTCGGCAAGAGCGACGTCGACGACTACGTGGTTCTGAAGTTCTCCGCATCGAGCAGCTTCAACCGCCGGCTGGGGGAGAACGAGGACGACATCTCACCGGAGTCCTACGGGGCGATCGAGGATGCCGACGAGTTCGAGAACGTCACTGAGGATCGTGAGCTACGGGCCGCATCGTAGACAACGAGAAGCCAGCAAAAAAGAGAACCCCCGTGATGCACACAGGCATCGCGGGGGTTCTCTCAATGACGGGACGGGCCCAACCGCGAGGCTCAGCCGTCGGCGATGGCGAAGATCAGCACGAGCACGATGACCGGGACGATGAGCGCGCCGGCCTCTACGAGGTATAGGTCGCTCGAACTGGCGGTCAGGCTCGTTCATGGATGGCGATGGATGGCCGGTCGCGACTTCAGAAGTTCCCCTCGTCGACCTGCAGGCAGGCGATGCCGAGCGAGCGCCACAGGGCCACAACTCGGTCACGGTCGTCCAGGGCCAGGAGGATGTCGTAGGCGTCACGAATGTGGGCGTTGAACAGCTCGTGCTTGACGGCGTGGTCCGGGCGCATGTCTCCCTGCCCACGCATCAGCAGCAGAGCATCGTCAGCCCACTCCCCCAGGTGCTGGCCCAGCCAGTCCCGGGTCGCAGCTCGGACGCTGTACCCCCGGTCGTCACGCTCGGGCCGACCAGAGCAGAAGATGATCTGGTGGCCAGCGTCGCGCAGCGCGTTCACCGTATCGATGATCGGCGGGTTGGGTAGATCCCAGACCACCAGGCGGTATTCGCGATGGCCCCGCAGCAGCGTGCCGTCGGACAGCACATGCTTGGCGACCGTTCCGTCGATGTCGACGATGACGGCCCGGGGTCTGCGCGACGTCCCGGTGGTCGTGCCTGGGTTCATGATCGACGTCTCCCTCCTTGCCAGTTTCAGTTAGCCCCAGGGCGGGAGCCAGGGAACTTGCGTGCTACGCCGACCAGGAGCGGCACGATGGTGTTGAACAGGCCGGCTGCCTGCTGCGCTCCATGCGACCGAGAGGCGAGGGTGACGGGGTCTTTCGGCAAGCTCCCGAATTCTCCGCACTCCGGGCACGTCCATGTCCAGCCGACGACTGGGGCATGGATGAGCCGGCCGTCCTGGACGACCCAGTCGAAACGAGCGGCCAGGCTGTGCTCGTCGGAGGCGACGAGGTCGGCGTCGAACAGCTCATTGGGCACGATGAGTTCAGGCATCGGTGGGCTCCTCTCAGCTGGTAGCTGTTCCCGGCAGCGCCGGGGCATCGAATAACGAGGCTTCGATGGATGGTCCGGCACCGGTCAGGCGGACGACCTCCAGGACGTGGGCCTCGATGTCGGCGCGGGCCTGGGCGACCACCTGCTCGCTGGCCTCCACCAGCGAGTCGACGGCGAACTGGGCGTTGCTGCCCACATGGGCGACGGCGTTCTCGAGCGCGCGGAGCGCTTCCTTGGTGGCACTCACGCCCTTCTTCGCGTGGATCGCCTCGTGCAGCGCAGCCGTGGCCTCCTTGACGCGGGCGTACATCCGGTCGGTGACCTCCCGGACCTCCCGAAGGTTCTCGGCGGTACGGGGCTGATGCGGGATCTCGGACACGAAGGGCTCGTGCTCGGTACGCCGAATGGTTACCGGCACGCCGCTGCCGAGGCCCATGGAGGACACGAGTGAGCCCCACTGGCTGAGGCTCATCTCGATCTCCACGAGCACCCGACGCGGATGGACCGAGTCGTGGTTGAGGTCACGCCCGCGTGTGGCCTCGTGAACGGAGAGCGAGACGGTCTCGTTGTGGAGCAGGTCGGACTGGAACAACGAACGGCCTGTCCCGTGCCTGCGCGTCACGACCGCAACGCCAAAGGCGGGGTGGACTTCATCGCCGAGCGCCGTGCCGATCACGGGGTCCTGAACCGGACGGGAGCTCATGCCGGCACCGCCTCAGGCCTCTCAACCTGCTGGGCCCGGTGCTCTCGGTAGAGCCTCAGGGCCAGGTCGATGCGTGGGGAGCATCCTGGAATTCGTGAACTCGACGGCCAAAGCTGGCCGTTACGTGCGCCGTCTCGTGGGTTCCGACAGATCAGTGCCTCAGAAATCGCGAACTGACGAAGCATGGCCATCAATCGCTCTCCTTCGCGGTGTTGCGTGGCTGGGGGGCGTCGGGCTGATGTGGGCAACTGGACGCAGCGTCTTCGAGTCCCAGAGCCTGGCGGGCGAGCGCAAGCAGGCTGTCCAGGTCCGGGCCAGCTGCCGGGCGGATGGGCCGCTTACGCAGCACGGGCACGTCCAGATCGATGCCCAGCAGTTGGCCGGGGTGCTCCGGGTCCGCCTTCACGCAGTACGAGCGGGGTGTGATCCACCAGGCGTCGAATGCCTCTGCGGGACGTCCGGCACGCGGTCCATGGTCTGCTTCGGCGACCCCGGATAGGCCCGATGACGCGGGCGTGGCCCGGTAGCGTGTGGTGTCTCCCGACAACATCGGACAGGCGCGCACGCTGTACGCGAGGCATTCCGGGTGCATGCCAGGCTCGACGGTGTACCCGGCGTGTACATCAGCAGGCCGCACCGCGAGACAGATCCGTTCATCGAAGCTCTGCCCGCAGACCTGGCAGCGCCGTTCGGTCAGTGCCCGGTCGCGCCGGTCTTTGTCGAGCGCTCCAAACAGGTACCGGCCGCCAGCGTGCAGCGTAATCCACGGGACTACCAGGTTGCCCAGAGTCGGACGGCCCGCGCACCGTATCGGCACCGGCGGCTGCGCGATCACTCGTTCTCCTCTTCGTTCACCTCGCCGGTCCCTTCGTTGGCGTACTTGGCGAGGAAGCTGTCGACGAGCGGATCGATGGCGTGTTCCTCGGCAAACTCCTCGCGGTACTCGCGGGGATCGCGGCCTCCGGGGTGGTTGCGTACCTTGCTCCGATGGTGTCGGCGATCCATTCGAGGGTGTCCGCACCGGGCCAGTCCGGCGAGGTGCCAAGGCCGAGCGCGATCGCGTCGACTACGTCGGTGTCGGTGAGGGGCGTCTGGTTCCCGCTGCCGTTCGCACGCGAGAGCGGCAACTCGTAGTCCGGGATGAAGCCCATGGCCACCAGCACGCTCTCGGGCAACTTGTAGGCGTTCCAGATCGCGCTGGTCGCATCCGTGGGGCTGTCACCGTTGGCGAGTCCGCCTGAGATGTAGATCCTGTAGTCGGCGATGGTGAAGAAGGTCGTCTCTCGAGAGTCGAGGGCGCCTTCGAGGTTGCCGATGATGGCGAGACCGGCGCGCCGGGCGTACTCGATGAGTACTGCACCATCCTCGCCGACGAGCTCGAACTTGCCGTTAAGGCCCGTCAGCAGCTCCTCCAGCTCGATCTGGGGGTCGTCGAAGTTGAAGAGTGAGGGATCCTCGATCTGCTCAAGCAGCCGGCGGCCGCGGTCGAAGTTCGGTGGCTCGGCACGTTCGGCGGGGAAGGCGATGGTGGCGATGATCATGCTTGCGCCCATGGTGATCTGCTCCTTCAGTGCGGGTGGTTCAGCAGGTCGGGCGTGTCGGGGTGGTCAGTGCTTCTGGCGCCGGCGCGCGAGACGCCAGCGGTAGAGGGGACTCGGCACGCGGTTGGATTTCCGCCGGTTGTGCCGACGGCAGAGCAACTGGCCGTTCCACAGTTCAGTCGGCCCGCCACGGCTCCAGGGATATATGTGATCGGCCTCGGTCCCCGCTGTCGGGCACCGGAACCAGAGAGGCGGCTTGTGCTCGCACTGGCCGTTGGCCTGGCGGATGAGCTGCTGCTTCTGGGACCAGGTGAAAAGCCGGGTGGGGTCCCGCCAGCGCCGCTTACGGCCAACGCCGATGGCGAGGCACAGGATGCCGAGCGCAGCGACGGCCAGGCAGACGAGCAGCACAGTCGGATCTGGCGGCATGGCGTTCAATGCGGGTCATTGCCGAAGGAGATCAGCTCACGCCTGGTCGCCCAGAACAGGTCCTTGGCGTCGATGACCGTGACGAGACGGGCCGTGCCGAGGCAAGGGTTGGCCCTTCGGGGCTCACGATGCTCCGCGTCAGGGTCGGGCTCGGAGACGATGCGGTTCTTGAGCATGGTCGAAGGCTGCTTTCTGTACAGGAACGCGTGAGCCGGACGGCGAACCGCCTAGGAGACCGGAGTGGCTCCTCGGCGGTTCGGATGGGGGCGTCCTCAGAAGTCGATGGAGTACTTCGGGAGACGGCGCAGGGTCACCGCGGCGGCACGAAGGTCCTTCTCGTCGTTGGGCGACCTGTCGTCCTCGTCACGAAGGTCGGTAAGCGTGAAGGCGCCATCCGGGAGCTGGTAGCCGTCCTCGGACGGGACGGCGTCGCACATGCGGAACTGCAACCCGGTACCGGTGTCCCAGTCGTTGATGGTCTGCAGGCTGTCGCCGTTGAACAGGTCGACACGGCCATCGAAGACGTCCTGGTCGCCGTTCTTCCAGGTGATGTGGGCCTCAATCCGCGAGCCGGCCTGCTCGCTGCGCTTGATGTTCAGGTCACCGATCACCTCCGCGAACGACTCGCCCAGGCGCAGCTCGAAGGCGATTGCCCGCAGGTGGTCGAAGTTGATGTCGAACTTCCGGGAGAAGTCGACGATCTCGGCCACCTGCTTCTCGGCCACCCCGGGTACCTGGTCGCGCAGGTAGGCGGCCACTGTCTCGGGCTCGGGGTAGGCAAAGCGCATGTGGTAGTGGAAGCGACCGGGTCGGTTGAGCATGTAGTCGTTGACGCGGTGCAGCTCGTTGACCGACAGGACGTAGAGGCGCTTCGTCGTGCTCAGCCCGTCGAACAGGCTCAGGAACTGGTTCTGCGACTCGTCGTCCTCGTTGGAGAAGATCTTTTCGAACTCGTCGAAGACGATGACAACTTCGCCCAGCTCGTCGAGGAACGCGGCCAGCCCCGGCGTGTTGTGCTGCACCAGCACGGTGGGCAGGTGGTGTTCCTCGCGCATACGCTCGGCGAGCAGGCGGAGCATGAGGCTCTTGCCCATGCCCTTGTCGCCGGAGAGGATGACGCCGAGCGAGCGGTCCATGGCGGAGTAGCCGGTGACGATCCGCTGTACACGGGAGGCGTGGCTGCCGTAGACGGTCTCTTCGGCGGATGTCAACGACTCCGTCTGGCGCAGGCTGTAGCCGGCCACCTGAGAGAAGGAGATCGCGTAGGTGGCCACGGGCAGATCGGCGAAGGTCTGCACGGAGTCTCCGTAGAGGCGGAACTCCCCGCCTGAGGAGACAATCGTGGATGCGGGCATGGAGATTTCTCGCTTTCGCGGGGGCAAGTGGGTGGAGAGGACAGCGGTGCTCAACGGAGCGGAACCCGCTCTTGTCCAGGGGGAATGAGGCCCCTGGGAGTTGCGCAGCTCGGCAAAGCTGCCTTGGTGGGCGCCGAGTATGACGTCGACGAAGGTCTGGGAGTAGCGGAACGGACCGCCCGGCGTGAGCGTGTACATTCCGCTGGAGAAGAAGCCGCGCCGACCTGGACCATGCCTTGGTCGTCGAGGTGTGCCGACAGACTGAGTTGTACCTGCCTGTGCTGTCGGGCGCAGCACCGACGCCGTTCCCCAGGCTGGTGCCCCAGGACTTATTTAGTGCGTAGCCATAGGTTTGCCCCCTTTCGGGAACGTGGGCGGATGGGTCATGTGCAGAGGCATGCTGCACGCCGCTGGTGTGACATGGCGGCGCGGATCTCCCTGCGCCGGGCCCGTTGTGAGCGTGCGGGGCGGTTCTCGGCTCAATGGGGCAGAAGCTCGTCGAGGAAGCTGTCGATGTCGACGGATTCGGACTCTCGGCCGGCGGGGACGACCTCGAAGGTCTTGGTGAGCCATGCCTTGACGGAAGCTGCCGGTCCTCCAAGGCGTGCGTATCCGGCGGGGGATTCCAGTTCAATGCTGAAGCGGCGGTTCTGGTCGATCGGAGCGATCTTCACATCGCCGATGCCGGAGGGTGCGGCGAGGCCTTGGTCGAGCAGTTCCCGAGCGAACGTCCACTGGACCACATGGTCGGGCGTGACGTCGAAGGAGAACTGCACCGCGTAGGGATCCGCCTTGTTGTAGTAGAGCCGCGCGGGGACCCAAATATGCGAGTCCGGGTCGGCCATGAGCGACATGCGGATTTTCAGTTCCAGTCCGGGAAAGTCCATGGGTGGATTCCTGTTCTTCTGCGGCAACGCCCGGCGATACGCAAACGCCACCGTCCCGCCGGATTCGTGAGGGAGACATGGCAAATTCGGCTTGCTGCGCCTAGCGTTCTGCCGGGACGTTGACAGCGAAGCGGCCTTCTCGGTGGATGACGATCTGGTCGAGGTAGTGCCAGGCTTCGGCGAGGCTCTCGACGAACGATCCGCCGTACGACTTCGTGCCGGGCCGGGCCGGGCCCAGCGGAGGCGCCCTGTACACCAAGCACAGTCATGGTGAGATCTTCGGGACTGCGTCATTCGGGGGTGTGAAGCGTGCAAGACCGCAGGGGCGGGTGCTCTCGACGAGCGAGACGCTCACCCCCGCGGCATGGGGTGGTGGCGGCGGTTGGTCAGACGGCCGCAGTGACCGCGGAGCGGTCGTCAGCGCCGCCGGGAGCAGCGCTGTCGTTGTCGTTGTCGTCCAGGAGATCCGGATCGACGCCCAGGGCTCGAGCGGCGTTCCTCTGGTCGCGCTCGATCAGAGCCGTCACGATCTGCTCGTAACTGCTCTGGATCGGCGGGTTCTTCACGGTGCCGTAGCCGAGTACGTACTGGCTCTTCATGGCGCGGGTGAAGGCGACGTAGAACATCCGCTTGGTGTCTTGGGTCATCTTCGTGTCCTCCCTGTAGAGGACGACAGCGTTGTCGAATTCAAGACCCTTGGCACCGTGGATCGTCGAAACGACCAGGTCGGCCTTGGACTCGAGGTTCTTTCGCTTGCGCTCCTGGTTCTTTTGCTTGTTGATGTTCAGCTTCTGCTGGTTCCGCTGAATCTCGAAGGAGAGCAGGTTGTCGCGCAGCCGATCGAAGAACGCTTTGTGCGTGAGCGTGCCCTGGTGGCAGAGCGTGACCCAGCCGTTGATGGTCGCGCTGTTCTCGATCCACCACTCGGAGATCGTGCGCAGGATCGCCTTCTCAACGTTGGCGTTGGCAGCGTTCTTAGTCAGCTTGTCCATGTTGTCCTTGATCCCCTGGGAGACCACGAACGCGGCGTTGGTCGGCGGTGCCTGCAGGACGTCGTTCCAGAAGAACTTGATGTACTTCGAGAAGATGTCCGTGGCGTAGACGCGGTCGCTAACCAGAGAGGCGACGCGGTGGCCCGGGTAGCGCTTTTCGAGCACATCCTGGATCAAGGACACCTCGCGGCGCGAGTAGGCCAGGAAGGCCACCTGCTCGCCCCGGTCCAGGCACTTCTCCACGTAGTCGGGGATGACCGTGTTGCGCACGATCGCCTGCAGGTCCTGGGTGACGAACCCAGTGAGTCTGGCCACCTCGCGGTACTCCAGGGTGACTTTCTCCTGGAACGAGTCCGCCGTAGGCATTGCGAGCGAGTTCGCCTGCAGCTGGATGTTGGCGAACTGGTTGGTCTCCAGCCCGCCGAGCACGACGTTCGCGAAGTCCAGGATCTCCTGGTTGCTCCGGTAGTTCGTCGTGAGCTTGAAGGTCGCGAAGACCCCCGAACCCTCCAGCGTGTTGAGCGCGCGCGGGTTCGCTGAGCGGAACTCGTACAGCGTCTGCGAGGCATCGCCGACGATGAACAGGGACTGAGCGTGCTTGGTGATGTACTTCAGCACGTAGATGAACTCGAACACGCTGTTGTCCTGCACCTCGTCGATGATGAGGTACTTCGACTGCACGTGGGCCGGCTCGGCCATGTCGTCGATCTTCTGGTAGCAGATGATGATCTGCAGCTCCAGCGACGTCTGCCCGATGCGGTCGAGCAGGGAGATCACCTCGTCGAAGTGGCTCTCGACGAACGTGTTCAGGGCGGTGAAGGCACCGGTCCTGTTCTGGTCGACCTCCAGCAGGCGGTAGCGGAACGTCGCCGCGAACTGGCTGTTCGGGTAGAAGATGTCGATCGAGTTGATGATCGTGTCGATTGCCGAGACCTTGTGGCTCGGGTGGTTCATCGAGTAGATGTCGATGATCATCTTGGCGATCGTCATCGAGCCGACGTCCGGGTTCTTCTCCGTGATGTTGTCGGCCGCGGCGTTGGTGAACGACAGCACCGTGACGTCAGAGGCGGGGACCCCACAGGCTTTGAGGTACTTGATGCGCTCGAGGATCACGGTCGACTTGCCGGTTCCGGCTCCCGCCTGCGTCATCACCAACGGCTCGTGCGTGGTAAGCGCGTCGAGCTGCTGCTTGGACAGGTGGGCTGGCAGTGCCGGAGGCGTGGCTGGCTGCGCGGGTACGACCAGCTGAGCCTTCATGTGCTCCAGGTGGTCGAGCGTGTGGTTCATCAGCAGGCTGAGGTTCTGCTTCGACAGCGTCGTCGCGATCCGGTCGGAGAAGGCCGCATCGATCTGCTTGTGGATCTGGCGGTATGCCTCCAGCGGGACGCTGTAGTTCTCCAGGTAGCGCAGCTGGACGGCAAGCATGTTCAGCTGCTGCTCCGTCGGGCCCGCGGGCATGTCCTGGATGTAGCGGCAGATCTCGTCGGCGATCGTCTCGGAGTCCCAAATCTGGGCCAGGCGCGTGATGCGCTCGTAGATCGGGTACTGGCGCATCCACTCGTCGAACTCATCGCCGAGGTTGGAGGCAGTCAGGCCGGCGGATGTGAGCACGTCCTGAACGTAGTCGCGAGCGTTCTCGAGCGGGCTGGTGTCCCACTGCAGGAAGACGGCAGCGTCGTGGTTTCCGTAGCCGACCGAGCGCGAGACTGCGGTCGCGCGCTCGGGCTCGGGGAGCCCCTCCTTGAAGAAGTACAGCTCCATCCGGTACTGGACGACGAGGTCGCGCGTGGACTTGCCGCCGGACTTGTCCTCGTAGAGCACGAGCGCCTGCGGAGTCATATCGAAGGCGACGTCCCAGTCGTCGAATCGACTGGACGAGGTGTCGACCACAAAGCGGTCGTCGACGTGCTGGCTCGGCAGGGTGAAGGACCCGCCTGCGTTCAGAGCGCGGCGCGTGATCGGTGCGAGCGGGATCGATGTCGTAGTGATGTCGTGCTGTGTCGAGCTCTGCTTGACCTCGACATCGGCGGCCATGGCGTAGGCGGTGTTGGTAGCAGTGTTGATCGGCAGCACGGACTCGTTGAGCAGGCCGATCTTCTTGCCGTTGCCGGTGAGCTTCGAGGAGAAGAACTTCGGGTCGACGGCCTTGTGAGCAACGGCATTGGCCGAGAGATCGAGGTCATCAAGCAGGACAGGCATGTCGTTGCCCTTCTTCGGTGGATCGAGAGGCGGATTGAGAGAAAGCGTGAATCACTTCACGCAGTAATTCCGACAAGAGGTGAACAACCAGTCGAATGCTCGAAAGCGAGCGAAAAGCGCAGCGACAGGGCTGGATCACGGGCGCAGGTACGAACACGGGCGGGGCCATCGACAGCCAACGCGCCCCGCCCGTGCTCCTCTCAACCCACCCGTCAGGGGCCGTTAGGCCCCTGAATCCGAGGTATGTGGCGAAGCCACGCCCCGGACACCGCGCGCTACCCAGGCGCGCGGTCGTTCATCAGCGGCAGCTCACCTCACTTCGAGGTCGAGTCCGATCGCCGGTCGGGACCATCGACGGCAGCATCGCCGGGATCGAGATCCCAGGGGCAAGGCAAGGAGCGCCCCCGGTGAGGAGTGCGCCCGATGCTCCGGCGGATCAGTCGGCTACGCGTTCAAGGTGCGACCAGTGCACGACCCACAGTTCCTTGATGCCGTCAGAGTCCGGCTCGATCTGCTCGACCCACACGCCGCAGTCGGTGGCAGTGGCGATGCCGTCGTCGGTAACTCCACGACGACCGACGACCTTGAACATCTCTACGGTGCGGGTGTCTCGCACGGTCATGCCGCTCTCGCACTCGTTCCACTTCATGATCACGCCTCTTCGTACGCGTCGGTACTGACAGGGGTGTGCCCCTCGCGCACGATGCGCGCATACTCCGCATACGTCTCGCCATCACATGACCAGCCGTTGACCACGGTGCGACCGGACACCTGCACCCGCGCAGGGGACTCGGCCAGGGAGTATCCCCCTCCCGGGTTCTGCCAGTACTCCACTTGCTGCCCTTGTGGGGACGTTGCGTTGAGAGTCCTTATCCAGGTCATAACGAACGGAGACCGCCCTTCCTGAGCAATGAGGGTGTGCGGGTGAGGTACGCCCGGTGCGATGCGGACGCCTGCTCAGTCGTCCGACGGGGATGCCGAGGCTGCGCCGCCGGTCTGGGCGGCGAGCAGGTAGTCTTCGATCCAGGTGCGAACTGCCTTCCGCGCCGGCCGCGCACCCTGGGAGTCCACATAGGTGGTCTCTTCGATGGCGCGCAGCTCGTCGTCGGGCATCACCACGGGCAACGCCTGGGCCAGCCGCGGCTTGGCCTCGACGATCCGCTCACGCTGCCGCTCGTAGTCGGCGGCCATGATCTGCCGGTAGGTCTGCCGGTCGATGGGGTTGAACCCCACGACCAGTGAGAACCGGCCCAACAGCTCGGCGTCGAAGAACTGCCCCAGCGCCTTGTTGAGGCTCTGGTTAGAGACGGTCTTCGGGTTGTCGCCGAAGCCGATCATCTTGCCGTCGAGCGAATCCCGGGCGGCGTTGGTCGTGCAGATGACCAGGGCCTTGGAGAAGTCCAGTATCTTGCCGTGGGCGTTGCGGATGTAGCCTTCGTCGAACGCCGAGAGGAACAGGCGCTGCACGGCCTTGTCGGCCTTCTCGAACTCGTCGAGCAAGATCACCCGGTGGGGGTTGGACTCCAGCGTGTCGAACGGGAGCTCCTGGTTGGAGTCCGATCCGACATAGCCGGGAGGTGCGCCGATGATCTTTGACGTCGACCACGGGCTGTGGAATTCGGTCATGTTGAGGATGATCGGCTCACTGCCGGTCGTCTCCTCGGCGATGATCTTGACCGCTTCAGTCTTACCCACACCCGAGGCCCCGGCGAACAACCACGTCGTGGGTGTCCTCGTCGGGAACAGGGCGAGCTCTTCGCGGGCCAGACGGTCCGTGAGCTTGGCGAGTACGTCGTCCTGGCCCTGCAGGCTGCTGGTGAGCGTGGCGCTCAGCGCGTCAACGTCGAGGTCCTTGCGCTGGGCGTTTCCGGTCATCAGGCGCTTGGCCACGTCGAGCACACGGTTGTTCGTCAGCGGCACCTGTGCCATGGACCGCAAGGTCTGCGCGAGTGCCGTGTCGCCGGCAACCTCGGCCTGGACGATGAGCCTCTTCTGCTCCAAGACCCGATCAGCCATCGCCCTGTCGAGCAGCGTGATGGCGTTGTCCGGCCTGTGCTGGCCAGCCCGGGAGTTCGTTTCGGCGATCTGCACCACCGAGGTCAGGACGTCGTCGGAGACCCCGATCTGGTGACGGTAGTGCGCCATCAGGCCGGGACGGACCGTGGTCATGACGGCCAGCGTCTGCTCCACGCTCAGTTCGTCGACGATGAGCCGGGTGAAGCGACGGGCGAAGGCCGGATCCTCGTCGAAGGCCCGGGACTCGGTGCTGGTGGTCGCACCGATGACGGACATGTCGCCGCGGGCCAAGGCCGGCTTGAGGATCTGCGAGATCTTGCGGCCGACGGCGTCGCCGTGGCTGCCGGACCCACCGGTGATCTGGTGGATTTCGTCCATGAACAGGATGGCCTTGTTCTTGGGGTCCGAGGCGAACTCGACGATCGCCTTGACCTTCTCCTCGAGCGAGCCGACGATGCCGGTCCCGGCGATGATGTTGGTGATGGGCAGCTCGTAGATCGTGTAGTCCTTGAGCTGGTCGGGGATGAGGGCGTCGCCGAGCGCGATGCGCCGTGCGATGTCCTCGACGATCTTCGTCTTGCCGACGCCGGCGGAACCGACCAGCAGAGCGTTGGGCTTGGTCTTGCTGATGATGACCGAGAGGACCTGCCCGATGAGCGTGTCACGGAACATGGTCGGATCGGCGTTCTTGAACTTCTCGCTGTAGTCGACGAGGAGCTCCTTGACGTCATCGGCGCTGCCACTGCTGGACGGCAGTCCCCCGGGCGGGAACTGAGGAGGGAAGCTGCTGCCACCGCCGTTGCCCTTGTTGTCGTCGGAGCCGCCGGGTGTGAAGTTACTGAGACCCACCGGGTCCTCCTTCGGTGCGGGTCGCTCGGCGTGGTGGCGCGCTGGGTGGATGCGCCACGGTGTCCCGAGCAGGGATATGGATGAGTGAGAGGGAAAGCCAGGGGTCGTCAAAAGCGGCACTGCTCTTGACGGTTTCGACGAGCGGCGTGGTCAGCTGACCTCGATGTCGTCTGGCACGGTGGTGGGCGCAGATCTGGTGAGCCCGCTGGCCACCTTCTCGAAAGCGGCGACGGCTTTGCGAAGATCAGAGACGATCTCCGCGGCGATGTCGGCGGGGCTTCTGAGTTCTTCCGCATCCCCAACAGGGATGTCATGCACCGGCCAGACCGTCGGTCGCGCGCCGCCCGGACGAGTGGCCGGAATAGCGACAAGGACGGTGTCGACGGTCGTCCCGGACTGGGCGAACGCCCGGGCCGGAAGTGCTTCGACGTGGCCACCAGGCTGTTCCACGAGCTTTCGGAAGGCTGCCGTGCTGTCGGTCTGTTCAGTGACGGTCCACGACATGACCGACACCAGGAGCCCGTTCGGTTTCAGGAACCGTAGGGCGTGGGCAACGTGGGCCATGTCGGTGCCACGGGTGAACGGTGGGTTCATCAGCACCCGGTCGAAGCGGGGTTCGACCGGGACCGTGAGGAAGTCGGCGACCAGCACCCGGCGTGCCACATGTTTATCGGACAGGACAGTGGCGTAGCTGGGGTCCCGTTCGATGCAGTCCACGATCGCGCCGCGGGCTGCTGCTGTGGCTATGGCACCGGAGCCGGCGGGACGGCTCCAGCACAGTCATGCCGGGCTCAAGGGCGGCCAGGGCGATGAGGCGGCCGGCAACGGGTGCGGGTGTGGGGAAGTACTGAGCGAGGGTGCGTTTCTCCCCCGGGGTCACGACTTCACCGGTGGTGAGCACTGGGGCGAGCGCCTCGGCGGCGCGGACAGAGAAGAGGTGCGCACTCTCAGCCTTCGTCCACCGACCGCCGACCGCTTCGAGTACCTCGTTGACACGCTGGTACAGGGCGGGAGGCAATCGGGGGCCGACGAGCGTCAGGCGATGGCCATCAGTCTTGGTACGGCCTGACAGGGCTGCGAGCACATCCGCGGGGATTCGCATCGGAGGTTCCTTCAGTGCGGGTTGCTCGGCGTGATGTTTGAGAGAGGAAGTCAGCGTCGCCAAGAGCGGTGCCGGTCAACGGAGTTGGCCGCACGGCACCGCTCTTGGCTGTTCTTGGGGGATGCAGGGTCAGACGACCATGCCGAGGAGCCTCTGCCGGATGCTCGGGTCGATGTGCTTCATCGAGTCTGCGTAGCGCTTGGCCAGGTCCACCATGGTCGGCCAGTCCATGGCGGAGCACGGCGCGTAGTACAGGTTCTTCGGGTGGTCCTGACGCTTGGACGGCGGCGACCACTCGAAGTCGGTGATCATGAGGGAGAGCCTGCGCTGGCGCACCCGGCTGACGTTGATGTACTGCCAGATCTGCATGTACTCGGTTCCGCCCGTGACTTTCGGGATCCTGCGGAACTCCTTCCAGATCTGAGCCGTCGACTTGTTCTCCGTGCGCAGCATCACCTCCTGGGACAGGAAGTGGCTGAACGAGTTGAAGTACAGGTTGATGTTGAGCTTCTTGGCGATCCGGATGAGCATCATGACCGCCTCCTGGTAGTTCTCCTCGGAGATCGAGCCGGAGGTGTCGATGTAGATGTGCAGGTCGGGCATGTACTGCACCGAGGTGATCCGGCCGGGCTTGTTGAAGTCGTCCGGGGTCCGGCGGTTGGCCTTGAGGAAGGTCGCCTTCGTCGTGCGGAAGATGTTCTGCGACCTGTTGACCTTGCCCATCCGGCGCAGCACACGGGTGATGTCCTTGAACAGGTCGAGCTTGCTCGGCGGCTGCTTGCGGAACGCCACCTGGGCGCTACGGCTGCCAGGCTGGCCCGGTTGCTGCTTAGCTCCCAGGGCGGCGGCCCGGGCGGCGGCCCGTGGCAGCGACGTGAGCTTGGACAGTGACGTGTTCGAGACAACCTTTACTGGCGAAGCCAGCGACTGGTTGATGAGGTTCCACTCCCCCGTGATCTTCGCCGCGGTGGCCCGGGCGTGGGCCTCGACGTTGACCAGGACGAGGGCGCGCGGGCAGAACAGCTCTCCGACCGTGAACGGCAGAACGCCGGTGTCCAGTGCAGTCTTCTGCTGGCTGGCTTGGGCTCGCCGCTGCTCGACGTAGTTCATGAGCATGTGCACGAGCACCCGAGCGAAGGAGTGCTCATCGTTGGCGTCAGAGTCGTCCTTGCGCACCAGCAGCGATTCGGTGAGCCCCTTCAGGGACAGGGCTGTGAAGTCGTTTAGCAGCTTGGTGGTGGTCGGCGGCAGCGCGCTGGCCATCGTCTGAATCTGCTGGGACAGCCAGATCTTGAAGTCGTCGAAGGCCGCGGAGGACTGGAACCAGAACCCGAGGGCGTCGGGGTGGAAGGTGTAGGCGATCGATGCGAAGAAGGCGCTCTCGTCGCCGGTCCCCGCCAGCAAAGCCTTCGCGGCGGGGAGGACATCAGCCTGAGCGGTGTAGAGCACCCGCGGGGAGGGCGCGGGCATCTTGTTCTGCTGCCCGGCCTGGACGGCGAAGAGTTCGGCAACCGGCAGCGGTGTGCCCTGGTCGAAGTTGATCAGGGTCTGCCCGAGCACCTCCTTGACCGTCTGCTCGCCGGCCACGTTCAGCGTGTCGCCGAGGCAGCTCAGGACCAGATCCGGGATGTCCCCCGTCAGATCGGCACCCTGGGCGTCGGTGATGCTCGCTGGGGCGTTGGGGTTCAGCGGCTCCAGCAGCGGGTCGACGAGAGTCTGCCGGATCGCCGGCATCGGGTCGTAGTCACCGGTGCACAAGATCGTGTGCAGTGCGTCGAGTACGGCCGGCTTCTGGTTCGTGACGGTGATCGTCATAGGTCGTGGTCTCCTTCTGAGGACAAGGCGGCGCCCTGGCGCCGCCGGTGGTGGGGAGGTGCAGCAAGGACTGCAGCCCGCAGCGGCCCCCACCACCGGTGAGCGAGCGATCAGAGGAAGGCCGAGAGGACCGGCTTGGCCTGGTTGACGATCGGAGCGTCGGTCTCCATGAAGGCCTCCAGGTTCTGGCGGTCGATCTGCTGGCTGGTCACCAACTCGATGAGCGTGCGGGTGTGCTCCGGCTCGATCTGGGTCATGGCTTGGGCCAGCTGCTCGATGAGGCGCGCGTTGTCTTTGCTCTCCTTGAGCGCGTACAGCAGCGACCCGGACTTCTCGTTGTCGGTCAGCGTCACGACGACCGCGGCCATGTCGGTCACGGTCGCCGCGGCCTTCAGACTCTGGTAGCAGTTCGGCTTCGGGACGTTCACCCGGCGCTGCTGCACGCCCCCGGCGTTGTTCGCCAGGTCCTGGGCGATGGTGGCCACGAGCTGCGTGGTGAACATGGTGTCTCCGACGTAGGCCTCGATGGCCTCGTTCAGCAGCGTAGTCTCGCGGTCGCCGATCTGGATCGGGGTCGCCAGGTACTGCGTCAGCTGCTGCTGGTCGGCCGCGTTGAGCCACTTCGACACGTTGTCGATGGTGCGCGGCGTGGTGAGCTGGTTCATCTCCTCGCCGCCGTCGAACAGCTCGGCCATCGTGACGTTGCCGTTGTCGTCGTCGTCCTGGCCGTCGGCGACGATGGCCTCGGGCGTCGACTTCTGGAAGATGAGCCCGGGGTACTGCGTGAGCACCGTCTTCACCCAGGGGTTGATGTTGTCGCCGAGGACGGACATGAGGGTGGCGGCGTCGGGCTCGACGCGGAAGATCGCGAAGCGGGACAGGCTTGCCTCGTCGAGTGAGGTGACGTTGCCCTTGTCGTTGCCGGCCACGACGATGCGGACGTTCTTGGGCAGCTCGACGTACCCCATACGGCGCAGCGTGACGAGGGTCAGCGCGCCTGAGGTGACGTCGGAGGTGGTGCGGTTGATCTCGTCGAGGAAGAGGATCGGCCACTCGCGCGGGTTCTTCTCGGCGTAGTCGATGCACTCCTGGATCACCTGGTGCGGGTAGAAGACCTGCTTGTAGCTCTGCGTGCCGTCGTCCTTGGTGTACTGCACCAGGCGGGCACCGGTGAGGTCGGCCTTGTCGGCGAGCTGGTTGCACGGCAGCGTGAAGGCCTGCGTGCCCATGGAGTAGGCCAGGTCCTCGACGAAGCTGGACTTGCCGATGCCGGGTTCGCCCATGAGAGCGGGCGTGGCGCCGACCTCAAGGGCCTGCTTGATGAGGGTCGTCAGGGCGTCGTTGAACTTCATGTCGATGTCTTTTCTGTGCGCGGGCAGGAGAAGAGGCGATGTGCCAGAAGAAGGGGCGGCTCTCGGTGCCGTTGAGGCCGAATAGGCCAAGGGCAGCTCTGTGGCGCGGCCGTGCGTTGTGCGGACTGATCCGGGTAGAGGCCTGCACTCCCAGGACTGGTGGCGATGGGGCTCCGCTGCACATCGCCACCCGATCGCGCTCCGCGCGATCCAGCTCTGTCCCTGACCGGTGCTCAGGCGTCTTGCCGCGGCACTCGTCACCCGCCCCACACTCCGCCAGCAGCAGCTGCAGCTGCGGACAGCCAGTCACCCGCGTCAAGCTCGTGCAGCAGCGGATCACGCCAGCGCTCTATCGGCGTGGATCTTGCGTTGGTGAGACCCCAGGGTCAAGTCGCCCGCACTGCGCGGTCTTGCTGGATGTACCTCCGCAGCCGGTCGCCTTCGTTGCGGTGCGGCAGAAGTCGTTGAGGGGTTTGCCGATACACGCGCGTTACGTCATCGCACCCGCTGTAGCCGGTCACGATAGGGCCTGGGTCGACGCCTGGCGCACCGGCGGGCTGCCCTTGGTGAGCTTGCCGATGCCGGCCTTACAGTCTCCGCTGCGCACCGACTGGGCAAGTCGCGGAGACGGACGGAATCGGACCGTCTGGTGGGCCGGGACGGCGATCTGCTCTCCGTTCTGCGGATTGCGCGCCATGCGCTTCCGCGTCCGGGAAGAGACGAACGTGCCGAAGTTCGTGATGGCGGTGTCATGGCCTCCGGCCGCGGCACGGCTGATGAGGCCGAACACGGACCTGACGGCGGTGCGGGCCTCGCCGTAGCTGATTCCCAGTTCCAGGGCCAGCGCGTGCGCGAGGTCCGTGGTGTTGAGCCTGGTGGTGATACGTACACGTCGGGACATGGATGACTCCTGTGAGATCGAACGTGCAGGTGCGTCCTCAATCGAGCGACGGGGAGCGGGCCTCGCGGTCGGCCACGAGCGCAGCCGCCCGGTCGAGGAGGAAGGGCCGGCCGTTGCGCCGCTCGTTGTGCTTGGGGCGCGCAGGGATGACGTCGAGCGCCGCCTTGTAGAGCAACCACGCGATGTCGCCCGTCGAGTACTCCACGCCGAGGGCGCTGTAGGCGCGCAGTTGCATCCGCATCCAGCCGTAAAGCGAGCCGAGAACCGAGAACTCCCAGCGGGACAGGTCGTGGTTGAAATCGCCGGGATCCCGGAGCTGGTGGCGTGCACCGGCCAGGGCCTGCTCGACAATGACCTGCGAGTATGGGATGTCGGGCATGTCCTCGGCGGTGTTGACAGCTGATGCTGAAATACCGGAGCTCTCGCTGGCGTTCACGGCGAGCTGCGCGTAGAGGTCCTCGATGGAGGCGAAGGCCGGCGTGCTAGTTGCTGCCTTGACGTGAGCGACGATGAGATCGGGCACCGGCTGGCGGGTGAAGGTCGACCAGTGGTCCAGGAGCAGCTCGTACCAGCCGTGTTCCTCACGCAGGACGCGCTTGCCGACGGCCACGGGGAAGTCGTGGAAGTTCTTCGGCAGCGGCATGACGAGGTGGAAACCCTGGCCGGACATCGACAGCTCCGAGTAGAGGATGCCCGGCAGCCGCAGCAGTTCTGTGGCCACACCTGGCGGGCAGTCGGCCTCGACGTCGAGGACGAGCAGCCCGTCAGTCTGGGCTTGGAGGTAGAAGGCGGCGTTCGCAGCGTTCGGTATCGCCGCGGTGAGTTCGTCGAGAGTGAGCAGGCAGGTCTCGTCCAGGGCGAAGGCTCCGCGTAGCGGGCCGGCATGCTGGCAGCTGGGCATGCAGCCGTCGAGCAGGTGCCGTACGTCGATCGGGGCCTTGCGCTTCGGCGGCTTGTTGGGATCGTCGGAGGTCTCTTCTCCGATCTGTCCGGAGATGGTCCACCGACAGGCACTGGCGAGAGTGCGGATCGCGGGGTTGCCGTAGAACTGCGGGAACCAGGCATGAGGGTCGGATGGAGTCATCGTGGGACGCACACTTTCGATCAGATAAGTCAGGAGGGGAAGAGAAAGACAAGACCCCCGTACTGCACGGATGCGAGTACCGGGGTCTCATCGTTGGCCAGCGTGGATCAGCCCTGGTAGGTGATCCCCGCCTGCTGGGCCGGGCCGGAGCCGTTCCAGGGGCCGGTGGCCGCAGGCGAGCCCACGGCCGAACCGGCGTCCTTGAGGGAGGCGTTCTCGGCCTCAAGACGCGCGAGCTTCTGCTCCAAGGTCTCCTGCTGAGCAGGAGCCGGAGAGGCAGCAGGAGCGGGAGCAACTGCGACGGCCGCCGGGGCGGTCTGAACCGGAGACTGCGCGGCCACGGCCACAGGTGCGGACGCCGGCTGCGGGGCCGGGAAGGACAGGCCGTCCTCCACCTCGGTCGCTACCGGGCCGGCGGCCGCAGGGGTAACACTGACAGGAGTGGCCTGAACGGGGCGCGGCGTCCCGTTGAGCACGATGCCACGTGCAGCCAGCTCAGCCTGGTCTACGCCGCCGGCATTGTAGTAGCGCGGCGCCTCGTGAACGATCACCTGTTCGAGGGCCAGGCCGCGGTTGTTGAAGTTCTTCGGCTTGTAGGTGCGCAACACAAGCGTGACGTCAAGGCCCTGCTCGAGCTCCTGGCCGGACTCGTCCTGGTCGTAGGTGCCGTCGCCCTTCGTAGAAGGGATCGCGATGACCGGCAGGGTGCTGCCCTTGGAGTCGATGGCGTAGTTGGGTCCGGTTTCGGGCCGCTTCGGGGAGTCGTAGCGGCGCTCGGAGACGAACTGCTCTTCGAGGGTGGGGTTGTTCGGATCGGCGAACTGGACCTCGGCGTGAACGATCGTCGCGGTGGTGTGCGGCCTGCCGACGGGGTTCATGCCGTTCGTCGTCCTGCGCTGGTCGCTGGCGACGAGCTCCGCACCCTCGATGAGGCGGGCGAGTACAGAGAAGCCGAGCTTCCCGCGGATGAAGACGTTCTTGCCCTCGGTGATCTGGCTGGCGGAGATGGAGTAGTTGGCCATGGCGGTGTGGTTCCTTCGCTCGGTCTGACAGTCGGCGGTTCAGGGGTTCAGTGGCTCATTGGCGTCCTATTGGATAGGGTTCCGAATGCCACTCAACCCCTTATCCTATCAACTTGGATTCGGTTATGAGTAGAATGTCGATGTCGGGCAGAATGGATGCGCACGCTATTCGCAGAGGAGTTGGGGCAGCGATGACGGCTACAATTCAGAGGCCAGCGGGGACGGCATTGAAGCCGTCGGCGCAGACGAGAGCAGCTGCCGGGAGTCATGCCGGCCCGATGGGCTTCGGCAACGGACCCCTCATCGCCGCCAGCGTCATGGTGGGTGGAGCGGCGTTCTTCGCCGGATGGGGCCTGATGCAGCTCGTGACGTCCGACGGCGGCTTCATTCAGGCGCTGCAGGGCAATCACGCTCCGGTCGAGGCACCGGGGAATCCCGGCGAGAAGAACGCCGGAGGCGGCAGCGCCCAGCAACCGAGCGAGGGCGGCACGGGGAAGCAGGACGAGAGCAGGGCGAGTCAGGATTCGACGCCCGGTCGTGGCGACGAGGACAAGCCCAACGGATCGGGCGCACCGGCCGAGACGAAGCCCGGGCCGAAGGCGAAGCCGTACACCATCAAGTCAGGCGATACGCTCACCGCGATCTCGGGGACGACGAGGGTGCCGGTCGACATTCTGGTCGAGACGAACAAGATCCAGAATCCGGATCTCATCTATTGATCAGAAACTCATGGGGTTCTCGTCCAGGACGTAGCGGACGTGTGGGCCGCCGAAGTAGCCGCGGACGATG